>NZ_CAAJGM010000222.1 GCF_900996235.1 Paraburkholderia sp. BCC1885
TTCAAACATCGAGATCAATTTCTGGTCGGTATTCATTCGGTTCCCAACAAGAAAACGACTTTCGAGACCCGCCAATTTCGAATGTGGCGAACAGTCAGGCTGAAAATGATTTGTTCAGACCTTCCTTAAGCATCACACATCGTTCGGTCGCGGCTACCATCGGGCCGATCTTCGCGCCTTTCTTGACCGACTGCTTGCACTTAGTTCACCGATCAAACGTAGGCATCTTCAGCGGACGGCGATCAGCCTGCACCATATTTTGGTGACGTTCAAGCTGCGCAGTTCTGATCAAAAAATGCAGCTCCTCGTCGCATATCTGAACGGCGATCTTCGGTCTGTTGGAAGAACAGGAGACACAACAGCAGATATCATGTTTGATCCGCAGCATGTTGCGGCACTCGTTGCCGCAGGTCACGCCGTCGCCTCATCCGAGATCCTGACGAAGCAGCAGGCAGCTCTCGTTATCGGGTGCGACAGTATGACAATACATGGCCTTCTCGCTCGCGGGCTTATCAAAAAGTCGGCCACAGGCCAGGAGCGGCAGATCGATGCCGCTTCCGTTGAGAAATTTAGACAGGACTATGTGGCACTTGCTAGATGCGCATCTAGCTGGAAAACCAGTTCTGCGCGTCTCAAGAGGCTGTGCAAGCAGACCAGAATTCGCTTGATACAGGTCCCATATGGCGATAGCGGCAATGCAGGATTCATTCGGCAAAGCGCGATCGACACGCTCAGGTCTGCCATGGAGGACGAAGACACTCAGAAGAGGTGCCGGCACAGAAATCAAGCCAGCCAAAATCAGGCAATATCATCCCTGCACCGATACATTCAGAATCTGGCGCAAAATAACGAGCCACTCCCGCGACGGTTCGGGCGGCCCAACAAGCGAGCAATAGCGTTGGCGTGTGGCGTTACCCGCGACTTTTTTTACACCAATTCTGATGCGATGCGCATTCTCGAAAAGTTCGCGCTTCAGGAGCAAGAGTTACTTGCCGCTCAAGGTTACATAGTGAAGCCGCCACTTGCGCGGTTAGGCGAGTACTTAGAGCGATTGCGAAAGAGTGGCACGCCACTTCCGCGCCGAGCGGGCCGCGTGAACAAGCTAGCTGTTGCGCGAAACTGTGGGATCAACCGCAGCGTCCTTCACGACGATGCCAAAGCAGCAAGAATGCTAGCGACTTACGAGAAGCATGAGAAAATTCGGTGATCCTACAGGCTTATAAGCGTTTATAACCCGATGCCGATGTCGCCAGGCATCTCGCCTGGCGACGCCCATCGCAGTGCACGGTCAAACGTGCCGGCGCGGATTTTTTCATTGCAATGAAAGGGGCGTTTGGCAACGCGCCCGATGGCGCGGCGAATTGGACGCCTCTTCCTTAGGACGCACCAAATGTAGCGATCGTGAGCGTCCGCTTCGCGCTGTTAGCCGGTCGTCACCGCTACCAAGCTGCCTATGGCGGACCGGGGCCACACTCCGGCGATCGACGCGCTACGCACACGCCCGGCTACATGCAAAACGCATGGGTCGGCAACCGACAAGCTACCGCCATTCGAGGCGATCGTCGACGGACGCTCTTACGCCTCTTCGACCTTCGACCTTCGACCTTCGACCTTCGACCGCTGTCCTTGGCCCTGTGATGAGCGACGAGCGGTGAAGAGTCGAAAAATCATCACGCTTCCCCGTGCAAAATCTGCGCGTAGAGAACTGCGACGCCCTCCCTGTGCTTTAAGCTCGAATCGAAAACGAAAACGGAAGACGTGAACCCGTACCTCGGCAAAACGAACATCGGCAAGGACGTGAGTGCCGCCAAAGCGAGACGCACAAAGCTTGCATCGCACGCAAAGTTCCCCCCGCAACCGCACAGACGAAACAATCCAGAGTCGTGCGCGCCCCGCTGGGCAAGGCTTTGCGCCCGCTCTGGAGAAAATTTCGCTTTATGCGTCAACTTGTGGTGAAAATTTCATTTTGTGGGGTCCATTGATTGCAATATATGGTGGTTAACGTCTGTGTAATTCGTTGATTTTATTAGGTCTGCCATTTCAACTTATGCGTCAACGCACAGCGGCGGCGTATCCCGATCTACGCTATATTCCAACGAATATATCGACACGGATCTGAAAGATCTCCCGGCTGTCGCTTGTCGGGGCCGAAAGCCAACTGTTCCACGGCACGAATCCGCCAACGACGCCCTCCCGCCACGGCGTCAACCACAGAAGCACAATGTTCATTCGTCAACTTGAATACCTGGTGACCCTCGCGCGTGAAAAGCACTTTGCTCGCGCCGCAGAGGCCTGCCACGTTTCTCAACCCGCGCTGTCCACCGCCATCCGGACGCTAGAAACCGAACTTGGCCTGGTCGTGGTCGAGCGCGGAAGACGATTCGTCGGTTTCACGCACGATGGCGAGCGGGTGCTCGATTGGGCGAGGCAAACCCTGTCGGCGCTTGAGCACATGCGGCACGATGCGTCTGCCGCGCAATCGCAACTGGGAGGCACCCTGCGAATTGGCGCGATCCCCACCGTCGTGCCGGTGTCGACGCGGGTGCTCGGCCCCTGCATGCGCCAGCACCCAGGCATCCGCTTCGAAGTCCATTCGCTAAGTTCCGACGCCATCCTGCGCCAACTCGACGAGTACGAACTCGACCTCGGACTCACCTATCTCGACGACAGGGTCCAGGCAGGATTCAACGTCATGCCGCTTTATACGGAGCGTTATATCCTCCTGGCGCCGCACGGAGCCGAGCCACGATTCGCGTCCGGCTCCGCGCACTGGAACGAACTCGGCTCGCTTCCATTTGGTCTCCTAACTTCTGGCATGCAGAACCGCCAGGTTATCAACGCCGCGTTCCGCCGTGAAAATGTCCAACCCAAAATTGTCGTGGAGACGGATTCCCTGCTCGCAATCTACGGCCACGTCCTGAACGCGGGGTTGTTCACGATTCTGCCCCATAGCGTCCTCAGCGTACTCCCACAAGGATCGGATCTTCATGCGTGCCGGTTGTCGCCCGAGCTGACACGCGGCATTGGGCTCATCGCGCGCAACCGGGACGCGACAGCGCCTCTGGTCGCAGCCATCTGGCGTCACGCCGAGCATCTGGATCTGCAAAGCCAGTTCGACGCGCTGCTTTCTTCGACCATCGGCTAGCGCGTCTGCAAGCCGCTTTCTGACACGAATGCCCGCGTCGCTCGTCGCGCTGACGGCGCTGCCATGCACCTTGCGTCCGTCCTTGATAAGCAGGGGTTATCAGCTGATCTGTCCAAACGATTGGACCCCACGCTGCCGTTTGCACACACTCTTTCTGCGATGTGAAGGCCGCCGAGCCAGGTGACCTTCGACGTCATCGACGTTCGCGCTTTCCTAAACGTTCAGACAGCCGGCGCAACCGCGCATGGCCGTCCACAAGGAGTTTGAGCATGGCAAAGATCCTGTGTGTCCTGTATCCCGATCCCGTCACCGGTTATCCGCCGAAATATGCGCGCGACGACATTCCGCGTATCGCGCAGTATCCGAACGGGCAGACCGTTCCCTCGCCGCAAGGGCCGCTCGGTTTCAAGCCTGGTGAATTGCTGGGGTGCGTTTCGGGAGAACTGGGGCTGCGCAGCTACCTGGAAAAGCACGGCCACGAACTGATTGTGACCAGTGACAAGGACGGCGCGGACTCGACTTTCGACCGCCATCTGCCTGACGCCGACGTCGTGATCTCACAACCGTTCTGGCCGGCATACCTCACCGCCGAGCGGATTGCGAAAACGAAGAAGCTCAAGCTCGCGTTGACCGCGGGTATCGGTTCGGATCACGTGGACCTGAAGGCAGCGGCCGAACACGGCATCACCGTGGCCGAAGAAACGTTTTCCAACAGCATCAGCGTCGCCGAGCACGTGGTGATGATGGTGCTGTCGCTGGTGCGTAATTACCTGCCGTCCCATCAATACGCGGTCAACGGCGGCTGGAATATTGCCGACTGCGTGAGCCGCAGTTACGACCTGGAAGGCATGCACTTCGGCACCATCGCTGCGGGTCGCATCGGCCTCGCCGTGCTGCGCCGGCTCAAGCCTTTCGACGTGCATCTCCACTACTACGATCCGCATCGCCTGTCGGCGGATATCGAAACCGAACTGGGGCTCACCTATCATGAGACGCCCGAATCGCTGGTCAAGGTTTGCGACGTGATCAATCTGCAGACGCCGCTCTATCCGTCGACCGAGCACATGTTCGACGACCGGATGTTCGATCTCGTCAAGCGGGGCAGCTACCTCATCAACACGGCGCGCGGCAAGCTGTGCGATCGCGATGCCGTGGTCCGCGCACTGGAGTCAGGCAAGCTGGCCGGCTATGCGGGCGACGTATGGTTCCCGCAACCCGCGCCGGTCGACCACCCATGGCGCCGCATGCCGAACCAGGGCATGACGCCGCACATTTCGGGCAGCTCGCTTTCCGCGCAGGCACGTTATGCGGCCGGCACGCTTGAAATTCTGCAATGTTTCTTCGAAGGCCGGCCCATCCGCCCGGAATATCTCATTGTCGATGGCGGCAATCTCGCCGGCACCGGCGCGGGTTCATACAAACTCAGCTAATGAAGATCAGGCGGCTTGCGTTCGAGCGCGAGCCGCCTTGCTGAAAATATGCGCCCACGGCTGCCGGACAAGCCGTCCCGAGCACGGCCGACCAACGCAAAATAAATAAAGCCCGCCTGCGCCAACCTGACTCGCGGTCAGGCGGCCCAGGCGGGCTTCGCAATGAGGTACCGGTCAGCAATGCGACCGGTTGCGTCCGTGTCCAGCCCGGCCCGGATGTGAACTGCGGCGCCGACCGCCGCGTGACCTGGCCAGTCACGAATACGCAGCCATTTTATCGGCCAACGTATTCAATGCTTGATGAGTAATTTCCCGATATTGACGCCGTGACGCCTCCAGGCACGCCGTCTCGCGGGCTCTTCGTGGCGCCCTGCCGCGATGTCTACCCTGCTGGTCAGATTGCGGTGCAGCATGGCGTGTGTGCGTCCGGTTTTGAGCGTCGGCGTTCATGCAGCCCGCGTGTCGGCGACCCGATTGCGGCCTTCGGCCGACGCCGTCGCGCCCGAAAGGTAAAATAGCGGCTGAGGCCCGCTGGGCCACGCCCAACATGGGCCGCCAAACCAATCCGTGACGCCGTTGCGCGCGTCGATGTCCGCAACCCGATAACCGCGGCGACCCGGCCCAGGCCGGCATCGCCCGAGGACAGCTCGTCCTGAACAGAGCCCCTCAGGAGCCACTTTATGACCGACTCGAACGTGTCTTTCCTCGGCAGGATTTCGCTGGCCGTCGGAACGTTCTTCAGCATTCTCGGCGACGGCGAGTTCGCCGCCCGCATCCAGCGCGTGCGTAGCGGCGCGCCCGTCAGCGCGGCCCCGGCGGCCACGCCGGCGCCGGCTGCCACACCTGCACCCGCACCTGCTCCGACGCCCGCGCCCGCCGCGCCCACCTTGAAGCAGGCGACTCCGGACGCCGCACTGCAACTACTCGGCTTGCTGCAGCGCGACGCGCGCTTTGTCGACTTCATCGAGGAAGACGTGGCCGGCTACTCGGATGCCGACATCGGCGCCGCCGCCCGCGTCGTGCATGGCGGCTGCCGCACGGTGCTGCGCGAGCATTTCACGATCCGCCCGGTGCGCGAAGAAGCCGAAGGCAGCCGCATCACGCTGCCCGAAGGCTTCGACGCCACCGCCGTTCGTCTGACCGGCAATGTCGTCGGCAAAGCGCCGTTTACCGGCAACCTGAGCCATCGCGGCTGGCGCGTCGAGGACGTGCGGCTGCCCAGGCTCGCCGCGAGCCACGACGCGTCCGTGATCGCCGCAGCCGAGGTGGAGCTATGAGCGAGCCGCGCTATTCGATCGGTATCGATCTGGGCACGACCCATTGCGCCCTCTCGTATGTCGACTTCGCCGGCAGCGACGGCGACAAGGTCGCCCAGCACGTGCTGCCCATCACGCAGCTCACCGCGCCCGCCACCATCGACGATCTGCCGTTGCTGCCTTCGTTCCTCTATCTGCCGCATCCGGACGAACTCGCACCATTGGACCTCGGTCTGCCGTGGACCGGCGAGCGCAACTTCGCGGTCGGCGAAATGGCGCGCAGCCGTGGCGCCGGTACGCCGATCCGCCTCGTGTCGAGCGCCAAGAGCTGGCTGTGTCATCCGGGCGTCGATCGCCGCGCCGCGATTCTGCCCAACGACGCCCCGCCCGAAGTGGCACGCGTGTCGCCGCTCGAAAGCTCGGTGCGCTACCTCACGCATCTGCGCGAAGCGTGGGACCACGCGCATCCCGAGGCGCCCTTCGGCGAACAGGAAATCACTGTGACGATTCCCGCCTCGTTCGATCCGGCGGCGCGCGAACTGACCGCCGAAGCGGCGCAGGCCGCCGGTTATACCGGCATGACGCTGCTCGAAGAACCGCAGGCCGCGCTGTATAGCTGGATCCAGAAGAGCGACGGCCAGTGGCGCAAGCAGGTGCGCGTCGGCGACATCATCCTGGTGGTGGACGTCGGCGGCGGCACCACCGACCTGTCGCTGATCGCCGTGATCGAGCGCGAGGGCAATCTCGAACTGCATCGCGTCGCCGTGGGCGAGCACATCCTGCTCGGCGGCGACAACATGGACCTCGCGCTTGCTCACGTCGTGGCGCGCAAGCTCGCCGCGCAAGGCACCCAGCCCGATCCATGGCAACTGCGCGCGCTGACCTACGCCTGCCGCGCCGCCAAGGAAACGCTGCTCACCGACCCCGCCGCCGACACCGTGCCGCTCGTCGTACCCAGTCGCGGCTCCAGGCTGATCGGCGGATCGATCCGCACGGAACTGACGCGCGCGGAACTCACGCAGACGATTCTCGAAGGCTTTTTCCCGCAAGTGGACAGCGCCGCGCGGCCGTTGAGCCGGGCGCGCGCCGCCCTGACGCAACTGGGGCTGCCCTACGCGCAGGATGCCGCGGTCACGCGCTATCTGGCCGCATTTCTCGGCCGCCAGGTCGCGGCGCTCGCCGAACTCGACGGCCTGCAAAACACCCAGCCCGAAGCCGCGAGTTTCCTGCACCCGACCGCCGTGCTCTTCAACGGCGGCGTGTTCAAGTCGCCGCTGCTGGTGGAGCGCATCATGCACACGCTCAACGGCTGGCTCGCGGCGGAAGGCGCGGCGCCCGCCCGTCTTCTGGAAGGCGCGGATCTCGACCTCGCGGTGGCACGCGGCGCGGCCTACTACGGCTACGTGAAGCGCGGCCAGGGCGTGCGGATTCGCGGCGGCATTGCGCGGGCGTTTTACATCGCGGTCGAATCGGCCATGCCCGCGGTACCCGGACTCGAACCGCCGGTGCAGGCACTGTGCGTGGCGCCGTTCGGCATGGAAGAAGGCAGCGACGCGGAACTGCCGGCGCAGGAATTCGGCCTGGTGGTGGGCGAACCGGTGCACTTCCGCTTCTTCGGCTCGTCGGTGCGCCGTCAGGATCAGGTCGGCACCTTGCTCGACTACTGGTCGCCGGAAGAACTGCAGGAACTCGACGAAATCGAGGCCACCTTGCCGCCCGAAGGCCGCAGCCCCGGTGAGATCGTCGCGGTGAAGCTGCATGCGCGTGTCACCGAAGCCGGCACGCTCGAACTCGAAGCCATCCCGCGCGGCACCGGCGAGCGCTGGAAAGTCGAGTTCGACGTCCGCGGCAACCCGCACGCCTGAAGCAGATGACGCAGTACATTGTCGGGATCGACCTGGGCACGAGCAATACGGTCGTCGCGTATGCCGAGGCGGGGTCCGCGCAGATCCGCGTCTTCGAGATCGATCAGCTCGTCAGTCCCGGCGAGATCGCGGCGCGGCCCTTGTTGCCCTCGGTGCGCTATCACGCGGCGCAAGGCGAACTGAGCGCCGGGGATTTGCAACTGCCCTGGTCAGGGGCGGCAACTGCCGCTTCCGGGCAAGACGCTCAGGATTCCGTAGTAATCGGCCGGCTCGCGCGCAATCTCGGCGCGCAGGTTCCGGGCCGGCTGGTGGCCAGTGCGAAAAGCTGGCTCTCGCATGCCTCGGTCGATCGTGTCGCGCCCATTTTGCCGTGGGGCGCAAACGACGACGTCCACAAGGTGTCTCCCGTCGTCGCCAGCGCCAGCTATCTGGCGCATGTGCGCGCGGCATGGAACCATCGTTTTCCACACGCTCCGTTAGAAAAGCAGGACGTGGTTCTCACGGTCCCCGCGTCCTTCGACGACGGCGCTCGCGCGCTGACGCTCGAAGCGGCGCGCATGGCGCAATTGCCGAAGCTGCGCCTGCTGGAAGAACCGCAAGCCGCGTTCTACGACTGGCTATTCCGTCATCGCGCCACGCTTGGCGCGGAGCTGGCGCAGACGCGGCTGGTGCTGATCTGCGACGTGGGCGGCGGCACCACCGACTTCACCCTGATCAAGGTACAGGTGCAGGATGGCGAGCCGCAGCTGACGCGCGTCGGCGTCGGCAACCATCTGATGCTCGGCGGCGACAACATGGACCTCGCGCTGGCGCATCTCGCTGAGAGCCGGTTATCCACGCCGCAATCGCGCCTGTCGGCGGCGAGCCTGTCGCAACTCGTCGAACGCAGTCGTGCCGCGAAGGAGCAATTGCTCGGTGCCGGCGCTCCCGATTCGGCGTCCATCACGCTGCTGGGCGCGGGTTCGAAGCTAATCGGCGGCGCGCGCACGGCGGAAATCACGCGCGCGGAAGTCGAGCAGATTATCGTCGAAGGCTTTTTCCCGGCTGTTTCCGCGGATGCGCGGCCGGGACGCCCGCGTGGCGCGATCGTCGAATTCGGCCTGCCGTATGCGAGCGACCCTGCCGTCACCCGGCACGTCGCCGCGTTTCTGAGCCGGCTCGCGGCGCAATCGCGCGAGGCCCTGGGAACAACCGGCAGCGCCGACGACGCATTGCCCATACCGGATACGCTGCTACTCAACGGCGGTGTGTTCCGTGCCGGCGCACTCGCCGACCGTCTCGCCTGCACGTTGGGTACGTGGCGTGGCGCGCCCTTGCATGTGCTCTACAACGACAACCCCGACGTCGCGGTCGCGCGCGGCGCGGTGGCTTACGTGCTTGCACGAGCAGGTCAGGCCCCGCGGATCGGCGGCGGCTCGCCGCGCAGCTACTTCCTCGTCCTCGACGAAACCAGCGAGGCGCTGCGCGGAATCTGCGTGCTGCCGCGCGGCACCGAGGAGGGCCGCGAAATTCATCTCACGGATCGCACTTTCGCGCTCAGGCTCGGGCATCCGGTGCAGTTTCATCTGGTGTCCTCAATTTCAGACGTGAAGTGGCAAGCAGGCGAGATCGCCGAACTCCCGCCCGGCGATTTCGTGCGCCTGCCGCCGATCGCCACCGTCGTGCCGCCACGCGATGCGGGCAAGTCCGGCGAAACGCCGGTGCAACTCGCCGCCTCGCTGACGGAAGTCGGCACGCTCGAAGTGCATTGCATCGACGCCGGCAATGCCGCGCAACGCTGGCTGCTCGAATTCCAGTTGCGCCGCGACGAGGCCAAGGTCACGGTCTCGGGCGAAGCAGCCCATCCCGCGCTGCCGCAGGCGCTTGAACTGATCGAGCGCGCCTTCGGTTCGCGTTCGCAAAAGATCGATCCCAAGGAGATCCGGCGCACGCGGGCGGACCTGGAACAGGTCCTCGGACCGCGCGCCAACTGGAATAGCGCCCTGCTGCGCGAACTGTTCAACGCCTTATGGCAACGCGCCAAACGGCGCCGCCGTTCGGCGGATCACGAGCGTCTGTGGCTGAATCTGGCCGGCTACTGCATGCGCCCGGGCTTTGGCTATCCGCTCGACGAATGGCGCGTCGAACAGCTATGGTCGCTGTTCGACGACGGCATCCAGTACATCAACGACAGCCAGGTCTGGTCGGAATGGTGGACACTGTGGCGCCGCGCGGCCGGTGGTCTCGGCGAGCGCGAACAACTCGACGTGCTCGACGCGGTGGCTTTTATGCAAGCCGCCAGCACGGCGCGTTCCAAACTACCGTTCGACCCCGCGAAATCCGGCTATGCCGATATGGTGCGCCTCGAAGCCTCGCTCGAACGCGTGCCGGCCGCGCGCAAGATTGAACTTGGCGAGCGGCTGATCGAGCGGCTCAAAAAACCTGCTGAGAACCATCAGGGATGGTGGGCAGTGGGCCGCATCGGCGCGCGCCGGCCGTTCTACGGCAGCGCGCACAGCGTCGTGCCGGTGGAGGCTGCGCTGCCATGGCTCGACGCGATTCTGGCGCTCGACTGGAAGAAGGTCGAACCGGCCGCGTTCGCCGCCGTGCAGATTGCCCGCATGACCGGCGACCGCTCGCGCGACCTGCCCGACGCGGCGCGGGCGGCCGTGGTCAAACGGCTCGAAACCGCGCACGCGCCGGCGCCCTGGATCACCATGGTCAGCGAAACCGTCGAACTCGACGCAGCCGACGAGGGCCGGGTTTTCGGCGAGTCGCTGCCGCCGGGCCTCAAGCTGATCGGCTGATAGTCAAGCGCCCCGACAGGCAGGCGTGAAAGCCGCCACCTGCCGTATCCAGCTGAAAAAACGTCGCCGCCTTGGCTCAGATCGGCGTCAACACCGGCTCGCCGGCAAAATGCCGCGTGGCGTTGGCGACAAAGTTACGCACCGAGCCCATGATCGCCTCCGGCGAGCGGCCGCCCACATGCGGCGTCACCACGAGATTGCGCAGTTCGAGCAGGGATTCGGGCAGATGCGGCTCGCCCTCGTACACGTCGAGCCCGGCTCCCGCAATCGTTCCGGCCCTGAGTGCGTCCGCGAGCGCCGCCGTATCGACGACGCTGCCGCGCGCCACGTTCACGATAAAGCCGTGCGACCCCAACGCGTCGAGCACCGGCTTGTCGATCAGATGCTTCGTGCCGGGGCCACCCGGCGTCGCGACTAGCAGGAAGTCGCACCACTGCGCGAGCGCCGTGACGCTGTCGAAGTAGCGGATCGACTCGCCCGCGCGCGGCTTGCGATTGTGATAGCCCAGCTCCATTTCGAAGCCTGCGCCGCGCCGGGCGATCTTCTGGCCGATATTGCCGAGGCCGAGAATACCGAGGCGTTTGCCCGACACGTTCGGCCGCATCGGCAGCGTGTCGCGCCAGGCGCCCTGGCGGGTCGCCTGATCGAGCTGCGGTACGTCGCGCACCACGGCCAGCAGCAGCGCGAAGGCGTGATCGGCGACGCAGTGGTCGTTGGTTCCCGCGCCGTTCACCAGCACGATATTGCGGGCGCGGGCGTGGTCGAGCGGCAGATTTTCGTAGCCCGCCCCCAGCGCGCTGATGAATTCGAGCTTCGGCAACCGGTCGACTTCGGCGTCGGTCAGGCCGGTCGTGCCATTGGTCAGCACGGCGCGCACCGTGGCGCCGTGTGCGGCGATCGCCGCGCTGCGCGAGTCGGGATCGGGCGCATAGATCACGTCGAAAGCGGCTGCGATGCACGCGCGGCTCTCGTCATTCAGATGGATCAGAACCAGCAGGGTAGGTTTCATGGACACGATGCGTTGATTGGCGGGATGGGCGGAATGAGCGGAAGACTGCAACGCCGGAAAGTGTAACAAGGGCCCGGCAAGCGTGCAGCCGGGCTCTGCGCCGCCATTTGTCCCGCTCCCCTCAGGCCCATTTTGGCCAATCCGCCTTCGGCCACCCAAGTCGTCTTAAAATAGCGGCACTATCGACTATGGACTCGTCATGCTGGATACCCTTAGTGCTCAAGAGATGCCGCGCGGTGAAGCGACGGCCAGCGACGACTCGGAGATGTTCGAGCTGGCCCCGGTTTCGCTCTGGCTCGAGGACTTCAGCGGCGTGCGCACGCTGTTCGACGCATGGCGCGCCGAGGGCGTCACGGACCTGCGCGCGCATTTCGCCGGGCATCCCGAACGGGTTGCGCAGTGCGCGCACAGCATTCGCGTCGTCAAGGTCAACCGCAAGACACTCGACCTGTTCGAGGCCGACAGTCTTGCCACGCTGACCGCCAATCTCAGCAGCGTGTTTCGCGACGACATGCTGAAGACCCACCTCGAAGAACTGTGTCAGTTGTGGGCCGGCCAGCCGAATTTCATGAGCCAGACCGTCAACTACACGCTAGGCGGCCGGCGCGTGGACGTGCTGCTCAAGGGCGCGGTGCTGCCCGGACACGAAGCGCGCTGGGACCGCGTGCTGGTGTCGCTAGAGGACGTCAGCGAACTGGAAGGCGCGCGTCATCGCCTCGTGCACGCCGAGCAGTACGCGCGCGGTCTGTTCGAAGATTCGCCGGTGTCGCTGTGGGTCGAGGATTTCAGCGCGGTCAAACGGCTTCTCAACGAGGCCCGCGCGGCCGGCATCGCCGATTTCCGCGTGTTCACGGACGTGCATCCGGAATTCGTCGAGCGCTGCATGCAGGAAATTCATGTGCTCGACGTGAACCGCCACACGCTGGCCATGTTCGGCGCACCCGACAAGAAAACGTTGCTGGCCAGCCTGTCCCAGGTGTTCCGCGACGAGATGCGCTCGCACTTCCGCGAGCAATTGATCGACCTGTGGGATGGCAAGCTGTTCCAGCAGCGCGAAGCCGTCAACTACTCGCTGGACGGCAACGAGGTTCACGTCCACCTGCAATTCTCCGTGCTGCCGGGGCATGAGCAGGACTGGGACCTCGTGCTGGTGGCGCTCACGGACATCACCGCGCGCAAGAAAGCCGAGGCGTATCTGGAGTTTCTCGGCAAGCACGACGTGCTGACCAAGCTGCGCAACCGTTCGTTTTATGTCGATGAACTGAACCGGCTCGAACGCAAGGGGCCGTTCCCGGTGACCGTGATCATGGCCGACCTCAACGGCCTGAAGCGGATCAACGACCAGCTCGGCCACGCCGCCGGCGACGCGCTTTTGCGGCGCGCCGGCGAGGTGCTGGCGAAAGCGATGGAAGCGCCCTTTCACGCGGCGCGGATCGGCGGCGACGAATTCGCGATCCTGATGCCGAGCACCGATGAACACGGCGGCGCCGCGATGATCGACACGATCCGGCAACTGGTCGAACTCAACAATCAGTTCTACCCCGGTTCGGTGCTGAGTTTTTCGATGGGCGCGGCCACCTGCCAGCACGGCGAACGGCTCGAAGCCGTGGTGCAGCGGGCCGACCTGCTGATGTATGAAGAAAAACGCGCGCACTACGAAAACAAAAACACGGGCGATTCGAACGAAGAATGAAACCGCGCCTGCCTGCGGGCTGAACCGGGGCGCAACTCAGGGTCACCTTGGAGTCAACTCAAGGCCGCCCCAGGCAGGCGCGTGGCAACGATGGTTTAGCCCTTGGACAATATTCAGGAATGCAGATTGTTTTTCAGTCCCGACGAGCAGCGTAACAGTACAAATATCGGCTATTGCATTGCACAAAAGTTGACTCCCGAACCCCTACGGACTAACCCGAATGCAAGAAAGTATCGGTTTACAGCCGTATTTTTAGTGGTGGGATAGCGGTAATGGGGCTAATTTTCGGTCATGGCGAGACGCACGGCAGCATTAGCGGCCCGCCCGACAAAAATTGGCTCAGGAGGAAGACAGATGCACGCCACCCGGGGTGCCACGGCGCGTCAGGAAGCCCGCAGCGCCAACCTCGTTCAACCGGATCTCGAACGGGTCGCCATGCCGCGCGACGAATCGTTCAAGGTCTGGTCGCACGGCTACCCCTTTCGCACGGTGCGCTGGCACTTCCATCCGGAGTACGAAATTCATCTCATCACCGCGACGACGGGCAAATACTTCGTCGGCGATTACATCGGCAACTTCGCGCCCGGCAATCTGGTGATGGCGGGACCGAATCTGCCGCATAACTGGGTGAGCAACGTGCCGCCCGGCAGCCGGGTGGACGAACGCGGTCTGGTGCTGCAGTTCAGCGAGGACTTCATTGGGCGCGCCGCCATGGCGTTCCCCGAACTGAAGCGAGTGGAGAATCTGCTCGACGCCGCGCGCTGGGGCATGCTGTTCGCCGAGAAAACCGCTGCGGCCGCCGAACCGGTCATGCGCGAAATGATCGGCGCGCAAGGCATCCGCCGTATCACGCTGTTCATCACCCTGCTCGACCTGCTTCTGCAAAGTACGGCGCCGGTGAAACTGGCGAGCGCGGCTTATCGCGCGGATCCGGCGCCCGATGCCGGCACGCGCATCGATCACGTGCTGGCGTATATCGGCAAAAACCTTTCGCTGGCGTTGCGCGAAACCGAGCTGGCCGAACTCTCGGGGCAAAGCGTGAGCGCCTTCTCGCGCTACTTCCGCCGGCATACCGGCGTACCTTTCGTGCAGTACGTGAACCGGCTGCGTATTAATCTGGCCTGCCAACTATTGATGACGGGTGAACTGAGCGTGACCGATATCTGCTATCAGGTCGGCTTCAATAACCTGTCGAATTTCAACCGCCAGTTTCTTCTGCTGAAGGCTATGTCGCCCTCGCGATGGCGCGCGTATCAGCAGCTCAATGCCGCCAGCGCAACCGAATCGCCCGACGCCGCACACGCCCCGCAGGCGTTCGGCTAGCGCGTGTTGTACCCGTCCTCATCTGAAAGCACCACCCGCAGCGCAACGACGGCAGCCACCCGCGCCGCAAATTTTCTAATAAACGGAGACACTCGATGAACAGACTATCGAACCACCTGATCGGCGCCAGCGCGCTGACCTTGAGCCTGATGGGCGCCACCGCGGCGCTGGCCGCGCCGAGCGGCACGGTTGCCTTCCTGATGCCGGACGAGGGCTCGACGCGCTACGAACAGCACGACTTCCCCGGCTTCAAGGCCGAAATGGGCAAGCTCTGCCCCGACTGCAAAGTGCTGTATCAGAACGCCAATGGCGACGTCTCGCAGCAACAGCAGCAGTTCAACTCGGTGATCGCCCAGGGCGCCAAGGTGATCGTGCTCGACCCGGTGGACTCGACGGCGGCCGCGTCGCTGGTGCACATGGCGCAGGGCCAGGGCATCAAGGTGATTGCCTACGACCGTCCGGTGCCGTCGACGCCCGCCAACTACTATGTGTCGTTCGATAACGAGGACATCGGCAAGTCCATCGCACAGTCGCTGGTGCAGCATCTCAAGGAGATGGGCGTGTCGCCCGACAAGGGTGGTCTGCTCGAAGTCAACGGCTCGCCGGTCGACGCCGCGGCTGGCCTGATCAAGAAGGGCAGCCACGAGGGCATCCAGGGCAGCGGCTACAAGACGCTCGCCGAATACGACACGCCGGACTGGGCGCCGCCGAAGGCGCAGCAATGGGTCAGCGGCCAGATCACGCGCTTCAGCTCGCAGATTGTGGGCGTGGTGGCGGCCAACGACGGCACGGGCGGCGGCGCGGTGGCGGCCTTCAAGGCAGCCGGCGTCAACCCCGTACCGCCGGTGACCGGCAACGACGCGACCCTCGCCGGCCTGCAGCTGATCATTTCCGGCGACCAGTACAACACCATCCTCAAGCCGAGCGAAATCGTCGCGGCGGCGGCGGCGAAGGTCGCCGTCGGCTTCCTGAACGGCCAGGCTCCGAAGGGTCAGACGACACTCTTCAACACGCCGTCGCAACTCTTCAAGCCGGCCGTGATCACCTCGAAGAACATCAAGGCGGAGGTGGTCGACAAGGGCTTCGCGAGCGCCAAGGATCTGTGCACCGACCGCTATGCCGACGGTTGCAAGAAACTTGGCATTACGAATTGATCCAGAGCGTGGGCTGCCATCCGGCTCACGGCCGGACGGGATCCGGCCGGCGCCGGGTCCCCTTTTTCATCACGAGGTATCCGTCTTATGACTGACAACGCCACCAAACAGTCCGGGCGAGGCGAGCTGGTGCTGAGCCTGCGCGGCGTCTCGAAGCACTTCGGAGCGGTCTCGGCCCTGACGGACATCGAGCTCGACGTGCATGCCGGCGAAGTGGTCGCCCTGGTGGGCGACAACGGCGCCGGTAAATCCACGCTGGTCAAGGTGCTGGCCGGCGTCCATCAACCGAGCGCGGGCACCATCACCTTCGGCGGCAAGGAGGTCACGCTGACCAATCCGGCCGCGGCGCTGGATCTCGGCATCGCCACGGTGTTTCAGGATCTTGCGCTGTGCGAGAACCTCGACGTGGTCGCCAACATCTATCTGGGCCGCGAACTGAACCCCATGCGCCTCGACGAAGTGGCCATGGAAGTAAAGGCCTGGACGCTGCTCAATGAACTCTCGGCGCGCATTCCGAGCGTGCGCGACGTCGTCGCTTCGCTGTCGGGCGGCCAGCGCCAGACCGTGGCGATTGCCCGCTCGCTGCTGCTCGATCCGAAGCTGATCATGCTCGACGAACCGACCGCCGCGCTCGGCGTCGCCCAAACCGCCGAAGTGCTGAACCTGATCGAACGGGTCCGTGACCGTGGCCACGCGGTCATCATGATCAGCCACAACATGGAGGACGTGCGCGCGGTGGCCGACCGGATTGTGGTGCTGCGGCTTGGCCGCAATAACGGCGTTTTCTACCCCGACTCGTCGAATCAGGAACTCGTGGCGGCGATCACCGGCGCCGCCGAGAACGCAGTGTCGCGTCGCGCGGGCCGGCGTCAGTCCGAACTGGGCGCGTAGACCAAAGGAACGATCATGAGCAACAAAATGCACGGCGCCCCGCACGAAACACCGGGCTCGCCACAGCCCACCCTGCTCGACCGCAGCGACGTGCGCGTCAAACATGCCACCGGCGTCAGCGGCACGGTGGCCGCGTTCGTCGAACGGGTGCGTTCGGGCGATCTGGGCTCGCTGCCGGTGGTCGCCGGACTCGTCATCATCTGGACCGTGTTCACCGCCCTGAATCCGGTGTTCCTCTCCGCCGACAACATGGTGAATCTGCTGTTCGATTGCTCGACCGTGGGCGTGATTTCACTCGGCATTGTCTGTGTGCTGATGGTGGGACAGATCGATCTCTCGGTCGGCTCGATGAGCGGCTTCGCTTCCGCCCTCACCGGCATGCTGTGGGTCAATCATGGCTGGCCGGTGCTGCTGGCCATCGTCGCCGCTGTGGTAGTGGGCGCGGTGGTGGGCGCGATCTACGCGCTGCTTCTCAACCGCCTGGGCATGCCGAGCTTCGTGGCGACGCTGGCGGGGCTGCTGGCCATTCTCGGCATGCAGTTGTATGTGCTCGGCACCAGCGGCTCGATCAACCTGCCCTACGATTCGGCCATGGTGAACCTCGGGCAGTTGATCATTATTCCCGCCGTCGTGTCATACCTGCTCGCGCTGCTGCCGGGCGCCGTGATGCTGCTGCTCGGCATGCGCACGCGCGAGCGCCGTCACGCATCCCATCTTTCCGCGCCGTCGATGGGCAGCCTGCTCGCACGCAGTCTCGCCATCACCGCGCTGCTGGAGATCGTGGTGGTCTACCTCAACCAGGGGCGGGGCGTGCCGCTGATGTTCGGCATCTTCCTCGGTCTTGCGATTGCCATGGACTACGCCCTGAAGCGCACCCGCTGGGGTCGTTCGATGCATGCGGTCGGCGGCAATCATGAGGCGGCGCGGCGCGCGGGCATCAATGTCAGCGCGATCTACACCAGCGCCTTCGTGCTGTGCGCGAGTCTTGCCGCGCTCGGCGGCGTACTGACGGCGGCGCGGCTTGCTTCGGCAAGCCAGCAGGCCGGCACCGGTGACGTCAACCTGAATGCGATTGCCGCAGCGGTGATCGGCGGCACGAGTCTGTTCGGCGGACGCGGCAGTGCATATTCTGCAGTACTGGGCATTATCGTGATCCAGTCGATTGCGAGCGGCCTCACGCTGCTGAACCTGTCGTCGTCGTTGCGTTTCATGATTACCGGCGCGGTGCTGGCAATCGCCGTGATCGTCGACTCGCTGGCCCGTCAATCCCGCGTGATGCACGGCCGCGCGTAATTCCAGCTCATTTCGGAGAGCATTAAATGTCTGAATCTATCAAAGGTAAGGTGGCCGCCATCACCGGCGCGGCATCGGGAATCGGCCTCGAATGCGCGCGCGTGCTGATCGAGGAAGGCGCGAAAGTCGTGCTGATCGACCGGGCCGCGGACAAACTCGGGAAACTCTGCGCCGAGCTGGGCGGGAACGCTTTTCCGCTCGTCGTGGACCTGTTGCAGCCCGCGGAAGTATCAGCCATGCTGCCGAAAATTCTCGCCCTCGCCGGCGGTCTCGACATTTTCCACGCCAACGCCGGCGCCTATGTGGGCGGCGAAGTGGTGGACGGCAATCCGGACGAGTGGGACCGCATGCTGAACCTGAACGTGAATGCCGCGTTCCGCTCGGTGCACGCCGTGCTGCCGCATCTGGTCGCGCAGAAGTCGGGCGATATCATCTTTACCAGCTCCATTGCGGGCATCGTGCCGGTGGTGTGGGAGCCCATCTATACGGCCTCCAAATTCGCGGTGCAGGCATTCGTTCACACGACGCGGCGCCAGCTTTCCAGACACGGCGTGCGGGTCGGCGCGGTGGCTCCGGGTCCGGTCGTCACCGCCCTGCTCGACGACTGGCCGAAAGCCAAGATGGACGAGGCACTCGCGTCGGGCAGCCTGATGCAGCCACGCGAGGTTGCCGATGCGGTGCTCTTCATGCTGACGCGCCCCCGCAACGTGACGATCCGCGATATCGTTATCCTCCCGAACAGCGTCGACCTCTGAAATCATGACCTCGGCAAATCCGGCCGCCGGCGCGGCAAAAGAGACCAACTGTACCCGCTATGTCATCGGCGTGGACGTAGGCACCGGCAGCGCGCGCGCCGGCATCTTCGACCTCGCCGGGCGCATGGTGGCCGCGGCGAAGCGCGACATCACCGTGTTCCACGCGACCGGCTCCATCGTTGAGCAGTCGAGCGGCGAAATCTGGAACGCGGTCTGCGATTCCGTCAAGGAAGCGCTCGCGCAGGGCGAAGTCTCGCCCGAACATGTCGCCGGCATCGGCTTCGACGCCACCTGTTCGCTGGTCGTGCTGGGCGCGGGCGGCCAGCCCTTGCCGGTGGGGCCATCGGAGCAGGCCGAGCGCGACATCATTGTGTGGATGGATCATCGCGCCGTCGAGCAGGCCGAGCGCATCAATGCGACGGGCCACGAGGTGCTGAAATTCGTCGGCGGCAAGATCTCGCCGGAGATGGAAACGCCAAAGCTGCTATGGCTGCTCGAAAATCGGCCTCACGTGTTCGAGTCCGCATGGCAGTTCTTCGACCTGACCGACTTCCTCACGTGGCGTGCTACCGGGGATCTGTCCCGCTCCACCTGCACAGTCACCTGCAAATGGACCTATCTGGCGCACGAACGGCGCTGGGACGAGAGCTATTTCCGCACTGTCGGACTCGGCGTGCTGGCCGACGAGGGCTTTGCGCGCATCGGCCAGAGCGTGGTGGATGCAGGCACACCGCTCGGCAGCGGGCTGACGCCAGGCGCCGCCGTCGAGTTAGGACTCCTGCCGGGAACGCCGGTCGCCACCGGCGTCATCGATGCTCATGCGGGCGGCATCGGCACGGTCGGCGCCGACGGCGACGCCGAGGCCAATCTCGCCTACGTGTTCGGCACCTCCTCGTGCACGATGACCACGACCCGCAGCCCCGTTTTCGTCCCCGGCGTCTGGGGACCGTATTTTTCGGCGATGGTGCCCGACGCCTGGCTCAACGAAGGCGGCCAATCGGTTGCCGGCGCCGCCATCGAGCGGTTGATTGCGCTGCACCCGGCGGCCTCCGAAGCGCGGCAACAGGCGGCGCAAACGGGCCAGTCGTTACCGGGCCTGCTCGCGGCGCTCGCGGTGCAAGCGGCTCATGGCTTGTCGGAGACCGTGAACCTCGCGCAAGGACTGCACGTCGTGCCTGAGTTTCTGGGCAACCGCGCCCCGCTCGCAGACCCGCACGCCCGCGCGGTGATCGCGGGCCTCGGCATGGAAGACGACCTGAACAGCCTGGTCGCGCTTTACATTGCCGGCATCTGCAGCATCGGTTACGGGCTGCGCCAGATCATCGAAACCCAAGCGGCGGCCGGCGCGCCGATCGAGCGCATCGTGATCAGCGGCGGCGCCGGACGGCTCGATCTCATCAGGCAACTGCTCGCCGACGCCACCGGCAAGCCCGTGCTCGCCACGCAGGCGGAGGAGCCGGTGCTGCTGGGCGCGGCAATGCTCGGCGGCGTGGCGGGCAACTGTTTTGGCGACGTGCGCTCGGCGATGGCCAGCATGTCGCAGATCAGCAAGACCTACGCGCCGGTCACCGGAGAAATAGCGGCGCTGCACGACAAGCGCTTTCGCGCTTTCAAACAGTTGCAGAACGTGGCGCGTGAAATCCGCTAAAGTCATGCGGTCGCATGCGAGTGCGCGGCCTATCCCCGTCTACAGGAACGAGCGAGATGCTATCCCACGTCTTCGTCGGCATCACCGACTTCGAACGCGCCTTCGGCTTCTATGCCGCGTTGCTGGACACGCTGAAACTCAAGCTGAAATTCAGGGATGCAGAGACGGGCTGGGCCGGCTGGATGACGGCCGGCCAGCCGCGTCCACTGTTTGTGATCAGCCGGCCCTATGACGGCAGTGCGCATCGCGCCGGCAATGGACAGATGCTGGCCCTGCTGGCGCCGGACCGTTGCGCCGTCGAGCAGGCGCATGCGGTTGCGCTCGCGCTCGGCGGCACGTGCGAAGGGCCACCGGGTTTGCGGCCGCAGTATCACGAGCACTACTACGGTGCGTATTTTCGTGATCCCGACGGCAACAAGCTCTGCGTATGCTGCCACGATCCGGCGTGAACCCGGGACGCCCTCGCCGTTTGCAGCCAAAACCCATCAAACCGCCGTGACGTACTTCTGCGTGGGCGGCACGGCACGCGGCGGCGGCGAATCGAACACGGCGCGCATGCGCCTGACTTCGTCCACAGGGCTCAGCCCGAACAGGCGCTTGAACTCGCGGCTAAACTGCGACGCGCTTTCATAACCCACCCGCGCCGCGGCGGCGCCCGCGTTCAGACCATCCTGCACCATCAGCAGACGCGCGTGATGCAGCCGGGTGGTCTTCACATATTGCATCGGCGAAGTGGACGTCACACCCTTGAACTGCGAGTGAAACACAGCGAGGCTCATGCCGGCTTCGCGCGCCAGCGTGTCCACGTCGAGATTCCCCTGGTAGTCCGTATGAATGCGCCGTAGTGCCTTGGCGATGCGGCCAAAATGATGCTGATGCGTGAGCGCCGCGCGAATCGCGTCGCCCTGCTCGCCGGTTAGCACGCGATAGCAGATTTCGCGCATGATGGCGGGCGCGAGAATCCGCGCGTCGAGCGGCGACGCCAGCGCTTCGAGTAGACGTTGCACCGCATTGCTCATCACCGGGTCGAGCGGCGTGGAGTAAATGCCGCGCGGCTCGGTTACCGTCGTGCCGTGCGTTTCGTTTAGCGCCATCAGCAGTTCCGCCACCACGGTGAGGTCGACCCGCACCGAGATGCCCAGAAACGGCTCGTCCACGCTCGCCTCGGTTTCGCATTCGAACGGCAGCGGCACGGACAATACCAGGTACTGCTGTGCGTCGTACAGATAGGTCTCGTCGCCCAGATAGCCGCGCTTGCGTCCCTGGCACACAATCACGATGCTCGGCTCGTAGAGCACCGGCATGCGCGGCATGGGCCGGTTCGAGCGCATGAACTTGACGCCTTCCAGACACGACGGCGTAAAACCCTCGCCGGGAGCCAGAACATCGAACAGTTCGACCATGCGCTGCTGGGCAGGACCGGCGGCCGCGCGGCATGTTAGAGTCGTTTGCATGACAGTGCCTATTGATTCAGCAGAGAATAAGGCTTGGATTCCTGTAACGGACGCCTAGCCTAGTGATATCATGGGAACATCATAACTACTGGGTTCCCGTCGAATTTCTGTAACGGTGGTGTGTAACGGTTGCTCAGAAATTCAGCGCCCATTTTACAACATGTCCAAACCTTTCCGTAGGGGCAACAGGTACTTCATTCGCCGTCACATACCGCTAGACTTGCGTCCCCTGTATCCGGGCAAACTGGAGCTTGTGCGGGCGTTAGGAACATCGGACTACCGGCAGGCAGTGCAGCTATGTGCGGCCCAGGACGTCGCATTCAATGAGCAGTTCGCGCATGATCGCTCAACACTCCATTTCCATCAGGAATGGCTAGATTCGATACGGGTAGAAGTAACCGATCCGGCAGACGATCACATAAGCACGGAAGAGGCAGTAGGCATCATCATGAAGCAACGCGACGCGTTTATAGCGTCCCGCCTGGCAGAGGCGCGGGTAGCTCTAGGAATCGACAGCAAGCCCGCTGTGGCTGCCGTTCCACCTGCCCCTACGCCGATCCCTGTCAGCAGCGAACAGAAGACTACAGCGCCCACTATAAAGCAGGCTAATGGAACCCGCTCCCTGGATGCCCTGATCGAAATATGGGAGAAGGCCAGAACACCCGAAATTCCTGTTGTGAATGCGTATAAACGAACCGTTTTAAGATTCAAGGAAATCATCGGTGATATACCGGTACGCCAGATAGCGAAGGCTCAGATCATCACGTTCAAGGATACGTTACCGACGAAGGATGTATCCATTGGCGTAACGCGCCAAGCTGTCGGACATCTGAATGCCCTATTCAATATAGCGATTGGTGAAGACTGGCGAACGGATAACCCCTGCAAGGGTGTACGCGTCTACGAAGAGAATCCGGATAATCTGAAATCAGCAGAAGAAGCACGGCCACCCTTCGATATTCAGACATTGAATAACCTGTTTGCCAGTCCTATCTACCAGCCGGGTTATGTCGCTACTACTGATAATGAAGGCGGCGTCGCTGCGTACTGGTTACCACTGCTCGGTCTATTTACCGGCGCACGGGTAGAAGAGCTGGCTCAGCTACGACCTACTGACGTGTTCGAAGAATCGTATTACGACAATACAGGTGCAGAATGCAAGGCCTGGGTTGTCCAGATCGTGGAAGATGCCACAGACGGATTATCGGTGAAGAACAAGCATTCAATCCGCCGCCTGCCATTGCATTCAGAACTGATTAACCGTGGCTTCGTTGAATTCGTTAAGTCACAGACCGGGAAGAAACGGATATTCGACAAGCTGGTCAGCGATAAATACGGCAGGGAATCATCACCGTACGCGCAATGGTTCACCAGATACCTGCGGCGTGATTGCAAGCCCACAAGCCCGAAAATGACGTTTCACTCGTTCAGACATACTAGCAAGGATATTATGCGGAACTGCCGGATTGGTAAGGATGAAAGGGATGCGATACACGGGCACGCAGAGAAGGGACAGGCAGGTGAATACGGCGGAACGTTTTATCCATTAGCCCCGCTCGTTGACGCGTTGAACAAGTACGTGATCCACGGCGTGAATCTGCCTGGGGTTCCCTATACGTCTATTATTACGGCTGCCGCCAAACCGAAACGCGCGAAACCAGCGGTTCAAGTCGATTTCAAGAATTCAGTAATGATGTTCTGATCCAGAATCGCGATTCTGATAATGAGAAAGGGCTGAAACCTGTGAAGGAATCAGCCCTTGAATACTGCCATTAATACCGCTTTATTTCTTGCCGTAAGCGCTGTCGTGATCCGCCTTGACCAGCAGGAACCGCATGAAATCGCCGTCTCGGTACACCAACGCCCGACATGACTGGGTTACGCGAATCGAATACCAAGCGTCGATTCCTTTAGGCGGTTCTGCACTGGTAATCTTCTCCCAGTTCAGCCCTTTATCTGCGTACACCTGACTCCACGTCATCTGCTGCACTTTATCAACGGTATCCAGAACCCTTGAGCGGTCATCCTTGCCCAGTGCCGCCCAGTTGCGCAGAAACACCGGGTTATTCAGATCAACCTGTACGTTCTTCTGAACCGCTTTACTTGCCTTGCTTGCCGCCATTCATCAATTCCTCATAAACGGCTTGCGGGTCAGATTTACGGGGCCTGTTCTTAGCTTCCCACGCAACTGCTTCTGTCAGATCAGCCAAGGCTTCCGCCGTGTGCAACCAGGCTTCGTTATCGGGAATGATGCGCACCGTACGTACCAACCACTCACCCGGTCCACGCTGTTCCAGTTGTACCGTACGGCCTGCGTATTCCTTGCCCAGCGAAATCTGACCAGAAGCCCCCACAAGCTTGACAGTCGGTTTCGAGTCAACGTCCTTCGACTTCGATTTAGCTTCGATAACTTTCATATATCCTCGGAGAATAACTAACGTCCGTGCCAGCATTGTAGCATAGTGCAGCACAACCGCACAACCGCATGAATCCCCGCCTTTGAAATTGCCTGACCTAGAGACGACAAGGGGCGGCCTGTCCAAGCGCTCCCCCGTCTCTGCCTTGCCGCTATTGATGGCTGTATGAGACACTTTACTATCGTCGACGCGGCGTCCTACGCGAAAGCAATCCAGATTCTCTTCGAGCGTTTAATGCGGTCGCGTGCTAAGCCGCATGCTGTTCTTGTGCTGCGACTGAACCGTTGGATGGCGTTGCCCGATGAACGCGAAGGACGGAAGAAGGTTCGGACGAGGCATTTCTAGGGCGGTACGTCTGTCGCTTTCTCGCAAAGGGAGCATGAAGGCCGCCTATGCCAGCTGTGTCTGGCACCATCGATTTCCCGCTTTCCGATTACGCCCCTTCGTCGGTCGAGTTTACGGCGAGTAAATGCCAAGACCGGGCGTTCGGGGCGAAGCGTTATGGTTGCCTCTTCCAACTTGTTGCTTCCGCAGCCATTGAGGATAACGTGACCTATCGTCTATTCGTCGACGACATCCGGGACCCAGTCAAATCTGACTGGCGGATCGCCCGGACATCCGCTGACGCAATTGCCTTGCTGGAAGCCCTTGGATGCCCGCGCGAAATCTCGTTCGATCATGACCTCGGTGGCGATGATACGGCCATGCGCGTCGTCAAGCGACTGATCGACCTTGACCTCGATTCCGATGGAACCTTCATACCGGCGGCCTTTGCCTACTCGATCCATAGCGCGAATCCGGTCGGGCGCGAAAACATTCGCGGCTATCTCGACCAGTACCTTGCCGTTCGGTGCCATTCACGAAGCTGACGTGCGTTGCGTCGAACGCGATGAATAAGCGCAAAAATCTTCGAAAGCCTTAAGCGCTACCTAGGGTCCATCCTGACTCTTGGAAAGGCAGGGCGCAACTGTTCGGATTCTTTCGCCGGCTTCCATTTCGGTATTTCTAATAGAGATATGGCCTACGTTTTACCACCCCATGTTTTACAATGCTGCAGGAATCCCGCATCATAACTTTCATTAAGATTTTCAGAAAAAATTAGCAATGGTAATCATCAACATTCATATCGAAGCAACAAATTAAGATAAATTTTTATAATAGACCATGGCAACATTTTCGAAAAAATGTGACAAACATAGGCCATGGCAACATTTTCAGAAAAATGTGGCAAATATAGGCCATCGCAACATTTTCCAAAAAATGTGACAAATATGTGGGATTATTAATCTAATAGCACTACACATTCAGTGGTTATTTCGAGCCGTGCTAAAGTAATCCCGCAGCGCCGATGTACGTTGTTAGCGCTGCGTGTCCAGCGGGTTCACATCCGCAGCTTTTGAGACAGAAAATGACTGATTTTGAAAATGCAATTTTGCAGCGGCAAAATGAATTTCAACAGAAATTTTTAAAGCAATTTCATGAGTCGCAGTTGAGGCAGCAGAAGAGTATGTTCGCGGGCATGCTGGTACGCCAGAAATCGATGCTCGCGATGTTGGAACAACTAACAGCGCGCACAGAGGAGTTATGCTCAGGCTCCGCAATGGAACCTGCAACCGCTCATACGGAACTCACTGACGCAATCGACATAGAGGAAGCCACGCATGCGCTGAAACCGTTCGTCCCACAGCAACCTGCCGGCAAGCTAGCCGCGCAGATCGAACTGTCGCAGGGGTTATAAATGGTCGCCATCGACAAACGCACCATGAAGCCCGTGCCATCGGTTCCGGACCGAGTAATCGTTCGCCTAGAACATGTGGTAGCGCCGGATTTGCAATTGAAACGCTCCGAACTGTCTACTGGCGAATATGCGAATGCCCTTCGCTCCCAACGTCACGAGCAGCAGATTTCAGCCCTGACGGAAGGGACCGGAAGGAACACGCAGGACATTGCCCGGATTGATCGCAACGTCAACGCCGTGGTTGCGCACGTGGACAGCATGGATACGCGTATCGAAACCACGGAAGCAACACTAGCATCTTTACTGTACCACGGGCAACAGGCCTGTGCCTCTGGAGCGAAGAAAGGCAACATGAAAATTACTTCGATATCCTTACCGCCTGAAATCGTTGCGCAGATGAAGGAAGAAGCACACCGGCGCAACCTCTCGTTATCTGGCCTGGTTAAGGCATTGTGGGAAGAACGCGACAAATCACCACCTCTCACGGCACAGGAGTAAATAGCTGAATCCGAGGGGGAGCAGTTGGCCCCCCCCCTACTACCGCCCGTTGCTCTAATAAGGGGGGTATAGCTTTCAAAGTATCAATTACACGCATAAATTCATGATGATTCTTCAATATCCACCTCTTACTCTCCAATTTCATTGTATAAATCCCTACAAATTCACTAGATTACGTCTATAGAGTAAATATCTCTGTAGAAACATCATGAAAATCCCCTAATTATGCTTCAGGTAACGTATGACGAAAAAAATAACTGTCTCCAAACCGGTCGTAGACCGTATTGCTTATGTGCTGCCCTTGCCTAACAGAGAATATGTGATAAATCCGATGATCCAGCGGTTAGAACGTCTCATAGCATCATTAGAAGGACGCGTAGAAATACGTGGAGGGAGACACTATCAATCATCGTTCCGTATCAATACTTCAGGAGGGTCATGCTTTGTTCAGTTACTGTCTAAATCCCCTAGGGCGAAGGGTGGATTACGGGTAGAACTGAACCCTGCCAGATTCTCAGCTTCTGATATCGAATACTTCCACAAGATACTAGGCAAAGTCGTAGGTACAGACTATGAGCACCTGAATTCTCGGCCTATCATCAACCGTATTGATTTCGCTGTTGACGTTCATAACGTTGAAATGGAACACCTACTGGTCACGTACCAGAACAATAGACGCTTGACCATGTTTGGGAAACGCTCTGATCGTATGCAGTCTATAGAATCCATGTACTTCGGTTCTGTTGATTCCGGTTATAGGGCCGTCGTCTACGACAAACGTATAGAGCGCGTACATGCGTCCGCTGTAGTTCTCGCGAAAACAGACCCAAAGACTTGTACTGAGGCACTCGTCAACAACCGGATTAGCCGCCTGATGGATGCCTTTACTGAGAAGCCGTATATCCGTATTGAGGTACGGTGCCAGATCAATGGAAAATCGCCGCTGGAACTGTCGGAACTGCCTAATCGCTTCGCCCGCTTTACGATCTGTGATATTGGCTCCGACGAATATGAGCTAGAGGATTGGTTGTATGAAGGATTCGTTGCTATCTGTCAGAGCAAGGGCGTTAAGGCGGCTCTGGCCACCTACGATGATTCCCCTCACAAGAAAACTGTACGGACTTTCTGGGAGTCTGCACGCGTAGACTGGTGGCAACCAAAGGATATGTGGCAGGAAGGCTGTCAGGCGCTCCAAAATTGCGGACTGTTTCCTGAATCTGTTTTCTCCGCAACTTCATAATCCAGATTCACCCATTACCGGTGATCTGTCAAGACGTCACACGAAAATAGATATCCTGTCTCTCTTTTGCAAATCCCCTCTTGCCTCACTCGCTCTTTTCTGGTCATACGTTACCCGGAAACGTAAAATGACTAAGTATTGGACGCTCGTGCAGTAAATAAGTCAGCGTCGGAAAAATGAGGGATTCGCCGGGGATCAAGATGACCGAACAAAAATTTGTGACGTACTACCGGGTCAGCACTCAACGTCAAGGAATTTCCGGACTGGGAATTTTGGCCCAACGTGAAGCGGTAGCGAATTATTTGAAAGGCGTCAACAATTCTGAAATCGTGGCCGAGTACGAAGAACACGAAAGCGGCAAGGGATCAAACGCGCTTGCCAAGCGCCCGGAACTCGCCGCAGCACTCGCACTCTGCAAGAAAACCGGCGCGACGCTTCTCTGCGGAAAACTGGACCGCCTCAGCAGAAACGTCCGGTTCATCAGTGAGCTAATGGAAAGCCGGGTCAAGTTTGTTGCGTGCGATCTGCCGGAAGCCAACGAACTAACGTTGCACATGATGGCCGCTTTTGCCCAATACGAAGCCAAGAGAATTTCCGAACGTACACGCGACGCACTGCGCGCCGCCAAGGCACGGGGGGTGATTCTCGGTGCGACCGGCCCGACCAACCTGAAGTCGAACATTGAGCAGAGGAAGCATAAGGCCGATGATTTCGCTATGAGTCTCGCGCCGGTCATCAACGGCCTCCGTGCTCAGGGCTTGAGCCAGCGCAAGATTGTCGAACAGTTGAACCGGCTGAACATTGCAACCACACGTGGCGGCCAATGGTCGCTCCTTCAATTGCAGAACGTGCTGGCGCGTATCGACGGCACGAAGAAAAAACCGGCGACCATTGATGCCGCGACTATAACCGGCTTTTCGACCAGCAGCAGCTTGTGAGCTACACGCTCGAAGTGGAAACGGTGAAGGCCATCAACGCACGGGTGTTCCCGCTCGAACTGCCGATAGTCGACTACGGCGGGGTGATTGATGATGATTTCGCCCGTCGGTTCGGTAGTGCCACGTTGAACCTGCCGGCGCTCACACACCCGGACATGAAACCGTTGATCAAGACTACGCAGGACCATCGAAATGATAAATCTTATAGTCGTTGCGTTTCTAACAGCACTGACGGCAGGCGTGGGCATTCGCGCCGCCCAATTGTGGCATCGGTCCAGCCTGCTCTACGCGAACCCCTCATGGGCGGAGAACGGCGGAATTGAACCTGTGGACGAATCGCAGTCGTTAGCTGGCTGGATTGTGGGGATCAACGAATTCAACAACAAGACCGCAACGCTCAACAAACGTGCGGCTCAGTTGACCGCGATATCCGTGCTGTTAGGTGCGTTCACAACTATTGTCGGCGCAGCACTTCCGTTTATCACGCACCCGTGACACTGGCGAGAGCATTGCAGTTGATTGCGACGGCGGGCAGCGACGTCGGCTCGACTACTTCGTGCCTGGATGGCACTCTAACCAATCGGGCGTATCGTTGGCGATCCAGTCGCGTGCTTCGGCTTCACTCACTAGCGGCGGTGCGTCAGTCTCCAGTCTTCAATGTCTTGCTGGAAGCCGTCAGGCCACGTCACGCCCACGGCGTAACCGCTGCCGTCCTTAAGTGGTACAGGTTGAAACGTCGGTTCAGCAATGCATTCGGCATCGCGGTTCTTCCGTTGCGCCGATCTATGTCGGTTTATTTTTGGTCGATTTCGATTTTTTGGACAGGGTCGGCATTGAACTGCGGGCGCTTTAATTGGGGATCATCGGCTGCGAGGCAATAGAAAATGATTTCGGCCTCGCCGCATCCTCCGTGAAAGGCGCATTCAGTCGACTGAACATGATTGAGCAGTATCTCCCGGCCCTTGGATGAGCAAAAGGTGTTCGCCTCTTGCAGAGCTTCGCCCTTCGCTGAGGCCGGACCACCTAATGGAACCCTAGTCGAAATAGTGTAGGTGTCCGGGCCTATTTTTATCGGCCCGGTATCGGTGCAACCAGCGAGGACTAGCGTGGTAACGCAAAGGACCGTGAATTTCATGGGCATGTCGCTTTCTGTCTATCGAATAGAATGGTTCGAGTGCAGCGACTGGTTTGGCAGGGGTCTACTTGCACGCTGCCGCGCCCGGCGAGCACTACGCGCCGTTGCTATAGGCCTTTGAGGATTTCGGCGCGCTTCGCATCGTACTCGTCTTTGGTGATCAGACCGCGCTTATATAGGTCGTCCAGACTCGCCAGCCGTTGCGATGGGCTTGGTACCGGAGATGCGGCAACGCTTCCTCTGGCCGGACATGCTTGAACGCATAGTTTCATCGCATCCGTGCATTGGTGCTGCTCCATCAGCGGAAAGAGTGTGAACTTGCCCAAGCATTCGGAATAGTTCGCGAAGCATGAGTGGGCACAATCCGGCTCAACCATGCTGGTATCGATGTCTGCGGTGCTGGCGCAACCCGTCAAAAGCATCGTCAGTAGGATTAACGTTCGTTTCATCGCTGTTCCCCTCCCCCGAAAGTATGTCAACGCAATTAAATCGCACTACTGACGCCCGGATCAGATTGGTTGTGCGCAGAAGGACTAACGTAGGTGATCCAGAAAGAACCTCCGAACCAAATCCGGTATGGTTTCAAACGCTTGCCGGAGCATAGGCGTTACATCGACGTTCTCCAGTTTGTAATCGTCAGTCAGGTGTGCCAGTCGCTGGCCAGCGAAATCGCAGGTAGTAATCCACGCACGCTCAACCTCTGACGGGTTGGGGAACTCGTGAACGATAGATGGGGCGATCATCGCCAGCGGCGTACCGTCCCTCTTCTGGTAATGCTCGACGCCGATATCTCCGTCTTTGCGTTGAACTATCTGGCGTAACGTTGATGGGTTACCGCCACTGCGCAAACCCAGAAACTCCAACAACAAGCGCGAATATACAGCGGCCATCGACATGGCGGTCTGCGTGTACACAGTAAGAACGCCGCTATCCGCCGCCGTCACTTCTCCCTCAACGATAATCTCTATTGTCGATAGTGGTGGGTACTTCTCCGCCAAATCCAAGGCCGTGAGTCCAGCTTCCAGGAATTGAACGTAATATGGAATCTGCATAAGCGGAGCGAAGCCGACGCGCACCGAATCCGGTTGTCGGACGGCCTTTCTATCTTGCTTCTTGGTCATTGCTCGCTGCCTCGGCGTGCTATCCGCATTGGCCTATCATTGTTACGCGCGGCCAAGCCGCAGTGCCGCTATACGCGCTGCGTCCTGTCCAATGACTTTGCGAGCATGCTTAGGAAGCTCAGGTACTCCACGGCACGCTCCGGGTGGTCGCTCACCAGACCATGGGCGCGGGGATTGCGTAACGCCAGCATCGCACCAGCAAACAGGAACATCATGCCGTGCTGCTCGCTCTTTTCACTCTCGTTCCGCTGGTCGTTGAATTTCAAAATCGGATTCTTTTGGCTAAACACCAGTTGCATTAACTCGGTGCCGCTTGGGTCGCTGCGCATAGCCCGCATCTTTACCAGCAAGTCCAATACCTTGCACGCGTCTTCAACAGCGTTGGCGTAGTGACCATCGCGGAATAGTTGTGCGCTGGCACGTTCGATCTCGGGGTGCAAATCGAGGTCGCCAAAGGCACGACGGGCACGGCTTTCCTGAGTATCACCGCCATCTACCAGCTTCTCTTCGAATAGCTCTATGATTGTTCGGAGATTCGTTAGCTGAACTTCCCTGCCACGCGCAAGTCCAGCAACGACATCTCGAAGCGGCAACTCCCCTTGCCCCCAGAAAATACCCGCAGTATCTAGGCCTCGCGTCTTGAAACGTACGTACTCTGCGGTATCCGTGCCGAAGATACCCGCTACCGTGTCCTCCAGCTTCGTATCCAGTGCCGTAACTTGTGGATCGAATCGCTGCCGAATGGACTGGGGATTAAATGCTTCCAAGTCAGCGATACGTCGCTGTAGCTTGGGGATTGCCGCGCGCATTTGCTCGGGCGTCAGGTTGGCGAGACGCGTCTGCGGTTGTTGTGCTGCCTGTGGCTTTCTTGTAACCATGTCTACTCCACGCATCCACAATCGCTAATGTGCAAGCGGAGGGGGGGTCTTGTTTTCCAGCTCAAAGAGCATCCGTTGAGCGAGTGCGGCGTATCTGTCAACCGTCTCTTTCGACAATGCTGCCTCTGGTTCATGTGCGGCCTTGTTCCTGAGACGCTGCAATTGTTTCAGGACTTCGACCTGGTTGTTATCCAGCACCTCTTTTTGATGCAACTCGTTGATAAGGGTGCCGACAGGGCGTCGATTCTTCGTGCTGGTCGCGTCCGACAATGTCGAATCGTAAGTCAAGCGCCGGAGTTCCAGTTCAATGTCGCGCCATGCCACCATGATCACCCCTGCGGGATTTGCCTGGATCGCGCCATTGTCAATCGCGATGCCAAGATCGCCAGCCGAGGCTTTGGCGGTCACCCCTCTCAACTCGACATGAACGTCCGAGTCAAACGTCGCCTCAACTTCCGCAAGTTCCTCGGTGAAATTTGCTTCAAACCCGCCCGGAGCCTTAAAGGAACGAATGTCCTTCAGCTTCGCACGAATCTCTGCCTTGAATAAGTAAGCGCAGAATCCAACGGCCAAAGGCCAAGACCAAGCCGACGCCAAGTCCGCGATGCTTTTGAATAGCGACGCTATGAACGTGAGTCCATCCATAGGATTTTCAGTAAAGAAGGTTTTTCATGATGCTTCCATCGGTCAAAGATATATTATCGCCTATTCGGCGACGTGCGAATTCGCCAGTCGCGGAGTAACAAATCGACCGTTTCCTTGCCGGCCCAAAGCACGTTGGAAATGCGGAAATAACGTCCTTGTTCCTTAATTTATTTCCGCGTTATCTTTCCACCGAAAGCGACATGTCCAAGACCTTTCTTTACGTCCGGGTCAGTACCGGTGATCAGTCGATTGCGAATCAGGTTTTGCTGGCAGAGAAAGCGGGCTATGTCGTGGCAGACCGTCACGTGTACGAGGAAACGATCAGCGGCACGGTCGCGGCGATGGAGCGCCCGGTGTTTGCCAAACTGGTCGGCAAACTGGACGAAGACGACAAGCTGGTCGTAACAAGACTGGATCGGTTGGGACGGAACGCGCGCGATATAGATGCGACAGTTGCGATGCTGAGACACATGAAGGTCGCAGTCATCGTCCTAGATTTGCCGGTCATGGAAGTAACGAGCGCAGCCGGTGATCTGGTCATGAGAATGTTTGCAGCATTCGCCCAGTTCGAGCGTGATCAGTTGGTGGAACGCACACACGCCGGTCTGGCACGGGCCAAAGCGGAAGGCAAGGTTGCCGGTCGCCCATTGTCGTTGACAGCCGCGCAACGCGCTGAAATCAGGGTGAAGCTGGCCGCTGGCGCGACGGCACGCGGACTCGCGAAAGAGTACGGCGTGAGCCACCCCACTATTACGAAGGCCGCAGCCGACGCAGCATGATCACCTAGGGCGGCTGCACACGGACGACCATAGTGGACCCGAGCGGTATCGCCCGTTTCAAGGGTCTAGCTGCCCTTTATGCACACAGGGCCGACGCCGCTAGTTGATGCACCGGCTAGTCGCGTGATGCTAGTCGAGTAATGACCTGTTTCGGAGCGTGTTTTCGTGGGCATTACTGACCGCGCCCGTGTCGATCACGCGAAGATACTCATCCTGATCTTTCAGAACGTGGTCCGTTAGCAGTCCGCGTTCGTACAGAGACACATAGAGAGCAGCCGCGTACGCCTGGCAGTTGATTGAGCGCTCGGGGTTGAACGCAATGTCAGAGAACGCGCGGTACGTCAAAACAATTTGAGCGAGTTCTTGCTGTCTGTGCAGAGCGTTGATGTAAAGCCAATCATAGAAGGCAGTTCGCGGCTGAAGCGGCCAGTCCTTACCGTACCATTGGAATTTAACCAGTCTGCCGAACTGGGCGAGGCGCGGATCGCGCTTCGCATCAATCGACTTGACATCGAGAAGGTCTTTGAACGGGCCGCCGCGCTCGAAAACCTTGCTGGCTTGATAGGCGCACTCCAAACTGTATTCTCGACGGGGCGTCTTTATCATCAGATTGAACGCGCTCAGCTTGACGCCGTGCTCGTCCTTGGATTTGCTGGATATTTCTAGCACACTATCGACGTGCAGTCTTTCCGTCGCCGTCTGATGAAGCGAATCGATTGATTTCTGCGACTGGCTTTTTGCCATCCCGGGAAACCAATGGAACTCAATAAGCTCGGTCGATACGAGCAATGGACCGCTCAGGGACGGCATAAATATCGGGCGTATGGCCATGTCTATACCTGCGGTTGCGGCCATTGGGCGAAGTCTTGCCGGTAAGAAAAAAACCCTTGGTGTCTCCACACTCGGAGGCCAGGGTGCAGCGCCTCAACCTGAGCTTTCATTGTGTCGTTTGACACGACAACGCCCCGGAGGTACGCAGCCGGAACGCCTTCCAGCATCAATACCTCTGCCTGCGGATTGGTCGGCAGATGGTCTTTCAAATTCAGGTTCGCCCGGATTTTATCGTCAAAGTCGTTGTACATGGCCTGAAACGCAGCTAGCCCGAATCGCTGGATGATGGGGATAGCCGTTACACGGCTGGCCGCCGCGTTCGTGGTACAGAAGGCGCATGGCAACGTCCAAAGAGCCGAGGGATCGATGACGACTATCACCCAGTCCTCCTGTGGATTTTCTCGCCGGTAACGGTAGAACATTTTGTAGTTCGGGAAGCCGATTGACACGCATACGGCGTCAGTTCCGTCGATCCGGTGTCGATCATTCACTATGCCACCGACATTCTGCCCGTCCAACCTGCCACGACGCACCAGCCCGTGTCGCAGAATGGATGCGAGGTTGGATAGAGGTGGCCCCGTTCGTTCGGACAGTTTTTTCGATTTTTAAGTGGAACGCTGGGCGGTCACGCTGCCAATGTAATCGCGGGCAGCATCGCGAAATAAGCTTCATCCGGGGTCTTGTCCGACAGA
>NZ_CAAJGM010000223.1 GCF_900996235.1 Paraburkholderia sp. BCC1885
TCTGTCGGACAAGACCCCGGATGAAGCTTATTTCGCGATGCTGCCCGCGATTACATTGGCAGCGTGACCGCCCAGCGTTCCACTTAAAAATCGAAAAAACTGTCCGAACGAACGGGGCCACCTCTGTGCACCTGCTGCCCGGAAGCGGGTCCGCCATACATTCTTAGTATGCCTAATCTAATGCGCCTCGCATGGCCGATACGGTCCGTGCGCGGAGGCGCGTGTTCGCCTATAACCAACGGGACAGTCGATGCGCAGGACAAACAAAAATAACCCCGCCGCGAAGCTTGGCACTGGATTTCGTTTTCGCCGGAAGATGTTATCGGCCACCGTGTTGGCAATCACATGCAACGGCGCGGCATGGGCGCAGAGCGCTGCGGCGCCGGCCCAGGCGAGCGATGCCGCGGCGCCGTCTCCCGTCGCAGGACAATCCGCACCGAAGCCGACACGCACGGGCGCGACGGTACAGCAGGACACCGTGGTTGTGACCGGCACGCGCACCGGCACGAAAGCCAGTCAGAGTCTGACGCCGGTCGATGTGATCAGTGGCGCGCAATTGCAGGCCACCGGGCAGAGCAACCTGCGCGACGCGCTCGTCAAGCTGTCGCCGTCGATCACGCGGGAAACCTATGCCGGCGATACGGCGCAACTGACCGATGCGCTCTCGCTGCATGGCCTGACGCCGGACCATGTGCTGGTGCTGGTGAATGGCAAGCGCCGCCACACGACGGCGAATATCGCGCTCGATGGCGGCCTGAACCAGGGCTCGACCGGCGTCGACATCGACATGATCCCGGTTGGGCTCATCGATCACATCGAAATCCTGCGTGACGGTGCCTCCGCGCAGTATGGCTCGGATGCGATTGCCGGCGTGATCAACATTATCCTGAAGACGAACTCGCATGGCGGGACGCTGCAGACGACCAACGGCCAGACCTACGCGGGCGATGGCTTTAAGAACGGCGAATCCGCTAATCTCGGCCTGAATCTGGGCGATCGCGGTTTTCTCGATCTTGCCGCGGAATATGAGCGGCAGAATCACACGGTCCGCACCGCGCCTGATGACTACTTCGGCAGCTTCCAGCAAGGGCACGGCTACTACAATCCCATCGAGGGCGATCCGGCCAGCACGCGCGAGTCCGTTGGCTTCAACGCAGGTTATTACCTCGGCGACGATGTGGAACTGTACGGCTTCGGCACCTACGCGCACCGCGACGCACAGGCCTATCAGAACTACCGGCCGCCTACCGTGTTGCCTGAAGTGTATCCAAACGGCTTCGTGCCGAACGAGACGGTCAGCGAGAACGACTATTCGATAACCTCGGGCATCAAAGGCCAGAATCTGTTCGGCTGGTCGTGGGATCTAAGCACGACCTATGGCGGCGACCATGAAGCCGTTGGAATAGATGATTCAGCCAATACCGGACTGTACGCGGCGCAGGGTTATACGCCGACCAGCTTTCATCTTGCGACGGTCAGCAATACGCAACTGACCAATAACCTCGACCTGTCGCGTGCATTCCATGTGCCGCTGCTGCCCGCGCCGGTGAATGTATCGGTTGGCGTCGAACAACGGCGCGAGACTTACACGGTGGCGCAAGGCGATGAGGCTTCCTATCTGGACGGCGGCTCCCAGGCACTCCCTGGTCTCGCGCCGGTCAGCGCGAGCGACAACTCGCGCAATGTAATCGGCACGTATATCGATCTGTCGACGCATCTGGCGCCGAAATGGACGGTCGATCTGGCCGGCCGCTTCGAGCATTACAGCGACGTCGGCGACACCACCAACGGCAAGATTTCCACGCGCTACGACTTCACGCCGCAAGTCGCGGTACGTGGCAGCGTCAGTACCGGCTTTCGGGCTCCGTCGCTTGCTGAGGAGTACTACAGCAATGTCAACGAATCGCCGGCGTCGGTGACCGGTCTGCTTGCGGCCAATTCGGCGGCGGCACGGCTAATCGGCGCCCAGCCGCTGAAACCGGAGGAGTCGACCAACTACAACCTCGGTCTTGTGCTTACGCCCACCAAGGACCTGCATGTGACGATCGACGCCTATCAGATCGACATTCGCAACCGTATCGTCGAAGGCGGCACGGCGTCCGGCGCGGCCGCGATCGCGGCCATGGAGGCGGCGGGTTTATCGGTGCCGGGCTCGATTCCGGCCTCGGCGGTGTCCGCGAGTTACTTCACCAACGGCGCCAGCACGCGCACCCGTGGGATCGATCTGTCCGGTACCTATCACACGGGTTTTGGCGCATATGGTCAGGTGGACTGGGATCTGGGCGTCAACCTGAACACCACCTCGGTCACGCGGGTGGCGACGGGTGCGAACGGCCAGCCCGAACTCAACTCGCAGCAGATCGGCTGGCTAAGCACGGCGACGCCGAAGAACAAGATCATCATCGGCGGCACGTGGCATCTCGACAAGTGGGGCGTGAGTCTTCACGAAACGCGCTTTGGTGCGACCTCCAGTGAAGAAACCTACATCGTCGGCCCGAACGCGTTTTCCACCACGCAGTTCATCCACTTCGAGAATGCAGCACGCTACGTCACAGACCTGGAAGTTCGTTACGGCGTGACGAAGCGCTTCCAGATCGCGGTGGGAGCCAATAACCTGTTCGACGTTTATCCGAGCAAGCTGCCCTATGCGGCGCAACTGGAAGGCGCGCAGTACGACAGCTTTGCATCGACGATCGGTGAGGATGGCGGCTTCTACTATCTGCGAGCGCGCTATACGTTCTGACGAATTCGTCATATGCATAGAAAAATTTGCTCGAACGATGTCGGTCTTCGATAGCGATAATGGAACAAGAAGATGTCGCCCGGCAGATTTCCCGAAACTTTTTCCTGCGTACCTGCCGGTGCGTGGGGTGGTATCGATATGTCCTACTCACTTTCGATTCTCGACAAAAGTCCGATTGCCGACGGCACCAGCGCGCACGATGCATTGCGCTTCACAGTGCGGCTCGCGCAGCGTGCCGAAGCGCTGGGCTACAGGCGCTACTGGATTGCGGAGCATCATGGGGCCGCGGGCCTTGCCAGTTCCGCGCCTGAGATTGTCGTGTCGCATCTGCTGGCGCACACGTCGCGCATTCGTGTGGGCTCCGGCGGCGTGATGTTGCAGCATTACAGCCCGTTCAAGGTGGCCGAGTCGTTCAGGGTGCTGGCATCGTTGGCGCCGGGCCGGGTGGATCTCGGCATCGGCAAGGCACCGGGCGGATTGCCGCTGACGACGCGCGCCTTGCAGTGGTTTCACGACAAGACGAAAAAGCCTGATTTTGCCGGCCAGTTCGCTGAACTCGACGCATTTCTGAAGGCGGGCGTCGCTGAAGATCATCCGTTGGCGGGGGCCGTGGCGTTGCCGGCGCCACCGGAAGCACCGCAAGGCATTCTGCTGGGCGCGAGCCCTGGGAGTGCGGCGCTGGCGGCCAAATACGGCTGGCAGTTCTGTTATGCCGGCCACTTCAATGGCGATAACGACAGCATCGAGCGTTCCATTGACGTCTATCGCAACGCAACGGGCCGCACACCATTGCTGGCGCTCTACGCGTTTGCCGCGGAATCGAAGGCCGAAGCGCAACGTCACGTAGGACCACTACGCATTTTCAAGCTGCAACTGGCGACGGGACAAAGCGTCAATCTGCCAAGCCCCGAGGCCGCAGCGGAATTCGCCCGGCAAACCGGCGTCGCCGATTATCGGCTCGACGAACTCCATCCGCACGTTATCACCGGCACGGCCGACGACGTGCGCCAGGAACTGGATGCATTGCACGAACGCTTCGGCATCGAAGAGTTCGTAATCGATACCCCCGTAGCGGATTACGCGCTGCGCCTCGCTTCGGTCGAGGCGTTGGCGGGCGCAGAACAGGCCGCGCGCGTTTGATCGGTACGCGGCCTCTCTCACTTATTGTTCTCTCATAGTGCTTTAAGGGATCACACACCATGACCCAGCGAAACCTCAATTTCGGCATCATGCTGCACGGCGCAGGCGGCCATATGAACTCGTGGAAGCATCCTTCGGGCCCCGCCGATGCAAGCGTCAACCTCGATTTCATTACGGGTATTGCCCAGAAGGCGGAAGCCAACGGCATCGCGTTCGCATTCGTGGCCGACGGCCTGTATATCAACGAGAAGTCGATTCCGCATTTTCTGAACCGTTTCGAACCGATCTCGGTTCTCTCTGCACTCGCCACCGCGACATCGAAGATCGGGCTGGCCGGCACGCTTTCGACTTCGTATAGCCATCCGTTTACGGTTGCGCGGCAATTCGCATCGCTCGACCTCATTAGTGGCGGACGTGCGGGGTGGAACGTCGTGACATCGCCGCTCGAAGGCTCGGCGAAGAACTATGGCGGCGAGCATCCGGATCACGAACTGCGCTACGAAATTGCCGACGAATATCTGGAAGTGGTGCAGGGACTGTGGGACAGCTGGGACGACGACGCATTTGTGCGGGACCGCGCGAGCGGACGCTTCTTCGACCGCGAAAAGCTGCATACGCTCGACCACAAGGGCCGCTTCTTCGAAGTGGCCGGGCCGATCAACATTCAGCGCTCTGCGCAAGGGCAGCCGGTGATCTTCCAGGCCGGCTCCTCCGATTCCGGCATCGCGCTAGCTGGGAAGTATGCGGACGCGGTATTTACGCATTCGCCTTCGCTCGAAGAAACCCGCGCGTTCTCGGAGCGTGTGCGGCAGAGTGCGATCGACCATGGACGCGCGGCAAGCGACGTGAAGATTTTCCCGGGCATCGGCCCCATCGTTGCCGCAACGCAAGCGGAGGCGGAAGAAAAATACCGCGTGATCCGCGATCTGATCACTATCGAAGACGCGCTTGCCTATCTGGGCCGATTCTTCGAACACCACGATTTCACGCAATATCCGCTCGACGCGCCGTTCCCCGAACTCGGCGAGCTGGGCAAGAACAGTTTCCGCTCGACCACCGACCGCATCAAGGCCGAGGCGCAGAAGAACGGCTCGACGCTACGCGAGGTCGCGCTGGAAGTGACCACCCCAAAGCCGCAATTCATCGGCACAGGCGAACAGATCGCGGACGAACTGATCCGCTGGTTCGACGCTGGTGCGGCCGATGGCTTCATCCTCGGCTTTCCCGTGCAGGCCGAAGGCTTCGACGATTTTGTCCGCCACGTGATTCCGGCGCTCGAGGCACGTGGACGCTATAGCCGCACGCTGGCCGGTTCGACGCTACGCGATCATCTCGGACTGCCGCGAAGGGAAAGCCGTTACGCGGCGGCGGAAACGGCATGACCGGCAGCCTGATTTGCAGGAGCGCAGCGAAATGAGCGACACCACCCAGCAGTTTGTCGGTAGCGGCCACGCGGGCAACAAGGGCCATACCGGCCATGCGGGCCGCGCGGATGACGACACCGCAGGTCCGGAATACGCGCACTACCGGATCGTTCCGGCAAAGCATCACGCACGCACGGCAGGAACCGTGCTGGCCATCGTGCTGATCGGGATCGTGGCGAATTCCGTGCTGGGAAACCCGCGCTGGGGTTGGAACGTGTTCGCGCAGTGGTTTTTCGCCGGGCCGGTACTGGAAGGACTGGGGCGAACGCTGGTGCTTACCGGGCTCGGCGCGCTGTTCGGCTTTGCGCTGGCTACGCCGCTGGCGCTTGCGCGCGTCTCGAAGTCGCCATTGCTGGCCGGCTGCGCCTGGGCGTTTATCTGGCTGTTCCGCTCGATTCCGCCCATCGTGCTGCTGCTTCTGCTGAATAACCTTGGGTACCTGTACGAGACAATCTGGATCGGGGTGCCGTTCACCCATATCGCACTCCTGAATGAATCGACCACCGATCTGATCAGCCCATTCTTCGCGGCGGTGCTTGGACTGACGCTGAATCACGCGGCGTTTTCGGCCGAGGCGATTCGTGGCGGGATTTTGTCCGTCGATCATGGGCAACGGGAGGCCGGTGCTGCGCTGGGTTTGCCGGGCGCCCGTCAGGTGCGTCGCATCGTGTTACCGCAGGCCATGCGCGCCATCTTGCCAACCGCGTTCAACGACGTGATCGGACTCGCGAAGGGTACCTCGGTGGTCTATATCCTCGCGATGCCGGATCTCTTCTACACCGTGCAGATCATTTATCACCGCAATCTGGAGGTCATTCCGTTGCTGATGGTCGCCACCGTCTGGTATCTGATCATTCTCACGGTCCTGTCGGCTATCCAGGTTCATATCGAACGGTACTACGCACGCGGGGCGACGCGCGAACAGGTGAGGGCGTCGGCATTGGGCGCGCTGTTCAGGCGGTGGCGTAGTGCGCGCGATGCACGGCGCGAGGACGCAAGCTGGACGGCGGACGCCGTGGCGACTGAAACCCATGCGACGGGGTGGGCGCAGCGGCGCGTCGGCGGCAAGGTCGGCATTCACAACGTATCGAAGAGTTTCGGTGCGCTGAAGGTTCTCGACAACATCTCGCTGGCATTTCCATCGGGCAGCGTCACCGTGATACTTGGGCAATCGGGCTCGGGCAAGTCGACGCTGCTGCGAACGATCAATCATCTCGAACGCGTCGACGACGGCTTTATCGACATCGACGGCGAACTGGTCGGATATCGCCGCGATGGCCGCACGCTCTATGAACTGAAAGAGAAAGACATCTTGCAGCGGCGCCGCGCCGATGTCGGAATGGTGTTCCAGAACTTTAACCTGTTTCCGCACCTGAGCGTGCTGGACAACGTGATCGAAGCGCCGCTTGCAGCCGGTGTGCCGCGAGCACAGGCTCATGCCGAAGCGCGCACGTTGCTCGCGCGCGTGGGGCTTGCCGATAAGGCCGACGCCTGGCCGCGCCAGTTGTCCGGCGGCCAGCAGCAGCGCGTGGCGATTGCCCGAGCGCTGGCGTTAAAGCCCAAGGTCTTGCTGTTCGACGAACCCACCTCGGCGCTCGACCCCGAACTCGTCAACGAAGTGCTCGACGTGATCCGCCAGCTGGCGCGGTCGGGCACCACCCTGATTATCGTGACGCACGAGATTGGTTTCGCGCGCGAAGTCGCCGATACGATCGTGTTCATGGACGGCGGCCGCATCATCGAATCCGGTCCGCCTGCAAACGTGCTGGGCAATCCGGCTCAGACGCGGACGCGTGAATTTCTGTCGAAGGTATTGTGACCGTATGCGCAGTAATAAAAACAACGGCATGGAATGGTTCGGTCATTCGCGGCGCAGAATTTTGCGCGCATTGGGGGTGTCGGCCGCCCTGCCTATGGCGTGGCCTTTTAATGTTGCCCAAGCCGCAGCGCAGGTCTATGACTTCGGCCCCGAGCAAAAAGGACGTGTTCGTGCGCCGAAGGATCCCGATGCTGAGCGTCTGATCTCGGCCTACCGCTTTGTCACCCCCGGTGTGCTAACAGTGGCGATTGCGCCATTCTCGCCGCCGATTGCCACCTATGCGACCGACGCGCGCAGCATCGTAGGCGCCGACCCCGACTACGCCCAGCTAATTGCCGACGCCCTCGGCCTGCGCCTGCTGCTGGTGCCGGTCGCGTGGGCGGACTGGCCGCTGGGGCTGGCTTCTGGCCGGTACGACGCGGTGATCTCGAACGTCGGCGTCACCGAGAAGCGCAAGCAGAAGTTCGACTTCACGACTTACCGGCTCGGCGTGCACGGCTTCTATGTGCGAACCGACAGCACGATCAGATCGATCCGCGAACCGCAGGATATTGCAGGACTACGAATCATCACGCGATCCGGGACCATCCAGGAACACATCGTCCTCGAATGGAACCGGCGCAATGCGTCGCATGGGCTCAAGGAAGCCGCCTTGCAGTATTACGACGACGGCGCATCGGAGCGTCTTGCACTGCTGTCGGGCCGCGCGGATGTCATCCTCAATCCCGACCCGACGCTTTCGTTTGAAGCCGCGACGCAAGGGCAGATCCGCCAGGTGGGCACCGTCAATGCGGGCTGGCCGGACAAGGCAGACGTTGCCATCGCGACGCGCAAGGGCAGCGGTCTCGCACCGGCGCTGACAGCGGCGACCAATGGCTTGATCCGCGGCGGTCAATATCGCGCCGCGCTCGCGCGCTGGGGCTTGCAGAACGAAGCGGTCGATCGTTCGGAGACCAATCCGCCGGGTTTCCCGGATGCCTGACGCAAGCGACGCGTTTCACGAGAACAACCAGAGAGGGTCAAGCATGAGCGCCATCCGCATCGATCATCTTGCGTTCCTGACGCCGGGCAATTACGCGGACAATGCGCCGCTCGCCGGTTTCGAGCGGACGCTTGAATTGTTTGGCGTCGGCGAGGCGCTCGGTTACGACAGCGCCTGGGTGCGTCAGCGTCATCTGGAGCGCGCGGTGTCTTCGTCGGCCACCTTCCTCGCGGCTGCAAGCCAGCGTACAACGCGCATCGGTCTCGGCGCGGCGGTGATCCAGATGGGTTACGAGAATCCGTTTCGTCTCGCGGAGGATCTTGCCACTGTCGACGTGTTGTCGCACGGACGTCTGAATATCGGCTTGAGCGCGGGCGCGCCGGCGCATGGCATCCTGCTCGGCGACCGTCTATTCGACGCGAACCCGGAGTTGATCGATTTCTCGCACGCCCGCGTCGAACGTCTGCGGCGCAATCTTGCGGGAGAATGGCTCGGTGATGAAGACACTTTTATCGAATCGGCGGCGGGCCGCGTGCGTCCACGTGTGACGCCATATGCCGCCGGTCTGACCGATCGGCTCTGGTATGGCGGCGGCTCGCGACGCTCCATAGAATGGGCCGGCCGCAATGGCTTCAATCTGCTGATCGGCAATATCACCTCGGGCGAGGGGGCGGAAGATTACCGCGAAGCACAACTCGGCCAGCTCGATCTGTTTCGCTCGCAGTGGAGCGAGCCGCGCGCGCCGCGAATTGCACTAGGCCGCGTGATCGTGCCGACAGACGGCGCCGATGCGCGGACGCGGCAGCGCTATCGCGAGTTCGCCGAAGCACGTCATGCGCGCACGCTGACGCCGCACGGCGGGCGGCGCACGCTGTTCGTGCCCGATCTGGTGGGTACGTGCGACGAGATTGCCGGCCGCCTGCTGGCCGATCCGGTTGTCGAACAGGTCCGCGAACTGCGCCTCGAACTGCCGTATGATTTGCCGTTTGAGAATTATCGGCAGATTCTCGAAGACTTCGTGACTCGCATTGCACCCGAACTGGGCTGGCGGCCCGAGGCCGCACGCGAACCCGTCGCGGCCTAGCTGCGCGCGAAGTATGTATATACCGTGCCGACTCGAATGACTGATCCTATGACACAAGCCCTATCCGTATCTTTCGCACCACCAGGTATTCAAACGGCGCCTGACGATTACTTCGTCTATGTCTTGCCGAACGATCCGTTGGCTCGTCCTCTTCTCGAAGAGCTCGCCTACGAATACAGCAGCCGCTATGCGGGTCTGGTCGACCCGGAGGAAATCGACCGGGAAATGCAGCGCTATCCTGCCGAAGCATTCCAGCCGCCGCATGGCGCCTTCGTTCTGCTGTTGCGCAACGGCGAGGCCATTGCAGGAGGCGCGTTCATGCGCCATGAGGACCCAGGCACCACCGAGTTCAAGCGCATCTGGGCGAGCCGCCAGCATCGGCGTCAGGGTCTTGCGCGCAAGGTTCTCGCTGAACTGGAAGCCCATGCCGTGCGGCTTGGCTATACGCGCGTGTTTCTCGGCACCGGTCCCCGTCAGCCTGAGGCTGTCGCGCTATACCAGACCAATGGCTACACCTTGCTGTCTTCGCATGATTTCGGTGAGGACGAGCCGCCAGGCGTTTTGTTCGAAAAGTATCTGGTCACGCAGAACGGCCCGCATGCGGCCACGCCGGGCACTATCGCCTAGATCGGCTGCCGTTTCGGGCTTAGCGTCAGGTCATATATGAATCTGTTGATTTATTCGTAGTGCGCGGCTACGGTAGGAATGAAAATTTCCCGAAGCCCGCTTACTACAAACCACAATGACGAACCCCTCTCTCCGGCATGCAGTACGCGCGCTACGCCGCGCATTTCGCACCGCATTTTTTTGCGCTGCATCGTTTAGCCTGTTTGCAGCTACTTTGACAATTGCCACACCGGCAAGCGCCGCAGGCGACAAAACGCTGGTGTTCTGCACCGAAGGCAGCCCGGCCGGTTTCGACCCGGGCCAGCACACCACCAGCACGGATTTCGACGCCAGCAGCAACGCCATTTACAACGAGCTGGTGCAATTTCGCCGCGGCACGCTGGACCTCGAGCCCGCGCTCGCGACGAGCTGGGACGTCTCTGCGGATCAACGAACCTATACGTTCCATTTGCGGCACGGCGTCAAGTTTGGAGCAACGGCATGGTTCAAACCTACGCGCGATTTCAACGCGGACGACGTGCTGTTCACCTTCAACCGCATGCTCAACGCCGATGAGCCGTTCCGCAAGGCTTATCCGACGAGTTTTCCGTATTTCAGCGATCTCGGCTTCGACAGGAATCTCGAACGGATCGACAAGGTGGACGACTATACGGTCCGCTTCGAGCTGAAGCAGCCGGACGTGATCTTCGTGCGCAATCTGGCGATGGCCTTCGCCTCGGTGCTATCGGCTGAATACGCGGCGCAACTGAGCGCCGCGCATCGCGAGGCCGACATCAACCAGTTGCCGGTCGGCACTGGCCCGTTCGTGTTCCGCTCGTATCAGAAGGACGCGCTGATCCGCTACGACGCCAACCCTGACTATTGGCGTCCCGAAGACGTCAAACTCGCCCATCTGATCTTTGCGATTACGCCTGACCCCGGTGTGCGTATCCAGAAACTGGCGAGCGGCGAGTGCCAGGTGTCGGCGTTCCCGCGTCCCGCGGATCTGGATATCGTCAGGCGCAATCCCGAGCTGACGCTGATTTCCGGCGTGGGCTTCAATGTGGGGTTCGTGGCGTATAACACCCAGCACACGCCGCTTGAGCGCGTCGAAGTTCGCCGCGCGCTCGACATGGCGATCGACAAACCGGCCATCATCAAAGCGGTATTCGCCGGTAACGCGACTGTCGCAACCAATCCGATGCCGCCGTCGCAGTGGTCCTACGACAAGCAACTCAAGGATGCGCCGTTTGATCCCGCGAAGGCCAAGGCCTTGCTCGCGCAAGCGGGCTTTCCGAATGGCTTCGACATTTCCCTGTGGGCCATGCCGGTGCAGCGCCCCTACAATCCGAATGCGCAGTTGATGGCGCAACTGATTCAGCAGGATTGGGCGAACATCGGCGTGCGCGCCAAGATCGTCAGCTACGAATGGGGCGAATATAACCGTCGCGCCAAACAGGACGGCGAACACGATGCCATCCTCTACGGCTGGTCGGGCGACAACGGCGACCCTGACAACTGGCTTGGCACCTTGCTAGGCTGCGATGCGGTGCATGGCAGTAACGTATCGAAGTGGTGCAATGCGGACTTCAATGCGCTGATCGTGAAGGCGCGATCGAGTCCCGACGTCGCCGTGCGCACGGCGCTGTACGAACAGGCCCAGGTCATTTTCAAGCAACAGGTGCCTTACACGCCGATCGCGCATTCCATCGTGTCGCTGCCGGCATCGAAACGCGTGAAGGGGCTGCTGTTTTCGCCGCTAGGCAGTCACCGCTTCGATGGTGTCTGGCTGGAGTGAATGCGCCTAAGCTGAGCGGTTTATCCACGTTTCGAGCTTTGCTTAGCTTGAATCGTCATTTAGACGAACAACGGCACGGCACCTAAAATCGCGGGTCCGCTGAAATGGCGGACCGCGGAAGCCGGGACGATCCGTGTGAGGAAGATCGAGATGAGCTTCGCTGAGAGCAGACATGATTCAGTTTGACGATTTGAAAGACAGCGAATGGGCTCTGATTGAAGGGCTATTCTGCAATGAGGCGGTGGCGCCCGACCGCTCGGGGCGGCGGCGCGTCGAACCGCGCGCAGTGGTCAACGCGGTGCTCTGGGCGCTGTCGACGGGGCATAGCTGGTCGAGGGTGCCGGGATGGTATCCGTCACGCCCGACCTGCCGCCGCCGCTTCGAAGAATGGCAAGCCGACGGCACGCTCGCCGAAATCATCCGCCGGCTGAACGCCGCAGGCCGCGAGGTTCTGTTGCGCGGGCCGGTCGCCGACGCGTTCAATCATGCTGCGGCGGCGAGTCTGAATCCGGATCACGAACCGCTGAACCGCCTGTCGTGGACGAATCCGCAGATGTGGCGCTCGCCTGCCTGAGACACCGGGGTCCGTTATGATGCGTGTCACCACCATCGTAATTCGATCCAGGGAGCCTCAAGGTGAAAAGACAGATCCCCCTTTTTCTCGCCGCACTGCTTCTGATTGGCAACACGCGGGTTTACGCCGCGACGTCTGACACGAATACGTCACAGCCTTCGCAGCAGGAGGCGCTCTCAGCGGCGGCGAAGCTCGGCCAGCTTTACGACAGCAACTACGCGGCCAAAAACGCCGACGCCATGGCGCAGTTGTACGCCGAAGACGGCACGCTGGTGTCGCCCGGCGGCAAACTCATTACGGGCCGCGCGGCGCTCAAGCAATATTACGAGCAGCGCTTTGGTTCGGGCGCGAAGGAACATCACATTCACGTCATCGATGCGAGCGCGCAAGGCAACGGCGGCTTCAGCATCGCAGACTTTTCGGTGCAGGTTCCGAACGGCGACGGCACGTACAGAAAGGAAAGCGGCCACATCATGGCGGTTTTCGTGAAAGAGAGCGACGGCTGGCATTTCCGTGCCGTGGAGCCGAGCGTGCCACCGAAGGAATAGCGCGCCGGCAGCACTGCGACCCGCCTATGGGCGGGGCTTCGCTTTAGATCACCACCTCGTGGTGAGCCGACGGCTTCTGGGCTAACAGATGCGAGAGCTTGCGCAACGCCACTTCGAGTCGCATGCGGTCGGCGCATCCGCCGAGCGAAATGCGGATGGCGTTGGGTGGATTGGGCCCTGTAAAAAAGGCTTCCGCAGGCGCCACGACCAGACCGTTGTCGCGCGCGGCCGCTGCCAGGTCGAGAGCCTGCCAGTAACTCGGCAGCGTGTGCCACACGTGAATCCCTTCGTTAGCCGGCGTGCTGGCCGCGCCCGCCAGCACGCCCCTCGCCATGCGTTGCCGCGCATGCGCTTCCGTCTGGACGCCGGCCAGCAATTGCGCCGCGGACCCGTCATGAATCCACTGCGTGACGAGCGTGGCCGTCAGCGCCGAGGTCAACGAAAAGGTCCTTAGCGCGGCCAGGATAGCCTGCTGGTCTTGCATAGCGGGTAACGCCACAAACGCCGTTCGCAGCCCCGGCGAGAGGCATTTCGACAGCGTCGATATGTAATACACCTGGTCGGGCATCAGACGCGCGAGCGGTGAGGGTGCATTCTCCGCAAACAGCCAGTACGGGTCGTCTTCGATAATCCTAAGGTTCAGTTTTGCGGCGATCCGCGCGATCTCGACACGGCGCCGCTCCGGCATCGTGCGGGTGGTGGGATTCTGCAGGGTAGGGTTTAGATAGAGGAGGCGTGCGTCGTGCTTTCGGCATGCGTCCTCGAGCGCATCGGGACGCATGCCGGAACCGTCGAGCGCCACCGTCTCGACACGGCGGCCAAGTTGCCGCGCGGCCAGCGGCAAACCGGGATAGGCGAGCGGCTCCATCAGAATGACATCGCCCGGTCGGGTCGACGCCATGATCAGTGCGGCGAGTGCGGCCTGCGCGCCCGGACAGACCACGATCCGGTCGAGGTCGATGCGCCCGAGCATCGGTTTGAGCCAGCGCGCGCCGGCATTGCGGTCGGTGTGACTGCCGCCGCCCAGGTGATACGTCATGAGCAGGTCGGTGTCGGTGCGCATCAATACCTGCGAGAGCCCCTCGCGCAGTAGCGCGGCCATTTCCACGTCGGCGGGCGGCGGGGGAATGTTCATGCTGAGGTCGATGCTTTGCGTCAACTCCACCTTTGGCGCCGCGACAAAAGTCCCCAGCGTCCCACGTGCTTCGATCAATTGACGACGCCGCGCCTCGGTAAACGCGCGCGTGACGGTGGTCAGGTCGATCTCCAGCGCCTCGGCCAGTTGACGCTGCGGCGGCAGCCGATCGCCCGGACGCAGCGTCCCATCGGCAATCGCCGACTCAAGAAAACTGACCACTTGCAGATAACGCGGCCCGTCGCCGGAGACGAATTCGGCGGCCCACGCCGGGCGCTTGTATGGATCATGTACGGGTTTCATTTGGCGTCATTCTGTCGCAGTTGTAGGGATATTGTCTTACTTTAGGATGCCCGCATCGGGACATAAATCCATACATCGTACCTCTCGCACTCAAGTCGGGGAAGCATTGAAGGTGAAGGCGCGCCTGCGTGACCGGCACGTCAGCAGGTTCGCCGGATGAGATGCATGCATGGATGGTGTGACCGGCAACCAGGGTACATGACATGCGGAATCCAGCTTTGCGTAACCGAATCCCTGCCACAAGGGCAGCTTCGCTCAATCAATCCTCAACCATCGGACGGTTTGGTCTTTTCGCGGGGCGCCTTCTCGTGCTCGGCGCCGTTGGACTGCTTGGCGGATGCAGCATGACGCTGTTCAATCCCAAGGGCGACATCGGCATGCAGGAGAAGAACCTGATCCTGCTTTCACTCGGTTTGATGCTGCTAGTGGTGATTCCGGTGATTCTGTTGACCCTGTACTTTGCATGGCGCTATCGGGCTTCGAATACCCACGCCGTCTACGCACCCAAATGGGCGCACTCCACGCCGATTGAAATAGTGGTATGGGCGATCCCGTGTGTGATCGTCGTGATTCTGGCGCTGGTGATCTGGCGCAGCACGCACACGCTGGATCCATCGCGACCGATTGATTCGCAGGCCAAAGCGGTTCGCGTCGAAGTCGTTGCACTGAACTGGAAGTGGCTGTTCATCTATCCGGACTATGGCGTGGCGTCCGTCAATCAGCTCGCCATTCCCGTCAATACCCCTGTTACGTTCGACATCACCGCCGAATCGCTGATGAATTCGTTTTTCATTCCACAACTCGGCGGCCAGATCTACGCCATGGCCGGCATGCATACCCAGTTGAACCTGATTGCGAATACACCCGGCGTCTATGCGGGACGCTCGTCGGCGTACAGCGGAGCCGGTTTCTCGGACATGCACTTCGACACGATCGCCACCAGCCGGAGTGACTTCGACGCGTGGATAGCCCGCGCGAAGCAATCGCCACTGTCGCTGGATAAAACAACTTACGAAGCGCTCGCCAAGCCTAGCCAGAAAGATCCGGTGACCGTCTATGCGCGCGTTACGCCCGGTCTTTTCGATGGCGTCGTCGGTCAGTACATGCAAGGCGCGGCGCGCGATCCGCTGTGTGGAACCGCACAGACCGCGCTTTCCGTCGAATCTACTGGAGCCCAATCGCCTGTCCATCAGGCTGCGGAGTAGTCATCATGTTTGGAAAACTTAACCTGGACGCTGTCCCGTACCACGAGCCCATCATCATGGGCACGCTGGCTGTTGTCGTCGTGCTCGGCATGGCGCTACTGGCGGCCGTGACGTATGCGGGCAAATGGACTTATCTTTGGCGCGAGTGGTTCACCTCGGTCGACCACAAACGCATTGGCGTGATGTACATCATTCTCGCCATCGTGATGCTGCTGCGCGGCTTTGCCGACGCCATCATGATGCGCACCCAGCAGGCCATGGCGTTTAACGATGCGGCCGGTTATCTGCCGCCGCATCATTACGATCAGATCTTCACCGCGCATGGTGTGATCATGATCTTCTTCGTGGCCACGCCGTTGATCCTCGGGCTGATGAACGTGGTGGTGCCGCTGCAACTCGGCGCGCGCGACGTGGCGTATCCGTTCGTCAATTCGCTGAGTTTCTGGCTGTCGGTGGTAGGCGCGGTGCTGGTGATGATGTCCATGTTCGTCGGCGATTTTGCCGCGACCGGCTGGGTGGCGTATCCGCCGTTGTCCGAGCTTGGCTACAGTCCAACCGTGGGCGTCGATTACTACATCTGGTCGCTGCAGATATCGGGGTTAGGCACGACGCTTACCGGGATCAACTTCATTGTGACGATCCTGCGCATGCGCGCACCGGGCCTGACGCTGATGAAAATGCCGGTGTTCGTATGGACCGCGTTGATCACCAACATCCTGATCGTAGCGGTGTTTCCGGTGTTAACGGGCACGCTGGCGCTGCTCGCGGCCGACCGCTATCTCGGCATGCACTTCTTCACCAACGAGCTGGGCGGCAATGCAATGATGTATATCAACCTCATCTGGGTGTGGGGACACCCTGAGGTATACATCCTGATCCTGCCGTGCTTTGGTGCGTACTCCGAAATTATCTCGACGTTCTCCGGCAAGCCGCTGTTCGGCTATAAGTCGATGGTGTATGCGACGGCGTCGATCGGCATTCTGTCGTTTTTCGTCTGGCTCCATCACTTCTTTACGATGGGTTCGGGCGCCAACGTCAATGCGTTCTTCGGCATCATGACGTCGATCATCTCCATTCCAACCGGTGTGAAGCTGTTCAACTGGCTATTCACGATGTTCCGCGGACGTATCCGCTATCACACGTCGACGCTGTGGACGATCGGCTTCATGATCACCTTCGCGGTGGGCGGCATGACGGGTGTGCTGCTGGCGGTGCCGGGCGCGGACTTCGTGCTGCACAACAGCCTGTTTCTCGTGGCGCACTTTCATAACGTGATCATCGGTGGCGTGGTGTTCGGCTGCTTTGCCGGCATCAGTTTCTGGTTCCCGAAGGTGTTCGGCTTCACGCTGAACGAGTTCTGGGGCAAGGTTTCGTTCTGGTGCTGGTTGATCGGCTACTGGCTTGCGTTCACGCCGCTTTATATCCTCGGCTTCGAAGGCATGACGCGACGCATGAATCACTACGCGGTGCCGGAGTGGCACAAGTGGCTGGTGATCGCGCTGATCGGCGCGGTGTTTATCGCGGCAGGCATTGCGGCGATGATCATTCAGTTTGCCGTCAGCATTCGCGACCGCGAGGCCAATCGCGATCTTACCGGCGACCCTTGGAATGGCCGCAGCCTGGAGTGGTCGACGGCGTCGCCGGCACCGTTCTACAACTTCGCCATCGTGCCGGTGATCACCTCGCTGGAACAGCACTGGGACAATAAGGAAGCAGGGCGCGCCTACGTGCGACCTGGCAAATATGAGGACATTCACATGCCGCGCAATACAGGCGCTGGCGTGATCATCGCGGCGTTCAGTCTGTTGCTGTGTTTTTCGCTGGTCTGGCACATGTGGCTGTTTGCGGCGGTTGGGCTGATCGGGATGATTGCGACATTCATCGTGCGAACCTACGATCAGGATGTGGACTACTACGTGCCGGCGGCCGAGGTCGCACGGATTGAAAGCGAGCGCTATGCGCAACTGAGCGAGGCCGCCTGATCATGAGCAACGCTGTAACGCATCACGCCCACGGCCACGCCGATGGGCACCACGCATCGCACGACGATGGAGCCAAAACCACCTTCGGGTTCTGGATCTATCTGATGAGCGATTGCCTGATCTTCGCCACGCTGTTCGCCACTTTCGGCGTGCTGGCGAATGCTACGGCAGGCGGCCCGACCGGTAATGGCCTGTTCGAACTGCCTTACGTGCTCGGCGAAACGCTGCTGTTGCTGATCAGCAGCTTCACGTTCGGCATGGCCATGCTCGGCATGCAGGCTCGCCGTGAGTCGCAAGTAATTGGCTGGCTGGCCGTGACATTTCTGTTTGGCGCCGGGTTTATCGGCATGGAAGTGGTCGAGTTCGCCAAGCTGATTGGCGACGGCGCGGGGCCGCACGTTAGCGCGTTCCTTTCGTCGTACTTCTTCCTGGTCGGCACGCATGGTTTGCACGTGACGTGCGGACTGCTGTGGATTGCGGTGACGATGCATCAGGTCTACAAGTTCGGCCTGACTGGCGTAACGCGCCGACGGCTCGCTTGCCTGAGTCTCTTCTGGCACTTCCTGGATTTGATCTGGATCTGCGTGTTTACTTTTGTTTATCTGCGCGAGTTTGTATGAACAGGACCTCTCATCATCATCCGGCGCATGACACGATTCATGCCGCGTCGCATGGCAGTCTCAAGAGTTATGTGATCGGGATTGTGCTTTCCCTGGTGCTGACGCTGGCTTCGTTTGGCGCTGTCATGACGCATGTGGTGCCGCGCGGCTTTGGACTTGCCACGATTGTGGTGCTGTGCGTGGCGCAGCTGGTCGTGCAACTCGTCTACTTTCTGCATATCGGCACGGCACGCGATCAGCGGGCGAATACCGGCATCTTCATTTGCACCGGTTTTTTGATTGCCGTGATTGTGGGGCTGTCGTTGTGGGTCATGCATAACGCCAATCAGAACATGATGCCGACGCATATGTCAGTTGAAAGGGCGATGGCGAAGGATTGAGGGGAGGTGGGAGCGAGGTTGCTCGATGGCCATTTCGGGCAATCATCTGGCCGATACGGACAACTGGCCTGCAACCGCGTTACATAGAATCAGTGTGAGCTGTGCATCGAAGCGCGCGGCGGCCATTTTGTTGGCCAGCCTGAGAGGTCAGAGGCTGGCGTAAAGCGACGAGTGGCCCGAAACCTGCGCGGGAATGCCTGAACCTGGAGGAACTGGTTTTATGAAACACGAAATTGCATCGACAACTTCGCATGTCGTTCGCGGCGCGCAAGGTGAGAAGTTTGACGTACTGGGAGCGCATCTTGTCTGGAAAGCTCGCGGCAACGACACCGATGGAACGTTCACCGTCGCCGTGCAAACGCTGTCGCCGGGCGAAGTGATCCCGAAGCATAGGCATCAATATCCGGAGGTTTTTTATATTATTTCTGGAGAGGTGGAGTTCACGCTGTTTCATGGCGCCGAAGGCGTGAAGGAGGTTGTGCGGGGAGGCGACACCGTCGTGGTGGCTGCGGACGGATATCATTCTGTTCAGAACCTGAGTAGCTCGGACGCTACCTTGCTCGACATTGCGTCGTTCGCGCATCAGAAGTTCTTTGATGAGGTTCAGATCGACGCAGCCGGGTGGGCCGGCCTGACGCCGGAGGAAGCCATGCAGCGGGTCGGCCAGATCGGCATGCAACATACTTTGGAGTTCTATCAACCCTGATGATCGGGTGGATTGTCGATACTGCCGCGGCAGTTTCCGTGATGGGGCGACTGTCGCGAGCGAGGCGTGGCATCGGTGCGCATGCGGCCAGGCTTTGGTATCTTCGGGTTTGAAACGGACAATTCACCGCTCACCATGGCCCTCAGCGAAAAAGTATTGCATCGGATTGCGGCAGAGCCTCGCGCGAGCGTGTTTGCCGCTCACTTTAGCGAGCAAACCGAATGGCACACCGTTGATCACGAACACCATTGCGCGCAGCTAATGGTGCTGACGAGCGGGGCGGCGTCGATTCGCGCGGCTTCGGGCCACTGGGTTTTGCCTTCGGGCCGGTATCTGTACATACCCGCGCATACCACGCATTCATTGGACTCCGCGGGCGGCATACAAGGGTTTGCGTTGTACTTGCCGGCGGAGGTGGACGCCGCGCTGCCCAATCGTATCTTCGCGTTTCAAGGCTCAAGTCTGATGCTGGAAATCGTCCGGCGCCTGACCGACCTGACCGATCTGACCGACACCGCGCGAGCCGGCAATAGCGAGCGTAATCTTGTGGCGGTGCTGATAGACGAAATCCGGCGTTCGTTCGACATGCCGCTCAATATGCAGATGCCGCTCGACCCCAGACTGCGGCGGATCGCGAACGACATCCTGCAGAGCCCGGCCGAACGGCGCACGCTCGGTCAGTTAGCCTCTCAAACGGGCTTTTCCGAGCGAACCATTCTGCGCCGGTTTAGGGAAGAAACGGGGATGACGGTCGTACAGTGGGTGCAGCACGCGCGCATTCTATTGGCGGCCACAGAATTGCGAAATGGCGCGTCCGTCAAGCAGGCGTCGGCGACTGCCGGCTACGACAGCGTCAGCAGTTTTATCCGCCTGTTCAGCCGCATCATGGGTGCTACGCCCAATCTGTACAAAGGATAGACGGCAGCGAGTAATCCGGACAGCAGGCGTGCGACAGCAACCAAACGCCTCATCCGGCCGTCTCGCTCTCCATAAAACTTTGCTGACTGAAAATGGCCCCTACGGTGCTCGCGGCAATCTGTTTGCCAATGTCATTCAGATCGGCGACGCCTGGCGCGGCAATCAGCGCATAACTGAGTTTGGCTTGCCGCCAGGTCACGACATCCATGCCGTCGAGATGCAGTTGGGCGAGCGCCGCATCGGCTTTCGCGTCTTTGGTCACGCACAGCGCGACGGGCGCGCCTTTTTGCGGCAGATACACGATCTGCACGAGCGGTTTGTCGTGAAAGCGCAGACGCTGCACGCGCTTGAATGTCAGCCCCATCGGGCTTAGATTGGGCACGCGCAGATCGAGCCCGTCGTCGTGGCGGATGTTCGACACCGTGCGGGCCGAGACGTCCGGCGCAGGAGCATCGAGCGCGACCGTATCGCGCGTATACAGTTGTTGGTAACTCACTGCGGCGCGCACCCACGGCGAGGCGCCGCTGTCCGCCATCTGCGAAGCGGAAAGGCTGGTTGTACCAGGAAGCGCACGAGGTGCGAGACGTGAGGTGATTCCCCAGCAAAATGCGCCTGCCACGAAAGCGACGGCGAGCCAGGGCAGTGTTATGCGCATACGGGAACGCACCGGTGCGAAGCGGGGCAAGGCGTGTACATCCGGGCCGAGCGGATCGTTGACGGCCGCAGCGGGCTTAACGGCGCGATTGCCGTGCAGGGAATCATCCGGGGCGACGGCATGCGCCTGCACGAGCGCGTCGATCTTCTGTTTCAGGCTATCGGGAACGGGCGGCAGATTTTGCCGGGCGTATGCCTCGCGCAAGGGCAGTTTCGATGCCTTGAGCAATGCGACCCGCCCAGCGGCGTCGGCCGACACGTTGATCGCTTTCTCGACGTCCAGCCGGTCGTCCGGCGCCAGCTCGCCGTCGACGTACAGCAGGAGCAGGATGTCGTCTATTTTCATAACCCCGGTTTTCTCTCTATTTACAGCAATTTTTTATATGTTTTCGCTTTGGTCATTGAAGAACGCGCCCATTGCCCGGCGCGGGCGCGACAGTGGGCCGCCGAGCCGCGTTATGCCCGTCATCAGCATAACGGCGCGTTGTGCGTCGGGCAAGGATTGGGTCCTTTGACATACAGAACAACTGGCGGGGGAATTTATTCCATCCGGATTACATCGGGCGACATCGGTCGGTTGCTTTTGGTGGCGGGGCATGGGTGTTCGCCGCGCCTGAACTTTATGTCGGGATACCATGCTGGCCGGTGCGCTAACCGATCTTGACTTGCAGCGCGCGCCGTATGGCTTGCGATCTGAAAGACTCGAGACAGATAGTTAAAGGAAACTTGACATGATTCAGCTACAACCGATGCAGGAAAGTGAATTTGCGGGCTATAAGGCCCAGACAGTCCGGCAGTACGCGGCTCAACTCGAGATAGAGGGCGTAGATCCGGAGAAGGCTCGCGCAAATGCGCTAGAGACGATCGACAAACTACTGCCCTTGAAGCATGAGACGCCGGCGCAGCATCTGTTCACGATAAAAAGCGGCGAAGAAAATGTGTCGGTGGGCTATCTGTGGCTTGGAACGGATCCGGCAGCGGGCGCTCATTCGGCCTATATCTACGAAATATTTGTCCGTCCCGAGTTTCGAGGGCAGGGTGTCGGAACGGCCGCGCTGCGTGAGGCGGAGAGGTGGGCCATCCAGTCCGGTAAGACGAAGCTCGCGCTGAATGTGTTCTGGCACAACGAGGGCGCTCGCCGGTTGTATGCCCGCCTCGGTTTTATCGAAACCCGTGTGCGCATGGCCAAATCCGTCGACACCGTGGATCGTCCCGTCCATTCCTGACCGGAGCGGCACGTCGGCTGGCAGAGTCGCTTGCTGTCACGCGCTTCGTCGAGCCTGCCTGGCCGTGATATGCGGACTGTCCGTTTCGCGGTTTGCTACCGCTTCCCGGGCCGTGGCCTCTCTTTGACCGTGCCGATTTTCAATGCGTATGGAATAAATCCGGGTTGTGAATTGTTGTCAGGTGACGAGCGCACGTATCAGCAGGTATTCGATTCTCAACGCGAGCCACTACTTCAAGCACGATCAAGCGATGAATTTCAACGACTTTTCTTCACCCGCTTTTTTCGAAAACCCGTACCCGTTGTACGAGAAAATCCGCAACGCAGGGCCCTTCGTGCAGTTCGGTCCCAATGCCTTTGTGACTGGCCGCATGCTGATCGTCGAGGCTTTGCTGCGGGATCGCGGTATGGGAAAGAACTATATGCCGGGCGTGATCGTCCGGTATGGCGAGAGCGCGCCGTCGCAGCCCGTGTTCCAGACGCTTAGCCGTACCTTTCTGATGATGAACCCGCCGACGCATACGCGACTGCGCGCGCGCCTGACGAAGGCGTTCAATGGCCGCCAGATGACGAGACTTAAGGACATTGTCGAGTCGACCGTGAACCGGTTGGCCGACCGTCTAGCTGCAAAGCCGGAATTCGACCTGATGACCGAATATGCCACACCGCTGCCGGTGGAAATAATCTGCGGCTTGCTCGATGTGCCGATCGAGCACGGCACCCAGCTCGGCGATGCCGCGAGCCGCATGGTGACGGCCATGGATCTGGCGCCGCTCAGCGACGCGCTGCTTCGCGACGCGAATGAGGGCGCGCAGACACTCGACGCGTATTTCCGCGCAGTCGTCGCTGAAAGGCGTGCGAATCCCGGCGACGACATCATCTCTTCGTTGCTGGCAACCGGCGGGGAGGGCGGATCGCTGACCGACGATGAAGTCATTGCAAACGTGATCCTCATTTTCACCGCCGGTCACGAGACCACGTCGAATATGATCGGCAATACGTTGTTGGCGCTCAGCCGCCATCCGCAGCAACTGGCGGCGCTCAGGCGCGAGCCGGCGTTGACGTCGAAGGCGGTCACGGAGTGCATGCGCTACGACAGTTCCGTGCAGATGGTCGTGCGGACCGCCCTTGAAGAAGTGACAGTTGGGGGTGTAACGTTGGCGCCCGGTACGATTGTCTTCATGCTGATTGGTGCGGCAAACCGCGATCCTGATGTGTTCGCGGACCCGGACCGGCTCGACATCGAGCGTGCCGATGCTGGCCGGGCCCTGGCGTTTGGCGGTGGCATTCATTTCTGCCTTGGCGCGCGCCTTGCCGCGCTCGAAATCGAAACAGCCCTGAAAACGCTGCTTGAGCGCTTCCCGGACCTGCAACTGGCCGAGTTGGATCGCCCGCAGTGGCGTAATCGACACAATCTGCGCGGCGTGCAATCGTTGCCGGCTCGGCAGCATGTCAGCCCGTATGTCAGCCCGTATGCCAGCCCGTTTGTCAGCCTGTAATTGCGGTGCCGTTTGCTTTGCCGAGCAGCGACATCGTGAAATTGACGAATGCGCGCGCAGAGGGTTTGGCGGCCCTGCCGGCGGGCAAGATGGCATGCACGTCGCCTGAGCCGATGTCCCAGTTTTTCAGTACCCTGACGAGGGTGCCGTCATGTAGTTCTTGTGCGCAGCCTAATAAACCGGAAGAAACGATTCCGAGTCCCTCCACCGCTGCGGCCACTCCCGCTTCATTGCTATCCAGCGTGAAACGGGCCTCGACGCGCACCGTGGTCGCCACGCCGTTCTTGCGAAAGGACCAGGCGTCCGGGCCGCGGCCGGCGGGACCGGCGATTAGCGTATGACCCGATAGATCCTGGGGTTTGCGCGGTACGCCGGCTCGCTTGAGATAAGCCGGCGACGCCGCCAGCACGCGCGGCGTCACGCCGATCTTGCGGGCGACAGCACCGGTCGAGTCCGATAACGGGCCGATCCGCACGGCAACGTCGACCGACTCGCTCACCAGGTCCTGTCGATGATCGGCGAGCACGAACTCGATTTTGAGCGCCGGATGCGCGTCGGTGAATAGGGCGAGTTTCGGCAGAACCATACGCACTGCGAATGACGTCGACATGCCGACCCGCAGCAGACCGCGAAGTTCGCCGCTGCCGCGCGCCGCGTGGTCCGCTTCCTCGACCGCCGCCAGAATCGCTTCGGCGCGTTTGACGTATTCGGCGCCGGCTTCCGTCAAGGTGACGGCGCGGGTTGTCCGCGTCAGCAGCGAGACCCCCACCTGTTTTTCGAGGTCGCCCACGATGCGCGACACGGTTGGCTGCGACATGCCGGTTGCGCGCGCCGCGCCTGAGAAGGTGCCGGATCGCGCGACGCGCACGAACAGGTACATGGACAGCAATCGATCATTCATTTGAATTTCAAATAGAAGCAAGTCAATTAACCCATCTTCTAGTTTGAATCCAAAGCTGCCATGATTGCAACTTACGCTGCGTTGTCAGTGCGCAAAATACGTCACTTCAAGGGATATTTCACCATGCCGTTGAGCCCAGCTCCGTCTCTTTTCACGCCCGTTAGCCTCGGCGCGCTCGATCTTCCCAACCGGGTCGTGATGGCCTCGATGACTCGTGGGCGCGCCACCAACCAGGGCCTTGTGCCGACCGCATTGCATGTCGAGTATTACCGGCAGAGGGCGTCAGCGGGCCTCATGATCAGCGAGGCGGTATGGGTCAGTCCACAGGCCATCGGTTTTATCAACGTGCCGGGATTGTTCACGGCGGAGCAGATTGCCGGCTGGCGTGCCGTCACCGACGCGGTTCACGCGGCGGGCGGACGGATCTTCGCTCAGCTTGCTCACTCCGGCGCCGTGTCCCATCCCGACTTCTTCAACGGCGAGCTACCGCTTGCGCCGTCGGCGGTCAATCCAGGTTTGCGGTCGTTCACGCCCGGCGGCTTCAAAGATACGGTTACGCCGCGCGCAATGGATGCCCACGAAATCCGCGCCACGATCGACGATTATGGGTTCGCGGCGCGCAACGCGAAAATCGCTGGATTCGATGGTGTCGAATTGCATTGCGCCACGACTTATCTGTTGCCGGAGTTCCTGAATAGCGCATTGAATCGCCGGACCGACGCATATGGCGGCAGCGCCGGCAAGCGCACGAAAATCGTGTTCGAAATCCTTGAGGCGATGATTGCCGAATGGGGACCGGGCCGGGTCGGCATCAAGATCGCACCGACCTTTTCGATGGGAGGGTTCGCGCCAACCGATGAAACGCCGCTGACCTACGACTATCTGGTCGACGGGCTAAATCATTTCGCCTTGTCGCATCTGCAGATAGTGAGAGCCCGCGGCGATCTCAGCGGGTCTCCGGTTGCGCAATTGCAGGACACCATTGCGTATTACCGCGCGCGTTATCGCGGCACAATGATTGCCAATGGCGCCTTTGATCGCGACGGCGCCAATGCAGCGATCGGCTCGAAGGCCACCGATCTTGTGTCGTTTGCGACGCCATTTATCGGCAATCCAGATCTGGTCGCGAGAATGCGCGATGCGTTGCCAATCGCGCCTTCCGATCCGCAAACCTACTACCAGGGGAGCGCGGCCGGATATATCGACTATCCGCTTATCGAATTGGCCTGACTCGCTCGTTACGGCGCCGGATGAATAATTTTCCGTCGTGAGTGGATTCAGGGTTGATGGATGTGCGGATTCGAAGCTGCGCGGGTTTTCTTGTCGGGAGGACGTCCATGCTTGCTGCCGCCCGATGCGCGTCCATGATGGAAGCGCCGCCGGTGTCAGCGCCGGCTCCCATCGTGGCTAGCGCGACGGTCCTGAGAGGCGGGACGACGGACGCCTCCGGTGCAAAGATTTAAACTAACCTGGAATTATCCAACACCCCGGAAATCAACCAGCGTCCGTCGAGTTGAACGAGATTGATGATGTTAGTCCCGACGTGATGAAGTTTCCCGTCCAGGAAAAATTCGTATGGCGCCCATATACATGCGATATTGTGATCGACGAAAACGACGGGATCTCTAATATATTCTTCGAGGGCCGGCCCTTGCGTGGGCAGACGCTCGACGAAGCCATCAACGTCAAGCTGTAAAATTTCGCCTTGGCGGATTAGTGTTGCTGCGCCGCCGGGCAACCATTGATCTCTTATCATCTTATGATCGAAAAGATGTAGCCCTAAGAGGACTGCATGAAGAGGTGCCAGGACGGCCTGCTCGAAAATGGGTCGGTCGTGGCGGTCGGGGATGAAGTCGTGTGTCATGGATTATTTTCTCTTGCTGGCGCTCGCGTGGGCTATGTTAGCGGGATGCTGTTTAGATAACACCTGGACTGATCCGGATATTCCACTGGGTAATGGCGCTCCACGGAAACTTTCTCTCATTGAACCCGCGCCTCTTCGCATCGACGCATCGACGCATCGACTGGGATTCAGGCTTACCAAAGAGGCAGCGCGAATCCAGGATCAATGACCCGATGGTTGCCGTCAGGCGAAGTCTCGAGCAGTGCCTGGCGACTGCCGTTCTAGCGCCCTAGTCAGCCCGAGACTTGGTCACGCGAACCAGGCTTGGTAAGATTCGATTTCGACACAATCAAATTTAAGATTTTCACGCAGGCCGGGACGATGTATATCGTAGAACTCACGTATATCCAACCCTTGGACGCCATCGAAGCCCATTTGGAAGCACATCGCAGTTTTCTCGATGAGCAATATGCCAACGAAGTATTTCTGGCGTCTGGGCCAAAAGATCCGCGCGATGGTGGAATTATCCTTGTAAGCGGGCGCGTTAGCCGGGAAGAACTGGATGCAATTCTCGTGCGTGACCCGTTCCATCAACACGGCGTCGCGGCTTATCATGTAACCAAATTTGCACCGGTGAAATTTCACCCCACGCTGAAGCAAATCCTTTAACGGGTATCCAGGCGCCCCGATTGTTAGCGATCACGGCACTGCACCTGCGGACGAAGCACGGCAACCGCCCACGGCGGAATCATGGCCTTTCCGACCATCCAATCCTCCACGTTGTGCTCATGGCGCTGAAGCGTCCTGCACAGGTGGTGCATCGAGATGCTTCGTTTGCGCCGGGACGTCGCCCTGGTAAAAGTGTGTGCTTGTAGTGTACGACGCGAAAACAGCCAGCAGGAGCGCGCCTGTGTGCGCGTTCGGAACCAGAGAGTGCAGGGACCGCAATGGTGACAGGGCGATGGGATCCTTGGTGCCCGGCCGGGTGGCCCACAAGCCAGATGCGTCATCGACCGCTATTCTGCCCATAACGCGAAACTCGTTCGCGCACACCGAGCGCCTGGGCCATCAACACCAGGTCGGCGAGTGAATCGGCTTCCATCTTTTTCATCAGATTACCGCGATGGATCTTGACGGTGATTTCGCTGAGTTCGAGTCGGCCGGCTATCTGCTTGTTCATCAGGCCCGCCGACACGAGCCCGAGTACCTCGCGCTCGCGCGGTGTCAGGCTATCGAAGCGCGCGCGCAACAATGCCTTTTCACGTGAGACGAGGCGTTGTTCACGGCCTCGGGCGATCGCCTCATCAATCGCCGCCAGCATTGCCTCCTCGGCGAACGGCTTCGACAGGAACGTGATCGCTCCCGCGCGCATCCCGCGCACGGTCATCGGGACGTCGCCGTGACCGCTCATCAGAATCACGGGCAACACCGCCTCGCTCCCGGCCAGCTCCTGCTGGAAATCGAGGCCGTTAAAGCCACGCAGCCGCACGTCGAGGATCAGGCACGCCGCAGAATCAGCCTCGTCGCACTCAAGGAACTCATCGGGACCACCGAACGTGCGGACCCGATGGCCATTCGATCGCAACAGCGTGTCGAGTGATTCGCGAACGTCTGCATCGTCATCGACGACGCATATCAGGTCACCAGCAGGCAGGGAGCATGGTTCGTTCATTGTGGATCTCATTGGGCAGGGCGTGTTGTTGTGGGCCGGGCATGAGCGGCCGACATACCCACTCCGGTTTCAGGCGTCGAGCAGCGCCTCGACTTCAGCCAGCAGCCATTCGGGATCCGCCGGTTTTGAGACAAAGCGCGCGACACCCAGCCTCCGCGCCTTCTCGCGCGCCTCAGGTGTCGGATAGGCGGTCATGAGTATTACCGGCACATTGCGGCCCAGTCGCGTCAGTTCACGCTGCAGGTCGAGTCCGTCCATGCCTTGCATGTGCAGATCGGTAATCACGCATTGCATCGCCGACAACTCCGACGACGCAAGCAGCGATTCGGCCGCGTCGAAACTCCGGATGGAGATCCCGGCCGTCCGAAGCAGCATGCCGATGCTGTCTCGCACCTCTGCGTCGTCGTCGACGATGCCAATCAAAGAGTCGCTGCAGTCCACGTTATCGTCCTCATTGCGGCTGACCCGCGATTCCAAGGAGCCGATGTTAGCGCCACGCATTTCAACGTGGCAATCATATCAAGGTTTGATTTCGCTCTCGGCAATCCGGTCGCCGCATACGACGGGCAACGTGAATATGACCTGGGCGCCCGGCTCGCCGCCGTTGTTCGAGGCGCTGATCCGGCCCCCTTGCGCCTCAATGATAGAGCGGCAGATGGACAGGCCCATCCCCATCCCATCTACCTTGGTTGTGAAGAATGGCTCGAAGGCATGAGCCCCGCCATCCGGAAAACCGGGGCCGGAATCCCGCACCGCGAGCTGGATCATCCCGTCGGACTGATGCGTCGCGCGGATCTGGATCGCCCGTTCGCCGCCGGTCGGTTCGCGCATCGCCTGGATGCTGTTCATCACCAGGTTCACGAGCACCTGCTGAACCTGCACGCGATCGGCGCAGACCCTCGGCAGCCCACCTTCGATGGTCTGCGTCAGCGTGATGCCGGCGCCTCGCGCTTCGCGCTGGATCAGCTCCAGCGCGTCATCGGCGAGCTCGGCGACGTCGAGAAGCTCGACCTGGGGGGCCTCCTTGCGCGCAAGCGACCTGACACGCCCGATCACGTCGGCCGCGCGCGTGCCGTTTGACGTGATCCTTTCGAAGCAGCGCTGGACCTCGTCCAGGTCCGGGTCGGCGCGCCCGAGCCAGCGCTGACCCGATTTCGCGAAGTTGACGATCGCCGTCAGTGGCTGATTGACTTCGTGTGCGATCGACGCCGACAACAGGCCGAGCATCGACACTCGCGCCGCATGCGCAAGCTCAGCCGAAGCCTGCTCAATCCGCGCGCGTGCTTCGTTGCGCTCCGTTACGTCGAATGCCATCACGAGCACATGCGAGCCGCGCTCGCCCTCGGGCAACTGCGTCACGCGCAGAACGATGTCCGCCACGCGGCCGCTCGGCGTCACGATCCGGGTTTCGCTCTCCGCCATATGAGCCCCGCGCGTGAGTGCCGCAAGGATCCGCGCGAAGCCGGCTCGCGCCTCGGGTAGATGTGCCCGGCACGGGTTCGAACCAATCAGCTTCTCGACCGTGCCCGTCTCGAACAGATCGACTGCCGCCTGGTTGCCGTCGCGAACCACTGCGCCCGCGATCGCGCGCTCGACGATGTCCGGGCGGCCGGCCAGCCACTCGTCGATGGGCAGGTGGGCCGGCAAGCCATCGGTGGCAATCCGCAAGGTTGTCGACCAGTCCGACTCCCATGCGGCGAAGCCGGCGAGATCGAACATGGTCCGGTAGCGCTGCTCGGACACGCGCCGCTCGAGATCAGCGCGTCGCAGTTCGGTCAGATCCGCGCTCGACTCGATCACACCGATCGGGCGACCCGTCGGGTCCCGGCGCGCGAGCCAGCGGCTCGCGAGCACGATGCGCGTGCCGTCGCGATGGGTCCGGATTATTTCGCCGGACCATTGACCGTCCGCGTGTAGCGTCGATCTGACCTCGGCTGACGGGAACTCACACATGAGCAGATCGCTGCAAACACGGCCCACCGCCTCCTCACGTGTCCAGCCATACAGCTGTTGCGCGCCATCGTTCCAGTAGAGGATCACGTCGTCTGGATCGCGAATGATGACCGTGTCGTGCGTCAACTCGAGAATTCGCGCCTGTTCACCAAGCGTAGTCCGGATAAACCGGTCACGCAGCGACAGGAGCGTCGTGATTGTGATCGCCGCAAGACTTACGCCGTACCCCAGTAACGCACTGCCCGCCATCCCGTCGAGGTGACCCATGACAAACGACTGTGTCGCAAGCGCAGCGGTCACGGCACCTGCCGCGAGCACGTAGCGCCGGCCAAACGGCGCGACAAGCAATATCACGGCGAGATAGAGCAATGAGACCGCGGCTTCGAACGGCGCCAGCGTATCGAAAACGCAGATCGCCAGCTCGATGCCCGCCGCAATCGTCAATGCGAGACCAATCGAGGCCCTCATCGCTATTCGTTTGTCAATCATAAGACGTGTCCGGTCAGTGCAGTGTGTTACTGGAAGGTCGATGTCACGTCGACGGGGACGATTGTAACGACTACAGGACGCGTCGTGCCGCGCCCCCTACCTTGGTATGAACCGCGCCAGCGTTGCTTCTCGCACTTGCCCGCTTTTCCTTGCCAGTCATGGGCCTGGAGCGCCTCCCTGATCCCATGAGCGCGTCCCTCATACCTAGGCATGAATTTCCTGAAGCCGCGAGGACGGCTAACTTTGCATCCATCGCAGCACCGCACACACCTGGCAACAGGATACGGTCCCGCGATGCGATCGAAGCACCGAACCGTGTACCAACCTTTCAGATCATCTCATTACCGTTCAGGAGTCAGCACCATGAAACACCTCGCCAAACTCGCCACTGTTCTCGCAGGAGCCACCATCATGAGCCAGGCCGCCATCGCGCAAGACGTCGCCACCGACCCCCACCTCGATCCGCAGGTACGCTCGTTTCTCGTCGACATCAACAAGGACAGCAGCGAATTCTGGAAGCTGCCGCAACCGCAACCGCAGGATATCCTGACCGGCCTGCAGAACAAGACGCCGGTCGACCTGTCGGGCGTCACGACCACCGAACGCACGATGAGCGCCGACGGCCATTCGTTCAAGGTCTACGTCATGAAGCCCGACCATGTGCAGGGCAAGCCCGGCGTGCTGCTGTTCATCCACGGCGGTGTGTGGATCGTCGGTAATTTCGCTAACCACCAGCGGCTGCTGCGTGACCTCGTGGTCCAGTCAGGGCAGATCGGCGTGTTCGTCGACTACACGCCGCTGCCGGACGCCAAATTCCCGACCCAGCTCGACCAGTCGTACGCGACGCTCAAGTGGATCTCGGAGCACGCCGCTGATTTCGGTGCCGACGGCAGCCGGATCGCGGTCGCCGGCAACTCGGTGGGCGGCAACATGGCTGCGGCGCTCACGCTGATGGCGAAGGATCGCCAGGGCCCGAAGATCAGCTATCAGGCACTCCTGATTCCGGCTACCGACGCGAGCGTCGATACGGATTCCTATCATCAGTACGGCACGGACCGCTTTCTGGCGCGCTCGTTCATGCAGTACGGCTGGGACCTGTACGCGCCCGACGCGAAGACGCGTGACAACCCGTATGTCTCGCCGCTGCGCGCCAGCGCCGACGAACTGAAGGGCCTGCCGCCGGCACTCGTCGTGACGGCCGAGAACGACCCCCTGCGTGACGAAGGCGAGGCTTACGCCCGAAAGCTGAAGGAATCTGGCAACGTGGTGGCCGCAGTGCGCTACAACGGCACGATTCACGACTTCGTGCTGCTCAACGCGCTGCGTCACGTACCTTCGACAGAGGCCGCGCTTCAACAGATCAGCGACGGAATCCGCGCGCATATCGGCCAGTAAGTATCAGGGCGACCCGGCACAACCTTTATGCGCCGGGTCGCCCCTGGCACCATTGGATCATCACCGTTGGCCGTGACGGCCGCGCCATCGTGCCCGTAGACAACCCGGATTTGAAGCTGACCACGCCCAGGGAACTTGGCGGTGCCGGCGGCGAAGGCGCCAACCCGGAGCAACTGTTTGCCGCTGGCTACAGTGCGTGCTTCCTCGGCGCGATGAAATTCGTCGCCGCACGCGACAGGACTAGCGAGTATGAACAGGACCCGGAGCGAACCGATTGCATAGCGGCGCTGCGCTACGGCTCTGACGATATTGGATGAGCCTGAGCATTGCGTTGATCTTACCGGGAGGAAGCACGGTGCCGAGATTGACCTTGAAGATCTAGCTGACTATAAATCGAGCTAGTACACGTGTGCTAGCTCGCGAGCCTTCGTGCCGATGGTCCCGTGATGGCCAACTGCGACCTGACATGGTCAGCGGTAACCGGCTCCGAAGACTCGTGCGGGGTTGGTCGTGACCATGTCACGACCAACTAACCCTCTTATTTACCGCCTTCCTCATAAACAGTGATGTAGTTCTTGACGGAGGTTACCCCTGGGACCTTACCCGCAACGTCGCCGGCCTTATCGATATCGGCCGAGTTGGCAAGCTCGCCGTCGAGGCCAACCTGGCCGTGTTTCGCCACGATGCGAATGTCGGTGACGTCGATCTTGGCGCTTATCAGCGCTCTCTCTACGCTACGTTCCAGTTGATGATTGGCCTTCCGGGCTGCCGCGCGGCTTGTGGGCGCGCTCGAGGCGTCGGTCTGTGCGATGGCGCCTGTCGACTGCACAGCAAACGCCAATGCGAAGGATAGAGCCGTCGTTGATGCGAGTTTTGCGAAAATCGGTTTCATGGCCAAACTCCACAGTGATGGTTTTAAGGATCGTGTAAGGGGGAATCTGCCTGCGAAAGAACATGCGCGTACAGAGGACGGTACGCGTTCCTGCAACAACGGGTTTTACATTAGCACGGTTTCGTTACTCGGATAGTGTTCAGTTCACGGCAACCGATCAGGGGAACGACTGGATGTTAGTGACGCATGCCTGCCATTGATTGACCTGTATCAAGTGGTGGGTGGGATCCCCCCACGTATTCTGTCAGTTCGCCGATAGGGCACGCCGCGGGAGTCAGCGGGCAAGGCCGAACGGTCTGGTTCGCCTCGGTCATGGTTTCGTGCCACACACCAACCACGGGAGGATAGCTCCATGCACGTCCGCGAAATTCGAGCAAAGATCGGCAGCGTGACCCGGACGCGCAAGATCACCCGCGCAATGGAAATGATGGCCCGCACGAAAATGGCCGCGGCGCAGCGACGGGCACGCGTGTTCCGTCCATACGCGGATCGCGTACGTGCCATCGTGGTGCGTCTGCACCAGGCCAGGCCAGACTACGCCTCGGCATTTCTGGCTCGGCGCACGCCGGTCACCCGGGTCGGGCTGATCGTCGTCAGTACGGATCGCGGCCTGTGCGGCGCACTCAACAGCCGATTGCTGCTCAAGTGTTCAGAGGCCCTGGCGGCATGGCAGCAAACAGGGGTGAAGGCCGAAGTGAGTGTCGTCGGCAGCCGCGGGATCGGCCCGTTGCATCGCCATGGTGCCAATATCGTCGCGCGCACGGGCGTGCTTGCTGACGATCTGCACTTCGACGCATTTTTTGGCGCGATTACAGTGTCGCTCAGCGGCTTTCTCAACGGGCAGCTTGATGAGGTGTATATCGCATATAACCGCCTCTCCAGTTCGTTGTCCTATGAGCCGAGACTCGAAAAGGTGCTGCCGATCGACGACCTGAAGCCGGATGGCAAGAGCATCGCAGAGCCGCCGCCCGAATATATCTATGAGCCTGGCCCGAAGCCGGTAGTCGATGCTTTACTGCTTCGTTATGTCGAGTCGCTTGTCTATCAGGCTATCGCCGAAAACAACGCTTGCGAGCAGTGCGCGCGCGTGCTGGCGATGCAGGCGGCAACCGACAACGCGGACCGCATGATCAAGGATCTGACCATGCTCTATCACAAGACGCGTCAGGCGGAAATTACCACCGAGCTATGCGATATCGTCAGCGGCGCGTCGGCGGTCTGAATGGAAACGGCTATGGACAAGCTCCTGCGCGTCGACATCCTCAGTGTCGAAGAATTGCTTTACTCCGGTGATGCAGTGTTCGTTTCCCTGCCTGGCGAGGAGGGGGAACTGGGCATCTATCCGCGACATGCGCCCCTGCTCACGCGTATCCGGCCGGGGATCGTCAAGATCCGGGAGCGAGAGGCGAGCGGCGACGAACATATCTTTGTCGCAGGCGGCTTCCTGGAGGTGCGGCACGACTCCGTTATCGTGCTGGCCGATCATGCAATACGCAGCCCCGCGCTCGATGCGGCCAAGGCCGATGAGGCCAGACGTAAAGCCACCGATTTGCGTGCGCAGTTTGCCGGGCAGCGCGAGCGTGAATTCAATTTCGCCGCAGCCAGATCGGAACTGATGGATGAACTGGCGCGATTCTTCGCGCTGGCGCTGCACAAGGTGGCGCGTTAGGTCAGCGCTGCGGCCTGGCTGCTATCGGTCGCGTGCCGGACCAGCAGTACCGGCACAGTCGCGATCTTGACGAAGGACTCGGCAACGCTGCCGACAAGCACGCGCCGAATGCCACGGCGACCGTGAGTACCCATCACGACCAGATCTGCTTCGCATTCCTTAACAGCGCGGGAAAGCGCCTCCGCGATGGTTTCGCTATTCGCGTCGATTGATCGAGCGTTTCCGTGGAGACCAAGCTCGTCGAAGCGCCGGCGCGCGTCCGCCAGCGCTTCGCGACCGGCTCGAACACCGGCTTCGTCTAGAAGAGGTTCCTCGCCGGAACCGACATTCAGATCCTCAAGCGGCATGGCATGCTGAACGATATACACGGCTTCGACAAACGCCGCGGCGGGCTGCGCGATTTTCAGCGCTTCTTCCAGCGCAAGTTGGGCGCACCGGCT
>NZ_CAAJGM010000224.1 GCF_900996235.1 Paraburkholderia sp. BCC1885
AGACGCTGGCCGCATCGGACCACTCCGCGGTTTCCTTCCTCGAGGTTTATTCAACGCCTGCCCACACGCGCCGTCGTCACCCACGAGCTCGCGGTCGAGGGCAGGCGTCGAACAAACCTAAGCGACATGTGCCTGATGTCCCACACATGTTTAGGATGTCAGGTTCTCGCAATGCAACGCCTATTGCGAGCGTCGACCACTACCGCTCTGGCCCATCGGGCGATGACCCCGGCTTCTGCTCGGGCCGTGGTCGATCGCTGACCTTCCGCTGCGGCAGCGTGGAACGGGCTTCCTGTATCCCGCGCGCCAGTTTCTCCCGCTGTTGCTGCACCCGAATCAATTCCAGTCGCCTTGCTTCCAGTTGATCATCACCGAACGTGATGTCGAGCCGCTGCGCGACGACGAGTACAACCGTGCGCTCCCGAAAACCCTCACTGCCGCTCACGTCGAGGTGCGGCCCGAACTTCTGGCGTGCGAGCAGCAGGCCCGCAAGCATCGTGTCCCACTGCGCCGCGTTCGAATCGAACACGACACTCCAACCCTCATCGGTGAACTGCCGCTCGCCCCGGTGCAGATAGTCCACGTTGCCGGTCGCCGTATCGACCCGCCAGGTCCAGTGCTCCATCACCTGTGCCCGCTTCGGCGGGAATGGGTCGGCATCCGTTAGGGAAGCCGCCGTAATCCGGTTGCGACGCTCCGGCTCCGGTACAGCCTTTCGTCTGCGGCGTTCGGCATAAGCCCAGCCACGAAGCTGCGCGATCGCCGCTTCGTCTCCCTGCTGGGCCATCATCGCGACCCATTCACGCCAGGTTTGCGGTCGCTTCAGCGCCTGACGCTCCTCCGATTGCCGCTCGCGCTGCACTTCGAGTTCGCGTGCCCGCTCGAAGGCCGATACCGAATACGCCGCCTTGCGCTCGACAGGCGTCAGACCACTGTCGCGGATATGCTCACGCACCTTCCGGTGCCGTTCCAGCCGTGCGCGGTATTCATGCTGGTGCCTGTTGCGCATCTGTCGCCGGGCTGTGTCGGATTCGCGCTGCTGCCGGGCATAGTCGCCGTCATACCGTGTGCGCAGCTCGGCCCGCATCCGGGCACGCGCTTCGCGGCGGGCTGTTCGCGCTTCATCGATATCCCGTTCCAGATAGCTACGTTCCGCACCCGATACCCGGATCACGCGCATCGGCTCCTCCCACGAACCCAGGCGCTTTTCCAGCTTGCCCTTGCCCAACTGCTCATGCACGCTGCTGGCCTTCACTGGCACCAGGTCGTCCCGGCCCTTCGCGTGGATTGCCAGCCCCTGCCCCTTGATGCGCAGCTCCAGCCCGTGTCGGGCCAATGCTTCGTGAACGTCCTGCCACGTCGCCGATGACTGTTTCAGTACAGCCAGCACGTCGCGTTTCGGTTCTCCATCGACGTAGGTGGACAGGCTTTCGGTTCCCGCGAATATCTCCATGTCGCGCGCCCGTGCAGGGCCGGATTTCTGTGGCGTTCGCGGCGCGCGTTCGATGACGGGCTGTCCATCACGCTCCACGACAGCGAACGGCCCGGAGTCATGCTGCCAGCCCTGGTGCAATTCCAGCTCGCGCATGCAGCGATCCAGTTTGAGGTAACTCAGCCCGGGATGCACGGCACGCCCCGTTTCAAGATTCACGCGGTTCACGACAACGTGAAGATGCACATTGTCCGTGTCATGGTGAATGGCAAACACGTATTGATGTTCGTCGGGTTTCATGCCAAGCGCATCGAGCGCGGCACGGCCCGCCTCGAATACCTGCGCCTTGTCCGGTTGCTCCCCTTCACGCCACGAGATGACGAAGTGAAACACCGGGTCACGCACCCGTGCGCTGCGATTCGCCACCGCCCGCATCTCCGCAGGTGCGGTGTCGAGCGACAGGCAGTTCGTGAACGTCGCGATATCGGGAGCGTGCCCGTCATCGGCACGCGTCACGTATTCGATCAGCGACCGGAAACTGGTTCGGCCGTCGCCGCGCTTTTTAGGCACCTTAGCCAGCATCATCGACTCGCCGGATCGCATCAATCACGGCACGCTGGGCGACTTCAATCTGTCCCATCAGCGCCGCACGCTCACCGGCCGAAAGGAAATCCTCGCCACGCAGATGCTTGATCAACCCGCCGATCCTGCGCTGCTCGTTGCCGAGTACCGTGAGCGCGTCGAGCACGCGGCTCGTGGTCACGTTGCGTGTTTTTCGGCCGAGCGCACACGCGCGGAAATACGCTGAAAGCGTCAGGCCGCAGTCGCCGGCCTTCTGCAGGATGGCGGCATGCTCGTCGCCCGTCATGCGCACGCCCACGACGATAGTGCGCTGCCTGTTCTCCGTGCCGCTGGTCATGTGATGCCTCCTCTGGAGCTGATGCCCGTCCTTGGAGCGCGGTGTGCGGGGTCTCGGGGCGGCGCCCTGAGCAGGGGGGTAGCCAGGCACAACGAGCGACAAGCGAGTGGCTGCCTGGCGGTGGGCAACGGCGCGCATGTCGCGCGGTTGCACAACCCTCACCCTGCCCTCACGGTTGATGCACGCCTTCGCAGAAGTAAAACGCCTCGGCACGAACACCGCACAGCCAACGCATGTAATGGCGCAGTGGGCTCGCACACGCCGCGTACCGCGTGGACATCGGCCAAGTCGATAGCAACGCAATACCGACGCAAGACCAGTGTGCATCGCGAACCAGCGCACGTAAGCAAAAATTTGGAAAGCGGAGATTTCAGGTCTGGACAACGGCGAACAACCCCGCATCAATCTGCGCGCTGGCGTAACGGAAAGCGCCCAAACCGGTAACAGATGTGGATCCATTCCTGTGTACGGTTAAGTCATGCCCGGATGGGAACGACGTCAACAGGAACACATGATGACCAGAAAACGGCAACGACCTTCGTCCGATCAGTGGGCCAGACTCGACGCAGCGCTGGAAGGATTGCGTGAGCGAAACCCGCCTGGTACAGCGTCGCCACTGTCACGGGAAATCACCCGACGGGCTGACGCACTGCGCGCAGCGCTCGAATCAGGCTGGCGTATTCGCGATCTCGCGGCGTTCTTCAAGGAATCAGCGGAAATCGACGTGTCGCCCAGCACGATTCAAACAGCATTGCGACAGGCGCTGATCGATTCCACCTCGAAGGCGAAACGCCCTCGCGCGAAACGGCCGCGCAAGCGAAGCGCGCACGATAACGCTCCCGCCGCAACAGCTACGTCATCGGTGCATGAATCCGGAACAGGTCCGGCCCCGGCCCCGGATTCGCGCGTGGCCACAACAGCAGTCAAGGCGGATGTACCCCATCCCCGAACAATCACGCCGCTGGGTTCAACCTTGACCCAGGGTGCAACGAAGCGAGGACAGAGATGAAACGATTCGTGATGGTCTGCGGTGACAAGGGCGGAACAGGTAAAAGCCTTATGGCGAGAGCACTGGCTGACCGGTTCCGGCGCGAGCACCGTGATGCGCTGATCATCGACGGCGATGGAGAGATCGGCAACCTGTTTCAGTTCTATGCGACGCTCGATAAGAATGGCGAACCGGTTGCCGACCAGATTCAGAACGGCGTTGTGCCGATACGCTTCACAGGCCCGGAACGGGAGCGCGACCAGTTGCTCGCAGCCGTCGATCTGGCTCGCCCGTTGATCGTCGCCGACATGCCGGCGGCATCGCTCACGCAACTGAAGCAGTTCGACAGCGATACCGGATTCTTTGCTGAACTGGCGCGCAACGACTACCGACCAACGCTCGTCAATGTCCTGGCACCGTTTAGCGCCAGTACCCGCACAGTACGCGAGATGATTGAACTGGCCGGTAAACAGGCCGACTACGTGGTAGCGATCAATCAATGGTTTGGCGATCACGAAGATTTCTTCATGTGGTATGGCAACGCGCAAGCGGAACCAAACCCGGGCCAGGCCATGCTGCGCGATTCGGGCGGCATCGAGATCGCATTGCCGAAGCTGCAGGCCGGCGTGCTGGTCGCCATCGATGATCTGATGCTGACGTTCTCAGACGCGCGCGAGGATGCCCGGCTCACAACGCCGCAGCGCTCGCGCCTGTATCGCTGGGTCAAGGCGGTCGATGCTGAACTTGACAAGGCGGCTGAATTTCTGGGATTGCACGCCGAACTGCGCGGAGACCGGACATGAGCAAACAGGCTTTCGATGCACTGCTCGAAGAACTCGACGAAGATGAGCGAACCAATATCTATGCGGCAGCAGCAGCCTTTGGATTGAGCTTTGACGATCCATCATGGGTGCCGTTCGCGATCACACGCGTCACGCTCGCGGATCTGAAACAGGAAGCGGACGAGATCGCCGACGAGATTGAAGCGGCTGCCGATCGGGCATTGAACAAGATTGACACCCGGGTCCAGGCCGTCAGCGAACAGGCCCGCAACGTCATCGAAACACAGGCCAAAGCGCTCGGGAACATTCATCGCGCGCTGGAAACGCTGCTCGCCCAAGGCCAGGAACGCTATCGGGCCGAACTGGCGAAGCTCGATGCAGAGCTCATGCAAACACTGGTTAGCGATAGCGCGAACGAAATTGCCCGGCATGTATCGGCCAGCCTCACGGCACACACCACCGAACTGGAACAGTCGCGCAACCGGCTCGGGCAGGCTGTCGATCAAGCCATTACCACTATCGGCGACACGGCCCGCGCGGTAATTAATTCAACACGGCGGAAACTGATGCGTGCGTTGTGGGGTTCAACCGGTGCGACAGCGATTTGTGCCGGCGTGGCGATTGTGCTGATGCTGTTCGTCAGCCATCACGAAGCGGCATCGAATGCAGACCTGCTGCGGGCCTATGCCGCGCAGCGCGACGAGCTGCTCAAACAGATAGACGGCGCAGAGCATCTGCTCACCGCGCAGCATACCGGGCAGTTGTCCTTGCGCTTTTACGGACAGGACCTGTACCTGCTCTCACCGGGCGGAATCGGCGATCTGGCGCGGTGCGGAAACAGTGGCGTGCTCGGCTGGCTACAACCCGGCGGCACACCCTGCGTGCTAATCGGCCGGGCGGGCTAGCCGCTCGTCACAGAGCGGTCCTGCGCACGACGCACATACATAATCGTTACCACATCAATGTATAGGCTCCGTCACGAAACCGATCTTGCTGAGACCGGCGGACTGGGCTTCCGACATTACGTCGGCCACATGCTCATAGGCCACCTTCCGGTCCGCGCGCAGATGCAGTTCGGGCTGCGGGTTCGCCTGCGCCGCTTCGGCGATCTTCGCGCGCAGCGAAGTGTCGTCGACCACCTGTTCCCCCCATAGCACAGTGCCGTCGGCGCGGATCGACACATCGACGTGCGCGGGCTTCACATCCTCGGGCTGGCTGCTCGCATGCGGCAGGTCGATCTTCACGGCGTGCTGCATGACCGGCACCGTCACAAGGAAGATGATCAACAGCACCAGCATGACGTCGACCAATGGCGTCATGTTGATCTCGCTCATCACATCATCGTCATCGTCGGAAAACGAGCTCACTGCCATGTCGCCTCCTCGTTATCCATCGAAGACGACACCAGCTTCGTGTCCGGACGCGCCGGCGTTCCCAGTCGCGAGCCAGTCACGAAATAGGCATGCAGACCGTGTGCGAAGCGGTTCAGCTTCGTCACGGTACCCTTGTTGGTTCGCGTAAGCGCGTTGTAGCCGAGCACGGCCGGTATCGCCACGAACAGCCCGAAGGCAGTCATGATCAGCGATTCGCCGACCGGACCGGCTACGTGGTCGATGGTCGTCTCTCCGCTCGCGCCGATCATGATCAGCGCGTGGTAAATCCCCCAGACCGTGCCGAACAGGCCAACGAACGGCGCCGTGCTGCCGATCGACGCCAGAATGGCGAGGCCGGATTGCAGTCGGGCGACGATGTCGTCCATCGTGTCCTTCAGGCAGCGTGTAATCCAGTCGGAGACGTCCATACGGTCATGCAACTGGGGCTGCGTCTGACGGTGATGCTCGGCCGCCTCCCGGCCCGAGAGCGCGAGGGCGAGCAGTGGATTGCCGGCATACGCTGTGCCGTTGTCCTCCAGCTTGTGCAAGCCTGCCTCAAAATCGTCGGAATGCCAGAAGAAACGCTCGGTATCGCGCACAGTACGCTTCAGCCGCACGACGTTCCAGAGTTTGAGAATGATGACGCTCCACGACAGCAGCGACATCAGGACCAGTACGATCAGGATGCCCCGTGTGACGAAATCGCCCTGCTGCCAGACATTGGCCAAGCCGTAATGCTTCATGCCAGTTTCCTTGTTCCAGATAAACGTGTTCAGTCAGCCAGACTGAAGGTGAAGGGTTGCGAATAGGTGGCACGCACCGGCTTGCCGTCTTCCATGTATGGGTGGCAGGCACTCGCGTGCATCGCGTCCAGCGCGGCGCTGTCAAGCCTCGCGAAACCGCTGCTTTTCTGGAGCCTGACTTCTTCGATAGTCCCGGTCAGGCCGACCACAAACCGGATCACAGCGGTACCGGTCTCGTTCGTGCGCTTCGACAGATAGGGGTAATCCGGTTTTGCGATATTGCAGTCGAGGTGAGCAACGTCCTTCGGCGCGCTTATTGCCAGCGTCGCGCGGTTAATCGCGGGCGCGGCCGGGGCAGCAGCCGGAGCCGCCGCCTGGGCGGCGGGTGCAGGCGCGGGTTCAGTCGCAGCGGCCGAAATTGGGGATGGCACGTCGCTGGGTTTGCCCGGGAACGGCGTGGGTCTGACCGTGACGTGATGCTCGACCGGACGCGGCTTCGGATACGAGTTGGGCGGAACTGGCTGCGGCGGCGCTGACGACTGGAGTGTCGCAGGCGTCACCACGGGTGTCGGGGTTTCGCTAAGGAGCGATGCGGTGATGGTGCGCGATTCAACCGGCTTCTCGACGGGCCGGTCCTGCACGCTCAGCGCGATGACGAGCAGACCAACATGGGCGGCCAGCACGAGTGTGGCAACCGCGACAACACGGTACGCGGATGTCTTGACGGCGCGCTCAGGCGCGGCCCTGTGGAATGTGTTCACGGATGTCGGCGTGGCAACAGGCACAGCCATTGTCAGTCCCTCACCCACCCGAAAGCGTCAACGCGCGTCACTCTGCCAGCAAGCGCTACGGCGGCCGCTACATGGCCCGGCATCGGTAGATCCAGCACCTGGCACCACTGTCCCTTCGACGTGCTAATAATGGACGCAGCACCGTACTGCGTGGTGACACTCAGGTCGGGACCGATGACACCACTAGTGGCGAGCCGGAACACGCTCCGGCGCCACGCCCGCTGTTGGACCAATTCCAGACTCCCCGGCAGATCGGGGAATAACGTCGCAGCAAACCCCGCGTCGGCTTCCGTATTGCTGCCCGCAGCATCCCTGTCCGCGCCCGCAGTAGGCATCCCGATTCCCACGGCCAGCGGGACTGCGCTGATCCCGATGACGATGCACGTACCGGCATAGGCCACATGGATCAAGGGCAGTGATGTCGCTGCACGGACGTGGGGTTGCCCGTCCGCCCCCTCAACAAGATCAACGGCCGCCGGGGAGCAGTTGAGCATGACGGATAGGATGCGGCGCAGGACAGCCCGGCCAACCAGATACCGCCTGGCAAGGGAGGGATTCGGGTAGTACCGTGCCCGTTCGGTTTCGGCGCGTGAGAGCGACGCCAGCCCCTCCTCGCGGGAGATACCGCTCCATTCGGCCCGTACACGCCAGAGAATCAGGCGACCTTCTTCCGGGTATTCTCGATGAGCGGGAGAACGGTAGATCACCTGGTGTGCAATGAAGTCCAGCCCCGGTGTCCTGAAGATGGGGTGGCGTCTGATGGGGCCTGCCGGGTACGGAGCGTATCCCGTCAGTTGCACACTGGTTTCCTCAAGCATCCGGATTTCCCTGATCACGGGCGTGACGTGTGCACAGTCGCCACGGACTTGGCCCAGTCTGTCAGCGAGGTTCGCGATGGCCGGCTTTCGTACTGGAACGACGCGCCCGTTGCCACCTGGACAATCTGTCCGTTTTCGAGGCGGATCACCCGGTCGGCCATATCGAAGTACCGGTCATCGTGCGACACGACGATCAGTGTCTTGCCTTGGCTTTGTCCGGATGGGTAGGAGTTCCCGTGCTGCAGACGCAACTACGCATTTTTGACGCAAACCGGTTTGCCGAAGGCGTTCCACAGGTTGATGATGTTGGCGATGATCACGCCTTCGCCTTGCTGCGATGCAAGCTTCTGCGTCAACAGACGCTCGCCAATGCAACGTTTGATGCGTGAGATCTGCGCCTCGACCAGCGAGCGCACACCGTAGCCGTATTTCTTGTGAAATGCATAGATGCCTTTGTCCTTGATGTATTTGACGATCTGGTCATGCCAGCGGGTGCGCTCCTCGCCGTGTACGACAGCGTGAGCCGGCGGTGGAATGACGGGCGTCACGTCTGAGCGTGAGAACGCTTCGGTGCGCTCGATGCTGTAGTACGCGCCATCGGCAATCACCCGATCCAGCGGCACATCAGCGGGCAGCACGGCGTCCATTGCTTCGCTGTCCGATACTGCGGTAGTGGTGATGCGAATCGCGTGAACGCTCATGTCCGCGTCGATCGACAGATGCATCTTGCGCCACGGCGTGCGCGCGGCCTTCTGACCGTACTTTTCCTCGTACCACTGGCTCGCCCGCCCAAAGCTCAATCCCGTACTGTCGACGACGAGACTGATCTTCTCGCCGCGCGCGAGACGTCGGGCCAATTGCTCGCAACGCTGCGTAACGCTCACCTCTAATGAAGCAAACCGTTCGCCCCGCTGACTGGCGCTTGGCACCGGGATGTCCAGCCCGCGCGTCGCCCAGTAGTCCTCCATATAGCCGGTGATCTGCCGCATCCCCCAGCCAAACAGCCGGTAGAAGGTAAAGATCAGCTCGATGTACGCCGTGGTGTAGGTCGGTTCGCGCCCCGACACACCGGGTGTGCGGATTTTAGCGTTAATGAACTGCGCCTTCAGATCACCGCCTGGAACATACAGGCTGATCATGCCGCGCTTTCTCAGGCTCAGGCTATACGCCCGCGCGTTCGTCACCTGGTACCCAGGTTTCTTGCGCTTGCGCGGCTCGCCCGTTTTAAGTCTGGCTTTGTATGGCATTATTCAGGCCGGCTTTATGATGTTGCGCTTTTACACAACCCGCCGCATCTTTGCAATACCCCCATCCGGACTGAGCCCCGGTCCTGCGCAGATTCCCCGGCGCGCCTCCCGAGTACACGGCATCCGTGCCCAAGCCGGCATGAACCAGGCATCACTTCGCCAAACATTTAATCCAGTGGTCACGTGTTCGAGTCACGTATGGCGTAGCAAAAACATTAAGGGATTACGTGACGCCCCTTTTGATTTGTGCCGCTCAACCTCCGTCTGCATAAGATCCAGGACAATGTGGCCTCGCGGGCGAATTGGCACCGGCTCGCTACGATTTAGAGACCAATCCTCTTTATAAATTTTCGGACGTTTAAGGCCTGACCGCCCGCTGTGTCTCCCCCTTTTTACCTGCGGGCTCGAGGCTTTGCAATGCGACTTCAAATAGTTATCCTGATTACCTAGTTAGCGTAGGATGGTGGCTGATCGCCTTTCCGATAAATCGTCGGATTGTCGATTACTCCGTATTCGGTGCCCCAACGCTTGTGAATCATTTCATAGGTGCCCGTCTTGATCAGGTGAAGATAGGCAGCCCGAATAGCCTTGAGCAGACCGTCGCTGTCGTCGGTGCGTGCGACCGCAGTTGCAGTTGGGCCGCCACCCACCTTGCCAGATGCGATGAATGGTTGTCCTTCGCTGATTAACGCGACGCCAACCTCATGCCCAGTGAGAACCGCATCCACGCGGTGGCTGGACAGTGCAAGCGTGGCATCCGACATCTCAGGGAAGTTGCTGACCTCCGGTGCTGGCTTTCCCGCCTCCTTGCAACGTTGCGTGCCGCTTGCCATAGCCGGAACTCCGGAGGAGCCCGCAAGGATTGCGATCTTGTGACCGCAGACGTCAGAGAGACTTTTCGGTATGTAGGTGCTGTCCTTATTTACGACGAAGGCGTCGTAATTGCTCCATTCAGTGACGAAGTCGGCCACTTCCATGCGATCCTGGCGGACGAAATACTCTCCCATGCCGATATCGTATTTCCTCGCCTGAAGACCGAGCAGAATAGACGGAAAATCCATGGTCGTGATGATGGGCTTCAGCCCCATGGTTTGAGCAACTGCTGTCGCCATTTCCGGCATCATGCCGACCTGCTTGCCTCCCGCCGTGAAAGAGTAGGGCCGGTATTTGGTCATCATCGCGATATCCAACGTGCCGCGCCTCTTGATGCTGGCTGGCACAAGCGCGGCTACGGCTGGATCCGGCTGAAGCACTCCGATCTGCCCGGTTGGCAACGATTGGCTGTAACCGACGTGCGCAAACAGCATCGATGCGACGAAGGTAGCAAGGGGCTTTTTCCAAGTTGGCATTTAGGTTTCCTAACACATGGTCATTGGTGACCGGTAGATGATAACCGGTCACAATGACGTGTCAATATGATATGTGATATATTACCCACTACCTGTACTCAACAACCTAGGAGAATTGATGCGATCTCAGTCTCACTATACCGTTGTGGACGTGCACTCTGCAGGTGCCCAGGCGCGTGTCGTCATCGGTGGAATTCCACAGGCGCCTGGAGCGTCCATTAACGATAAGCGACTGTATCTCCGAGAGAATTTCGATCACGTGCGCAAAATCCTCATGTATGAACCCCGGGGCAGCGCACAGATGAGCGGGAGCCTGATCGTAGAGCCCTGCGATCCGCGTGCGGATATGGGTATCATCTTTATCGAGAGCGGGGGGTGGCTCACCATGTGCGGCGCCGGTACGATTGGCGCCGCGACGGCGCTGGTCGAAACCGGTATGTTCCCGGCGAGGGAGCCGCAAACGACAATCGTCTTCGACACGCCAGCCGGGTTGGTGACAGCTCTGGTTGAGGTCAAGGATGGGAGCGTAAAGGGTGTCTCCCTCGAGAACGTGCCGTCTTATCTAGCGGTCAAGGATCACCGAATCGACATCCCTGAGTACGGCGGCGTCGACGTGGACATTGCCTATGGGGGCAACTTCTACGTTATCGTGCCCGCCGCCCGCTTCGGGCTCGAGATCAAGCCGCAGCTGGCCGAGCAATTGATCAAAGTCGGAAGAGACGTCCGCGCTCGGACGAATGCCACGATTTCGATCAAGCATCCCTTGGAAGAAACGACCACGAAAATCCCGAATGTCATCTTCACGGGCCCGGGGAGCCGGGCCGACGCGCATCGCAATCTCGTGCTATTCGGTGAGGCTGGTGTCGACCGCTCGCCTGGCGGGACCGGTACTTCGGCACGAATGGCGCAGCTATATGGCCACGGTGAATTGGGACTTGGCGAAACTTTCGTCCACGAGAGCATTATCGGCTCGGTTTTCGAAGGAAGGTTGACGCACAGCGTCGTCGTTGCCGGCACCTCGATGGTCGTTCCGCGCATTAAGGGCCGCGCCTTCATCATCGGCCTGCGCAATTTCTACGTCGATCCCGGTGATCCGTTTCAAGAGGGCTTTGGCGTTGGCTATGCCGCTGACGCCAAGCGTCCCAGTGCACCCTTCGTCAAGGTTCCCGCATGAAATCTATCGTTCAATACTCAGTCATCGATGCCCACAGCGCGGGCGCACCGGCCCGCGTGGTTGTCGGAGGCGTTCCAGCCGTTCCCGGAAGCACGATCGCCGAAAAGCGCGTCCATCTCATGGAAAATCGCGACGAGATCCGCAAGCTGCTGATGTACGAGCCGCGCGGCAGTTCGGAAATGTGCGGCAGCATTCTCATGCGACCGTGCAACAGCCAGGCGGACATCGGCATCGTATTCATCGAAACCGGGGGGTGGCCGACGATGTGCGGCGCAGGCACAATTGGGGCTGCGACCGTCATGGTCGAAAACGGTTATGTGACTGTCATAGAACCTATGACCCGCATTACCTTCGACACGCCGGCCGGCCTGGTCGCCGCGGATGTGGAAGTATCCGATGGCCAGGTGAATGGGGTAACGATCCAAAACGTTGCCTCGTACATGGTAGCGCCGGACCAGATCCTCGACGTTCCGGGCCATGGCACGGTCAGCGTCGATGTCGTCTATGGAGGCAATTACTACGCGCTCGTGCCTGCATCAACGCTGGGGCTGGAGATTCGCCCGGATTTCGCCGAAAACCTCGTCCTGGCCGGACGGACGGTCCGCGACAGTGTCAACCGCGACCTGCGGCTCACCGACCCCGTAACGGGAAAGAAATTTGACGTGCCGATGGTCATCTTCACCGAAGAAATGAACGAGGGCGGCACCTACCGTAATCTGGTGTTCTTTGGCGAATCGGGCGTTGATCGCTCGCCAGGAGGCACCGGAACCTCCGCCCGCATGGCCCAGCGTCATTTCCACGGTCAACAAGCGGTCGGCGAGAAGTTCGCGCACGAGAGCATCGTCGGCTCCATTTTCGAAGGTGCCTTCGTGGAGACAAAGATGCTGGGGAACATCGAGGCCATCGTTCCGAGGATCCGGGGGCGAGCGCATATCATCGCACAGTCGACGTTCCTGCTTGATCCGGAAGATCCATTCGTGGAAGGCTTCGGTGTCGGCTATGCTAGCGACGCATCGTGTCCGAGGGCATGAGCAACACTACCAGATAGGATCGGCATAGGGGACGGTCGTAAGGCCGTATCCCTGCTACACCACCCGCCATGCGGGTCCGCACCGGGCGGTTCGGGAAGTTGAGGTTAGGATTGCCGGGGGACGCCCGGGCGAGTGAGGTATGCGATGCTCAACACGCTCTTGAGCAGCCGGTCACTATTTCGCCACCAGCGACGGCTGTTCGCCGCCAGCTGTTTTGCCACAGACTCCGGCGCGCCCAGCCCGCACAGCTCCCGGTAAATCGTGGAGCCACGGCGCCAATGTTTGAGCTGGATCGCACGCAACCGATAACACATCCACTTATGCAGCTCGCGCCAGACCTTCGGTGTTTGCGCCAGCCGGAAGTATGCCTTCCAGCCCTGACATAGGACCGTAGCCGCCCCACAACGCCGTTCATGCTCCCCCCGCCTGAGCGCAATGCATCGGCGCCATCACGGCCTTATTACATCTCCACCGCGCGAACTCAAAAATAGACTCCAGTCCCGCATAATACGAACGGAACAGCTTTGGCTGCTTCTTCGACTACACGTAAAGTGGTAATATTTTACCGCTTATCGACTGCGTGTGACAATTTTAACGTGAATTGCTTTAAAATAGAAGGCTTCGCGAACAGATGCCCCGCCTCCGTAGAGGATCAAATGGATATAGCCCTTCAACACACGAACCTACGCGATCAAGCCCTAGCGGTTTTGAAACTAAGGCTGGTCTCCGGCGACATCGCGCCCGGGAAGATTTACTCAGCGGCCGCCCTAGCGACTGAATTGGGCGTATCCAACAGCCCCGTGCGAGAGGCGATGTTGACCCTCGTCAACGAAGGACTAATGGAAACGGTAAAGAATCGCGGATTTCGAGTCGTACCCATAAGCGATAAAGAACGACGCAACATCTATGAATTGCGCAAGCTCATTGAGGTCCCCGCAATGAGCAAGCTGGCGACGATGCATAAAAAAATCGCGGAACATAGCGAGGAACTCCATACGGTCGCGGCCTCTATGGTTGAGTTTGCGAAATCCGGAGATATTGTGAGTTACCTGGGTGCCGATCGAAATTTTCATCTCACCTTGCTGGGATTCCTCGAGAACGAACGGCTTACCTCAATTGTGGAAAATTTGCGCGAGCAGAGTCGTCAGTATGGTCTCAAAGCCTTGTCGGCGCGAGGTGAACTCGCCAAGTCAGCGGAAGGGCACAAACCACTTCTGGAGGCGATCCTGGCAGGCGACAAAAAACTCGTCACGAAGCTGATGACAGACCATATCAGTCATCTCATCAGCGACTGGGCAAACTAAGGCGACAACCTCCGAAAAACTTCATCTGCGAGCGCCTTGAAGGGATAGTTACATCGCCGCCGCCCTGACTTTCAGCAGAAAGGCCGCCGTCCCGAAGCAGGCTACGCCCTGTACTTGGTTACTGCACCCGGGAGTTTGCTCCACTCCGCATACCACGCATTAAAGAGCTTGAACTGCGCCTCGACGTAGCCAAGCTGGCTTTCGTTCAGCTTGTCCGTTTCATTAAAGTGCAGGGTATATTCCTGATCGCCCTTGAGCACCATGAGATGTTTGAAATACAGGACAAGATCCGGACCTTCATCAAATGACGACAGTACGGCAAGCGCCTGTTCCAGCTGCTGCGCTCGCTGACGGGCATCAACGTCGCCAGTTGCTGCTGCCTGCGCGAGGTTACACAAGTGAATGACTTCCTCAGGAAGCACGTTGCCGATGCCGGTGATTGCGCCAGTTGCGCCACAGTTAACGAAACCATGTACGACGGCAGTATCCACTCCGACCATCAGTGTGACATTATCGTCCCGACTTGTGATGTTCTCGGCCGCGTACAGCAAGTCGTCGGCACCCCCGAACTCCTTGAAGCCGATCAGATTGGAATGTTCCGCCCGGAGTGCAAAAAATAGATCTGCGCGCGTCGCAAATCCATAATAGGGGCTGTTGTAAATCACAGCAGGCAGACCCGGAGCAGCGGACAGGATCGCCTTAAAATGGGCTTTCTGAGCCGCGACAACGGGCCCGCGGGACAGAACGCGCGGAATCACCATCAGTCCCTTTGCGCCAATTTTCTGTGCATGGGCAGCATGAGCGACAGCAGAGGCCGTGTTTATGGCACCGGTGCCGACGATAACAGGAATGCCCGCTTCCACGAGCCGCCCCACGCCTTCCATACGCTGCTGGTCCGTAAGAAGTGGCCAGTCGCCCATCGATCCACAGTAGACCACTGCGGACATTCCCGCTTCAATCAACTCCCTGCCCTTCTCAACGAGCGCATCGTAGTTAGGGCTGCGGTCAGTGTTACACGGCGTCATGAGCGCTGGAATAACGCCCGAGAAAATGTTCATACTCATCTGGAATCCTGTCAGAGCATCGCGCATAAATGCCGATGCCTATTTGAATGTTTACCAATGTACCATTGCGGCTTGCCGCTGTATCCGTAGCACAATGACGCTCAAGGCGCTGATATCCCCACTACCTTAGAGACAGGTCAGCTAATGCTGAACAACGGTTTGCCTAGCGATTCCGCGTCAACATCGATACCCAGGCCTGGACCGGTCGGTGCGGATCCCCGTCCATTTACGGAACGCGGCAGATAGCCCGCAACGTGCTCTCGAGTCCAGTCATTGAAGAACGATGCATGAAGGAAAGATTCGGGAGTTGCGCTAGCCGCAACGTGCGCAATAGCAGCCGTCGCAACATCGCCACCCCAGACGTCTTCGATGCACATAGTCATTCCTAACTCGGCTGCTGCTTCCCTGATCCGAACTGCGGCGCTAATCCCACCAAGTCGCCCGAGCTTCAGGTTGATCGACCCGGCTCCCGCTTCATATTTCGCCCGGTAAAGTTCTGCCATGTTCACCACTGGCTCATCAAGGACGAGCGGCAAGGTGCTAGAGCGCTGGACGATCGCGCAGTCTGCGATATCGCGGCAAGGTTGCTCAACGTAGACATTCAGGCCCGCGAGACCGCGCACAGCGATAATTGCTGCCTGCAGATTCCAACCACCATTCGAGTCCGCAATGATGACCGCGTCATCACCGGCATTTTCCACGACACTCCGGGTCCGACGAATGTCGTCGTAGGGATCATTCCCCACCTTCACCTGGAAACGCCGGATACCATCCGCACTGCGCCTACGTACGAATTCGACCATCTCTGCTGGCGAAGCAAGCGGAACAGCTTCGTAAAGCGGAAAGCTCTCTTGCAGAACACCGCCGAGCAGAGCAGAAATCGGACGATTGCAGGCACGGCCAAAAATGTCCCAGCAAGCGATGTCGATCGCACTCTTTGCGCTTTTCTGTCCGAGCAGCACACTATCCATCACTCGACTCACGAGGGAGACGTTGGTTGCATCCAAGCCAATCAAATGAGGCGCCATTTCTTTGATAGCTGCACGCACGCCCTCACCAAAAGCTGGTAGATAGGTGCCACCTAGGGTTGAGGCTTCGCCCCATCCTTCTAGTCCGTCTGATGTGCGGACTCGAACAAGCGTCGAAAGCTGTGAGACTGCGGCTCGTCCATTGGACATGACATACTCGCCGTGCGCATAGCTCAGGGCATACCCAAAGACGTCAATTGATTGAATTTGCATAGTCTTGATCTGTTGTCTAAGTGATCGATATCTGATCGATCGTTCTACCGCGAATACATTCGATATCAGTCATTGTCGGCGGTAGACCCGACAATCACCGACTAAACCGGCTTGCAATGAACCTCGACCTATATCTGGGAACTGTTACCGCCCAACCGCCTTTCGCATTGCTTCGGAACAGTTGCGACCGCCCTGAACCAGAAAGTTGGTATCAAGTCCATAGGTCATCAGGTTAAATCCGAAGTCGCGGTAGACCGGAACATAGTCGAGCGAGGCGACGTCGATGCCCGCACCGATGCCGTTCTTGCGCGCTGCTTCTGCAACGCGCCTGCATGCTGCACGCAAACCATCAGAGAGTTGACCGAGTGGCAACCCGAGCGACATGGAAAGATCTGCCGGGCCAAGGTAAAGCGCGTCGATACCCGGCGTTGCAGCAATATCTTCGACCGCCTCAAGCGCGGCGGCCGTCTCGATCTGTACCACAGTCGCCGTCTCGTTGGCTACGCTCACGTAGCTCGCTTCGTCCAGGTAATAGTTCGACGCCCGTAGCGGCCCGATGCCTCTCAGACCAACCGGCGGATATTTCGCTGCCGAGACAACCGCCGATGCTTCCCGCCCTGAATTGACCATCGGCACAATCAGCGCCGTCACACCGTTGTCCAGCGCCGCCTTGATCAGATCCGGTGTGTTCGCCCTGACCCGGTAAAGCACCGGCATGCTGAATTTCTCGGTCGACGGCAGAAGCGTGTAGAGAATGTCCGGAGGAACCGGAGCGTGCTCACCATCGAGCAGAATGAAGTCAAAGCCCGTCTGGGCCATCAGCTCGGCGACCATCGGATGCGGTACGTGCATCCACGTGCCAAGAAGCGGCTTGCCAGACCGGATCTTCTCGGCGAACTCCTTGAACTGCGTCATCTCCCTGCCCCCGATCCTTTATCCAATAGTCGATAATATATTACCGGTAAGCGGTGGCAGTCAATATGCCAAAATAAAAAATGTCCTGGTTGCGCCACTTTTTTGCAGATCTTCGCCCTTGGCGGCGCCCGGGCGAGCAAAGATAGAGTTCATTGCGACCTTTCCGATCAATGTGTACAGTAATCGATAACCGGTAGACGCTAGCGCACCTTGGCGCTGACGACATGCCGTGCGTGCACACCTAACCTCAGGAGTTTCAATGCAAGCAGACAACGAACCGGCTCAGTGGATCAACTGGGCCAGGAATCAGTCGTTCACGCCTTCCAAATTTATCGTTCCTGTAGACGAGGACGAGGCAGTCAGTTTGATGCGGAGGGAAATCCTTGCTCGCAGACCTGTGCGGGTAGTTGGCGGTAATCATGCATTCAGCCCCATCCTCGAGACTTCGGGCGCGCTGTTTGATCTTTCGAAAACCGAACGGATCATCTCGATCGACGATGCTGCCAGTGAAGTACTTGTGTCGGGGGGGTGTCGTCTGTCGTTCCTGGGTGCCCCGCTGTGGCAACACGGGCTGGCACTAGCCAATCAGGGCGATATCGATGTCCAGTCGGTCGCTGGAGCGATCGCTACCGGAACGAAAGGGTCAGGGATCACCACAGGATCGATTTCTTCAGTAGTAAACAGGCTGCAAATCCTCAACGGTCTCGGGGAGGTTATCGAGATCGATGCCGCTACGCCCGAACTTCTCCGCGCAGGACAGGTGTCGCTCGGGCTGTTGGGTCCTGTTCTCCGGGTTGGAATACGCGTTGCGCCAGCGTATCAATTGCAGGAGGAATTCAGGATTCTGGACTGGAAAGACCTGGTCGACCAGTGGGACGACCTGCTTGCCACGCATCATCATTTTTCATTCTGGTGGATGCCGACCGAACGATCTCACGAGATGTATCGATTACCGGTTACGCCCAAAGATCATTGCTTCATTAAGCTTCTTAAAAAGCTTCCGGCCGATACTCCCACGCCATCTGTCGGTAACCCTGTCCGGATTGATCGCTCCTATCGGATTTACCCAGACGGCACAACTGAAGCGAAGTTCCACGAAATGGAGTACATGGTCGATGCAAAGCACGCCCGCGACGCAGCCCAGTTGATTCGTGAACTTATGCTGACAAAATTCCCGAATGACATCTCACCACTCCAGGTGCGGTGGCAACGTGGTGATCATGGGTACATCTCCCCGCAAGGAGGCAGAAACAGCACGTCACTCTCCGTCTCAGGCGAGATAGGCAGCGACTACTTTCCGTTCCTGCGCGCGGTCGACCATGAACTTCTACCCTTCGATGCCAGACCGCATTGGGGAAAGGTGCATTTCCTGACGAGAGATCGTGCAGAAAAGGTCTATCCGGATCTAGACAAATTTATCCGCATTCGTCGATCAATGGACCCGCATGGGCTCTTCCTCAACCCGCATCTTGCAGAACTTTTTTCTTAAATACGAAGGCGGCGCATTGCTCCGCCTTCTTCTCTCAGGACGACCGCAATCTTTCTCGCACTCTCATTACTGAATCATGCGCGGAGGCAGCTGCAATTTCCATGTTGCCGATCTCCGCGAAATAATCCCCCGCGAGGTCAATTTTGATGTCTGCGCGACAACAATACTCAAGTATTGGATCGAAATTGAAATTGACAGCTCGACAAGCGTTCCCAGGCGTCCACTTGGCAATCCTTGTCTCCGTAATGTGCCCTGCCAGCATCGGATAGATTTTCAGCAGGTCAGCGAGAAATCGTTCCTGAATTTCTTGTTCACTTAGTTTCAGCAGTTCCCCGGCGCCGCGACCGCCCCGATAAACCATCAGACTTCCACCCGGATTACGCTTTCCGTCCTTAACGCGGAGCGGATTAGCATGATTGAACAGCATATCGAAGGACGCGCCAGGCGTAGTCACAGCATAAATGTCATCAAACGGCATGGGGCTAACCTCGTCCGTGATGATACCCATCGATACGAAAGGTCCGTACTGGACGCCCTGAAGGGTTTTATCGACATCGGCGGGAAGAGACTTCACAATCTGCCGTGTTACGAATGCTGGAGTAGTAACGATCACCTGGCGAGCCCTGACAGTTTCGCGCTGCCCATTGCGCTCATAATCCACTATCACCTGCCCACCCTCGTCGATCACATCTGTGACAGTCGTTCCGAGGATAACGCGCTCTCCCAAAGCTTTAGCAACCTCTTCGCCTAAGCGACCAGACCCGCCCTTAAGATTCAGGGCAGTGCTGCCTTTTCCACCCCAGACTGTGCCGAAAAGCGAAACGCCGACGCCGGCCGTCTGGTCTTCCACATCTACCGCTGCCCGTCGCAGCGCAGTGGAAAAAAGATTGTCGATACGACCTGCGGGACGACCGAGAAAATCTCGAAACGAGAAATCGGACATGAACCTTGCAACGCGCTCGCGACGCCGCATGGGAGTCTCATTCGCCACGGGCAGAAGTACCTTCCTCCAACCCTTCACCGACGTCATAAGGCGCAGGCCAATGCGGACGAACGATACACGCTCGATCAACGTCAGCGGAAGAATAAGGGGCATCAACATCGCCGACTTCGGCGAATGTACTTTCCCGTCGAACCAGATTGCAAATTTGTTTCCTGGAATCTCGATTACTTCGAGACCAAGACTGGACATCATGTTTCTGACATGCGAACCCGGTTGAGGGAACAGATGTCCGCCGAGATTGAGCCAATAGTCTCCCATCTTGATGGAGTGCAACCGGCCGCCTAAGCGGTCCTGCTTCTCCAGCAAGAGGATCTTCTTCTCGCGTAATTCCCAAGCAGCTGTCATCCCCGCGGGGCCACCGCCGATCACCACGACATCATAGAGCTGATCATTTAACATTCTTGTTCTCTGATACGTCACTGCTTCATCGAAGTAGATGCGCCCCACGTATCCGAGAGCACATAGCCTTCGGGAAAAGGGACGCCTGGGTCCAATTGATAGCCGTGCTGGCCAGTTATCCAGGCGCGGGCGGTCATTTCGGAAACGATCGCTGGACAGCCTGCTACATCTGCAAGCAAAGGAACACGGCCGATGAAGCGGCAGTCCATAATCGACTCGTGAATGAGGGCATCTCCTTCATCAGTCCCCGCAGTTGCAGGACCGCGATCAACGCTTTACCTCGGTTGGTAATTAGCCGAGATAAGGTGAGTATGTACGCGAATCCTGAATCACAACGGTCTTGAGTACACAGAACTCCTCGATCGCCATGCGACCGTTCTCTCGACCGAAGCCACTCTGACGCACACCGCCGATCGGCACCTCCGATGGGACATCAAGGAAGGTATTTACCCAAACGATTCCGGAGCGAATCTCCCGCGCCATAAAGAGGGCTGTGTCGATCGAACCAGTCCAGATCGCTGAAGAAAGACCATAGAGCGTATCGTTGGCAAGGCGCGCCGCATCATCGATATCGTCAAACGTCAGCACCGACATCACTGGGCCAAAAATCTCCTCACGAGCGATAGAGAGATCCGGTGTTACCCCGGTGAATATAGTCGGCTCAATGAAGAACCCAGGTAGGTCCTTGATCGCCGAACCGCCGAAAACAAGCTTGGCGGATTTTTTACCCTCCTCGATGTAATGGAGGATCTTTTCATACTGCTGTTTGCTGACGATCGCCCCGACCTTGCTGTCTTTGTTCATCGGATCGCCCACCTTTACCGTGGCGAGACGATCTTTCAGGCGTTTCGTAAATTCCTCTGCGATACTGGACTGCACAAGTAGCCGACTACCACTACAGCATTCAGCACCCGCGTTGTAGACGATTCCCTTGATTGCCCCGTCAACAGCAGCGTCTAGGTTTGCATCTGCGAAGATAATATTTGGATTCTTGCCACCCAGCTCCATGATCGTTCGCTTCAGAGTAGCAGCGGAAGCGGCAATGATGGCCTTACCTGTCGCGGTCGATCCAGTAAAAGAGATCAGGTCGACGTCCGGATGCTCAGCCAGCGTTTTGCCAACCGGATTACCATAACCGGTCACCACGTTGAACACGCCCGACGGCAGGCCAGCCTGCTCCAGAATGCGCGCGAGCGCGATGGTAGTGCCCGAGGTAAGCTCGCTCGGCTTCACGACTACACTGCATCCAGCCGCCAGTGCATAAGGGAGTTTCTGACTTAAAACTACCAAGGGGTAGTTCCATGGCGTGATAATTCCGACCACGCCAACCGGCTCACGCAGAACAATAGCGAGTTTGTCGCCACCTAGATTGCTGTGGCTGTCGCCGTGGATGGCTCTCGCTTGCCCGGCGGCGAAATCCCAGATGTCTCCCGCCCATTTGACCTCATCGCTTGCCTGCGTGAGAGGCTTGCCAGTTTCCATACTTTCCATCATCGCCAGTTCCGCAAAGTTTGCCTTGAGCCGGACTGAGACTGCGCGCAGCACGTCGCTGCGCCGCGCAGCACTTAAGCCAGACCAGCGCTTGTCGAGATACGCGGCCTTCGCCGCCGAAACCGCAGCATTGACATCGTCAGCATCACCTTCCGGCCATGTGGAAATGAGTTCTCCGTTACTCGGAGCGAATCGTTCAATAACGTTTCCACTGCTGGCCTGAACGGCTCGGCCGTTTATGAAATGATGCATTTTGCGAACCGGTGCTGCCGATGACTTTTTCCCAGCGTTCATGCTCTACTCCGATATCTTGTAGGCTCGCGCCACGCACGGCGCGCGGTCGATTGGTCAGTGAATCAAGCTTAATATTGGAGAATGATCCCGTCGTTCTGGTGCCAGCTAACGGTCGCTGTCGAACCAGGCTTCAGCGCATGCGTGATATCTGACTCGGGCGCCGCTATTTGCATGGAACTTCCATCACCGAGGGTACCGAATATACGCATTCCAGAACCCAGATACACCTTTTCCTTGACCGTGATGCTTGCCCGGTTTCCAGGCTCCGAGTCTTCCGCGACACCTTCGCCTGAGCTGATTTTGAGACACTCGGGTCGCAGCAGAAGAGTGACCTTTCCGCAAGCACCAGCCACCACACGCTCATCCAGTACGACAGCGTTCCAACTCGCCCCTTCCACTACATACCTTCCATTGACTCGCTTCAGTTCGCAGGAGAGCAGGTTCGATTCGCCAATAAAGTCCGCAACGAACGTGCTGTTCGGATTGGCGTAAAGATCACGTGGAGTGCCAACCTGTGCAAGCTGGCCATGAGAAAAGAGCGCAATCCGATCGCTCATGACCAACGCCTCTTCCTGATCGTGAGTAACTGAGATTACCGTCGCACCAAACCGCCGGGTGACTCGCAGGATCTCCATCTGCATTGACGTTCGGAGCTTCTTGTCGAGCGCGCCAAGCGGCTCATCAAGTAGTACAATCTCCGGGTCATATACGAGTGCGCGAGCGAGCGCGACTCGCTGCCGCTGACCGCCAGACAGTTGTTTCGGCATACGGCCAAGAAAATTTCCCAGATTCACCACATCCAGAATTTCCTCTGCGCGCTTGCGTCGCTTCGCTTTACCTATGCCACGCGACTCCAGAGGGAACGCGACGTTGTCAGTAATCGTCATGTGCGGAAACAACGCGTAGTCCTGGAAGACCATGCCAATGTTTCGCTTGTGCGGCGGAATGCCGGATAGATCGCGGCCCATCATCGCGACCCTTCCGGAATCCGGTTTCAGGAAGCCAGCGACGATCTGCAGAGTGGTGGATTTTCCCGATCCCGACGGGCCCAACATCGTCAGAAACTCACCCTTCTTCATCTCAAGAGTGATGTCTTTCAATGCCTCAAACTGACCGAAAGATTTGCGGAGCCCTTCAATTTGCAATGCTGTGGTCATAAGTCACCTTAAACCTGGCTGTTCTTGTTATCCCGCCCGGGGCGAAATACGTAGGCGAGAATCAATCCGATAGCTGTTGTCAGGATGAGAATGCTCCCTACCGCTGCTATGGTTGGGTCCAAACCAGTGCGCAGACCCGACCAGATCACCACCGGTAATGTGCGCTGTTCCGGAGACGAGAGAAAGAGGGAAATGACGGCCTCGTCCCAAGAGGTAATGAAGGCAAACACCGCTCCAGCGAAGACCCCTGATTTCAGAAGAGGCAAAGTCACTCGGAAGAAGGTTCGAAGCGGATTCGCACCAAGTCCGGACGCCGCAGTTGCAAGATTCGGCGGAATGGTGTGCAGCGAGGTGGTCACCGTCACGATAACCATCGGAATGGCCAGTACGCTATGAGCCAGCACAAGGCCGATCATGGTCCCTGCGATTCTCCATTGGGAGAACACCATGAAAATCCCGATCGCTAACACGATCACAGGAGTAACAAGCGGGCTGAGCAGGTACATCCGTGCCATCCCGATGATCCTGGAACGACTGTTGAACATCGCGAGCGCAGCCGTCGTGCCTAGAGAAGCCGAAACGAAGACCGTCCCGATAGCCACCTTGAGACTCGTAGCGAACGCAGCCAACCAGACGTCGTCGCCAATGAAAGCGCGGTACCAGCGCAATGACAATCCCACCGGAGGAAAACGTAGATCACTGATCTCGTTAAACGAGACAGGTATGATCACGAGCACCGGAAAAATCAGGAACACGACGATCAAGGACACGAATAGCACGAATGCAACTCCAGAAACGTTTCTCGGGGCCGTCGAGATCATCACGCTTCCCCCACTTTTCGCTTCGCTATCCTAACCAGAATACCGAATGTGCCGAATGCGAGCGAAGAGAACACAATCAGAACTACCGCGAGGGCGCTGCTGAACGTGAAGTTGACCTGCTGATTGATCTGGTCGGCAATAAGCTGCGCAATCATAACGTTCCTTGAGCCACCCAAAACTGCGGGGGTAATGTAAAAGCCCATAGACAACGTCATGGTGAGAACGAACCCAGACAACACGCCAGGCATCGTCATCGGGAGATACACCCGAAAGAAAGTACGCAGCGAAGAGGCCCCAGAAATTCTCGCTGCTGCAATGATGTTCGAATCGACGCCCCGCATGACGGTTGCCAACGGCATAACCATGTAGGGAAGCAGCAGGTTCGACATCCCGATGACGACGCCAAGCTGGTTCCGGATTAGAGAGACCGGGGTGTCGACTATGCCAAGGCCTAGCAAAACCCGATTTATCAGCCCTGAGTCCTGAAGAAGAACGAGCCACGAGAACGTTCTGAGCAGCACGCTGACCCAGAACGGAAGAAGCAGAGCAACGGAAAGAACGCCCAACACGAGACCCTTTGCTTTCACTAGAGCATATGCATAGGCGTAGCCCATCACCAGACAGACGAAGCTAACGATGAGTGCTGTCTTGAACGTTGAGAGAATTACTCTCGCGTAAAGCCAAGTCGAAAATATTCGGGTGTAGTTGGAGAAAGACCATTCGGGGGCGCTTCGCTCTACTATGTAGAGCAACGGATAAATGAAGAATACCAAGAAGAAAGCCAGCGTCGGTAGCAACACGAGGAACCAGCCACCCGACTGCACCAGGCGACCAAGTAAAGAGGGTCGACTACAGGTGTAGTCGCCCGATGACGCAGACAGGCTTTGGGCCACGGTGTTACCTACCTAAATCTAAGATTGACAGAAGAATTTGCGTACCCGTGACCGATGCCTTGCGTTGATTGTCTAGCCATCACTGGTAGCGCCAACTCCATTTATTTGTATGTCTGGCCTGCGACGCGCGGGAGCCGGATGACGCAACAGCACGGTCTGTTGATCGAATGGCTGCTGCGTCCACAGATCGGATCGCCGATTAGCAGGCGATCGCCTTTCGCATTGCTTCGGAACAGTTGCGACCGCCCTGAACCAGAAAGTTGGTATCAAGTCCATAGGTCATCAGGTTAAATCCGAAGTCGCGGTAGACCGGAACATAGTCGAGCGAGGCGACGTCGATGCCCGCACCGATGCCGTTCTTGCGCGCTGCTTCTGCAACGCGCCTGCATGCTGCACGCAAACCATCAGAGAGTTGACCGAGTGGCAACCCGAGCGACATGGAAAGATCTGCCGGGCCAAGGTAAAGCGCGTCGATACCCGGCGTTGCAGCAATATCTTCGACCGCCTCAAGCGCGGCGGCCGTCTCGATCTGTACCACAGTCGCCGTCTCGTTGGCTACGCTCACGTAGCTCGCTTCGTCCAGGTAATAGTTCGACGCCCGTAGCGGCCCGATGCCTCTCAGACCAACCGGCGGATATTTCGCTGCCGAGACAACCGCCGATGCTTCCCGCCCTGAATTGACCATCGGCGCAATCAGCGCCGTCACACCGTTGTCCAGCGCCGCCTTGATCAGATCCGGTGTGTTCGCCCTGACCCGGTAAAGCACCGGCATGCTGAATTTCTCGGTCGACGGCAGAAGCGTGTAGAGAATGTCCGGAGGAACCGGAGCGTGCTCACCATCGAGCAGAATGAAGTCAAAGCCCGTCTGGGCCATCAGCTCGGCGACCATCGGATGCGGTACGTGCATCCACGTGCCAAGAAGCGGCTTGCCAGACCGGATCTTCTCGGCGAACTCCTTGAACTGCGTCATCTCCCTGCCCCCGATCCTTTATCCAATAGTCGATAATATATTACCGGTAAGCTGAGCCGGTCAACGTATCAAAAAAACGTTGCAAGGCTCGTGTAGTGTATCCCCTAGTAGCCGGCAACTCTCTATCGCTGCAGCTACAAGGTCCAGGCCTGCGCGTTTCAGGCGCTCGACAATGCTCAAAAGTGCTCGCCTTTTCAAGATCGGACCAACAAAACCGTCAGCACCGGATTGCCCGGCGGCAGTGCGGCGTTGTTCGAGCACTGTTGTGCGTTCAGGTTGGCGCCCTTCGCTTGACCCTGCAACTCAAAGCGGTCACTTATCGCGTTTGGCCACGGTTTTCTCTAACTGATCGTAGCGGCAGCGCATCTGCGCTGCTCAACAAGAAAACGCGGGAACTGGATACCGCGGCAACACGCTGACCCGCAGATTTCCTAGACGACTACTTGCAGGCCCTCAGGAAAGGGCTCTTCAGTATCGATCCAGATCTGGTTATAGCCGGTTACATGTGCCGATCCCTTCAGGACCGGCGTGATCGCGTCATAGTCTCCCACTTTAGTGCGGTTCAGAATCGTCCCGGTAAAGCGGGTTCCTACGTGACTGCGCTGTTCGAAATCTTCACCCTCCGGGAGTCTACCCTTGGCGTGAAGCTGGGCGAGACGAGCCGCGGTTCCTGTCCCGCAAGGCCCATGGTCAATCATACTCTGCCCGCAAAAAACCGCGCCGCTACTGCCTCGCCCGTTTTCATCTAATGTATCTGACCACAGGATGTGGGTCACGCCGTTGATCGAAGCGTCCAACGGGTGAACCGGGAAGACTTTCTCTTCAATAAGCTTGCGAATTCTTGGGCTTGCGGAAACGATTTTCCGTAGACCAAACGCCCCAACTCCGCCATATCCATCCTGTGGCTCGATGATGGCGTAAAAGTTTCCCCCGTACGCTATGTCTACCTGGAACACTCCCAACTCTGGCTCGACAATATTGACGTCTGTAGCGTAAAGAAAACTCGGGACACTTGCAAAACTGACAGAAGTAACCTTGTCTCCCATCCGCGTGTACTCGACATCGAGGATACCGGCGGGAACTTCCAGGCGCAGAGTCCCTTCCTTGCGGGGAAGTATGACGCCATGCTCAATCGCGAACGTTATCATTCCGACGCTGCCATGACCACACATCGGCAAGGTTCCGCTCACCTCCATAAAGAGGAGAGCACCATCGTTGTCCGGATTGATAGGAGGCAGGACGAATCCTCCTGACATGATGTCGTGACCACGCGGCTCCAGCATCAAACCCTTTCTGATCCAGTCATAGCGCGAGACAAAATCTTGCCGTCGTTCACTCATGTTGCAGCCATTCAGAAACGGTGCACCTCCGACAACCATACGTACAGGATTACCACCAGTATGCCCATCTACACAAAAAAAAAGTTTCCTCACGACACGCATCCCCTTTTTCACATGTGCGTTGACTATGTTTCGAATCCGAAATGTTGTGGCGACTTTCCGTACGCTCGACAGCCTGACAACCACATTACCGCATGTTAATTTCTAGAAATTGCTACGGCATCGGGCGCCTTGGCCCGTCTTCAAATCAACGGCCAGCCCCCCAAAAATCTGCGATCCAGGATTTCGATGTCGGTATTTGACTTTTTTTATTCGGTGTACTTAATTTACATGAGGCGTAATGTAGTCTCACGAAACGTAACATAAACGAGCTCAGTGAATGAGATTGGAGCCGCGGCGGTCCTGCTCGCCCCTTACATGAGGCAAGGCGAACAGGATTGCCTCTAATCAACGCGGCATCGATCGTCCGTAGCGAGAAAGTTAACTAAGCAGCCAGTCTTGAAAACGCTCATCGATCTTCGCCTGGTTCTTGACCCACCAGGCGTAATTGATATTGACGCGCGTAGCAACGTGATCGGACGGAAGATTGCCTTTGTATTCCGGATAAGGATCTTTTGCCGCGGCGATATTGGTTGGGCCATACGGCAAATACTGCGTCAGGGCCCGTTGAGGACCCTCCGAGAGGAAAAACGCAAGCGCTTTGAACGCCTCCTGCTTATTCCGAGCACCTTTGGGCACGACAAACCATCCTCCCCCGCTAAGCCATTCAGTCCACGAAACTGCAATCGGAGCATTCTTCATTGCAGGAAACGCACGCGACCCCCAGAGGATGCCCGCAGTCGCTTCGCCGCTTGTCAGCAGTTGTTGCGATTGGGCACCACTGTCCCACCAGATGAGACTGCTCTTGATGGTGTCGAGCTTCTTGAGCGCCCTCTCGACATCAACCGGGTAAAGACTTTTGGGGTCGACACCGTCCGCGATGAGAGCGGCCTCCAGGATACCCCCGGACACGAACTTCCATACCGCTCGCTTGCCGGGGAATTTCTTCAGGTCGAAGAAGTCGGCAAAAGTAGACATCTTCGCACTGGCGAACTTGTCGCTTCGATACGTGATAATGGTATTTTCGAGGTCAGTGCCGACCCGATACTTCATTGCACTGCCCGGGGTAAGCATGCTCTTGTCGATCATCGAATAATCGATTGGCTCCAGCCACTTCGCGTCTGCGTCCAGTCCGAAGAAATCGCCGGTGGTGGAAAGGTCGACCGTCACGTTTCCGGCTTCTACCATCGCCTTGATACGCGCAGCGTCATCCGGAGTAGTGTATTGGATCGCCAGGTCCGGATTCGCCTTCGCATAGGGTTCAAATACTGCCTTCCGATAGGCCTGCTCGTAGGCACCGCCCGAGGTCTGGATGGTCAGATTTCGGGTAGCAGCACGTGCGAATCCACCAAAAGTCGATGCTAATACAACGCCAAGGGCCGAGTTTGCGCCGGCCTTAAGGACGCGGCGACGATTGACCTGAAAGTCCTGCTTCATTTGAGTTTTCCTCTATTGATCGACACTTTTGCCTTGTAGGACGAACACCCTTTTGCTCTCATTCAGCGCCTCTGGTAAGGAGACGCCACCTGGATTCCTGCACCTTGGTGTCACACTTCTTCCACCGCTCTCTCAGGTCGCTCTGCTGGCACGGGTCTTTCATCCGACAGCCTAAGCGAGGATCTTATGTCGGCGGCACGGGGCTCACCTTGCTTTTACAGCGCATACGTCTCCACGCCTTATGCTCCGTGACATCAGAAGATGTATTTCTGAGTCTTAAGCGACTTGCGGCGGCCCACTGGAATCGTCGCCCGTCCTCATCAGGCGCCAGCGCACCTACGTCGCAACAGATCCAATAACAGGTAACATATTACCGGTTAGCGATTTCTGTCAACAAAAACAAAAACAAAAACAAAAACTGTTGCCCACCTAGCTCCATTCTCTTGTAACGAAGCGTTCATGGCAAACAGCCCTACTTGAGCTCACGTGCCTCATCGCGAACGTATCTCATCAGCAACACAATTTTGATATGTTGACATCTATCGTTAGCCGGTAATATGTTACCGGCTATCGTTAACGAAGCAATTTGTTAGCCTCGGTCACGATCAAGAACCCTGGGGAAACCCGCACCCGGAACATCCGCTCACGGGTGACGGCAATCATTTGTGTAGTTGTACTAACCCAATAGAGGAAATTTATGAAAAAGACAATCTCCGCAGTAATTGTTGCGAGCCTTGCAGCCTATGTTTCATCGGCGAATGCGCAGAGCACGGTGACGCTTTACGGGGTCATCGACGTTGGGATTGACTTCACAAACAATAGCGGTGGCAAGCAGCTTTGGCACATGCAAGACGGAACCTACGATGGCATGTACGGGAGCCGATGGGGTTTGAAAGGCGCCGAAGACCTTGGTGGTGGTCTTTCCGCGATCTTCAAGCTGGAGAACGGTTTTAATGTGATCAATGGCACGCTTGCTCAAGGTGGTCGGGAATTTGGTCGTCAGGCGTGGGTGGGCTTGTCGGATATAAAACTGGGCACCATTACGCTCGGCCGGCAGTATGACTCCGTGGTAGATTATTTCGCGCCCGTTACCATGGTGGGCACTTGGGGCGGAGTGGACTGGCACGCAGGAGACATCGATAACACCGGAAACTCCTTCCGCGTTAATAACTCCATCAAGTATGCGAGCCCCAGTATTGCTGGATTCACTTTCGGCGGCTTAATGGGCTTGACCGACTCTAACGTCAACGGAACCAGCAAGGTCGGACTTTGGAGCGCTGGCGTTGGTTATTCGATTGGTAGCCTCAATCTTGCAGCGGCCTACCTTTTCGCGAAAGACCCAGGCACTTATCTGTCTGAGGGAGACTATCAGTCGAATACAACGGGCGCTGCAATTGGCGCCGCAGGTCCGTTCAGTTACGTCGGTCAACCTAAGAATCAACAAATCATTGGCGCGGGCGGCACATATAAGCTCGGGGACGCAACTTTCGCGCTCGACTACTCAAACGTGAAATTTAATCAGGCAAACGGAACGACTGCGACAGTCACGTTCAGTACGTACGAAGCGTGGGGGCAATACAAACTCACCCATGCCACCACAGTGGCCCTCGGATATGAATTCACCGACGGTAGCGTTGGATATTTGTCCGCCAAGCCCAAATATCATGAAATCAATTTCATCGCAGACTACAATTTAAGCAAGCGAACCGACCTCTACGTCTCCGCTGCGTATCAGATCGCTGCTGGCGCCTCACAACCGGCCGACATTTTCGACGGGGTGACGGGCACTGCGTCTACGTCCAATCATCAGATCGCGGCGCGCGTGGGCTTACTGCACAAGTTTTAAACTGGTCCGTTGCAACTATATTTCTGGTCCGCTCCAAGTTGATAAGGCCCGCGCCCCAGCGGGCCATTCCCGCATGAATTCGAAGCACTGAAACCTATGCTGTGTTGACGGCGTCAAAAATCTGCACATAAATAGTGGCGCAAGGATGACCAGGACCGTCAACAATGAAGCGCCGCTAGCCTCCCCGCTCGTGATAGACGGCTCCGGTGAGAATGGATCGCGATGTCGTTGACGCAGACAGCCGGACGACCATCAATCAACTCAATGCGATTGACATCTGCATGGTGCCGTGTAATATATAACACATCACACCTCACTTGTTGACTAGTTATGCGGCCGGGGGGGTGAAGGTCACGAGACGGCACCACACATGCCAACTCGTCCAAAGCGGGGCCAGCATTGCTTCTGGCGGACTATCGAAACCCATTCTTACTGCATCCATGCGCCAAATGCACAATTGAGATCTGCGCATCACTGTTTGACAGGCACGCATTTATGACGCTTCGAGGTAAAGAATGACCCAGGTATCAACGCTTCCTCAGCACGCCCTTGACTGGCTAACGAAGCAGGATAGGCAGCCATGCATTGCGGTCGACTCACATACTGCCGGGAATCCAACAAGGATCGTGCTTTCCGGCATTTCCCTACCTGTCGGTATCGTGACAGTCGATCAAGTGAGGGTGTGGCTTCGCGATCACGGGGATCATTGGCGGACTCGTCTCGTCCATGAGCCGCGCGGCGGTGGCTTGACATGCGCCGTCCTGCCGATCTTCACCAAGGAAGATGGTTGTGATATCGGCGCCGTCATACTGGAGCCGGGGTCCTATCCTCCAATGTGTGGACATTGCATGATCGGCTTTGCCACAGTCATCGTCGAGCTAGGGCTTCTGCCAAACCTTCCTGTTGATGCTCAGAAAATCGATTTCCGGATTCGCACTCCGGCTGGACCGGTCGGCGTTACTGCGTGGAAGGAATACGGGAAGTTAAAGAGCATCACGCTGACCAATGTTGAATCGTTTACCGTAATAAAAGGGCTTTGCCTCGTTGACGGGCGCGAGGTGGCAACTGAATTGCTGTATGGCGGTGACTACTACATAAGCGTCGACGTCAGGGAAATCGCGCTCTCCCTCGATCGTAGCAATGCTACGGAAATTGTTCGGGTGGCAAGACGGCTTAGGGCAACTTACACCGAAGAAGGCGTAAGGGATCCATTAAGTGGCTCGGCACTTGACGTTTATCAAGTGCTCTTCTACGAGCGCAGCCCTCTTTCTGAACACCGTGTGAAGGTCGTCGTAGTAGCGCCACCGGGAGTAATCGATCGCTCACCATGCGGCACCGGCTCTAGCGCGATTTTTGCGAAGTTCGTTACTGATGGATTGATTGGGCCCGCGGACGTGCTAACGACCGAGAGCATTATAGGTTCGACCTTCACTGTTACAGCGAAAGATGTTCGCCGAACACCCGATCGAACGTTTATCACACCGGCTTTGACCGGCAGCGCTTTTATCAACGGTTTTCTGACGATCGCGGCCGACGCAAGCGACGCGCTCGCTAATGGTTTTGCCCCTCTCTAACCCGCCCAAGGAATTGATTTCGATGACTCTCAAAGGTGTTCTTTCAGCAATTGTTACCCCGTTCGATGCCAACGGCGAGATAGACGCATCAGCGCTCCGAACGCTGGTTAATCAAGGGATCGCGGACGGTGTAGACGGCTTCGTTCCCGCCGGCGGCACCGGAGAATTCTCTGTTCTCTCCCATGAGGAGCGACTCAAACTGGTTGACATTGTGGCTGAACAGACAGCGGGTCGGGCTAGTGTTCTCGCTCACACCGGCGCGACCTCCACAGCAGAGGCGATCAAGCTTTCCCGACACGCCGAGCGAGCCGGAGCGACAGCCATCATGCTTGCAACTCCGTACTACGAACGGATCGGTTTTCAGGAAGCATTCGCCTATTTCGCGGCTGTTGCCGACGCGACCAGTTTGCCTATCTGCGCCTACAACTTCCCGCCATCTACCGGTTTGCATCTCGACGTCGATTTCCTGGTTCGCCTCACCACTGAAATTCCGCAAGTGAAGTACGTAAAGGACTCGTCTGCCGATATCCAGCAGATGTATACTCTGCTTGGCGATCACTCGGACAAGATCACGCTTTTAAATGGTGAAGATGTAATCATGTTGCCGGCGCTTGCCTTGCGCGCACGCGGCATGGTGATGGGTAGCGCGAACTTTATGGCACCGGCCCTCGTGAAATTGCAAAAAGCCAGCGAAGCGGGTAACGATGGCGAAGTGGTAGCGATCTGGCGACAGATCAATCCCGTGATCAGGGCACTGGCTAAAGGTTCCTACAATAGCGGAGTGAAAGCCGCCTGCGAGATTCTCGGTCTCCGTGTCGGTTCAGTTCGTGCGCCTATCCTGCCTTATTCCCAGAACCAGATCGATTCTCTAAAGAAAGTTCTCTCTCAGGTAGACCCGTCCCTCCTGACGGGTGCAGCCCGTTAAGACCCGACCGGTTGTGTCATCCACATACGTAGGGTGCTTCTTCGATAGAAAGCCACGGCGTTAAAACACACCGTCCTTGCTTTTTTACACTGCTCGAATCGACGCCGGTCACATCCCACAGCGCAGCTTGTATTGTGGATTGCCAATCAAAAATTCGGGGAGATGGGGAGAACACGTTTTTCCCTATCCGATTCGACCTGTAGCGTAAGCGGCTCGGCTGGGCCGTGTCCTCACGCGCGCGCGAGCAAGGCATGATGGTGATGGCGTGTTGGAGTCCGTGTAGATCAAGGGAGATCGTGTCCACGATCGGCGATCGTGGACACGATCTA
>NZ_CAAJGM010000225.1 GCF_900996235.1 Paraburkholderia sp. BCC1885
CCGACATGCCAGGCACCAACGTCTCTCTGATCACCTGCTGCTTGAATTTTCGCGCGTACGTGCGACGGGGATGGGCTGCGCCCCCTGCGTTCGACATGGCTGACTGGCTCCGTTGATCTGAACGCCCTCATCATGCTTTGGAAAAGTCAGCATGGCGAAACGGTCGGGCCGAGCCGCTTACGCTCAGGCTGCGCTCGACGCGGCGGGCGTCGAAGGCGTGTTGCTGCTCGCGCGGCATATTCACGGCGATTGGGGGGACCTGCCGGTCGAGGATCTTGCAGCGAATGAATTAGCCTTGCTGACGGGAAAGCGGCTGCTTTCGAGCTACGATCTTCCAGACAGGCGCAGCAAGATCTGGATCATTACTGAAGCAGATCGTTCCGTGACTACGATTTTGTTAGCGGAAGAGTATTGATTGATATCCGCCAGTGGGCGAACCCAGCGCGCTGTATTCGGCTGGGTTCGACCCTCAAGGGACGATCGAAGTTGCCGGGACCGGCCGTTCAAACGATAGCCATCCGTGATGGTCGGCCGGAAAGTGCTAACGCCGATTCTTCAGTTGAGCGCCACTTACGATCTCCATCGCGGAGGTTCGCCAGTTGCCCAAACCACCAAAAGAAATGCGGCACTAAGCAGGACGACTGCTGAAAGAAAGGCTCCAAGCCGTCGGTCAGGGCGAAATACGTTCCCGATAAGAACAAGCGAAATGACGTACGCGATCAACAGCACCCAGCCTTGCCAAAGAACAGGAAATCCCCACCCCCAACCATGGGGCTTTGCCAGGAACCAGTAATGAGATGTCTCGTGCATTTTCAGTAACAAACGATAGTGGTGAATGACATTTCATTGAATAAAACGCGACCCCGGTCCGCAACGTAGAAACTGAAGCCATCGAGTAAACGCTATCGATCAAGGACTGTGAGGATTGTCGCTGGCGTCCGATGATGTTTTAGCGTTTGCGGATCGGCGACAAAGTCCGCTGGACTGTACTAAATCCGGTCGAGCGTCAGGCTAGCTTTGATTTGCCGTCAGCCATCCCTCCGCTCTCATCCGATCACGGGCCGCGTCGGCCGTCCACAGGAGCATCAGATTAATCCGAGTCGCGTGCGAATCTACGGTTATGGCAGCGATCATGCGAGATGGCACCATATTTTCGGACTCTCAACAGGACGGACACCGCATTGTGGACGATCTTCGCGATCCGGTCGACCGCCTCTTTATGGCCGACTGCCGTCTCATGCTGTTGGCAGGAAGCGACCCACAAGGGACGGTCATCGTTCACGGTAGCGGCCATTCAAAGCTCAACCGAACAGGGCAGACTAAGGGGCCGTCGCCGTAACAATCGGTTGGTAATAGCCAGTGACAGTTGGTGGGAGGACCTGTACGTCGTTGAATCCGACCTGCATAGCAAGAGTCGCTAACTCCTCGGGCGTGATAGCCCGATAGCGACCAACGAAATGGCTCAACTGCCAGTCAAGACCGTTCGTCTGACGGGTGATGTACAAATGGACTGTGTAACGCCGAGCGTCTTGCCAGTCCCAGACCTGATGCACAATGCGGCGAAGACCGTTGTCCATGAACAGTGATGGTGGCAGCACAATCGGTCGCTGAGTCAGCAACGTGCCGTAGTCCCTCAAGCTAACAAAAATCTTACCCTGCGCTCTTAGACATCTGAGCATTGCCGTCAGCGCTTGGGCGATCTCCTCGTCGCTATCCAGGTGCGGAATGGCGTTGTCGAAAGCCACAACCGCGCCGTAATATTGCGCCTTGCACGTGGCGAGCAGCCTCATGTCGTCCACGCGAAATTTGACGCTCAGATTTCGCAGAGCAGCCTCCCGCGCCGCTCGCTCAACTTCCATCTTCGATATATCTGTACCCTCAACCTCATACCCCGCGCGTGCGAGACTCAACGCTTGTGTACCGATTCCGCATGCGCAGTCGAGGATGGCGCCGAGCACACCGGATTCGCTTATGAGCGGCGCCAATACCGCACGTTGACGCTCGATCGCCTTATCCCAATCGTCGAAAATCAGGTGATAAGAGGATGCCATGTCATCGTAGAAGCTCTCTGCGGATCGAGTCATGAAGCGCCCTTAAATTGCAGTAGGTACTTGATTGTCAGCGATGTACGAGCGCTAGTCGAGTGACCGAAGTTGGCCGAACTCTGCCCGATGTCTACCACCAATGCCGGCTATACCGGCATCAGCAACCCGCTCAATTCCCTGAGCGTCTGGCCAGACGACCCGCCAGACGTTCGACGATCTCGATCACCATCGTCCGGTCATTCCCACTGAGCTTCGCCAGAAGCTGACCAACGTACTTCCCCTGATCACTGCTGCGCGTGCTGGCCCCGGTTAGCAGATCGGCCGCATCGCACCCGAAGATTTCGGCCAGCTCCACCAGCCGGGCAACGGTCGGCATCACCAAGCCGCGCTCCATGCGCGAAACCGCTTCGTTGCCGATTCCCAGTAACTCCGCAACCTGCTCCTGTGTCAGGCCACTCTCCAGCCGGTGCTTTGCAATCGCCCGGCCAATCAGGCCTGCAAGCTCATCCAGATCTATCCGCGCCATGTGCTCTCCCATTCGACCTGAATGGTTGAACACCCGACCTTTTAAATTAAGGACTCTACAAGTTGATACTAAACTTTTAACGATGAATTGCCGTTATCCCGTGTGACGGCACTTATCACCGCATCAGCAAGAAATCTTAAAAACCAGACAGGAACTGCAAAGCATGAAGAACCGCAGCTACACCCGCGTTTCCCACCTCGTTGTGCCCGCCGCCCTGACACTTCTACTCGCTGCATGCGGCAATGGCACCCCGAGCGAATCCGCTGCGAAACAAGCCCTGGAGGCCAATCTGGACGGATGCCAATACATCACTGTGTCGGATTTCAGGAAAACGAATGGCATTGCCGGAGATGATCCGAATAGCTACCGTGTCGAAGCCAGCTACGCCTACAAGCTTGATCCCCACGACGGCGATCTGAGCGACGCGCTCAGGCAATTTGCAGAAAACTACGACAAGCTGCAAAACCTCAACGCCGACATCAGGAAGCGCGAAGCACAGTTCCGCAGCGACGCCCAGGCGTGGGCTGACGCCCATCAGAACGATCCCGGCTATAGCGCTAACCAGTACTTCGACAAGCTCAATGAGCTTGAGGCTGGCGACCAGGACTACCAGAACGAGAAAAAGCAGGCGACGCCGCTGATCGTCGCACTCAACCAGAGCCGGGCACCTGATGTCTTCCTGAACAAGGTGCAACACGCCTGCCCGGACGTGCCGAACAACGTTCTCGCAGATTTCTTCCGCCGTAAAGGTGCCGTCGATCAACTGGCGGATGGCATGACCCAGGACTACACGGGAACCATCCCCATGATCAGGACCGACAACGGCTGGCAGTTAGCGCGCTAGGACCGGCGTGACTTCGGGGCCGTCTGGTTACAGACGGTTCCTCCCTGGCAACACCACTCAGACATAAGGACCATAAGCATGAAAAAACGATTCATTACGGGGATTGCGCAGCTTGCGCTGGGCGCTTCATTGGCATTTTCTCTTGCAGCATGCGGAGGCGGTTCCAGCTCGCCTTCGTCTATGTCGAGCCAGCCCACGACGACTGCCGCGACGTCGATGACAGGCACCATCGCCATCGGTACCGCGCTGACTGGCGCGACGGTCGCCGTCACTGATGCTAACGGCAAGACGGTTTCCGCTACCTCGGGTGCCAACGGTACCTACAGCGTTTCCCTGACCGGGCTGACCGCGCCGCTCCTGATCACCGCGGCCGATCCGTCAGGCGTGTCGGGTACGCTGTATTCGGTCGTCGCCAGTGCCAGCACCGCCAATGGTGCGCCGGTGACGGCGAACGTGACGCCACTGACGACCGCTGTTGCCGCTCTCATGACTGCATCGGGTAATCCGGCGACCCTGGCCGGTAACGCATCGGCGATCACGTCATCTGCCATTACTACAGCAGAAGCGACCCTCGATGCCGCAATCGCGCCGATCCTGTCCGCCAACAGCGTTCCGGCCTCGTTCGATCCCCTCGCCACGATTTTTACGCCGAACCAGACCGGCGCGGATGCCGTGATCGATTCGGTAGCAGTCACGCCCTCGGCCTCGGGTTCCGGGTTGCAGATCACAAGTCTTGCCAATCCCGATACGGCGATCCAGCTTAGCTCCAGCACGAGCGTATCCACCGCGCTTGCTGCACCTGCCCAGCCCGCGAACTATCTGGCGAGCCTGCAAGCCTCGCTGGCAGCCTGTGCGTCGGACGTTCAGGGTGGGACTACGGACACATCGGACAGCGGCTGCACGACGGCGATCGACGCAAGCTATCTGAACAACGGTGTCGGTACGGGCGTTGCCGGCTTTGCGAAGCGCCACACGCTTTTCACGAAGGGCACGGTACTGACCGGCATCAAGACGGTCGCGTTTGTCCCGGCGGGTACGCTTGCCGGCATCAGCAATCCGGCGGCACTCGTTTATCTGCTGATGACCGATCCAGACGGCACGCCCGACTTCGGCCTGGATTACGTGCAGCAGTTACCCAGCGGCCAATGGGACATCATCGGCAACCAGCAGCAGGACAGCACCTACATTGCGTCGTTCCTCGGCCAGGTCCAGTACACAGATTCGGCGGATGAAGCCAATGCGCACTACGAGTCGGGTCTCGATATCCAGATTCCATCTTCGGTGACGGTCAACGGTGCGGCCACCAGCGTCGGTTCCGCCGTGGTGACGGGACCGGGCCTGCCCACTGGCGGTCTGTGGCTCCAGACCGCTGGTAACGGCACGGGCGCTGGCTATCTGCAAATTCCGACGGGTACGCTAACTGCACCGCTCACGAATACCAACAGCCGCGTCAACGGCGGCATGTCCACGACCTACAAGTGGGCGTGGGCGCCGATCTCGGGCAGCACGACGTCGTTCTCGCCGAATAGCCTGCCGGAATATGCCTCGTCGTCGCAGGACGTCTCGACGATCACGAACTTCGGCGTCTACACGGTCACGCTGTACAGCACGACCGGCACCGAAATTCGTTCAGAGCAGATCCAGAACATCGCCCGTAACTACGCGGCAGCGGCAGGCGGCACGGTAGCGTGGCAGACGCTCGGCAACGACGTGATAGCGAACTACCTGACGCCAGGTGGTTCCGGTACGCAAAGCACACCGGGTACGTCGGCCTCGCTCGACTGGACGACCCCGGCCAGTTCGTTCTATCCGAACTTCTGGGCATCGATCAATTCGCTGGGTGTTGCCCAGGCCAGCGTACCGGCCACGACCTATGATGCGACGGTATGGGGAGCGAGTACGGGCAACACGCCGTCGCCGTTGACGTTCAACTCGCCGTTCGTTGACAACCTGACTCCTGCAGCCGCGACGGCAGAGCAGGCCGTGCAGGTACAGCTCGGCTGGCAGGCTGACGGCGAGTATTACGTCAACACCTGGCAATACGGCAATCCGTAACGCAAGCCTGTAGGCACCGAGGAACCCGTGTTGCAGCGGGTTCTTTTTTTTGTCATCGCATTCCGTGTCAGCGACCGTGGCCCCTTCAATCGGAAACCCTGGACGGCATAATCGCTGCATCGAGGCGACGATGAACGAGCGAAGCCAATGTCAACAGATCTTCAGCGTCACCTTTCGACATCTCCCACGATACCTTCGGGGCATGCGCCGTCGTGTTTCTGAACATTCCGAACATGCCCTTTATCAAATTGGCAAAGCCACGCTGTTCGCTAAGCTGGCTCTCGGTTTTCAGTTGATTGATAGCGAGCATTGGCGGGTTGCCCCCCAAGGCACGGTCAACCAGCGCCGCACCATCATCCGTCAAGCCAGTCCTATTGCGAAGTTTCTCCGCTACACTTTTCGTTGCCTCCAGCACGGCATGGAAGTAATTGTCGGCAACCAGTTCCGTCCGGCAAAACGCCAGAACATCTGCATGGACGCCACGGACATCAGATCCCCACGTAAGTCATCCGCGCGGCGGACTGCTTCCGAGATCGTTGAGACCCGCTCGCTCGACACCAACTCGCCACTCGATTGATGGTTCACGGGGCGTCGGGCGCCAGGCTTTAAAAACCATCGGCCTTCCCCAGAAATCGTAACCGCCGCCTGAAACGGCATCGCCCGGGCGTCATTCGCCGCCCCTTGCGCGCAAACGCCCGGTTGGCGCGCGGCAGGCGGCGCATACGACAGGCAAGCGGGTTTCCGGAGTCGGGAAACGAGTCCGTGTTAAGTCGTCCTCGAGCCAGGTGATATCCGACAAACACCCGGGGAGGGCGGGATCGGGCAGTATGCAGCCCGAATTAACGTGGGGCGGCGTTCGTTCAAAGCTCCCGACCTCCCCGAAGCGCGTCGCTGAGCTCGTCCACCGCGTAGGGTTTGCGCAGTGTGCTGCATGGAAAGTGCGGCAACACGTCGTCGGACAATTCGTCGCCCGACGCGAATATGATCTGCAGGCCAGGGTGCACCGCGACGGCCTGTTTTGCAAGCTCAAGTCCGGAAACGCCGGGAAGGTTCAGATCAGTGAGCAGGACATCGAATCTCCCAGCATCGAGCCGCTCCATGGCCTCACACGCATTCGTCGCCTTTGCCGCACTGTGACCGAGCATATGGAGAATTTCGCAGACCGCCTCTAATGAAGCCGCATCGTCTTCTACGACCAGGACATGCAATGGCCCCGCAGGTAATGCGGCAGTACCAGACCGAGCGGCGTCCGCATTGCCAGACGCTACGCTGATCGCCTCGCCTGGCGTGCCGAGAATACTGCGCAGCTTGTACGCAAGTTCTTCCTGGCTATAAGGCTTGCTCAGCAGTTCAACGCCGGGGTCCAGCCGTCCTCCATGCACGATCGCGTTCTGGGTGTAACCGGAGGTGAAAAGAATCTTCAGGTGCGGCAACAGCAGGGCTGCCTCGCGGGCCATTTCGGGACTTCGCAGCGTGCCCGGCATAACCACATCCGTAAAGAGAACGTCGATGTGAACACCGCTTCGTATCACGGCAAGCGCCTGCTCCGCGTCGTCGGCCTTCAGAACCGCATAGCCCAGGTCCATGAGCATGTTGACGACCGTTGACTGAACCCTGGCATCGTCCTCCACGACGAGGATGGTCTCCTTGCCGCCCCTCATGACTGTGAGGCCGTGTCTTGCGTGCGGATCAACAGCCGTTTCCGTTGACCTTGACAGATAAATCCGGATGGTCGTGCCGTGTCCCACTTCGCTGTAGATCCTGATGTGTCCACCGCTCTGCTTGACGAATCCATAAGCCATGCTCAGACCCAGGCCCGTACCCTGACCTTCGGGCTTGGTGGTAAAGAACGGATCGAAGGCACGCTCGACAACCTCGGCAGGCATGCCGACGCCTGTATCGGTCACGCCAAGCATCACGTACTGGCCAGGCGGGACATCCGGGAAAGGACGCACATAGCGGTCGTCCAGCATCGCGTTGGTCAGCTCAATGGTCAGACGCCCTCCTGTGGGCATCGCGTCGCGCGCATTGATAGCCAGGTTCAGCAGCACATTCTCGAGCTGGTGGGTATCGACCAGCGTGTTCCACAGCCCCGCTGCCACCACCGTCTCCACATTGATCGTTTCACCCAGCGCGCGAGCAAGCATGTTATCTATTCCGTGCACCACCGCGGAAAGATTGACGACAACCGGGCGCAACGCCTGCCGCCGGCCAAACGCGAGGAGTTGCGACGCGAGTTTCGCCCCCCGCTCGACGGCATCGATCGCATGAGCGAGCCGCTCGCCGCTCCAGGCGTCCCGGCGATGCCGGTTCTCGAGCAGTTCGAGGTTACCCCTTAATACCTGCAGGACATTGTTGAAGTCATGCGCGACGCCCCCCGTCAGCTTGCCGATCGCTTCCATTTTCTGTGCCTGGAACAGCGCGGCCCGGGTTTTTTCCAGAAGTTCATTGGCCTCGCGCCGTTCGGTGATGTCCCGCGTGATCTTGGCAAATCCCAGGAGATGTCCGTCGTCGTCACGGATCGCATCGAGTACCACGTGTGCCCAGAAGGTCGTCCCGTCCCGACGCACGCGCCGGCCTTCCGCTTCGAACCGGCCCTCACGGGCAGCCGTCTCAAGGCCGCGCCCGGGTAAGCCCGCAGCGGCGTCTTCGGGCGTGTAGAACCGTGAGAAATGCGAACCGACAATCTCTTCGGCGCTGTACCCCTTGATCCGCCGGGCACCGCTGTTCCAGTTCGTCACATATCCGTCGGGCGAGAGCATGAAGATGGCGTAATCGGTCACCCCTTGCACCAGCAGCCCGAAGCGCTGCTCGCTTTCAAGCACGGCCTCGTGCGCCCGGCGCTTCTCGCTCACGTCGCGCACCGCCTGAACGGCGCCGTCGAACTGTCCCTGGCCATCGCACAGGGCGGTAGTGACCACGCTCGCCCAGAAGGTGCTTCCGTCCTTTCGGCGGCGCCATCCTTCCGAGTCGTGACGCCCCGTTTTCCGGACACTGTCCATCACCGCATCGGGGAAACCATCACGCCGGTCCTCATCCGGATAGAGAACTGAAAAATGCTGGCCAAGGATTTCCTCCGGCTGGTATCCCTCGATGCGCATACCGCCCTCGTTCCAGCTGGCTACCCTGCCGTCGGGGTTCATCAGGAACACGGAATAGTCCACGGTCGACCCTACCCACCGCCGGGTCCAGTCGCTTGTATCGGGCTGCTTGTTCGTCGGTTCGGGGGTCGTCATCTGTCGGGTGCATTGCTTGCGTATCTGTTTCCGGAACACCAGTTCCGGGGCCTGACATAGAAATCCGGTATGGCGATCTGGGCCCACATCACCTGTACGGGAGTCGATTCTATCAGCGCAAGGCAGAAGAGCACATGGATCAGAACTTGCTTGGTGCACCCGGAACTTATGGGCAATAAAAGATGATCAGAGTACTGCTGGTGGACGATGAACCCGCCATCCTGGAGGCGCTGCAACTGGCCCTCGCGGAATATGGACTGGAAGTGCACACGGCTGCCAATGGCGCCCGTGCGCTCGAATCGCTCGCGCTGTGGCAGCCGGACGTCGTCGTCTCGGACTGGATGATGCCGGTGATGGACGGCGGCCGCCTCGCGCGGGAACTCAGGCACGTGCCAGCGCTGGCCGACATGCCGGTCTTCCTGATGAGTGCGCTGCAGCCGCCTAGCGACCTGCCCGTCGATGAATTCCTGCACAAGCCGTTTGGGGTACTGCAACTCCTGCGGCTCATCTACCGGCATGCTCCCGGCCGGCCGGGACATGTCGACATGCGCGCCCCGGGACGGTGACCGGATGCCGGCTGCCCGACGTCCAGCTTCAGGGGTTGCGTGGCTCGGGGTTATATAGGATTCTTACAATTCTTCCTGTCGCGATTACATCACGGGACGGCGTATGAGAAGGCAGGTGCGCTGTAAAAAATAAATGGGCCTGGGGGAGGGAGGGCATGTCATCGTCTACAGAACGCGAAACCGAGCAAAGCCGTCTCACGGCGCTCGCGGAGTACGGAATCGGATCGGCGCTCGCGGACCCCGGTTTTGATCGTCTGGCGCATCTTGCCGCCAGTATCTTCGGTGTGCCGATCGCACTGGTATCGCTGGTCGAGGCCGAGCGGCAGCTTTTCGCCGCGAGTGTGGGGCTGGACGTGTGTGAAACGTCGCGCGACGTGTCGTTCTGTGCCCACGCCATCCGTGGCGACGACATCATGGTCATTCCGGATGCCCGCACCGATGCGCGTTTTCATAACAATCCGCTGGTGACCGGCGCACCCTTCATCCGCTTCTACGCGGGCGCGCCGCTGCGTACGGCCACCGGCCACGCGCTCGGCACGCTGTGCATCATCGGGCATCAGCCCCGCGAGAATTTCAGTGAGCACGACGCGCGCAACCTGCGCGATCTCGCCGCGCTCGTGCTGGACAAGCTCGAGATCCGCAGACTGGAAATGGCGCGGCGCACGAGCCAGTTCCGGTTCGAGAAGATCGCGGGTACCTCGCCCGATGCGATCATCTGTGCGGACGACCAGGGCCTCACAACGTTCTGGAATCCGGCGGCCGAGAAGCTGCTGGGGTATCGGGGCGACGAAATACTGGGCCGCAGCATCGACCTCATCGCACCGGAGCAGTTCACCGCCCGTCTGTACCAGCTCGCCGCGGCTGGCGAATCGCTCACCGAGGGGCGTACCGTGGAGATGATGGTGCGGGCGGCCGACGGGTCGATGATCCCGGTCGAGCTGTCCGGCTCGATGTGGCGCGAAGACGGTCGCCCCGGGTTCGGCGCAATCCTGCGCGACATTACGGAGCGGCGTCAGAACGAGCAGCGGCTCCTGCGGCTGGCCCATATCGATCCGCTGACCGACCTGCCTAACCGGACGATGCTCAGGGAGCAGGTCGAGCTGGCGCTCGGTGAAGAGATGACTGCATGTGTGATGATGGTGGACCTCGACGGATTCAAGGACGTCAACGACAGCCTGGGCCACCCAGGCGGCGATGCGGTTCTGGTTAATGTTGCCCGCCGCCTGCAGGCCTGTGCGCGTCCGGGCGACACGGTCGCCCGGATGGGGGGCGATGAATTTGCGATCCTGCTGCCGGGAATGCCTGATGCGGTCGGGGCCGGCCAGATTGCAGACAGCGTGATCGAAGCCGTATCACAGCTGCTAACGATTGACGGACAGCCCGTGAACATCAGCGCGAGTGTCGGCGTCGCGATGTTCCCCGGAGATGGACTGACAGTAAGGGAGTTGCTCTCCAGCGCTGACCTCGCGCTTTACCAGGCCAAGGCGGAGGGCCGAAATTGCCGGCGTTTTTTCAGCGCCGACCTGCGCGAGGCCGCGACGCTCAGGCGCGCCTATCAGGGCGAGCTTGCCAAAGCGCTCGCGCAGCAGGAGTTCGAACTGTACTACCAGCCCCAGGTGAGACTGGCCGACCGTGCACTCGTGGGCGCCGAGGCGCTGCTGCGATGGCGCCATCCGGAAAAAGGCCTGCTGGGCCCCGGGGCATTTCTCACCGCGATAGAAGCGGGCCTGCTCGCGCCGCAGATCGGTGACTGGATCATCCGCACGGCATGCGCGCAAGTGGCGCAATGGCGCGGGACGGTCCCGGACTTCCGCATGGGCGTCAACCTGTTCGGTGCGCAGTTTCGCACGGGCGATCTGGCGGACAAGGTACTTGCTGCATTACAGGCGTTCGACCTGCCCCCTGCTGCGCTCGAACTGGAAATTACCGAGAACATCATCCTGCGCCACGATGAGCACATGCTCCGGCCGCTCCGGGAACTGCACCAGCGCGGCGTGGGCATCGCCTTCGACGATTATGGTACCGGCTATGCGTCGCTCAGCATGCTCAAGCGCTATCCGTTGTCACGGCTGAAGATCGACCAGACGTTCGTGCGCGCCATGCTGGAGTCTCCTCCGGACGCGGCCATCATCAGGGCGATCCTGTATCTCGGCCACAGCTTCGGCCTGGAAGTGATTGCCGAGGGCGTCGAAACGGAGGAGCAGGCCGCACGGCTGCACAAGAAAGGATGCGAGACCGCGCAGGGCTTTCTGTTCGGCAAACCGATGCCCGCTGAGGAGTTTGCGCGGCAGTTTGTTATTCATGGCTCGCTGATCAGTACTGCTCGGCGTTAGCACCACCACGCCTGTAGCAGATATCGCCCAATTTGCTCACTCAAGGGTCGTGGGTACCCGCTTTCTATCGACACCTCAACGGTAGAACGAATAAGCGGAACTGTCCGCGCTGCTGAGCGCTGACGCATGCGCAAGCGCGTCCGACTCGACGCCTTGGACATCGACAGTCAATGAGATCTGCACGGGTCGGGCCCAACAACATCGAGCGGTTCACAAGCACCGACGACCAATAAATCAACGTCACTTCGTTTGAAGACGATCGCCGGCGCGCACCGAAGAGTGCCCAACATGCGCCTTCGCATCTTCCGGCGCATTCCGATTCCATACAGGGAGCAAAATGTCGCTCCCTTTATGGCTACAAACCGCGCCGGTTATCTGGCTTCGCTGATTGCCCCTGACCTTACGCTCCAGCCGCCTTCAGGCGCAGCATCGTTCGGGGATGAACCTTGAACTGATCTGCTACCTCGGCGGCCGACTGGTAACGAAGTAGTTCAAGTGCCTGTGACCGCTGCGCCGGCGAAAGCGTCCGGCGTCGACCCAGCTTGCTTCCCCTGGCACGCGCCGCCGCCAGGCCTGCGCGGGTTCGCTCACTGATCAGGTTCCGCTCAAACTCGGCAAGCGCGGCCATCATGTGGAAAATCAGGACGCCGCCGGACGAACTCGTATTGATGGATTCGTTCAACGAGACGAATTCGATGCCCCGCCTTTCAAGGCGGCCGATCAGATCCACCAGTTTGCTGAGCGACCTTCCGAGCCTGTCAAGTCGCCACACGACAAGCGTGTCACCCTCCGCTGCTGCAGCCAGCGCAGCATCCAGCCCACGCCGGCAGAACTCAGTGCCGGATACCCCGTGGTCAGTGAAGAACTCGTTGCACCCTGCCGCGCGCAACGCATCGAGTTGCAGTGCAAGGCTTTGTTCGTGAGTTGAAACGCGTGCATAACCGATTTTCATAATGTTTTTCCGGGAAAGGATGGTCTCCGCCTAACTGGTGGCGAATGAAGCGGCATGTTGTTTTGTTCCCCCGGCAATGCCGACACCACCCAGTTGACAAAAACGGTCCTTTCTGTCTCCCGGCAGATTCAATGGCGCGGGCACCGCCTTCGTGCCGCCCCGCCATGATCATCTATTCGTCTAACGATATTGGCAAAAAGGACCGATTTTGTGCCACGGAGTTTGGCAAACGAACTGAAGGAATTGTAAAAATTTGTGCGCAATGCCGCGGGCGACCGCGTGTTTTTGCCGCCCCGGGAGTCGCAATGCCTGCGCTTGAACGCATGACCACGGAAGTGCCTGACCACGACGGACTTGCTGCGCTGCCGGGCGACCGGGTTATCGAAGCATGCAGCGATGCATTGATGCCGCAGTCTCATGACGGGCAGACCGCCCAGGCGGTTTTCATCGCCATGCAGGAAGATCGGCTGTTCTTCCGGCATGAGTCGATCTGCTCGATTCAAGCTCCCGCACAGACGCTCTATCGCGAGGTGCTGGTGCGGATGAAGGCGGATGACGTGGTCCTGCCACCGGGCCGCTTCATTCCGGCGCTGGAAAGACTTTCGCTGATGCGCCCATTCGACTGTTTCGTCCTCCGCCGCACGATCGATGCGGCCCGGGCTACGCCTGGAGTGAAATTCGGCTGCAACGTCTCGGCCCAGAGTGCGCGAGACGATCACTGGTGGGAATCACTTTTTTTCGAACTGGCGGCGGAGCCCAACCTTGCGGCCCGACTGATCGTGGAAATCACGGAATCGGCCCCGGTGTCCCCTATTGATGCCCGCGCATTTGTGCGGCGTTTAAGGGCATTGGGTGTCCGCGTTGCCGTCGACGATTTCGGCGTCGGCTTTTCCGCCGATGCAGTGCGCGTGTCCGCGCCCGACATTATCAAGCTGGACCGGTCGTTTATGCGACGTATCCGCCAGGGGACCTTTACCGTTGACCAATTGGGCCGCCTGGTCAGGATGGCACGTCACGTCGCGCCGGTCATCGTCATTGAAGGTGTCGAAACGGCCGATGACGCCCTGATCGCTCTCGATGCGGGCGCGCAGTGGATTCAGGGTTATTACCTCGACGCTGCCGATACGCGGTCTCCAATGACACGTTGATCCGTGACGTTGACTTTCTCTCAGGCTCCGGCACGTCCTCGGAATAGCCGGAGCTTTTGGCCGGTTCAAACCGGCCTCTTTTATTCGTGGAATGGGTTCCGGGCGGCACAGGAGAGTTAATCCCCGCGCCCCGGTTCGTGACCGATATGAAAACTGGAGCACCACACTTCGTCGCAGGCCTTCTTTTCTGTTTTTCGACAGCCTGTCATGCCGGGCACGAAGCTACCTTCTCTTACCCGGTCTCTCCGAAGACGGCAATTGCGAATCCGGAGCGCGTCGAGTCTGCCGCCTTCCCCGGCCGTGGATGTCTCGGAGCAAGCGTGTTCCTGCTGCCAGCGGTGTTCGGCGATGCTGGAATGCGCGAGTTCGTTCGCGCAGACGGTACACGGACGACCTGCGCGTTCCATACCGCGAATCCGGGCTCATCGGGCGCGAGTCTCCCGGACACGGACGAATTTCAGCTTGCTCCAGGAATAACCCGTCCACAGACAGGAAGCGGCCCCGAAGACGCGTTGCCCTCCTCGTCGACGAGAACAAGTCCCCCACCGCCAGAAGCGAGCCCGGAAACCAAGGGTGCCGCCGCCCCGAAGCTGGCGCAATCTCTCTCGGCTATATCTACGCCGGGCCAGGCGGATCGGGCTTCCAATAGAAGCCGTTCCATTCCGGCGAACAGGGGCGCCGGGCGAACAAACAAAACAGTGTCTTCGGCAGAATACCGGTGGGTTCTCTTCGTATCTGCGACGGTTCTGGTACTCGCTCTACTGGCGTTGCTCGGCGCGGGCGGCATGCTCCTTTATCGCCGGTGGTTTAGCGAACGTGCGACCCTTGCCCGCGCAGTCAATCGTGGATTGAGGCGTAACGAGTTCCACCTCGAATATCAGCCTGTCTTCTATACCAGTACCCGCAAATGCATTGGGCTGGAAGTGGCGCTGCGTTGGAAAAACGTTGCGTATGGCCTTCGCGGCGAGACGTGGTACATGGACAAGCTCGTCGATCGCCGTTCAGCGAGGAAAATCGTCGCTTTCGTTCTTTCTACTGCCGAGAGGGAACTGGGCCATCTCGCCGATGGTCGCCAGTTGTATCTGATGGTCAATCTATGGAGAACGTGTTTCGAAGACGAAAACTGCCTTTCTCTCGTCGCGGCAACCGCGAAGTCCTTCACGTCCTGTCGGTTGGTGTTCCAGGTTAAAGCTGAGGACCTGTCCCGGCAACTGGACAACATCGCGCGCCTACATGAGGATAAGGTTCGCATTGCCGTGTCGGGGGTAAGGGCCGGGACGTCGATAACCGCATCCGCGCTGCCCGTCGATTTCGAATTCATCAAGGTAGATCGGGATGTGATGGGGCTGGACGAATCAGATCGCCTCCGGACGCTCCAGGCCATAGCTGCTGCAGGGCGTCAGCTTGACGTCGCTGTTATCGCTGATGGCGTGGAAGGAAGCGGCCAGTACCATGCCGTCACGCGTGCAAAAATCGATCTGGCGCAAGGTTTTTTCCTCGGTAAAGCGATCTCCGCAGGTCAGCTGCCTGCGCTTTTTGAGAAGTTTGACTGGTGGCAAGGAAAGCACGTTTCGACGGCGAACGCAGGCCGTCTCGCATGAGGACCAATCAAAATGTCAGCGCCTCGCGTCGCCTCTGTTCGACCACGCGCTCGCGATGTTTCAAAGCCGCAGTATCGACTGGTCGCGACATGCCGGTTGTCTCGTCCGATCTGGAGAGCCATTGCCGTGAGGAGAAATTTGCAGTCGTCAGCATATCGCATCGAGTCACAAACTGATCACGGTAGGACTCCGTAACAGTCGCGTAACGATCTGGCTTGCAACGGGAAGAATGGCGATACTGCCCGGCGATTTGTCATTGGTGTCCCGTCACCCGCTGCCCGCGCATATCCGAACTTCTGGGCGTCGATCAATTCGCTCGGCACTGCCCAGACCAGCATACCGGCCACGACCTACGATGCAACGGTTTGGGGGGCAAGTACGGGCAACACACCGTCGCCGCTTTCGTTCAACACGTCGTTCACTGACGTGCTGACCTCGACTACAACCGTGACGGCAGAGCAAGCCGTTCAGGTGCAGCTCGGCTGGCAGGTGGACGGCGAATATTACGTCAACACCTGGCAGTACGGAAATCCGTAACGTATCGTTGAGACGTTTTGTGCAAGTGAGAAGAGCCAAACTGCATGGCTCTGCTTTTTTGGTTGGCTCCAGCAGCAACGTGCGGTCTGCCCGACCACTCCCGGCGCTGCCCCCCATGAAGCTCCGTCTGCCGACGGCCGCCACCAGTTGGAGCACTTGTTTGTATCCAGCCGTGCACTCGCGACGCGATCATGAATCAGAGAACCTGCACAAATGCATGATAATGATAGAGATTTTCATTATCAAAATTTCAGGAAAACTAGATTTTTTATCTGTCATTCGATATCGTCCGAGTCATCGTGAAGGAGAACAACGTGAAAGGCGATCCGAAAGTTATCGAATACCTGAATGCCCAGCTAAAAAACGAGCTGACCGCCATCAACCAGTATTTTCTGCATGCGCGGATGTATAAGCACTGGGGGCTCAACGAACTCGGCAAGCACGAGTACGACGAGTCGATTGGGGAAATGCGACACGCGGACTGGCTCATTCAGCGGATCTTCATGCTCGACGGGCTGCCCAACCTGCAGGATCTGCACAAATTACTGATCGGGGAAACCGCGCCTGAAATCCTGAATTGCGACCTGAAACTGGAACAGATCTCACAGACAACCTGCAAGGAAGCCATCGCATTCTGCGAATCCGTGAGCGACTTCGTGTCGCGCGAAATCTTCGTCAAGATTCTCGATGACACCGAAGAGCACATCGATTGGCTTGAAACGCAGATCGACCTGATCGACAAGGTCGGCCTCGAAAACTACCAGCAATCGGCTGTCGGTTCTATTGCATCCTGAAGACTGAACGCGGCACATTGATCCGGTGCGCAGGCGGCTTCTATTGCGTTAGTGCGTAGGCTTTGTCACAAAGCCAATCCTGGTCAGCCCACCGGCCTGAGCGGCCGACATCACGTCCGCAACCCGCTCATAGGGCACCTTCCGGTCCGCACGCAGATGCAGTTCGGGTTGCGGCGTCGCCTGGGCCGCCCCGGCGATCTTCGCGCGCAGCGTCGCGTCGTCCACCGGCTGATCTCCCCATAACACGGTACCGTCGACGCGGATCGACACATCGATATGCGCCGGCTTCACGTCCTCGGGCTGGCTGCTCGCGTGCGGAAGGTCGATCTTCACGGCATGCTGCATGACCGGCACCGTCACGAGGAAGATGATCAGCAGGACGAGCATTACGTCGACGAGCGGCGTCATGTTAATCTCGCTCATCACGCCGTCGCCGTCATCGTCGGAAAAATCGCTCACGGCCATGTCGCGGCTCCGTTGTCGTCCCCGGCGTCGATTTTCGCGCCGGGCGAGGTCACCAGCTTCATGTCGGGCCGCGAGGCTGTTCCCAGCCGCGAGCCGGTCACGAAATACGCAAGTAGTCCGTGAGCAAAGCGGTTCAGCTTCGTCACGATGCCCTTGTTGGTCCGCGTGAGCGCGTTGTAGCCGAGCACGGCCGGAATCGCGACGAACAGGCCAAAGGCCGTCATGATCAACGACTCGCCGACCGGACCGGCCACGTGATCGATGGTCGTCTCTCCGGTCGCGCCGATCATGATCAGCGCGTGGTAGATGCCCCAGACCGTGCCAAACAGGCCAACGAACGGCGCCGTGCTGCCGATTGACGCGAGAATCGCAAGGCCGGACTGCGGCCGTGCCACGATGTCGTCCATCGTGTCCTTCAGACAGCGCGTGACCCAGTCGGAAATGTCCATGCGGTCGTGCAGTTGTGGCTGCGTCTGACGATGGTGCTCGGTGGCCTCCCTGCCCGACAACGCGAGCGCGAGCAGCGGATTGCCGGTGTATGACGAACCGCTGTCGCCGAGCTTGTGCAGTCCGGCTTCGAAGTCGTCGGAATGCCAGAACGAACGCTCGGTATCGCGCACAGCACGCCTCAGGCGCACCACATTCCAGAGCTTCAGGACGATGACGGTCCACGACGCCAGCGACATCAGGGCAAGTACAATCAGGATGCCCCGTGTGACGAAGTCGCCTTGCTGCCAGACGTTTGTCAGGCCATAGTGCTCCATGTTGACTCCCTTTCTTCAGATAGGTTGGCTCAGTCGTCCAGACTGAAGGTGAACGGTTGCGAATAGGCGGCGCGGACTGGCTTGCCGTCTTCCGTGTAGGGGCGGCAGGCGCTGGCGTGCACGCATCCAGTGCTGCGCTGTCAAGTCTCGGGTAACCGCTGCTCTTCTGGAGCTGGATGTCCTCGATGCTGCCGGTCAGCCCGACTACAAACCGGATCACAGCGGTACCGGTTTCGTTCATGCGCTTTGATAGGTACGGGTACTCAGGCTTCGCGATGTTGCAGTCGAGGTGAGCCACGTTCTTCGGCGCGCTGATCGCCAGCGTTTGCCGGCCGATGGCCGGAGCAGACGGTGCCGCTGCAGCTGGATTTGCCTGCGCGGCCGGTGCGGGGTCTGCTGCTGCCACTGGAATGGGCGACGGCGCATCACTGGGCCTGGCTGGAACGGGCGTGGACCTGACCGGCGTCACGTGGTGCTCGACGGGACGCTGCTTCGGATGGGGCTTGGGCGGGACCGGCTGCGGCGGTGCGGACGACTGGAGTGCCGCAGGCGTCACCACGGGTGCCGGGGTTTCGCTGATGAGCGAAGCGGTGATCGTCTGCGACTCGACGGGTTTCTCGACAATCTTGTCGCGCGCGGTCAGAACAAAAACGAGCAGACCAAGGTGGGCAGCGAGAACGAATCCGGCAACCACCGCGGCGCGGCGCGCGGGCGTTTCGATGGCGAGATCAGGCGTGGCCCTGGGGAATGCGTTCATGGGTGTGGTCGTATTCATTGGCTGAGCCACTGGCTCTTGCTGGCCTGTTCAAGGTTGGGGGTACCTGGCCGGCCCCCGGTAGCCTGCATCGGTATGCCATGGGACCACGAAGAACTTTCGGTGTGGCATCAACACGCCTACGGTCAACTGACCTTCACAATCCACGGTGTCGTCCGGATGCTCACCCCAACACGCACATGGACACTGCCCCCGTCTCGCGCGATTTGGCTTCCGTCATACGTCGATCATGAATTACACGCTGTAGGCAAGTCTGAACTCTGCAATGTGTATATCGAGCCGGACATGTTTCCATGGCCATGGACCAAGCCAGCCATTATTGTCGTTACGCCGCTGATACGTGAGTTGGCCGTGCTGGTGAGCGAGGGCGGGGGCGAATACAGCCTAGAGAGCCGTGCGGCTCGTTCAGTTTCCTTGTTGCTGGAGGTGCTTGCCGGCCAGTCTTCTCTGCCCGAAAGCGGCGTGCCTCTTCCACGTGATGAGCGGTTGCTGAAAATCTGTGAACACATGATGAACAATCCCGCGAGCGAACGATCGCTCGATATGTGGGGCGAGCAATTCGGAGCAACGGGAAGAACGCTCGCAAGCCGCTTCAAAGCGGAAACCGGCTTGACATTCGGTATGTGGCAACGCCAGTTGCGCGTGGCCGAAGCAATCACACGCCTTGCCGATGGACAAACCGTCGCGAAGGTCTCGAACGACCTCGGTTACAGCACACCCAGCGCATTCATCGCCATGTTTCGGCAAGTAACAGGGGATTCCCCGCGGCACTATCTTTCATCGAAATAGATGCGCCCAATCTAGTCCGTCCGGTAGTCACGTCATCGCTACTGACAGAAGGGATGGCGGCATACGCACGACCCCGCTTGGGCCGGACACGTGTAGTTCCGGGAATATAGCGCTACGGACCTATGGCGACCATGCTCGATGAGGTGAACCGAACCCGCCGAGAAAGCGTAATCCAGGGATTCAGATGGCGTGGCCACTGACGATCGTCCCCGGATGCCTGATCGCTGGTTGCATGGTATTTGATCGCTAGGCCGCGTCGAACATACCCGTATGCGCGGCGTCGGCTATTGTGTCGGACCGGGCAGAACAATTTATCGCCGCGTACCCGGATATCCCCAACGACTAAAGCGCATCGTTGCCCGAATCACCCGTACATTGCCCACAGGGGGGCCACGATCCGAATCTACGACCTGGTTAAGTACATGTGGTTCACCTCCAGACTTGCCAAACGTCATCCAGACCGAAGCACTCGACAAGCTTGAATTGCGCCGAGATATAACCTGGATCCGCAGCCTTCCTGTACAGCGAATCGCCTCCGCGTCTGACTGAGGTACGCCCTCGCCGTTTTCGTAACATTCTGCCGCACGTTTCATAGCGAATCAGCTTGTGGCGGGAAACGAGCGGCCGAGGCACCTGTGGGTCAGATGGCGTAGTCGACCCACATGAGCCATTCACAAAAAGCGTGCGCCGGTCTGCCTCAGAATTCAAATCGTCCATTCGCGTGCTTTTCCCAGACGCGTAGCCCTTTGTGCCCCTCAGGATCGATCATCCCAAAGCTGGCCCCCGCCGGCGGAGATTGCACGGGTGAGCACGTGGTAACACCCTCACTGCAGAAGCGGACTCCGCCGGGCTGCCTTGACAGTCGTCGCCGGAATGTTGCGCCCAAAGTCTGTCAGACCTGCGTGTTCAGTATGCAAAGCTGATAGGCGTCCCGCCATTCGGATGAGGCACGATGCCCATCGGTATGCCGTAGATTTCCTCCAGCGTGTCTGAACGCATCAGATCGGCGGACGGTCCGCTCGTCAGCAGCCGGCCGCCTTTGAGCGCGATGAGATCGTCGCAGAAGCGGCCGGCCATGTTGATGTCGTGCAGCACGACCACGACGCTCAAGCCCTGCTTTTCACTCAGCGTGCGCACGAGGCTCAGCACCTCGATCTGGTGAGCAATATCGAGCGCGGAGATGGGTTCGTCGAGCAGCAGACAGTCGCTGTCCTGCGCCACCAGCATCGCCAACCAGACACGCTGGCGCTCGCCACCGGACAGGCCGTCCACCGGACGATCCGCGAAACGCACGACGTCGGTCAGCTCCATCGCTTCGGTTACCTTCGCGCTATCACGCACGCCGAAGCGGCCCAGCGCGCCATGCCACGGGTAACGGCCAAGCGATACCAGTTCGCGCACCGTCATGCCATCCGCGGCGGGCGGCTGTTGCGGCAGATAAGCCACCTTGCGTGCGAGTGCGCGGTTGCCCCACTGCGCGAGCGGCGTGCCGGCAAAGCGTACGCTGCCCGTGGTCGGCCGTTGCTGGCGGGCGAGCAGCATGAGCAGCGTGCTCTTGCCCGAGCCGTTATGGCCGATCAGCCCGCACACACGCTGCGCCGGCAGCGTCAGACTCAACGGGTGCAACAAGGTACGCCCGGCGACGCTGAACGAGACGCCGTCGATTTCATACACGGGGCGCGCGGCAGCGCCGGTTCCGGTCATCCCAGCCAATGAGTTCATATTCCGATGCGATATGTTTATAGTCGATGGGGTGCAGGCGCTCAAAGTGCGGCCCTGCCACGCATCATCAGCCACATGAAATACAGTCCGCCGAGCAGCGTCGCCAGCAAGCCAACAGGAATCTGGAACGGAAACAGCACGTTGCGGCCGAGCCAGTCGGCCAGCACCATGATGAACGCGCCCAGCAGCGCGGCACCGGCAAGCTGCGCGATAGCGCGCCTGAAACCCAGCATGCGGGCAAGGTGCGGCGCCATCAGGCCGATAAAGCTGAGCGGGCCCACCACGATCGTCGCCACGCCCGTCATCAACGCCGCGAGCAGCAGCAAGGCGAGACGGCTGAGACCGGGCTGTACGCCAAAGTTTACGGCGACGGCCTCGCCGAGCGGCAGGATGTCGAGCCAGCGGACAAACACCGCTGTTACGGTTCCAAGAACGGCCAGTGACAGGCAAGCGGCCACCGCGTCGCGCGCCGTCACGCCATACGTCGAGCCCGCCATCCACGCGAGCAGCCCACTCATATGCGGGTCGTCGCTCGCGAGCAGTACCGTCACGAGCGCGCTGAAAGCGGTGCCGAGCGTGACGCCCACCAGCAGCATCCGCTCCGGCGCAAAGCCGTAGCGCCTTCCGAGCGCGAGCATCGCAAGCAGCGTCACGAACGCGCCCGCGCCGGCCGCGCCGGTTTGCAACAAACGGCCAGCCTCGGGCGTCGCGAACAGGAGTGCGATCAATCCGAGTGACGCGCCTGCCGAAATGCCGAGCACTTCGGGGCTCGCCATCGAGTTGCCGGTCACGCGCTGCATGATTGCGCCCGCAACGCCTAGCAACGCGCCGGCCGCCAGCGCGGCGAACACGCGCGGGCCGCGCCAATGCAGCATCGCATCGAGACCGCCGCCGAGCGACCAGTGCCAGCCGCCCGTCGTTGCCCCTAACAAAAGCCCGAGCACCACGACCGCCACGAGGATAACGACGCCCAAGACAATCCATACAGGCAGGCGCAGACGATTCTGATGCAGTTCGTGCGGCGACATGTCGACGGTATCCGGCAACGCGGGCAGTCGCGGCAGCAGCCAGAACAGGAACGGCGCGCCAACGAGCGACATTACGGCGCCGGTGGGCACCCCCGACCATGCGCCAGAGAACATCTGCACGAGCTGGTCGGTGAGCCACAGCAGCGCCGCGCCGAATAGCGGCGCCCAGACGAGCCGGTCCCGGAAGCGGCGCGCCCCCGCGAGTCTGACGATCATCGGCGCGAGCACGCCAAGAAAACCGATCACGCCGACCGACGCCACCACCGATGCGCCCAGGAACACCGCCAGCGCCAGCGCGGCCCCGCGCACGAAGCGCAACGAGACGCCCAAGCCCCGTGCGCTGTCGTCCGCGAGCGACATCATCGCCAGCGGCCGCGTAAGCGCTGCGGCGAGACACGCGCCGGCAACGAGGCGCGGCAGCAGCGCGCGCGGCGCATCCCAGTTGTTCTGGTTCAACGAGCCGGCCCCCCAGATGAACAGCGACTGCAGATCGTCGTGATGAAACAGCGTCAGCACCGCATCGATCGAGCCGCAGTAGAAGTTTACGATCAGCCCGGCCAGAATCAGCGCGACGGGCGACAGTCGGCGGCGCCATGCAAGCGCCACCACGATCAGCATGGCCAGCGCCGCACCGCCAAGCGCCACCCACTCCTGACCGAAGAAAAGCCACTGCGGCGCGAACAGCAGCGCCAGCGAAAGAGACAGCGACGCCCCCGCCGATACACCAAGCGTCGTTGGCTCAGCGAGCGGATTTCGCAGCACCTGCTGGAAGATCACGCCGGCCAGCGACAACTGGGCGCCGCTCAGCAAACAGGTGGCGAGGCGCGGCAGCATGCTTTCATGCACGACGATCTGGCGCATGTCGTGCATATCGGGCGAGACGAGTGCCTGCCACCATAGGTCCATCGGCAGCAGCGTGCCGATCTGGTGCAGCGAGAGCAGCAGCGCGCCGCAGGCCAGCACCCCGGCAAGCCACGCCGGGTGCATCGAAAAACGGCGCAACGCGGCGCGCATCGCGATCGATTCAGCCACGCCCGCGCCCCTTCTGCCGATCGAGCGCGACCATACCCGCGGTCAGTTCCCTGGCAAACTGCACCGCGCATGAAGTTGCACCATAAGCGAAGAAGCCCGGCAACGGCACGAAGCGTTGCGTCTGCACGAACGGCAGGTGCTGCCAGAGCACGCTGCGGCTCAGGTTATGCAGCGCGATCTGATCACGCTCGCCGTGACTGATGTAGTACATCTGCGCGTCGCCCATCGTGGCGAGTCCTTCGATGCCGAGCAGCAGATAGCCCGAATCGGTTGAGCCGCTCCAGGCGTTGCGCACGCCAAGCCGGTCCATCGCGTCCTGCGTCATGCTGTTCGGGCCGTACAGATACAGATGCCGGCCATCGTCGTAGAGATCAACGATCAGCACCGGCGCTGCTGCGGTGAGGGTCGACACGGTGGCCGCGCAGGCGGCCAGTTGCGCATCGACTTCTTTCAGATACCTGCGCGCCACCTCTTCGCGGCCTAGCAACGCGCCAAGGCGCTGTGTCTCCGCGACCGCACGCGCAAAAGGTCTGCCGCGCTGCGCGTTATAGATGTCGATGGTGACGGTCGGCGCAATGCTGCTCAAGCGCGGGGCGAGATCGCTCTGATTGGCGTCGATGACGATCAGATCCGGCTTGATCTGCTGCAGCAGTTCCAGGTTTGGCTCGCTATGCGTACCAAGTTCGAGCACACTCGCCGGCATGGCGGGCAGCGCGCCGCTCAGCGGATAGTCAGCCCGCTCGGCGATGCCGATCGGCACGATGCCGAGCGATACCAGGATTTGCGCTCCCGCCCAACTGAGCGAAACGACGCGCGGCGCGCTGCCCGCCACGCGCCCGCTCGCCAATGCACTGACTGGCGAGGCGAGTCCGGACGCAAACGGCGCCATGGACCATCCCCCGAGCATGCCGAACGCGCCGAGCGTACCCAGCGCACTCAGGCAGCGGCGGCGGCCAGGACTGGTGGAAGAAGTAGTGCGAGTCATGAGAGGCGGCACCTCTTCAGGATGCGCAGCGCCCGCTGCGCGCCCGTCATCCGGCAAAGATCTTCGCTGTGCCATGCGTATGTGCGTGTTCGTTCTGCAAATCGGTTCCGTTGCCCTCTTCGACGACCTGGCCGTAATCGAGCTTCACGTAGCGGTCGGCGAGGTGAAAGTAGCGATCGTCGTGCGTGATGACAAGGATCGTCTTGCCTTTCTCGCGCAGATCCGGCAAGAGATGCCGGTAGAAGACTTCCTTGAACACCGGGTCCTGGTCCGCGGCCCATTCGTCGAATACGTAGAACGGCCGGTCTTCCAGGTAAGTGACTAGCAGCGCGAGCCGCTTTCTTTGTCCCTGAGACAGTTCAGTCGTCGAGAACACGCCGTTCTCGATCCTGACCTTGTGATCGAGATGCAGGTATTCGAGCAGCGCCAACGCCCGGCTGTCGAGCCCGTCGAGCTTCATGCCCAGCAGCGTATCGAACAGGAAGAAGTCACCGAAGACGACCGAGAAGTGCTGCCGGTAAATATCGCGCTCCGCCTCGCCGACCGGCTTGCCGTTCAGCAGGATGCGCCCGCCTTCCGGTGCATAGAGGCCGACCAGCATCTTGGCAAGCGTCGTCTTTCCGCTGCCGTTGCCGCCGATCAGATAGACGAGTTCACCCGGCTTGAACGCAAGGTCGATCGGCCCCAGCGTGAACACTTCGTCCTCTTTCTCGCGGTAATAGCGGTGTGTGACGTGTTCGAGCACGATGCTGTCGAACGACGTGGCCGGCTCCGCAGCCAGCGTATTCTCCGATGGCAGATCTTCGTTGATCTGATTGATGCGCTCGATCGCGACCTTCGCCGAGCTGATGGTGGGCAGCGCCGAAAGCAGCCCCTCGATCGGCATGATCATGTACAGAAAGATCATCGCGTAGCCCGACATGACGTGGCCGGACACCGGATACAGCCGCGCCAGCACGAACAGCACGCAGCCAATGAACGCAAAGAAGATGAAGCTGCCCCAGCTAGCCGCCGCGGCATACAGCACGTAGCCACGCGTGCGCTGCACCCGTACGGCTTCGACGTTGGTGGCGAGCGTGTCGTCGATGAACGCCTGCTTGCGCCGGCGATGCAGTTTCAGCTCTTTCGCGCCGTCGAAGAGCGCGCGGAAATCCTTGACCAGATCGTCCTCGCGCCGCCGCGAACTGCGCAGGTGAAACGCCGCGCGGCTATTGGCCAGATGAAATCCAAGCGAGCCGATGAACACCGTGACGACCGCGAACAGCAGGATCTGCCAGGACAGATACCCCAGATAGGCCAGGCAGCCGGCAATGACCGCGCCCTGCATCGCCAGATTCGGCAGGCTCACAAAAAAGACCACGATCGTATCGAGATCGTCGGTCAGCACGGACAAGGCTCTTGAGGAACCCTGCCTTTCAAGGTTCTGGTAGGAGGCATCGCCAATGCGGCGGATGGTGCCCATGCGCAGCGTGGCCTTGGCGCTCTGCCCAAGGCGCATGAAGAGCGTCGAGGACACCGCGCGCGTGACCAGCACGAGCACGCTCAGGCCGAGGAATTTCAGACCGAGCTCGCCCAGCCGCTGCTGCGACGCGCCGAGCGCCTGGTTGATCAGCGCCACCAGCCCCGCGCTGCTCAGGCCGCTGATGACGCTTGTCACGATCGCGATGAACAGCGTCTGACGCGAATTGCGGATCAGATAAAGAATGAGCGGCATAAATCCTTTTTACGTCGATACCGGCGCACCGGCTGCAAGCCAGCAACTGGTGCACCGGTATCGATCGCTTCGTATTGCCGGGACGGTCTGTTTCACCACTGATAGGTCGCGCGACCGATCACGGTACGTCGCAAGCCGTAGGCGCAGTAGTCCTCGGCCTGGCAGTTGACGTAGATACGGTCGAACAGGTTCTGCGCATTCACCGAGAAACGCCAGTGTTTGATGTCGTAGTGAACTGCGGCATCGTACAGCGTCACTGACGGCATCTTCAGGGTATTCGCCTCGTCGCCGAACTGCGAACCCACGTAGCGTACACCGCCGCCCACGCCGAAGCCCTTCCACCATCCCTGCTGGAACGTCTTGTCAAGCCACAGGCTCGCCATGTTGTGCGGCACGTTGACCGGCTGGTTACCCACGAATCCCTGGTCGCTCGCGGTGATCGCGCCATCCATGTACGTGTAGGCAGCGGTGAGGCTCAGGCCGGCGCCGAGATCCGCGACACCCGACAGTTCGACGCCGCGCACCCGCACGCCGCCCGTCTGCACCACGAAATTGCCTTCCGGATGATCGAAGTCGGGCTCGACGACGTTCTTCTGCAGCATGTTGTACACCGACAGCATCGCGAAGCTCTTCTGGCCGGGAGGCTGGAACTTGATGCCCGCCTCGACGCTCTGGCCGGTGGTCGGCTTGAGCGCCGAGCCGTCGAACGTATCGCCCAGGCCCGGCTGGAACGATGTCGCATAACTCAGGTAGGGCGCAAAACCGCTGTCGAACAGGTAGACGAGGCCCGCGCGGTAAGTGAACCGTTGCGCGGTGTTGCTTTGGTCGGTCTGCCCGGCGAGCCGGTCGAACTCTTCGGTGTTAGCCCAGTCCTGGCGCACGCCAAGCGTGGCGACCAGCTTGCCGAAACGGATCTGGTCCTGAGCGTACAGACCCGACTGGTCGACGTGATGCTCCACGCTATAGTCGATGCCGCCCAGCGTGATCGGTCCGCTGCCGTAGACCGGGTTGTACAGGTTGAGCGACGGCACCGAGGTTGCGTCGTTCTCCGCCCAGCGGTCAATCGAATGCACATAATCGAAGCCAACCAGCGCCGTATGCTGCAGCGGCCCCGTATTGAACTTGAACTGGGCCTGGTTGTCGACCGTGAAGATGTCGGAACTGGCCTGCGCTGCATAGGCATAACGGTCGATCGTGGCGTTATCGTCTTCGAGATCCTCGTTGCCGACGATATCTTCATCCAGGTTCACGTGCGTATAGCGCACGTTCTGTCGCACGGTGAACCAGTCGTTAAAGCGATGCTCGAACTCGTAGCCGATCGACTCCTCGGTACGACGGATCTCGTTGAAGTCGGGTTCGCCATCAAATACGTTGGTGCCAATTCTGGCGCCGTTGGGCCCGGGATACAGCGTGCCGATCGCCGGCAGATCGGCAGTCGGATAGCTGCTGTTGCGATAGCTGAAATGCGACAGCAACGTGAACGTGGTGTCCGCCGACGGTTTCCACGTCAGTGCAGGCGCGATATAAAAATGCTTGTCCGTCTGGAAGTCGACCTGGGAACCCGTGATGCCCAGGTCCCCCGTCAGCCGGTAGAGCAAGGTGCCGTCCGAGGTCACCGGGCCGCTGAGGTCGAAGCGGCCACCCACCTCACCGTAGCTGCCGGCGTCAAACGACACTTCGTGGATCGGGTCATCCGTAGGCCGCTTGGTCACGAGATTGATCATGCCGCCCGGGATGTTCTGTCCGTACAGCACTGACGCCGGGCCACGCAGTACATCAATACGCTCGAGTCCATAGGGATTGACCGCCGGCGCGAGCAACGTGAAATACGTTTCGGTCGATAGGCCGTCGACGAACGGAAACTGGTTCGGGAAGCCCCGCACCACGAAGTAGTCAATTGTCGTATTGAGTCCGCCGTACTCCTCACCGATCACACCCGGCGTATAGCGCAACGCCTGACCCACGGTCTGCACGGCCTGGGCCTGCATCTGATCCGCTGTGATCACCGAGATCGATTGCGGCGTCTCGACGATCGGTGTATCGGTTTTGGTGCCCGTCGCGCTCTGTTTGGCCACGTAGCCGTCTACTGGGCTCGTCGCCGTTTCCTTTTCGCGCCCGGCCGACACCACTACAGGCGCGAGTGACGTGGTGGCTGGCTCCGCAGCAGATAGGGTCGACGGCTGGCCGTTTTGCAGGGTGGCGTCACTGGAGTTGCCCCCGCTCGCCTGTGCGTAAGCCGCGCTGGACAGCATGCAGGCTGCGGCGACCGCCGATATCTTGAACGCGCGCCAACGCCCGCCGTTTCGGCCCTGTGCCATCCAGACCGAACGGCAATCCTCAGAAGCTTTCATCCCCGTTCACTCGCTTTCGTACAAAACAATTTGGGTGGCGCGCCCTTGTTGTCCCGCCAGTCTCGCCAATGCGGCTGCCGAAACGTGCGAGAATAAGAATCATTAACAACTCAAGGCAAAATTCCTGAAGGCGCGCCTTGGTAGATAAGAAGGATACCGGCGACCCATTTACGCTGTATTGCCAACCTATGTCGCAAACCGGCCATCTTTTTGCCGAAACTCGATGAAAACGTCTGAAATTGAGCATGTGAACCCCGTCTGGCGCCAGCGCTATACCGTTATTCAGGTCACACAGGTCGCGCCGGTGATTACGCGAACGTGGGAGTACGAAAACGGTTTTCGCGAAGTCTGGCACGCCCACGAGGAAGCGCAACTCATCTACGTGACGCGCGGCGTACTTCGGATCCTGACGCCCGCCGGCATCTGGACGCTGCCGCCGTTTCACGGAATCTGGCTTCCACCGACCGTGCCGCATGAGTTACACGCGATCGGCGAAGTCGTGGTGCGTACAGCGTATATCGCGCGGCATGCAGATCCGTCGCACGATAGATGGATGCAATGCCTGGTGCTGCGCATCGGTCAATTGCTCGATGCGCTTGTCGTCGGGCTGGTAGAAGAACCAGATAAATCTGTCGATAACGATGGCCGTCGCACGAACCTCGCCACCCAGCTTTTTCTGCTTGAATTGTCACGGGCGCCCGAACTGACGAGCGGAACGTTGCCGTTGCCGAACGACCGGCGACTTCGGTCCATCTGCGAGCAGTTGCTGTCCTATCCGCAAAACAACGACACCATCGAGCGCTGGGGCGAGCGCGTTGGCGCAAGTAATCGAACCCTTGCACGCCTGTTCAAGGAGGAAACGGGACTGAGTTTCGGGCAGTGGCGTCAGCAACTCAGGCTCGTCGAGGCGGTGGCCAGACTGGCGCTTGATGTCCCGGTTGCGACGATCGCCACCGAGCTGGGCTATCAGAGTTCGAGTGCGTTTATTTCCATGTTCAAGAAAACGCTCGGCGACACCCCACAGCGTTATCTGAAGCGTCGCGAGGGAGCTTGAGTTCGTGTGCCATCTCTACCCCGAGATTCCGGCACGACCTCTTGCGTTGCACAAAGGGCACGGCCAAAACGGCCTCATCTAGGCTGAACGATCATTCGCATAGCTGACAAACGCACGAAACGTGGGCCAGAAATGCAGTCCCGGGCTTTGGCAATCGTGCCATCCGCCGTGGTCCGGAAAATCGTGTAATCGATGGTCGATGCAATCCATCGGCGGCCCCAGTCGCTCGTCTCGCTGTACGTGTCATCAGGCTCTTGCGCGTCCATTCGTGCATTGCCTCTTGTGCAAATCCTGTATTGACGGGACCTCTGTGCCGCCAACCCTGCTCTCAATCCAATTGTCCACCTGACAGTCGATTCTAGCAGTCAGAAATTCTCACGGAGTGGATCAAGACTTGCTAATGCGCATCTCGGCTATGGCGTGGCAAAAGGTGATCACCATACTGCCGGCAGATGACGAACACGCCATCATCAACGCGCTGAAACTGGTCCCCATGGAGGACGAGCTGCGAGTCGAACCGCGGCCGTGAGCATGAGCGATAGCAAAGCGGAGGTCGAGGGCTTCTTCGAATCGGCGATGCTCGACATCGCCCCGTTCGACATCGACGTGATGATCGTTGATCCCGGTCAGCGCACACACTGAGTTTGCGGTTCGCGGCGCGGTGCTTTCTCCGGCAATGGACGCCTACGCTGGAACGCCTGCCCGCGCGGTACGCCGGCTGATTGAGTCAGGATTCAGAAGTCAGTCGGGCGGTGCCGCCAGGATGGCTCGCGCGATGATCGACTCTATGGACCAGAATCCGGGATCGAGGCGCCTGGCTTTAGGCAACAACGCGCACAAAAATATCCGAACCTCGCTCTCCAACGACTGGCCTAGTTGGAGGCTCAAAAGCAGATCACGCTGTCCACCGATTTTCAGAATTGAATCGTTTCGCCTGCAATGACTTCGAGGTAAACCGTACTCGCAATGGCGAACAGCCTGCTTTCGCCATTGACCGATGGAAGTCGTTCTGAAGCGAATCGAAGAGTGATGCGAGAGCTCGGGGGCATTCTGTGGCGGCCGTAGGAACGGCAGGCTCAGTCCGCACGAGCTCGCTACTCGTCGGGAAACAGCGGTTCGGAACTCCGCAGTGGTGCATGACCGCTCGGCTCATTGTGGCTCACCACGTCCAGGCAATTCGCATGCTTCACCGATCATTAAGATGCGGCTCGCACTGGGCACTCTCAGCACAAAACTTCATCCAACCAATCCAGCACACGTCGGTTTACTAGCGAGCGATTGCGCATTTCGCAATGCTCCCCGGCGCCTTGATTACCGAGAAAGCGAAGCAACGTTTTTGGGCAAAGCAATGCATCGAAAAAGCGCTGAGTACCGGCGGCGAGCGTATCGTGTTCGGCCAGCGTGAATAGCGTCGGGCACCGGATGTCTTCTATGCGTCCATCCATCGTAAAGAGTTCGACCGACGCGAAGTAATCACGCAGCGTCGCTGTGCCATTTACCCAGTATCCGCGCTTTGCGACACTCCATTGCAGCTTCCGGTCGCTCGCGACGATCTGCTCCAACCGTTCCATCAGAGCCGCAGGCATTTCACCAAGGTGCGCCGCCTGCTCCTGACTCGCGCCGAGCTTCATCGCGTACGCGCGAAATCCCTCCGCCAGGGACGGCAGCGCTGGGTCCGCCACGCAGGCCGCAAGGCGATGTTCTCCAGACGCGGCACGAGGTGCCAGATATCCGCCCAGACTCCATCCGCACAGCGCGATCCTTCGCGGATCGACATTCGGCAACGTCTGGGCGAAATCCACCACGGACTTGATCACAGTTTCCCAGTCCGGTCTGAGCGGCACGCCGTGTTCGATCAACGTCGTACCTTGCCCGGGACCGTCGAAGATCAGCGCGTGATAGCCCCGTTTTGATGCCGCGACGGCCGAGGCAAAAAAAAGATCGGTAATGGTGCCGTCGTATCCGTTGTTGAAGATCAGGAGCGGCCGTACTTCGTGCGCGCGGCCTTCCGACGGTATGACGTACGCGAGCAGCGACGCGTTCTCGAAAGGAATACGTAGTGGCGCAATGGACACTTCACTCAGCGCCAACCCACGATCAAAGGCGGTGATCTGCTTTTGCGAACCGGCAATCACTCGCGGGTCGACCGGTTGTCCGAATAACGGGTGGAACGATTTCCCGTACAAGCACGCCGCCCTCAGGAAACACTCTCGCGCGCTCGCCCGATGCCCTGCGGCTTCTGAGCGTTGCGCATCCTCCATCATCCGGTCAGCGGCGCCAGTCCACGCGTCATGAAAGGCGGCGTCATCACCGTCGCCAACGGCCTGCGCGATCGCCTCGATTTCTCCATAGTCGGCGCCGCCGTATGGGATGTAGCCGAGCGGCCACGTTCCAAGCTGATCGTGAAGTTCATCCTTGAAGATTGCAACCATGCTTCCCTCCCATAGAGCGGGCTGACTGCCTGACTAAGCCATACTCTATCGCAGGTTTTAGCAAAGCAGACCGTGCCATCATGTCGAGACAGCTGGAACGCGCATACGAAGGCGGATCGAGCTGAAAGCACTTTGGCTTTTGCCATGTATCACCGGACACTTCGCGATTGGTGGTCCAACCAAACTTCATCAGCATCGCCTGCAAACCAGCTGCTTTGAGACAACCAACCGTTGTCCTGCCTCGTTGATCACGTCAGCGGTCGAGCGTGCATCGGACCTTTGCGCGACATTTACGGATCGTCCTGTGGCCGGATCCAGTCTGCCGCTTTCAGCCAGTTCGCACCCTGCTAGTGTCCTGTTCCGTTGTTAACTGAACTATGTTTGCGTAGGATGTTGGTATCAACGGAACGGGAGATACCAGCATGCCAATGGGACGACCGAAGGTGGAGTTGATGTTGAGCGAATCCGAACA
>NZ_CAAJGM010000226.1 GCF_900996235.1 Paraburkholderia sp. BCC1885
CGTGTACTGGCGTGTCCGCTTCGCCCTTCGGCGCCAGCGCGGACAGGTTCCGCAAGCTGGTTTCTGGATTCCACACGCAAACTGAGGCCCGCCTTCCAGACGCCCTGAACGAACGCGACACGTTTCCGTGCACCCCGATAGAGCAACCATGTGGAACCGGATCAATAAAGCTGCTAGGATGATAACGCAATTATCATAAACTGGTAACCGGATGCTCCAGCAAAAGAGCCCTCTGCCGGATGCAGGTGACGCGGGATGCAGCGCGTCACGAATGCCAGGCGCCGCGGCAACGATGCAGGACCGATACGGTTCGTGGCGGTGAAGTCAAGGCCCGGCGACCGGTAGGGTGACGGGCGCCGTATTGAGGAGTATTGCAATGCCGTTTGACCACTCTCTCGCAGAGCACTGGATAGCGGGCGTCTCGTTGCGCAACGGATTGCACGAGCACGTGAAACTCATCAAGTCGGCGTTCGCCAACGAAAGGTGCTGCGTACCCGGACGCTGGCCTCATGATGAAGGCTCGCGGGGGGACGACGCTCCCGAGTTCCAGCAACTAGATCTGGCGCACGCGAGCTTCCATACCATCGCGCAAGGGCGCTTCACCGACGTGGCCGTCATGCTCGAACCGGATGCCCCGTTCGAAAACGCGGTGCGTATGCTTGAGCATGCCGCATCGAGGTTCGAACATTGCTGCCTGACGGGAGCGCCGCTGGCGCCCGCCCCGCGTTCACCGATGCATGAAGATTGCCGTGACTCATCGGTCGCTACATGGCCCGGGTTAGCGGAAACTGACTTGTACTAGCAGGAGAACATTGGATTGACAGACGATTACAATCAATTCACGCGCGCCCTGGCAGAACTGTGCGGAGAAACGTTTGGGAAACCCTTGGTCCGCGACGGACTGCGCAAGCGGACGCTGAGTTTTGACGCCTTCGGCATACAAAGCTCGATGCGCAGGAGTGCTCCGTTCGAACTCGATCTCCCGTACACCCGGGCCATGATGACCTTTGGCCTTTTCCACCACGAACCCAGGGATATCCTGATCGTGGGTCTCGGCGGCGGATCACTTTCCAAATACTGCTTCCACAGATTTCCGTCAGCACGGGTTACCACGATCGAAATCGACGAGAGAGTGATTGCGTTACGGGAGCAGTTTTTCATCCCGCCTGACTCAGAAAGATTCCAGATCGTGCATGCGGACGCCGCGGACTACCTGTCGGACAAGACTGGCGTCGCGGACGTGATCCTGCTTGACGGCTTCGATGCATCGGGCTTGCCCGCCGCGCTGTCCAGCCGGTACTTCTACCATTCCTGCCGTGCCGCGCTGCGCGACAAAGGGGTTCTGGTAGCCAACCTGCTGCACAATGACCTGCTGCTCTCTGTCTGTCTCGAGCGAATACGCAGGGCGTTTGACGGAAGACTGTTCCGCACCACTGCACACTGCGGTGGCAACATCATTGCCGTCGGGCTCAGGCAGGAATCCGTGCCAGGCTGGGATTATCTCCACGCCCGCGCGAAAATGATCGCGACATCGATGGGTCTGGACCTGCGGCACCACGTGACGAACATGGAACGTCATCACCGGGAGGAACCCGTTCTGGAGCACCTTTCGTTCAAAACACTGGCCGTTGAACGAGGCGTTTAACGGCACCGGAGACGAGACCGATGGGACAGTTGCTGGTCATCCATTACGTGCTGCTGGTCATTGCAGGCTGGCTGCTTGTCGGGGTCATCGGACTCGCCAGCCTGCGCCGCACACGGGTGGTCGCGCATGGCCTCTTTCCAGTCGGTGCGATATTCGGTCTGCTGCTGTGCGCACTGGGTCTGACTGGCGTGTTCGCCGGTCCTCAGGAAATCATCCTGCCGCTCGGGTTGCCGGACCTCCCGTTCCATCTTCGGCTCGACGGTCTGTCGGCGTACTTCCTCGCGGTCCTCGGCGTGGTGAGCACGGGCGTAAGCGCGTTCTCGGCTGGCTATTTCCGCAAAGGTGAAGGCACTCCACCCGGGCTACTCTGCTTCGAATATCACGTCTGTCTCGCCAGCATGGCGGCGCTGCTGCTGGCAGACGATGCATATAGCTTTATGGTCGCGTGGGAAACGATGACGGTGTCGGCGGTTTTCCTTGTGATGACCAATCACTGCATCGCGGAGATCCGTCGAGCCGCTTACCTCTACTTCCTGATCTCCCATGTCGGCGCGCTGGCGCTCCTGCTGTGCTTCGGCCTGCTGCAAGCCAACACCGGCGACTACACGTTCGCCAACATGCGTCACCAGCATCTCGACGTATTCTGGGCTTCCATCGCGTTCCTGCTGGCCCTGTTCGGCTTCGGCGCCAAGGCGGGCATTTTCCCGCTGCACGTCTGGCTGCCGGATGCGCACCCGGCCGCACCCTCGCCCGTCTCAGCGCTCATGAGCGGCTTCGTACTGAAGGCTGGCCTCTACGGGATACTGCGCACGGTGTTCGATCTGTTGCACGTCCAGCTATGGTGGTGGGGCGTGTTCATGCTGGCGCTCGGACTCTTTACCGCCCTCTTCGGCGTCGTCTTCAGCGCCATCCAGACGGACATGAAACGGCTGCTTGCTTACTCGTCGATCGACAATATCGGCTTGATGTTCGTCAGCATGGGACTGGCGATCCTGTTTCGCGCGTACGGAATGAACACGCTGGCCGCGCTATCGCTGACGGCGCTGCTCTACCAGATCGCGAGCCACGCGACGTTCAAAAGTCTGCTGTTCCTCGGCACGGGTTCCGTGCTGCATGCGACCGGCGAACGCAATCTCGGGCGTCTGGGCGGCCTGATCCGCGTCATGCCGTGGACTGCATGGGCGGCCCTCGTGGGCGCGTTTGCCAGCGCCGGGCTACCACCGCTGAGCGGCTTCGTCTCCGAATGGCTGCTGCTGCAGAGCTTTCTGTTCACGCCGGGCTTGCCGAACCCGTTCCTGAATATGGTGGTGCCGCTCGTCGCCGCCTTGATCGCGCTGGTGGCCGCGCTTGCGGGCTACACGATGGTCAAGTTCTTCGGCATCGTCTTCCTCGGTCAGCCGCGCGAAACGAAGCTGGCAGAGGCACATGACGCCAGCCGTTGGGAGCGCGTCGGCTTCGTCTGGCTGGCGGGGATCTGCGTGTTGCTCGGGCTTCTGCCGGTGCAGTTCGTGGCCGTGCTGGATCGCGTCACCCAAATGCTGGTGGGGACCGGAATCGGAGCGGCCGTCGCGAAGAATGGCTGGCTGCTGCTTGCGCCTACCAGCGTAGACCGGGCCAGCTATATGCCGGCGGTTTTTCTGCTGTTTTTCTTCGCGTGCTGCGGGCTCGCCTGGCTGCTGGTCCGCCGTCTTTACCATGGACGCCTGCGGCGCGCGGCGCCGTGGGCCGGCGGCTATCCGTTCGTGACCGCGCGCATGCAGGACACCGCCGAAGGGTTCGGCCAGCCCATCCGCGAAATCTTCACGCCGCTATTCAAAATCGAGCGGCGTCTTCCTTCGCCGTTCGACGAACACCCCGTGTACAGCGTCACCGTGACGGATCGCGCGTGGACCCTGATCTACGCGCCGCTGGAACGGCTGATCATGCGCATTGCGGCACTGGCGGGGCGGCTTCAGACCGGCCGCATTGCCATGTATCTGATGCATAGCTTCCTTGTGCTGATCGTACTGTTGATGCTGGTGAGACGATGATCACGCTCTCCGGACTGCTCTCGCAGGGGCTCGAAATCCTGCTCGCACTCGCGGCCGCTCCGCTGCTCACGGGCTGGGTCAACATGTGCCGCGCCCGGCTGCAGAACCGTCGCGCGCCGAGCATCTGGCAACCTTACCGGATGCTTCACAAGCTGTTCAACAAAGAGTCCGTGGTCGCCAGCCACGCAAGCCCGATATTCCGTGGTGCACCTTATGTGGTGTGGGCATGCATGACGCTCGCCTGCGCGATCGTGCCGACGCTTTCAACCGACCTGCCGCTGTCGCCGGCCGCTGACGCAATCGCCCTGGTGGGCCTCTTCGCGCTCGCCCGCGTCATGATCTCGCTGGCCGCGATGGACATCGGCACCGCGTTCGGCACGCTCGGCGCGCGCCGCGAAATGCTGGTGGGCTTCCTCGCGGAACCCGCCTTGCTGATGGTGCTGTTTTCGGCCTCGCTGATCACGCAGTCCACCTTGCTGACCAGCATCGTCGCCACGCTCAGTCACCGCGAACTGGCGATCTATCCGAGCCTGGCATTCGCGGGGATCTCGTTCACGATGGTCTCGCTCGCCGAGAACGCGCGCCTGCCGGTCGACAACCCGACCACCCATCTCGAACTCACCATGATCCACGAGGCCCTGATCCTCGAATATTCCGGGCGGCATCTCGCGCTGATGGAGTGGGCGGCCAGCCTCAAACTGTTCGCCTACTCCTGTATTGGCCTGGCGCTGTTTATTCCGTGGGGCATCGCCGAGGCCGGCAATCCGGCAGCGCTGCTGTTCGCGATTCCCGCGCTCTTCGTCAAGCTGCTGGTGGGCGGCGCGGCGCTTGCGGTCGTCGAGACCAGCAATGCGAAGATGCGCATCTTCCGCGTGCCCGAGTTTCTCGCAACGGCCTTCCTGCTGGCCGTCATCGGCATGCTCGTTCACTTTCTGCTGGGGGCGTGAATGCACGGCTTCGCCACGCAGATCATCAACTTTCTGGCTGCCATCCTGCTGCTATTGTCATTTGCGATGCTCAGCCAGCGCCGCATCCTGTCGCTGATCCACCTCTATACGTTGCAGGGTTTGACGCTTGTATCCGCCAACCTGGTCCTCGGATACGTCACTGCCGACACGCACCTCTATATCTCAGCAATCCTGACTCTGGTGCTCAAGGTCGGACTGATTCCGTGGATTCTCTACAGGCTGGTGCAGCGGCTCAACGTGAAGACAGACGTCGAGCCGCTCCTCAATATTCCCGCTACCCTGCTGGTGGGCATCGTGCTCGTGATCATCGCGTTCAACGTCGCGTCGCCAGTCAGCCAGCTTGCATCGTCGGTGGCGCGCGGCACGCTCGGCATTGCCCTCGCCTGCGTGCTGCTGTCGTTCATGATGATGATCACGCGCGCGAAGGCGATACCGCAGGTGATCGGCTTCCTGTCGATGGAAAACGGCCTGTTCTTCGCCGCAGCGGCGGCCACGAACGGCATGCCGATGATCGTCGAACTCGGCATCGGACTGGACGTGCTGGTCGGCATCCTCATTCTCGGCGTATTCATGTTCCAGATTCGCGAGCAGTTCGACAGTCTGGACATTCACCACCTCGAAAAGCTCAAAGATGACTGAGGCCTGGGTACTGCTGCTCGTTTTCGCAATCCCGCTGCTGGCTGGCGGGTGCCTCGCGCTCGAGGGGCATCGCCATTTCGCTGCAGAGCTGAACGTCGGGTTCAGTTTCCTGACATTGGCCGCCGCGATGCTGCTCGCGGCTCAGACCGTCGCGCACGGACCTGCTTTCGCACTTGGCAAACTTTTCTTTGTCGATCCGCTCAATGTATTCCTGGTCGCACTGACGGCCTTCGTCGGCTGGACCACCTCGATCTTTTCGCGGCCGTACATGCGCATCGAGCGCGACCGCGGCAGGATGACCGGCTCGCGCATGCGTCTTTATCACAGCATGTACCAGCTATTTATCTTCGCGATGTTGCTCGCCCTGCTCACCAACAACATGGGGATCCTGTGGGTCGCGATGGAAGCCGCCACGCTCGCGACCGTGCTGCTCGTCAGCGTCTATCGCACCGCGGCCAGCCTCGAAGCAGCATGGAAATACTTCATCCTGTGCGGTGTCGGCATCGCGCAGGCACTGTTCGGAACGATCCTGCTCTATCTGGCCGCGAGCCGGCAGCTCGGTGGCAGCGATGCGCTGCTCTGGAGCAGTCTGAACGCCGTCAAGGGCAGTCTCGATCCGACCATCATTTCACTCGCGTTCGTGTTCCTGCTGATCGGCTATGGCACCAAGGTCGGTCTCGTACCGATGCACAACTGGTTGCCCGACGCCCATGCTGAAGGTCCCACGCCAATCTCGGCTGTGCTGTCCGGCCTGCTGCTTAACGTTGCGCTCTATGCGGTTCTGCGTTGCAAGGTGCTGGCCGATGGTGCCCTGCAGAACGGTTTGCCGGGACACCTGCTGGTGGGCTTCGGACTGGTCTCGGTGCTGGTTGCGACCTTTTCGCTGTTCCGCCAGAAAGATGTGAAGCGGCTCTTTTCGTATTCGTCAATCGAGCACATGGGCGTGATGACATTCGCCTTCGGACTCGGCGGCCCCATCGCAACTTTTGCGGGCCTACTGCACATGACGGTTCACTCGCTGGTGAAGTCCGCCATTTTCTTCACAGTCGGACACGCCGCCCAGAAGGCAGGCAGCCAGGCGATCGACGATATCCGCGGGTTGCTGCGCGTAAGCCCAACGGTAGGATGGGGCATGATGGTGGGCACGCTCGCCATCGTGGGCATGCCGCCATTCGGCGTGTTCGCGAGCGAATTTCTGATCCTGACCACCGCGATGAGCAGACTGCCGTGGACCACGCCTTTCCTGTTGCTGGCGCTGGCCGTCGCGTTCGCGGCGATCTTTTCGCGTGTGCAAGGCATGGTGTTCGGCGACACGACCGTCAAGCCTCTTGAGCACTCGCCGGCGCTGTTGCCGGTATTCGTCCATCTCGGCCTCGGCCTGATGCTGGGGCTCTATATTCCGCCGTATCTTGCCACGTGGTATCGGCAGGCGGCGGCGATGATTGCAGGGTGACACATGCGCATCGAAGCGCTTGAACTTCCCAACCCGATCCGTCTGTCGACATTCACCGGCAGATCGTCTGCGTTTCTGGCGCGAGTCGATTCCGATACATGGTCGAGAACGGCCAGGGCCGCGCGCGAAAACGGCGGTCGGCTGATCTCGCTGTGGGGCGCCGAAGAGACGACGGGCACATTCGTGATCTCTGCGGCTTATGCCCTGGAGGACGGCATTCTCTGGTTGCAGTTGCCGGCAGGCCAGGAAGAAGGCTATCCGGATCTGTCTGCCATCTTTCCGTGCGCCATACGCATGCAACGGGCGGTTCACGATCTGCTCGGGCTGCATGCGAGCGGCGCCAGCGATACGCGGCCCTGGCTGAACCACGGCAACTGGCCGGCCAGCTACCATCCGTTGCAAAAGCGCTCTGCCGAGACGGAAAGGTTCGAGTCGGAGGAAACGAACTATCCGTTCGTGCCGGTCGCCGGAGACGGGGTGCATGAGATTGCCGTGGGGCCAATCCATGCAGGCGTGATCGAGCCTGGGCACTTCCGCTTCTCGGTGGTCGGCGAAAAGGTGTTGCGACTCGAGCAACGGCTGGGCTACGCGCACCGTGGCGTCGAAAAGCTGTTCGAGCAGACGCCCCTGCTGCTCGGGCACCGGCTGGCGGGGCGGATTGCCGGGGACACGACGGTCGCCTTCTCCTGGGCCTATTGCATGGCGGTTGAACGGGCACTTGATGCACGGATTCCGCCGCGCGCGCAATGGTTGCGTGCGCTCCTGCTCGAGCGCGAGCGCATTGCCAACCACCTGGGCGACCTCGGCGCGCTCGGCAACGATGCCGGCTTCGCCTACGGCCTCGCGCAGTTTTCCCGGCTGAAAGAAGACTGGCTGCGCCTGAACGATCGGGCTTTCGGGCATCGCTTTCTGATGGACCGGATCGTTCCGGGCGGCATGTCGACGGATCTCGACGCACGCTTCGTCACCGCGATGCTGACACAGTGCGATCAGATCGACACGCAGGTCCGCGTGATGCAGCGCATCTACGAGGATCAATCGGGACTGCAGGATCGCTTCGCGGGCTCAGGGATACTCTCCGCAAAGGTGGCGGAGCACTTCAGCGTGTGCGGGCTCGTCGGGCGGGCCAGCGGTCGGAAAACCGACGTGCGGATCGATCACCCCTACGCGCCCTATCACGAGGTTCAGGCGCTGATGGTCAGCGACGGGCGCGGGGACGTGGCCGCCCGCGTCGCGATCCGCTTTGGCGAGATCTACGAGTCCATCCGGCTGATCCAGACGCTCCTCGCCGGTCTGCCTGCAGGAGACATCGTCACACTGCTCGACCACGACCAGCCGCCGTCCCGCGGAGTGGGCTGGATCGAAGGCTGGCGCGGCGATGTGTTTGTCGCCCTCGAGACCGGGGCAAACGGGACCATTTCGCGCTGCCACTGCCACGACCCCTCATGGCAAAACTGGCCGGCGCTGGAACACGCGATCATCGGCAATATCGTCCCCGATTTCCCGCTGATCAACAAGTCGTTCAATCTGAACTACGCGGGACACGACCTGTAATGTGGCAACTCCTCAAACAGATTGCGAAGACCGTCACGCCAGACGAACGCGTGCCGCAAGGCGACGATGCATGGCATACCGAAAGCCGGCAGATCCAGCAGGAGATCCTCGACGTGCTCGGCCGGGCACTGTGCATCCGCGAAATCGATGCCGGCTCCTGCAACGGCTGCGAGCTGGAAATCCACGCACTCAACAATCCTTATTACAACATCGAGGGCCTGGGCATTCGTTTTGTTGCGAGCCCGCGCCATGCCGACATGCTGCTCGTTACCGGCCCGCTGACGCTGAACATGAGAGAGGCCGTACGGCAGGCCTACGAGGCAACGCCTCACCCCAAGCTGGTTGTCGCCGCTGGCGAGTGTGCGTGTACGGGCGGTGTGTTCAGGGATAGCTATGCCGTGTGTGGGCCGCTCTCAAAGCTTTTGCCCGTCGACGTCACGATCCCGGGCTGTCCGCCGCCGCCCATTGATATCCTCAGGGGTATCCTCACCACGCTTCGAGCCAAACGCACAGCCCTCCCACCCTGATGTCCGACAACGACATGCGCAGTCGACGGAGGCCGAGAACACAAGGGGCGGTTGGACAGACGGATGAGGACTGCCCCGCATCTCACGGTGATGTTTGCGAGAACAACGATTCATGAATGAACAACTTGCCAGTCTGAAAACAATTAGCAGTACCGTGATACGCGGGACATGGCCTCAACTGCTGACAATGAGCGCATTCATCGCAGCGATCAGCCTGCGTTTTCCATTGTGGTTCATCGTGATATCGGCCGCTGTCAACGGCGCTGCGGTGGCGTACCTCATTATGAGCTTCGCTTTCCGACCGTCTGGCCCTGTTCGAGACCCGTTGCTGGGCGCCGTTCTGATCGGCAGCGGGCTGGCGTCAATCGCCTTGACACTGAAGTGGTGGTTCGTGGAAACGCAGCAGAAGCTCGCTCCAGGTGTGCTTCTGCATATGGCCGGCCATACTGAGGCAGCCTCAAATCCCCCACTGGCATGGTCGAGTGTTCTGACCCAATGGAGCTCCCGTCTGATCTTTCTGGTGATCGTAGTGGTTTGGGCGCTGGGCACCAGGCGGACGGACTGAATACCGGTCTGGTCAGCGGCAAGACGGTATTCTCCAAGATCGATGTCGCTCAGGCCTGCCTGCATCTGCAGGCTGCTGCGTACGGTAGGTAAACAGCTGTCACGTAACTGCGATATGTGATTGATGTCTTTTTTATCGACACCCGGCAGTTCCGCTTTAACCGTGTACGCGGTGTCGTTTTCCGTCACATCGAGCTTAAGGTCGGCCAGCGGCGCGTCGTCACCCGTGGCGATGCCACGCAGGGGACGGAACAGGCCATGAAACAGATCCGATACCGGTTCCATCGAGAACGGGTCATAACGTGTCAGGTTGCTCATCGTAGCTACTCCTCAAATAGTCCATGATCGCCATGGATATCACACTGCAGCAAAGGTCCCGCAGATCGCGGGCGGGTTATGTTGACAACCGCGTCGGTGGGCGCTGTCAGTTTTCGGACCAGGCGTTCGTCGAGCGACCTCGTTCGTGGGCCGCAACACACGAGCGCTTTCATCCCGGCGCCTCCGGTGACGGAATCAATGTTGCTGTACCAATCAACTTTAGGCCTGTCCGTAGAACGTCCGTTGACACGTATCAATCGACGCGCGTAACCGTAGCGGTTCGCAAAGCACTGACTTCTGTCAATTCCGGGTGCCGGAGTCTGCTTATGCTGGAAATGCCCCTTGAATCTGCGGAGTGGTCCATGATTACCCCATCCGTCGCACCTATTCGACGGTCGCTTCATGTGCAGTATCGCGAACGCGTTGCCCGGCGCGGTTGGTTGCGTATCGACGCAGCGCTGCAGCGCCCGTGCTCGTATCGCCATCCGGCAGGACGAATCCGGAGAATCGAAACCCATATTTCCGTGATCTACCTGGCCGGGCGATTTGCGTACAAGATCAAGAAGCCCGTCGATCTGGGATTCGTCGATTTCACGGGAGCGGTTGCGAGGCAGTATTACTGCAACGAAGAGGTCAGGTTGAACCGGCGGCTTGCTCACGAACTATATCTCGGTGTGGCGCCAGTCGTGCGCGTCGGACGCATCTGTAAGGTGGGGGCACACGGACAACCTGTCGAGCATGCGGTCCGCATGAAACGATTCGACGAACGAGCATTGTTCTCCCGTCTGCTCGCGCGCGGCGAACTGGGTTTCGGGCAGGTCGCCCGTGTGGCCGAACGTCTCGCAGCGTTTCACCGCTCCAGCTGCGCAACTCCACCGCGCAGAATGCTGGGGACGGCGACTTTCGTGCGCGCACAGATGGAGACCGTGCTGACCTCGCTCGAGCGGGAGGCCGGTGCACTCCTGCCTACCGGTGTGCGTCAGTGGTGCGAAAGAGAAGCCGTGCGGCTTGCCGCGCATTTTGAAGCGCGCCGCGCCGGCGGATTCGTGCGCGAATGCCACGGCGATCTACACCTCGATAACATCGTGGGCACGGGAAAAGACGCCATGATGTTCGACTGCATCGAATTCAGCGACGCGTTGCGCTGGATTGACGTCGCTAGCGACCTCGCCTTCCTCATGATGGATCTGCAAGCGCATGGTCGTGACGATCTCGCGTCGGCGCTCCTGAATCGCTGGCTGCAGCAGACTGGCGACTTTGGGGCTCTCCCCACATTGCGTTTCTATCTCGTCTACCGGGCGTTGGTGCGCGCGCTGGTCGAACTGCTGAAGGCGCGCAGATCCTCCGCCGTGGACGGCCTTGCGCCCGCCCAGGTCTATGTGGCCTGCGCCGCCCGCTTGGTGAGCGCGCCGCAACCGTATCTGCTGCTCTGTCACGGCTATTCCGGGTCCGGCAAATCGATGGCGAGCGAAGCGCTTGCCACCAATATCGGCGCAATTCGCCTTTCCAGCGATACCGAACGCAAGCGTCCGCACCCGTTCGCGCCGCCGGATCACCGCGCCTTGCCCAATGCCGCGTACTCGCGCAAGGCGATCGACTCACACTACGGCACGTTACTGGCGATTACCTGCCGCGTGCTTGAGGCAGGCTATCCAGTAGTGGTGGACGCCACTTTCCTGAAACAGCGGCATCGTGTGCGTTTTATTGAACTGGCATGCGTGTTCGACGTGCCGGTGTTTCTTCTGGACTTCCACACGAGTCCGCAACAGCTGGCTGAACGCGTGCGAACGCGTGCAACCGACCCGTGCCAGTCGTCTGACGCCAATACAGCGGTGCTGGTCAGGCAACTCGCCAACGAAGAGCCGCTCACGCCCGACGAAGCCGCATTGACGGTCGCCTTCGATACAGATGTTCCTCTCAGCGCGCTTCAGCACGCGACGTACTGGCAGCGCTTGATGGATCGCCTGCACCCAGAGCAGCCAGTGGAACACGCTGTTCGCAGCGGCATGCACCATTGGCAGACGGGAGGCTGGGGTGCGGTATTGTTGCCCGATGCCGCCCATACGGAATGACGGCGCAACCGCGCTGCATACCGTTAGTACCGCCCTGTCGCTGACGGGACGCAAGGCGCGACCATAGGCAGGACGGCAGCCAGGAATTTGCCTCTCATCGCATGTGCATGCCACCGTTGATGGCGAGATCCGCACCGGTGACAAAACCAGCCTCGTCGGAACAGAGAAACGCGACGAGCGCGGCGATTTCGTCCGGCTGCCCGAGCCGCCCGACCGGAATCTGCGGCAGGATTGTCGCTTCCATGACATCCTTCGACACCGATTCGATCATTGACGAGGTCGCCAGATAACCGGGGGACACCGTGTTGACGGTCACGCCATGCATCGCGACTTCGAGCGCGAGCGCCTTCGTAAAACCTTGAACGCCTGCCTTCGCCGCCGAATAGTTCGTATGGCCGAATGCGCCGCGCGAGCCGTCTACCGAACTGATGTTCACGACCCTGCCGAAATGCTGGTTGATCATTCCGCCGATGAACGGTTTCGTCATATTGAACAGCGCATCGAGATCCGTGCGCAATACGGTATCCCAATCGCTTTTCGTCATCTTTTCGAAGGTCGAATCACGCGCAATACCCGCGTTGTTGATGAGGATGTCAACCACGCCGAACTCGTCGAGCACCCGTTGGGCGCATCGTTCGCACGAACCAAAATCGGCCACATCGGCCTCGAACGCCTGAAAGTGGCGCCCGGCATCGCCTTCCCGCATGAGCCAGGTCGCAACGTGGTCGTTACGCTCTGAATGCGACATCGCGACGACCATGCCTGCATCATGCAGCCGCCGGCTGACCGCAGCGCCGAGTCCCCCCATGCCGCCGGTGACAAATGCAACGCGTTTAGCTGACATGTTGTTCTCCCCGGGCGGCCCGCGTTAGCGCGTATTGCCGGCACTCCTTCCCGAACGCCGCTACACGTAGCGCGACTCCCGGATTCGAGCCATAGATACCAAAGGGAGTATCGAATATGATCGCCATGATCGGCTCCTGATTTCAATGGAACAGGTAAAAGGGCGGCATGAGTCCGGTGCAGTGGGTCACCCGGCAACGCCGAGGTGGCAGTCCAAGCCACTGTAGGTGAACGATGCATGTGGGCGTTGACCTGTATCAATCGGGTAGCCATGGGAGCGGGAGCGCTTCGGGACGCACACTCGAGCTATGAGCCCCATGCCACACCACGTGGGTGGTTGATCCACTCGGGTTAGCCCAGGAACCTGAACGGTTTGATCCAGATCAGCAATCCACATCCATTTGTTGCCCATGATGGGCATACAGTTCTTATCGGCGAGGTCCGACATGTACCGATACATTCTGGTTGCCATTGATGGCAGTGAGACATCCAGACGTGCGTTCGATGCGGCCCTGCAACTGGCTCGCGAGTCCGGCGCTGCGTTGCAGCCGCTCTATGTCGTCGACGTGCCGCTGATGGTCTATGACGCCCCCGGCTACGATCCGAGCGTCGTACGCGATGCCTTCCTGGAGGAAGGCAAACACCTCGCCGACGTCGCGCTCGCGCGGATGAAACACAATGGTGTCCAAGGTGCGACCCGGGTCATCGAAACCAATCCGGTTGGCGACGACTTCGATGTCGCTCACTGCATCCTTCACGCGGCCAGGGACCTGAAAGCCGATCTCGTTGTAATGGGGACGCACGGCAGGCGCGGCGTTCAGCGGCTCGTGCTCGGTAGCGTCGCTGAACGCTTTTTGCGGATGGCGCAATGTCCTGTCCTGATGATCTCGGCGCACGGCGTTCCCGAGGCCACCACTGACCATCCAAGCTCCCGTGATCAGGGTTCAGAGTAACAACCCCGTGATCAAGCGAAACTTGGGATCGCAGTTTTAATATTCAGGAAACCTAATCATTTCAAAAATCTGAATCATCAGACGCGCAATGAACCACGCAACGAACCAAAGTCCACGCGAGGAGCGTGACGCGGTACCGCCTCCTCTGGTCCGCTGAAAGTAGGCCGCCTGCGATAGCCGAAAACCTGCGCCGTGAGACTGTCAGGGAAACGGGCAAGCGCGGCATTGTACCGTTTGGCCGCTTGATCATACTGATCGCGCGACACCGCAATCCGGCTTTCGGTCGTGGCGAACTGGAACCTCAACCGGCCAATTTTTGCATCGGCAGCCAGCTGGCGGTCATCGTCGATCGCGATCAACAGACCTGACAGCGAGTCTGCCAGCTGCCGCTGGGCGACCTCGAAGCGCTGGAACGCCACTGGATCGTCCAGCACGCCCGGGGTCGATGGAATGGCCGCCAACTGGAATCTGGCAGACGCGAGTGCCGCGAGCGACGGCTGTTCACGGGTCGCACCGCCATGCACGGCTGCGAGCAGGTTCGATACGAGACCCGCTCGATACTGATACTGGTCCAGCACGTCCAGCACGTCCAGCAGTGCCGCATTCACATCCGCATCGCGGTCTTGCGCCACCGGTATGCTGCAGCCGCTCACCAGCCAGATCATGAAGACGGTGATTGCCGTCATGACCAGTTTCATCTTGCCTCCTCGTGAGTCCGCATCTGTCCTTCACGTTGGACAATTATCCCGAGCCGGAAATCAGACAGGCGCTTTAGTAAAGCGCGTTCCGGTGAGCGACAGGTCGACCATCAACCCTTTCTTCGTCAACACAAAACCTACGATGGACGAGTGGGCCGTATTGGTGTCGACTTTTCCGCTTTCACCGAGCGAAAGCAAAGCGACGGAGCCGTCGACGCCTGCTGTCCAGCCATTGCCGTTGCGAAAGCGATCGAGCGCCTCTTGCGTCAGGAACAGGAGAACAACGCTTTTTGATTCGTAACCGAGCGTGGCCCCTACCGACCCGGTCATCACGTTGTAATAGTTATTGGGTGTGCCCGCACTACGCAATACACCATGTCCATATTCCACGCCCAGAACCGCGCCGCCGGCACGAACACCGGGGAAAACCAGGACGCCTTTTGCCTCAGCGACCAGTTCACGGGCGTCCGGAGTTTTCGCATAAAGCCGGTTCAAAGCGGCATCGGCGTCGACATCGGTTTTTTGAACCACCGCCGCGGTCGCTTGCGATACATCCTGCTGTGCGTAGGCGGCCGGAATCAGCCAGGCTGCGGTCGTAACCGTCAGGATTGCGATTGTTCGTGCTCGGATCATGACTCTTCCATCGTTTTCAAGGGATTGAGGGTAGCTTCTGAACGAACGAGTGACTCCAGTGCTTACATCAGGACAAGGATTCTCTCTGCCAATCAGAAAACAGTGCTACCTGACCATGCTAGTTGCCATTGGGCGTGGCCAGTTGATCCAGGTCACTTTGCGTGGCTTACCGCGTGCCGATGTCAAGAAGACGCGATAGTCAGGACGCCCTGACCGCAGGAATACAGTGCAGCACGGCGTTCAAGGCTGCGGCATAAATCGGACAGACGGACCGGTTGGGTCTTGCTCGTTGACTTAACTCAATGACGAATCAATGCAAACGGATATCGTGGAAGGCGCACTCCCGTTCTTTTATAGGCGGGCAGACCGATACGTATCGCCCATTCCTGAAGCGTCTGCACAGTCGCGCCGCATCGCTCGCGGCGCCCAATCCGGAGAGGAGCATTTCCATGCATCGCAGAACGCAAGACTCAAAATGGTCTGGCACCGGGCATACCGCCGGGATCGATCGAAGCGAAGGAAAATTCTATCTGGTGGGTGGCGGAATCGCGTCGCTCGCAGTTGCCGCATTTCTGATCCGCGACGGCGACGTGCGCGGCTGCAATATCACGATTTTCGAGGAAAGCGATCGCCTTGGCGGCAGCCTAGATGGTGTCGGCTCCGCGCAGGACGGCTATCTGATGCGCGGCGGGCGCATGTTCGAAAGCAAGTATCTGTGCACCTTTGACCTGTTTTCGTCGATTCCGACGCTAGACAGAAGCAAAACCGTGACCGAGGAAATCTTCGACTGGAACGACACGATGAAAACCTCGTCGAAGTCGCGCCTGTTTCAGGACGGGCATCGACTGGACGCGCCTTCTTACGGACTCGATGAACCACACATTCTCACACTCGAACGCCTGGCGATCGAGCCTGAACACCTGATGGCAAACCGCCGCATTTCTGACTACTTTGAGCCGTCCTTCTTCAAGACGAATTTCTGGTTCATGTGGTGTACAACCTTTGCATTCCAGCCATGGCACAGTGCACTCGAATTCAGACTCTACCTGCGGCGCTTCGCTCACATGGTTTCTGGCTTTAACCAGTTGCACGGGATCATGCGCACGGTCTACAACCAGTACGACTCGATGGTCCGGCCACTGCATAAATGGCTCGATGAGCGTGGCGTAAAGTTCGAACTGAACACCCGCGTTACCGATCTCGTCCTTGAGGAAGGCACAGAAAGGAATGAGGTCAAGGGTATCCTCTGCGAGCGCGCCGGCCAGTCTTACACTATCACCGTGGGGCCGACAGACAGCGTGATCGTCACACTGGGTTCAATGACTGATGGTTCAAGCCTTGGCGATATGGATCGTGCTGCTCTTGTCAATGGCAAACCGGACGGCGGCGCGTGGACGCTGTGGAAGAAAATAGCTGCCGGCCGCCCCGCGTTCGGCTGACCGGCGGTATTCGCCGACCATATCGACGAGTCCAGATGGCTATCGTTCACCACGACGCTGCGCGACCCCACTCTTTTCCGCCTGATTCGCGATCTGACGGGCAATGTACCTGGGGAAGGCGGCTTGATTACGTTCCCGCAGTCGAGTTGGCTCGCCTCTATTGTTCTGCCGCACCAGCCGCACTTCGTCGGACAGCCCGATGGCGTAAATGTGCTCTGGGGCTATGGCCTGTTCGTCGACAAGTCAGGGGACTTCGTCAAAAAACCAATGTCCGCATGCACAGGACGGGAAATCATGACCGAGATACTGGGCCATCTCGGTCTGGCAGCGCAGACTCGCGGGATACTCGCGCATGCCACCTGCATTCCATGCATGATGCCCTTCATCACCAGTCAGTTCCTTGCGCGTGCGCACGGCGATCGACCCAAGGTCGTGCCCGAAGGCTGGACGAACCTCGCGTTCAGCGGACAATTCTGCGAATTGCCGGACGACGTCGTATTCACTGTCGAATATTCGGTCCGCTCCGCCCAGACCGCTGTCTATGCCCTGCTCGGCCTGAACCTCACGCCACCGCCGGTATATAAAGGTCAGTACGATCCGCGCGTCCTATATCAGGCATTCAAGACCTTGCACGATCTCTAGTCGTCACATGAGCTGTCCGTCCGGGGCATGCGAATTTCGCCCGCCAACTGCCGTATGATGCCACGGCGGTGATACCGGCTCAGATAGCGCCGTGATCAACACCCGCACCGAGAAGACCTGAAGTCGACGGCAAACCGCCCGCCCGGCCTTCAAACTGTTCGATCGCGTCATACACATGGCACGCATACATCATCGCCGGACCACCGCCCATCATGAGGGCAACACTTACGGTTTCGAGGATCTCCTGTCGCGCAGCCCCCGCATGCAATGCATCATGCACGTGGTATGCAATGCAGTCGTCACAGCGCAGTGCAATCGCTATGGCCAGCGCCATCAGTTCCTTGTGCTTTGCCGATAATGCGCCGCCCGCCATGGCTTCCTTGTGGAGGTGCTCAAAACCGGTCATGGGGCCGGATATCTCGTGCCGGATCTTGCCAAGCAAGGTTTGAAGTTCGTGGTGCCGCTGCGGGTAGTTCTCTTCCATGACTTATCTCCTTCAAATGCGTGAGATATCAGATCGTCCAGTGTTCCGGTTACAGTATGGTTCGCCCGGAACGACGGGTGTTGTATCGTGCTCAGTCGTTTTGCCGCTGTGCGCAGCACCAGTACCGTCGATACCCGAAGCGAACGGTGTACACCACGCCAATCACGACACCCGCGACGGCGAGCCACAGCAGGCAAACGTAGCCCACCAGTTGCCGGAATTCGCCGATCCGGTCCTCCATGACGGACGCCATATAGGCATGCGGATCATTGGCAGCATCCGGGAACGTTGTCCGGTAAAGAAAAAACGACCGGCAGACATCGCTGTCCGGCTGCCTGGCAAGAAGTAGCGAGCCAGCTCGCATCACGCGAACCTCAGCACACTCCGGTGCCTTCATGCCAGTCACGATTGATCTGTCCATCGGATGGTCATAGGTCGAACCGGCCCATGTCGTGCCAATTGCAAGCATTACGCTCAGGACTGCCGCCTGAACGAACACGACCCACCATCGACGTCGATTTTGTCCTCTCGTGGAGTACATGATTGCCGCTCCTTTCACTCGTCCTGAAACCACGCCTGAAATCAGAAATGCTGCCGTACGCAGGAGCGGATGCGTTCCATATGCTGCGCGGCCGCAGTCTCCGGCAAAGACGGAACAATCTCATCGAAATGCAGATGCTCGATCAATTCGAAGCCGGCTGAGCGGAAGACATGGGTATCCTGCAAAACCTGCACGGCGTTCCAGTTACCGCTCTTCACCAACTGCGGCAGCGGCGCACCCGAGCAGGTGACCATCAGCGCCTTCTTCCCCGCGAGCAGCCCGTGCACAATTCCTCGACTGGATTCGTAAGCGAAGCCGCGGGCGAAAACACGGTCGACATAGCCCTTCATCATCGCCGGCATCGACATCCACCAGAGCGGATAGAATACGGTCAGAACATCGGCGGCACGGATCTCATCCTGTGCCTGCGCCACATCGGCGCAGGCTGGATGCCCGTCGCCAGCCGGCGTTAACTCATGCGCGGTCAGTGCAGGGTTAAACCCCATGCGATAAAGGTCACATGTCCGTTGCGTATGTCCGAGTTTTTCCAGTTCATCCGTATAGGTGCGGGCGAGTCCCATCGTAAAGCTGTCTTTCACGGGGTGAGCCACCACGACGAGGTGTTTCATATATTCTCCTTCTCACTCAAGGCAGGTCATCCTGACAGGTGATTCGTTACGGCATCCTTGACTTCGGCCGGATCGTTTCGCCGTCGACGACGAAGACACCATATCCACGGTGGTGAATTGTCTTTGGATTGCGCTGACGCGGATCCCTCCATGCTTTCAGCACCTCAAGCACGAAGAGGTCGTATTTGTTCACCAGCCGCGTCTCGACTACCCTGCATTCGAGATTGGCGAAGCATTCCGCGATCAGCGGCGCTGCGATGCATTCAGCCGGCAGTGGCGTCAAACCAATGGTCTCGAGTTTGTCGATTTCACGTCCCGAGCAATTGCCGATCTCGACCACTTTCGGCGCAAGCTCCGCCTCCGGAATGGCGATCACGCATTCGCGGGTTGCCCGTAACGCGGCAAAGCTGTAATCCGCGCGGCTGACAACACGCGCCACCAGCGGCGGCGTGAATTCGACCATCATGTGCCATGACATTGTCATAACGTTGGTGCGTCCGTTATGACAGCTCGTCAGCAGAACGACAGGACCTGGTTCCAGCAACTGATAGACGTCGGAAAGCGGCAGATCTTTCACTGCACCCGACGCCGCGCCGCGACTCTTTGAGGGGTCATCCGGGTGACGGTCAAACGTCTGAACGTTGCAATGGTAAGCAGGGTGGAAACGACCATAAGCGCCATCATGGTGATTTGGGACTGCATGGATACTCTCCTCATGGAATACCGGCAAGAAAATGTTTCCTGGCCACTGTCGATAGCGAGACGGCTTAAAAGACAACCAGGCACCTATCAAGTAGACGCTCGACAGATTGCACGACCTTGCGTTGGATCAAACTGTGTTCAGCACGATCAATCACCCGTGACGACGGCCTGCCGCACGACTATTCACGTGGACTGACCGGTTCCCTCGTTGACCAAGGTCAAAGGGGCTCGCCTTCGACGGTCTACGCTCGTGGTGTTCCGGTGCATGCGCTGCCGGCCACCGCCATTCGGCCTCGCGTCGGGCGGCACGCGAGGAGAGATCGATGGGAAGCAGGATAGAAACGGCCCAGACGCTCAGTGACCTGTTTCAACCGGTTCAACTTGGGCCCTATCAGTTGGCAAACCGTATCGTCATGGCACCGCTGACGCGCAGCCGCGCGGACGAACACGGCATCCCCGGTGCACTGATTGCCGAATATTATGCGCAGCGGGCCTCGGCCGGACTGATCATCAGCGAGGGCGTCAACATCTCGCCCACTGCAAGAGGCTATGCGTTGACACCAGGCATCCATGACGATGCGCAGGTGGAGGGTTGGCGGCAGGTAACGGAAGGTGTCCATGCCCGGGGCGGCAGGATTTTCCCGCAACTCTGGCACGTCGGCCGGGTCTCCCACCCGTCTTTGCAGCCAGGCGGCGTGCTGCCGGTCTCGCCTTCGGCGCTCAGACCGGATGCCACGTCCTATACCGCGTCGGGCTTCCAGCCCTGCCCGACACCGCGCGCGCTGGATGCGGCGGAAATTCCGCAGATCGTCGACCAGTATCGTCATGCGGCACAAAACGCGCTGGCGGCCGGCTTCGACGGTGTCGAGATCCATGCGGCCAACGGCTACCTCATCGAGCAGTTCCTGCGCGACAGTACCAACCGGCGCACCGATGCCTATGGCGGTTCGCGGGAAAACCGCGCGCGTTTCCTGCTCGAAGTGGTCGAAGCGGTCGCCGAGGTCTGTGGCAGCGAACGCACCGGCATTCGTCTGTCGCCGGTCAGCCCGGTCAACGGCGCAGACCTTGACAGCGATCCCGCCGCAACATATGGGTATGTTGCCGAGCAACTGAATGCATTCGATCTGGCCTATATCCATGTCATCGAAGGCGTGACGCAGGGACCGCGCGAGCATCCGGACGGATTCGACTTCCAGCATCTGCGGCGATCGTTCAAGGGGCTCTACATGGCGAATAACGGCTATGACCTGGAACTGGCGCTGAACTCACGCAGGCACGATCTGGCGGATCTCGTCTCGTTCGGCAGGCTCTACATCGCCAATCCGGACCTCGTGGAACGCCTGCGCATCGGCGCGCGGCTGAACACTCCCGACCGCGCGACGTTCTTCGGCGGCGGCGCGGCAGGCTACACCGACTATCCGGCTCTGACGCCGGCCGAGCGCGACACGGCGAGGCGCTGGACCTCGTACGGCGGCAGCGAGGACGCAGACACGCCGGCATGATCCGGCAGCACCGATATTGAGGATGGCCCACCGGTTTCGTCACAACAAAAACGCGAAAGAACCGTGTTCGATAAACTTCACACTGCTGTATCAGCGCATCGCCTGCAGGTTCTGCTGGCACTCGCGCTGTTCGTTGTCGCGATCGGCGGCTACGGCGCGTGGCGCTGGCCGACGCTGTTCGGCCCCTCTCAGGACGCCAGCCGGGTCGTCGTATCCGGCAACATCGAGGCGCACGAGAGCGTCCTGAGCGTCACTCAGGTGCAGGCGCCGATCGTCTATCTGCCGTTTGACGAAGGGGCTTATGTCAAACGCGATACGGTGCTCGCGCGGCTCGACGACCGCCTGTATCGCGAACAGACCGAAATCGACCGCACCGACCTCGATGTTGCAACCGCGCAGATCAGCGCGAACGAAAGCACGCTGACTGCGGCCCACAACAGTGTCGTCAGCGATCAGTTCGACCTTGCCGAAAAGCAGCTGGATCTCGCGCGTGACGAAACCCTCGTGAAGAACAACGCCATCGCCGTTCAGGCGCGCGACCTCGCCTTTACTGCCGAGCGGCAATCCGCCACCACGCTCGCGCACGATCAGGCACTAGTGGCAGTCGCACGCAACAACATCGCGCTTGCCCGCGCGAACCAGGCGGCCGCCGACGCCAAGCTCAAGCTCGACCAGGTTCGCGCGAATGGGAACGCGGGACGATGGAGCAACTCATCTCCACCCCCATCACCGCGCTCGAAGTGATGCTCGGCAAGCTGCTGCCGTACTTTGCGATCGGGCTCGCGAATGCCGCGTTCTGCCTGCTCAGCACGATCTTCTGGTTTGACGTGCCGTTTCGCGGCAGCATCGTCACGCTGGTCGCCACCACCGCGCTCTTTACGCTCGTCGCGCTCGGCATCGGCTATCTGGTCTCGGTCCACATCCGCAGCCAGCTCGGCGCGAGCCAGGTTGCGCTGCTGCTGACCATGTTGCCGACCAGCATGCTGTCGGGCTACACCTTCGCGATCGACCAGATGCCCGCGCCAATCCAGGCCGCGACCCTGCTGGTCTACCGCGCTACTACATCACCATCCTGCGCGCGGTGTTCCTGAAAGGCAGCACCGTTACCGAACTTGCCCTGCCGATCCTGGCGCTGGCTGTGTATGCGGCCGCCATCATCTGGATGGCCGCCCGCGCCTTCCACAAACACCTGGACTAGCCCATCATGTTCGACCGCCTGCAGGTTATGCTGATGAAGGAGTTTCTCGAGCTCAAGCGCGACCGCTGGGCACTGTTCCGGCTTATCGTGCCGCTGTTGCTGCAGGTCATCGTCTACGGTTACGCCGCGACCTTCACGGTCAATCATGTGAGTCTCGCCGTACTCGATCTCGACCATAGCCAGGCAAGCCGCAGCCTGGTCTCCCACTTCGCCGCCACCGGCAAATTCTACGTCGTGGACAACGCCGGCACGGAACCGGAGATCACCCATGACATCGATACGGGCGATGCCACGATGGCAATCGTGATCCATGCAGGGTTCTCGCAATATCTGAACGACGGCCGCAGCGCGCCGCTGCAGATCCTCGTGGACGGCACCAATTCCAACACGGCGCTCATCGCGCTCGGTTACGTCAGCCAGATCGTCACGCAATTCCAGACCGACCAGACAAGCGAGGCCTGGCCCCAGTCCGCCGGAGCGGCGCCGTCCGCCGTGGCGGTCTCGCTGCGCGAGCGTCCCTGGTACAATGACGCCATCGACGACCGCTGGTTTTTCATTCCAGGGGTGGTTGGCACGCTCTCGCTGATGCAGGTAGTGAGCCTCACCGCGTTTGCAGTGGTTCGCGAGCGGGAGATCGGCACGCTGGAGCAGATCATGGTGAGCCCGATCCGGCCGGTCGAATTCATCCTCGGCAAGACCGTGCCGTTCTTCCTGATCGGTCTGGGCGACGTCGCGCTCGTCACAGCGGTCGGCGTCTGGTGGTTTCACGTTCCGTTCGTCGGCAATCTGCTCGTCATGCTGGCGGGCGCATCGCTGTTCCTGCTGGCGGCGCTCGGCCTCGGCTTGCTGCTGTCGACCTTCTCGCGCACCCAGCAACAGGCGTTTGCCCTGAATTTCTTTCTTATCAACCCGCTTTTCATTCTGTCGGGATTCGCGTTTCCGATCGCGGCGATGCCCAAAATCATGCAATGGATCACGCTGATCAATCCGCCACGCTATTTTCTCGTCGTGCTGCGCTCGGTGTTCCTCAAAGGTGTCAGCTTTGCCGTGCTGTGGCCCCAACTCGCGGCAATGGGCCTGCTGGGCGCGGTCATGCTGACAATCAGCGTGCTGCGATTCCGCAAGTCTCTTGACTGAGGCCCGGCAAGCGTTCCCGTTAGCGGATTGCCAGCACTGCGGCCCCCGTCAGCTTTCCCTCGCGCAGATCGGCAAGCGCCCGGTTGGCCTCGCCCAGCGGATAACGCGTCGTTTCGACGTCGAGCGGAATATCGGCGGCCAGACGCATGAACGCAAGGCCGTCTTCCCGCGTGAGATTGGCCACGGATACCACGCGACGCTCGCCCCATAGAAAGTCATACGGAAAGGACGGAATGTCGCTCATGTGAATCCCGCCGCATACCACGATACCGCCTTTCACCACTGCCTTCAGGGCAATCGGCACAAGTGCGCCGACTGGCGCGAACAACAACGCAGCGTCGAGTTCGTCCGGCGCAGCGTCGTTGCTGCTGCCCGCCCACGTCGCACCGAGCCGCAGCGCGAGTTGTTGAGCCGCCACATCGCCGTCGCGCGTAAATGCATAAATCGCGCGGCCCTGATGAAGCGCAACCTGGGCCACGATATGGGCCGCGGCACCGAAGCCGTAGATGCCGATCCGCTGGGCGTCGCCTGCCATGGCCAGCGTGCGATAGCCGATAAGTCCCGCGCACAGCAGTGGCGCCGCTTCCACGTCCGAATATTGCTCAGGCAGATGGAAGCAGTAACGGCTGTCGGCGACCGTACGCTCCGCATAACCGCCGTCGATCGTGTACCCGGTGAACCCCGGGTCATCGCACAGATTCTCGCGACCGGAGAGACAGTAGCGACAGTGGCCGCAGGTGTGGCCTACCCATGGCACGCCAACCCGTTCTCCAACACTAAAACCGCTGACTCCCGCCCCCACCGCGGCGACGGTGCCGACGATTTCATGGCCCGGGATGACCGGCCGCTTTGGGTGGGGCAATTCGCGGCCAATCAGATGGAGGTCGGTACGGCAAACGCCGCATGCGTGGACGTCGATCAGCAACTGGCCCGCAGCCGGCAGAGGGTCTGGAACCTGCATGTCGCGCAGAAGCGCCGGAGTACCGTCGAATACCATTGCGCGCATGTCACACCTGCCTTGCGTGATGGTTGCCACCGGCACGATCATGAGAAGCGCTATGCCTCACCTTGTCGCATACCCGCTTGACCGCAATCACCTGAATATAGTCGTGGACCCGCGCACCGACCGACAGACGACTGATTTCATCGCCGACCATGCGTGTCAGATCGTCTTCGCTCAGATCCGTCCCTCGTGCGATCTCGAGCAGCGGCACCAATAGTCTATCGCGGGACATGACGGGACTCCGGTTGTGAATAAATGCGGCATGCGGCGTACACCTTCCGTACGTTTACTTCAACGCGCGAGCTGACGGTTGACCTGAATCAAGGCTCGCCTACCGGCGCCTGACGCGATGACATGACGATCAGGCGGTAACCGGCTCATGTAGCAGCCGCGCATGGGGGCATGCATCTCCCCTGTGTTCAGGCGGATCACTCGCAGAAACGCAGGTATCCGCTATGCAACAGCACCGGTTTGCCGCCGACTTCGCTCAGCATGCGTCGCGCAGCATGTTCAATCGCATGCCGATGGGTATCGAAGGCACTGATCAGGTCGTCTTCGCGCAGCGACGCAGCGCCGAAATGATCTTCCAGCGCTTCAGCGGTGATCGCGCACTGAACGCGCTCACCGTTCACCTTGGCAGGGAACGCCAAAACCAGGTCCCGCCCGCAATACTCAGGACGTTCCTGTGGAAAAGTGATATGCATCATGTCGTACCTCAGCGCGTGTGGACTTCCATCCTTGCCCGCCCAGCATGGCCAGACGCAGGTGTCTTAAGCGACCGTCCGGCACTCCATGTGAGAGACCGGCTTTTGATCAGGATAGTCCGCTGGTGCCGGGTGACAAGCTGCCGTCACAGGCCTCGCTTGACCCAGGTCAACGGGAGACAGGACGCGAGCGCACGCAACGGCGAATCAGGTCGCCCTATCGCATTGACATGAGTCAACCTCGCTCACGACAACGCTCGTACACTGGCTTTAATAACTGCCCCGGAGTGTCATTCGTGAACGCCCTCATCCAGAAGCGTTTCATTGCCGGCGTTGTGGGCATGCTGTGCGTGGCTGACGGCGAAGCGCAAGCACAGTCCGAGCCCACCGCATTGGTCGACCAGCAGCATTGCATGTTCTGCCATACCGTCGACGCGCCATTTCTCGCGCCCTCGTTCCAGCAGATCGCGGCGCACTACCGCAACATGCCGGACGCGAGCGTAATGCTCGAACAAAAACTGAGAGTGGGCGGCAAGGCGCATTGGGGCGATATGTCGATGCCGCTGCCCGCTGACCGCGGCGGCCCGCTTTCGCCGGAAGACGCCCACACACTAGTTCAGTGGGTGCTGAATCAATGACATGATGACTGCGGCGCAAGCGCGCTGCGTCACGCGACCGGAGAACACCATGCGCGTCACTCTTCATCTCGATACGTTCGACCGCGTCGATCCGTGCGCCTACGCTATTCTCTGGCTCGACAAGGAAACGCGGCAGTGGTCACGAGAAGGTCACCTGGGGCTCGATCTGCCCGAGTGGGGCACGTTGGTCTCCGACCCGCACGGCACAATGATCTGCGGCGCGCAGAGCACACGTCCGTTATGTGTGCTCGAAAACCTCGATCTCGATTCGACAGGTGGCCCCTTCGAGGGTGAAACGGGTCGCGCACAGTGGTGCGCGCATGCGGGACTGCCTTCCGCTCAGGGTCACTGGCATGTGCAATGTATCGATGACGCGTCCATCCAGCCGGAACACGGGCTGTTCGCAGCCGACGACAATGCATTGTAGCGACTGGTTTTCATGGCTAACATATGACCCCAGTCGACTTCGCACCGGTGAGTATGCCCGGCCGGTATCCGTTTCATTCATGCCTCGTGTCCAGTTGCTGGATTGAGGAGCATAACGAAGCATGCAACGCTGGCCACGATCACGGCAACACCATAGCGAGTGACATTGTATTCGTCGAATAGCAAGCCGTGAACGGCGGCCCCCATGCCTGCCAAGGAAGCAAATACGGCAATTGCCGCAAGGATAATCCGATATTCTGTGTGTAACATGACGTTTTCCCCATCGATCGCATGATCGAGGCAATCCTCCCGCACGCACCACGGATCGATCCGGCAAACCTTTCCGGTGTGTCGATGACCGTAGGGTGTACGCTCACCCCGGTTTGCGTCTTGACGCAAATCATATTTTTGCCATGTCGAGATATGCGCGATATCCCCTCTCTGGGTACGTCAGCGGTCGATTGACGCATGGCAAATGTTTATCTATGCAGGATACCTAATCTGTCTTCATTCTGGTTCATGTCGGGTCTGAAGGAACATATCTTCAAGCAGCCTGCTTTTGGACTTCTTGCGTTTCCTGGCGTTTCCTCTGGTGCTATCCGCATAGTGCTCACATATGATTCTGACCTCCCCTCATCACTCGTCAGCGTCGGCAAAAAGCGGGACGGTTGCAACAATTGGCACGATGTGCTCGACTGGAAGAAGCGGGGAATGGCGACAGAAGCTATATCGGTTCAGGAAACAGATCACTTTCCATTGGACCTCGGCTACCTCTTTTCCAGAAACGGAGTGGGCCGCAAGGTCGACGCAAAAACAGCCATCGAATGGCTGAAGAATTAGAACGGCACGGATGGAGAATTCATCTGGCTGCATTTCCGCGACATCCCGACCGTCCTTGCGGGTTGGCCCCTGCAGCATCTGGAACTGCCGGAGACATTCGGCGAAACGCTCAGGGAAGGTTCCCGCTCAACCCGTATTGCGCACGTGCATCAAAACCTGATCGCCGTAATCAATGACGTCGACTATGATTTTGAGCGGAAAAAGCCCCTCAAGGTAGCAACGCTCTGGCTTAACGTGGGCGCTCGCTGTCTTCTGAGCGTACGCAGCCTCTCCCTGCGTTCGGTGAACCAGTTACGGCTGGCAGTCGAGGCAGGGGAAGCCTTCCATGGTCCGATGTCGCTATTGATCCACCGGCTGCAAGAGCAGGCGGATGTGCTACTCGGTATTGTCGGGAACTCGGCGCAAATCACCAATACCGTCGAAGAAACGCTGCTCTCCGGTCAATTACCCACGCGCGCCAGCCTGGGCGGCATCCGTCGCGACCTCGTGCGGCTGCGCCGCCTTCTGGCACCGGAGCCCGCATCTCTGTTCCGGCTTATCAATCGGCCGCCGCACTAGGTGCGGGAAGAAGACGCCCAATCCCTGCAGCAGTCTGCGGAGGAATTCTCCCTGGCGTTACGCGATATGGTCGGCCTGCAGGAACGCGTCAAATTGCTCGAAGAGGAAATCGCCGACAGGGTCGCCGAGCACACCAACTGGAGTGTCCTGATATTAACGGCCGTCACCGTAATCGCTTCGCCCGTGAATCTGATTTCCGGCCTGTTGGGCATGAACGTCGGCGGCATCCCCTTCAGGTACTACGACAAGGGATTCTGGATCGTCATTCTGATGTCAGTCGGTCTTACGAGCCTGGCAGCATGGCTTATTTTCCGGCGAAGACATGAATGAAGGCATCACCGAGCGCCACGGATAGCGCTCGTTGATGCGCACCCGCTGTCGCATCGGACCGGCACTATAAACCCCTTGACAGTACATAGTTCGAAAGGAGAGAGGCAAGAGGACGTGTGAATGCCTGTGCGTGTATCGCGGCCAACGCCCGGACATCTATCGCGATGGATAGCCAAGTGCGTGCATCAACCTCTCGTGCTTTTCGCCGCACTGCCTCTTGGAACGGTTGTAGTTGTGGAACAGACCACGCCCGTTTGTGACCACCTCCATCCGCTATGGACCACTATGGTCAACGAGCCGTTCGTGATTCTTCAACTTCGAGCCATCGAAGAGAAAAGCAACGTCTACGCGATAACTGCCCACTCGCGAGTATTTGATAGCCCAGACATTGCCGCATTGAACGATAGAGACTGTCTCAACGCTGAGACTTGGACAGATTGATCGGCAGTTTGTTTCAGTTATTATTTTTATAAATTAATTCATTTTAATCATTAAAATGGAATTTTAAAAACCATGGAAAGCCTGTCGAGATTCGCGATATTTATTACCAAAAATTTCTAATTTCGATACAAAAATCCATTCGCCTTCATTGATTGATCCAGATCATTTCGGCAGGGTACCGACGCGCTTAGAGTGGGTCCAGATCCACCGGCGCCAGCTGAAACCGCGTCCGCCTGGCACGACAGACCATCCAGACAGTGCGCAACATGGTTGAAGCGCTCATCCGTGTTTGTGTTTGCGCACGTCCGGGTCCCAGTGTCATTTGACAATCAACCGCTTTATCGCCCCGTATTGGAGAGGCCATCATGAATTTACCGCTGAAGGGAATCAAGGTTATCGACTTTACCGGTGTACAAGCCGGTCCCGCCTGCACGCAGTTATTGGCATGGTTCGGTGCCGAAGTTCTGAAGGTGGAGCGTCCTGGTGTGGGTGACGTCACACGCCGTCAATTGCGGGACATCCCGGATCTCGATGCGCTCTACTTCACGATGCTCAATAGCAACAAGAAGTCGCTAGAACTCAACACGAAAACACCCGAAGGCAAGGCGATCATGGAGCAACTGATCCGCGATGCCGACGTGCTGGTCGAAAATTTCGGACCGGGCGCGATGGACCGGATGGGGTTCACGTGGGAATATATCCAGGAACTCAACCCGCGCATCATCTTCGGTTCGGTGAAGGGCTTCAACGAGAATTCGCCGTATTCCGACATCAAGGTTTATGAGAACGTCGCGCAATGCGCGGGCGGCGCCGCATCGACAACCGGCTTCTGGGACGGCCCGCCGACGATCAGCGCAGCCGCACTCGGCGACAGCAACACCGGTATGCACCTCGCAATCGGCATCCTGACCGCGTTGATCGGACGCGAAAAAACCGGCAAGGGGCAGAAGGTATCCGTGTCGATGCAGGACGCGGTGTTGAACCTGTGCCGCGTCAAGCTGCGAGACCAGCAACGGCTCGAACGGGTCGGCTATCTGGAGGAATATCCGCAGTATCCGAACGGCACCTTCAGCGATGTCGTGCCGCGTGGCGGCAATGCGGGCGGCGGCGGGCAACCCGGGTGGGTGCTCAAGTGCAAGGGCTGGGAGACCGATCCGAACGCGTACATCTACTTCACCATCCAGGAACAGGACTGGGGACCAACCTGCCAGGCGATCGGCAAGCCGGAATGGAGCGACGATCCGGCCTACGCCACCGCACATGCGCGTCAGTCACACATCTTCGAGATTTTCGCGGATATCGAGAAGTGGCTGGCCGACAAAACCAAATTCGAGGCAGTCGACATCCTCCGCAAGTTCGGCGTGCCGTGCTCGCCGGTGCTGAACATGAAGGAAATTGCCAACGACGCGGCATTGCGCGCAAGCGGCACCGTCGTTGAAGTTCAGCAAAAGAAGCGCGGTACCTACCTCACCATTGGCAGCCCCATCAAGTTCTCCGACTTCACGCCCGATATCGTCGGCTCGCCGCTGCTCGGCGAGCACACCGATGAGGTACTCGCGGGCCTCGGCTATAGCCAGGCACAGATCGACAAGCTGCGTGAAGCGAAGGTCGTCTAGGCGTCCCTGCACTGCACACAACCAGGCAACCAGGCAACCAGGCAACCATCGCAAGGTACTCAAAGATGACTATCGAATCCGAACAGACCGTCCTGACCGACGGGTTTCATCTTGTCGTCGATGCGCTAAAGCTCAACGGCATCGACACGATCTACGGCGTAGTCGGCATTCCCATCACCGACCTCGCCCGCCTCGCGCAAGCCGAGGGCATGCGGTACATCGGGTTCCGGCACGAGCAGTCGGCCGGCAACGCCGCCGCGATCGCAGGCTATCTGACGCAAAAGCCGGGGGTTTGCCTTACCGTCTCCGCACCGGGGTTCCTCAACGGCATGGTGGCGCTGGCTAACGCGACCACGAACTGTTTTCCGATGATCCTGATCAGCGGATCCAGCGACCGGGCCATCGTCGATCTGCAGCAAGGCGACTACGAGGAACTCGACCAGATGAATGCGGCGAAGCCTTACGCGAAGGCCGCGTTCCGCGTCAACCGGCCCGAGGACATCGGTATCGGCATCGCCCGTGCGATCCGCGCAGCGGTGTCCGGGCGGCCTGGCGGCGTTTATCTCGATCTGCCCGCCGAGGTACTGCGCGCGGCTCTCGATGAGCAGACGGCGGCGCGCTCGCTGGTACGCGTGGTCGACCCGGCTCCCAAACAAATCCCTTCACGCGAATCGGTGGACCGGGCAATCGAACTGCTGGCGCGCGCGCAGCGTCCGCTTGTGATTCTCGGCAAGGGCGCCGCCTACGCACAGGCCGACGACACCATTCGCGCCTTCATCGAAACCACCGGCATACCGTTTTTACCGATGTCGATGGCCAAGGGCCTGCTGCCCGACGATCACCCGCAATCGGCGGCTGCGGCCCGCTCGCTTGTGCTTGCCCAGGCGGACGTCGTGGTGCTGATCGGCGCACGGCTGAACTGGCTGCTGGGGCACGGCAAGGCGCCGCAGTGGTCGGCAACGGCGCATTTCATACAGGTCGATATCAGTCCAACCGAAATCGACAGCAACCAGCCGATTGCTGCGCCCGTCGTCGGCGATATCGGTTCCTGCGTGACGGCACTGCTGGCCGGTCTGACACTCGCTTGTCTGCAGCCGCCCGCTGCATGGCTCGATGCGATCGCCACGAATAAACAGCACAACGCCGAGCGCATGGCCGCCCATCTCGCAGCAACCGCTAGTCCGATGGACTTCTACACCGCACTGCGCGCGATTCGTGACGTACTTGCCGACCGGCCGGATGTGTACGTCGTCAACGAAGGGGCCAACACGCTCGACTTCGGCCGCAACATCATCGATATGCGCCTGCCGCGCAAGCGTCTCGACGCCGGCACCTGGGGCGTGATGGGTATCGGCATGGGCTACGCGATCGGCGCGGCGACCGTCAGCGGCAAGCCTGTCGTGGCGATCGAAGGCGACAGCGCTTTCGGTTTCAGCGGCATGGAGATCGAGACGATCTGCCGCTACCAGTTGCCGGTCGTGATCGTCGTGTTCAACAACGGCGGCATCTACCGCGGTGACGACGTCAACCGCAGCGGCGGCGCCGACGTCGCGCCGACCGTGCTGATGAAGAGTGCGCGCTACGAAAAGCTGATCGAGGCATTCGGTGGCGCTGGCCATTACGTCAGCGATCCGCAGGGTCTCGCGAAGGCACTCAGCGAATCGATCGCGTCGGGGCAACCGGCGCTGATCAACTGCGTGATCGATCCGGCCACCGGCACCGAAAGCGGGCATCTGAAGAAGCTCAATCCGCAAAGTGCCGCGACCCACGCCGCCGAACCGCAACGCAACGACATCAAGAGGTAGTCCGGCCATGTCATCCACGCACAACGAAAGAATTCGCGGACCCTTCTCCGGTCTGCTGGTTCTCGATCTGACCCATGTCCTCAACGGCCCGTTCGGCACGACCATCCTGACCGACCTCGGCGCGCGCGTGATCAAGATCGAGCCACCGGGTCACGGCGACGACACGCGCACCTACGGTCCGTTCGTCGGCGACCAGTCGCTCTACTTCAGCTTCGTGAATCGCGGCAAGGAAAGCGTCGTGCTGAATCTGAAAGACCCGGCCGACCGTGAGATTTTCCTGAACATGGTCCGCCACGCCGATGTGCTGGCCGAGAACTTCCGGCCCGGCACGATGAAACACCTGGGGTTCTCCTACGAGGAGCTCGCGGAGATCAACCCGCGTCTGATCTATGCGTCGTCGTCCGGCTTTGGCCAGACGGGCCCGCTCGCCACCTTCCCGGCCTACGACACGATCGTCCAGGCGATGAGCGGCATCATGGACGAGACCGGCTTTGCAGACGGGCCGCCGACCCGGGTGGGCACATCGTTGTCGGATCTGTGCGGCGGCATCTTCATGTTTTGCGGCATCGCAAGCGCGCTGTACGCACGCGAAAAGACCGGTAAAGGAGCACACGTCGACGTCGCGATGTTCGATGCGACGCTGGCGTTCCTCGAACACGGCTTCATGTCGTAT
>NZ_CAAJGM010000227.1 GCF_900996235.1 Paraburkholderia sp. BCC1885
ACGAGCGGCAAGCTCGCGGCGCTCGTCGGCCAGTCGGCGCGGATCGATCGTTCGATCAGGCTGATCTGGCGCCGCCGTGGGGTGGTGTTGCGCTATCTGTTCTTCTGGCAGCCGCTGCAGTGCGTGCTGACCGCGCTGGAGATCTGGCTCGCGCTGTATTTTCTGGGTACACGTGTGGGCTTTGTCGAGGCGGTGGTGATCGAGTCGCTGATTCAGGCAGTCAGCAGTGCTGCGTTTTTTGTGCCGGGCGGCCTGGGTGTGCAGGAGGGCGGGTTCATCCTGATTGGCGGCGCGCTCGGGCTCGATCCGGCAACATGCCTGGCGCTGGCCGGCGCGCGGCGGATTCGCGATCTGCTGATTTTCGTGCCAGGACTGGTTGCGTGGCAGATTGCGGAATTGGCGGATAAGGGGCGCGTGGAGCGCGCCGCGGCAAGGATAGGTGGTGCGGCGCAAGCGGAGAAGTCCTGAGGCTGATATTTCGCAGGCCACGCTCACGCTATGGTCATTGGGTTATTGGGTCATTTCGACGAGAGCAGCCTGGTGCTCAATCGAAGCATGCCGCTAAAGATAGCTTCCGCAAGATCCATCGGGAAGTCCTTGGGCAGCAGACCCGCCACCTTGTCGATCACATCGGGAGTTCGCACAATCAATTCGCCAATCAGTCCTTCGACGTCTGCCGCGGCAAATCCCACTCGCTGCCCCTGAGCAATCCAGTGGCGGCGTTGGATCTGATTGATCAGATAGTGGACGTTCTTGCCGCGCACCGCCATGGCCAGCTTCACCTTTTGCGCGGCAATGCGGTTGGCGCCTCTGCCGATGATCGGATGCGCGGACAGCACGTCGTAAAGCGGCGTGGATTCGTAATGATTGGCCGGCAAGTGGGCGATGCTGAAGTTCTTTGCATGGCCATCGGTTGCCGCCAGTAGCCAAAAGATCATTTGCGTCATGAAGAAGCGGCGTCTGTCCGTGTCCTGGTGCGCCGAGGCTTTGAGCACGTCCATGATCGCCTCGATGTCCGGTCCGCCGTCAGATTCGTATTTCTGAAGCGCGGGCGTGCCCGTTGCCTGGCACATATCCTCTTGCGGCAGCCGCAAAATCCAGCTTGCGTCGCTCGACAGTCTCCGGTCGAAGCGTTCGACGATAAGCACCTTCTGTTCTTCGAACGTAGCAATCTCGCATTGGGCAACAGGCAGGCCATAGGCTGCGACGATTTTTGAGCAGAGCCACTCGTTTTCCACCGAGGTCCGCATATCGGCTTGCATGTTGCCGACAAGGCCTAACGGTAATTTGAAGATATGCGTGGTTGGCGTGCTGCCCTCGGGCAACAGCCATCGCCTACCGTGCCGAAGAAGGGCCGTTTTTTCCTGCGCACCGGCAATCGACAGGCGCAAATCGTCCACGGGCTCATGTTGACCCAATTGGGTCGTCGAGGTTGTATCGCGCAGCAGGCGGGCGATCTCGCTCCGATTGAGTTCGCGTCCGCGGATGCTCTTGAGATCGTCTGGCGCTTCACCCGGCGGCAGCATCTGGATCGCGCCGACGCAGTCGCGGCCCAGGCTTGCGAGGAGCTGGAAAGGTGCGGTGCCGCCTGTCCTGTAGCGGGTGGCTATACGACGGCGGATTGACTCGCTGTCCGGAAGAAGATTGTCGAAATAATTCGCGACGACCCGGCCGCTGTGGGGCTGATTGCCCGGCGTGAAGGGAAGCGACAGCGATAACGGCCGTCCCTGGGGATCGCCGATCCAGTCGTCCCGATAGACGAGTCGCTCGCCGCTGCGAGCGGTCTCCCAGTAGCCGACGGGTAAGCCATTCATCCACAGGTCGAGGCGATTCGTTTGCGAGCGGCTTGGCATGCTTACCAGTTCTCCCTTTTCTTGCTGACGCCTCCCGTCTTCTTGACGCTTCGTTGGACTTCAGGCTTCTTGCCGGTACCGCTTGCCTGGAGCGTGCCGGCCTGTGTCCGTGCGGGCCCGGCGCGCTGTGGCTTTGCCGACGTACCCTCTTGCTTGTCGGCGACAGGGGGCAGGCCGATTGTGTGAGCCAGCGTGAGATCGACATCCAGCACGCGCAGGACTCTGAAGAGCCGCTCTACGCTGGCCGCTGCCGGATTGGCCTCGAGCTTGGCGTACGTCTGCTGCGTCACGCCGAGGTGACTGGCCATCATGGCCTGCGTAAGGCCGGCAGCTTTGCGGAATCCCTGCAAGATGGGCCGTAGCTGGTTAAGTGTCTTGATCGGATAGTCCACTGCGAATCTCCGCTCCGGATTCAGACACGATACAGGTTATAGGCTGTAAATGCAAATAACAGCTAATAGACTGTATTTTGCAAATACAACCTATCGACTGTATTTGACGCCGCCGATTCCCGGCGATTAGACAGCCTCGATGCAGCCGGCCTTCGGGTCATTCAGCCACGATGCCCCATAACCAGCAACAGCAGCGAGAGCGTCACAAGCGAACCCAAGGTGGACAGAAGAATAGTCCGCGACGTGATGTGGGCTTCGCGGCGATAGAACTCCGCGAGCATGAACGGGCCGGTGCCAGTGGGCAGCGCGGCCAGCACGACGGCCATCTCCACGAGCAGCGGCGGCAACGCAAATACGCGTGCTGCGAGCCACCACGTCAGGGCCGGCTGCAACAGCAACTTGGTGCCGGTGAGCAACAATGAAGCGCCGGATTTCGCCACGTCAGTCTGTGCCTCGCGCTTTTCCGCGAGAAACAGGCCGAGGCTTACCAGCGCACATGGGCTGGCAGCACCGCCCAACAGTTTCAGGAACGTCTCCGCGCTTTGCGGCAACGTGACATGAATGCTGGCGACCAGCACGCCGAGAATCGGCGACACGATCAACGGATTGCGCGCCAGCGAGCCGACCACCTTCAATGCCAATCGATGCGGCGCGCGCTCGGTCTGCAGACCCACTTCGATCAGGACGATCGCAATCGCAAACAGCACGCAGGCGACGAGGATCGTGGCGATCGTGGTCGGCGTCTGGCTAACGGGTCCAAACGCGATCAGGCACAACGGAAAGCCAATGTAGCCGGTGTTCGGATACGAGCCCGCAATGGCGTCGACGCTCGCGTCAGCCAGGTGCCGGCCGCTCAGCAGGCGCACTACGAGAATCAGCAAAAATACGCCAGCGCAGGAGATGGAGAAGGTGGCGACAAACGCCGGCTGATACAACTGATGCCACGTGGCGTGCGCCATGATGTCGAACAGCAGCGCAGGCAACGCGAGCCAGACGACGAAGCGGTTCAGTTCCGACGCAGCCGTGGGACCCAGCAGGCCGCGCCGGCGGCACAGAAAACCCGCCAAAATCAGGCCGAATACGGGGAGCAGAATCTCAAGGGTGGATAACATCGGTGAGGTGGCCCGGTGGCCCGACGAGAGTGGATGCGCAAGGGTAGTGCGTGGCGTTGATACAATCAAATACTGTTTAGGATGCTCAACAATACCTTTTTTGCATCATGATCGACGTCAAACCACTCCGCTATTTCGTAGCGCTTGCCGAGACCCGTCATTTCGGCCGGGCCGCGGCGCGGCTCAACCTGTCGCAACCGCCGTTGAGCCGCCAACTGGCGGCGCTGGAAGCCAGCCTGGGCGTCACGTTGATCGAGCGCAGTCCGCGCAGCGTGACGCTGACGGCGGCGGGCGAGCGTTTCTACACGGATGCCAAAGCGATTCTCGGCGCCATCGAGCAGGCTTGCAACAACGCGCAGGCGGCCGCGCATGGCGATACGGGCACACTGGCCATCGGCTTCACGATGTGCGCGGCGTACAGCGTGGTGCCTGGCTACGCACGCACATTCGGCTCCGCGTATCCGGAGGTGGCGCTCAATCTGCGCGAGGTCGTGTCGAACGATCTGGCGGCGCAGGTGCTGGCCGGCCACATCGACGCGGCGATCATGTTTCCGGGCGCCACGAGCAAGGGACTGGCCGCGCGCACGATTGTCAGCGAACCGCTATGTGTGGCGCTGTCGCGAACTCATCCACGGGCGCGCGCGCGGCAGTTGAAAATCGCGCAGCTGGCGGGCGAGTCGTTTGTGCTGGCGTCGGAGGAAGTGGCGCCGACCCTGCGCGCGGCCATTCTGGAGCACTGCCGGTCAGGCGGTTTCGAACCGGATATCCGCTTCGAGGTGCAATTGCAGCAGACGGTGCTCAGTCTCGTCGACGAAGGCGTGGGCATTGCGCTTGTGCCGGCATCGATGCGCAAGGCGCAACTGGCGGGCGTGGTGTTCAGGCCGCTCGCCGATGCGCCGACGATCGAGCAGGTGCTGGTGTGGTCGTCGGCGAATCGCAATCCGTGCCTGGAGCGGTTTTTGGAGTTGGCTTAAGGGTGTATGGAAGCGCGGCACGGAAGCGGGATATGGAAGCTGATTCGCGCGCCCCAATGCATTTGTCCTAACCCATTCGGACGACGTGGCATCAACGCCGCGATTCTGCGATTATCCATCCACCCTCACTCCATTTCGCGCACCATGGCCGAGTCCAATGCGTTCCTCGAAACCGATCGTCTGACCATGCGTCCTCACGTGCTGGAGGATTTCAACGACAGCTTTGCGATGTGGTCCGATCCCGAGGTGATCCGCTTTATCGGCGGCCAGCCGTTCACGCGCGAGGAGGTTTGGGCGCGTCTATTGCGCTACGCCGGGCATTGGAAACTGCTGGGTTTCGGTTATTGGGCCGTGCGGGAGAAGGCAGGCGGCCGCTTTGTCGGTGAAGTGGGTTTTGCCAATTTTCGTCGTCAGATCGAGCCGCCGCTCGACGATATGCCCGAAGTCGGCTGGGCGCTCACACCCACCGCCCAGGGACGCGGCTACGCAACCGAGGCAGTGCGAGCGGCGTTGCGCTGGGCCGACGCAAAATGGCCCGCCGCCGACACCGCCTGCATCATCGCGCCGGAGAACGCGCCGTCCCTGCGGGTGGCGCAAAAGAGCGGTTACACCGAATGGACCCGCGGCTCGTACAAGGGCAAGCCCACTATTCACTTGCGCCGCGCCGCCGGCTCGGCCTGAATCAGATCGCCCAGCCGCTCACGCTGGTTTCCTTGCGCGTCGAAATTGCGTTCGTCGAGCCACTGCGCAAAGCCGTCGCGCACGGCGGGATATTCGCTGTCGATAACCGAGAACCACGCAGTGTCGCGGTTGCGCCCGCGGGTGACGATCGCCTGGCGGAAGATGCCCTCGAACTTGAAGCCGTACCGCAGCGCGGCCGCCCGTGACGGCGCGTTGAGCGAATCGCACTTCCATTCGAAGCGCCGGTAGCCCAGGTCCTCGAATACATATTTCATCAGCAGCGCCATCGCGTCGCTCGCGACGCGGGTGCGTTTCAGGCGCGGCGAGTAGGTGACGTGTCCCACTTCGATCACGCCGTTAGGGGCGTCGATGCGCATCAAGGCCAGCGTGCCGACGGCCTTGCCGGACGCGAGATCGATCACGGCATGGTGCATCGGATCGGTGAGCGCCGCAGCCCGGATCAGATGCTCCCGATATGCCGCCAGGCTCTCGAATGGTCCTACGGCCAGATAGGTCCAGTCGCGGCCGTCCTCGGCCGAGCTATAAGCCTCGTAGAGGTCTTCGACGTGCCGTTCCACGTCCACGCGCTCGATCCGGCAATAACGCCCGACGAGCGGCTCGCGTCCCGGTAGCTGGGCGCCTTTCCAGTGCGGAACAGGCATGCCGATAGGTTGCTGGTATTCGTTGAGCCGTTGCGCCACTTTTCCTCTCCTTGCCTTTGCTGATGCGCTGGGTGGCCTGCCGGGAAGCCTCGCCACGCCGTCGATCCGATGTTGTCTGAAGCGGGTTTCAGCAGAGACGATAAGGCAAACGTGGTATGTTAAAAAGATCCACAGAACCAGCATTTGATGGGTCCAGTCACGATGATCGAAGTCATAGGACCGTTGACTCACGGCGCGCTCACCGCAGCCGGCAAGCCGGTATCGTTGCAGAAGCAATTGATCGAGCGCCTGCAGCAGGCGATTTTGGCCGGACGTCTGCCGGCGGGCGCGCTGTTGCCGTCATCGCGGCTGCTGGCGGCGGAACTCGGCGTGTCGCGCAATACGGTCGTGATCGCCTACGACCAGCTGTTTGCCGAAGGCTACGTGCTGGCCGACCGCAAGGGTACGCGCGTCAGTCCGCTCGCGAACGCCGCGTCGCATGCCGACGCGCGGCAGGATTCGGCTGCGGCCGAGGTCGCCTACGCGTCGCGGCTCAAGCAGTTTGCCGCCACCCGTCTGCATGCGGATACCACTTCGGCGTTGACGCCGGGTACGCCGGCGCTGGACCGCTTTCCGCTCGCTGCCTGGCGCCGTTCGGTGGAACGGGCGATGGAGCAGGGCCTGCCGCAATTGCTAGGCTATGGCGAGCCCGCAGGTGAGCTGGGTCTGCGCGACGCCATCGCCGCGCATCTGCGCATGGCTCGCGGGGTGCGCTGCGACGGCTCGCAAGTGGTGATCACCGAGGGCGCGCAGGAAGCGCTGAAGCTGTGTGTAACCCTGCTGACCAACCCCGGCGATACCGCGTGGATTGAGGACCCCGGCTATCGAGGCGCCAAAGCCGCCTTCAATCTCGGCGATCTGAGAACGGTACCCATGCGTGTCGATCACGAGGGTATGGCGGTGCCGCCGGACGCCTGGCTGCTCGACCCGCCCAAGCTGATCTACACTTCGCCCGCGCACCAGTATCCGACCGGCGCGGTGCTCTCCGTTGCGCGGCGGCTCGACCTCATCGCGCAGGCGAGGCGCACGGGCGCATGGCTGATCGAGGACGACTACGATGGCGAATTTCGCCACACTGGCGAGCCGATCGCCAGCATGCAGGGTTTGGTGGCGGACGCGCCGGTTCTGTATGTCGGTTCGTTCAGCAAGACGATGTTTCCGGCGCTGCGCATCGGCTTCGTCGTGTTGCCGCGCAGCATGGTGACGCAAACGCGCACCGCGCTGCAGGAGATGCTGCGCGGCGGTCACCGGCTCGAACAATTGGCGTTGGCGAACTTTATCGAGGCCGGCGAATTCGGCCGTCACCTTGGACGCATGCGGCGGCTGTATCGTGAGCGGCAGCAGGCGTTGCGCGAGGCGCTGACCCAGCGCTTCGATGCCGCGCAGATTCTTGGCGGCAATTGCGGCATGCATCTGACGCTCAGATTGCCTCCTGCCATTTCCGATCGCGCGGTCGTCGAGCTGGCGCAGGCCCAGCGCCTGAATCCGCGAGCGCTTTCCGGTTTCGCAGTGCGGCCTTGCGAGCAGGACAACGGGCTGGTGATCGGTTACGGCAATACGCCGGCCGAACAGATTGCCGCTGCGGTAAGCACGCTCGCACGATGTGTCAACGAAGTGGCGGGTACTGCGCGTGGGCGGCGGGGGAATGCGCGGGCGCAGACGAGCGCGAGGGCTTAAACGCGTGCCTGCCATCGAGGCATCTGTGCTGCATCGCACGACAGGTGGCATCGCCATGCCACGCCCGGGTGCTATCACCGTGTAAGTCTTACTTTCAACGGGATTGGCTCACCTTCACTTTTACGTCATTCATGGTGCGCCATATGCCCGTTTCGGCGTGCTGGTGCCTGGACCTGCCTCGCGCAGATGTTGAGCGCCCGTGGCCCTGCGTGCCTTGGCGTCGTATTGAAGATGCTCGCCGCTGGCGTCGGGCATGAAGAATGCCTTGTCTTTACCCGTGACGATCTTACGACCGGAGAGGACATGATGGACATTCGACCGACCGAGTGGTTTCCGCTGGACCGTTACGCGCCTGCTCGTGACGGCTGGTACGAGGTTCAACTGGTGAGTGGCGACACGGCTTTTGCCAAGTTCGGCGACAACGAATGGAGCGAAAAACCCTTGCTGGTGTTCACGCATTGGCGCGGGCTTTCTAAAGATCCGGCCCGCGCGGGAGAAAGCGAATCTTTCAGCGCCGAGGCGACTGCCGCTGAAGGCGTGCGCGCGGCGTGGAATGCGTTTTTCCCGGGGCTTGGCGAAGAGCAGCACAAACCGCTGGACGTGGCGCACGGCGAGAAGGGCTGACGCTATCCGTATGCTTGCTTGTGGATGACCGCGAGGTATCGTGACTTACGTGACTCGCGCCACAAGCACGCCGCTAGCAACCGCAGGCGCTCAGGTATCGTGGGTCATTTCTCCCAAGCGTCCTTCTATGCCGAGTTGCTGGTTTAGCCACGTCCAACCGTGCGGCGTGACCTGCACGGCGCGGGTCGCCTTGCCGCGTCGCAGAAAGCCTTTGGTGCAGAGCAGGCTCATCCATTGCACGCCGAGCGGCCCCGCGAGATGATGCTGCCGCTCCGACCAGTCCAGGCACTGACGCGCGAGGCCAAGTCGGGTGGGTCGTAGTTCCAGCACATTCAGGCCCATTTCGCCAAACCATTCGACGCCATCGGGCGTTACCTCAAACTGTCTGTCCGCCGTCGCGACGATCACGCCGCGTCGCTCCAGCGCCTGCGTCATCGCGACGCCTAATTGACCCGCCAGATGATCGTAGCAGCAGCGTGCAAAACGCAGCTTTTGCGCGTCCGCGTTGAGCGGCCTGGTACGAGGGCGGTTCAGCGGCGCGAGCGAGGCGAGATTTTCCAGCAGCACCGCCACGTGTGATCCGCCCAGCCGGTAATAGCGGTGCCGTCCCTGCACCTCGACTTCGACGAGTCCGCCCGCCAGCAGCTTCGCCAGATGCGTGCTGGCAGTCTGCGCGGTCACGCCGGCCGCGTAGGCGAGCTCGCCGGCAGGCAGCGCGCGTCCGTCCACGAGCGTCATCAGCATGCTGGCACGAGCCGGATCGGAGATCAGGAAGGCGGTGGACGCGATATTCGGGTGAGGGCACATGACCGGTTCCATATAGGAGATTCGCCGCGACGTTCCCATGATAGGCGGTCGCGCGGCGGCCATGCTTCGACGTGTGTCGAAATGTGCAGATGTCCCGGCGCGGCGTGTTTGATGCATGTTCCAGGCCTCGGGTCCACACCTTGGCTAAAATGCCGACACGCACGCGCGTGACATTTTCGGAGCCGCGCACGACTCAATACCCCGTTTCCCCCACGAAGGCACGTATGAAAGGCACCAGAGAAGCAGTGGACCTGTCGCGGGCGACCCAGTTGATGAATCACGGACCGGTCACCGTCATCACCAGCGCGCATGCGGGCCGCACGAACGTCATGGCGGCGTCGTGGGCGATGCCGCTCGACTTCAAGCCGCCCAAAGTCGTGGTGGTGATCGACAGCCGCACGCTGACGCGGCAACTGATCGAAGCGAGCGGCGTATTCGGCCTGCAATTGCCAAGCCGCGGGTTTGCGCGGCAGACGCTGGCGGTCGGTTCGACGCCGGGAACGGAACTCGACAAGTTCACCGCATTCGGTCTTGAGACGTTTGCCGGCGAACGCATCGACGTACCGATGCTGGCCGGTTGCATCGCGTGGCTCGAATGCAAGGTGATTCCCGACGACAGTCAGCGCCACGATCTGATCATCGGCGAAGTGGTGGCCGCGTATGCGGATAGCCGCGTCTATTCGCACAACCGCTGGCACTTCGGCGACGACCCGGATTTGCGCACCTGTCACTACGTGGCAGGCGGATCGTTTTTTGCCACTGGCGAGGCGTTTGAGATTGAGCCGGCGCCTCGGGTTACGCAGGTTGTTCAGCAAATGCCATCGAGGGGCGATTGACGTAGTTTCGTATCGAGCGTTTGCGAATCGCGGGGCTCGCGCAAGGGCGTCGACGAAAGCGCCGCCAAACGCGTCAGCAAACGCCTAACCCAGCAACTCGTACTTGCCGCCGCGTTCCAGCGCGCGCTGATACGCCGGCCGCGCGTGGATGCGTTCCAGATAGCCTTTGATGGCGCTGATGTCTGTATCCACTCCGCCGCGCGCTGTGGCGGCTTCGAGCGGGAAGCTCATCTGCACGTCCGCCGCGCTGAATTCGTTGCCGACAAACCAGCCGGTGGGCGTCAGTGCATCGTTGATGTAGCCGAGATGCAGTTTGATCTGCGGATCCACGAAGCTCGACTGCAGCGTGGAGGCAATCTTGCGTGCAATCGGCTTCGCGAAGAACGGCATCGGCGCACTGCCGATTCGCAGCGCCACCAGCTTGAGCAGCAGCGGCGGCATAACCGACCCTTCCGCGTAATGCAACCAGTATGTATAACGCAAACGTTCCGGTGTACCCGCCGCGGGCGCGAGGCGCCCTTGTCCGTAACGGTCCACCAGATACTCGACGATGGCGCCCGATTCCGCGACAGTCTGGCCGTCATCCGTAATCACCGGCGACTTGCCGAGCGGATGAATGGCGCGTAGTTCGGGCGGCGCCAGCATGGTTTTGGGGTCGCGCTGATAGCGCTTGATCTCATACGGCACACCCAGTTCTTCGAGTAACCACAGGACGCGTTGCGAGCGGGAATTGTTCAGATGGTGGACGATGAGCATGAGCAGGGAATCCGGGCCGGTAGAGTGTCATATCATAGCTGGGTTGGGCGCCGCAAAATTAGAGTGAAACGCCGCCTCGTAAAGGAGGCGTGCGGGCCCGGTCGATGCTGCGAGCCGTGCATGCAGAGCGTCATCAAGGTGCGGCCAATCATATTGCGTGAAAACATCAGGCGCAGATTGGTCAGCATATTGGTTGTCTCAAGCACGGCGGAGATCGCCATGAATGATTCGGATTCCTGTGCATTGCGGCGCATCCAGAATGCGGACAAAGCAGGCAGTACACCGACCGGAAATAGCGTGCGCCACGCGACCCGCGCAGGCAACAGACTAAAAATGACGTAATAGGCGAGCGCGGCCAACGCATAGCCGATGAGCCAGCCGGCTTGCACCGTACCGATTGCGCGTCTGCGGATGCGTTTCATTGCGTCTCTGAAACTAGGGGTTTTCAACGAGTCTTAGGCCCGTAAGCCGAATATATGGCGTTCACGACATGGGAGTGACATCTTTGTGCCATGTGCCATGTGGCGTGACCGTCAGAGCGCAGTCCAGAACGCGTGCGTATTATTATCGGTCTGGTTAGCTAAATGTGGTCTAGCCTCAAAGAACGGACTAAACAACGAAAGGAACTCCGCTCATGATCAAAGCCATTCGGACGGTCGTTGTCATCGCATTTGCCATGCTGTCACTCGACGCATTCGCCGCGCCGCTGGTCCAGACGCAAAGCGGTGAATTGAGCGGCGCCTCGGACGGACCCGTGCTCGCCTTCAAGGGCATTCCCTATGCGGCGGCGCCGGTTGGCGCACTGCGCTGGCGGCCGCCTGCCGCGCCGGTGTCATGGCAGGGCGTGCGCGATGCCACGAAATTCGGAGCCAGTTGCGAACAACCGCGGCGCAATTCGACCGCGGTGATTCCCTGGACTGCCGAATATCTCGCCGATCCTCCGTTTAGCGAAGACTGCCTGTTCCTGAATGTCTGGACTCCTACGTTACATCCCGCCAGCAAGCTGCCGGTCGTCGTATGGATTCACGGTGGCGGCTTCACCGAAGGCTCGGGCGCAGTGCCGATTTATCGTGGCAATCATCTCGCGCAAAAAGGCATTGTGGTCGTCACGATCAACTACCGGATGGGGCTGTTCGGCTTTCTCGCAAGCGGATTGCTGGATGCCGAGCAAGGTAGTTCGGGTGAGTACGGCATGATGGATCAGGTGGCCGCGCTTGAATGGGTCAAGGCGAATATTGCAGGATTTGGCGGAGATCCGGCGCAAGTGACGATAGAAGGCCAGTCGGCCGGCGCGATCGCGGTTCATCACCTGCTTGCCGCGCCGTCAGCACAAGGCCTGTTTGCGCGCGCGATTGCGGAAAGTAATTCGTGGGCCGATACCGCGCTGGTGCCGCGTGAACGCGCCGAGGCGATCGGCGACAAGCTCGCCAGCCTGAGCGGCGCGACGACGCTCGACGCGCTGCGCGCCATGCCCGCGGATCAGCTTCTCGCATTGCAGACCGACGCGCGGCTGGGCGATCATGTGCGATTCTTCCCTGTCGACGACGGCAAATTCATTCCTGCTGGAATGAAGGAGCGCACCGATGTACCGGTGCTGCTTGGTTCGAACCATGACGAGGCCAGTGCGTTTAGCCCGACCTGGCAGATCGCCACGAGCCGTGCTTATCAGGCCATGCTCGGTGATCGCTTCGCGCCGCTGTCCGCGCAATTTGCTGCGCTTTATCCGGTGAAAACCGACGCGGATGTGTCGACGACCGTGCGGCGGTTATTGGCCGACTCCGCTTCGGCCGGCGTGATTGCATGGTCGCAGGCGCGTGACGAACACGCGGCGCCGGCTTATGGCTATCGCTTCACTCATCCGGAGCCCGGCCCGCTTGCTGCGCGCTTTGCTACTTTTCATAGCTCCGAGGTGCCCTACGCGTTCGGCACGCTTGAGTATGGGCATCGTCCCTTCACGGCGAAGGATCATGCCATTTCGCGTCAGCTTCAATCGTACTGGAGCAACTTCATTCGCACCGGCAATCCGAATGGGCCAGGCCTGATGACCTGGCCGCAACTCGATAGCGGCAATTTCATGCAGCTAGGCGACACGCAGGCGGTCACACCTCTGCTATCCAAAGAGCAGCGTGACGCGTTCCGCGACTGGCTGGCGGCAGGTGGGCGGATCGGCCTGTTCTAAGGGCAACCGCTACGCGAAGCGCCGCCGGCGGATGCGACGTTTCAGGCCTGGCGTCCCGCCATCACCCCGCCGTCGACCGGCAGCACGGTGCCGGTAATCCACGACGCGCTTGGCGACGCGAGAAACAGGATCGCCTCGGCGATGTCGGCCGGTTGACCGTTGCGTCCGAGAGGATGGAACGCATTGAACGACGGCAGTGTCTGCCTGACCTGGTCGTCGGTCATGAAGGTGTTGTAGACCGGCGTCTCCACCACGCCCGGCGCCACGGTGTTGATGCGAATGTTGTCCGAAGCCAGTTCAATGGCGAGGTTCCGCGTGAGCGCATGCACACCGGCATTGGCGGCCGAATACGCGGACGAGGGCGTGGCGCCGATTGCCTGCAGCGCCCAGAGCGAACCCGTCTGCACGATGGCGCCGCCGCCACGCAACTTCATCGCGCGCGCAGCGGCCTGCGCCATGAAAAATTTGCCTTTGAGGATCGTGTCGAGAAACCAGTCGTACTCCGGCTCGCTGAGATCCAGAAAGGCCTTGGGCCGGAATACCCCCGCGTTGTTAATCAGAATGTCGACGCCGCCAAATGCCTCGGTTGCGGTCTTGACGAGAGCGGCTGCGGTCGCGGGCGAAGCAATGTCGCCGGCGCAGATGCGAACCTGTGCTCCGGTCGCGTCGATTTCCGCTGCGGCCTGCTTCAGCTTCGCTTCATCGCGCCCGCCGATGACGACATTCGCGCCCGCGCGCGCGAGCCGAACGGCCACTTCCTTGCCGATGCCTGAACCGCCACCCGTCACGATGGCAACCTTGGAAGAAAATCTATGCATAATGCGGCTCCTTGAGATGTGGAAGAAACAGCGTGAATCTGCTTCTTGTCTGCCACATTGTTGGATCGCTCACGCAGAATGACAAATCAGATATTCTGTCGTTCATTGAAAGAAAAACTTCGTCTATATGACAGCTCCCATTTTCCTTAACGCGCTGCGTGCCTTTGAAGCGAGCGCGCGCTATCAGAGCTTCTCGGCTGCGGCGGTTGAGCTGAATGTAACGCCCGCCGCCGTCGGCCAACTCGTGCGCAGCCTCGAAGAATGGCTCGGTATGCCGCTATTTCATCGTGGCGGTGGTGGGCGAGCGCGGCTGGTGCCCACTGATGCGGCCATGCGCGCGTTGCCGGACATTCGCGACGGGTTCGACCGTTTGAATCTGGGTTTCGAGCGGCTCAAGGAGGGATCGGCGGTTGGCGTGTTGACGGTCACGGTCAGCCCTGCATTCGCGGCGAAGTGGCTGTTGCCGCGCATCGACCGGTTTCAGTCCGCGTGGCCGGACACGGACGTGCGTCTCGATACCAGTCTCAAACTGATGGACTTCGCTACGCAAGGAATCGATATCGGCGTGCGCTACGGCGCCGGGCGCTGGCCAGGGCTGGAGGCGGAAAAGCTGATGGACGAAGAGGTGTTTCCCGTCTGCTCGCCAGGCTTTCTCAAGCGCTATCCGCGTTTGCGTAAGCCGACTGATCTGGACGGACTGACATTGATCGACGATCTGTCTGTCGATCGACACGCAGGCTTCGTTACGTGGAATACGTGGTTTGAAAACGCGAGGACCAAACTGGCGGCGAGCCGGGCAACTCTGCAGATCAATAATTCCGCTGCCGTGCTGCAAGCCGCGATCGACGGCCACGGCGTGGCGCTGGCTCGCAGCGTCCTGGCACGCGACGATTTGGCCGCAGGGCGGCTGGTTCGGCTATTTCCAACCATCGCGCGGCCTTCGGATCTGGCCTATTACATTGTCTATCGGAGAGAGTGCGCGGACTTGCCGAGACTCGTTGCGTTTCGGGCGTGGCTTCGGGAAGAGGCGGCCACGCCGGCGTCGTAACGATGATCGTGCAGCAGTCGCGACCAATATCAGCCTTTGAGTTCCCGCACGGTTTGCTCAGTAGTCCACAGCGCATGCGCTAGAAAGCGAAAGTTGATGATGGCGGCAAGATAACCGTCGCCATCCGGTAGACGTGGACCTGCGGTCGCATCGCGCACCACCGCCACTTCGAATCCCTGTTCGATCAGCTCACGCAGATGCGACTCGATGCACAGATTCGCCGCCATGCCAGCCAGGATAATCTGCGACACGCCTTTCTTGCGAAGTTGCAGTGCCAGATCGTTCGTCTCCGGTCCGTAGATCTTGTGCGGCGAAGCGATGATCGTCTTGCCGTCGAGGATATAGGGCTTGTACTCTTCCAGAAAATCCGCGCCCGATCCCTCAAAACCTTCCAGCGTGTTGGGTCCTTTGCGGTCGAACATGCAGATGTTGTGCATCACCTTTTCCAGCGGGCCGCCGAAGTGCCACTCATGGTCGCAGGGATAGTAGTAGTGAGGCGATACCGCGACCGTAATGCCAGTTTCTTTCGAAATCCTGAACAATTGGCCCAGATTCGCAACCGTATTGTTTTCGGTGATGCTCTCGCCGAACACGGACCAACTCGCGCCTGACGGACTCAGAAAGTCGTTTTGCGGATCGATCACCACCAGCGCCGCCTTCGAGCGGTCCAGTTTGAAACCCGTTTCCGGCAGCGCTGGATTAGCTGGATTGGCGTAAGGATTTGCTTTCTCTTGCACTGCCTGGCTTTCGTGACTCATGACACCCTCTCATTGAAGAACCTGCATGGGAAACCTTGGCTGCTACGGGTATTGATCATCCGAATGAAAATATATGACCAGTCGCTTTATAAAAAGAGCAAAAAAAAATCAAACGAGCAATCGGGGCAGTACCTTCTTCTCGAAACGATCAAGCGCATTCCCGCTTTGTTCGACCTTGCAGCGCATCACCGCGCCTTCATACGCTTCGATCAGGATCTGCGCCAGTTCATCAGCGTGCTGTTTGCCGCCCAGTTCCTTGCGCTCCTGCGCTTCACGCAGACAGGCCGACAGCGCGCTTTCCCAGCGGTTCAGCACAGCAGAAAGTTTCGACCGGGTGACTTCGCTGCCATTGGACAATTCCAGCGAGAGGTTGCCGATCAGACATCCAAAGGCGAAATTCGCCTCGCCATGATCGTGCGTCAGGCCGCGAAAGAACTTCGTGATACGCGCCAGCGGTTTGACGCGTGCGTCATACAGAATGGGGCCGTGGCGATCTTCGATTGACTGCCAGTAGTCCTCGAGAATATCCGCCGCAAACGACTCTTTGCTCTCGAAGTAGTTGTAGAACGACCCCTTGGGTACGCCGGCCGCTTCGGTGATGTCTTGCACGCCGCAACCGTTAAAACCACGGCCGAGCACCACGTCACGGCCAACGGACAGCAGTCGTGAACGCACTTCAGGATTGGCCGGTCTTGGCATCTTTGCTCAATTCAATTCGATTCGTTGCGTAGCAAGATAACCGGTCATCTATTTATTGTCAATTGGTTTTGCCTGGCCAGGAAAGCGAGTCTCGATCACTCGCTGGATCTCTTCCGCCGCAACCGGCTTCACCAGATGATGGTCGAAACCGGCTTCCTGCGACCGCAGGCGGTCGGCGGCCTGGCCGTAGCCGGTCACGGCGATGAGCAGCGAGTTGGCGGTGCAGGCCAGCTTGCGCATGGCCTGCGCCAGTTGAAAGCCGTCCATGCCGGGCAGGCCGAGATCGAGCAGGACGATTTCGGGGGTGAATTCCGCGGCGATTTCGAGGGCCCGGGTGGCTTCGTGTGCGACGCGCACGTCGTAGCCATCCGCTTCGAGAACCATGGAGAGCAAGGTTGCCGCGTCGACGCTGTCGTCCACCAAGAGCACGCGTAGCGGCGCTTCGAGGTTGCGGGTCGTCGCGGTGGCCGAGGCTGCCAGAGGCGCGGGCCCGGTGACCTGCGCCGCTCGCGAGATGGGCAAAGACACAATAAATTCACTACCGTGACCTGGGCCCTCCGAGAATGCGCTGATCTGACCGCCATGCAGTTCGACCAGCGTGCGCGCCAGCGGCAGGCCGATTCCAAGTCCGCCTTCGGAGCGTTCGAGCGAGTTCTGCGATTGCACGAACAGATCGAAGATGACCGGAATGGTCTCGACACTCATGCCCACGCCGTTATCGCGCACGGCAATCTGGACAGCGTCGCCGGCCTCGCGCACGTCGATCACAATCTCACCGCCTTGCGGCGTATATTTCACGGCGTTCGACAGAATGTTGCCGAGCACCTGCGCAATCCGCACCCCATCGCCGATGACGTAAAGCGAATCATCCGGCATCTCGGTCCTGAGTGTGTGCGCCTTTTTGTTGAGCGCGGGCGCAACCGTTTCGATCGCGGCTTCGATTGCCGCGGCCAAACTCACGTTCTCCTGCCGCAGCGTGATCTTGCCTTGCGTGATGCGCGCGACATCGAGCAGATCGTCGACCAGACGGCTCAGATGGCGTACCTGACGCCCGATCACCGCGCGCATTGTTTCGAAATCCTTAGCAACCGGGGCACGGCTCGGGTCGAGCAATTCAATCGCATTGCGGATCGGCGCGAGTGGATTGCGCAGTTCATGCGCCAGCATGGCGAGAAACTCGTCTTTGCGGCGATCCGCGTCGCGCAGCGCCATCTCGTTGGCTTTGCGCTCGGAGATGTCGTTGACGATCCCCGCCAGCCGATAGATGCGGTTCCGCGTATCGCGCACCGTAAAAGCACGCTCGGCGACCCAGCGAATATTGCCGTCCGGACGCACGATCCGGTATTCGATCTCATACGGCGTGCCGCTGGCGAGCGCCCGATAGGCCGTCTCGACCGCGGCTTCGTCGTCGGCATGAATACAGCCGGCCCAGTGGCCAGCGGCGGGCACGGGTGAAGGCGCCACATCGCCCCACAAGCGACGATACGCGGGGCTTACATAGAGCAATTGATTCGTCGCCGGATCGAGCATCCAGAATACGTCGTCGATGTTTTCCGCCATCTGCCGGAAGCGTTCTTCGCTTTCAAGCAGCGCGCCTTCCGCGCGGCGCACGCGCAGCAGCGCGCGCACGTGCGCGATCAGTTCGGCGGGTTCGATGGGCTCGATCAGATAGCTATCCGCGCCGCCGTCGAGACCCCTGATGCGGTCGATGCTTTGCACGGCTGCCGCGGAGGTCTGCAACACCAGAATGCCGGCGGTTTCCGGGGTGGCCTTGATCATCCGGCACACTTCGAAGCCGTTGATGTCCGGCAGCTTGACGTCGAGCAACACCAGGTCGGGCATCGAGGTGCGGGCGTGCTCGAGGGCCTCAGTGCCGTTGGCGGCTTCGATTACCACAAAGCCGGCGCGCGACAGGATACGACTCTTCGCATAGCGGGCGCCGTCGTTGTCGTCAACGTTTAGTATTAAATTGGCGGTCGCGTCGCTCATGGAAGTTCGTGTCCGTGCTTCGGTTCAAGTGGCGCTCAGCATCGCATCCAGCGAGGTGAGCAATGCGTTACCCGAGAGTGGCTTGATGAAAAAGGCGTCGGCGCCCATAGAATGCGCCCGCTCGCCCTGGTCGGTATCGCTTAAAACAATGACCGGCATCCGTTGCTGGCGCGGGTCCGTGTCTTCGAGCGAGCCGCGTTCGCCAAGCCGCGAGACCGCTTCTTCACGACGAAGCTCGGCAAGCCAGTTCCAGCATTCTTCGCGTCCCGCCTGCATGTCGAGCACCACCGCGAACGCGGCCGCTACGGCCAGCACCGACTTCGCCTCGCGCACAGTCGCCGCCGTGGCGGGCCGATAACGCGTGTTGTGCAGCGACGCCTCGTATCGCACCCGGTCGTCGAGGCTGGTGGAGACGAGCAGCACCATGTCGCCGTGGGCGTCGCGCGCCGAGGGTTGCGGCGCGGCCACTGGTGCATCGGTCGCCAGCCGCGGCAAATGGGCCTGAATCATTGCCGAGAATGTCGAGCCTTTGCCCGGTTCGCTTTCGAGGCCAACCGTTCCGCCCAACAGCTTGCACAGCTTGCTGCACAGCGGCAATCCCAGCCCGGTTCCCTTTACAAAGGTCTGCAAACGGTTTTCGACCTGTTCGAATTCCTCGAAGATGCTTTGCTGATGCTCGGGCGCAATGCCGATTCCCGTGTCCGAGACCAGAAACGTCAGTATCTGCTGGCTGGCGTCGTATTGCGCGCGGACCCGGACCTCGCCCTTCTCGGTGAACTTTAGCGCATTGGAAATCAGATTGCGGAGAATCTGCGAAACCTTGCCTTCGTCGGTGTAGACCGGCGGAATGGCGTCGCAGCGCTCGAATACCAGGTCGACGTCAGCCGCCGGCAGCAACGGCCGCAGCATTCCGCGCAGTGCGGAGAACAGATCGGCAACTTCGAACTCGCTTGGGCGTATCTCGATCTTGGCGAGATCGAGCAGGTCGTCGACCGTTTCCGAGAGCTCGTCGGCTGCTTTGCGGATAAAGCGCACCTGTTTGGCCTGTTCGTCGGTCAGCTCGCCATCCGTGCGAGCGATCAACAGGTTAGACAGCGCGCGGATCGAATACAGCGGCGAGCGGAATTCATGGCTCATGTTCGACAGAAAGCGCGACTTGGCGTCGTCGGCCCGGCGCAGATGTTCGGCGCGCTCGTCCAGTTCTGCATAAAGCGCCACCACGCCGCGATTGGTGTCTTCGAGTTCGCGTGTGAGCCGGACCAGTTCTTCCTGGCGTTCCTGCAATTCGTCGAGCGCGACGGTCAGCTCGTGGCTTTGCCGCTGCATTTCGTCGAAGGAATTTCCCGCGTTCGGCAGCACGGTGTCGCGCGCCAGCACGGCGGCGACCTGCGCGCTCGCCAGCGGCGTTTGCGGCGGAAGGCGCTTTGCCAGGGTGATGATGGCGTCGCCCGCAACGTCTTCAATTGAACAGGAGTCCATAAGACGTTGCGCTGCGAGCAAGCCAAGCGGACCGCCAATCTCGCCGGCGTCGATATCGATGCCGGCCGCACGCGCGGGTTGTTCCGTCAGGCGGGTCAACGCGGTGGCGGGCGCCACGAAACGGATCAGCAGGCTCGTCGGCTTGGTCGCTCTATCGAGTAGAAACTCGGCGCGCCCGCCGGATGTCGCAAGGAACACCACGCGCGCGACTTCGAGCACGGAGGTGGCAATGCGGATCTGGTCATGCTGGCTGAAAGCGAATGCTTCGCTGAGCTCACGGGCGCGTCGGCGCGCGGCGACCACGGAGAGTTCGCCATCGAGCGGTACGACTTGCAGGGGCTCGGCCGTCATGCGTCCCCCGCGCGCCTCGCGCGTGCGACAAACACGGTGACGTCGTCACGGCCCCGCACGAAGTCGCGATAGAGCGCTGCGGCAATCAGGGTGGGATGCCGGTGCGCGAGGCCCGGATACTTGCTCAGATCCCAGCGTGTCGCCAAGCCGTCGGAGTGAAGAATCAGGATGCCGTCATGCGGCCAGTTGACCTGAAACTCCTGTGCCTTGCGCAACTGATGACCGACAATGCCGGCATGCGATACGAGATGCCGCTGACCGGCAGGTGTCCAGACGCCCGCCGCGATGTTGCCGACGCCACAAAAGCGCGCGCTGCGGATGCTGCCGTCCTCGGTATCGTGCGCGGGAATGCTGGCGACGCCGAGCGCCGCGCCGCGTGTCGGCCGCAGGGCTTCGTGCGACGCCTCGACGATTTCCACCACGTTCGACGTACCGAGTCGCGCGAACGTGTCCGTCGCGGCGGCCGCGGCGGTATGGGCGAGTGGACCGTGCCCGAGGCCGTCGGCGAGCAGCACCACGAATTCGCCGTCCGCGTAGCCGCACGTCCAGGCGTCGCCGCATAGCGTCTCGCCTTGCAGCGGCAGATTGATCGCGCCGTAGAAAATGGGCCCTTGATCGTCCGCAGCGCAGGACGGCACGCGTGTTTCGGCTTCGGCCCAGACCACGACACGCAGTATCGTGCCGAGGCCCGGCATGCTCCAGACGTCGAGTTCATCGCTCAGCCGCTGAATGGCGCCCATACCGTTGCCGGGGCTGCCGGCCGTCGTATAGCCATCGACGAAGCAGGCATGCAGATCGTGGATGCCGGGGCCTTTGTCGATTGCCAGCAGTTCGATGCCATAGCCGACCGATTGCGCGGCTGTCGCCGTCACGTCGCGCGTAAGGGTGCGCACCAGCAATTCGCCGCGTTGCGCGTGTTTGAGCTGATTGGTCGCGCATTCGGTCACGACAATGGCCAGCTTGCCGATCACTGCATCGCTGAAGCCGACGCCGTAGGCCAGATCGCTGATGCCGCGCCGCGCAAACGATACTGAGCTCGGATCGCCAATTTCAAAGCGACGCTGCGTGACGCTCAGTACGTTCAGAATGGCTTCCATTTGGTCACAGAAATATGAGTACCTTCGCCCAGCACCGAGCGGATTTCAAATTCGTCGCATAGCCGCTTGGCACCGCCGAGGCCCAGGCCCAGGCCGTTGCCGCTGGTGTAGCCGTCGGCCAGCGCTCTGGAAATATCGGCAATGCCCGGACCGTTGTCGACGAACTCGAGTCTCAGGCCAACGCGGCCGTTGCGCCGCACCGTGTACAAGTGTACGTCGCCGCCTCCGCCGTAGATGAGCGTATTGCGGGCGAGTTCGCTGGCCGCGGTGACGAATTTCGTCTGATCGATGAGCGAAAGGCCCTGAGCGACGGCCTTTTCGCGCACGAAGCGCCGTAGCCGCACGATCTGCTCATCCGAGCGGATCGACATGATCTCGTCGGGTGGCTGGCCGTCCGGCCCGGTCGGGCCTGTCGATTTGTCTGGACTGAGCGAGGAGGACAAGGCGGCGCCTTCGGCTGAGTGGCCAGGAATCGCGTTCAAAGCGGCGCCGCGCCGGTCAGCAACGCCATACCCTTTTCGACGTTCAGGGCAGTGCGCACACCAGGCAGCGCCAGTCCGAGTTCGACCAGCGTGATGGCGACGGACGGCTGCATGCCGACCACCACCGTTTCCGCATCGAGCACGCGCGCCATCGCGGCGGTGTCGCCGATCATGCGGCCGATGAACGAGTCCACTACGTCGAGCGAGGAGATATCGATGAGCACGCCATTGGCGCGGTCTTTGACGATCCGGCTCGTCAGGTCGTCCTGCAACTGCATGGCGAGGCGATCGTGCATGTCAACCTGGATGGTGACAAGCAGCAGTTTGCCCATCCGCAGAATTGGAATGCGTTCCATTGTCGGGTCCGTTGAATCCGCGTGAGCCGGCGTCAGTCGCCGGCGAACTGGTTACCGCGCAACGGAACAGGTGCGCCCGGCGCTTCGGCCGCGGATGCTCCCACGGACACCGACTTGCCGGTTCGCTTCAATGCCACGATGAACGCATCGGCGAGCGTGGCCTTGGTGACGACATTCTGCAGATTCACGCCAAGGTGCACGATGGTCTGGGCAATCTGCGGACGAATTCCGCTGATGACGCAATCCGCGCCCATGAGCCGCGCGGCGGCCACGGTCTTGAGCAGATGCTGGGCAACCAGCGTATCGACCGTGGGCACGCCGGTGATGTCGATGATCGCGATGGCCGCGCCGGTCTCGACAATCTTCTGCAGCAGGCTTTCCATCACCACCTGGGTGCGGGCGGAATCGAGCGTGCCGATCAGCGGCAGTGCCAGGATGCCGTCCCACAACTGCACCACCGGCGTGGACAGTTCGAGTAATTCCTGCTGTTGGCGCACGATGACCTGCTCGCGGCTGCTCTGGAACACTTCCGTGGTGTACAGGCCCATCGCATCGAGGAGCGTGCTGATGGTCCAGGTAAGTTCGGCAAGGTGGGCGAGGTCGGCCGTCAGCTCAGCGCGCAGGCGCGCGAACAGGGGCTCCTTGAGCGAAAACACGAACATCGCGGTTTCCACCGGCGAAAAACCTTGCCGCGCCCGTTGCTCAGAAACGTCGGCGAGGAAAATCCGCACTTCGTCCCATGTCGCCGTCTTGAAGTCGACCTGGTCGGACGCGGTCAATGCGCTGCAGACGAGATCGACGAACTGCGCGAACTGATTACGCAACTGTGCTTCGGATATGCCGCCGCGCCGCGAGGTGATCGCGTACTGCTGCGTGACCCATGCGCCAAGCAACTCGTTTTGTCGTTCGTTGAAGAGTCGGGCGAGACGCGTTCCGCCAAGCGTTTGCATACTAATTTCCCCAGTCATTGGTCAGCAGAGGGCGCAAGGCGCCGGCCTATGGTCTTGCCCGCGCTGCGTCGGGCTGCAGATGTCGGAGTGGACTTTAGCATGGGCCTCGCGGCAATCACAGTGGGCGGTGGCAACTGTATGGGGCTCCGCTGGGGTGCACCCTGGGAGCAGGGGCATGGTTGCTATTACGAACAGGTCGAAATTGCCAGATGGCAGATGACATGCAACTTTTAAGGTAATAATTTCTCATCGTTTGGCGCTCTGCGATATCAGGTGCGACATACTTTATTTAGCGACGTAACTCACCCGGTCCCTTCCCCGTCCATCGTTTAAGCGCCCGGCGAAAATTCGCGGGGTCGCTAAAGCCCAGCAGCATGGCGATGTCATCCGTGCTCATGCTGGTGGTCTTCAGATACTCGGTTGCCAACGAGCTGCGCACGTCGTCGACGATTGCCACAAACGAGGTGCCTTCAGACTCAAGACGCCGCCGCAAGGTTCGGCTCGTCATCTTCAACGCGTCCGCGACGACTTCCATGCCCGGAAACTCGCCGGGCTTGCGCATCAACACCTGGTACACCTCGCCAGAAACGCCGACTGAGGTTTTTGCCTGGCCAATCAGGCGGTCGCAGGTTTCCTGCAGCAGTGTTGCGGTAAGCCGGTGTGCCAACTGCGGCTTTTGCTCGAGGATGCCGCTGTCGTAATGCAGCTCGCACTGCGGCTGATCGAAATAGCAAGGACAACCAAGGAATTCGGCATAGACATTCGCGTGAGCAGGCGCCGGATAGGTGAAGCACGCCTTGGTGGGCGGACACGTATGGCCGGCTACGTCCTGAAGATGGGTGACGTGCTGCGTGAATTGCTGTTCGAGCAGGAACTGGCTCAGTTCGCGCGAATGACCGGAGATGAACGCATCGGGAAAGGTCCAGATGCCCTCGCCAGCGTACTCGGTCCATTCGATGGTGAGCGTGGGTGTCGCGAGGCGGTGATATTTCACGCCGAGCCGGAAATAGTCACGCAGGGAGAGACAGGACATCAGCGCATAGCCATACATCCCGTAAGCGGAGAGATGCAACCGTGAACCGACGATAAACGGCGTGGCCGGACTGCACGACAGCAGGATCGCGTTGCGGCAGATCGCGACGTATTGCCGGACCGAGGTCAAGGCCGCCGCATCGTAGATCTTGTCGACCTCCACGCCGCTGCCTTTCAGGCTGTCTTCTGCCGCAATGCCCTGTTCGCCCAGCACCTCGACCAGCGCGGCGATCTTGTAGGGCGCGTAAATGCGCTCGTTCAGCAATGGCAATTTCGACGACATCGCTTCACTCCAGAATGTCCTGTACGCACATCCGACTGTCCGAAAATGACCTTACGAGCGGCATCGTATCCCACTAACATCGATATCACAACAGGTTCACACAGGCCGGTCCATCGACTGGCCAGCCAATGATTCCGGAGACACGCTTGCTCAATCGCAAAGTCATCATTTCGTGCGCGGTTACGGGCGCCACGCATACGCCGTCGATGTCCGAGTATCTGCCGCTGACGCCGGCGCAGATCGCGGCGCAATCGATCGAAGCGGCCGAAGCCGGCGCCGCGATTCTCCATCTGCATGCGCGCGACCCCGCCGACGGCCGGCCCACGCCCTCGCCCGAGGTATTCAGGCAGTTCGTACCGGCGATCGCCGCGGCCACCGATGCGGTCATCAACATCACCACCGGCGGCAGCACCAAGATGACGCTCGCGGACCGGCTTGCCTATCCTCGCCTCGCGAAGCCGGAGATGTGTTCGCTGAACATGGGCTCGATGAATTTCTCGATTCACCCGATCGCCGCGAAGATTTCGTCATGGCGCCACGATTGGGAGAAGGACTTTGTCGAGGGCATGGAAGATACGATCTTTCGCAATACCTTCAAGGACATCAAAAGCATCCTGCTCGAACTGGGCGAGCACGGCACGCGCTTCGAATTCGAATGCTATGACGTCGGTCACCTGTACAACCTCGCGCATTTCGTGGATCAAGGCCTGATCAAGCCGCCGTTTTTCATTCAGTCGGTGTTCGGCATTCTTGGCGGCATCGGCGCGGAACCGGAGAACATGACCGTCATGCGCGCCACGGCAGACCGTCTTTTTGGCCGCGAAAACTATCACTTTTCCATTCTCGGTGCGGGCCGTCATCAGATGGCGTTCGTGACGATGGGCGCGATCATGGGCGGCAACGTGCGGGTTGGTCTGGAAGACAGCGTGTTTCTTGCGAAGGGTGTCAAGGCCGAAACGAATGCCCAGCAGGTACGAAAAATTCGCCGCATCCTGGAAGAGCTTTCATTCGAGATCGCCACGCCGGCTGAAGCGCGGCAAATCCTCGGTTTGAAAGGCGCGGACAAGGTCAATTTGTGAGCTTCGTTTGAATTTTGTTTGAGCAGCAGATGCATGCGGTAGATAGAGAGCCGGCGTAAGAGACGACGCCGCCCAACGAGTCCAAGAAGAATAACGATGAACTATCCCCGGAGGAGACATCATGGCGACCCCAGAAAATGGTGGCGGCGGTAACGAACTACATCGCATGGCGACGCGTAAGGCGATGCTGCGGTTAATTCCGCTTATGTGCGCGATCTATTTCATGTCGTATCTGGATCGTACTAATGTGTCCCTGGCGAAAGCGCGGCTTGCCGCCGATCTGGGCATCAGCGCCGCCGCCTATGGGCTTGGCGCGGGCATATTCTTCTTGGGTTATGCCTTGCTGGAAGTGCCGAGCAATCTTGCGGCGCACCGCGTTGGACCGCGCCGCTGGATTGCGCGTATCGCGGTGACGTGGGGCGCACTCTCCGCGGCGATGATGTTCGTACAAGGCGAATGGTCGTTCTACACGGTGCGCGTATTGCTCGGCATCGCCGAAGCGGGCCTGTTTCCGGCGCTGATGTATATGGTGACGCTGTGGTTCGCGCCGAAGGATCGGTCGGTGGCGGTGGGCTGGATTTATACCGCGCCGGCGCTTGCGCTGGTGATCGGCAATCCGCTTGGCGGCGCGTTCATGCAGATGGATGGTTTCGCCGGTCTGCACGGTTGGCAATGGCTGTTTCTTCTGGAAGGACTGCCAACTATTTTTGTCGGCGTGGTCCTGTGGTTCGCATTGCCCGAAAGGCCGACTAACGCGCGCTGGCTGAGCGGCGCCGAGGCGCGCATTCTCGAAGCGCGCGCCGTGCCAGATGCGGCGCACGCGGGTTTCTTTTCGCAGGACTGGCTGGCCGCGTTGAAGCGTCCGGCTACTGTGCTGATCGGGTTGATCTACTTTCTGAATCAGGTTGCGTTTGTCGGACTCGTGTTCTTCACCCCGGCGATGATCCAGCAGATGCATGTCAAGTCGCCGCTAATGGTGGGCGTGTTGTCGAGCAGCGTGGGGATCGGTTTTCTGCTTGGCGTGTTGATCCTGCCGCGCATTCATCGCCGCGTGACCAATGATTGTGTTTATCTCGGCGTGCTGACGGCGGGCCTGATTGTCAGCGCAATCATGTTTATTTCGTCGACAGTTTTGCTGGCGCAACTCGGATTGTTTGTCGTCACGGCTTTCTTTGCGGGCGGCGTGCTACCGTTGTATTGGGCTATCGCCATGAAGCGGCTGCATGGCATCCAGGCGGCCGCGGGACTCGCGTTTATCAATACCATTGGACTGATTGGCGGCTTTGTCGGGCCGTATCTATTCGGGCTCGCAGAAACAGCGTCGGGAAAGAGCGCGTCGGGATTTTCCGTGGTGGTGGGCGCCTCGATTCTGGGTCTCCTCCTCGTGCCGCTGCTGGCCCGCGCGATCCGCGCGGAAGGAAGTGAACCCCGTCTCGGCGAGCCGCTGCTGAACGTCGAACATTGAATTCACGAGATAACGGATTCCTGAGGAATGTGCATGAAGACCATCGACCTGCTCGCGCCACCCGCCGGACTGCGCGTATTGATTTCGGGCGCCGCCACGGGGATTGGCGCTGCCATCGCCCAGGCGTTTCTGGAAGTGGGCGCGCACGTCTACATTTGTGATGTCGACGCCACCGCTCTGGACAAGGCGAAAGCCGGCAGCCCGCAACTGCATGTAGGTATCGCCGACGTCGCGGACCGTGCACAGGTGGACCGCGTCATCGAAGACGCTCTCGATAAACTCGGCGGTCTCGACGTCCTCGTCAACAACGCGGGCATTGCGGGGCCGACCGGCGCGGTGGAAGACATCGAAGCGGAGCAGTGGGAGCGCACCATCTCCACGAACCTCAATAGCCAATACTATTTCTTGAGGAAGGCGGTGCCGGTGCTGAAGGAAACTTCGCGCGATCCCTGCATCGTCGCCATGGCGTCGGTGGCGGGACGGCTCGGTTATCCGTTTCGCACACCCTATGCGGCCACCAAATGGGCGATTGTCGGCCTGGTCAAATCGTTAGCGATTGAACTGGGACCGAGCAACGTGCGCGTCAATGCCATTCTGCCGGGCGTGGTGGAAGGGCCGCGCATGGACCGCGTGATTTCGGCTCGCGCCGACGCGCTGGGAATCGGCTTCGAGCAGATGAAGAACGAATACCTCGAGAAGATCTCCCTGCGGCGCATGGTGACCGTTCACGACGTGGCCGCCATGACGCTATTCCTGGCCTCGCCTGCGGGCCGCAACATCTCCGGTCAGGCGATTAGCGTGGACGGCAACGTCGAGTATCTATAACGCGATCAAGCCTTGTGGGCGTCCGGCCCCGGTATCCGGCCAGCTACAATCCGGTTGCGCGCATTCCTATGCGTGGCCAACCCCATTGCAAGCGCGTGACCTGCCTACCGGACGCCTAACCATGCTTCACGAACTAACCAAAACTGTTCTGTTGATTTTCGCCGCGCTGTTTCCGATCATCAATCCGCCCGCCGCCGCTTTCATCATTCTGAGCATGGTGCCGCATGCGACCCCCGCCGAGCGCGCGGAGATGGCGCGGCGCATCGCGGTCAACAGCTTCGTGATCCTGCTGGCATCCCTGTCGATAGGCGCATATCTGTTGTCGTTCCTCGGTATTTCTATCGCGGTCCTGCGCGTTGCCGGCGGCCTCATCATTGCGATGGCCGGTTGGAATCTGCTGCAGTCGTCGGGGGACGAGACGGAAGATTCGCAGCCGGATCAGGTGACGGGCGGGGATCCGACGCTGCGGATCAAGGCCTTTTATCCGTTGACCTTACCTGTAACGGTGGGGCCGGGTTCCATTTCCGTGGCTATCGCGCTGGGTACCGGTTCGCCTCGAGCGGGTCTGCAGCCAGTGCATTTCATCGGCGTCGGGGTGGCGCTAGGGCTGCTGTGCATCAGCATCTATCTGTGCGTGCGTTTCGCCGGACACATTGGACGGCTTCTCGGCCCATCGGGCACGCAGGTGGCAATGCGGCTGTTTGCCTTCGCGATTTTTTGCATCGGGGTGCAGATTTTGTGGCTGGGCCTGTCTGATCTGCTCAACTCGTTGCATTTGCGTTGAAGCGCCAGGCCGCTTTAAGGCGGCCGTTTTGCGCCAGATGCTTGTACGACACTTTGCCAAGCTCCAGCAGGAGCAAGAAAATCGAGCCGGTCGCCGCCGCGCTGCCAATAGCCAGCGAAATGTCGAACAGCCATTCGAGTAATGCGAACATGATGGTTTCCCAAGGCATGAGTGGTTTAGCGTCGTAACGGTCGTTGATCAGCATGTGAGCTATCTTCGCCGACGAAAATGAGGTGAAAATGAGCGCGTTAACCAACTGCGTGCTATCCGGTGCGTAAGGTCCCCGGCAAACATTTAAATAGCGGTGCCGAACCGCGCGGCTTGTCTTTGCGAAGTCACATGAAACCTTCTCTGAGAAACAACCTTGCCATTGCACTGGGCCTGCTGGTCAGCGCCGTGGCAATTGCGCAGGGCATCAGCTCGTACCAGTTATGCCGCGCCGGGATGAGCGCGCTTCTCGACTTGCGGCTGGAGCAGGTGGCGGTGCGCATGCGCAATGGATTGGCGGAAACCATTCCGGCCACTCCTTCGCGTGGTTCGCAGCCGAGCCGCGATATCGTGATCACGATTCGCAAGCCGGGCGCAGAGGTGCCGCTGCGTTCTACAGATCCATCGCTGCAATTGCCGCAAGACGCGCCTGGCGGTTTCACCTCGGCTCAGGTCGCGGGCGAGGGATGGCGCATCTACACGCTGCGCGACGAGGGGACGCTTATCCAGATCGCGCAGCGTTCATCCGTGCGCGATGAACTGGAACGCGAAACGGCCCTGACCACTTTGTGGCCGACGCTGGTGTTATTGCCGCTCGTCCTGGCTGCGGTGCTGTTGATCGTGCGCGTGTCGTTTCGCAAGATGAATCAGCTCGGCAACGAGGTTCAGGAAATCGACGCGGCGCATCTGAAGCCGCTGCCGTCGGCGGGCGTGCCGACCGAACTGCTGCCTTTCGTCGATTCGATCAATCGCATGATCGTGCGGCTGGCGCAGTCGATCGAAGCCGAGCGCAAGTTCATCGCGGACGCCGCGCATGAATTGCGCACCCCGCTGACGGCGTTGCAACTGCAGGCGGATAATTTGCAACCGCATATCGTCGCCGGCAATCAGGAGCGCTTCAATGAACTGCGAAGCGGCATCGCGCGTAGCAGCGCCTTGATCGCGCAACTGTTGCGACTCGCGCGCGCAGATGCGCCTTTGTCGGGCGGGAGCATCGCGCCGACCGACGTCTCGCGCGTCGTCGTCGAAGCCGTCGCGGACGTGCTGCCGATAGCCGCCGCACGCAGCATCGACATAGGCGCGGAGCAAATGGTGACCGACAAGGCCGCTGTGCCTGCCGCGGATGTCGCCATTGCCGTCAAGAACCTGGTGAGCAACGCGGTGCGTTACACGCCGGATGGCGGCACGATCGATCTCTCCATGCGCACGGACGGGCAGACGATATGGGTGGAAGTGACGGATACCGGACCGGGCATCGCAGAGGAATTGTTGCCGCGCGTGTTCGACCGCTTTTTCCGGGCGAATCTCGATGTCGAGGGCACCGGGCTTGGTCTATCCATCGTGAAGTCCATCACGCAGAAATACGGTGGCGACGCGGTGATTCGCAATCGTGGCGATGGCCGCTCCGGTGTCGTGGCGGCAGTCATTTTTCCGCTGGCGCGGGCGCAGGCGGAGCGAAACGCGGCCCTGGATCCGCACGGGAGAGAGCTATGAGAGTTCTTCTGGTTGAAGACGATCTGCAGATCGGGCAGAGCCTGATACGCGCGCTCAAGGACGCAAGCTACAGCGTCGATTGGGTGCGTGACGGCCTCGCCGGCCGCGCGTCGATGGACGCGGCCGAATACACCGTGGTGTTGCTGGACCTCGGCTTGCCGGGCATGTCGGGAATCGAACTGCTGCGCTCGGCGCGCGCCGCGGGCAACCCTGTGCCCGTGCTGATCCTGACCGCGCGCGACGACCTCGACTCGCGCATCGAAGGGCTGGACATCGGCGCGGACGATTATCTGCTGAAGCCCTTCGAGGTCGGCGAACTGCTGGCGCGAATTCGCGCCGTGTTGCGACGCAAGGCGGGCTACGCGGTGTCGCGACTCGGCGACGCCATGCTCAATCTGAATCTCGACCAATGCACGCTCACTTTCGGCGACAAGGTGGGCGTGTTGTCCGCGCGTGAATTCGCGCTGATGCATGCCTTGCTGGAGCATCCCGGCACGATCTTTTCGCGCAGTCAGATCGAAGACAAACTCTATGGCTGGGGCAAGGAGATCGAGAGCAATGCCGTCGACGTGCTGATCCATTCGGTGCGAAAAAAATTCGGGCAAGGCGTGATACGCAATGTGCGCGGCCTGGGCTGGACGGTGATTCTGGGCGCTGCGCCTAAAGATCAGTCCTCGAACGAGTGAGCCGCGCAGCAATACGCCGCGCTTACGACACGATTAGGCCACGATTACGCCACGCCCGAACTCCGCACCACCTGATGGACCACCGTCCACGCCAGCGACAAGGAAAACGCCGCAAGCACAACTGAGGCGCAGCGCTGCACATGGACCGGACTGATGCGCATGAGCCGGCCGCCGCCGAGCGCCGCGCCCAACGCGACCCACGCGAGGCCGATCGGCACCAGGGCGGCCGTGAAAAGCGTCATCGCCTCGAGATAAGCGGCCACACTCTGAAACGCCACGACCGGAAAGATCGTGCCTGCGAACAGGATGGCTTTCGGATTGAGCAGCGTGGCGACAAACAGCGTTCGCAGACCAATGGTCCCTTGCGACGTCGAAGGGAATGCACTCGCGGTCTGCCACATACGCACCGCGAGGACGGCGAGATACAGACTGCTGGCAATGCGCAACAGCGCCGGCAGCCAGGTGAGCGAGGCCGCCGCGTGTGCGAGAAACAGTCCCCAGGCGGAAATGGACACGAGGTAGCCGGCGAATTCGGCGCCGGTCAAATGAGCCGAACGCCGCAAGCCGCTGCGCAGCCCGGCGCTCGCGAGCAACGTGTTGGTCGGTCCGGGCATGACCAGCACGATGATGCAACCTAACGTCATTAATGCGGCGGTGGAAATCGAAAGCATGGCTTGGGGATTGGAAAAGAGTGGCACAGGCTCTTTGCGGTCCCTGGCCGGCGGGATCGTCATGGCGGTCTGTTAGTACGATTTTACCGTCGATATGGATTGAGCCCTTTTCCGCGCGGGTCGCCAGGAACAGCCGCCAAGTGTCAGCCACCCCGTGCAAGATACTGATGAATCGCCTGAATGGCCGCCGAGCCTTCGCCGACCGCCGCCGCCACGCGCTTCACCGAACGGCTACGGGCATCGCCGGCTGCGAAGATGCCGGGCCGGCTCGTCTCCAGGTCATGCGGCGGGCGCTCCGCTTTCCACGCGTCGCCGGTATCGGCGCCTGTCAGCACGAATCCGTCTTTGTCCAGGGCGACACAATCGCCTAGGGAAGGTCTGCATAAATCATGCAGGAATTGAGTTGCCAAATATGCCGTCGACTGCGACGATTTGGGCATGAGACAAGCTAATCTGGGATTGGATTTGACGACCAAACGAACGCGCAAGCGGGAGT
>NZ_CAAJGM010000228.1 GCF_900996235.1 Paraburkholderia sp. BCC1885
TGATGCAGCTCCGTTTGAAGAACGAGGCGGATTGCCCCGACCTCCAACATACGGAACTGCGCAGCGGCCCTCTCCGAACCCCGTACGCCGGGTCGGAGCCCCCTACCGCGCGAGCGGTTTCGTTCTTCGACCCGCAGCGTCCATCTGATCGGTGACTCGTGAACGACCGCTTTTCGACCCGGAGCGGTCACGCAATCTAAGTGCTTGACGGACCGATTGTGGTCGGCGCCCTTTGATCATCCATCGCTTCGCGCGGCGATTGCTGCGCCGCACGCGCAGAAAGCAATCATAGAATCTGAATATTCGTTTTTTGGAGCCATGAAATGTGTATAATTTTTCGTTCTTATACACATCACGAGGTTGTCATGCGCACCAACATTGAAATCGACGACAGCTTGATGGCCGAAGCGCTTGCCGCGACAGGTATCAAAACCAAGCGGGAGGCTGTCGAACTCGGCCTGAAGACGATCATCCGGCTCAAGCAGCAGGAACAGATCCGCCAGTTCCGGGGGAAGCTCCATTGGGAAGGCGATCTTGACGCCATGAGAACAGATCGATGACGCTCGTCGATTCGAGCGTCTGGATCGACTATTTCCGGGGCGTGGCTTCGCCGGAAACCGACAGGCTCGACACCTTGCTGGGCACGCAGGCACTGTTGACCGGCGACCTGATCGTGGTCGAAGTGCTGCAGGGCTTTTCGGCTGAGTCGGAATTCAACACAGCCAGGCAACTGATGACGACGAGCTTGAGCGTTGTATCGCTCGTCGGCCCCGATAATGCCGTCCAGGCTGCACGAAATTACCGCGCCCTGAGAGCGCAGGGCGTGACGATCCGGAAAACCATCGATACGCTGATCGCGACCTACTGCATCGAGAATGGTGTCTCGCTGCTGTTCAGCGACCGGGACTTCAATTCCTTTGTCGATTACCTGGGTCTTCGATCAGCGTTACGGGACGATTGATCACGCTGGGGACTGCGTCGGAAACGAATCCTCTATTCCGATCCGGAATCCGGACTAACGGCCGCCTGAACGGGCGATGGCTTTGCGCAGGGGCTTGATTTTAGGGCGATTGAGGCTTAATGTTTTTTCACCATGACCGTGATTCCCCACTCTCTCGAATTGCAATTGCGTTGCGGCACAAGTGACGCAGGCGCGTTGCCGGCCCATGCGATCCGTATGTGCTGCGAGGGGTTTCGCCTGCACATGGACCGGGAAACTCGCCGCTGGCGGTTTGCCCCTGCCGTTGTGATTGGGCCGTTTGTGCTGCTCGTTATCCTCACACTCGCATTCAGCTTCCTCTCCTGGCTCGGCCCCATGGTCGATTGTTTCGTCGGCGTGGTCGCGTGGATCGTGATCTTCTACGGATTGTCCGGACAGATGCACGGGGAGCGGATGCGCTCGGCGAATCTGCTACAGGCGGGGCGTGTCACTGCGTGGGCAACCATGCTGGGTCGGCTCACGCTTTCAGTGCGGCGTGTCGTAGAGCTGCACGTGCGGATCATGCTTAACATGCTGCCGGTCATCCTCGGACGGCTGCGGGCCTGCCTGCGTCTGAGGCTCGGCCTGATCGATCCCAATCTCACCGCATTCCGCCTTATCCCCCTGGAGTCTGCGCACGCCTGAGCGTTGCGCGGATTTCCTCGCCTCTTGCCGCGCTCGCGGCGTGTTTTCCCTGTTGATTCCGAAGAGGCTGCCTGTTTTCTGGAGGCAGTCCGATGGCTCGCAAAACTTCTGTCCCGTGGCCGGCAGCGCCGCTTGCGCCCGGCTACCTGCTGCGTTTCGTTGATCTACGTCCCCACGTCCGCCTGTCACGGCAGACCGTCCTGACACTGGAGCAGGCCGGGCGTTTCCCGCGTGCCGTGCGGTTTGGCCCGCGCTGCACGCTCTGGCGCTCGGCCGACGTGATCGAGTGGCTCAATGACCCTGGGCACTATCGTGCGCCGTCGCTGGCCGGTCAGGAGTGCGGCCATGGACGATGAACGTGCCTTCACGTTGCAGCAGGTCGCTGATCGGCTCCAGTTGTCCTATAGCACGGTGTTCGCCATGCGCCGCCGCATTGGCTTCCGGTTGCCTGGCTCGCGTGTGTGGCGCGTCCTGCCTTCCCGGCTTGCTGAACTGTGCGAAAGCCAAGACAATAGACCTCGGCTACCGCTGCGGGTCGGTGGAGAAATGCAATGCCCATCCGCAAAGATAAAAAATCCGGTATCTGGCACCTCGACATCCGCTCACCAGGCGGCGAAAGAATTAGACGCTCTACTGACACCACGGACCGAAAGGCGGCGCAGGAATATCACGACCGCCTGAAGGCCGATCTGTGGCGACAGGACAAGCTCGGTGACATCCCCGATCGAACGTTTGAGGAAGCCGCCGTCAGATTCCTGCGTGAGTGTGAGGGCCAGCGCGACTATGCCACCAAGCTGCGGCATGTCGCGTACTGGCGTGAGAAGTTTGCAGGCCAGTCCGTTCGCTCTTTAACAACCGATGTGATTGTCGATGCGTTGCCTACGCATCAGATTATCAAGGGAAAGCCAACTGAACCGCTGACCGGCAGCACGCGCAACCGGTACATTTCCACCATCAAACGGATGCTGAATCTGTGCGCGCAGTGGGAGTGGATTGACCGCGTGCCGAAGCTTCCGCGTTACCACGAGCCTGATGTGCGTGTGCGCTGGGAACCACCCGAGGTCGTCGCTGCATTCATCCGGGCGCTACGGCTGCCGTGGATGCGTGACGCGGCGATCGTGGCGGTTGCCACGGGCATGCGCGAAGGAGAGTTGCTTGGGTTGACTCCGTCTCAGGTGGATCTGGCGCAGTGCAACGCCTGGATTACACACGAGGGAGCAAAGTCCAAACGGGCTCGCCCGGTGCCGCTCAACGAAGATGCCGTCAGTGTTATCGCGCGCCGTTTGAAAAACGCCAACCGCTTCGTGCTCACCCGTGGCGAAAGTTCCAGAAAACGCATCAAGCAGGTCGATGCACGGGACTTCGAGCGGGCGTGTCGGGCGGTTGGAATCGAGGACTTTCACTGGCACGACCTGCGCCATACATGGGCAAGCTGGCACGTTCAGCGCGGCACGCCGCTGATGGTGCTGAAAGAGCTTGGGGGATGGGAAACCATCGAGATGGTGCAGAAGTACGCGCACCTTGCCCCGAGTCACCTGGCCGAACACGCCGGCACGGTCAAGTTTTGGTCAATCTCCGGGGAGGAGAAAGAAAAAACGCCACTCGATGAAGTGGCGTAATTTCCTAATTCCAAACGAGATTCTTTGGTAGGCCGTACGGGATTCGAACCTGTGACCAACGGATTAAAAGTCCGCTGCTCTACCAGCTGAGCTAACGACCCAAAAGAGAAGCGAGATTATAGCGATAACGCTGGAAACTTGTCAACCTCACGCTTGAGGCGCCGTAAAAACGAAAAGCCCAGGACAACGACTGTCTTGGGCTTCCCGGCGAGAGGCGCGCGTGGCGTTTAAACCGACACTACGCGTTTGCTACAAGCTGCAAAAACTACTTGATTTGCGACAACTTGCTTTGCGCCGACTGTGCGACGTCCGAGCTGCCGTACTGCGCAACAAGTTGCTCGAGGGTCTTCCTGGCCGCAGCTTTCTGACCTTGTTCGAGCTGATTGTTGGCAATCGCGAGCATCGCTTCCGGCGCACGCGGATGCTGCGGGTAATTCTTCACGACGCCTTCCCAGGTAGCCGTCGAACCCTTGTAGTCGCGCAATGCATACAGCGCATTGCCGAGCCAGTACTGCGCGGTCGGCTGGTAGGGGCTCTGCGGATACTTGGCGATAAAGTTGCGGAACGAGGCCGCCGCATTCTTGAAGTCGCCGTTACGGAACTGCGTTGAGGCCGCATTGAACGCGTCCGTCTCACCCGGCTGGACCGTGCCGTCTACGCCGTCGACCGTCTGCTGCTGCGGCTCGAACTTCTTGAGCCGCGTATCCAGGTCGGTGTAGTAGTCCTTCTGCTGCTTTTGCACCGTGGCAAGCTGGTTCGCCATGTCCTCGTTCTGCCCGCGCAGCGTCGCGACCTGCTGGTTGAGCTGGTCGAGGCGGTTGGACTGATCGAGGATGGTCCGCTGGGCGGCCGACAATTGGCTCGACAGGCTATCGGTCTTGGTACGCAGATCGAGAATCGCCTGACGAGCCTGGTCGTCGTCGAACATGCCGGCATGAGCCGGCACGGCCGTCAAGGCCGAGCCCGCCACGCAGGCGGCTGCAGCAAAGCGCAGCCAGGAGAAACGTTGCGTCATACGGCTCATCACCTATTACTGTTGGTAGACGAGGTCAGCGCGGCGATTTTGCGCCCACGAAGCTTCGTCATGACCGTCGGCTTGCGGCTTTTCCTTGCCGAGGCTCACGGCTTCCATTTGCGAATCCGGCACGCCGAGCAACGACAGGGCGCGACGCACAGCTTCAGCACGCTTCTGGCCGAGTGCCAGGTTGTACTCGCTCGTGCCGCGTTCGTCGGTGTTGCCCTGGATCAGCACGTGACGTTCCGGATGTGCCTTCAGGTAACGCGCGTGTTGGCCCAGCAGCGACTGGTATTCATCCTTGACCGAATAGCTGTCGAAGTCGAAGTAGACGCTGCGCTTGGCGAGCGGGCTATTCGGATCGTTCAGCTCGTCGACGTTCACCTGTGCGACTGCATTCGGGTTCGGTTGGGTTGCAACAGCACCGCCCTTGTTGGCGTTGTCGTCGAGCTTGACGCCCGAATGACATGCAGCGAGTGCACCGACCAGCAATGCGGCAAATACGATACGAAGTTTAGACATCATTGTTACTCTCCTTGTGTGTTATTGCATAAACGGGCCCCAGGACGGCTCGCGAACGATGCCGCCCTGAACGGACAGGACCTGCCGAGTGCGACCGTCGGTCGATACTGCGGCCAACACGCCACGGCCGTTCACCTGTGTGGCGTAAAGAATGTACTGACCATTCGCCGCGAAGCTCGGCGATTCGTCATGTGTTGTGTCGGTCAAGCCGGTAGCCGATCCGGACTGCAGGTCCTGGACATACAGCTTGAAGGCGCCGCCTACACGCGAGATGTAAGCGAGTTGCTTGCCGTCCGGGCTTACGCGCGGGCTGGTGTTGTAGCTGCCCGTGAACGTGACGCGCTGAGCCGCGCCGGCGCTTTCGCCCTGCGCCGGCATCTTGTAGATCTGCGGTTGACCGCCGCGGTCGCTAGTGAAGTAGATCCACTGTCCGTCAGGAGAGTAGTTGGGTTCGGTGTCGATCGAGGTGCCTTGAGTCAGCCGGCGCAGACCGCTGCCGTCAGCATTGACGGCGAAAATCTGCGTATTGCCGGTGCGCGAAAGCGCGACTGCCAGCGTGCGCCCATCCGGCGACCAGGCCGGTGCGCTGTTATTGCCCTTCTGGTCCGACACCACGATACGACGGCCCGTGGGCAGGTCGTGGATGTAGACAATGGGCTTCTTCTTTTCGAACGAAACATACGCGACCTTGGTGCCGTCAGGCGACCAGGCCGGCGAGATGATCGGCTCGGGGCTCGACAGCGCGATATGCGCGTCCTGGCCATCCGAATCGGAAATCTGCAACTGGTAACGGTTGCCGGTCTTGATCACGTAAGACAGGCGGGTGGCGAACACCCCGCGATCGCCGAGCAGCTTCGCGTAGATGTAGTCGGCCACCTTGTGGGCGCTCATCCGCAGTCCGCTTTCCGGGCTGACGAGCACAAGGCCGCCGAGGCTTTCGCCCTTGACCGTGTCGTACAGCTTGAAGCGCACTTCGTACTGGCCGTTGGGCAGACGATTCACGCTGCCGGAAACGAACGCATTGGCGCCCTTGGCTTTCCAGCTGCCGAGGTCGACCGAGTCGGTTTCCGCCACGGGTGTGCTGCCGGCGTCGATATTGGTGAACTTGCCGCTGCGTTGCAGATCCTGGCGCACGATCGTGCTGACCTGTTGCGGCGAGTTCGCTTCATTGGCGAAATTCGCCGTTGCGATGGGGAACTGGGTGGACCCGACGCCCGTGACGAGGACGTTGAGCTGCGCGTGTGCAGCGCCGCCGGCCGCAATCAGGCACGACGCCACCAAAGTCCTCAGGCCTAGCTTGGTCATCAAACTCATGCTGTATGGATTCCCAAAAAATACGATTTCTAACACGATATGACAGCAGACAGACCCGGAAACGCACAAATCGTTCCCGGCGGCGCCGCGCTCAGCGGGGCGCCGGGGGCTGTCAACCTGCCGGCCGCAAGGTTATCAGGAAGCTCGTGGGCGCCTTGCCGTCTGTATCCACCGGCATCGGGTCGGTGAGCTGAACCGCCCGCAGTGCGGCGTCATCCCACTGCTCGTTGCCGCTGCTACGTGAAACGGTCGCACTCAATAACGTGCCGGACGGTGAACAGTGGACCGACACCACCGTTTCCAGACCCTGCGTATCGCCCGACCATACGATCTTCGGACGCACCAGGCGCCGGACCTTGTCCGCATACCCCGGCGACGTCGACGTGCCGCCCGAGCCGCTGCCCGTACCGCTCTTGGCAAGACCGTTGCCCGTCGAGCCTTCGCCGCCCGCCAAACCCTGCAATTGCGCGAGTCGGGCCCGACGTTCCTGATCGACCTTCTTTGCCTGCGCCGCGGCGGCCGCCGCCTTCGCCTTTTGCGCATCTGCCTTCTTCTGCGCGTCGGCCTGCGCCTGCTGCTGTTGCTGGTCCTGCAGTTGCTGCTGCTTCAACTGATCTTGCTTTTGTTGCTCGGCCAGTTGCTGCTGCCTGAGCTTGTCGGCCTGCTGCTGTTGCTGCTTCAGCCTGGCCGCCGCGGCCTTCTGGGCGGCCAGCTGCGCAGCCTGGTCGGCGGCCTGCTGTTGCCGCTTCGCCTCGGCTTCCTGCTGAGCTTGCAATTGCTGCTGACGCTGTTGTTCGAGAAGTTGCGCCTCACGCGCGGCTTCCTGTTCCTGACGCTTCTTTTCCTGCAACGCAATGTCAGCCTGCTCGTCAGGCAGCGGCGGAGCGGGAGCCACGGGTACCGGCGGGGGGGGAGGCGGCGGCTGAGGCGTTGTCACCTCGGGCACATCGGTCCACAGCTCGGCCTCGGCGCCTGCCGGTGTGCTGTTTTGCCATTGAATGCCGTGATACAGGAAGAAGGCGAGTAACACGTGCATCACCACGGCGAGCGCAAAGGCTCGCCATGTGCCGCGTTCACGCGGCGGCTGGAGTGGACGGGCGGATTGCTTGCGGATCATTGCGATTTGACGAGGAGGCCCACGCGCTTGACGCCGCGAGCCTTCAGGTCGGACATCACGTTCATCACGGCTTCGTACTTGACCGTCTTGTCGGCGGCGATCACCACCGGCTGGTCCGGATGCGATTGCTCGCGGTCGGTGACGAAGCTGTCCAGATCCTGCCGCGTCATGTTCTCCTGCTGCATGGCGCCATTGTCGTCTTTATATTTGACGTTCATGTTGCCATCTGCGCGGATATTGACCACAACCGGCGGCGTCTGCTGTTGCGGAGCGGCCCCGCCGACGGTAGGCAGATTGACGATCGACGGTGCGACGAGCGGCGCGGTCACCATGAAGATCACGAGCAGCACCAGCATCACGTCGATATACGGCACGACGTTGATATCGGCCATCGCGCGGCGCGAACGGCTGCCGCGCATACTGGAAGAGCGACTGGAGGAACCGGCCATGGTGGACTCCTTAGTGCGCCTGACGTTGCAGGATGTTCGAGAATTCTTCGATGAAGGTCTCGAAGCGGATTGCCAGTCGGTCGATGTCGTGCGCGTAACGGTTGTAGGCCACCACTGCCGGAATCGCGGCGAACAGACCAATTGCCGTGGCCGTCAGTGCTTCGGCGATACCCGGCGCGACGTTGGCAAGCGTGGCCTGCTGCACGTTGGCGAGACCGCGAAACGCGTTCATGATCCCCCACACGGTACCGAACAGACCGATATACGGGCTGACCGAACCCACCGAGGCGAGAAACGCCAGATTGGCTTCGAGCACGTCCATCTCACGCTGGAACGCTGCGCGCATGGCGCGGCGTGCGCCGTCGAGGATCAGCCCTGGGTCGTTGAGACGCTTTTCCTTGCCCTTCAGGAACTCGCGCATGCCGGATTCGAAAATCCGTTCGAGCGCGCCGATCGTGTGGCGATTGTTCGCCGCGCTTTGATACAGCGCCTGCAGGTCGCCGCCCGACCAGAAATCGCGTTCGAAGCGCTCAGTTTGCGCGCGTGCGCGGCGGATCGCAAACCACTTGCGGAAGATAAACGTCCACGACAGCAGCGAGAGCAACAGCAGCAGTGCCATCACGGCCTGCGCCAGCAGGCTCGCATTAAGAACGAGAGAAATGATCGATAGATCTTGTGTAGTGTTCATATAGGTTCGCTGTAACGTCCCGGAAGGGGGCGTCCGGCTGCAAGGTTCATCGAAGCTCGCCGTGGGGAAACCGGAAGCATCGGCGAACCGCTGGCCGAACCATGCTTTGTGTTGCTTGATCGATACGAGTTCACTGGCCCCGTAACAACGAAGTTCAGCCGTTGTTCGTTGACACGGTGGGTACAGATACCGCCGGCCCGCGCCTTAATGCAGCGAGAACCGGCGCCGGAATGGCGGCAGGACGCAGTGCTACCCGGTCGACACAGCCGACCCGAATGGTCCCGGTAGCAAGCAGCGTGCCGTCACGCCAGGCTTCCTGCGAGAAATCGACCGACGCGCGGCCAATTCGTTCAGGGCGGCTGACAATTTTCACCAGATCGTCAAGCCGCGCGGGCGCACGATAGTCGACCGCGGTACTGCGCACAATGAACAGTGCGCCGGTTTGTTCCGCGAGGCGATCCTGTTCGATCCCGCACGCCCGCAGCCATTCGGTACGCGCCCGTTCGAAAAACTTCAGGTAGTTCGCGTAGAAGACGATGCCGCCGGCGTCAGTATCTTCGTAGTACACGCGAATGGGCCAGGTGAAGCCGATTCCGGCGCCGGATTCGCTGGGAGACATATTCATGCGGCGCATTTTACCGGATCGCACACCCCGACGTTATTTTGTGGGGTGCGGTGCCGGCAGCATCGTCAACCGCGATGTATCGATAGCGCCGAAAACGTCTGCGCCACCGGCATCAGTTCGATCGTATTGACGTTGACGTGCGCCGGGCGCGTCGCGGTCCAGTAGATCGTGTCGGCGATGTCCTCGGCGGTGAGCGGCTGCACGTTCTGGTAGACACCCGCGGCTTTGGTGTCGTCGCCGCGAAAGCGCACGTTCGAGAATTCGGTGCCGCCGCACAGGCCCGGCTCCACGTCGGTGACGCGCAATGGCGTGCCGGCCAGATCGGCGCGCAGGTTCAGGCTGAACTGGCGCACGAATGCCTTGGTGGCGCCGTACACGTTGCCGCCCGGATAAGGCCAGTTGGCGGCCGCCGAGCTAATGTTGAAGACATGGCCGCGCTGGCGTTCGACCATCCCCGGCAGCAGCGCGTGGGTGACCTGCACGAGACCGGTGCAGTTGGTGTCGATCATGGTTTGCCAGTCGTCGAGATTGGCCCGTTGCGCCGGCTCGAGGCCGAGTGCCAGGCCCGCGTTGTTGATCAGCACGTCGATGGCGGCGAATTCTTCCGGCAGCGCGGCAGGCACGGCCGCGACGGCGGCGCGGTCGCGCACGTCGAGTTCGAACGGCAGAAGCGCCTCGCCGAGTTCGTCGGCAAGTGCCCGCAGGCGATCCTTGCGGCGCGCCGTGGCGACGACGCGGTGGCCGCCCTTGACGAAAGTGCGGGCGATGGCGGCGCCGAATCCGGCGGACGCCCCGGTGACGAAGACGATCATTGCGTTTTCCTGGTCGGAGGAGGGGAAAGTCGCCAAGCCTACTTCCATTGCGGCGCGGCGGCAAGAATGACCCTGCCAGGCGGCGCGCAGCAGCTTCAGACGCGGCGAATGGCCGGGCGCGGCCGGCGGCCGCACGGTGGCCGGAAGAGCCGCGCCGGCGGGCCTTGCGGCCAGCCGGTTGCCTATTCGGGGCGCTTCCAATACACTAATGCGCTCATCCCTGCGTGACTGGCGATAGAACCAAACAGGTTCAAGGTGGAGCGACCCACCGTGAAGCGCAGGGTGCCGTTTTGCCGTTCGCCTGGGCAGCCGTGATCCGCGCGCATTTATTTGCGCCGCCGGTGGCTGTCCTGCCTCGCGTGTGCGGCCCATCTTTATCCGCCATGTCAGGGCTGGCCCAGCCGCCAGCAGCGCTGCGTACCCACTACGCTTTCTGCACGAAATTCGGCGCACGATCCGGTCAACCTGAACACACTCAACGGAAACCGTATGTTTGACAGAGCCCAAAGCACCATTGCCAACGTCGATCCCGAACTCTGGAAGGCGATCGAACAGGAAAACCGCCGTCAGGAAGATCACATCGAGCTGATCGCGTCGGAAAACTACACGAGCCCGGCCGTGATGGCCGCTCAAGGTTCGCAACTGACCAACAAGTACGCCGAAGGTTACCCGGGCAAGCGCTACTACGGCGGGTGTGAATACGTGGACATCGTCGAGCAGCTCGCGATCGACCGCGTGAAGGAACTGTTCGGCGCCGAAGCCGCCAACGTGCAGCCGAATTCGGGCTCGCAGGCCAACCAGGGCGTGTTTTTCGCCATGCTCAAGCCGGGCGATACCATCATGGGCATGAGCCTCGCCCACGGCGGCCACCTGACGCACGGCTCGCCCGTGAACATGTCGGGCAAGTGGTTCAACGTCGTCAGCTACGGCCTGAACGAAGCGGAAGACATCGACTACGAAGCCGCGGAAAAGCTCGCTCAGGAACACAAGCCGAAGCTGATCGTCGCGGGTGCGTCGGCTTTCGCGCTGCGCATCGACTTCGAACGTCTGTCGAAGATCGCGAAGTCGGTGGGCGCCTACTTCATGGTCGACATGGCGCACTACGCGGGCCTCGTTGCCGCCGGCGTCTATCCGAACCCGGTGCCGCATTCCGACTTCGTGACCACCACCACTCACAAGAGCCTGCGTGGTCCGCGCGGCGGCGTGATCCTGATGAAGGCCGAGTTCGAAAAGCAGATCAACTCGGCGATCTTCCCGGGCATCCAGGGCGGTCCGCTGATGCACGTCATCGCCGGCAAGGCGGTTGCCTTCAAGGAAGCGCTGGCGCCGGAATTCAAGGAATACCAGCAAAAAGTGGTGGACAACGCGTGCGTGCTGGCGGAAACGCTCGTCAAGCGCGGCCTGCGCATTGTTTCGGGCCGCACCGAAAGCCACGTGATGCTGGTCGACCTGCGCGCCAAGCACATTACCGGCAAGGTGGCTGAAGCCGCACTCGGCGCGGCGCATATCACCGTCAACAAGAACGCCATCCCGAACGATCCGGAAAAGCCGTTCGTCACGAGTGGCGTGCGCCTCGGCTCGCCGGCCATGACCACGCGCGGCTTCGGCGTGAAGGAAGCGGAGCAGGTGGGTAACCTGATCGCCGACGTGCTGGACAACCCGGAAGATGCCGCGACGATCGAACGCGTTCGCGCGCAGGTGGCCGAGTTGACCAAGCGCTTCCCGGTCTACAAGTAAGCGACGATGCGCTGCCCCTTCTGCCGGCACGACGATACGCAGGTCGTGGACTCTCGCGTATCCGAGGACGGCGCCGCAATTCGCCGGCGCCGCCGTTGTCCGGCCTGCGACAAACGTTTTACGACGTATGAGCGGGTCGAGCTGGCGTTGCCGTCGGTCGTCAAGAAGGACGGCAGCCGCACCGAATTCGATCGCCGCAAGATTGTCGCGAGCATGCAACTGGCGCTGCGCAAGCGTCCGGTTGCCGCGGACGCGGTCGACGCGGCGGTGGCCCGCATCGAATATCAATTGCTGGGCAGCGGTGAGCGTGAAGTGCGCAGCGAGCGTCTCGGCGAACTCGTGATGAACGAGCTGCGCGCGCTCGACACGATTGCCTACGTCCGCTTTGCCTCCGTGTACCGCCGTTTCGAAGACGTGTCGGAATTCGAAGACGTCATTGAAGAATTTCGCCGCGCGGCTACACCTCCCAAGCCGCCTCGCAAACGCTGATTGCGCCGATTGTTCTCGTAAGAGCATTCGTACTCTCCCTTCCTGTAGCCGTGCTACCCACATTGTTGCGGGTAAATTCGCATGCGCGCTAGCTGGCCATTCGGCTAATTGTTGACGGGCGATTGCCTGGGTAAATTGTCTGCATTCTTGCGAAGTTAAGGAATGCAGATGAAACCGGATGCCGATTTACCGCGCGTATGCCGCGGCTTTACGCTGATCGAAACGCTGGTCGTGATTGCCGTTCTGGCGGTGCTGGCTGCCATGGCGACGCCGTCGCTGGTTGCCTGGCATGTGCGCGACCAGGTCGATGCACGCGCCAGGGCCTTGTTTTCGACGCTTTCGTATGCGCGTAGCGAGGCGGTCCGGCGTGGCGCACGCGTGACGGTCTGCCGGGTCGACGCGGCCCGTCGCTGTCTTGCCACAGGCCAGGCCTGCCGCATCGGAGTGGCGGATTGGTCGTGTGGTTGGGCGGTGATGGTCGAGCGTGGCGGCGCGTCCGCCGTGTTGCGCGCGCAGACCGAACTCGCGGCAGTGAGCATTGCCGGTACGCAAACGAGCCTCACCTTTACGCCGCCCGCGGGGCAATTGATCGGCAGCTTTCGCAGTTTCGACATCGCGCCGCAGTTGTCTTCGCGGATCACGCAAGGCGGAGCGTGGCGGCGTTGCATTCGCATCGCTGCGGGCGGCCGGCCGCGCATTTCTGACGGTGCCTGCGGAGCGACATCATGAGGACTATTCGACTCAAGCGGTCGCGCGGCACGTCGATGATCGAAGTTTTGCTCGCGGTCGCGCTGACCGCAGTTACGGCACTCGGTTTGATCGCGTCGCAATTGTGGCTCGCGCGAGAGGCGCGCGCGGCGGCGCTGCGCGAACACGCGGTTCTGATAGCCGACGCGGTGGTCGAAGCGATGCGCGCGCCAACGGGGGGCGACATCGCCCTGCGGCAATGGAGTGCCCGCGCGGCAAGCCTGTTGCCCAAGGGCGATGCATCGAGCAGCGAGGGCGGCGGTGGCGTTTCATGGGCTCGCGTCACATGGTCCGCCTTGACCACGACGCGCGGGCCGAGCGACGCAATCGATAAACCCGAGTCGTGCGGCGATCAGACGGCGCCCGCCGGCCTCGCGTGCGTTGCCTTGGCGTTCGTCAAATGAAGCAGCGTGACTACTCTCTGCGCGGGCATACGCTCGTAGAACTGACGATCGCCTTGGCGCTTGGGTTAGTCGTCACGGTGGGCGCGGTTTCCCTGTATCGCTCGCAGCGCGCGGCGTTTGGCCGTGCCGGCGACGCGCTGCAGATCCGCGAGGCAGGCATGACTGCGTTGACCCTGATTGGCCAGCAAATCCAGATGACCGGATTTGTGCCGGCCGACCTGCCACAGCCGCAATCAAAACCCACGCTGTTCGGATGTTCCTCCGCGCGGCCAACCGGCGCCGACGACAACCTCACGTGCGAGGCGTTGACAAGCAAATCAGACGGCATCGCGGTCCGCTACGTTGGCGATACCGTTTCCACCTGGCCGACGTCGACGAGCCAAACCACTGATTGTCTGGGTCAAGCTGTGAGCGTCGGGGGTACGGCGTTCGGTGCGGGGCGTGTGCTGATCGTGAATCGCTTTTACGCTAAACCCAGTGGCTCGACCGGCGAATCCGAGCTGTATTGCGACGGCAATGGCAAGACCGGTTCTGCGCAGCCGCTGGTAGAAGGCGTCGAACGGCTGCGTTTCAGGTACTGGCTTGCTGGCGCGCAGACCGCGCGCGATGCAGCATCGCTCGCGCCGGATCAGTGGGCGAACGTCGTCGCCGTGGACGTGTGCGTGCTGGTGCGCGGCGCGCCGCAGGGACGGCGTTCAAGCTATATGGATTGCGATGGCGCGAATGTCACTGGCGCGGACTTGCGCATGAGGCAGGCATTCTGGCGGCGCGTGGCTATCCGCAACAACGAAGCGAGCGCGCCATGAAGACGCGGGCTAGGAAGTGGCCCAAGAAGGCGCCCAAGAAGTGGCCCGAGGTGGGCATCAAGGAGAGGCCCAGGACGGAACTCGCAAGCCAGCGACGCATCCGCGGCGCAGCCTTACCCATCGTGCTGCTGATTGCCTCGATGATGCTGGTCACCTCGGCCGCCTGGTTCGAAACCTCGCTCGCGTCGGCGCGCGCTTCGGCCAATCTGCGCGACGCCCTGCAGGCCTTCCACGCTGCGGATTCCGCCCTGACCTTATGTGTTGGCGCCGTGGTGGCAGGCAACGCGCCCGTCACAGCCGCTGTCGCCACGGAGCCAACCGGATGGAAATTCGAACCCACATTCACCTCCGGCGCCTTCACGCCGATCGCCGCATGGCCGGGCTCTGCCGCGCCGCCTCAATGTCTCGTCGAAGCGTGGCGCTTGAGCGCGCGGCCGGAGGCGAAAGGCTATCTGCTGACGGCGCGCGGCTTCGGCGGCTCCCGGGAATCGCAGGCCTGGCTTCAACTGGAATTCGTCATGGCGGGTGACAAGACCGAGCAACATTGGCGGCGGATCGCCGCCCGGCCGTTCTGAAGGGGCGCGTCGACATGAGGAATGTAGAGAAATCGCCCGTCTCGGCGTTTACGCTGCTTGAACTGGTCATCGCTTTGGCGATAGGTGCGGTCCTCGTCGCGTATGCGATACCTTCGTATCGTAGCCACGTGGCACGTTCGCACCGGATCGATGCGGCGTCGGCGCTCTATCGTGCCGCTCAGTTCATCGAGGCGGCTGTCCCTGGCGAGGTCAGCACATTGCCAACAGGACTCGATCAGGCGCCGCCTTTCGGCACGCCCGTGTACCGTTTGCACGCTTTACCGTCGGATGAAACGAATGGCGGCTATGCGGTAGAAGCTCGTCCCATAGAGACAGGACCGATGCGCGACGATTCCTGCGGCATCTTCACCCTCGACGCAACAGGTGCGCGGAAAAATCTCAGTGTGGATGGCACCACGACGCCGAATCCAGACGATTGCTGGAACACGCGTTAGGTCAGCAACAGTGCACAGCGCAATGCCTCGAACGGCCGCAGCATCGCCAATGACGCCGCCAGATTCAATACCCGCTGTCTTGGGCCGCGGCTTCCGCTTTTGTGCGCTTCGAATCGTTCTTCATCTGCTGCCAGATCCGATACGCTTCCCACGCGGCGAGTCCGAGGCTTCCCCACTTTATAGCGGGCTTGGCGGTCGCCACGACAGTGGCCCGCAGCGGCTTGGCCAGCAGCATGGAAACAATCGAACTGATCAGCGGATATTCCTTGAGCAGCGCGCCGATGCCTGCCGTAGCGCCGCGTGCCTTGTTCCAGCGCATACCGCCGGCAAAACCCGGCACGATGAACTTGAGCCAGCTAAAGTGCGTAACCGCCTGGCGCAGCTCGACGGTGGCCTGGGCAAGCTCCATTCGCTCGACATCCGCGCGCACCAGCAGCAATTCCTTGCGCAGCGCACGCAGATGCGGCGCGCTCAGGTCGCGGGAAAGCGGGCGCTTGTTGCGAAAGGCGGTGTCGGTGCGATTGGAACTCATGATGTCGGGCGCAGGAGGTAGTCGGAAGGGCAGGCGGTGCGAGCGGCCATGCCCGGCCTATGTCACGGTTTGCGAAAAATATCGCGGTCCTTCTCGAACTCGGCCAGCGTAGCCTCGAACACCATCGGCGCATTGTGCAAACCGCTGCGCGCCTTGATGGCGCAGGCCAGCGCCGCGATCGCGTACACCGCTGTGATGCCCGCGAGCGCCTGCCACCGGTAGGTATCCCAGAAGGCGATGGCGACCAGCGCCGTGAGCGCGATCAGGGCCATGGTGGCAAGCATCATCGCCGCCAGTCCGAGGAACAGCACGCCGAGCAGGCGGTCTTTTTCCTCGGCCAGTTCGATGCCGACCAGTTCAAGCCGCGTTTGCAGAATCGCAAACACGGAACTGAGGATGCGGCGCAAGGGACTGTGTTCCGCGCGCTGCGATTGATTGTCGATCGTCATGGCTTGGGCGCGTTGCGCGTGAGGTGCGCCAGAAGAAGTGGACCGGTCGGACAGGCACCGGTCCACCCGTGTCAGCAGCGTGCCGGACATACAACCCGGCAACGTCAGCTTTTTTTACTTGCGATTGATCAGCAGGCCGACCAGTACGCCCACACCCGCCGCAATACCGATCGACGCCCACGGATGCTCGTGCACGTAGTCGTCGGTTGCGCGCGCGGCCTTCTTGCCTTTCTCGACTACGACGACCTGCACGTCAGCCGCCTTTTCCTTGGCCTGTTTCAGGCGCGACAGCGCCGTTTCACGCAGTTCGGAAGCGCGTTCGCCGGTGGCGCTCGCGGCCTGTTTCAGCAGGTCTTCAGCGTCCGCGAGGACGGTTTTGATATCCGACATCAATCTCTCCTTGTTGACTTCCGACATTTACAGCTCCCATCTTTGTATGGCATGCGTGAATCGTAACCAAAGAAACGTCACGTGGCGAGCCTGGCAATATACAGAGAGCCCCGCACGATCCGTTCCTGGCCGGTCCGTTGCCGGTTAAACGCGCTCACCAGGCAATCATCCGGATGTTCGCGCCGTGACGGCCGCATGGCAGACGTGATCTTGATGGAGTTGATCTGTCCCGCAAAGTTTCCTCTATCTGAACGAAAATTACAAAAACTCATAAAGTTGTGACGCGATGTTCGTTCGCGGTGTACGCGCACTCCCGTATGCTCTAAATTTGCGGGGTGCCGCAGGCGTGAGCCTGAACGGACCGTCCGAACATACAAAGGAGCTGCATCATGAGTCTACGTCTTGGCGACATCGCACCGGATTTCGAACAGGAATCGAGCATCGGCCACATCAAGTTCCATGAGTGGCTGGGCGATAGCTGGGGTGTGCTGTTCTCCCATCCGGCGGACTTCACGCCCGTATGCACGACCGAGCTCGGCCTGACCGCCAAGCTCGCCAGCGAGTTTGAAAAGCGCAATGTGAAGACGATTGCCCTGTCGGTGGACACGGCGGCGTCGCACAAGGAGTGGATCAAGGACATCAACGAGACGCAGGCCGCCAGCGTCGGCTTTCCGATTCTGGCCGACGGCGACCGCAAGGTCTCGCAGCTGTACGACATGATCCACCCGAACGCGAACGAGACCTTGACGGTCCGTTCGCTGTTCGTGATCGATCCGAAGAAGAAGGTTCGCCTGATCATCACGTATCCGGCCAGCACGGGCCGCAACTTCGACGAGGTGCTGCGCGTGATCGACTCGCTTCAGCTCACCGACAACTACCAGGTCGCCACGCCCGGCAACTGGAAGCAGGGCGACGATGTGGTGATCGTGCCGTCGCTGAAGGACGAGGAACTGATCAAACAGAAATTCCCCAAGGGTTACAAGGCGCTGCGTCCGTATCTGCGCATGACGCCGCAGCCGAACAAGTAAGCCGCGCGGCAGGTAGCTCGCAACCTGCCTTCACGCATGCTTTCATGCAAAAAGCCAAAAAAACTAAAAGGCCAACCCGAAGCTGGGTTGGCCTTTTGCATTCGGCACGCGCTCATGGGTACGGCCACGCTTACGTTTAGAAGCTGACGTCAGCGAAAGCCCGGCAAATCAGAAAAACGCCTGAATACCCGTCTGCGCACGCCCAAGAATCAGCGCGTGAATGTCGTGTGTGCCTTCGTATGTATTGACGACCTCAAGATTCACCAGATGCCGCGCAATCCCGAACTCGTCTGAAATACCATTGCCGCCGAGCATGTCGCGGGCGAGGCGGGCGATGTCCAGCGCCTTGCCGCATGAATTGCGCTTCATGATCGAAGTGATCTCCACCGCCGCGGTGCCTTCGTCCTTCATACGGCCGAGGCGCAGCACGCCTTGCAGGCCGAGCGTGATTTCGGTCTGCATGTCCGCGAGTTTTTTCTGGATCAACTGGTTGGCGGCAAGCGGACGGCCAAACTGCTTGCGGTCCAGCACGTATTGACGTGCCGTGTGCCAGCACGACTCGGCGGCGCCGAGCGCGCCCCAGGCAATGCCGTAGCGCGCCGAATTCAGGCAGGTGAACGGACCTTTGAGACCGCTCGCCTTCGGCAGCAGGTTCTCTTCCGGCACGAACACTTCGTCCATCACGATCTCGCCCGTGATCGAGGCGCGCAAGCCCACCTTGCTGTGGATCGTCGGCGCGGACAGGCCTTTCCAGCCCTTCTCCAGGATGAAGCCGCGAATCGCGTCCTTGCCGTTTTCTTCGAGCTTGGCCCAGACGACGAACACGTCCGCGATCGGCGAATTGGTGATCCACATCTTCGCGCCCGACAGCGAAAAACCGCCGTCGACCTTCTTCGCCCGCGTCACCATGCTGCCCGGATCGGAGCCGTGGTTCGGTTCGGTGAGGCCGAAGCAGCCGATCCACTCGCCGCTGGCGAGCTTCGGCAGATATTTTTGCTTTTGCGCGTCCGAGCCGAATTCGTAGATAGGCACCATCACGAGCGACGACTGCACCGACATCATCGACCGGTAGCCCGAATCCACGCGCTCCACTTCGCGCGCGATCAAGCCATATGCCACGTAGTTCAGGCCGGGGCCGCCGTACTGCTCAGGAATGGTCGGGCCGAGCAGGCCGAGTTCGCCCATCTCACGGAAGATCTCGATGTCGGTCTTTTCATGCCGGAACGCCTCGAGCACGCGCGGTTGCAAGCGGTCTTGCGCGTAGGCCGCGGCGGCGTCGCGCACCATGCGCTCATCTTCGGTAAGTTGCTGATCCAGCAACAGCGGGTCTTCCCAGTGAAACTGCGCGGCGTCGGCCATGATGCGTATCTCCTGAATCGGCTCTGATGTGACTTTGAAACGTGTGACGTTGCCTGATCTGGCTGATGAATGGTTCAGCAGCGTGCTCAATGACATGCCCAATTGCGCACTTGACTGAAGTTCCGCTATGCGAAACAATGTTTTGCAAATGAGACCCGAGTGTATCACCCGATGACGCCTGCATCTACTCCCGTGGAACCGCTCGACGAGCGCAAATTCGTCGTCGCACTGGCGCGTGGTCTCGACCTGTTGCGGGCGTTCCGGCCCGGCGAGACGATGCTCGGCAACCGCGATTTCGTCGAACGCACGGGTCTGCCGAAAGCCACCGTCAATCGCCTCGCCTACACGCTGACGGTGCTCGGATATCTGCGCCTCGACGAGGCGTTAGGCAAATATGCGCTCGATGCCGGGGTGTTGTCACTCGGCTTCGCGCTGCTCTCGGGCACGGACACGCTCGAACTCGCGCGGCCGCATCTGCGCGCGTTCGCGCGCGAGGTGGGGGCGGCGGTGTCGCTGGGATGCCGGGACGGGCTTGACATGATCTACCTGGAGACGATCCGCAGCGAGACGGCGCTGACGCTGGGCCTTGCCTCGGGCTCGAAGCTGTCCATGCTGACGAGTTCGATGGGGCGGGCGTATCTCGCTGTACAACCGCCCGACGCCCGCGCCGCGCTGATGGCGGAGTTGAAGAAGGCCGCGGGCAAGCCGGGCGCGGCGCTGGTGGCGGATGCGGAAAAGGAAATCGCTGCCTTTGCGCGCGAACGATGTTGCTATTCGTTCCGCGCCTGGCACGACGACGTGAATGCCGTCGCGGTGCCGTTTCGGGAACCGCGCGACGGTCGATGGCTGGTGCTCAGTTGCAGCGGGCCGGCGTCGTCGATGGACGAGATGGTGTTTCGTGACAGCGTCGCGCCGCGTCTAAAGGCGCTGGCGCGGCGGCTCGGCGATACGGGCTGAATACGTCGCCTGGCGAGGCGGGCCAGCGCCGCCCGATGCACGGAGCAAGCCGTCGGCGGCGTCAAACCGTCCCGTTATGACTATGCGCCGCGAACAGCGGCCCCTGCACGAAGCGCACGTCGTACTGCTGCAGCAGGTCGAACTGCGCCTCGTCCGCCACCCGGTTGAAGATCAGCGGAATCCGCAAGCGGTTCGCATAGCCCACCAGCGGCTTCACCATGGCGTCGCGCAATGCGAGGCCCGCGTCCATCTTGATGAAGTCGAGCCGCGCCATATCCGAGACCGAGAGGATCTGGCCGGCGTTCGGCAGATTCCCCGCCACCTTGAAGCCATAGCGCTGATAACTCTTCGTCAGATAACCGAGGAAGGTGCGATGCGCGACGGCGGCCGCCGGCAACTCGATGACGATACGCGACGGATTCAGCCCGAACGACACCAGCACCGTCGAGAAGTGCCGGCCGTGGTCATACTTCACGCTCTTCAGCAGGCGTTCGTGGACCCGCAGGAACAACAGCCCGTGACGTTGCGCACCGAAAAAATTGATCGCATGCAGCGCGCGCGACATCCGGTCGAGCGCGACGAGTTGCGGGTCGTCCTCGATGCGGTCGAACGGATCGAAGGGCTCGCCGTCGAGTCGTAGCGTCACCGCCTGGAAACCCAGTTCGTCGCCGAAGCGGTCCACGCTTTCCGGCGCGGCCGAGAGCGACTGCGCCAGCGCATGCACGCTGATGTCGAAGATCGGCTCGTAGGCGCTGGCGAGCTCCAGCCCGTCGAAACGGGCCAGCGCGGTGTCGTGATAAGCGCCTTCACCCAACACCAGGTGTTCGCCGAGAAACGGATGGTCGGCGGCACGGGCGACGAGCTGGGTAACGGTCTGCGGGATCATGAGTGGCTGTGGTGGCGCGTGGTGCGCGCATCGAAAGGCGGGCGAGGGCCGCATCTATCGATGGTAGCAGTCCACACCGCTGTCACATTAACAAAATGCTGCTAACGATATCGGGTTCGCACCGATCGACGAGGGTTAACGTTAGTTTTACCACCCGTAATTCGTTTTACCATTCGTAAATTACAGAAATACCAGGGGATGGGCGCGTTTGCGCTGCTCCGCGGGTGTACTGGGTTTCAACGGAGAATCTGGATGGACACGAGCACTTCCAACCCCACGAGCCGCACGGCGGACAGCAGCACGGATAAGCCCGGCAGCAGCCGCGCGCACCCCGGGATCGACGCGGGCTATCAAAGCGGCTTCGCCAACGAGTTCGCCACCGAAGCGTTGCCGGGCGCGCTGCCGCAAGGCCGCAACTCGCCGCAGCGCGTCGCCTACGGTCTATATGCGGAGCAACTGTCGGGCACGGCCTTTACCGCGCCGCGCAGCCACAATCGCCGCACGTGGCTCTACCGGATCCGTCCGGCGGCCGTGCATCAGCCATTCACGGCACTGCCGTCGCATCGTCTGGTGGCGGACTTTCATGACGTACCGCCGACGCCGCCCAATCAGTTGCGCTGGGACCCGCTGCCGATGCCCGCCGAGCCGGCCGACTTCATCGACGGCTGGGTGACGATGGCCGGCAACGGTTCAGCCGAAGCCATGAGCGGGTGCGCGATCCATCTGTACGCGGCCAACCGTTCGATGCAGGAGCGCTTCTTCTATAGCGCCGATGGCGAGTTGCTGATCGTGCCGCAGGAAGGCCGCCTGCATATCGCCACTGAACTCGGCCGGCTCGACGTGGAGCCGTTCGAGATCGCGGTAATCCCGCGCGGCGTGCGTTTTGCCGTGACGCTGCCCGATGGCGCGGCACGCGGCTATGTCTGCGAAAACTTCGGCGCCTTGTTGCGGTTGCCGGATCTGGGGCCGATCGGCTCGAACGGTCTCGCCAATCCGCGCGATTTCCTGACGCCGCACGCCGCCTACGAAGACCGCGAGGGCGCGTTCGAACTGGTCGCGAAGCTCAACGGCAATCTGTGGCGCGCGGAGATCGGCCATTCGCCGCTCGACGTGGTCGCCTGGCACGGCAATTACGCGCCATACAAATACGACCTGCGCCGCTTCAACACGATCGGCTCGATCAGCTTCGATCATCCCGACCCGTCGATTTTCCTCGTGCTGCATTCACCGAGCGATACGCCGGGTGTCGATACGCTCGACTTCGTGATCTTCCCGCCGCGCTGGCTCGCCGCCGAAGACACCTTCCGGCCGCCCTGGTTTCATCGCAACGTGGCGAGCGAGTTCATGGGGCTGGTGCACGGCGTCTACGATGCGAAGGCCGAAGGCTTCGTGCCGGGCGGCGCGAGCCTGCATAACTGCATGTCGGGTCATGGCCCGGACGCGGGCACCTTCGAAAAAGCCTCGCACAGCGATACCTCGAAGCCGCACAGGGTGGGCGACACGATGGCCTTCATGTTCGAGACCCGCACGTTGATCAAGCCGACCCGCTTCGCACTGGAAACCGCGCAATTGCAGGCGCATTACTACGAGTGCTGGCAAGGTCTCAAGAAAAATTTCGACCCGCAGCAACGATGAGGGCGAACTGCGCCCGCGCCGCTCGTCTCACATCTATAAAGCCCTTTTAGCCGGGGATGGCGACGCCCTGCGCTCGGCGCCCCAACTGCACCGACCACAGTGTCAGCCCGACTGCCGCCGCGGCCGCCGCCACGCCGACCCACGGCAGCGAGGTGAGCGGCGCGCCTGCGCCGATCGCGAGGCCGCCCAGCCAGGCACCGGTGGCGTTGCCCAGATTGAACGCGCCCTGATTGAGCGTGGAGGCGAGATTCGGCGCATGGCTCGCGCGATCGACAATCAGCATCTGCAGCGGCGGCACGATCGCGAAGGCGAGCACACCCCAGACGAAAATCGTGATCATCGACGGCACGGCGGCGTGCATGGTGCCGGCAAAGATGGTGAGAATCACGACGATGGCGAGCAGGAACGCGATCAGCGAGGGCATCAGGCGCCAGTCGGCCAGCTTGCCGCCGAGCGTGCTGCCCACGGTCAGGCCGAGGCCGAACAGCAGCAGCACGAGCGTGACCGCATGCGGCGTAAAGCCGGTGACGTCTTCGAGAATCGGCGTGATGTAGGTGAAGGTGGAGAAGAGGCTGGTGGACGCCAGCACGCTAATGCCGAGCACCATCAATACCTGCGGGTTTTTCAGCACGGTGAACTCGTGCACGAGACTCGCCTTCTGCATCTCGATCTTCGCCGGCAGGCACACCGCCAGCGCCGCAGCCGCCAGCACGCCGATCACGGTGACGGCCCAGAAGGTGGCGCGCCAGCCGACCGCCTGACCGAGCGCGGTGCCAAGCGGCACGCCGAGCACGTTGGCGAGCGTGAGGCCGGTGAACATCAATGCAATTGCCTGCGCGCGACGGTTCGGCGCCACGAGGCCCGCGGCGACCACCGAGCCGATGCCGAAGAACGCGCCATGGCAAAACGCCGTGACGATGCGCGCAATCATCAGCACGCTGTAATCAGGAGCGACGGCACACAGCAGGTTGCCGATGATGAACACGGCGATCAGGCTCATCAGCGCCTTCTTGCGCGGCATGTTCGCGACCGCGATGGCGACGATCGGCGCACCGATGGTCACGCCCAGCGCGTATGCCGAAACCAGCATGCCGGCCGCCGGAATCGACACGGCCAGATCGCGGGCCACATCGGGCAGCAAACCCATGATGACAAATTCAGTGGTACCGATTCCAAAGGCGGCGACGGCAAGAGCAAGCAAGGGCAAAGGCATGATGGGGAATCAGGTACGGGATCCGCGCGAGGCGCGTGGCCGGCGCGCGTTTCGGAGCGAGAGCGCGGGCGCCGGCAGGACAAACGATCAAGCAATCGGCTAAGGGATTGTACCTAAGCCAAAAGTGCCATGCCGAGTGCCGCGCAGGGTGTTGTTTTTCGCTCAATCGAGCGCAACCTGCCTGAGCGGAAACTGCCGCCCGCGCCGGATGCCGTTGTTGTCTCCGCGGCGCTTTGAGCAGTGCCGTTGCAGCGGATGTTCGGCCGTGGCCTCATGTATTTTGTATGCACGCTATGCGGTCTAATTAATGCTAAGCACTGTCACATATACTTCATGACGGAACCGTAGGGTTAGCGCTTTTTTAGCATGCCGGCTCTTGCTTGTGCGATCAGCCGGTCCATTGAGTCTGCCCCTGTCATTGTCCATGTCATTACTTACGCCGACTCTCGAATCGCCCCTGGCGGAGCCTATCTGGATCGTGCCGCTGCACGAACACCCGTGGTACGACCACGTCCGTCTGAAGCGCGTCTTCATTGCCGACGGCACCCGTCATCAGGTCGTGCTGGTCGACGCCCGCAAGCTGCTCGATTGCGCGAATCGCGACAACACCGACTACGTCCTGAAACCCGTCAACGAATGGCACACGGGCAAGGTGCGCGGAATACGCGAGTTTCTCGATCCTGACAATCCACGCATTCCGCAGATGCCTTACGTGACGGTCTCGACGCGTCGCGCGCCGGGATTGATGGGGTGGTTCGGACTGGAACACGAAGGCGTGGTGGCGTTTCGCAACGGCCAGCATCGCGCGCGCTATCTGGCCGACGCGGGCGCGCGCTGGTTCCCGGTCGAGGTCCACGAACGCGAAGTGGCGTTGCTGCGCGAAGTGTGCGGCGCGGCGGACGATGCCCGTACCGCGATTCGTCAGACCATGGACGGCCGGGCATCCTGAGCGCTTGTCAGGCCCCGGTTGGCGAGACGTGTCAGCCGCGCGTGGAGACCACGTTGCGCGGCGCGCCGTCGCGCCAGGCCGACACATTGCCGAGCGTGGTCTGGGCAATCTCGATCATTGCCTCGCGAGTGAAGAACGCCTGATGCGCGGTGACGATCACGTTCGGGAACATCAGCAGGCGCGCCAGGACGTCGTCCTGTAGCGGCAGGTTCGAATGGTCCTCGAAGAACAGGCCGCCTTCTTCCTCATAGACGTCGAGCCCCAGATTGCCGAGCTGGCCGCTTTTGAGCGCGCCGATCAGCGCGTTGCTTTCGACGAGACCGCCGCGCCCGGTGTTGATCAGCATGGCGCCGCGCTTCATCTTGGCGAGCGCGTTTTCGTCGATCAGATGGTAGGTATCCGGCACCAGCGGGCAATGCAGGCTGACCACGTCGCTTTCGGCGAGCAGCGTATCGAGCGGCACATAGCGGGCGCCGAGCGCGAGCAGATCCTGCGCCGGCGTGCCGGGGTCGTAGGCGAGCACCTGCATGCCGAAGCCCGCCATGATGCGGCCGAATACGCGGCCGATCATGCCGGTGCCGACCACGCCCACCGTCCTGCCGTGCAGATCGAAGCCGAGCAGGCCGTTGAGCGAGAAGTCGCCTTCGCGCGTGCGCGCGGCGGCGCGCGGCAAGCGCCGGTTCAGCGCGAGAATCAGCCCCACCGCATGTTCGGCCACCGCATGCGGCGAATACGCCGGCACCCGCACGACCGTCACACCCAGCCGATGCGCCGCCGCCAGATCGACGTGATTGAAGCCCGCCGAACGCAGTGCGATCAGGCGCGTGCCGCCCGCGTGCAGACGCTCGAGAACCGCAGCGTCCGCGCAGTCGTTGACGAACGGGCAGACCACCTCGAAGCCTTGCGCGAGGATCGCGGTTTCGGCGTCGAGGTGTGATTCCTGAAAGTGCAGTTCGTACTGGTAACTGGCGTTGGCTTCTTTAAAGGTGTCGATGTCGTACTGACGGCTGCTGAACAGGATCATGCGCATGATTGGCTCCGCGAACGGTATGCCAGTAGTTTAAGCGTCCTGTGGCGCGTGCAGGCTGGTCCGCCTCTCTCCGGCAGCCAGCGGTGGCGGCGGTGTTTGTACGCTGGGCGGCAAGCTCTCGTCGGCCACGTCCGACACCGCGGGATGGAAATGCGCGAGCGCGTGGGCGACGAACGTGCTCGTTTTAGCCGCGAGGAACTGCCGGTTCGGATAGACAATCGACACCTTGACGTCCGGGTCGTCCACGCGATGGTTGCTCAGGATGCCCGTCAAGGTACCGGCGGCCAGGTCGTCGGCCACCATCTGCTGGGGAAGGATGGCGATGCCCATGCCGGCCAGCACGCCAAGCCGCAGCATCATCGCGCTATTGACCGAGTAGACGGGCTGCAGCGTGACCTCTTCGGTGCGCTGGTCCGCGCCGGTGAAGTGCCAGGTGCTGCTGGGCTGTTCGGCCGACAACCCGATGAACGCATGCAGGGCAAGCTGTTCGGGGGTTTGCGGCACGCCTTGCTCGTCGAGATAGGCGGGCGAGGCGCATACCACCAGCGAATGCGTGCCGACCGGCCGGCTGATCAGATCCTGGCTCGGCGCGACAAAACCGGTCACGATGCCGACGTCATAACCGTCTTCGATCAGGTCGACCCGCCGGTCGGTCAGCGTAAGCCTCACCTTGACCTTCGGGTAGTGGCGCCGGAATCCGTCGAGTAGCGGTGTCAGCGAGAGCAGCGATAGCGCCCCGGAGGCGACGAGCCGCAGCGTGCCGCCAGGCTCGGCCTGAGTGTCGGCGAGCGCATTTTCGAGGCGGTCGAGCTCTTCAAGCAGTCCGCGGCAGCCTTCGAGGTAGCGCGTGCCCGCTTCGGTCAGCGCCAGATTTCGGGTAGTTCGATTGATGAGCCTTGTTTTCAGGTGGGATTCGAGCGTGGCGATGGAGCGCGTCACGAGGGCGTTCGACACGGCGAGTTGTTGGGCGGCGCGGCGGAAACTTTCAGTTTCCGCTACCCGGACGAAGACTCGCATAGCGTGGATCTGGTTCATTGCATTCGCCTCATATGCCTGGGGAACAGCCGGGGGGATGGAGCTTGCTGCGGTACTGCGACCTGCTCAGAGCCCGCCGGAATGACGGGGTCTGCAACTGCTGTTGAAAATAATATTGACTCCTACGAAGAATTACAATATCTATTGATTTCACTTATTGAGTTTTTGGTATCGATCTGCGTAAGCGGCATGTTGTCTAACTTGTATGCAACGTGAATTTGACAAATCGAATCGTCATGACGAAAAAAAATTCTACTCGCCGTTCATCTGGATAACTGAATTGTTATGATGGTGGCGAAGTTCCACGAAAAATCGACATGTATGCCCGTATTGTCGGTCTGACCGGCCGTTGCCGCGCCGCCGCATAGAACACCGGAACCGGGGGCCGCACCCGTTTGAATGCAGCACATTCTTAATTGAGCGACGCATTTGCGTTGCGGTGACGCGTGGTTGTCTCACCTGAAGCAATCAATTGGAATGAGCTTTTAAGAAATTACAAGGCCATTTTTTTTTCATAATTGTCGTAATTCAGTGCTAAGGAAGGTCTGAACAAATCATTTTCAGCCTGACTGTTCGCCACATTCGAAATTGGCGGGTCTCGAAAGTCGTTTTCTTGTTGGGAACCGAATGAATACCGACCAGAAATTGATCTCGATGTTTGAA
>NZ_CAAJGM010000229.1 GCF_900996235.1 Paraburkholderia sp. BCC1885
CGTGGCCGACAAGCTGCACACGCCAGCCAGTCCGCCGACACCCGCTACCTGACAGTCCAAGTCCGGATCACCATCATGCCTCACGTGCACGCGCGTGGACGAACGGCCCACGTGAGCCGCTTACCGAGAAAATCGCGCGGCGCGGCTATCACATCTATCGCGAGTACGGGGTCGATCCGCTGGAGCGTCACTACGTGGATGAAGTGATGACCGCCTCGGTCGAATCGATCGAGGCCCGCATGACGGTCAACGAGACGCTGCAAAAATATTTTGGCGCCGGCCAGATGCATCGCGCCTATCCCGTTGTTGCCGATGGCGTGGTGATCGGCATGGCCGACCGGACGATTCTCGAAGCGTTCGGCCGCGCAGAGGGAGAAACCAAACGCGCGATGTCCCTCCTCGACCTGTTCAGCCAGACAAACGTGGCCTTCGCCTTACCGTCCGAAACCTGCCGGCTCGTGGCAACGCGACTGGCCGTGCACGGTCTCGAACGACTGCCGGCGGTCGCCGACCCGAAGACGATGCGCCTCGTGGGAATCGTGTCACGTAGCGACCTGGTCAAACCATCGCTCAGTCATTTCGAAGAGGAGCACAAGCAGGAGCGGTTCCGGCGCCTGACGCCTTCACGCGGCAAGCGCCGCTTTGCGCCGATGCGCGGGACGGAGTGAAACGGGTTTTCGGATCCGTCCGCGTGTTTCGACGCGCCATTCCCGCATCCATCTGTACCGGACACCATCAAGCTATCTGTACCGTTACTGTACCGGCCCGCGTCGATAAACTGCATAAAAACAGCATCGACACCGGAGCCACCCATGTCTTTCGTCTCGCTCAGCGCGTTGCCAGCCGGCATTCTGTTCGCGCTCGTCACCAGCATCACGCCGGGGCCGAACAACACCATGTTGCTCGCCTCAGGCGTCAATTTCGGCTTTCGCCGCACCCTGCCGCATCTGCTCGGCATTAGCACGGGCGTGGTGGTGCTGATGCTGGCCGTCGGCTTCGGACTCGGCGAGGCATTCCAGCGTTTCCCGGTGCTCTACACGGTGCTGGAAGCGGCCAGCGTCGCCTATCTGCTGTATCTGGCGTGGAAAATCGGCACTTCCGGCGAGATGAAGTTGCGCAACGGCGAGCGCCGTCCCATGAAGTTTTACGAAGCCGCCGCTTTTCAGTGGGTCAATCCGAAAGCCTGGATGATGGTGCTGACCGCCGCCACCACCATCCACGTCAGCGAGAATTTCAGCCACAACGTGTTCCTGATGGCGGTGCTGTTCTACGTGGTCGGCTTTCCGTGCATCATGCTGTGGGCCGGCTTCGGCACGGCGATGCGGCAAGTGCTCACCGACCCGAAACGTCTGCGCGTCTTCAATATCGGCATGGCCTTGCTGCTGATCGCGACGCTGTATCCGATCGCGGCGCGCCTGCTGAGCTGATCACTGATCACGCTTCACCCACCTGCCCGATAAAGCGCCACAACGCGTCGTCCGTCGAATACGGCGCGTTGAAGCGAAACCAGGCGCTCGCGGCATCGTCCGGGCGAAAATAGGACCCGGGCGCGAGCCAGATGCCATGCGCGAGCGCGGCCGTCGCCACCTCCGCAGCGCGCTCGGGCGCAATGGGCAAACGGGCCCACAGGAATAGCCCCGCGCGCGGCCGGTGAAACAGTTCCAGCCCCAGCCCATCGAGCCGCTCTTCCACCACGGCATGCGCGGCCTTGAGCCGCTGATTCACGTCCTCCACGTGACGCGCATAGTGCCCTTCGAGCAACACCTTGTCGACGATCCGCTCGATCGCCTCCGACGATGTCAGCCCCACCGCCATCTTGGTGCGCGCCAGTTCGCGCAGCACATCGCGCTCGGCCACCACGTAGCCGCAGCGCAATCCCGGCGTGATGGTCTTCGAGAAGCCGCCCACATAAAGCACGCGCTGCAGGCCCTCCATGGCGGCAAACAGCGGCGCGCCCGCCGGCGCGAGTTCGCGGCTCACGTCGTCCTCGATCACCCACATGCGCGCCCGTTCCGCGATCTGCAGAAGGCGGAAAGCCGCGGCCATGCTGAAGGTCGCGCCGGTCGGATTCTGCAGCGTCGTGTTGACGAATAGGGCTTTAGGACGATGCGCCGCCACCAGCGTCTCCAGCGCTTCCGTGTCGAAGCCGGCCGGCGTGCGCGGCACGCCGTACACCACCAGCCCCGCGAGTTTGAGAATCTGCAGCAGATTGCAGTAACCGGGGTCTTCGACCAGCACCACGTCGCCGGCCCGCAGCAGCGTGCGCACGATCAGATCGAGCCCCTGAGTGGCGCCCTGCGTCAGCAGCACGTTCGACACATCGACCGGCAAGCCGTGCCGGTCCAGTTGGCCGGCGATCCTTTCACGCAGCGGCGCAAAACCATACGGATGACCATAGTCGCCCATACGCGGACCGGGCACCCGGCTCATCGCCCGCAGCGCGTGGTGCAGGCCGCTTTCGTTGATCCATTCGTTCGGCAGCCAGCCGCCGCCGGCCTTGATCGGCACCGAATGGTCGGCGAACACGTCGGAGAGCAGCCACGTCGCGGTCAGGCTGGGCGGCTGCCAGTCGGTGGCGCTCGTGCGCGCGGTCTGGGGCCGCGCCGCCACCCGATATCCCGAACCGCGCCGGGCGATCACGAGTCCCATCGAAACCAGCCGGTTGTACGCCTCCGTGACAGTAAACGTGCTCAGTTCGTGGCTTGCCGCCAGTTGCCGCACCGACGGCAGCAGCGCGCCGGCGCGCAGCGACTGCGACTCGATGGCGCGCGCAAAACCCTGCACGAGTTGCTCGACGAGGGTGGGCACGGCGCGGCCGCCGCGTTCCAGTTCAAGTTCTATCATGGCAGCAGACGCAATCAGGCCAATATGGCAAGCTAAGGGAAACGAAGGGAAGCTGAAGGATCCGCAAGAACAGCAATCGACCAGCACAGTCGCAGCAACTTCGCCTGCACAGTTAGCAGCGCAGTACATCAACTGTTTATGTCTGCCATTTAACCTCAGACGCTACAGTTTCGCTATGCCCCGACGGAAGATCCCTCGGGGGTCCACCTCGAGGAGAAATCATGACTTCGCGCCCCGTCATCGACGATCTGTCGTCTTTCTGGATGCCCTTTACCGCCAACCGCCAGTTCAAGGCCGCGCCGCGCCTGCTGGAATCGGCCAAGGGCATGTATTACCGCACGACGGACGGGCGCGAAGTGCTCGACGGCTGTGCTGGCCTGTGGTGCGTGAATGCGGGTCATAGCCGCGACGAAATCGTCGCCGCGATCACCGCGCAGCTTTCCACGCTCGACTTCGCGCCGACCTTCCAGATGGGCCACCCGCTCGCGTTCGAAGCGGCAAGCAAGGTGGCTGAACTGATGCCGGCCGGTCTCGACCGGATTTTCTTCACCAATTCGGGTTCGGAATCGGTGGATACAGCGCTGAAGATCGCGCTGGCTTATCACCGCGCGCGCGGCGAAGGTCAGCGCACGCGGTTGATCGGCCGTGAGCGCGGTTATCACGGGGTGGGCTTCGGCGGCATTTCGGTGGGCGGCATTGCGCCCAATCGCAAGACCTTTTCCGGCGCGCTGCTGCCGTCCGTGGATCATCTGCCGCACACCCATAACCTCGAACACAACGCGTTTTCGAAGGGTCAGCCCGCGTGGGGCGCGCATCTGGCGGACGAACTCGAACGCCTCGTCACGTTGCACGACGCCTCGACGATCGCCGCGGTGATCGTCGAACCGGTGGCCGGTTCGACGGGCGTGCTGGTGCCGCCGCAGGGTTATCTGCAGAAGCTGCGCGAGATCTGCACGAAGCACGGCATCCTGCTGATTTTCGACGAAGTGATTACCGGCTTCGGGCGCCTCGGCAAAGCCACGGCGAGCGAGTATTTCGGCGTCACGCCTGATTTGCTGACCCTGGCGAAGGCCATCAACAACGCCGCGATTCCGATGGGCGCGGTGGCCGCCAGCCGCACCATCCACGACACCGTCGTCAATAACGGCGCGCAAGGCGCCATCGAACTGTTTCACGGCTACACGTATTCGGCGCACCCGGCTGCCGCTGCGGCGGCGATCGCCACGCTCGATCTGTATCGCCGCGACGATCTGTTCGCCCGGGCCGCTTCGCTCGCGCCGGTATTCGAAAGTACCGCGCACGCGCTACGCGACGCCAAGCATGTGAAAGACATCCGCAATCTCGGCATGGTCGCCGGGATCGAACTCGAGCCGCGCGATGGCGCCCCGGGCGCGCGCGCCTACGAGGCGTTCGTCAAATGCTTCGAAGCGGGCGTGCTGGTGCGCTTTACGGGCGACATCCTCGCCTTTTCGCCGCCGCTGATCGTCAATGAAGAACAGATCCAGCACATCTTCAAGACGGTGCGCGACGTGCTGGCTACGGTGCAGTAAAGACCTGCTACATGCGCGGGCGGCGGAATGACGTTGCCGCCCGTTGCAGGTGGGAACATGGCGAAAGGCAGGCTCACGGCGAGCGTGCCTTTTTTATTTAAGCAGCAGTCCCGACGATCGTATCGAAGTACAGCTCTAGAAATCCCGCCACGTCGACATCCACGCATACGTCCTGCTTCGTCGATTCGTCCCAGTCCGGCGCCGGCACGCCCATGGTTGCCGGTTTCTGGATGGTTTGCCCCACCGCGAGCCCCTCCACCACCACCCGCACCGCCCCATGCCGGATCCGATACAGCTCGGGTGCGACCAGATACGCCACCGCCGACGAATCGTGCACGTAGATGCCATGCACGCCGGAGCTGTCGATATGAAACTGCTCGTAGAGGCGCGACACGTCCCAGACAAACTGCCCCACTTCGCCACCGTGCTGACGGATACGATCGAGATAGGCGGTATCCATGATGGCCTTTTGGGTCACATCCAGCCCCACCGCAGTGACTTTCCAGGCGGCGGCGAATACCTGATCGGCCGCATCCGGATCTGCGGAAATATTCGCCTCTGCGCACGGGCTGACATTGCCGAGCACGCCGTTGATGCCGAACGCGCCACCCATGATGATCACCTGTTTGACGAGGTGCTGGATCTCGGGGTCTTCCTGCAAGGCCAGCGCGAGATTGGTCATCGGCCCCACGGCGATCAGATTGATCTCGTGTGGATGCGCGCGAATGGTGTCGATGATGAAGCGATGCGCGCAGCGTTCGTCGAGGCGCGCGCGGCCCTCGTCCACCAGATCGGGCAGCGCGATATCGCCAAGGCCGTTGTGGCCGTGAATATGCGGAATCGGCTCGGGTGTCGACCGGCGCAGCGGTTTTCCTGCGCCCCGCGCAACCACAACCTTGGGATCGGCAAACCGTTCAACCAGATAAAGCGCATTGCGGGTGGTCGTTTCGATCGTCGCGTTGCCGAACACGGACGTCACGCCGAGCAGATCGATGTCCGGATGGCACGTCTGAAACACGAGCGCCATCGAGTCGTCGACGCCGGGGTCCGTGTCGAAAATGACCTTATGCATGATTGGATGCTCACATTGTTTGCTTATGCAGCCGACGCGCCGCCGGGTTCCAGATAAAACGCGCCGGGCAGCAACGCGGCGGCACTGGTTATCTCAACCTGACCATCCAGATTGCTTAGCACTACTTCGAGTTTAGGCGAGCCGAGTTCGATCATCACCTGCCGGCAGGCGCCGCATGGCGCAATGGGGCCGTCAGTTTGACCGATCACAGCCAGCGTCCTGAACTGTCCCGGACGATAACCCGCCGCCAACGCACTGAAAAACGCCGTGCGTTCAGCACAATTGCACAGGCCGAACGAGGCATTCTCGACGTTGCAACCGTGAAAAACGGTGCCGTCGTTTGCTTCCAGCGCGGCGCCGACATGGAATTTAGAATAAGGCGCATAGGCACATTCGCGCGCCTTGCGGGCTTCGTCTATCAGTTGTTCGTGGTTCACGATTTCTCCTTTGCACCGCGCCCGGGATTTCACGTGTGCTTGCTGCGTTCATGCAATCGCGCCGTGGTTCCGCGCGGTTAGTCGATTAGACCGTATACGGTGGGCGGCACGGTTGCCGCAATGTCCGCCAGCGTAAATGCCGCCTGGATAGCGTCGGCCGCGTGTCGCGCCGAGGACTCATCCCTGGCATGAATGCGCGCCAGGGGCGTATCCGCATCCACGTATTGTCCGAGTTCGGCGAGTTCTGTCAAACCTGCCTGATAGTCGATCCCGTCTTCGGGACGACGCCTGCCGCCGCCCAGTCCCACCACGGCCATGCCGAGCGCCCGGCAATCGATCCGCGTCACGTAGCCCGCGCGCGGCGCGGTAATCGTCAGTTCGACCGGCGCTTCGCCAAGGTAACGCCCAGGTGTCTCGAGCAAATCCGCAGGACCGCCCAATGCATGCACCATTCGCGCGAAACGTTCCGCGGCCGCGCCTGAATCAAGCACGACATTCAGTTTGTTGCGGGCTTGCGCGGGATCGTCGGCGAGGCCGCCTGTCACGAGCATCTGCGCGGCAAGCGTCATGGTGACCTCGTGCAGGCGTGACGGACGGCTACGTCCGTTGAGATAGTCGACGGCACAGCGGATTTCCAGCGCATTGCCTGCGCAGTGGGCCAGCGGCTGATTCATGTCGGTCAGCACGGCGGTCGTTTTCATGCCGGCGCCGTTGCCCACGCCGACGATGCTGCGCGCCAGTTCCAGCGACTTCTCGTGGCTCGGCATGAAAGCGCCCGAACCCACCTTGACGTCCATCGTCAATCCCGCCAGGCCGGCCGCGAGTTTCTTCGAGAGGATCGACGCCGTGATCAAGGCCACCGATTCCACCGTCGCCGTCACGTCGCGGATCGCATAGATGCGCTTGTCCGCAGGCGCGAGTTGCGCCGTCTGGCCGATGATCGCCACGCCCACCTCGCGCACGATGCGCTGAAACGCGGCGGTCTCCGGCGCCACGTTGTAGCCGGGTATGGCCGCGAGTTTGTCGAGCGTGCCGCCGGTGTGACCCAGACCGCGTCCGGAGATCATCGGCACGCAAGCGCCGCACGCGGCCACCATCGGACCAAGCAATAAGGACGTGAGATCGCCCACGCCGCCGGTCGAATGCTTGTCGATCAGCGGACCGGGCAAATCGAAGTCGTGCCATGCCAGCACCTGACCCGAGTCGCGTTGCGCGAGCGTCAACGCGACTCGCTCGTCGAGATTCATGTCGCTGAAGTACACGGCCATTGCGAATGCGGCGATCTGCGCGTCGTTGACGCTGCCATCGGCGACGCCCTGCACGAATTCCGCGATCTCGCCGCGGCCAAGCGGCTGCCCGTCGCGCTTTCTGCGAATGATTTCCTGCGTGAACGACATGATGATCCACCCAAGCCAAGGTAGGACGCCGCAGCGTCGTTGCTGCCTGCGCCCCTCAGTGCCTTCAATGCGCGCTCAATGCACCGACAGGAAAATGCCGGCAATCGCCGCGCTCATCAGATTCGATAACGTGGCCGCCGCGACGACGCGCAATCCATAGCGCGCCACTTCCGAACGACGCTCGGCTGCGACGGCGCTAAAGCCACCCGTGAGAATCGCAATCGACGAGAAGTTCGCAAAGCCGCACAGTGCAAACGACACGATAGCCAGCGTCTTCGGATCCAGCACCTGCAAGCCGGCCGCCGCGACCGACCGCGCGCCCTTCAGGTACGGCGACAGATCGACATACGCGACGAATTCATTGAGGATCATCTTCTCGCCGATGAAGTTGCCCGCTAGCGGCGCATCGTGCCAAGGCACGCCGATCAGCCACGCCAACGGCGCAAACACCCAGCCTAGCAGGCTCTGCAGCGTGATCTGCGGATGCCCGAACAGCCCGGCAATGCCGCTCACCGCCGAATTCAACAAAGCGATCAGGCCGATGAAGGCAATCAGCATGGCGCCCACGTTGATGGCGATTCGCAGTCCGATGGATGCACCCGAGGCCGCCGCTTCGATCACGTTGGCCGAGCGCCGCTCGTCGAAATCAAGTCCCTCCAGCACGACGCGGCTCGGCTCAGTGGTTGGGAAAATCAGCTTGGCAAATAGCAGACCACCGGGAATCGCCATGAACGAGGCGGCCAACAGATACTCCAGATTGACGCCGAGACCCGCGTAGCCCGCCAGCACGGACCCGGCCACGGATGCCATGCCGCTCGACATCACCGCAAACAGCTCGGCGCCGCTCATCTGCTTGACGAACGGCTTGACGAAGGCCGGCATTTCGCTCTGACCGAGAAAGATGGTCGCCACCGCCGAGCAGGCTTCGACGCGAGTCACGCCGAGCAGCTTCTCGAACACGATGCCCAAGCCGTTGATGATCCACTTCATCACGCCGAGGTGATACAGCACCGCAATCAACGCGGTGACAAAGATGATCATGGGCAGCACGCGCAGCGCAAACACGAAACCGCCGCCACCGAATAGCGAGAACATCTTGTCGTCGACAAGACCGCCGAACATGAACGACACGCCACGGTCGCCCATCTGCAGCACATGATTGACGCCGCGTGCGGCAGCGGCAAGCGCCGCGCTGCCGAGCGGCACGAACAGCACCAGCGCGCCAATCGCCATCTGCGCGGCGAGCGCCGGAATCAGCGTGCGCAAACGGATGCCGCTTCGATTGGTCGAAAGCACATAGGCGATCAGCAACAGAACGATCATGCCAAACAGACTGCGTACGATATCCAACTGTGACTCGCTCTATTGGAATGAGGATGATCGGGAGATTTGCCTCGCGGACTAGCGGTGTGAAACCGGTCTCTCCAGCACAGCGGGCTCGAAGACACGCGGGCCGCTTAAAAGGCGCGCCTAAAGATGGGTGTAAAACATTCTGGACGGCGACGGCGCGGTTGAAAAGCGCCTGAACTGGATAACCCAGGATGAACCGTCGCGAATTTATTTCGCATACCTATCTTCCTCCACTTTTCTCTTTTGTTTGATTGTGCCGGGCATGGGCCGACGGCGCTTTTCAGCATGCGCCATTGGTTGCCCGTATAGTGCAATGCAAAGTGCTTCGCGTCCAGCCTTCATGGCCGCGCAAGTTTATCTCTTTGAGATGCCGCAATGCAAAGGCGCTCGCGCATGCATCGCGCATCCGCCATTTCTATGTCCGTGTGCTTGTGCGAGCATCGAATCCTGTCCTAACGGTCAGGTTATAGATGAACAAAAAAGCAAAGTACACGGTTTTTTGTGGGGCGCCGGGTTTCAGAGCGAGGCATATGTAGGCCTGCTCAGGAGATTTGGGCATGCAGAATAGCGGGAACGGATGCTCAGGCTTCTGTATTTTTTACGCGCAGCACATCCACGTTGCGCAGTAGCCGCGTCGCGGCGACAGCGCTTTGGGGGCGGCGATATTGCATCGCCGCCCGCGTAATAAGGCGTTCGAAGCGCCTCAGTGATGCGATCGCGCAGCCCGCGTATGAGCGGCCTTCTTTGCTGCCGTGGAGCGGGCGGACGCACCCTTGGTCGTCGCCGCCTTCTTTGCTGCCGCCGACCGGCTGGCGGCCGGCCGATGTGCGGCCGCACTTTTCGTCTGTTTCGACAGCGCCGCGCTCGACGCGCCCTTACCGCTTTCGCGCTTGAGCGCCGCGGTGGCCGCGCGGGCGCGCTTCGTCTTCGATTCGCCGTTGCCAGCGCTGCTCGCGTGCGCCGCAGTTTTATGCTGACCCGCGGCGGTATCCTTGGCGGCCTTCTTGCGCGTCGCGCCGCTGGTCGTACCCTTCTTCGGCGCCTTCAGGTCTACGCCGGCGCGGCGCGCCTTCGACAGGCCGATTGCGACCGCCTGCTTGGCCGAGCGCACGCCGTGCTTGCCTGCACGCACACGATCGACCTCTTCCTTGACGAATTCTCCCGCCTGGGTGCTCGCGGCTTTGCCGGCGCGCTTGTCGGCGTGGGCACGCTGGATGGTTTTATGTTCAGGCATGACAGTCCTCCAGATTGGATGTGGGCGTCTACGAACGCAGCAACCGCTGTGCCATCGAAGGAATACCCGCAAACCGTGCGGCATCGGCGGAGACGGCGTATGGTTACAGGCATGCGCCGGGGCCCATTCGTTGCTGTAATCCGGCTATCCGGCCAACCAGGAGAAGCGCATGAAGATACCCACTGTACGCGCAGGCGCCCATATCGAAGGCATTCATTGGGTTGCCGAATATGCCGAGGACGTCCACGAGATTCGCATGTTCCGCGAAGGACAGGAAGTGGATGTGCACAATGCGCCGTCGACGCTGTTCGGCGACGAGGAAAACGCCGGCTCGAAAAGCTGCGCCGATCATCGCGCGGCGGAGGCGGCGGTGCTGGCCTATTTGCGGCGCTTCGTCGCCGAACACGACGCGGAAGAATAGCGAATTCAGGCGAACATGGGCGAATAAAAACGGATGCCGAGCGGGCTAAACGACGCATGCCGGTTTAGCCCGCTCAAAGATTCGCTTCACGCCCGTCAATCAGCCGGACGCAGCTTCTTTACTTCGGCGTCCGAAGGTTGCACACTCGCGCCGTCGATATAGCGGTACGACGTCATCACCCCCTTGCCGTCCTTCACCGCCGTTACGCCGACGAAGGCGCCCATGGTCGACTGGTTGTCCTGCGGGCGGTACGAAATCGGCCCGAACGGCGTGGCGACGTTCAAGCCCTTGAAGGCGGCCGCGAGTTTGTCAGGATCAGTGGAGCCGGCTTTCTTGAGGCCATCCGCAATCGACATCAAGGCCGAATATCCCACCACCGAGCCCAGCCGCGGGTAGTCGTGATACTTCGCCTGATATGCATCGACGAATTTCTTGTTGGCCGCCGTGTCGATCGAATACCACGGGTAGCCCGTCACGACCCAGCCGGTCGGCGCTTCGGCACCGAGCGGGTCGAGATAATCCGGCTCGCCCGTCAGCAACGACACCACGCTGCGATCCTTGAAGAGTCCCGTCGTATTGCCCTGACGCACGAACTTGCCGAGATCCGCCCCGAACAGCACGTTGAAAATCGCGTCGGGCTTGGCGTCGGCAATCGCCTGGGTCACCGCGCCGGCATCGAGATTGCCGAGCGGCGTGGCCTGATCTGAAACAAACTCGATATCAGGCTGCGCGGCCTGCATCAGACGCTTGAAAGTCGCCACCGCCGACTGGCCGTACTCGTAGTTCGGATATACCAGCGCCCAGCGCTTTTTATGCAGCTTGAGTGCTTCCGGCACCAGCATCGCCACCTGCATGTACGTGGAAGGCCGCAGACGGTAAGTGTATTTGTTGCCGTCGGCCCACACGATCTTGTCGGTCAGCGGTTCGGCCGCGAGGAAAAAGACATGCCGCTGTTTGGCGTAATCGGCGAGCGCCAGCCCCGTATTCGACAGGAAACCGCCGAACAGCAACTGCACGCCTTCACCCGTCACCAGTTCCTGCGCGACGCGCACCGTGTCGCCCGGATTGGCGTTGTCGTCGCGCGAGACCACTTCGAGCTTCTTGCCCAGCACGCCGCCCGACGCGTTCACCTCGTCGAGCGCGAGATTCCAGCCGTTTTTATAAGGGCCGAGAAAGGCCGGTTGCGCCTTATAGCTGTTGATTTCGCCAATCTTGATCGTCTCCTGGGCCGCGGCTCCGAATGCGGTCAACGTGAGTGTCAACGAGACGGTCAGACGTGAGATCCATCCTGCGCGTGTGGTCATGCCTTTCTCCGTTATCAGTGGGATTGCGAGAATGCGAAATCAGCGCGCGGCTCGGCGCGAATGCGCGCCACCGCCGCCTCGACGTCCTGCCATGCGGGCTTGCCGCCGGCAAACTGCTGACGCAGGTACGACACCAGTTCGCTCACCTGAGCGTCGTTGAAACTGTCGCGGTACGCCGGCATCGTACCGAGTTCGGGCCGCGCAGGCGAGCCGATCCCGTCCAGAACGACGCGTATCAGGTTATCTGGCGCCGCGCCATGCAGATTCGTGTTAAGCGCGAGCGACGGATGCGCACCGAATAGCTGCGGCCCGGCGCCGATGTGATGACACGCGGCGCAGGCCCCATCGAAGAGCCGCGCGCCGGGACCCGCAGCCAGCGGCGTCGCCATGCTGGCTTGTTCGTATTCACGCGCCACGGCTTGCGGATCGGCATTCGGACCGGCCGGGTTGAGCGAGGCGAGATAGTTCGCCATGGCGCGGATGTCCGTGTCGGGCAACGAGGCAAGCTCGCTGACGACCGGTCCCATCGGTCCAGCCGCCACACCGTGCAGCGGCGCGTGGCCGAAGCGCAAATAGCTGAACAGCTCGTCTTCGGTCCACGGCACCGGCGCGTTGGAAAGCGTCGTCAGGGCCGGTGCTTCCCAGCCTTCCGCCACGCCACCGCCAAGAAACTGCCTGCCGGTTTTCTCGGCGCCTAGAACATTGCGCGGCGTATGGCACGCGCTGCAATGACCCAGTCCATTGACCAGATACGCACCGCGATTCCATTGCGCGGTTTGTGTCGCATCCTGCGTGAAGGCATTGCGCTTCAGAAACAGGCTATTCCATGCGGCCATCATGGGACGCACGCCGAACGGAAACGCCAGCTTCGTTTCTGGCGGCCGCGCACGTACCGGCGTTTGCGACATCAGGTAGGCATACAGCGCATTCAGATCGTCATCCGAAACGTTCTTGAACGAGGTGTACGGGAAAACGGGGTACAGGTGCCGTCCATCGCGATGAATGCCTTTGCGCATGGCGCGCACGAACGCTTCCAGCGACCAGTTGCCAATGCCGGTCTGCCCGTCGGGCGTGATGTTGGTGGTGTAGATGGTGCCGAACGGCGTGTCGAGCGCGCGACCGCCGGTGTTCGGCACGCCGTTATGCGCGGTGTGGCAGACGGCGCAATCGCCTAGCGATGCGAGCAACTTGCCGCGCGCAATCAGCTCAGGTGCAAACGATGACGCGAGCGGCGGCGTAATGGGCGCCATCGGCTGCGGCGCAAACGAGGCCATGCTTAACCAGCCCGCCGTGCCGGCCACCAAAGCGCTAAGGATACCGAAACGCCAGCGCTTTTTCCTGCGCGCGGCAGCAGCCGCAGCTTCCTGCGCTGGACCATCCGCGAGTGCCGCGCGGATCACCTCCGGCGTGAAGGGTGGGCGGCGAAAGCGCACGCCGGTCGCATCGAAAAGCGCGTTGGCAATCGCCGCCGCGCCCGGCAGCGAGGCCGACTCGCCGGTGCCCATGGGCGGCTCGCCGTGGCGCGGCATCATCACCACTTCGATGACCGGCACTTCGCGGAACGTCAGGATCGGATAAGCGCCCCACTCCTGGCTCGTCACCGCGTTGTCGCCGAACGTCACGCGCTCTTTCAATGCGCGGCTGGTCGCCTGGATCACATTGCCGTGAATCTGATGACGCACGCCATCCGGATTGACCATCGTGCCGGTATCCTGACCGACCACCACGCGCGTGACGGCAAGCTCGCCGCTCTTGCGGTTCACTTCGATGTCGGCCACCCAGGCGGCCCATGCTGCGCCGAAGCCGGGGAATTTGCTATGCACGTAGCGCGCATAGGCAAAGCCTCTGCCGCGTGCGATGTCGCCTTCGGGTTTCTCTTCCCGCTCTTCCTCTCGCACGACATGGCGCACGACACTGCGCGGCTGCCAGCCGGCCTTGGCCGCTACTGCGTTGACCAGTTCGATCGCGCGCGGATCGGTCAGATGCTGCAGGCGAAACTCGACAGGATCGACACCCGCCTGCTCGGCCAGTTCATCGATGAACGATTCGTGCGCAAACGTATTGGGCAACGCGGACACGCCACGCAACCACGAGGCGCGGACAATCGGCGCAGTGTCGTCGCAAACGATCCGCATGGTCTGGTAGTTGTACGGCGGCACGGCCGTGCGGTCGCCCATTTCGAACACCTGCGGCTGCGGCGCAATCGCGCCGGTCAGCAGCAAGGCTAGCGTCGGCGCGTCGTTCGAGGGGTAACGGGTAGCGAAATCGTAGCCTGTCAGTTGACCGTTTGCGTCCACCGCGCCGCGCACGTCCATCAGTTGCGCCGCGCCTTTCGGTTCCCACTTGTGTTCGTCTTCGCGCGATAGCTGCACACGCACCGGTTTGCCGACTGCGCGCGAGAGCAGCGCAGCATCCGCGACCACGTCATCGGCGCAGTTGCGGCCGTAGCATCCGGCGGCTTCCATACGGACCACTTCGATGCGGGCTTCGTCGAGTGTCAGCAGCAGAGCCAGATCCGCCCGCAGCGAATGCGGATTCTGCGTGCCGGACCAGACCTTCAGCGCGCCGTCACGATAGTCGGCCACCGCGCACGACGGCCCGATCGACGCGTGCATCTGAAACGGCCACACGTAAGTGCGATCGAGCGTGTTGCCGCCTTCTGCGAGCGCGGCGTCGACATCGCCTTCGATCACCAGATCGCGGCGTTTCGCGGGATTAGCCCGCAAGGCGGCTTCCACCTCGCCGCTGGTTTCGAGCGGCGGCAGCCCTTCCACACTTTTCCACTGCACATCGAGGCGTTTGGCGGCCTGCTGCGCCACCTCCTCGCGCTCCGCCACGATGCCGATGAAATCGCGGATCACCACCACCTTGACGATACCAGGCAGGTCGCGCAACGAATCCTCATCGACGTGCAGCAGGCTATTGCCAATGAAATCGCCTTGCGCCACGCCCGCATAGGGAGGCCGCACCACGCGGCCATGCAGCATCCCCGGCACGCGCAGGTCATGCACGAACATCAGCTCGCCGGTGGCCTTGGCGGGAATATCGACTCGCGCCGTGCTCTTGCCGACAATCCGGTAATCCGACGGCGCCTTGACAGGCGTATCTGTCGATAGCGTCAATTCAATGCGCCGTCCCGCGATCAGCTCGCCATAGCCGATGCCTTGCGTCACCGCTTCGCCACGGCGATGCACGATACCGTCGCGCACGTCGAGCGTGTCGCTGCCGACGCCCAAACGCGCCGCTGCCTCCTGCACGAGGAACTGCCGCGCCTGCGCTGCGGCAAAGCGCAACGGCACGGCGGAAATCTGGATGGTTGCGCTTGCAATCGTCGGACCCTGGTTCGGCACCTCGGTGGTATGACCCAGCACCATCGACACACGCGTGAGCGGCACATCCAGTTCTTCTGCGACGATCTGCGCGAGCGCGGTGCCGATGCCCGTGCCGAGGTCGACGTGTCCGTTGAACGCCAGCACGCTGCCGTCGCCGCGCACCACGAGAAACACGTCCGCCACGGCCGGCACGTATGATGAACGCGAGCCCGGCTGCCCCGGCGCCGGCTTGACCGGCGTCTGCGGCGGCCGCACGACGATCAGCACATTCTGCGCGTCCTCGAGTTGCTGGCGCGAAAGCGGCTGACGCTCGACGCTGACGTCCGGCCCGGTCATACGCGCGCTCCTTCCGACTCGCGGCGACGCGCGGCCAGCAATTCGGCGGCGCGATGCACGGCGCGCAGAATCTCGACGTGCGTGCCGCAACGGCACAGATTGCGCGACAACTCGCGGCGAATCGTGTCGTCACTGGGATGAGGGTCGCGCTCGAGCAGCGCTTTCGCGGTCATGATCATGCCGTTCAGGCAGTAGCCGCACTGCGCGGCCTGTTCTTCGATAAACGCCTGCTGCACCGGATGCGGCGCGGCGCGCGTTCCGAGTCCTTCAAGTGTGGTGATTTCATGTCCCAACGCCACGCGTGCGGTGGTCACGCACGAGCGCGTCGGCGTGCCGTCGAGCAGCACCGTGCAGGCGCCGCACTCGCCGAGGCCGCAGCCGAACTTCGGGCCGTTCAATGCCAGGTCGTTGCGCAGCAGATAAAGCAGCGGCGTGTCGATGCCGGCGCTGACGACGTGCGTCGCACCATTGACGTCGAGCGTGAGGTCCACGGGACGGTTCATGGCCGCAACGCCGGCAAGTGGCGGCGCGCGTTCAAACGACCACCGGCACTTCGGTGGCCGGCGGCGTGTTGCGGCTGCGCCGGCAACGAATCAGGCCATCGATCATCACCATGCCCACCCCGGGGATATCGCCCAACTGCACGCTTTCGAGCAACGTGCTGGCCGCCGTATGCTGCGCGCGATCCATGAACACGAGATCCGCCGGACGACCCGTTTCAATCAGGCCTTGACGCAGATCGCGCTGTCGCGCCGTGTTGCCGGTCGCGAAGCAAAAGGCGATTTCCGCGGGGACGTCGGCGAGACTCGAGATCAACGCGATCATCCGCAGAATGCCGAGCGGTTGCACGCCCGAGCCCGCGGGACTGTCCGTGCCGAGGATGATACGGTGCGGGCATTTGAGTTCAATGGCGTGACGCGCGGTCAGCAACGCGATACGTTCGTTGCCGTTATGGACGATTTCCAGCGCCCGCGTGGATTGCTCGCACAAGTCGCAGACATGGCGATAGGACAGCGACGTGTGGCCGCCGTTGATGTGGCCGATCACATCCGCATCCGCCGCGAGCACCACGTCTTTGTCGATCAACCCCGAGCCGGGAATCGACGGCCCGCCGGTGTGGATTGTGCTCTGAATGCCGTATTTGCGCGCCCAGGCAACCATCTGACCGGCTTCTTCACCGGCCTTCACGCTGCCGAGCCCTACTTCGCCCAGCAGCTTCACACCCGCTTCCGACAATTCCCTGAAATCCTCCTCGACCATGCCCTTTTCGATCACAGGCGCACCGGCCAGCACTTTCACGCCGCCGCCGACACCCGCGCCGCGCATGCCTTCGAAAGACCGTTGCGCTGTAATCGCCAGCGCCTTCACGCCGACGATATCCTTAGGACGGCCTGGCAAATGTACTTCGCCGGCGGAGATCATCGTCGTCACGCCGCCGTTCAGATTCGATTCGATCCAGCCCATCTGGTTCTGGCGCGGCGTCCAGTCGCCAAAGACCGGATGCACGTGCGAGTCGATCAGGCCCGGCGCCACCGTCGTGCCTTTGCAATCGATCGTGGTGCGCGCGCCTTCGAGGTCGCAATCTTTCTCCTTGCCCACCGCGACGATCACGCCATCGTCGATCACCAGCGTGTCCGCGTCGAGAATAGGCTTGTCGATGTCGCCGGATAACAGCAGGCCGATGTTCGTTACCACGACCTTTCCCGATAACCCTGTCAACGTCTCTGCTGCCATCTGCTTCTCCTTTCGCAACGACTACCCGATGCAAGCGCCCGCGCACACGCTGCGCAACGGCATTGCACCGCAGGAATCAGACGCTCAGATAAGCGCGCCTGACTGTTTCGTTCTTCGCGAGTTCGCCGATCGAGCCGCTAAAGCGAATCTGTCCTTTTTCGAGGACATAGGCGCGGTCGCTGACCAGCTCGGCGAAATGCAGGTTCTGTTCGGACAACAGAATGGATAAGCCTTCGCGCTTGAGTTCGAGAATCATGTTCGCCATCTGCTCGACGATCACCGGGGCGACGCCTTCCGACGGTTCGTCGAGCAACACCAGATAGGGATTGCCCATCAGCGTGCGCGAAACGGTCAGCATCTGCTGTTCGCCTCCGCTCATCTGGCCACCCGGACGTCTGGGCATTTCGCCGAGATTCGGAAACAGGCGAAACAGCTTTTCCGGGGTCCATTGCGGCGCCCCTTCACGCGGCGCCTGACGGCCCGCGTCGAGGTTCTCCATTACCGTGAGATCGGAGAACACGCGGCGGTCTTCCGGCACGAAACCCATGCCCATGCGGGCGATTCGATACGGCGGCAGCGTCGCGATGTCCGCGCCGCGAAACCGCACCTCGCCCTGGCGGCGCGGCAACAGGCCCATCACCGCTTTCATGGTGGTGGATTTGCCCGCTCCGTTGCGGCCCATCAGCGCCACCACTTCGCCACGCCCTACTTCGAGGCCGACGTCGAACAGAATATGCGCGCGGCCATAAAACGCGTTGAGACCGGAGACTTTCAGCAGCGGCTCGCTCATTGCAACGCCCCTTGATGGTCCGCGTGGCCATCCCGACGACCGAGCGCCGCATGCGCCTGAAACGTCTTGCCGGTGCCGAAATACACTTCCTGCACGCGTGTGTCGTTGCGGATCGTTTCCGCGCTGCCTTCGGCAATCAGCTTGCCGCGCGCCAATACGATCATGCGGTCGGCGAAGGCGAACACCACGTCCATGCTGTGTTCGGTGAACAGCACGCCGATCTTGTGCTCCGTCACGAGCCGCTTAGTCAGCGCCATCAGGTCGTTGCGCTCCTTCGGCGCCATGCCCGCCGTGGGCTCGTCCATCAATAGCAGCTTTGGACGGTTCGCCATGGCGATGGCGAGTTCGACACGCTTGACGTCGCCATAAGCCAGCACGCCGCAGGCACGCTTCGCATCCGCCGCCATGCCGACCTGTTCAAGCAGGGTGTACGCCTCATCCGCGTACCACGATGCGGCCGGCTTCCACAGACCGAACAGTTTGCGTTCGCGCGACACCAGCGCCATCTGCACGTTTTCGAGCACGGTCATCGAATTGAAAGTGGCGGCGATCTGGAACGTGCGGCCTACGCCGAGCCGCCAGATATCGCGCGGCCGCATGCCGACCAGTTCGTGGCCGTCGAGCCGGATCGAGCCGGACGATGGCCGAAGCTGCCCGTTGACCATGTTGAAACAGGTCGATTTGCCCGCCCCGTTCGGGCCCAGCAGCGCGAGCAATTGACCGGCTTCGAGATCGAACGAGACATCGTCGACAGCCTTTAGGCCACCGAACGATTTCGACAAACCCGCAACACGTAGAAGGCTCATAGGCCCTCCTTCATCGCGGCGGCTTGCGAAGGAGAGGGCGCCGGCACCGTGGCGGCATTGCTGCGCTCTGATGCGCAGGCAGCCTTGGCCGGATCGTTGTCCGTGGTGACAGTATCGTCGCCGAAGCGGTCGCGGATAAACCCCACGATGCCCTGCGGGAACGCGATCACCAGCAACAGGATGGCGAGACCGAGCAATGCCTGCCAGTAATCGGTCTGACGCGCGACCGTGTCTTGCAGCCACGTGAACACCGCGGCGCCGACGATCGGGCCGGTCAGCGTCTGCAGGCCGCCGAGCAGCACCATCACGAGTCCGTCGACGGAACGGCTCACGCTGATGACTTCCGGCGAAATCGTGCCTTTGGAGAAGGCATACAGCGAACCCGCAAGGCCGCAAAATACCGACGCAATCACAAATGCGGCCCACTGCACACGTTTTACGTCGATCCCGATTGCTTCCGCACGCAAGCCGGAATCGCGCGCGGCTCGCATCGCATAACCCAGCGGAGAAAACAGCATGCGCCGTAGCAGCCAGACACACACAGCCACGCACACAAGCGTCAGGTAGTAATAGGCCACCGGCGAGGACAGCCAGTTCGACGGCCACAATCCCAGCACGCCGTTACTGCCGCCCGTCACGTCGTCCCATTGAAACACGACAGACCAGACGATCTGCGCGAACGCCAGCGTCAGCATGGCCAGATAAACGCCGGAGAGCCGCACGCAGAACCAGCCGAACACCAGTGCGCCGCCGAGAGCAAGCAATGGCCCCAACAACAGGGCGGCTTCCATCGGCAGATTCAGGACTTTGAGAAAAAGCGCGGCGCCATAAGCGCCGAGGCCAAAATACGCGGCATGGCCGAACGAATGCATGCCGCCCGGTCCCATGATGAAGTGCAGGCTGGTGGCAAACAGCACCGCAATCAGAATTTCGACCAGCAGGATGGGCATATACGGAAACGCGCCCGCAGCCAGCGGCGCGAGCACCAGCACGGCCAGCACGACCGCCGCAAGCCAGTTCAGGCGCTTGCCGCCGGATCGCAGCGGCGTGTCCGGCGCGGCCATGCCGCGCACCGCCGCACTCGCACGCCCGAACAGGCCCCAGGGCCGAACGACGAGCACCACGGCCATCACGACAAATTCCGCCACGAGCGTGAAGCGGCTCAATGAGAAATCGATCCCGCCAATCGATACATGTCCGATGCCGATGCACAGTGCCTTGATCTCGGCAATCAGCAGCGCGGCGACGAAAGCGCCGGGAATCGAACCCATGCCACCGACAACCACCACGACGAATGCATTGCCGATGGTCTCCAGATCGAGCGACAGGTTCGCCGACATGCGCGGCCCCTGCAATGCGCCACCGAGCCCCGCCAGAAACGCGCCGACGAAAAACACGCCGGTAAATAGCCACGCCTGGTTGATACCGAGCGCGCCGAGCATCTCGCGATCCTGCGTCGCCGCACGCACCAGCGTGCCCCAACGCGTGCGCGTGAGGCCGTACCAGAGCAGCAACAGCACCAGCGGACCGATCACGATCAGCGCGATATCGTAGGTCGGCAAGGGATGCCCCAGCAGATCGACCGCACCGGCCAGATGCGGCGCGCGCGGTCCGAACAGATCCTCGGGACCCCATAACCACAGCGCGGCGTCGCGGAAAATCAGCACCAGCGCGAAAGTAGCGAGCAGATGAAACAGTTCGGGAGCCTGATAAATACGCCGCAACACGATCATTTCGACCAGCGCGCCAAGCACCGCGACCACCAGCGCGGCGGCCAGCACGGAGAGCCAGAAGCCGCCCGTGGTGTGGCCAAAGCGGCTCGCGATGCTGTAGGCGACGTAAATGCCGACCATATAGAACGAACCATGCGCGAAGTTGACGATGCGCGTAACGCCGAAGATCAACGACAGCCCGGCAGCGACGAGAAACAGCGTCGACGCGTCGGCGAGTCCGTTGACCAGTTGTACCAGCAGATTCGAAAGCATCGTAATCCTCAGCGGCGTGCAACCATCCAATGCGCAGGACACTACCAGCGAAAATATTCAGCGCAAACCATCTTCGCCTTTGATTTCGCTCGCCTGCAATCCGCCGATGCGCGCGAGCGGCCGGCCCGACGCCGTCACCGCGACCGCCACCACGATCTCGTTGGCGCGCGGCGCATCGGCGACGCGGGCTTCGATGGCGTCGAAATGGCTGCGCACGAAGGCGGCATCTTTATGGCCAAGCGGTACGTCAATCGCCGTGCCGAGCGTGCCCATCTTTTTCGCCGACGGCACCAGCGCGGCGCCCTTTTCCACCGCCACGCGCAGCGGCGCGCCGAGCTTCGGATGCAGGATAGCGGCTGCGTGTTCCAGTTCGCCCGCTTCGCCGACAATCGCAGCCTTGCCGTAACTGTGCGCTTCACCGGGCGCGATGCCCAGCGCCTCGACGCATTTCTTGCCGAGCAGCGCGCCGAGTTCTTCGCCGGCCTCGATCAGCGCATCCAGTTTTGGCTCGAAGCGGCCCGCATAGGGGTTTTCGATCACCGCGACGGCAACCGCGCGGCGTGCCGGCGGGTCGATCGTCTGGCCCATTTCAATGCGTGTTTCGTCCACCTGAACGACCAGCTTGCGAAGCCTGATTGCCATTTCGCTCTCCGTGTATGGGTTCGCTGCGTGTTGCCGCTGTTGCTATTGCCGTTGCGTTCCGTATGTCCGTGTCGAACCTGCCGCGCAATTAGCGCAATCCGTCCTTGCCCACGATTGCCTCTTTCGCAAGTCCGCCGACGCGCGCATGCACGCGCTGCCCGGTGCTCATGACGAGGATATAGACCACTTCGTCCGCCGCCGGCGCACCGGGCACGCGAACTTCGATCGCGTCGAAGTGGCTGCGCACGTAGCTCGCGTTGACATGGGTCATCGGCACATCGAGCGCCGTGGATGGCGCGCCCACTTTCTTGGTGGACGGCACAATCGCATTAGTTTGCACTCCGTTCTTTTCCAGTAGCTCACGCATGGCATATCCGCCCGGCACATGCCACAACGCGCCATGCTCCAGTTCGCCCGCCGCGCCGACAATCGCGCCTTTGCCGTAGCTTTCGATCGCCGCATGCGGCACGGCCATGGCCGCAAGCAGCCGCTGCGCCATCTCGACGCCGATCGGCTTGAGCGCCTCCATGGCGTGCTGGATGTCCGCCTCGTAGCGGCCCGCGAACGGATTGCTCATCACCGCGGCAATCGCGCCCTTGCGCAGGGGATGCGCAGGCACCGGACCGAATTCGTGAAAAATGTCTTCGACGTGCGTCAGCACGCGGCGTATTTCGAACACGGAACCTCCGTTGGGTAACCAGTATGACGCGGGGTGTCGCGCGTCAGACTCAGACCACTGCTTGCAACCGGCGCCGCCGCGCAGGGTTCGGCCACGCCGACCACACGCACGCTGCGCTGCAGAAACAACGCCGCGCCTTCGATCAAACCATGTTCATGCAGACGGGCCGCTTCAGCGACGCCGCGCGCGAGCGCCATATCGATCAGCGCTGACGGCAACGGCGGCACGCCGACCGTCACCAGCAGGTCGCCGAGATCGCTGTCATCCTTTAGCGACGAGGCTGGCCGCCGCACAATATCCGCGTGCTGCAAATCTACCGCATTGGCAATCATCGTTGCGGCGGCGTCGGCGGCAGCGGCGTTGCGCGCCAGCACGGTCACGCTGTCCGCGATACCCAGACTGAAACTGCGGCCACGCCAGCCGCTGGTAGCGACCCCGCGCACTGGCGAGGCCGCGTCTAGCGTCAGGTTAGCATCGAGTGGCACGCCATTGGTCTCGCCTGGACTCGCAAATTTCGCCAGATCGGTGAATACACCAATACGGTACTGCTGGCCTTCGCCAAGATAAAGCGCAATGTCGCCGCCATTGTTGATGAATGCGCGCGCCACGCCAGCGCGCGCAAATGCGCCGATCAGTTCGTCCGCGACGCTGCCGGCAACCGCCGCCATGGGCGTGATGTAACGCGCCCGGTGCGGATAACAGGCGTCCCACATGCGGCACGCTACAGCGCCCGTGCAGGAATGGCTCACCGCGTCATGCCGGATTGGTTGCCGCAGACGTGGTAGCTCCGCGACCAGTTCGCCCAGCACGCCGGTGAAACGCAGCCAGCACGCCTCGTGCGCGTCCCGCACCGCCGCAGCTTCGCCATCGGCGCCGATGATCAGATCAATCGGGCCATGCTGCCAGTGCCACCGGTTGGCGTCGAGTTGGGCGCGGGTCGCATTCATATGCGTTATCCCAGCATCGGCGGCGTGCCGAGCGGCCATGGGTTGTCAGGGTGACGCGCGAGCGTGCGGCGCGCGAGAGGCGCCCCTTCGACGTGATCCGGGCCATTGGCCAGCACGCTTTCCAGCGAACGCACCGCGTCGAGATGGCCGCCCAGGTCGCGATAGACGTCGTAACTCATGCTGAATTCGATCGGTGCGACGATGGCGGGTGTGGGCACCGTGCCGAACGAACGCTCCGGCATGCGCATCACGTCGACCATCACCGTAATGCCGCCGCCGGGCCAGACGTAGGCCGGCGCGCCGCCACAGGTCACGTTCACCAACTGCCGCTTGATGGCGCGCGTCAGCAGGACCGGGTTTTCGGTCGCGCCGGCGCGCAAACTGCCGCCCGCGCCGCCCAGAAACAGCACCGTGGCGAGCGACGGCTCGCAGTTTTCGCCGATCCGCTCCACCGTGCGGCGCACCGTCGCCGGCATTTCCGTCACGCGCGGCACCAGATTCGCATCTAGTTCGTACCACTGAGCATGTTCGCCCGTGGTCGACACCATCAGCAAACGCATGCCGGGCCGCGCCACGCTGGGATCGAATCCTTCGATGATGGCCAACGGGTCCTGAATATCGGTGCCGCCCCAGCCGGTACCCGGATTGGCGACCTGAAAATAGCGGCCCGGCGTCGACTTGCGGCCGCGAATCTTCAGACCAGAGCGCGTCATGCCGAGGCAGCGCCCGGCCTGATGCTCGGTGAGCACGCCGGTGATGTGATCGTCCACCACCACCACTTCGTCGACATGGCCGAACCATTGTCTCGCGAAGATGCCGATTGTGGCCGAGCCGCAGCCCACCCGCATGCGCTGCTCTTCGACGCCGTCCACGATCGGCGCCGCGCCCGCGCGGATGACGAGGCTCGCGCCGCCGTCGATGCCCAGTTCCACCGATTGCCTGTTGCCGAGCGCCAGCATCATGTCGCAGGTCACGCGGCCTTCTTTCCTGCTGCCGCCGGTCAGATGATGCACGCCACCCAGGCTCAGCATCTGCGAGCCGTATTCCGCGGTGCTCACGTGGCCGACAATCTCGCCCTGGCAGCGCACATTCGACTGTTCCGGGCCGAGAAAACGGTCGGTGTCGATTTTTACCTTGAAGCTGCAGTAGCTGAAAATGCCCTCGGTGACGACCGTCACCATGTCGACGCCATCCTGCTTCGAGGCGACGATAAACGGCGCGGGCTTGTAGTCAGGATAAGTGGAGGAGGCACCGACTCCCGTGACGAACAGCGCCCGCTCGTGGTCTTCAGATTCACGCGCCGCCGCAGAGGATGCACCAAATTCGATCGCGGCCGCCGCGCCGCTATTGCTATTAGCGCCAGGTTCGCCGGTTGGAATTGCACGCGACACGAACACCACAGGGTCAACCCGGATCAGCCGCCCGTCCGAGTTCGCATAACGGTCGCACGCGCCGGTACGGCCTTCGGATATCTGGCACAGCACCGGACACGCATTGCATTCGATCTTGTTGCCCGCCATCCGCTCGCTGCGCGGCGCCGCCTTTTCGAGCACGGTTGGACCCGGCGTCGAGGCGATTGCGCCATCGACACGGTCTGCACCGAAATCGACCTTCGTATGCTCTGTCATGGTGGGGTTCCCATACGACGACATTACAATCGGCCCTACCCGGCTGACGAAATAGCCCTTGTTTTAAGGTCTATTCGTGTGACCTCCCAAAACATATCATTCTGAAAAATGTTGCGGTCACTTACCGTTCGTGTAGTATCCACTAAACCAAATATGATTGAAATCTACTCGATCAAAATAGACTGCGCAATGTCTTTTACTCGTTGCCCGTCATGTTGCGGCGCGCCAATATGCGCGCCGCCAGCCCTCGTTCCCCCGTTGTTCCTCACTCACCCGACTGCAGGAGAAACCCATGAACGAAGTTGTTGACCAAGCCGCCTCTCACCATACTCCGGACACCCGCACCGAACCGCCATCGCCCATCGAAACCGACGCATTGATCATCGGAGCAGGGCCGGTCGGACTTTTTCAGGTGTTCGAACTCGGTCTGCTGGAAATCAAGGCGCATGTAATCGATTCGCTGCCGGTCGTCGGCGGCCAGTGTGTCGAGTTGTATCCCGACAAGCCCATCTACGACATTCCCGCCGTGCCGGTCTGCACCGGCCAGCAACTCGCGGACAATCTGCTCAGGCAGATCGAGCCGTTCGGCGCCACGTTTCATCTCGGCCAGGAAGTGCAGATAGTCGAGCGTCTGCCGGACCGGCGTTTCTTCGTGCGCACCAGCAAAGGCACGGAATTCATTAGCAAAACCATTTTTATCGCAGCGGGCGTCGGTTCGTTCCAACCGCGTTCACTGAAAGTCGCCGGCATCGACAAATATCACGGCCGGCAATTGTTCTACCGGGTACGCGACCCCGAACTGTTCCGCGACAAAGACCTCGTGATCTGCGGCGGCGGTGACTCCGCGCTGGATTGGGCGCTCAATCTCGTCGACATCGCGCAGAGCGTGACACTCCTGCACCGGCGTGACGAATTTCGCGCGGCACCTGCCTCGGTGGCGAAGATGCGCGCGCTTTGTGAAGAACTGCGCATGCAGTGCCTGGTCGGTCAGGTAAGCGGCTTCGAGGACAATCATGAAGCGCTGCGTCGCATCAAGGTAACCGGCGGCGACGGCGTGACACGCACGCTCGAACTCGATCACCTGCTGGTGTTCTTCGGACTTTCGCCGCAACTCGGTCCGATCGCGCAATGGGGCCTTGAAATCGAGCGCAAGCAGCTAGTGTTCCGTTCCGCTGATTCGCGTACAAAGTCTTTGTAGCTTTGCGAGGATGGAGTCAGCGGAAGCGGTCCATGTAAACGCTTTGCAATTCTCGTTGTAGTGGGACACGAATTGATCGATAC
>NZ_CAAJGM010000230.1 GCF_900996235.1 Paraburkholderia sp. BCC1885
GCAAGACCTTCGACAGCGCTTGCTCTTTGAACTCGACAGAATACGTTTGTTTCGTCTTCAACCTACACCTCTGATTTCTTCAAATTAAAAAAATTCAGAGGCGACAACTACTATGACACCGGGGGAAGGTGAGTGCTATGTCGCAACTTTTGCGGGTGCCTTGGTGGCGACGATTATTTTCAAATCAGTAGAGCAGACCCGCGGGAGTCTATGGCTCGACCGCTCCGATGTTGCCAGCCTTGGCCAATTTGCCGTTGCGCCAGAGTTACGGTCGAAGGGCTTGGGAGCGCGCATGATGGATCTGGTGGAGTCGAGAGGCGTCGAAGCTGGCGCAACTGAACTCGCGTTGGATACGGCGGAGCCGGCCGATCATCTCGTCGCATGGTACCGCCGTCGGGAGTATCGGTTTATAGAATATGCGCAATGGAAGCATACGAATTACCGCAGCGTTATCATGAGCAAAGCAATCTAGCCAGGTCAGCAAATGTTCTCAGCAGCGATCTTCGACATGGACGGCCTGCTGGTCGATTCAGAGCGCGCGATCATGGACACGTGGATCGCGGTGGGATTGGACCTCGGGATTACATTGTCGGCGGGCGATTATCTTCGGATTGTAGGAAAGTCGTCTACGGAATGTGAACTGATCCTGACGGAGTTGCTCGGTGGGGCTGCTACATTTCGGGAGGCGCTGACTCGAGTCCGGCTGCACTTGAGCAAGCCATCCATGCATCCGGTATTCCCGCTGAAATCCGGAGCACGAGTTCTGCTGACTGAGTTATCGCGAGCAGGTATTCCATGCGCTGTCGCTTCGTCATCTTCCGTGGATGAGATCAGATCGCGCCTTGGGGGCGTAGGCGTGCTGCAATTTTTTAAGACGATCGCTGGCGGTGACGAAGTCGAGCGTGGGAAACCCGATCCGGCGGTCTACAAACTTGCAGCCCTTCGGCTTGGCGTGCCGGTGGCTGCCTGTTTAGCCTTTGAAGATAGCGATAACGGCGCGCATGCGGCTGCCAGTGCCGGTATGGCAGTGGTCGTCGTTCCAGACTTAAAACCACCGGCTGCTGAGGTCGCCGAATTGAGCTTTCGGATATTAGGGAAGCTCGACGTAGCCATTGAACACGTTGCTGACTGGTTCACGACGCGCGACCCAAAATTTGCATGAACGTCCGTTGTCGAGAAAGTTTAAGGTCGCCTGAGGGTCGCGTTATGTCTTTCGCATAACGCGCGCACCCGAGGCGATCGTCGGGCACGGTCGTGGGACGCAGTGCGGCCAGTTTCCGGCATTCGACATCGCTATGTAATTCCTCGAGAATCGGCAAGCATCATCAAATTTCTTCTGTTGGCGATTTCAGCCCTAACCAAACTCATGCACCAAGATCAGATACAAATCGCAACCCGAGAAGAGGCGATGAAAGTATGCGAACACTTGCAGGCTTTCAACGCATCAGCTATCGGTGACTATCGCTTCGACCCTGTATGGTTAGTTTGCCGGGGAACAGATGACGATGTGCTCGGGGGCATCGTTGGCGAAGTTATCTTTGGTTGGCTCAATATCAGCGTCCTCTGGGTAGCCGATAAGCACCGTGGGACCGGTCTTGGAGCCGCCTTACTCGCGGCGGCCGAGCGGTTCGCGGTGGAGGGCGGTGCTAGGCACGCTCATCTGGATACCTTCGACTGGCAAGCAGCAGGGTTCTATATGAAGCATGGCTACACTGAGTTTGCACGTCTCAGTGATTTTCCGCCCGGCAGACAGAGGATATTTATGAAAAAGCAATTGCTATCGCACTGACTCTTTGATCCAGCCGATCCCCATCCACGACTGTGCCTCCCCTCTCTGCCAAGCGTCCGTTATCGAGAAAGCCGAGTGTCCCTTGCGGCTCGCAAGCGGTTCTGCGCGATGCAACATCGTCGGCCCGCGTTGCACCTCAATACAGCCAATGGACTTAAATCCAGCGAAAGCGGTTGCGGGCGTCAGTTGCTGGGGCGCGGACGACGCGCCGTCCAATCTAGCCAGCCCCGGCTATCATTGGTGATCCATGCGCGAGCCTCGGCATCGTCAGTAAAGCCGGTGATCTGCTGTTCGTAACCGTCAGGCCACATAGCGCGCACTATGTACTCCGACCGGTCATTAAGCTGCACCGCCTCAAACGTTATGCACTTCGCATCGCTCATGCTGGGCCTCGGCTTTTTGTGATCCGATCATACGGCGCTGGGCGTATGTCTTGTTTGAATCAACACTCCAATCCGGAGGACGGCAGAAGACAGCCGCTCCGACGCGCGTTGAAAGCTTTGGCGGAGAATGAATGAGCGGCAGAATCATGTCGATAACGAGCAGGCCCCCCTTGCACCGAGTTCGCTCAACGGCCATGAAGCGACGGTCGATATCCCTCTCCGAATCGTCGACAATTTTCCCGTCGATGTTCCAATTTGCTCGACTACGCATTACTATCCGTTCCAAACGCCCGAGTAAAGGTCATAGACGGTCAAATGTCGTGGCGCCTCTCGAACCTTTGCCTCCCCCACAGTGTCAAGCAATCGGGTCGGGATAGAAATCCCGACATGCTCTCGCCCAATCGAAAATACTTCGGCTTTATCGTCGAGCAGGGCAAGGCTGCGCTCAACATCGCTCAGGGATGCCCCACGAGTTATAAGTTGAAGGCTCACGACCGCTTCACCCGAACCTCGGCGACGTCTCCGAGCGCTTTTTCCAGCCGACCCTCCAGATCGTCCACAACCGTTTGTCCACGCACGTCATAGTGCGCCACAAACCTTGTCGGCACAGGCACGTGTTGTCGGCCAAAAAGTATCCGCGCCCGTACGAACGCAACGCTTAGGTTTAGTGCATCTTCCGTCTCGACATAGTGATTGGCGATCAGCGTGTGTTCTGTGGCGTCGGTTGCAGAAAACTCTGGCGTAAACATGATATTTTGATCCGAGACATCCCAGACTGTTGAACGGCCGCTTTCGGGAAATCTGAAGGCCCGCTTCGGGCCGCCTTATGCCATTTGCATGAAACGAGTACCCGAAACGATCTTCGAGTTTAGCCGTGGGGCGCAGGTCGGCCACAAACGGCCAGTCGACACAGTCACCTGAATCGCTGACAATCGTCCACAAACCAGCGCTATTGAGGAAGGACCGGCAATGCTTGCCACGTCAAAACGGATAGAACAGTCTGCGGGACGCACGGTTTTCGGTAACGATGCCAACGGCTATGCCGAAGGGCGTCCTGATTACCCCGCCCGCGTCTATGACATTCTGAGGACGACTTGCGGGGCGGGCCCGTCAACTCAGGTGTTCGAGATTGGTCCGGGCACGGGACAAGCAACCGAAAAACTACTCGACCTTGGTTGTACGGTAACGGCAATTGAACCTGACAACCGTCTCGCCGATGTGCTGCGCGCGAAGTGCAAATCAAAGACACCTGGCCACCTCTCTGTGCACATAGCAGCGTTCGAAGACGTGGATTTCCCGGACGCGACGTTTGACCTTGGTATTGCGGCGACTTCGTTTCACTGGCTGGAGCAGGAAAGTGCTCTTGCTATGGTCAAACGACTCCTCAAGCCGGGCGGTCAATGGGCCATGTGGTGGACAATTTTTGGTGATTCCACGCGTGAAGATGGGTTCCAACGTAGAACTCGCTCCCTCTTCGCGAATCTTTGGCGCAGCCCTTCCCGCGATAGTGAGTCGCAAGTCCCGTTTGCTCTTGATGCAGAGACGCGGAAGGCTCAATTACGGGGGGCGGGATTTACATCTGTATCCCATGAAGTTATCCACTGGGCGACGACCCAAACGACGAGCCAGGTACTGGCACTCACAAGTACCTTCTCCCCTGTGGCCCAATTGGCTCAGGAAGAGAGGGAAATCTTGATGGAAAAGCTAGAGCGTATTGCAGACTCGGAATTTGGCGGGGTGGTAGCACGCAATTTTGTCACCGTCGTATATACCGCCTCGTGTCGTTCCGACACTTGACCTAAAGAGCGGGGCGATTCAGCCTCCTGACGTTACTCAGGACTGACGATGCCAAAGTCTCTCGCATATGCTCATCGCATAAGGCAGAGCGCGGCCAGCATGAGACACTCGAATAAGCAGCCTACATAGTCGGCAATCGATCTCCATTTCGCGAACAATGAGGCTTTCCTGTTGATGAGAAGGACACGGCATGCCGGATGGGACACCTAGGCGCAACGCGCGACTCTGGAAGCGGACGCTGTTGGGCAAGTCTGGCGCGGGCGTGAGACCTGCCAATCTTCGCAACGTGACGCGGGAAGACGTACCCTCGCTAGGCGCGCTTCTTTTTGGCGCGTTTCTCGGAACAATCGATGATGCTGGTCAGGCTATATCCCAATACGAATCAAAGGCAACCGCGATTGTCGCCGGTCGGTACGGGGAATGGATTCCGGCTGCATCGTGGGCGATTGAAGAAACTGACGGTCTTCGATCCGCATGCCTCGTTTGCAATTACAAACCGTATGGTTGTCCAGTAATTGCCGTGGTGGCGACCGCGCCTTCGTACAAACGAACGGGTGACGGTGGAAGGTTGGTGGACGCAGCACTGTTGTCGCTCTGGGCGCTCGGTTATCTCGAATGCTGCGCGATGATCCCCGTTGGGAACGATGCATCAGAGCAGCTATTCAAAAGTCGCGGCTTCTCGCCTGAAACTGCAGCCCGAATCGGCACAGCCTGAACTGTGTGTCCGTCTCAGCGCGGCCAGCTACGGACATTCATCCGCACGGTCTAATTTCAACAAGTAGCGACCGGTTTTATGGTCGCTGCATCTCTCACCGAACGTGTGGAATTGAGATTCCTCCATCGACCATAAAGGTCTGCCCAGTAACGAAACGGGCTTCGTCGGTCGAAAGCCAAACGGCAACGTCACCAGCGTCGGCCGGATCTCCGACGCGGCGTAGGGGAGTGAAGGACTCAATCAGATCCACGTGTTCGTCGCCGCCGCGCCTCTCAAACATAGGCGTTCTGATAGCACCGGGGTTGATATTATTAATGCGAATGTTGTGCGGACCATATTCGATCGCCACGGCGCGGATCAGCGCATCAAGGCCGCCCTTGCTGGCAGAATAGGCCGTGGATCCGACAGATGCACCCTTTGCCAGAAAGGAGGATGTATTGACGATCGACCCACCGTTGCCGACGCTTAGCATTGCAGCAATCTCATATTTGATCGACAACCATGCCCCTTTGAGGTTGATGGCAATGACTTCATCAAAGTCGGCCTCTGCCAGTTCCGCAATCGGCGCAAAAGTGCCCTCAACCCCGGCGTTATTGAACGCTGAGTCCAGACGCCCATAGCGTTCGACGGTCACGTCGACCAGCTCGCGCACCTGTTGAGCTATTGCTACGTCCGTGGGAACAGCGCAACCCACACCACCATTCGCAGCAATGAGCCGGACAGTCTCGTCGATGTCCGATTCACGCCGCCCAGCAACAACTACTTTTGCCCCCTCCCTGGAATAAGCCAGGGCAGCGGCACGGCCAATACCGGTTCCGCCACCGGTAACGAGTGCGACCCGTCCTTCAAGACGGCGGGATTGAAACTCCTGTGGCATCTCTTATCTCTCTTGTGGGGAAACGCAAATCGAAAACGGGCAGTAAAAATTCGCCCATGTTTCTTCGAGCATTCTGCCCGAATCGGCGTACAAGAGTACGTCCAGCTTTCGAGGTTGAACGTCTCCTCTCGGGAAAGTCGGAGGGCCGTTGTGGGTCGATCAGAGCCGGTCGTCGAGCTCAGTTCGGCCACGAAGAGACGTTCAACAGTGTCTCTACTGAGACATCTGGACGTCTGGTCCCGGCCATGAGCTGCCCTTGGGGGCGCCTCCTCGCAGGCCGTTCAAACGTCGCATCCACCCTGGCAACGGACATTCGTGCGCCGCTGCGCGTACCGGAACAAGGAGCAAATGACCATCGCAAATGACACCGGCTGCTACGCGAGGCTACTCGGGCAGTAACGTAGCAATGCCAACTGCCACCACTGCCTGGCGAACGCCTGAGGCAGCGATGATCATCGCAGTAGCGATTCTCGTACCGACACGGTCTGCCAGCGCCCCGCGCTGTAGGAACAATGGGTCGTGTGCCGGAATCTGTCGGACGCCTCAGACAACGAAAGCGTTAAAATTCCCGACACAACCCGTTGCTTCTATGTCGACCACTTTTTTGTTGAGACAAGCACGAGCTGCCTCGCGCGTTCGCCGATGGCTTTTTGCTCGAAGCAGGGGGACTTAAAGCGGTACGTTGGACGGCGCGCCATTGCGCGCGTGATCTTCCAGATTGCCACGTGCCGCCTTTGCGTCGTTCGTCGGTAGGGAGCGGGGCGCATCCCGCCATGTCACGGGTTCCTGACGCTCGCGATTCACCGTTAACGAAAACACGTCGTACCGGTTGTAGTAGCCGACCACGTCATGAAACTGCTTGGGCTCGACGCAGCGGTTCAGATCGAATTCGGCGTAAGCGATACCTTCGTCGTCGCTTAACATGTCGCCGACAGGCGACCCCGTCGGATCGACGAACATCGTCGCGGCACGCGGCGAGCCATCGAGCACCGCTGCGGAATCCGGGTCGCGCGCCACGAGATAGTCGCGCATCCCGGCATCCATATAGCCCGCCGAAATGATGCCGAAAGCCTTCGCCTCGAACGAATGCGCGCCGGCACGAAGACGGTTCGCGGCGACATTGTTGAAGTTGCCGCCGCTCGACGGTCGGCGCGTCGGCCATAGCGCTGGCCAGCTCGAAATGTGAATCTGCTCGCCTTGCGCAATCAACGCGTAACGTGCGAGCGGATTCGTATTCTCGCCGCAAATCAGACCACCGATGCGCCCAACCGGGGTATCGACGACTCGCAGACCCGCGCCGTCGCCAGCGGCCCAAACAAGCTTTTCGTAAAATGTCGGCACCAGCTTCCGATGATGATTCACGACCACGCCATGATCGTCGATCAACACGTTCGAGTTCCACAAACAGCCCACACTCGCATGCGAGCGCTCGCTAAAGCCAAGTGACACGAACACGCCGCTGCGCGCCGCTTCGGCGGCAATTTCTGCGATCTCGGGGCCATCCGCGTAGATGCTTTCTTGAGCAAACTTCTCGAACAGATCGTGATTGTCGATAGGCGCCCAAAGCGACCCCCACACCGGAAACGCCGGAATGAACGACTCTGGAAACGCAACCAGCTGCGCGGCATGCTGGCTCGCTTCGCGGATCAGCGAGATCGCTTTTGCGACTGTCGCGCGCTTGTTGAGGAATACCGGCGCCGCATGCGCCGCGGCTACTTTAACAATGGGAAGGCAAGACATTTTCGTTCCGCAAATGAGTCGACAAGATATCAATGATCGAGCGCCGTCACCGCGCCGTAGCCGGTTTCTCTGCGCACGACAAGTTCAGCCCAACGCGAGCGCGCTGTCGTATCGCGCGTGAGCAGGGAGACTAGGAAGACCAGCAGGAAGCCGATAGGGATCGAGATAATCCCGGGATTGCGCAGACCGATCAGCGGCGCTTTCAGCCCGATGATGCTCGCGGCATCCGGCGCAATGTTGCTCGCGGTCGCGAGAGCGGCTGTCCTTTCGGCGACCAGCGCGCTATGTTCAGCGGCGTCGTGAATCGTGGGCAAACGGGAGTCGATCGAGGCGATGTGGTCGAGCGCCGTCTGCCGTACCATAGCCGGGTAGGTCATGTTGGGCGATACGACCACGAGAAAGATAGCGGCCAGCGTCCCGCCGACGATGCCGGCGAGCACGCCTTGCGTCGTGCAACGCTTCCAGTACAAGGTCAGGGCAAGCGCGGGCAGATTGGCCGAAGCCGCGACCGCATAAGCCACCCCCACGAGTTGCGCGACGTTCTGACCGCGCGCCAGAATGCTCACTGAAATCGCGACCGCTCCCACGAATAACGTAGCGATCCGCGCGGCGAACACCTGTTGACGCTCGGTGGCCTGACCGTTGCGCACTGCGCCGACGTACACGTCGTGAGCGAGCGACGATGCCGCGGCTAGCGTCAGACCCGCGACCACCGCGACAATCGTTGCGAACGCAACGGCCGCGATAAACGCCAGCATCAGATCGCCTCCGACACTGTTCGGGCCGCCGGTCAACGCTTGGGCCAGTAACGGCGCGGCCAGATTGCCCCCTTTGTCGAGCGACGAAATCAGAGGCGCCCCCACAAAATACGCAGCAGCAAATCCGATCACGACGATAAACAGATGGCAGCCGCCGATTCCGAGCATCGCCCACATCACCGAGTGGCGCGCAGCGCGCGCATCTTTCACCGTGAAAAAGCGCATCAGGATGTGCGGCATTGCGGCCGTACCGAGCACGAGAGCAAGTCCCAGCGACAGCAGTTCCAGCGGCTTGTTGAGGAAGAGACCCGGTTCAATAAAACGCCAGCCGAGTTCGTCGCCATGCAATGACACCGCAGCCGACATGGTTGCGACATGTGCCTGCACGAGCGGGCTTTGCACGACAGCATTCATGAACGCCGGCACGCGAAAACCGAACGGCAGCCAGGCGAGCACGACCAGAATGAATGACGCGCCGATCAGCAGCACCGCTTTGATTACCTGCACCCAGGTTGTCGCGCGCATGCCGCCGCACGCCACGTAAATAAGCATCAACGCGCCGACGCCGATGACCGAGACGACATAGTCGATACCGACCAGTGCTCGCACGATCACTGCGCCGCCGACGATCTGCGGAATCATGTAGGCAAGCGCGACCACGACGCTCGAGATCGCCGACACCGTTTTGGTCGAGCGGAAACTGTTGCGCATGGCGAGTACGTCGCCAATCGTGTACCGCCCCAGATTCCGGCACGGCTCAGCGATGAACAGCAGAACCGGAATGAACGCCGCGAAAAAGCCGACCAGATAGATGATCCCATCGAAGCCGTACAGCGCAATCAGACCCGACGCGCCCAGAAAAGCCGCGGCAGACAAGTAGTCTCCAGCGATCGCGAGGCCGTTCTTTGCAGGGCTGATCGCGCCGCCTGCCGTGTAGAAATCACCCGCAGTCCGGTTGCGGCGCGAGGCGAACCAAGTAATGAGCAAAGTCGAAAAGATCACGAGACCGAACACGACGAAGGTCAACGCATGATGCGTAATGGCCGTCGTGGCGACCGGCTCGGCGCTGGCCGATGAGGAAACGACCACGGCCGCGCCTGCAAAGCTGGCGGCTTTCTTAGAACGCATGGCTTTCTTCCCGCGACGCGACGAACGTTGTCGTGGGCGCTAGCGTCGTTGCAGCGCGATCGAGTGTCCCGATGCGCCGCAGAAACACGTAGGCAATGACGCCGCCGAATGGGTACTGCTAGATCGCGAACAGCGTCCCCAGATTGATGCCCGGCGCGAGGCGGATCTTGAAGAAGTCGGGTGCCCACGCAATCAACGCGGAAATCGAAAAGTAGTAGACGGCTGCCAGCACACCAAGTGTGACGATCGTATTACGCCGTCTGCGCGCCAGTTGCTGGAAACGCTCGCTGCTGTAGATGGCGTCCCAGTCGATCTCTGCGTCATTCATGGTGATTTCCCTGTGAGGTATGGGGCGCAACCCGGCGCGCTGGAGGCGCTTGAACCGTGCGATAACCTGAGTCTACGGAGGCAGGTATTACCGACAAACTTGAAAACAATCACTGTCCTGTGCAATTTTGCACAGCGACAATGGTCGAACTGGACTCTCCATGACATCCGATGAATCTGAACCGTCTGAGCTGGGACGATCTGCGCGTTTTCCTCGCCGTTGCGCGTGCTGGGAACCTTTCAAAGGCGGGCCGGACGCTCAAGATGGATCACGCGACAGTCGGGAGGCGCGTTTCCGCGCTTGAATTTGCACTGGCGACGCCCGTTTTCGAGCGCGACCGGACGGGTTACCGGCTGAACGCGCAAGGCCGCGACATGCTGACGTTTGTCGAAGCGGTCGAAGCAAACGTGCTTGCGCTCGGCGATACGCTCGACGCGGATCACCCCGGCCTGACCGGGCATGTCAGGATCGCGACGATGGAAGGAATTGCATCGCTGTATCTGAGCGAGCAGTGCGTCGAACTGAAACGGCAGCATCCGTCTATCGCGATCGAACTCGTGACGTCGGCGCACGACGTCCGCATCTCGCATCGCGAAGCTGACATATTTCTGGGCTTCTTCGAACCGCAGGGACCGAACCTTGATATCCGGCGAATCGGACAGTTTCCGCTGCATCTGTACGCGCACGCCGCGTATCTGCGCGAATCCGGCACGCCGAAGTCGGTGAACGATTTGCAGAAGCATCGCTTCGTCGGCTATATCCCTGACCTGATCCAACTCGACGCCGTCCGATGGCTCGACGACGTGATCGTCAATCCATTGATCGGTTTTTTTTCGAGCAGCATGCTCGCGCAGATGTTCGCTGCCGCCTCCGGCGCGGGCATCGTGATGCTGCCGGCTTTCGCGAAGGCGGAACGTTTCGGCCTCGTGCAGATTCTCGAGGGGCAGATCGATGTACGGAGAGACGTGTGGTTAAGTTCACATCAGTATCTGCAACGGGTGCCACGGATGCGCAAAGTTGCCGCGTTTCTCGCTGAAATCATGGCGCGAGATTACCCGGGGCGGTGAGCGGCGCGGTGAACCGCGAACGTACGGAAAGTCCTCGCCTGGTGGACATCCAACGGACGTCTCTGGTCAAGGACCCGCCGGGCGACCAGATCGAGCGGAGGGCCGGAATACTTTAGAAGCGGTCGTTGCGGTCGCGCTGGCCGGAGCGGCAGAAGTGGGTCGGACAGCGACATCCCTGCGGAGCCGAGTGGCCAAGACGGCATCGTCGGTCGGGATGCGGCCAGAAGTCGCCGTTCGCCGACGCTTTGATGTGGACATTCAAGGGCCCCTTCAACTCCGAAAGCGGCCATTGACATGGCCGCCGCTTCCACGGCTGCCGAGATTCGAGTACTGTCTATAGCACTTGCGCAACGATCGGCAGCATTACGGCAATGGACTGGAAGTCGAGTGCGTTGCTAGCCTCTAACGTGCCTCAGAGACAGCATCCCGCGTGCGATCAGGCGAATCGGCGGAACGGAAGCGGCTTCGATAGTCAGCCGGGTTGATTTGCAGTCGCCGCTGGAAGGTGCGGCGCAGCCCATCCGTACCATCGAATCCGCAGCGTCGGGCAACCTCGCGTAGAGGAAGGTCGGTGCTCTCCAGATAGCGCCTTGCGGCGTCGATACGCGCGTTGTTCAGGAACAGTGTCGGACTGAGGCCACATTCCTTCGTGAACAGGCGGGTCATGTTGCGTGCACTCATATGAGCGCGCTCGGCGAGCGATGCAAGCGTATGCTCCACGGCAAGATTGTCGAGCATATATTGCTGGATCTCCACCATCTGAGAATCAGGCGCTGCCTGAGATTCGAGTAGCGGGCTGAATTGCGATTGACCGCCTGCTCGTCGCAGATACACGATCAGATATTTGGCGACATCCAGCGCCATTTTTCGGCCAAAATCTTCCTCGATCATCACCAGGGAAAGATCGATTCCTGCCGTCACTCCTGCCGTCGTGTAAATGCTGCCGTCCTTCACGTAGATGTGATCCGGCTCGATCCGGGCGCGCGGAAACGTGGTGGCCAAACGTGGCACATCCATCCAGTGCGTGGTCACCACGCGGTCGTTGAGCAGCCCCGCAGATCCAAGCGCGAACAGGCCATTGCAAATGGCGGACACGCGCCGGGCATGTTTATATTGTTCCTTGAGCCAGTCACTGAGCGCCGGGTCGTCAAAGGTTTCGAAAATTCCGAGGCCCCCCGGGACCAGCACTGTATCGAAGTGCGGGCACAGGTCGAAGATCGTGCGATCCGGTACGACCGTCAGCCCGCTCGACGACTGCACACTGCCGCGCGTGGTCCCCACAGTGAGCATTTCATATTGGCACTCGCCTTGACTCAATACCTTGACTTCCGCGAACGCATCTTTGGGTCCAGCAACATCCAGCAGCTGGAAGCCTGGGAAGACAATCATGCCGATTTTGATCTGTTTCATCCCGTTCACACGCTCAGGTAGTCATGGTCATGGAGAGTCGGGGGCAGTGTCAGAGCTGGTTTGTGCACGGGTCACGCCGAGGCGGCTTCGCGATCGTACCCCTTCAGTTTATAGAGCAACGCAGACGCCAGCCAGCCGATCACGAACACAGCGACAATGCCATATCCTAGCAAGCCGAAATTGTCGTTGAGACAACCGATGGCCTGCCAGAACGGCCCGGTCAGGCTCAGTTGGTCACCGAGCAGTCCAAGCACCTCGATGCCGCCGATCATCAATGCAACGACCGTGGAAATCAGCGTAATCGTCAGATTGTAGTAAAGCTTGCGCAGGGGCTTGACGAAGGCCCAGCCATAGGCGCCCAGCATCAGGATGCCGTCGGTCGTATCGATGGTTATCATGCCTGCCGCGAACAGGCATGGAAACACCAGGATGGTCCAGATCGAAAAGCCGGCCGAGGCCTGCGCGGCCGACGTGCCGAACAATGCCATTTCGGTGGCGGTTTCGAAGCCGAGTCCAAACAGGATACCCAGCGGCAGCATCAGCCAGCTCGAGCGGACCAGACGAAAGAGCGGCCTGAACAGACGCGCCAGCAGATTGCCCTCGAATTGCGTCAGACGAAGGTCGCCGTCACGGCGCTGGCCGCGACGCATGCGTCCGAACGCGCGGAACAGACCTAGCAGCAGCACGATATTCATGGCGCCGATCATGATCAGGAAGGTCGCTGATACGACGGTGCCGATTGCTTCGCCGGTCTCTTTGAACGCATCAAAGTGATGTGCCAGAGCTTTGGTTGTGAACGCAACCGCCACCGCGCCGAATACCACGGTCAACGAATGGCCAAACGCGAAGAAAAAGCCAACTGCCACGGGACGTTTCCCGTCGTTCATCAGTTTGCGTGTCACGTTGTCGATTGCGGCGATATGGTCCGCGTCCATGGCATGGCGCAAGCCGAAACTGTAGGCGATGAAGGCGGTACCGATCAGCGCGGGTGAAGCGCGCAGTACGATCCATGCCCATGTCCATGCAAGGATGTTGATGAGCGCAAGCGCGACATACATTGCGCCCACCTTCTGACGTGCAGGTGAGCTGAAGCGCGTCATCACGGCGTTAAGCGTTTCCATGTGTTTCTCCTGGGTTGGGACGGACTCAAGTTCAATGGCTGTTCGAGTGCGGAGATTTAGCGGCTGTGCGCGTCGTGGTCGCCCCGCGTCTGGCGACCACGACCTGCGCGAGTTCGTCACGCGACAGGACACCGCTTGAGCCGACCACATCCAGTAGCGCTTCGAGAAAGCGCTCGTAATAGTCCCAGCGAGGCTGACCTTCGCACGGTGCGGATTCCCAGTGCGCAATTGCCGTAATCAGGCTTTGTCGGAAGTCTTCCCACTCGAAATACCCTGCTTTTGAAAGTGACAACGCGAGGCCGAACACATCTCTTTCCCAGCGATTGGAAAAAAACAGCTTGCCGTCCAGCCGAGGGGGAGAATCATCAGCACCGAGCATCGACGCTGCCGCATATTCTTCGAAGCGCGTAAACATGATTAACCTTACGTGGCAGCGGGAGACGCGACCAGCGCGACACCCATCATCGATTCAGGGGTCACGAGCGCAGCCAGTTCCTGCTCGCCCAGGTGCTCGGTGTTCGCGGGACGCTCCGGCACAACGAACCAGCGGATCTGCGCACTGCTATCCCATACCTTGACCTCGGTTTCCGTTGGTACGTCCACACCAAATTCACGTAGCACCGCTCGCGGTTCGCGCACGCCGCGTGCTCGAAATACCGGGTCCTTATACCAGTAGGGTGGCAGGCCAAGCACGGGCCACGGATAACATGAGCACAACGTACAGATGATCAGGTTGTGTACGCCGTCACCGTTTGCAACGGCCGCCATATGTTCACCTTCCGCACCGGCCATGCCGGCTGGCAGGTCCAGTTCGGCGATTGCCTTCGGCGTATCCTCGACGAGGCGCTGCTTGAACGCAGGGTCGACCCACGCACGGGCGACAATCTTTGCCCCGTTGAACGGACCGGCGACGGTTTCGAAATGCTGCAGCACTGCATCGACCGAGTCGCTGCCGATTACACCTTTTTCGATCAGCAATGCTTCGAGTGCGCGTACTTTGGCTGCGCTCGATGCCTCGCGGTCGTCTTCATACTGAAACAGTGGAGTCATGACGATTCCTTTTTGCGCTGGTTAGAGGGTGGCCTGAAGATAGGCTTCGTACAGGTCTGCGTAGATCGTGGTGTGGGGCTCGCTCTTGCCCTCGCCCCAGATGTCGGCGGCGTCGAATGCGACCCGGTAGACCGCCATCGGCTCACCGATTCCGTCTACACCCGTTGAAACGAAGTACGAGAACGTACCAGGATAGACCTCCACCACCTTGCCGGTCTTGCGGCGCAGATAACCCGGTAAACGGGTGTGATCGACCGCTTCAGGATCGGCGACCCGTATTGTTTCTCCGTTCGAGAAGCGCGCCTGGGCACGCCGTTCGTGATAACCGGAATCTCCTTTCTCGAGATACGCATCGATCTGCTGCTTGATCGGAGCACGAGGGCTATCGGGCATCGGAGCCTGGGGATCCGCCCGGTACAGCGAAGTGCGTTCGCTCAATTCATCGGCGGTGATGTACCCCTGATCCACGAAGAACTGCGAGATGCCCATCAGCCATTTCTCGTAGTAGCGGTACTTGAAGTACTCGAAGGGCTGCATGTCTTCAGCGCCGGTGCGCAAAGACGCCCATGTCCACGTGCTTTTGAACGCAGTCGGCAGTTCCTTGATTGGGTAAGCCGGTAACGCATCGCCGAGGTGGCTGCTCTCGGCCATCATTGCCGTGTGAATGCCAAAGATGCGGCGTTCCCACGGTTCCACGAAGACACGCGTTTCGACATTGACGGGGCCCAGATTCTCGATGCCCCCGAGGTGGTGCTGTAGTTTCATGGTTCGCTCCAGAAAGTTAGCGACTGGCAGCCAGTCGGCGTACGCCTTATCCCAGCTTGTGCTCGCGCTTGAATGCAAGTGCGTCGCCCAGCACTTCTGACACGAACCCGAATGCGGCACCCGTTATGAGCGCGGCGGCGGCGACGAGGCCTGGGTTGCTGAGTCCCAAGGTGGTGATGGGCTTGCCTGCGGCCACCGTCGTTCCGACGGTCGATGCAAACCCCCAGACGATGGCTGGCAACACATCCAGCAACTTGATCTTCGACGCCTGTACCATCGCAGCGCTGCCGATGCCGACCAGCACCGCAACCGCCAGTGCGCTACCGTTCGTTGTTGCGATGGCGAGCAGGGTGAGCGAGCTGATCACAGCGCCGACCAGATTCGAGGCCACGCTTTTGACGAAACCCGCGCGCCCGGCGCCTAACACGAAGAACGATGCCCAGGCGATGAACGTGACCCACACGGGCACGGGAAAGACGGTGGCCGTGAGCCATGTATCGGCCACCGCGAGGACACCGATGCTGACGGTGTAGGCTTCTGACTTTTTCATCTTCGTACTCCTGATGTGTGTAACAGCGGTAGGGAAAACGTTTCGTTCAAGCCACGCAACCGAGCAAGCCCTCGCGCATGGCTGGCATGTCCAGGTCGCGCCCGATCATCACGAACTTGCTGTCGCGCGCTTCGTCATGTGCCCACGCTTTTCCAAAGCTCGAGTCGAGCAGCATGTGAACACTGTGGAAATGCAGGCGGCGGCGCTCTTCGTGCAGGTTCAGTACACCTTTCATGCGCAGGAGTTGTTGCCCGTGGGTTTGCACGAGCTGATTGGCCCAGCGATTGAAGCGCGTAGCGTCCAATGGTCCCGGAATGACGAACGAACACGACGCAATGGAGTTGTCGTGCTCATGCTCATGCGCGCCTTCGTCGAGCAGATCGGGCTCGACACGGAGCAACGTATCCAGCGAGAAGTGCTTGATGCCAAAGACTGCTTCGACGTCGACCGCGCCATGACGCGCGATGTCGATCGCCGCGGTGGGATTGAGTGTGCGAATACGTGCGATGAGGCTCGTCACCTCTTTAGCACTGACGAGATCTGTCTTGTTGACAATGATGTGATCCGCAAACACGACCTGCTCACGGGCGATCTCATCGTAGAGCTGCTCATGGAAATGATGAGCGTCCACGACAGCGACCACCGACTCGAGTTCAACGCGTTCCCGTACATCAGGGTCTGCAAGAAATGTTTGCAGTACGGGAGCCGGGTCGGCAAGCCCCGAAGTCTCAACGACCAGCCGCGCTAGAGGCTCGCCGGCGCGTGCCAGTAGTTCGGACACGCTCTTGACGAGGTCTTTGCGGACGGTGCAGCAAACGCAGCCGTTATTGATCTCCACCAGCGCGTCTTCATCGGCGACGATCAGGTTGCCGTCAATGCCGACTTCACCGAATTCATTTACGACGATGCCGACACGCGCCGGTCGCGCATGTTCGAGAAGATGATTGACCAGTGTTGTCTTGCCGGCGCCCAAAAAACCGGTGACGACTGTAGTCGGAATTTTGTTGAGTCGCATCTCCACTCTCCTCATGTTCGTCGGCAGAAATGCCGGAAGATCAGACGGATAGAGCGACTTCCGGGCCGAGAAAACCCGCGTGTCCCAATGCCCGATGCATTTGGCGTGATTCGCCGGGATACGTGGCCAGATTTGTCGAAACAGTGAATTCCAGACAGACAGCGCGCTGTGGCGCACTTTGATGAGCCTGCAATGTCCTCCGCTAACGGACCCTGTATCGGTGCACGTTTCCCAGAAGTTGTGCCGAGAGCGCAGCGAGATGACTCTTGACAGGGCGATCTGATGCGGCGCCTAACCAATAGCAGTAAAAACGACGAGTGTTGACCTATCAGAGCCGGCCGTCGTCGAGCTCAGTTCGGCCACGAAGAGACGTTCAACAGTGTCTCTACTGAGACATCTGGACGTCTGGTCCCGGCAAGAAGCGGCCGCTGGCTGGTCTCTCACACTCCGCCGCTGCCATCGCCCTGCGCGTGACCAACTCGCCGAGCGCAACGTCGGCAAGCGCAATCCCAAGCGATTTGAATACCGTTATATCGGCTTGCGAGCGCTTCCCGGCAACCCTATTGGCGATGACGTCGCCGAGTTCCGCAACGTTGCTCCAGTCAACAACGCCCGGCGCCGCCATCAGCAGATCCCCCGCCTCTTTCTCTGCCTGCTCGAACGATTCGACGACGATCACGCCGGCCCGGGAAAGCGTCGTATCGTCGACTTCGCGTGCGTCCGGCTTGCTGGAGCCGATCGCCGCGACGAAGGTTCCTGGCTTGAGGTCGGCGCCGTCGAAGAGCGGGATCGTGCTGCGCGTCGCTGTGATAACGACGTCGGCTACCGGCACCGCCGTTTCCGCCGTGGAGGCCTCGAAGCGTACATCGGCGTAACGCGCCTGCATGTGCGCAACTGTTTCCCGCGAGCTCTCGATGCCGACTATCAGAACGCGCTCGATGCCCGACTTCTCGACAAGCGCCCGGATGTGGGCTCTCGCCTGCACGCCGGTTCCGAACACGGCGAGAACCTTCGCATCGGCGTGGCCGAACGTATCAAACGCAACGCGGGTCACGGCCGCTGTGCGGTATTCCGTGAGCGCCCCGCCGTGGATGATGGAGAGCAACCTGCCGTCACGCGTGGAGAACAGGGGGATCACGAAATCGAAGAGGCCGTTGTGCGTCGAGTAGACCTTCGCGCCGCACACGCCGGCACCGGGCAGGATTGCCCCCATCGTGCTCAATGACACGTTTTCTCCGAGCGTGCGCACGCGTGGCTGAATCTTCGCTTGCCGGTTGCCTTGTTCAGCAAGCGCGAAGCGTATCGCCTCAATAGCGTCGCTCATCGTGATCAGCCGGTGAACCTGATCGTCGGTAATGATGTACATGGTGTTTCCTGGCGGGTTTCAAAAGCGATAGAAGGCCGCCTGCAAAGCGCGGCGCTCGTCCGGGTGGCTCAGCATCGCCAGCATCAGAAGAATGCGAGCCTTCTGCGGCGGCTGATCGTCGACGACGATCCAGTCATATTCGTCGTCAGGCTGCGCGCCGTTGCGGATGACTACGCCGCTGCCCGTGCGCGAGGCCCGCACCACGTGCAGTCCGCCACGCGTCGCCTCCCGCAGCGGCTCGACCATCTGTTCCGCAATGTTGCCGTTGCCGGTGCCGGCGAAGACAAGGCCGCGCGCTTCCGCCGCAATGGCGCGGACGAGATCGCTGTCTAGCGCGCCATAGGCATACACGACGTCGACTTTCGGCAACGCCTCGATGTCGTCGACGGACCAAGGGGTAGAAATAGTGTGATCCCGCGAAGGCGTACGGTAGTAGCGAGGCCTGCCTTCGGTCACGTAACCGAGCGCGCCGTAGGGCGAGCGGAATGCCTCGAGCTTGAAGCTGTTTGTCTTCGTGACGTCTCGGGCCGTGTGGATTTCCTCGTTTGCGACGACAAGCGTTCCTTTTCCGCGCGAGGACGGATGAATGGCCACCGCAATCGCGTCGTAGAGATTCAGCGATGCGTCGGAGCTCATCGCCGAGGGCGGCCTCATCGAACCGACGACGACGACGGGCTTCACGCTCTTTAACGTCAGATGCAAAAAGTACGCGGTCTCCTCGATGGTGTCAGTGCCGTGCGTGAGAACGACGCCGTCTACCGTGTCGTTCCTGAGCACCTCGGATACCCGTTTGCCGATCATGAGCAGGTGCTGTTCGTTGAAGTTCTCCGAGCCCGCCTGCAGCAATTGTTCGGCACTCAGGTTCGCGAGCGATGACGCTTCCGGAATAGCCGACAGGATTTCGTCGATCCCGACCACTGAGCAGGCATAGGCTGAGGTGTCCGCGGCGCTTGCGCCACGGCCGGCAATTGTGCCGCCCGTGCCGATGACCACGATATTGGGCTTGTCTTTCATTCGATCAAATTCGAGACATTTAGGGTGAGTTCAGTCGTGCGCCATGTGATGCACGACTCATTGCGCGTGCATGAAGAGGTGCGACAGCGACGGATCGGGCCGCCCGTTGATCCAGCCGGCAAGCAGCGCGGCCGATCCTGAGGCCAACGTGAAGCCGAGCGCGCCGTGCCCGATGTTGAGCCAGAGATTCCGGTAACGCGTGGGCCCGATGATCGGCGTGCCGCGCGGGGTGGCGGGACGCAGCCCGGTCCATTCCGTCGCGCCGGCATCACCGGCTGCGACCTGTGGAAAGAGCCCGGCGGTCTCCGCGCGCAGCGCGGCTAAGCGCGATGGATCAGGCTTCAGGGAGTAGCCGTCGAGGTCGGCCATACCTGCCACGCGCAATCGATCGCCAAGCCGCGCATAGACCACTTTGTGTGCGTAATCGGTGACGCTCAACGCCGGGGCTATTGCATGCGGTCCCAGCGGGTAGGTCAGGCTGTAGCCCTTGAGCGGATATACGGGCACATGAAGGCCCAAAGGCCGCAGCAGACGCGTTGCGCCGGCCCCAGCCGCCACGACGACGTGGTCCGCGTCGAGCGTTCTGCCGCTGCTGCGCGCCACGATGTGTCCGCCCTGGGCGAACTCCAGTGAGTCGACGTGCGTATTCATCGAGAACCGTACACCGCGCGACCTCAAAATGACTTCAAGACCTTTGCTGAAGCGATGGCAATCGGCCGTCTCTTCGCTGCGCGTATAGATGCCGCCGGCAATGCGGGCACGTACATCCGCCAGCGCGGGTTCGAGCGCGACGCATTCGTCGGCGGACAGCACCTCCTGCTCGCAGCCGAGCGAGCGCTGGAAATCAAGCAGATCAATGGCGCCCCGCATGGCGGCAACGTCGCGGTGCAGGACGAGCTTGCCGGAGCGCCGAAAGTCGAAGTCGAGCGTGGGTTCGTCGCGCACGAGTTGCTGCATGAGGGCACGGCTTGCGAACGAGAGGGCGAGCAGATCGCGTGTGGTGAGGTTGCTGCGCCGCCGCGTGCAGGCAAGCACGAATTTCAGGCACCAGAGCCACTGCTCCGTGCTCACGGATGGCCGGAAGCGTACTGGGGAATCCCGTCTGGCGAGCCACGCCGGCAGTTTCGTCAGCACGCCCGGTCCGGCAAGCGGTGCGACGTAGCTATACGACAGCTGACCGCCGGCGCCGAAACTCGTTTCGGCTGCGACTTCGCCGTGCTGGTCGACGACGATGACCTGATGTCCGGCACGGTTCAGATAATAGGCGCTTGCCAGACCGATGACGCCCGCGCCCAATACGGCAATCTGCATGTCGCTCATCTCCCTGTTTCATGGCGCACTCGCACCAAACAGGATGTTGAGCCAGGCAACACTGGCGGGATTGCACCGATGAGCAAAAAAATAGAAGAAACGCGACAACGAAGCGCTGCCAGCGAGACGCGCAGCGGCTGTGTTGCTTCGTGGGCGCAGGCTAGTCTGCGGCCGGACCTGTACGCGAGCTGCGTAGCTTCCCCGGCGTGACACCGTAGGCTTCGCGAAAAACCCTGATGAAATGCGCGGAATCGGCGAAACCGCACTCGTAGGCGATGTCTGTGACCTTGCGGGCGGTATTCAGCAGCATCCAGCGTGCGTAGCGTAGCCGCATGCCGCGATAGAACTCATTCGGCGACACCTTCATTTCGGCCATGAACGCCCGTTCGAGCTGACGCACGCTCGTGCCGATCATCTTCGCGATCACCGCGATGTTCAGCGGCGCTTCGAGATTTTCCTCCATGAGCAGCGCAGCATGGCGCACGGTTGCGTCGTCCACCGACAGGTAGCCTAACGCGCGGCGGCGCTCGATGAACGAGGCGCCGGCCTGCCGGCTGACGGTCATCTGGTGAATTACCTTCGATGCGCGGTCAGGCCCGCAATGCAGATTGACGAGTCGCGCGGCGAGTTCGATGACCGAGATGCCGCCCGCGCACGTGATGCGATCGCCGTCGATCAGGTAGTCGGCATGCGTGACGACCCGCAGCTCGGGAAACATGTTGCGGTAGTCGTCGAAGTGAAAACTGTGTACGCACGCGACGTGATCCTGCATGAACCCACCATGGGCGAGAACGAAGCTACCGGTGCAGATGCCGACGAGGGGAACACCCGCTTGTGCGGCGGCGACCAGATAGTCCCAGTAGCGCCTGTCCACCTTCTCGAGATACGGCAGCAGGCCACCGATGATGACGATGTAGTCGAACTGCCGGGCGTCCGGGAAGGCGGCCTGGACCGGTACAGCGATACCGCAGCTCGATTCGACGGTGGTGTCGGGCGCGCCGATCGTCGTCCAGAGACAGCGCAACTGGCGACTCTGATCGCTGCGGTCGGCTGCGTGACGCAACGCGTCACAGAGCCCGCCGAGCGACAGGAGCGGAAAGCGCGGCCATAGCAGGATTCCGACGTTGAGCTCTGCGCCTGCGCGCCCCTGAGGCGATTCGGGTGCCGTAGAAAGTAAGTCAAGCCGATCCACCAGTTCGTGGGCCGGCGGTGCTTTGGCCAGGGCGTCGTGGGAGGGAAGCATGGGCGGGCGCGAATAATCGGTGTCGCGCCATTATAGGACCGCACGACACGGATCGCCGCTGTCGCATTTCTTCTGTTTTCTGGCAAATCGGTGCAATGCCGCTGGTTTGTGTCCGCATAAATTTATCTCGCCAGCGCAGACCACCTGCCGCGCGGTACAACGACGGAGGCGACGGAGACCATCCAGCGGATCGCCCTCGATGCGGATAACTATCGATGAGGTAATGCAATGATCAATAGAAAAGTATGGGGTCGCCGGGCGACGACCTTCGGCATTCTGGGGGCACTGGTCGCCGCTTCCGCAGGGGCGGCGCATGCCGAGGAAGCCGCGAAGATCGGTGAAGTCGCGCCGCTGACCGGTCCCGCTTCCTATCTGGGCAAGGACACTGAGAACGGTGCAAGGCTCGCCGTCGAGGAAATCAACGAAAAGGGGCTTGTGGTCGGTGGAAAGAAAGTCACGCTGGTTCTCGATGCCGAGGACGATGCCGGCGATCCGCGCCAGGCCACGCAGGTCGCACAAAAACTTGTGGACGCGAAAGTCGTGGCGATAGTCGGTCACATGAATTCGGGAACGACGATTCCAGCCTCCAGAATCTACAGTGACGCAGGCATCGTGCAGGTCTCGCCGTCGGCTACGAATCCTGCGTACACGCAACAGGGCTTCAAGACTGCATACCGCGTGGTTGCGACCGATGCCCAGCAAGGGCCGGCCCTCGCCGATTACGCGACGCGGACGATAAAAGTCAGGACGGTCGCTATCGTCGACGATGCCACCGCATACGGGCAGGGTCTGGCCAATGAGTTCGAGAAGCGCGCGAAGGCGGACGGCCTCTCGGTGGTTTCGCACGACGCGACCAACGACAAGGCGACCGACTTCCGCGCTATCCTGACAAAAATCAAGGGCGCGCATCCAGACATCATCATGTATGGCGGCCTCGACGCAACGGGCGGCCCGTTCGCGAAGCAAGCCAGGCAGCTCGGCATGATGCAGAAGATTCTTGCGGGTGACGGCCTGTGCGCCGACGACCTTTCGAAACTCGCCGGCGACGCAGCCGATGATGTGATTTGCTCCATCGCGGGCTCGCCGCTCGAAAAGATGCCGAAGGGCCCCGCCTTCATACAGCGCTACGAAAAGCGCTTCGGTACGCACCCCGTCCTGAACTCGCCATTCGCTTACGACGCGGTGTACGTCATCGCCGAAGCGATGAAGCGTGCGGGTTCGACCGCTCCCGACCAGATTCTTGCCGCAATGCCCGCGACGAACTATGAGGGCGTGCTCGGCCAGACACAGTTCGACTCGAAGGGCGATCTGGTTCACGGGACGATTTCTCTCTACAAGTACGTCGGCGGAAAGCAAACGCTCCTCGACTACGTGAAGAACTAATCCACCAGGGTTTGCTGGTCAAACTGGCGCAGCCGCAGCGAAGCGGATGCGCCGGTTGTGCGTCCTCGCTCCTTTCTCATCCCCGCCGCACGACTTACGGAAACGCCGTCTGCCGGCGCTATTCCATGGCACACGACGTCACTCCGTGAGCGCACAACGGCCGGACGTTTCGAACCGGATATAGACATCTTTCTTCAGCAGTTGATCAACGGATTGGTGATTGGCAGCGTTTACCCGACGCGTGTCGCTCGACACGGTACGCAGCCAGATTCGCACCGTTCTGAGAAAAACGGGGGCTTCCGGACTACGCGATTTCGAACGGATCATCGCGTTGAGCTCGACAATGCATACGACGGGTTCGCTTTACGTTCGATGCTCCGAGAATGACAGCTTTCGAGCGCGGAGTTGACCTGCATGCAAATGGAGCCGCGCGAACTGCCGTTGATGAGCGCGGGCACTGTAGTAGGAAAACTATCCTGATAGCAAGTTGACGTTGCGTTTTCCGGGTATCTGAAGATCGCAGGACGGAGTTCGCAGCGCCGCTTTTCGGAACCAGAGTTTCCGGGGCCGATGGAGAAGACGGACTGAATTTTGCCGGCTGGGCGAAGAAACTTATTGGCGTGGCCACTATAAGCGTCGGCTCAGTCGGCCTGGATGGCGACGTGATTGGCGTTTTCCAGAGCGAAAGCTCCAGGCCAGCTAGCCTTGGTGCTCTTGTTCGTCGGGTTGAACGCGAACGATTCGATCTTATCGCGGTCGGCAGGGCCAGTACTCGATCCGCTGCGGGTAGTTAAAGTTCGTTCAGGTAATACAGCTGAACTTAAGGGCTTCAGCCTGGCGGCTTTACGTGAGCTATTTGATATTGACTTGCCCGACTGAAGCTTGCTGAAATACTCCTCGTCGGCGAGCGCGTAACTTTCGTCGGACGCGTCGAATCGGCGCGATTTTCGGATATGGAAATCCGGGCCTCCCTTCAGCGATTTCTGATGGTGTGAGGCTCGTTTTTTTGCCCGGCTCGCTCCCTTTACGCCTGCGCTGGACGGACTGCTCCCAGCGAGCGCACACGCATGAAGTTTTCGGCGGCCGTGATCAGAACGAACATCCGGTCGACCTTCTGCGACCCACGCCCCACCACCTGCCGCATGCGTTCTATCGTCTTGGCCCAGCCAAAGCCTACTTGATGAGCGTGTGCTTTTTTGCTGCGACAGCGCATAGCAGCGTAGAAGGGGGCGCTGGTAAAGGCAGTACGCCTGAGGTGAAGGTTTTGTTGGGCGCATGGAAAAACCACGAGCAAGGGGGCGGCTTGTATATTTACCGCGGCACGGCGAATCACACTGAACCGCGCCGGGGCGGTTCACACCGAGTCGCCGGCCGGAGCTGTCTTGCGTCTTAGCAGATAGACGAGCCCGATTGCCGCGCTGGTCAGTCCCGCCAGCGCACCGACGCCGAGCGCCCAGCGTGGCCCCACGTGATCCGCGATCCAGCCGACCACCGGTGCGCCGAGCGGAGTGCCGCCGAGCGCGGCCGCTAGCAGGATCGCGATCACGCGGCCGCGCATCGCGGGCTCGGTCGACAGCTGGACGAAACTGTTCGTCGACGTCGTGACCGTCTGCGCAGCGATGCCGACGATCACGAGCGCCGCTCCGAAAAGTGTGTAGACCGGCATCACCGCCGCGAGCGCGCAGCCCGCGCCGAACAGCGCGGCGCTCGCAAACAGCAGGCCGATGCGCGGCTTGTCGCGCCGCGCGGCTAGCAGTGCGCCGCTGACCGAACCGATCGCCATCATCGACGTGAGCAGGCCGTAACGGCCCGCGCCCACGTGAAAGACGGTTATTGACATCGTCGAAATGAAGATCGGAAAATTCAGCCCGAATGTGCCGATCAGGAACAGCATGAACAGCACGGTCCGCAGGTCGTCGCGCCGCCACACGTAGCGAAAACCGTCGATCAGGCTACCGCGCCTGCGCTTCGCGCGCTCGTTGCGATTGAGGTCCGCGACGCGCAGTCGCGTCATCGCGACGATCACCGCGCCGAACGATACGGCGTTGATCACGAACACCCAGCCCGAGCCGACTACGGCGATCAGCAGCCCTGCGACGGCCGGGCCGATCATCCTGCCGATGTTGAACGACGTCGAATTTAGCGCGACCGCATTCCACAGGTCGGTCTCGCCGACGAGTTCGCCGACGAACGTCTGCCGCGCCGGCGTATCGAACGCCGTCACGCAGCCGAGCGCAAACGCGAAGCCGTAAACGTGCCATAGCCGAACGGCGCCCGTCAGCGTGAGCAGCCCGAGCGCGAGCGCCAGCAGTCCGAGCGCGCCCTGCGTGACGAACAGCAGGCAGCGCCGATTGAAATGGTCAGCGGCGAAGCCGGTCTGCGCGATCAGCAGCATCTGCGGCGCGAACTGCAGCGCCATTACGACGCCGACCGCGCCCGCGCTGTGCTGCGTGAGGCCGGTCAGGACCAGCCAGTCCTGCGCGGTGCGTTGCATCCACGTGCCGACGTTCGACACGATGGCCCCGCTCGCCCAAAGCCGGTAGTTGTAGATTCTCAACGAACGAAACATCGTGTCTATGTGGATTCCCCAGGAGCCTGCTGTGCGCACCGGCGGTCGGCGCGTTGACGGAGCCTAATCTAATTAGGTAGAATGAGAAAGTCAATAGTTTCGGGAGCCATACGCCGCCATGAAAGTAGATATCGACCGTATCCGCTGCGAGGCGACCGCGCTCGCGAACAAGAACGGCATCGACGGCTTGTCGATGAACGACCTCGCCGCGGCGCTTGGCGTTCGCGCGCCATCGCTCTACGCGCATGTTGATGGCCTCCACGCGGTGCGGCGCCTGCTTGCGCTGCATGGGCTCGCTGAACTCGAAGGTGGTGTCGCGCGGTTGACGGCCGGCAAGTCGGGACCCGATGCCGTACGCGCGCTAATGAACGGATATCGGAACTTCGCGCGCAAGAACCCCGGCGTCTACGCAGCGATGTTGCCGACGCCGCCGCGCACCGACAGCGCATGGCGTGAAGGGGTGGACCGCCTGGTGCAAACGCTGGTCGCGTCGCTGCATGGCTATCGTCTCGAAGCGCCGGACCGCGTCCACGTGCTGAGAGGGATGCGTAGCGTCGTGCATGGCTTCGTGTCGCTCGAATCGTCCGGGGCGCTGAACAATCCGGTGAGCCGCGACGCGAGTTTCGAATGGCTGGTCGAAGCGTTCCTGCAGATGCTGGAACCGTTCGAAGTACAGACGTCGATGGCGCGCAAGGAGTGAAGTGGCGATGAGCGAAGTCCTCGTGCGTATGCGGTTCGGTGCGTTTGCGCTGTCCAGCGCGATGCTGCTCGGCGGCTGCGCAGGCCACGCCGCGACGGCGCAAGTAGTCCTGCAGCCGGCAAACGGAAGCACGCTCGCGCGGCCAAGCATCGTGTACGTCGATACGTTCGATGTCGATCCAGCGCTGGTGCAGTCGGGCGCGGGTCTCTTCGCGCGCATGCAGTCGACGTGGTCCGGGCAGGCGGATGCCGGCGCGCGCGCAACGCTGGCGCACGATGTGCAGGACGCGGCGGCGAACGAGATTGTCAGCCGTCTGCAGACAGCGGGGCTCGCGGCGATGCGCGTGGCGGCCACATCCCCGCCGGGGCGCGATGCTCTGGTGATCAAGGGGCGGTTCGAGCGCGTCGATGCGGGCAACAAGGCGCGGCGCGTGGTGATCGGCCTCGGCGCCGGCAAGAGCACAGTCAGCGTCGCGATCGAAGTGTGGTATCTCGCGGCAGACGGACGAACCGAACTCGTCGAGACGTCGGAGTCGTCCGCGGACAGCGGCCGCGCGCCGGGGCTCGCCGAATCGCTCGGCGCGGGCGCTGCCGCCGATCATATCGCGCAGTCCGCAGCGGTCGGCGGCGTGGTTCACCACGACGCCGAGGCGAAGCGGCCGCCGCCCGTCGACGAAGCGCGCCGGATCGGCGATGCGGCAGCCGACGAAGTTCGCAAGCTCTGTGTGACGCGCGGGTGGCTGAAGGCCGCTTCGTAACGCGGTTATCTCCAGTGGCCGCTGTGCCAATAGCCGGCGTAGCCGGGGTAATAGCCGCCGGGGTAACCGCCGTGATAGCCGTAATACGCCGAGTGATACGTGACGACCACCGACGCGTGAGGCACGACGCCGTAGACCGGCGCCGCGGCGATCGGAGCGGGCACGACGACGGCGGCTGGACCCGCCGCGATCACTGCAGGCGCGGCAACGATCGCTGTTTTCGTCGCAACCACAGTCGCTGCGTGCTGTGTGCGCGGACGGTGGGCCTTCGCAATGGCGGGCGTAGGACCGCAGGTGAAACCGGCATGCACGGGGACAGCCGGCGGCGATAGCGACGTGGCCACCACAGGCGCCAGCGACGCGGAGGCAGCCGCTGCGACGGCCGGTATTTGCGGCGGGGCCTTCGCCGCGGCCCGAACCTTGCCGGAGACGAACCACGTTGCGGCCGAAGACGCCGACATCGCAAGCGCGACGAGTAATACCCAAAGACGATACGTCATCATTTCCTCGATCGATGCAGCGCAGATTGACTGCTCGCGCAGACTATAGCGACGCTTTTCCGTTCGATCTCTTGTCAATGTATGTCACCGTGTTTCAGCGCAGATTCTTGTTGACTAAAACTAATTCAATTAGGTAAATTGATATTCTGTATAGGCCGGAGGCGGTGACTCGCCCAGGAACCGGCCATCACGGAGCTATCATGTCCGATTCTGCGATCCGTAAGTTTTCTCTGCACGACCTGATGCGGCCCGAGCTGCGTGCCAATCCGTATCCCTGGTACCGACGCTTGCGCGACGAGGACCCGGTGCACGAAGACCCGCGCGGCCACGGCTGGCTCGTGACGCGGTACGACGACGTCGTTGCGGTGCTCGACGACGCACGCTTTTCGGCGGAACGTCTGACCGCGTGTAACGAGCAGGATGCGTCCGCGCAACTGGTCATGCAGACGCTGTCGCGGCAGATGCTGTTTCTCGATCCGCCCGATCACACGCGGTTGCGCAAGCTGTTTGCGAAGTCGTTCACGCCGCGCCGCATCGAAGCGTTCCGGCCGCAGATAGAAGCGCTGACGCACGAACTGCTGACCACGTGTTGCGGCCGGCCGGTCAATTTCATTAAGGACTTTGCAGTTCCGCTGCCGGTCATGGTGATAGCCATGATGCTCGGCGTGCCGGTGGAAGATCGCGTACAACTGCGCGCATGGTCCGCCGCGTTCGGTAGCTTGCTCAGCGGCCGGCCAATGCTGGCCGGCGAGCTTGCGCATGCGCAGCAGGGCATCGTGGCCTTCGAGCAGTATTTCGCGCGTCTGATCGCGCTGCGCCGCGCGATGCCGGAAGACGACATGCTGAGCGATCTGGTCGCCGCCGAAGAGGCCGGTGACCGGCTAAGCGAGCAAGAGCTGATCTCGAACCTGATCTTGCTGCTGGCCGCCGGGCACGGCACGACCACGCATCTGCTCGGCAACGGATTGCTCGCGCTGGCGGGCGAGCGCGAGCAGTGGAATCTGTTCGTCAGCGATCCGGACCTGGCGCCATCGCTCGTCAACGAAGTGCTGCGCTTCGAACCGCCGGTTCAGGTGACCGGCCGCGAAGCCACGGACGACGTCGAACTTGGCGGTCAGACGATTCGCAAAGGTGAGCGCGTGCGCGTGCTGCTCGGTGCAGCGAATCGCGACGAGCGCCATTTCGTTGCACCGGACACGCTGAACGTCCAGCGCTTCAGTCCGCGCGTGCTGTCGTTCGGGCACGGCGTGCACTCCTGCATTGGAGCAATGCTGGCCCGCTTCGAGGCGCAGATCGTGTTTGCCGAACTGGCGGCCCGCTTTCCGGGCGTCGAAGTTGCTGTGGACCGCGCCGAGCGCACATCGAGCGTCGCGTTCCGGGGACTCCGTAGCTTGCCGGTGACGCTGCGCTGATTGCCTGTTTATTCCTTCAACCCGTAACCTTCGATTCGTCGATTAATCCATGCACTACATCACTCTCTTTCTCGCCGGCGCTTTTCTGTGCAACTGCATTCCGCATCTGAGCGCCGGTCTGCAGGGGCGGCCGTTTCCGACGCCGTTTGCGAAGCCGCGCGGCGTCGGCGATTCGTCGCCGCTGGTCAATTTTCTGTGGGGTGCGTTCAATCTGCTGATCGCGCTCGTACGGCTCGCACGGCATCCGGTGACACTCGGCGCGAACTTCGAATGTCTCGCGCTCGCGCTAGGCGGGCTCGTGATCGGCCTGCACCTCGCAAAGCATTTCGGTAACGTGCAGCAGAAGAGGGTCGGCGGCCTGTAAAACACCATTCCGGATTCGGGAATTGAGAATGGACGACCGTTGCCATTTATTCGCATGCGTCGCGCGCTCATAATCGCAGCACTTTGTCGAAGTTGCGACCCGAACTGAAGGAGAGGAAATGATGCAGACGCGTACGCTGGGCAAGAGTGGGCTAACGGTGTCGTCGCTGGGGCTCGGCTGCATGGGCATGAGCTGGGCTTATGGCATAGCCGGCGACCGGCAGGACATGATCAGGCTGATTCGCGACGCGGTGGACCTCGGAGTCACGTTTTTCGACACTGCCGAGGTCTACGGGCCGAAAGTCAACGAGGAGCTGGTCGGCGACGCGTTACAGCCGTTGCGCGACCGTGTCGTCATCGCGACGAAGTTTGGCTTCGCGCTCGACCCGGACGGCGGTCCGATGCCGGTCGGCGTGAACAGCCGGCCCGAGCACATCAAGGCGGTCGCGGACGCCGCGTTGAAGCGGCTGCGCACCGACCATATCGACCTGTTTTATCAGCATCGTGTCGATCCGAACGTGCCGATCGAAGACGTCGCCGGCGCAGTCGGCGACCTCGTCAAGGCCGGCAAGGTCAAGTATTTCGGGCTGTCCGAAGCGGGTGTCGCGACGATCCGCAACGCGCACGCCGTGCATCCGGTCGCGGCCGTGCAGTCCGAATACTCGCTGTGGACGCGCGACCCCGAAGCTGAACTGTTCGCGGCGCTCGAAGAGCTCGGTATCGGTTTCGTCGCGTATAGCCCGCTCGGCCGCGGTTTTCTGGCCGGCGCGTTCCGCGATATAAGCGCGCTCGCCGACAACGATCTGCGCAACCGGCATCCGCGTTTCCAGCCTGACGCGGTGAGGAAAAACCTCGCGCTCGTCGAAAGCCTGAGCGCGATCGCCGTGGGCAAGGGCATCACCGTCGGCCAGCTTGCGCTTGCGTGGGTGCTCGCGCAGAAGCCGTGGATTGTCGCGATTCCAGGTACGCGCAAGCGTTCGCGCCTCGAAGAAAATCTCGGCGCGGCCGGTGTGACGCTGACTCAGCCGGAGCTCGCCGCGATCGACGCCGCGCTTGCCGAACACGGCGTCGAAGGCGCGCGGTACGGCGAGAAAGAGATGTCGATGCTGAACCTCTGATGCAGGCGGGCCGCGTTGCAATGCGGCCCGTCTCGGCGCGTACAGCCACGCTTACGCGCGCGACGTCGCTGCCGCCAGCTGTGTCACGAGTTCGTCGAACACGACGCGAACCCGTTTCGGCACCGGCCCGCGCTGCGGCCTGTACACGTGCAGTTTCCATGGTTCCGGTTCGAGCTTCGGCAATACGCGCACCAGTTGGCGGCCCTCGACATAAGGGCGGATCAGATATTCCGCGCACTGGCTGAAACCGACGCCCGCGCAGGCGGCGTCGATTTCAGCTTCGGTATCGTCGGTCACGAAGGCTGGCGACGGCGGCTGGAAATGCCGCTCACCGCGAAAGATCCACGGCCACGGGCGTCCGCTCGTCTGATCGATCAGGCTCGTGACCGGCCGCGCTTCCAGTTCCTTCAGATTCTTCGGCTCGCCGACCGCGTCGATCAGTGCGGGCGCGCCGACTACCCACATCGGCAACGGCCCGACTACGCGCGCGACGAACCGGTTGTCGCCGATCGAACCCGCGCGGATGCCGACGTCGATCTGGTCGTCGACGACCGCTGACGGCGCATCCGACAGCCGCAAGTCGGGCACGAGACCCGGGTGCCGTGTCATCAGGTCGAGCAGCACCGGCTGCACGTAACGCCGCCCGAGCCCGGACGGCGCAGTGATCCGCACGACACCGACCGCTTCGTCGGTGCGTGCGTTCGCGGGACCGAACAGCCCGTCGACGGCCGCCAGTGCCGCCTGCGCGCTGACCGCGAACGACTGCCCGAACGTCGTGATCTGCACGCGCCGCGTATTGCGGTGAAACAGCGTTTCGCCGAGCGTCTGTTCCAGTTCGCGCACCGCGCGCGTAACGACCTGCGGCGACACGCCGAGCCGCTTCGCGGCTTCGCGGAACGTGGGACAGGTGGCGGCCGCCGAGAAGATCTTCAGGATTTCGAGCCGGTTGAGCATGACTATTCCGCAAACAAGAATGGTGACGACGCGAGCGTTCCGCGATGACATTGTCGTCAGCGGCCGGGGCCGCAGTCAAGCATGGCATTGATATGGGAGTTCCGCGCGGTTTTAAGGTTCCTGTTTAAGGAATTTTAAATGCCGAACTGTTCCATTTATCTGCATCGACGAAGTACCCATACTTCGCAGCAGGCGTGAGGCGCGGAATACGGAAAAACGCATCGCGGCCGACGAAACCCGGCAGTCATGCCGACACACGAACCTACTTAGAGGAATGAATCATGAACACAAACACAACCCAACGCCCGCTCGCCGGCCGCATTGCGCTGGTGACCGGCGCCAGCTCCGGTATCGGCCGCGCGTCGGCGGCGGAACTTGCGCGGCGCGGCGCGAAGGTGGTCGTCGCGGCGCGGCGTCAGCCGGAACTCGACCAGCTCGTCGAAGAAATCGCGGACGCTGGCGGCGAAGCACGCGCGTTTGTCGCCGACGTCGCGAAGGAAAACGACATCCACCAGCTTGTCGACTTCACGGTGGCCACGTACGGCCGCCTCGACATCGCGTTCAACAACGCAGGCACCGAAGGCGTGTTCGCGCCGCTCGTCGAGCAAACCGCCGAACGCTTCGACATGGTGTTCGAGCCGAACGTGCGCGGCGTGCTGAACTCGATGAAATACGAGGCCGAAGTGATGCTGCGCCAGGGCTCGGGCAGCATCATCAACAACGCATCGATGGGCGGGCTGATCGGCTTCGAGAACGCTTCGGTGTACATCGCCAGCAAGCACGCGGTGGTCGGCATGACGAAGACCGCGTCGATCGAATGGTTCCGCAAGGGCGTGCGCGTGAACGCGCTGTGCCCGGGGCTCATCGAAACGCCGTTTCACCATCGCGGCATCTGGCCGTCGGTCGACGTGCAGGAGGCGTTCGCGGCCGGCACGCCGGCGGGCCGCTGGGGCTCTGCCGACGAGATGGCGACGATCGTCGCGTTCTTGGCGTCGGACGATTCGAGCTATGTGTCGGGCCACGCGCTCGTCGCGGACGGCGGTTATTCGATCGCGTGACCTACAACTGAGCGAGCAGCGGCGGCCGTGCCGCCGCTTCGTCGCTGTTCATTCCAGAAGGCATCCATCATGACTTTGTTCGAACCGATCTCGCTGCGCGGCGTCACGCTGCGCAACCGTCTCGCGATTTCCCCGATGTGCCAGTACTCGGCCGTCGACGGCGTCGCGAACGACTATCACCTCGTGCATCTCGGGCGCTTTGCGCTCGGCGGCTTCGGCCTCGTGATCGTCGAGGCCACCGGCGTCGTGCCCGAAGGGCGTATCACGCACGGTGACCTCGGACTGTGGTCCGACGCACAGATTCCGGCGCTCGCGCGCATCGTCGACACGCTGAAGGCCGCCGGTGCGGCGGCCGGCATCCAGCTCGCGCATGCGGGGCCGAAGGCCAGCATGCAGCGTCCGTGGTTCGGCAACGGCCCGCTCGGCGCGGCCGATTTCGCGCGCGGCGATCTGCCTTGGACCGTGTACGCGGCGTCCGCGCAGCCGGTCGGCGACGGCTGGCTGACGCCCGAAGCGTTGTCGCTCGCGCAGATTGCTGCCACGAAAGCGGCGTTCGTTGCCGCCGCGCGGCGCGCGCATGCGGCCGGCTTCGACGTGATCGAACTGCACTGTGCGCACGGTTATCTGCTGAACAGTTTCCTGTCGCCGCTGACGAACCGGCGCACTGACCAGTACGGCGGCGATCTCGAAGGGCGGATGCGGCTGCCGCTCGAAATCGCGCAGGCGCTGCGCGAAGCATGGCCGCAGGACAAGCCGCTGTTCGTGCGCGTATCGACAGTGGACGGTCTGCGCGCGGGCACGACGCCGGACGATACGGTCGCGTTCGCGAAGCGTTTGAAGGCGCTCGGCGTCGACGTCGTCGACTGCTCGTCGGGCGGCACCGGTAACGGCTACGAGTATCCGGTCGGATACGGTTATCAGGTGCCGTACGCATCGCGCGTGCGCAAGGAGGCGGGTGTCGCGAGCATGGCGGTCGGGCTGATCGTCGACGCGCATCAGGCGCAGGCGATTGTGGAAGACGGGCATGCGGACCTCGTCGCGATCGGCCGCGAGGCGCTCGCCGATCCGAACTGGGCGCTGCACGCGCAAGCGGAACTCGGCGCGAACGATCCGGCCGATCCGTTCGCGTCGTGGCCGCGGCAGACGGACTGGTGGCTCGCGGGCCGCGCAAAGGAGATCGCGAAGCTCGACGCGGCGGTATGCGCCGTGCAAACCGCGGTCCCAAGCGAAGCCTGAAAAAGAGGGGAAGCGGCTGGAGCGCCCCGCCTCGACACCGCTCGCAGGCGACCAATGAAACGGTCAGCGCACGACGACGACTCCGCGCCCCCAATACCCGGCGCGGACCGTCACCGCCGGATACGCGGGCGCGACATAAACCGGCGGCAGCGCGACCGGCAGCGGCGCGACGATCACCGGCGGCGGCGGCACCACGACCGCCGGCGCGGCGACGACGACCGCCGCGGGGGGCGGTGCATACACCGGCACTGCCGGCGAGACCGGAATGGTCACGCCGACGGCCACGCCGGCATACGAAGCCTGCGCGAGCAGCGCAAGCGGCAGTGTGGTGGCGGCAACAATCAGGAAACGCAGTTTCATCGCACGTCCTTGTAACGGGTGGGTTATCGAAAGCCTGACCCGAAGCGTACGGATGCCGTCGATGAAAATCTGTCTGCAAAATATGTCATTCCATTTCGCGTTTTGGGATGCTGGCCGCCCGACATTGCTTGACATGAATTGCTAACAGCTATTGGGTGCGGACCTCTCTACAGTTGCGGCGTCGATGCTTTACGTCACCTGGTAGGAGGGTCGAAATTCATGAGAAACATCGTTGTGGCCGCCGCGCCGGCGCTGCTCGCGCTGGCGATGGCGAGCAATCCCGCCGGCGCACACCTCGTCGATTACGGCACCGCGTACACCGCGCGCGGCCCGTACAGCGGCGCGCGCTTCGCATCCTGCAGTGGCGGCAGTTGCACGCACGCGGGCGGGTTCGTCGGGCCGCGCGGCGGCGTCGTGACGAATCGCGGCACCGTCACGCGCACTGGCACCGGGCAGTTCACGGACAGCGGTACCGCGACCGGTCCGAACGGCGCGCAGTACGCGCACAGCGGAACGACAACCTGCGCCGGCGCGACCTGCACGCACAACGGCAGCGTGACCGGTCCGAATGGGCACACGGTCACGACGTCGGGCAGCGTGACGCGGACCGGAACCGGGCAGTACACGTCGTCGGGCACGGTCGATACGGCGAACGGGACTTACTCGCACGCGGCGTCGACGAACTGCGCAGGCGGCGTGTGCAACCGCTCGGCGAGCGTCACCGGTCCCGGCGGCGATACGGTCACTCATACGGGTAGCGCGGTGCGCGTGGCGCCGGGCGTCGTCGCGACGTCGGGCAGCACAACCGGCCTGCATGGCGGCACGGTCGCGACCGGCGGCGTGGTCGTCGCCGGCGGTGCGCGGGTCAACGTCGTTGCGCCCGCGCCCGCGCCAGCGCCCGCGGTCGCCGTGACCGTCGCGCCGCCGCCTGCGGCCGTGATCGCACCACCTGTTGTCGTGGCGGTCGCGCCTGCGCCGGTTGCCGTTGCACCTGCTGTGCCGATTGCCGTTGCCGGGCCCGCGCCCGTCGTCGTGGTCCGTGCGCCGCCGCCGGTGGTCGTCGTGCGTCCGCATGTCTGGGTGCGCGCGCACTGGGTTGGCAACGTTCTGGTGCCGGGGCACTGGTCCTGAGTCCTGCGCGTTGCCTGTCGCTCCAGCGGGCGTCGTCGTTCGCCGTCCATCGTTTTTCATTCCGATTCCTGTTCATGTCCGATCACCGTTCGAAATCCGTCGTGCCATTCCGCGCTGGCCGTTGTCGCATCGCGGTGTCCACGGCGTTTGCCGTTTTTACGTTTGCCGGCGCAAGCGCCGCGCGCGCTGTCGTCGTCCAGCGGCAGTTTCAGCCTCGACGTGACCGCGCTGCAGAGCTACCCCGGCGCGAGCGGCTATCGCGTCCCGCCGCTGCCCTCGCTGTCGGTACCGAGCCAGGTGCAGCCGGGTCTCAGCTTTTTCGCGGAGGGGCTCGACGGTGGCGTCGCGTACCGCTTCTGAACGCATTCCCGTCACTACTGAACGAGAGCACATCATGACGAACCCATCTCTGGCACGCCGCTGCGCTGCCCTTTTCATCGCTGCAGGCGCGCTGTGCGCGCTGGCTGGCTGCGCGGTCGTCCCGCCGAGTTATCCGACCGTCGAGGCCCTGCCGGCGCAAGGCAAGACGCTCCAGGACTTCGAGCAGGACGACACCGGCTGCCGTACCTACGCGGCGCAGATCGTGAATCCGCTGGTTGCGAATCGGTCGCCTGCACAGTCCGGCGCGGCGGCGCCGGTAGTCGGCACGGCCGGCGGCGCTGCCGCCGGCGCATTGATCGGCGCCGGAACCGGCAACGCGGGTGCGGGCGCTGCGATCGGCGCTGGCGTCGGATTGCTGCTCGGCGCGGCTGCCGGTGCGAACCAACATGGGCAGACGCAGGCCGCGCTGCAGCGCCAGTACGACAACGCGTACGCGCAGTGCATCGTTGCGAAGGGCAACACGATCGCAATTCCGCCGCGCCCGGCCGTGGCCGCGCCGGCCGTCGTCTACACGAGCCCGGTCTATTACTACTACGCGTACTGAGCGCGTGACATAACTTGACATCATGTATTACACGGTGAAACCCGCGCGGCGGGCGACCCCGTTAGACTGCCGGGCGCTTTTTGAAAACGGAGAATCCGATGAAACGTTTCTGCTTGATGTTGGTTGCGGCACTTGCAGTATCGTCCGTATATGCACAGGACGCGATGGCCGACAAGCTGCAGGCGCGCTTCGCCGCAGCCGACATCGACCACGACGGCAAGCTGACGCTCGCCGAGGCGCAGGCTGGCATGCCGCGCGTCGCCGCCCACTTTGCGCAGATCGACGCGGACCACAAGGGCTATGTGACGCTCGACGATATCGAACGTTATGCCGCGCAGCGTCGGCAGCAGGGTCAGCAGTAAGCGCGGCGGCGCCGCGCATAACACGCCAGGGAGGTTCGCGATCGCCACGTCTAATGTCACCGCGTCGCAGTCCGGGCGCATCCTCGTGCTCGACGACGAAGCGGAAATCCGCAACATGCTCGAGCGCTATCTGGTCTCGCACGGCTTCGACGTGCGGACGGCCAAGAACGGCATGCAGCTCGCGACGTTCATCGAACGCCATCCGTTCGACCTGCTGATTCTCGACGTGATGATGCCCGGCGAGGACGGCCTGTCGATCTGCAAGCGGCTGCGCGGGCAGGGGGAGACGTTGCCGATCCTGATGCTGACCGCGCGAGGCGATCCGATCGACCGCGTGGTCGGCCTCGAACTCGGCGCCGACGATTACCTCGCGAAGCCATTCCTGCCGAGCGAGCTGCTGGCGCGCGTGCGCGCAATGCTGCGGCGCCGGCAGATCCTGCTGCACCAGCGCAATACCATCGAGGGTGCGGTGTACGAGCGCGAAACCGGCGTGCTGCGCTTCGGCTGCTTTACGCTCGACGTCGGGCAGCAGACTATGCACCGCGACGGCAATACACGCGTCGACATCGGCGGCGCCGAAATGCGGCTGCTGTGCGCGCTCGCGCAGACGCCTAACCGCCCGGTGAGTCGCATGAACCTGATCGAGCGCGCGCGCGGCCCGCACCACGATGCGACCGAGCGCAGCGTCGACGTGCAGGTGTTGCGCATCCGCCAGATCGTCGAGGCCGACGCGGCGTCGCCGCGCTACATCCGCACCGTCTGGGGTGTCGGCTACATGCTGATCGCGGAGTTCGACGTATGACGATCCCGTGGCCACGCTCGCTGCTCGGGCGCAATTTGCTGCTGCTGGTGTTCGTCGTGTTCGCGAGCGAACTGTCGGCGTTCGCGATTTTTTTCGTCTTTGTGCAGAACCCGCGCGTCGACGAAGCGGCCGCGCTCGTCGCGTCGCAAACGCGGCTGGCCGCGCAATTGCTGGGCGCACTGCCGCCGGACGCGCGGCGCGCGGAGCTGGCCGCGATCAACGGTCCCGGGCGGAGCGAGCCGTCGAGCGAAGCGCGTCTGCATACGTACAGCTATGTCGCGTATCGCTTCATGCGCTCGCTTATGCAACGGCTGCCGCCTGGCACGCAGGTGCGCTGGGAACGCGACGAAGGCAATCGCGTCTGGGTGCGGCTGCGGATCGGCGACGAGTTCGCGTGGGTGACGCTGCCGCCCGTGACATCCGGGATCGGTAGTCCGATGCCATGGAGCGCTGTGATCTGGCTGCTGACGCTCGCAGCGTTTCCGGCGCTCGGCGCGTGGCTGATCCAGCGGCATACCGCGGGCTGGTTGCAACGGCTCGCGCGCGCGGCCGCGACGGTCGAGCGTGGAGCGTGGCCGGAGCCCGTGCCGGTCGATGGGCCACTCGAACTCGCGACCGTCGCCGACACGTTCAACCGGATGGTCGCGTCGCTCGCCGAGCTGGACGCGACCCGCACCGAAATGCTAGCCGGCATTTCGCACGATATCCGCACGCCGCTCACGAAGCTGCGCATGGCGATTGCCGCGCCGGAGGCGTTCGACGCTCCGTCCGCGAGCGCGGAGCGCTTCGTCGCGGAGATTGATGCGATCGTCGAGCAGTTCATCGACTTCGCGCGCGGCTGGGATAACGAGCCAGCCGTGCCCGGCGATCTCAACGCGCTGGCCGGTCAGCTCGCGGCCGATTACACGGGCTTGGGCTACATGTTCGAACTGGCGCTCGCGCCGCTGCCGCCGGTCGCGTTCCGGCCGGTCGGCATGCAGCGGCTGCTGATGAATCTGATGCACAACGCAGCAATCCACGGTCGTACGGGCCTCGCGATCCGCACGTGGATTGAGCCCGACCACGTCGCGCTTGCCGTCGAGGACACGGGGCCAGGCGTGCCCGAGGCGCAACTGTCACTGCTGAAGCAGCCGTTCTGGCGCGTCGAGCAGCAGGACAAGCCGGGCGGCACTGGCCTCGGCCTCGCGATCGCCGAGCGCATCGCTAGGCAGCACGGCGGCCGGCTCGATCTCGCGCTGCGCGACTGCGGAGGGCTAGTGGCGATGCTGCGTCTACCGCGCACATAGCTTGTGTTGCGCGACATCGGTCATGCACCGGGAGTGCCGTATCTCCGACTGAATATCCTGTGTGATGTCCAGCATTGGGTACATCGGATTACCGCCGACACCAACACGCGTCACGCGTAGGGGCAAAAAGCTGAGGTCATCTTCTGTCATGGATTGCGTCCGCAAAGTGAGGTTGCGGACGCAATCGTGAGCCTTCTCAACAACGCAAGCCAGGTGTGCGAAATTGCGCGCTTACGATTAACGAGGCGGCAACGGGGGTATCGCAGTGGGGGAAGGCGACCCGGATATACCGCGCTACCGACCCGCAGCACTTCGTGTTCAGTCACACCCGGACGTTGACCGAATCCGCGCTGATAGCTGGCGTCGCTTTGATCCGTCTCGGCTGCTTGGTGTTTCGCATGACGCGCCGCCGGTCGCTAAGACGAGGACGTTAGGAGGGGCAATTTATGAGCGGCCGTGACGTCCGCTATAGAGCGGATCAGTTGACCGCTTAGGGTCGGCTACTTCCGACGCCACCTATCGCACGGTTCACACTGCGCATGTCGATTGCATGAGATAACGGGCGGCCAGAAGTAAACTTTCAAATGGCCGCCCAAACATAACCGGGCCGGCAGATTGCGCACGGACACGCGCCGCTGCTTCGTATGTCTGGCCTCGACGATCACGCGTCGCCATGCCGATATAGCTGCGCTCCGGAATCCCGGGAATGGCTACACCCATCACCACCCTTACTGCTGCTTCGTCAGATCCTGCCCAATTGCGGCGACGACTGCCTGCTCACAATCCTTAAGGCCTGCGACTGACTGATCGAATTGTTCGATCAAGGTGCCGAAACTACCATAGTGATATTTGGCATCCGCTACGACATGAACAGAGTTGCCCTTGATGTCCCAACCGCAGGCGAATGTCTTGAAGTACATGTCTTGCTTGGACTTCGAGTCGAGCAGGCGAGCGCGGATAACGACCCACGGAATGAAATCACTCGATGCCGGCGGGGATGCGTAACCTAACGAAGTGATCCACACGCTCAGGATGGCGTCGGCGGTGGTCTTGACATCGGAAAAGTCGTCGGACTTGCCGTCGCTCGAGAGCTTGGCGTGCTGGTCGTGCAACACAACGATTTCATAGCCATCACTGGATAGTCGCGTGGTCAGGCCATCGTTGACAACGGGAGCGAAGGCGATCTTTTCGCTCGCCACATGCTGCGTGTACGTACTCGTATGACTGGAGTTGACTCCGCCTTGCACCAATCCACCAATCAATCCGAATGCACCGGCAGCACCACCGAAGTTGGCCACGTTCTCTCCGCGCGGTTCGGCGACATCCAGCATGGCGATCGAATGGAGCTTTTCACGATTGTCGCTGGCGAGATCTGTTTTCGGAAGCGAAGTACAGCCCGTGAGTAGCGTTGTTGCAACGACAAAACCCGCAAGTGCAGAAGTTGAAAGCGTTTTGTTATTCATGGCCTTTTATTTGTGGATTGAGAGCGCGGACGCTATTTGCCAGTGTCTTTGAATGGAGGTCAGCCTCACAGCAAATTAAAAACGGGCAAGCTATTTATCGGCGCTGTTTGCACAAACTTTAAGTTTTTAACTGAGTGCATCACTCTCAATAAAAGAACCATGCGCTATTGCTTAATGACGGAAGGTAGATCGTGAGTTGACGGAACATGCCGAGCTATTCCTGTATCCATGCGCGCCGCATTATTTCGTAGATTCCAGCTTGCCGTTTCGATGACGCTGTCGCCTCGAACCTCTTGTCAGCCATTGATGCTGCGTGACAGTCGGGCCTGGGCGTCGGAGGCCCACAAGTTCGTCGTCGCGAAACCAGGACACTTTTGGGCGGCTGACGAGCACACAAAGATGCGTACGTTTTCTGCGCCGTTGCACGACGCTTCAACTGCGTCGGGTTACTGCCGGACCACGCTCTTTTTCATTCCTACGCCGGTAAAAGTCCGGCGGCCCGATAGCTGTCGATCAAGGCGTCGTAGAGCTTGATATCGGCACGGCCTCGCGCCATCAGTTGCGCGCCCGCGACCGCAGCGAATATGGCGCGAGCCCGCTTCCTGGCGTCCCTGGGGCCGACGATTTTCGCCTCCACAAGCGTCTTGCCAAGCCACGCGACGTTGACGTCGGTAAAGGTCTGGACCTCCTTCTTCACGATCTCGGGCAGGTCGTCATACTCCGCCGTCATGAAGCTGGCCATGCACATACGGTTGTCGTTCTCCAGCGCCGCACGAAACGTCCCCGGGAATTCGCGCAGGCGATCAGCGGCATCAGGCGTTTCTGCCGACAGCGCCTCCAGCGACGCTGCAGCGTCTTCCCAGTAACGCTTTGCGACGGCGGCGGCCAGGTCGGCCTTGCTCGGGAAATGGTGGTAGAGGCTCGCGGCCTTGATACCCACCTCTTGCGCCAGGGTACGAAGGTTCAATCCGCCGTAGCCGTGCGCCTGCGCGATCTTTGTCGCGACTGCCAGAATTTTGTCGCTGGAACTGATACCGGCCTCGTTCACCACGAATTTCCCCTCGATGAAGATCAGCCGCCCCGGATCGTGCATCCGGGCGGCTCAAAGGATGTTGACAGGACGAAGTATAACGCCTACGCTTCGACTAACAAACGTTAGGTAGGATTCGCGCCTGAATTTGTCAGCTAATTTCCCAACCTTTTAAAAGGCTTCGTATGAGCATCGAACTTATTTCCCAGGACGCAACAAGGCTGGCTGAACTGATCCGCAACAAGGAAGTTTCGCCGGTAGAGGTCATGCAGGCGCATCTCGACCGCATCGATGCAGTCGATTCCAGGATCAATGCCATCGTCACGGTCGCCGACGGCGCGCTTGACGCCGCGAGAGCCGCAGAGGCCGCGGTGATGGCCGGTGAAGAACTGGGGCCGCTGCATGGCGTTCCCTTCACGGCGAAGGATTCCATTGACACTGCCGGCGTGCTGACGCAACGTGCTTCGCCCATCTTCAAGGGCCGCGTGCCCGACACCGATGCAACCAGCGTGATTCGCATGAAGAAGGCGGGCGGCATCCTGCTCGCAAAAACCAACCACCCCGAATTCTCGTTCTGGATTGAAACCGATAACCTGCTTTCGGGACGCACGAGAAACCCGTGGAATCTGGATCGCACGCCGGGCGGATCGAGCGGTGGCGAATCTGCGGCGGTCGCAGCGCTGATGTCGCCGCTGGGTCTCGCAACCGACGTCGCCATTTCCGTGCGCGGCCCGGCAGCCCTGACGGGCGTCGTCGGTCTCAAAGCCACGCACGGGCGCATTCCCATGACGGGTATCTGGCCGCGCGTGCCCCGTCGTTTCTGGCATATCGGTCCGATTGCGCGCAGCGTTCGCGATATCGCGCTTGCCTATTCGCTGCTGGCAGGACCTGACGGCGCGGACGGCTTTTCGACGGCGCCGCTCAAGCTCGATGCCGGCGTGGGATCCACACCGGGCCGGCCGCTTCGGGTGGGCTTGCTCATCGATGCTTTCGCGCCCGTAGATACCGATGTCGCAGCGACCGTGCAAGCCTCGGCCGAAGCGCTGAAGGGGCTGGGCGTCACCGTGGAGCCGGTGCGTATTCCCGTGCTCGAGCAGATCAACGCGTTGGAGCTGCTGTGGAAACTTCAGGTCATGGAAACCAAGCCCGCCTTCCGGAAGGTGACGGCCGGACACGAAGACAAGATCTTCAAGCACGTCCAGAGCGTCTATGACACGCCGGATACTTCAATCGCCGATTTCGTCGACGCTGAGCAGCAGGCCGAACAACTGCGCGACGGCTTCGCGGAGTACTTCCAGCGCTACGACGCGTTGCTCTGCCCGGTGACGCCGGTGCCGGCACACGCGCACGACGCCGCGGAATTCAACATCAACGGCCAGACGGTATCGTCGTTGCACGTGATGACTGCAACCGCGCCTCTGAATGTGACCGGGCTTCCGGGCATGACGCTGCGCTTCGGCACGAGCCGCGAAGGGCTGCCGGTTGGCGTGCAACTGGTAGCACCGTGGATGGCGGAGTCGACGCTCCTGTATCTCGCCTCGCTGCTGGAAGCGGTGAGTCCGGTGCGCGGTCTTTATCCTGACCTGTCAAACATCTGAGCCGGGCCGCGATCTCCATCGCTCTCGAGCAATTTAACTCGCGTCTATCATTGGCCGTTGCTTGCCGACGGCCTTTTTTCCAGAGGTAGCACCATGTCAAAGCAGGCGCCACGCCGCGTTGATCGTCATCGACGTGCAGAATGAATACATCACCGGCAATTTCCGTATCGAATACCCGCCGATGGCGTCATCGCCCATGCCCTGAAACCAGCCTTGCTCCATCGAAAGCCGCTCAGTTTTAAAGAAGCGCCGCGGATTGCCGCACGTCCAGCAACTGCAGGAAGTTGGAATATCCACGACGCGCCCCGCCTCAGGCGTCCTTGCGCCTGCTTTTCATTCGCTCTCTCGGTATCCGGCTGCCGGAATACACCAGATGCGAGGTTGAAATTCCCTTGATGGAGCCGAGCCGCTATTGCGTATAGATTGTCGCCAGTGCTACAGCGCGTCCGCGCAGATTGTTTGCGTTGAAAGTTACAGTCGGATCGATGTCTGCAACGCCGTGGTTCGTGTTTCCGTCATATACGAGCACGTCACCGGATAGTGCATCCGCCTCGGAATCAACAATCTTACCGTCGACTGTGGCGAAGGCGCCGCCGTGGTGATAATCCGTGCCACGCTCGGTCAAAAGGAGCACCATTTGGATGTAAGCCGCGCGTGATCCGTCTGGAAGATTAGATATTGCTCGCGAGTCAACGTGCGCGCCCATAAAGCCGCCACCGGACGGATAAATCTGCACGCGACAGCCGTTGTAGCGATCAGGCGCGAGTGATTCATCCGATTGTATGTCGCGCCCGGCCAAAGCATCGCGAATAGCAATCACGCGTCGAAAGATATTTCTGAGCCGCCAAGTGTCGTCTTGCCACATTGGGTTATAGAGCGTTAGCATAAATCGAGGCAAGCCGGCCTGAGACTGGCTGTGGCCACCAATCGACCATTTCGTCATGTTGACGCGAATCTCCTCTGGCGAGACACCGGCTGAAGGTTTATGCGAAGCGCTATTCACATAGTCATAAACGGCAGCCATTGCTTCACGGATTTCTTCCCTGACAAACATTCCACGGATCGTCGAAAATCCTTTTCGTCTAACGGTGTCGACGATGTCTTCTCTGGCAGCCTTGATTTCTGATGGATCATCAAAATTGAAAATGCTCATATCCGTAAAAAACGCCGATTAGTTAAGGATTTTCCGTGCGCTAACTATAGCAAACATCTGTTCCACGCCACCGAATTTGAGCCCGTCAAAAGTCCGCCGCTAGTTTTACGCGTGCTGCTTCATTGATACCCGTTACGTGTCGCGCACAACATCACACCGACCCACCACCATCCAGCTCACCACCCCGCACGCGCCCCTCTACATTGCCGGCAAAAACAATTTCCACTGCCCTTCGGAAGCAACCCGGACGGTACCCCGGTCCACCACGACGGCACTCTGGTCATCAATGGCATAAACCGGCGCCGGTATTTTGGCGGCCCATTTTTCAGCATTCTGCAAGGACGCATCCGGATGATCCGGGTTGTCGAAATGCGGGATCAATGCAAAGTCGACCCATCCCGCTCCGCGCGCCGTAATCAGGAGGCTTGCGACTTCGCTCTCCGCAGTGGCGAACGAGAAGTTCTCGGACGTCAGGGCATCGCGATGACCACTGGGCGGATGGGTGTAGTTTTCTGCAAATGTCGAAGACACCGCCATGCTGCCGGCGCTCACGCCCACGTAAACGAGTTCTTTCGCAGTGAAGGTAACAGTTTGGTGAGGCCGGAGCGACGCATCCAGTCGGCCAGATAGATAGGGTCGCCGCCCCACACCAACAGGACGTCTGCCTCTTCCACCAAAGGAATCCAATCTTCTTTAGCAAGGCCCGGCAGCGTGGTGAGTTCCAGAACGCCCAGCGATCTCCAGCCCAGTTCGCACAAAGGGCTTCGCGCTTTTCCAGCGAACGCCTGCCAAGCCACGGCAGCATGGCGCGGATAGGCATACATGGCAGTAGGAATGAAGAGCGCGTTGCACTCGGCGATGGGTTTCCCCAACAGTTCGACCAAGGCCGCGTGAATACTGGCGTTGGTAATCCCGCCTGACGTCAGAAGAAATTTCATACGGTTTCCCTTGTTTCGCTGAGCGAGTTCAGCATTCATCAGGTCGACGAACGGCGACTACCGTATTCGACAAGTGGTCCGATTTATTTTTCAAATGTGGATTCCGGTAGTGGGCTGCGCAGCACGCCGGCGCGGGCCTCGCTTCATGCCTGCGTTGACCGCTTTGGGGCGTTCGACACAAGCACCTGATCGATGACAATGGACAATCGAACCCATTGCAATCTTCAGCGTCGCGTCTGCAAACCCTGCGCGCATCGAGCTTGGCTAACCCATACTTTACATATGTCGTTACCAACACCAACGCTGCATACCGCTCGCCTTCCATGATGGCGAGTGTAAAGAAACCAGCCTGAGTCGATGGGCCAGCCACGACCATCCGTCAACAAAAAAGCGTGAAGACGCTCGTCAGTTGTCCAAACCCATCTGCACCTTGTCGTTCACCACACCGCCTCTGCGTCGATTTTTGACCATGTTGACAACTGAAAATACGGCGCTTTAGACTTTCCCCACACCTCGCGGCCTGACAAAGACGTCCGCCCCGGGACCCGGCACAGAAGCCCTCTGACGAACATGAGTTCGCCAGAGGGCTTTTTTTTGTCTGCATTTTTCCCTGTCTAGCGCTCACTTCTGGAGAATCCGCATGTTGCTGAAGCCGTCGGGCTGGATGCTTCTCGCCCTTACCGCAGGACTTGCACTGACTTCGCTCGCATCGAGTGCCGCCGATCCCGTGAAAATCGGCTTGCTGGAAGACGCCTCGGGTAATTTCGCACTGGCGACCATTCCGAAGATCCACGCCACGCAGCTTGCGGTCGAGGAGATCAACGCGAAGGGCGGCATTCTCGGCCGCCCCGTGCAGTTGATTGCCTACGACACCCAGTCGGACAACACCAAGTTTCAGGAACTCGCACGACGTCTCGTCCAGACCGACAAGCCGGACGTCATCTTCGGCGCGTTCTCCAGCGCCTCGCGCGAGGCGATCCGTCCGATCATGGACCGCGCGCATCAGCTGTACTGGTACGACAACCAGTACGAGGGCGGTGTGTGCGATACCAACACCTTTGTGACCGGCGCGGTGCCCGAGCAGCAATTCTCGACGCTCATTCCCTGGATGATGCAGAAGTACGGCAAGAAGGTGTACACCATCGCAGCCGACTACAACTTCGGGCAGATTTCCGCCGAGTGGGTACGCAACATCGTCAAGGAAAACGGCGGCACGATGGTCGGCGAGGAATTCATTCCGCTCTCGGTCTCGCAGTTTGGCCAGACGATCCAGAACATCCAGAAGGCGAAACCCGATTTCGTGGTCACGCTGCTGGTCGGTGCGAACCAGTCGTCGTATTACGAGCAGCAGGCTTCCGCGCATCTGAATCTGCCAATGGCGAGTTCCGTGAACGTCGGTCAGGCGTATGAGCACAAGCGCTTCAAACCGCCGGCACTCAAGGACATGTACGTGACGGCGAACTACGTCGAAGAAGTCGATACCCCGGCGAGCAACGACTTCAAGAAGCGTTTTCACGCGAAGTTCCCCAACGAGCCGTACATCAACCAGGAAGCGGCCAACGCCTACGACGCCATCTATCTGTACAAGGCCGCCGTCGAAAAAGCCGGTTCGACGAATCAGGACGCGGTGCGCAAGGCGCTCGAAAGCGGCACCATCTGCACGGAAGGCGAGCAGGGCAAGGTCTGTATCGACCCAAAGAGCCATCACGCGAGCCACACCATCTTCCTCGTGCACGTGAAGGAGGACCACTCCGTCGAGATTCCGAAGGTATGGGCCGACGTGCAGCCGTATTGGCTCGGCAAGGTCGGCTGCGATCTGCCGAACAAACCGGATCATCGTCAGTACACGCCGTCGAATCTCCCCAAGAAGTCGTGATTTGAACGGGCGCGCGGCGACAGACGCATGGCCGCCGCGCGCCCGTTCCTGAACGTGGAGCATGCATGGCCACCTTATCGGTTCTCTATTCGCTCATCTATCAGTTCGGCGACAGCTTCGCTTATCTGGTGCTCGCGGCGCTCGGCCTCGCGGTGATCTTCGGCATGATGGGCGTCATCAATCTCGCGCATGGCGAGTTCATCATGTGCGGCGCATACGTCACGATCATCGCGGCCAAACGCGGCGTGCCGTTGCCTCTCGCGATGCTGCTCGGCGCCATTGCGGCCGCGCTGGCGGGCGTGGTGATCGAGCGGCTCGTGATCCGTCACCTGTATGACCGTCTGTTCGATTCCGTCGTCGCGACATGGGCCATCAGCCTCATCGTGCAGCAGACCATGCTGCTCGTCGCCGGCCCTTCGCTCGAAGGCATCAGCACGCCGTTCGGGTCATTCTCGCTTGGCGAGTATTCGTTTTCGACCTATCGCGCCGTGCTGCCCGGCATCGCGCTGGCGATCCTGTTCGCCCTCTATCTGCTGTTCTTCAAGACCAATTACGGCGTTTGCGCGCGGGCGACGATCCTGAACCCCAATATGGCGCAATGCCTCGGCCTGCGCACCGACCGGCTTTATACATTGACCTTCGCGCTCGGCGCGGGTCTCGCGGGCCTCACCGGCGCGCTCTACGCGCCCACCATGACCCTGGTGCCGACCATGGGCAGCAACTTCATCGTGCAGGCCTTCGTGTCGGTGGTCGTGGGCGGCGCCAATGTGATCGCCGGCACGACGCCGGCCGCCGCGGTGCTCGCCGTCATCCAGACCGCGCTCACGGCGTCCTACGGTCAACTGTTTGGTCAGATCGGACTGCTGGTCACGGTCATCGTCGTGATCCGGCTGATGCCGCAGGGTCTCGGCAACCTCTTCACCCGCTTGCGCTAGGAGGCAGACGTGAAGCAAACGAAGCTGCCTTCGACGCGCGTCACCGCGCGCGCGCTGCCTTATGTGCCGTGGCTCGTGGCGCTCTGCCTGCCGCTCGTGGTCGATGCGAACACCAGTGGCAATCTCGCATACTGCCTGCTATGGGCCTTCAGCGCCGTCGGGCTCGCCGCGATGTGGGGCTACGGCGGCATCCTGTCATTCGGGCAGACTGCCTTCTTCGGACTGTCGGGCTATAGCTACGGCATTTTCACGCTGAACTACGGCGATACGTGGTTCGAATCGTGGCTGGGTCTGGGTGCGGGGCTGGTGGTGAGCGTCATCGTCGCGGCGCTGATCGGCTACATGATTTTTTATGGTCGTATCAAGGGCGTGTTCATCGGTATCGTCACGCTGTCGGTGACGCTCGTGCTCGAAACTTTCATGTCGCAGACTGCAGGCCCGCAGTGGGCCATCGGCGAGGCGCGGCTGAACGGTTATAACGGCATGGGTGGCATGCCGCAACTGACGATCCCGTGGCCAGGCGGGCCGCTTACGCTCGAAAACGCCAGCTTCTATTATCTCGTGCTGATCCTGCTGATCGTGGTCTATGCCGCGATGCGCAAGCTGCTCGACGGCACCTTCGGCCTCACGCTGATCGCCATTCGCGAGAATCCGCAGCGTGCGGAGATGCTGGGCGTCGATATCCGCCGTCATCAATGGCTCGTGTTCGTGCTCGGCTGCACGCTGGGCGGTTTGTCGGGCGCGCTCTACACGATCTGGGGCTCCTACATCACACCATCGACGATGGGGCTCACGGCCGCCGCGATGCCCGTCATCTGGGTCGCGACGTCAGGCAGGAAGAGCCTCGGCGGCGCCATTCTCGGCACGGCGCTGCTCGTCTGGCTTTCGCAGAATCTCGCGGTGTACGGCAGCCAGTATGCGTTGATTCTGCTCGGCGCAATTCTGCTGATCGTCGTGCTGGCCGCGCCGGAAGGGCTGCTGCCGTTCGTCACGCGGCATCTGCGGCGCGTCTCGGGCCGCGCGCGCGAGGGCGCGAGCCATCGGAGCGCACGCCTCAAGCGGGAGGAAGGCAAGTCATGACCACGCTACTGGAAACACGCGGGCTCAAGAAGCACTTCGGCGGCGCGCATGTCATCAACGGAATCGACTTCAGGATCGACGCAGGCGAGATTCGTTGCGTGATCGGGCCGAACGGCGCCGGAAAAAGCACCTTCTTCAAGCTCATTACCGGCGAGCATCGGCCGTCGGAAGGCAACGTGATGTTTCTCGGCGAAGACATGAGTCATGTGCTGCCGCACGAGCGCATCCGCATGGGCATGAGCATCAAGTTCCAGATTCCTGGTGTGTTTCCGGATCTGAGCGTGCGCCAGCATCTGCAATTGTCGCTGCATCGCGCCAGGGACGACCGGCCCGAAAGTCTCGCCGAGCTGTTGCAGCGCTTCATGCTGGAAAACGAGGAACACGTGCTCGCGCGCAATCTGTCGCACGGCAAGAAACAGTGGCTCGAAATTGCCATGGCGGTGTCCTTGCGTCCGAAGCTGCTGTTTCTCGATGAGCCCGTCGCGGGCATGTCGGTCGAGGAGACGCATGCGACCGGCGAACTCATCAAGCGTCTATCGGCAGCCGGTCTCACGATGATGGTCGTCGAGCACGACATGACCTTCGTCAAGCAGATCGCCTCGCGCGTGACGGTGCTGCATGGCGGGCGTGTACTCGCCGACGGTCCGCTCGACGAGATTCTCGCGCGCGACGACGTCGCCGAAGTCTATCTGGGGAAGCGGAAATGAGCGCGCTGCTCGATGTGTCAGGCGTGGAGGCGGGCTACGGCGGCGGCCGCGTGCTCAATGGCGTGTCGTTCAGCGTGGGCCAAGGCGAGGTGCTTGCGTTGATTGGCCGCAACGGCGTGGGCAAGACCACGTTGATGCGCGCGCTGATTGGCCTCATCACACTCGACGCCGGTGAAATCACGCTCGACGGCGCTGCGATCGGCCACCGCAAACCCTACGTTCGCGCCCAGCAAGGCATGGGCTATGTGCCACAAGGCCGAGAGATTTTTGGTGCGTTGACCGTCGCCGAGAACCTTCAGGTCGGCGCGCAGGCGAATCGCGCGCAGGCGGCGCGCATGCGAGAGAAAGTGGTGGGCTACTTTCCGGTTCTGAAGCAGCGCTACGCGCAGAAAGCGGGAACCATGAGCGGCGGCGAGCAACAGCAATTGGCGATCGCGCGCGCACTCATCAGCTCGCCGAAAGTGCTGCTGCTGGATGAACCATCGGAAGGCATTCAGCCCTCCATCGTCGATCTGATTGGCGAGACGCTACAGCAGATTGCGAGCGAGACGGGTATCGGCGTCGTGCTGGTCGAGCAGGATATGGGCATGGTTGAGCGCATCGCCACGCGCTGCTGCGTGATGGACAAGGGCCGCATTGTGGAGACATTGAGCCCCGCGCAGCTTAACGACGAACAACTGATTCGCCAGTATATGGCACTGTAACGGAGAGCAGAACATGAAATGGCTTGAGGAGTCGATCATGATGAAGCGCGGTGTCGGCGCACATCGTGAGCCTGTGGAGCATCATCTGACCGAGGAGTTGCAGCAGACCTATCACTACACCATCGGGCCGTATTCGCAGCCGGTGCTGCATGTCAAGCCAGGGGATCGCGTCGTGGTCGAAACGCGCGACGCCTTCGAAGGCAAGATCAAGGAAGAGACCGACAAGCCGTCGCAGGTGTTGCAAGTGCCATTTCTGAATCCGCAGAACGGGCCCATCATGATCGAGGGCGCGGAGAAGGGTGATGTGGTTGCGGTATACATCGAAAAAATGGCGCCGCGCGGCGACGATCCGCACGGCTTCTGCTGCATGATTCCGAACTTCGGCGGCCTGACCGGCACCGACTACACCGCGCTGCTCAACGAGCCTTTGCCGGAAATCGTCCGCAAGATCAAGATCGACGAAGAGAATGTGTACTGGAGCAAACGCAACACGCTTCCGTACAAGCCGCATATCGGCACGCTGAGTCTTTCGCCCGAGATCGATTCCATCAATTCGCTTACGCCCGACAATCACGGCGGCAACATGGACGTGCCCGATATGGGGCCGGGCAGCATCACGTATCTGCCGGTGCGCTCGCCCGGCGGACGGCTTTTTATCGGCGATGCGCACGCCTGTCAGGGCGACGGCGAAGTGTGCGGCACGGCCGTCGAGTATCAGAGCACGACCACGGTACGGGTGGATCTGATCAAGAACTGGCAAATCGCGTGGCCGCGACTCGAGAATGAGGATGCGCTGATGAGCATCGGCAGCGCGCGGCCGCTGGAGGACGCGACGCGCATCGCCTATCGCGAGCTGGTGCTGTGGATGGCTGCGGAATATGGCTTCGATAAATGGGACGCGTACATGATGCTCAGCCAGGTGGGCAAGGTTCGCCTTGGTAATTTTGTCGATCCAAAATACACCGTTGGCGCGATGGTCGCCAAGCACTACCTCAAGTAACGGCACACGCAGTAAATCAAGGCAGACAAGCGCGGGGCACCCGCTCCGCGCGCTTTCGAGGGCGCGTCACGAAATGGCTTTGTCCGATGTCATCCGAGTAGGCCTGCTTTGCTCGACGAGCGGCTCGACCGCCTTGCTCGAACAGTCCCAGTGGCGCGGCGCGTGCCTCGCCATCGAGGAGATCAACGCGCGCGGCGGCATTGAGGGCCGCGAACTCATCGCCCTTCACTACGATCCCGCTTCCGACCCCGCCGTATTTCGTGAACTTGCCGAGCGGCTGATTCTGCAGGATGGCGTCAACGTCATTTTTGGCGGATACACCTCGACGAGCCGCAAGGCCATGCTGCCTGTGGTGGAAAAGCACAACCGGCTGCTGATCTATTCTCAGCAGTACGAAGGCTTCGAATACTCGGACAACATCATCTATAGCGGCGCCTCGCCGAATCAGAACGGCGTGCAGCTCGCCGATTTCATGACGGAAGCCTATGGCGCGCGCGTTTATTTCATCGGTTCGCGCTACGTCTATCCATACGAATGCAATCGCACGATGCAGGAACTGCTGCTGCAGCATCCCGAAGGCGCGATTCTCGGCGAGCGTTATTTGCCGCTCGACGCCACGCGCGATCAGTTCGCGCAGGTCGTCGCGGACATCAGGCGCAAGTCGCCCGACTGGATCTTCAGCACGGTTATCGGCGCGACCGTGCCCTATCTCTACGATGCCTATGCGCATGCGGACCTCGATCCGTCGCGTATGCCGATTGGCAGCCTGAATACCTCCGAAACCGAGATTCATGCCATGGAGCGCGGCATCGCGGCCGGACATTACACGGCGGCGCCTTATTTTCAAAGCGTCGACACGGCGGAGAATCATCGCGCGGTGCGGCATCATCAGTCGCGCTTCGGCGCGGACACGCCCACGGATATGAACTGGGAGGCTGCGTACTATCAAATGCACATGTTCGCGGAAGCCTGCGCGCGTGCAGGCTCGGACGACATCGGCACCATCATGCCGCATCTGCTCGGCTCGGAATTCGCCGCGCCGCAAGGCCGGGTACGCATCGATCCGGTCAATCATCACATGGCGCTTTATCCGCGCATCGGCCGCGCCAATGCGGACGGCCAGTTCACCATTCTGCGCGAATCGAAATTCGCAGTCGGTCCCGATCCGTACATGACGCGTCAAACGCTCGGTGACTGGGTCACGAAGTTGAGCACGCGGGACTACTGACGTGAACACGCGAGCCGACCGAGGCCAACGCAGCCTCACCAGTTCGATCCTCGAGCGCACGGCGCGTGTGGTCGTGTTCCATCCGGACGACAGCGACGGGCAGACGCTTACCAACCACCTGCGGCGCATGGGCTTTCAGGTGGAACGGTGCTGGCCGCCAACGGATACGCTGCCCGAGCGAACCGACCTGGTGTTTCGCGCGTTGTTGCCGGAAGAGCGCGCGCCGAAGAGCGAGTGGTCCGGACCCGATGCGCCACCCGTCATCTGCGTGGTGAGCTACGAGAATCCGACCTTTATCGATCAGGCCATCAAAATGGGCTCGGACGGCATCGTGACGACACCGATTCGCGCCTCGGGTTTGCTGTCCACTGTGGTGATGGCGCTGTATCACGCCAAGCGTTCGCGTCAGCATACCCAGCGCATTGCGAGACTCGAACAGAAGCTGCTCGACAGCCGGCATCTGCAGGAAGCGAAAGGGATTCTGATGACCATGCACCATGTGAGCGAAAACGAGGCCTACGACATGCTCCGCGCGCAGGCGATGGAAAAGCGCGTGACTGTCGACGATATCTGCCACTCCGTCATTCAGGCGGGCGAAGTGTTGCAGATTGCGCGTGGCATGGCATCGGAAGAGGGGCGCGGCAAGGAGTGAGCGCGCCGTTGAAACGTTGAGCGACAGGCAATGGAGCGACGAGCATGGATCTACAACTGAAGGGCCTGAAGGCGATCGTGACCGGTGGCACCAAGGGCATTGGTCTCGCGATCGCCCAGACACTTGCCGCCGAAGGCGCGGACGTCGCCATCTGCGCGCGCGACGAAGCCGGCGTGAGGTCGACCGTTAGCGCGCTGGCGGAACTGAACGGCGCATGCGCGTCGGGCGCGGCGGTCGACGTATCGGATGGTGCGGCGCTGAAGGCATGGGTGGAACGCGTGGGATCGGAGTGGGGCGGACTCGATATTGTCGTGGCCAACGTCAGCGCGCTCGCCATCGGTAACGACATCGAATCGTGGCGCAAGGAGTTCGAAACGGATCTGCTCGGCACCGTCAATCTCGTCGATGCCGCCATGCCGTTTCTTGCGGCGAGCAAGGCCGCCTCGATCATCGCCATATCGAGCGTCTCGGGCCGCGAGATCGATTTCGCCGCAGGGCCATATGGCGTCTTCAAAGCCGCGCTCGTTCATTACATGCAGGGGCTCGCGCATCAACTGGCATCGAAGGGCATTCGTGCGAATACGGTCTCGCCCGGCAATGTGTACTTCGAAGGCGGCGTGTGGGACTGGATCGAGCATAACGATCCGGCGCTGTACGAACGATCGCTTGCATTGAATCCGACCGGACGCATGGCAAGGCCTCAGGAAATCGCCAATGCGGTGGCGTTCGTCGCGAGTCCGGCGGCCAGTTTCATCAGCGGCGCGAACATCGTGGTGGATGGCGCGCTCACGCGTGGCGTACAGCTTTGAGGCGAGCGCCGACTCAACAGGAGCATGGAATGGAACCAGGCAGTGCGAAGCATATCGAGCTAGATAATCTGACCGTGGACGCTGTGCAGGCTGCGTTTGCGAGCGGCAGTTTCAGTGCCGAACAACTGGCGCGGGCCTGCTTCGACAGGATCGAGCGCTACAACGCGAAATACAACGCGCTGATCTTTCTGAACCCGGCGGCCGTGGACGATGCACGCAAGATCGACGAGCGCCGTGCTGCCGGCGAGCCACTCGGCCCGCTCGCGGGCGTGCCGGTCGTCATCAAGGACCCGATGGACATGGTCGGATTCCCGACCACGGCGGGATGGGCGAAGCTGTACAGCAAGAAAGGCGGTATCGATCTGTTTCCCGAGCGCGATTCGCCGGTGGTCGCGCGCATGCGGCGCGCCGGCGCCATTCTGCTCGGCAAGACGAATGTTCCCGTGTTGAGCCACACCGGCACGCACGCGAACGACAGTTGGGCGGGGCCGACAATCAATGTGGTGATGCCCGAACGGGCGCCTGGCGGCAGCAGCGCGGGGACGGCCTCGGCGGTGGCATCCGCGATGGCGGTTCTCGGGCTCGCCGAAGAAACCGGCGGCTCGATCCAGAACCCCGCGTCGGCCCAGGACCTTGTCGGCATCAAGCCGACCATCGGGCTGGTGCCGAATGCGGGCGTGGTGCCGCTGTCGGCGAATCGGGATGTGGTGGGGCCCATTGCCCGGAACGTGAGAGACGCGGCATTGTGCCTCGACGTCCTCGCGGGCTATTCGAGTGAGGACCCGAAGACGCTCGCCAGCGTCGGGCGGCAACCGGAGGGCGGTTATGCGGCGGGACTGGACGGCCAGGCACTGGCAGGCAGGCGCATCGGTTTGTATGGGCCAGGCTGGCGCGACCAGCCGCTCTCCGACGAAGCCGCGGCGCTGTATGAACGCGTCAAGGGCGAGCTAACCGCGCTCGGCGCAACCCTGATCGACGATCCGTTCAAAGGCTCGGGGTTCGCCGAATTGCGGCAGCCGACCCCGCCACTTGCGAACTTCGATGCACGCGGCCTCGAGTCGATTCCATACGACATCGAAAAATATCTGCAACGGCTCGGCAAGCATGCGTCGCTGAAGACTTTCGCAGCATTCGCCGAAGCGACCAAAGACGAAGACGCTTTCGGACCGAACGGCGTGCTGCACTATATGCCTAGCCTCGTGGATTTCAAGGCGGCGCTGGCCGATCCGTCGTCGCCACCCGAGATGTCCGAATTCGTCGAACTGAAGGCACGCTATCTGCGCATCTTCGAAGCGGTCATGACGGCGCACCGTCTCGATGCACTCGTCTTTCCGCAAATGCGATGTGAGCTTCCTCCACTTCACGGCAAGAGCACGATCCAGGAAACGACGGTAGGCGAGATCAATATTGCAGGACTGCCGGGTATCGCCGTGCCGGCAGGCTATTACGCGTCGGGTTCGCCATTTGGGCTGATCTTCGTGGGCCGCCAGTGGGATGAGGCGGCGCTGCTTGGATATGCCTATGCATATGAAAAAGGCGCCCACCACCGCAAGGCGCCAATACTGGAGTGAACGGTTCGATCGCCGCCGGGTCGGACGACGCCGGTCTATTGCACGGGCTGTACGATCGGCACTTCGGCGTTCGTCTTCTTTTTCCGCGCCAGAAACTTCACGTAGGCCGCAGTGGCGAGCGGCGACAGTAACGACGTGATGATCGTCGACGCCGCGATCTGGGGCGTCGCAATCGCCACCAGCGACGCAAGGTGCGGATCGACGGTCGCGATCGCGGTGGGTGTCGCGACGGCGTTGCCCGCAGTCGTCGAGACGGCCGCTCCCGCTACGCCTGAGCCGCCGGCAAGACGCGAAGCGATGATGTTCACGACGCAACCCAACGTGAGTGTCACGAGCCCGAGCAGAATGCCCGACAAGCCCGCGGAGAGAATCGCATGCAGGTTGATCCCCACGCCGAGGCCGAAGGCAAAAAACGGGATCAGCAGATGGCCGCCGGCTTTCAGGAACCTGCGCATGTCGCTATCGAGGTTGCCAAGCACCATGCCGATCAAAATCGGCAGGATCGTGGCGATAAGTTCGGTGTACGGAATTTTTGCGAGTCCCGACACACCGAGCGCAACCATCGTCATGAACGGGCCTTCCTGAATCGACAGCACCGCGAGCGCGCCGCGATCGACCTCGTCGCCGAATTGCTGCGTGAGTGCTGCATACAGGCCCATGTTCGCGTTGGTCATCGCCGCGATGATCGCCACGCTGGACAATCCGAGCACCTCATGTCCCTTGAAAAAATAGCTGACGAACAGACCGATAGCAATGCCGACCGCGAGCTTCGAGATCGTGATTACGGCGCCCTGTTTCAGCGCGCGCGGTGCAGTCTTTAGCTGGATTTCAGCGCCCATGCAGACGAAGAACACCGCGAGAATCGGCAGCGCGCCATGCGCAAGCTGCGTCGAGAAACTGCCGATTGCTAGTACGTGCGGGAAATACGTATTGAGGATGCTGCCCCACAGCAGGGGAATCACCATCATGCCACCGGGAAATTTCTCGATGGTTTCCTTGATCTTCATTGCATTGTCTCCGTCGGGCACCGTATTCGTATGGACCGGCGCTCAGGCGTATAGGCCGCAGACGGCCATTGATGTAAGGGGGGAAGCCCGCGTGCGGTCACCTCTTTGCACAACCACGCGCGGGCGTAAGACGGCTACGGTATGGACTGCTTACATTTGTGCGCCGATCATCCAGGGCACGAACTCTTCGTTGCCCACGCCGAGGGCTTCGCTTTTGCTCTTCGCGCCCGACGCGACTTCGATGATCATTTCGAAAATCTCGCGGCCCTTTTGCTCGACCGTCGAATCCCCGTCCATGATGTCGCCGCAGTTGATGTCCATGTCGTCGACCATGCGCGTGTACATCTTCGTGTTGGTCGCGAGCTTGATCGAAGGTGCCGGCTTGGCGCCGAAGCACGAGCCGCGGCCGGTGGTGAACAGCACGAGGTTCGCGCCGCTCGCGATCTGCCCGGTCGCGCCCATCGGGTCGTAGCCCGGTGCGTCCATGAACACGAGGCCGTTGGTGTCGATCGGTTCGGCGTATCGGTACACGCCCGTCAGCGGGGTCGAGCCGCTCTTGGCCACGGCGCCGAGCGACTTCTCGAGAATCGTCGTGAGGCCGCCGGCCTTGTTGCCCGGTGTCGGGTTGTTGTCGATGCTGCCCTTTTCCCGCTTCGCGTAGTCTTCCCACCAGTGAATGCGCTCGACGATTTTCTGGCCCACTTCGGGCGTGATCGCGCGGCGCGTGAGCAGGTGCTCGGCACCGTAGATTTCGGGCGTCTCGCTAAGGATCGCGGTGCCGCCGTGCTGCACGAGCAGGTCGACAGCCGCGCCGAGCGCCGGGTTGGCGGTGATGCCCGAGTAGCCGTCGGAGCCGCCGCATTGCAGCGCGATGTTCAGATGCGACACCGGCAGCGGCTCGCGCTTCACCTCGTTCGCTACGGGCAGCATTTTTTCGAGTGCGGCGATGGCGGCGTCGACGGTCTTCTGCGTGCCGCCCTGTTCCTGAATCACGAGCGGCACCATCATGGCGTTGGGCTCGACCCCTTCTGCGATGAACAGCGCGCCCATCTGGTTCGATTCGCAGCCGAGGCCGATCACGAGCACGCCTGCGAAATTCGGATGACGGATATAGCCGCCGATCGTGCGGCGCAACTGCTGCACGCCTTCGCCGTGGTGGTCGATGCAGCAGCCGAAGCTGTGCGTAATCGGGACGATGCCGTCGACGTTCGGATACGCGTCGAGCTTGCCGGGCGCGGAGAAGTGCTGCGTGACGAGCTTCGTGACGGTCGCCGAGCAGTTCACCGTGCTGACTACGCCGATGTAGTTGCGGGTCGCGACGCGGCCGTCGGCGCGACGAAAGCCCATGAACGTGCGGGTTGTTTCGGCAGGAACGACCGTCTTCATGTCCTGGCCGAACGCGTAGTCGCGCGCGAAGTCGCCCATCGAGACGTTTTGCGAGTGGACGTGCGCGCCCGGCTCGATGGCCTGCGTTGCGAAACCGATGATCTGGCCGTAGCGCCGGACCGGATCGCCGTCCTTGATCGCGCGCAGCGCCACCTTGTGCGCAGCGGGGATGTCGTCACGCGTGACGATACCGCCGACTTCGGCCAGCGTCGTGCCCGACGCGATTGGAAGACGCGCAATCGCGACGTCGTCGTCCGCGTGCAGCCTGATAACCAGTGAACTAGAATCCGCCATATTTTTCTCCTGAATCGTGGGGAGCGGCGCATCAATGCTGTTTTATCGTCTCGATGCGACCGCGCGACGATATGGTGGTCGTGTGCCAGGCACAGGGCAAATTGGTCGGGCCAGTTTAGGGTGGGGGGCGACGTGTGAGTTTGCTTCGCGCGAGTTGAAGTGCCGCGCAATGAACCCGATGTAGTGCTGAGGGCGCGGCGCACTCACGTCTACAAGACGCACACGATTGCCGCTGCCTGATTGAATAACGGGATTTGCGACGCGACGCCCCAGGCTGACATTTGAACTCGTACCGCATCCTGATTGCTGCAAGCGTCCTCAAGCACGTCTTTCTTCATGCCATCGGCTATCTGGCGAGCCATGCAACGATTGTAGTTACTGGCATTGCCGCATTCGAAAGGGAGAGGCGTCCCCGTCTGGCGGATTGGCTTGATCGTTGCAATAGCCGTCCGGCGTATCAAAGGGTTTCAAAGTTACCTTAGGTCACCCGATTCGGTCGGCAATGAACTTCTTTGTTCGCTGATTGAAGTAGTCCCGAACGGACTGATTACTGCTGGCGATTTTTGGTGCGTCGTAGAATCAGTATTTCTCTCGCTCAGCTTGCACAACTGCCTATGGCTGTTTTTCGATTTGTCACCGCCCGGGTTTTCTGTTCATTAGTACTGGTAGCAACTGCATTGCTGTCTAGCAACGTGCGAGCCGATACAGCGCGGGATGTCTCCGACAGTAGACAAACATTGAGTAACCGAAACGGCATTGCGTCTTTAAAGGGGAGGGCGGACTGCGGCCCGATCATGATCGAAGGGACGGCTCGCTCAAAGGGGCTCGTCGGGAAATTCCTTTTAACGGCAGACCCGGGCCAACAGGTGGCGACGCTCCAGGTCTCCGATGCAGGCCCCGCAAATTTTGCATTTGGCGTATCGGGTCCTCGAGTATGGGTCAAGGATGCCAACGGCGTGGTCGGCGATGCAGATTTTGATGGTTACCGGCAAGGCATTGTTAGCGATGCATATTGGCTAAGCGGCGGAATATTGAACAAGTGCTGGCCGGCCAGCATAAGGTTCCTGAAAACCGAGCAGGTCGACGGTACGACTGCCGACAAGTTAAGCGTGTGGCCACAGGGCGGGAAAGTCACAACGGTCTGGATGTCTCGCGCGAGCCATCTGCCGTTGCGCTGGTCCCGAAGAGACGAGCCAGACGTCGCGACGACGACATACTCGGAATACCGTCCGATCAGTCATCGGCTCGTTCCTTTCGGGCAACGCATGGTGGATCGCGATGGCAATCGATGGGACCTGCATGCCATTCGGGTAACGACCGGCGTTACCGCGGAATTCGTCGCTGAACGGGCCAGAAAACCTGACTCCACATTGAGCGACTATTGGATCGATGGCAGTGACACCACGACGATTCCGATGGGCGCAGCCGGTTTGCCTCGCGTCGACGTCTTTATCAATGGGAAGGGGCCGTTCAGCTTTCTGTTTGATTCGGGTGGCGCATTCTCGATGACACGGGCTACAGCCGATGCTGCAGGTCTCAAGCTATTTGGAGAAGGAAGCGACACGGGGATCACTGGCGCTGCAGTCAAGACCCGATTCTCCAGGATCAAGGATCTACGCTTAGGGTCCGCGCATTTGCGCGATCAGTATGCGTCCGTTTTCGACGCGGGTTCTGAAGGGACGGGCGCGCAAGCCGCTGGTGCGATTGGTTACGAGGTTCTCGCACGCTTTACCACGACTTTCGATTTCCCTGACCGGACGGTTAGCCTCTCGCTAAAGCATGGCGATGCAATGGTCAGCGATCCGCTCGCGTCGCCTATCGCGCTCGACCACACCGTCCCCGTAGTAGAAGGTGAGATGAATGGTGTCGCCGATTATTTTTGGCTCGACACCGGGTTCAATGGAGCACTTCTTGTAAATCGGACGTTTGGCATTGCACACCCCGCGGCGATGCCCAAGCGTCTGTACAACCTGGGAGGGGCGCTAAACGCCGTGGGCGGCGGTGGAGCTATCAGGATGGGGCGAATTTCCTCGTTGACGGTCGGAACGGCGACCTTCGCTGACACCATTGGAATGTTTTCGACCTTGGACGGTGGTCTGAACACGGACTCGGAGTTCGCCGCGGACGTGGGCGACGCTCTGCTGAGTTCATGCGTCGTGAGGTTCGATTACATGGGGCGACGTGTCTGGTTCACGCGACGCGATGCTTCGAGTGGCGGTTATATCCCGCCTTACAACAGGGCGGGTTTCGGTCTTGCCTACGCAACCGGTGGCGTTGCGACAGTCAGCTATGTCAGGGAGGGTTCACCCGCAGCAGAAGTCGGATTGCGCGAAGGGGACTTCGTCATAGAGATCAACGGGCAAGAAACATCCGGTTTGGTAGTCTCTGCGACGATGTCCAATCTGAGGGCGCTTAACGACGCCCCTATACGGCTTGCGGTTCTGCGGGCGGGCACGGTCCTCGATTTCACCGTTCAGCCAAGGGATTACGTTCAGTGAGGGGACGGCTCGGTCTGCCGGATTGCGCCAGAGAGCCAATGTGAAGGCTCATGCAGATCGGGCCGCGCGCACTTCGGCACTTCGAAGTGTGCGCATGGCCGAACCGCTGGCGGCTACGCCGTCAACAGCTCTTCGAGGCGGTCGAACTGCAGTGGCTTCAACACGTAACCGTTAAAGTCGCCGAGACTAACGCCTTGCTCCAACCCGACGTGACCTGTCATGGCGAGGATTTGCGAATTTCGCGAGGAGCCTTCGCGCCGCATGCTGGCGCAAACGTCTCGACCATCTTCGTGTCCTAGCTGAAGGTCGAGGAGTATCAAATCGAATCTGGTGGTGTGCGCAAGCTCAACGGCTGCCTGGCTATCGTACGCAACGGAGGCCTGGTGTCCCATTGATACCACGAGGGCGGCTAAAGCATCGGCCGAGGCCGGATTGTCGTCAACAAACAGGACGTTCAAGACATGTCTCCTTGACACGTTTAGGCCGTCCGCAAGTATATCCCATGACCTTTCGGTTGACTTTGCGGCGGCCAGCGCGCGGGAGGCTGATCGAGGAATGTGGTTGGTGTTTACCCTATAGTTATCTGCCTTTCGACATCCGTAAAAATTTCCCACCCCCTTCCTTCTTGAATTTGTCACCACCCGTCCATATAATTAGCACTCGCTGCACGAGAGTGCTAACAACATCGCCGGTTGGCTTGGCCAGCCGGGTTTTCTCAGCGTTCTTCAGTCTCAACCAAGAGAGGAGTATGTATGAACCTTCGTCCTTTGCATGATCGCGTGATCGTCAAACGTCTGGATCAAGAAACCAAGACTGCGTCGGGCATCGTGATCCCCGAAGCCGCAGCAGAAAAGCCGGATCAAGGCGAAATTCTGGCAGTCGGCCCGGGTAAGCGTGACGACAAGGGCGCACAAATCGCGCTCGACGTGAAGGTTGGTGACCGCGTCCTGTTCGGCAAGTACGCAGGCCAGACCGTCAAGGTCGACGGCAGCGAACTGCTGGTGATGCGCGAAGAAGACATCATGGCCGTGGTGCAGAAGTAAGCGCTGGTCGCTACTTCCCCGGTTATTTCCCAAGAATTCAAGGAGTTAGAAGATGGCAGCTAAAGACGTCGTATTCGGTGATTCCGCCCGTGCCAAGATGGTTGAAGGCGTGAACATCCTCGCGAACGCTGTGAAGGTCACGCTGGGCCCGAAGGGTCGCAATGTGGTCCTGGAACGCAGCTTCGGCGGCCCGACGGTCACCAAGGACGGTGTGTCGGTCGCGAAAGAGATCGAACTGAAAGACAAGCTCCAGAACATGGGCGCGCAAATGGTCAAGGAAGTGGCTTCCAAGACCAGCGACAACGCCGGTGACGGCACCACGACCGCAACGGTCCTGGCCCAGTCCATCGTTCGCGAAGGCATGAAGTACGTCGCATCGGGCATGAACCCGATGGACCTGAAGCGCGGTATCGACAAGGCTGTGACTGCAGCTATCGAAGAACTGCGCAAGATCAGCAAGCCGTGCACGACCAACAAGGAAATCGCTCAGGTTGGCGCGATTTCGGCCAACAGCGACTCGTCGATTGGCGACCGTATCGCTGAAGCAATGGACAAGGTCGGCAAGGAAGGCGTCATCACGGTCGAAGACGGCAAGTCGCTGCAAGACGAGCTGGACGTCGTCGAAGGTATGCAGTTCGACCGCGGCTACCTGTCGCCGTACTTCATCAACAACCCGGACAAGCAGGTTGCTGTGCTCGACAACCCGTTCGTGCTGCTGCACGACAAGAAGGTGTCGAACATTCGTGACCTCCTCCCGGTTCTGGAACAAGTGGCCAAGGCTGGCCGTCCGCTGCTGATCATCGCAGAAGACGTCGAAGGCGAAGCACTGGCAACGCTGGTGGTGAACAACATCCGCGGCATCCTGAAGACTGTTGCTGTCAAGGCTCCGGGCTTCGGCGATCGTCGTAAGGCCATGCTGGAAGACATCGCGATCCTGACCGGCGGTCAAGTCATCGCTGAAGAAACCGGCCTGACGCTCGAAAAGGCAACGCTGGCTGAACTGGGTCAAGCGAAGCGTATCGAAGTGGGCAAGGAAAACACCACGATCATCGACGGCGCTGGCGAAGGTGCCAACATCGAAGCACGTGTGAAGCAGGTTCGCACGCAAATCGAAGAAGCTACGTCGGACTACGACCGTGAAAAGCTGCAAGAGCGCGTGGCCAAGCTGGCCGGCGGTGTTGCGGTGATCAAGGTCGGCGCTGCGACCGAAGTCGAAATGAAGGAAAAGAAGGCACGTGTCGAAGACGCACTGCACGCAACGCGCGCAGCTGTGGAAGAAGGCATCGTGGCTGGCGGCGGTGTCGCACTGATCCGCGCTCGCACGGCAATCGCTGGCCTGAAGGGCGCTAACGCCGATCAGGACGCCGGTATCAAGATCGTTCTGCGCGCAATGGAAGAACCGCTGCGCCAGATCGTTACGAACGGCGGCGAAGAAGCCAGCGTCGTGGTGGCAGCAGTTGCAGCAGGCACGGGCAACTACGGCTACAACGCAGCAACGGGCGAGTACGTCGACCTGGTTGATGCTGGTGTCGTGGACCCGACGAAGGTCACGCGCACGGCACTGCAAAACGCAGCATCGGTGGCAGGTCTCCTGCTGACGACCGACGCAGCGGTTTGCGAACTGCCGAAGGAAGATGCTCCGATGGGCGGCGGCGGAATGCCGGGCGGCATGGGCGGCATGGGCATGGACATGTAATTTCGCGTCGGCTTCTCCTCTCGCGGGGAGAGGCTGGTTCGAAATGCATGGGGAGGTGCGCCGCGAGGCGTGCTTCCCAAAAAGAAAAAACCCGCAGCGATGCGGGTTTTTTTCGTTTACACGCGCACGATGCGCACTTAGGACTTCATAAGAAACGCCTTGTTCAGGTGATCGAAGATCCCGGACACGCTCGCCTCTTTGCTTTGACCTACCGTATCCACGCGTAGGTCGGGGTTCGCAGGCGGCTCATATGGTGCGGATACGCCAGTGAACGAGGCGATCTCCCCCGCCCGGGCCTTCGCATACAGGCCCTTGGGATCGCGCCGCGCGCAGTCGTCGACGGAGGCGGAAAGATAGGTCTCCACAAACCGCTCGTCGCCGATGATCTCGCGGGCCATGGCGCGGTCTTCGTTCATGGGCGAGATCAGTGCGGCAATCACGATCAGGCCGGCGTCGTTCATTAGCCGCGCGACGTGCGCCACCCGGCGGATATTCTCGCGCCGGTCTTCCTTGCTGAATCCGAGGTCGCTGCCGAGGCCGTGCCGGATGTTGTCGCCGTCCAGCACGTAGCATGGATGGCCTAGCCCGATCAGCCGACGCTCCAGTTCATAGGCCAGCGTGGATTTGCCTGCTCCCGATAAACCCGTGAGCCAGACGGTGACGGCTTTCTGCCTGAACAAACGGGCGCGGTCGAGATCGCCAACCGAGCCACTGACGCGTTGCAGAAATGCCGGCGCAGACGTTTGAGGCGCGATTGATTGATTGTCTTCAGAGGTGGTTCCGGCGCCGGAGCGGCTGTCGTCGTGACCGTCCGGCGTGGCGTCGTAGAGGGATCGATTAGAAGCGTGCGAAGAATTGTTCACTTTAACGATTCCCGCTGAGATGGAGGGGCATGAGGGCGCTGCCTGCAGCATTACAGTCAGTAAATTCTACTGTCGGATAGCCCGTCCATCTGTAACGCTTAATTACGTTCGTAATACCTTGGTGATGTTTTTGTAGGGACGCGGGCGGCCTCGCGCCAGGTCTGTGATCGTTCGTAACATGGTATGCGGCCCCCATCCGCCCTCAGTGCCGCGCTTCCCCGGACGGCGGCCCATCTTTCGCGCCACCCAGCGGCGTCTCTTCCTCGCTGCTGCGCGCCCAGAAAAACCGGTCCGGCAGATACGCGCCCATGCCCGGCCGAAACGCATTGCGCATGGCCTGATGCATATACTCCTGCGCCTCGCGCACCGCTTCGGCCGGATCCTGCCCATTCGCCAGCAACGCGGCGATCGCCGCGCCGAGCGTGTCCGTGAGCCCCATGATGCGATGCGGGCCGCGGTCCCACATATCCTGGCGCAACTGGCCGTCGTCGCTGAAAAGGGTATTGACGAGGCGATGCGTGCCGGTTTCTGTCGACAAGATGTATTCGCAGCCCTGCGACAGCAGATGCGAGATCGCGGCGTCGAGGCTCGGCGCTTCGGCGTCACCGTCCGGCTGCGCGAGCGCGAGCAGGGTGGCGTGGTCGGCGACCAGCAGGGTGGTCTGCGGGGCGAGCAGGTCGGCAATCGCTTCGCGCAGTTCGTCGGCGGCGAGCACGTGTTCGTCGTCGAGCGTGAAGTCGGGGGCGAGAATCAGCGGGATGTCGTCGTAATCGGCGACAACTTCGGCAATTGCGCTCACCACTTCCGCACGCGTTGCCGCGCCCACTTTGAACGCCGCAATGGGCATGTCTTCGAGCAGCATGCGCGCCTGGGTGGCGACGACTTCCGGGTCGAGCCCGGTCACTTCGTCGCAGCTCGCCGAGTCGCGCACGGTATAGCCCGTCAGCACGCTGACGCCGTGGCAGCCCATGCTGGCCAGCGTCATCAGGTCGGCCTGGATGCCAGAGCCGCCCGTCGGGTCGGAGAGGCCGAAGGTGAGAACGATCGGAGGAGTATCGCTGGGCATGAAGATGGTGGGCAGGAATTGAGCATGTAAGCGCGCACCGGGCGCGCAGTCGGCTCAATTATGCGTCCTAAAGCGTCACCGGGGCGTTTTTTCGCATCCGCGAAGGGGTTGTTGCACAGAGGCTGGGCGTGGTGTCGCGCCTTCGCGGGCGAGCGGGCAGGGTGCCGGGAAGGCGCCGCCGTGATGATTTTCAATCGCTAGGCATTAGGGCGGCAACACGGTACCATCATGGCTCTCGTTTCAACGCACTTTTTGACGCGACACAAGAATGGAATATAGAAGCTGGATGTGCCTGATCTGCGGCTGGATCTACGACGAAGAAGCCGGTTTGCCAGAGGAAGGAATCGCGCCGGGCACGCGTTGGGAAGATGTTCCCATTAACTGGACCTGCCCCGAATGCGGCGCGCGCAAGGAAGACTTCGAGATGGTCCAGATCTGACCGTCCGGCGTTCGCGCGTCCCGGTGGGCGGCGTAAGCGCGTCTGCCGGTCGCCCGGCAGGGCGGAACATCCGCCTCCACGTTTTGTCGCAACGGTAGTTCGTCATCGTACTGTCGCGGGCTCGCGCGCTTTTTGGGCGCGTCGGGCCGTGCGGCGGCCTGTCGTTGTTCGTGCCGTTTGCCCATGCCGCCATGATCTCTGGATCTGCCTCTTCCGGTACTTTCGAAGCACTGCCGAATCCACGCGGCGGCGCGCTCCGTTCCGTGGAACTCGCGCTCGCCGAAGCGCAGCTTGCGCTCGAACAGCGCGGCGATCTGGCGGCGCCGTTATTGCGTGCGGTTCAGACCTTGCGCGAAGCGGGCTGGCTCGGGGCGCAGCGTCTCGCGGACGTACTCGTGCTGGCCTCGCCGCTGACGGCGGCAGAGCCGTCCGATGAGCCGGACGCGCGGCAGCTGTTCACCGCGGCGCTGCACGATTTTCGGGCAGCGGTAGGCCGCCATAACCTCCGTGAGCTGTCCTGCTCACCGGCTCTATATGCGCATTACGCCGCGCTCAGCGCACGGGTTTCCCGCCGCACGCCCGGCTTCACGGTTGCGTATGAAGATCTCGCGCTCGCCGCACGGCCCGTGCCGCCTGTGTCGTTCAGCGCGCAGCCCGCGGCGCGTCTCGCGCATTTGCGGGCCCGCTACGAGCGGGCGCTGCTGCCGGTCCTGCGGGCGCATTCGAGCGACGGCGCGGCCAGCATGGCGGCCGCCGCCTTGACGCGCGCCGCGCTCGAAGACCTCGATGCGTGTCTCGCCGAACTCGCCGGCCCCGATCCCTACGATTTCTGGCGTCTCGCCTCGGCGTGCGCACGGTCGTTGCGTGTGAGCGGTCATCTCGTCGGTGATACCGACGCGCGGCGCTTTCACGCCCGCTGCAATCTGGCGCTCGCGGATCACGCACGCGGTTTGTCGCTCGCGCCGCGCTCGCTGGTGCGCGCGACGCTTTCGCTGTTGTGGCGCGATTACGCGCTGTTCGGCGCTGCGGCGGAGGACGCCGAGCAGGTCGAACTGCTGCGCGACTATGGTCTGACGGTTGACTGGCACGTGGCCGGCACGCAGGAGTCGGAGGCGTTGTGGGAGGCTGGCGCGGCCGAGGCGCAGGGAAGCGGCGGTGTTGCTGGGGGCCTGCTCGAAGCGCGCACGCGCGAACTGGGCGTGCTGACCGTCAACGCGCACGCCTATGAAGATTTCCTGCAGACGGCGGACGGGGCGATTGCCGCGCTCGCCGAACATGCTCGGGCGGCCGGCCATCCCGAGAAGGCCGATCCCAGCGAAGCGCTGCAGGCGGGTGACGCCGCTTACCGGCTGGGCGCCGCTGCCGGCGGCTTGGGTCTGGGTCACGTCGCGCTGCTCGCGGATGCGCTGGGCCTCGCCTGGCGGCGTCGTGCGCATGCCGGCGTGTCGACACCTGCCGTGCGTGCGCATGTGGCCGTCGCGGCGCCCGACGTGCGTTCGCTGGAAGAGGGCGCCGAAGCGCTGCGGGCCATGCTGCATACCATCGCGGCAGGGATCGCGCCGCCCGGCGCGAGTCCCGCGCTGGCCGTGTTGACCCGCGCTGTCGAACAGGGCGGCGCCTGAAGTCGAGGGCCACTGGACGGGGCAGCCAACAGGCAGCCGTGGCGTAGCTCGCCGGCCCTCATCACGGTCGTTTCAACACCCTGCACGGTCTCGCTTGTGACACACCCCGATACGCACCCGAATACGCTCCGTTGGCAACGTGTAAGCGCGTGATAGAGTGGCAATATGATCCGCTGTTCATGGATCGCGGCAAGACCTTGTCTGCCCTACGCTCAAAGCCCGCCATTCCGCATCGTCTTTGCTAAAATCCGAACTATGTCCAAGAGTACCGATCGCATCAATCTGACCAACCAGTTCCTGATCGCCATGCCGAATATGGCGGATCCCACGTTTTCAGGAACGGTGGTCTACCTTTGCGATCACAGTGAGCGCGGTGCGCTCGGCCTTGTGATCAACCGTCCGACCGACATCGATCTGGAAGCGCTTTTTAGCCGCATCGATCTGAAGCTGGAGATCGAGCCCCTGCTGCATGTCCCCGTCTACTTCGGCGGCCCGGTGCAAACCGAGCGCGGCTTCGTGCTGCATTATCCGAAGGATGGCAGTCCGTATACGTCCTCCATGTCCGTACCCGGCGGGCTGGAAATGACCACCTCGAAAGACGTGCTCGAAGCCGTCGCGGGCGGCACCGGCCCGGAACGCTTCCTGCTCACGCTCGGCCACGCCGGGTGGGGCGCGGGTCAACTGGAAGAAGAGATCTCGAAGAACGGCTGGCTCACCGTCGAAGCCGACCCGAAAATCGTCTTCGACGTACCGGCTGAAGAGCGTCTCGAAGCGGCGCTCGCGTTGCTTGGCATTTCCCTCTCCATGCTCTCCGGCGAAGCAGGTCACGCATGAGCAGTGCGGCCGGGCGGGCGGCAACGCTGCTGGCGTTCGACTATGGTGAAAAACGCATTGGCGTGGCGGTCGGCAACTCGCTGACCAAAAGCGCGCGGCCGCTCGTGGTGGTGCCCAACCGCAGTCGCGAATATCGCTTCGAGGCGGTGGGCAAGCTGATTGCCGAATGGACGCCGGATGCGCTGGTGGTCGGTCTGCCCATGCATCCCGACGGCGCGCCTCACGAAATGACCCAGCTCGCGAAACGCTTCGGCAACCAGCTCAACGGCCGCTTCAATCTACCGGTGACGTGGGTGGACGAGCGCTATTCGTCCGTTGAAGCCAAAGCCGGGATTCGCGCCGGCAATGGCCGCGCGGATATGCTCGACGCCGAAGCCGCCTGCATCATCCTCCAGCAATATCTAGACGGACTTGCCGACGATCATGAGTTCCATTGACGCCGAAGCGCTCTATCGCCGTGTCCTCGAACAGATCCGTGCGGCGTATGGCGACACGTTAAGCGGCGCGCATGGCGCGGTGCTTGCCGGCATCCATAGCGGCGGGGCGTGGCTGGCGCAGCGGCTGGCGCGTGATCTGAACGCGGACAGCTTCGGCGTGATCAACGTGGCGCTGCATCGGGACGACTACGCGAAGAAAGGTCTGCACGCGCAAGCGAGTCCGACCGCGCTGCCGTTCGACGTGAACAAACGGCGCATCGTTCTGGTCGACGACGTGCTGTACACCGGCCGCACCGTGCGAGCGGCGCTCAACGAGTTGTACGACTTTGGACGGCCGGCGTCGGTCGAACTGGCGGTGCTCGCTGATCGCGGCGGTCGCGAGTTGCCGGTGGCGGCGCGTTTTGTCGGCGGCGTGGTGGACTTGCCGGCCGACGCGACGCTCGTGCTGGCGCGCGGGAACACCGACGGCGCCGAGCGTTTCATCTTTCACACCGAAGCAAGCGCAGATTGAACCGTTGACCGGCCGTTGCCCGAGCGCAGGGTGCATGCAATATCGCACGCAACTCCGCGCGCGACACGTCAGGCAAGCCGCTCTCAAGCCGCGTCGATTCGTACACGATTGAACCAGGTATCTTCATGAACAGCGCCTCCCAGCCTTCGCAGGACCCAACCGGCCAGACGCCGCCACCCGAGCGCTTTCGGCACGGCTTCCTGAAGGGCAATCCACAGCTCACCAAAAACGGCGAGCTCAAGCATCTGCTGTCGATCGAAGGTTTGCCGCGCGCGATCGTCAATCACATCCTCGATACGGCCGAGCAATTCGTCAGCGTGACGGATCGTGAAGTGAAGAAAGTGCCGCTGTTGCGCGGCAAGTCGGTGTTCAACCTGTTCTTCGAGAATTCGACGCGCACCCGCACCACCTTCGAAATCGCCGCCACGCGGCTGTCCGCGGACGTGCTCAATCTGAACATCAACGCGTCGTCGACCAGCAAGGGCGAGTCGCTGCTGGACACCATCAACAACCTGTCCGCGATGCATGCCGACATGTTCGTGGTGCGCCACGCATCGAGCGGCGCGCCGTATCTGATCGCCCAGCATTGCGCGCCGCATGTTCACGTGATCAATGCCGGCGACGGCCGTCATGCGCACCCGACTCAGGGGTTGCTCGACATGTACACGATTCGCCACTACAAGAAGGACTTCACGAATCTGCGCGTGGCGATCGTGGGCGACATCCTGCATTCGCGCGTGGCCCGCTCCGACATCCATGCGCTGACCATACTTGGCGTGCCGGAAGTGCGGGCGATCGGTCCGCGCACCCTGCTGCCGGGCGGGCTCGAGCAGATGGGCGTGCGCGTGTTCCACAATCTCGACGAAGGCCTGAAGGACGTCGACGTCATCATCATGCTGCGGCTGCAGAATGAACGGATGAGCGGGGCGCTGCTGCCGTCGGCGCAGGAATACTTCAAGAGCTGGGGACTGACGCCCGGGCGCCTCGCGCTGGCCAGGCCCGACGCCATTGTGATGCATCCGGGCCCGATGAACCGCGGTGTTGAAATCGACTCGCAGGTGGCGGATGGTCCGCAGTCGGTGATCCTGAACCAGGTGACGTTCGGCATCGCCGTGCGGATGGCGGTGATGGGGATCGTGGCGGGGAATTACGATTAAGGACGCAACTTCGGTTTGCTCAGGTAAGCAACGAACCCGCGTCTCAGGCAACACAGAAAAAGGCAACGCATGAGGATTCATATTCAGGGCGGCACGCTGATCGACCCGGTAGCCGGCACCGAACAGCAGCAGGACGTCTTTATCGCGGCAGGCAGGATCGTCGCGCTCGGCAGCGCGCCCGCTGATTTTCACGCGGAGAAGATCATCGACGCCAGCGGTTTGTCGATTGCTCCGGGTCTGGTCGACCTCGCCGCGCGTCTGCGTGAACCGGGCTATGAACACAAGGCCACGCTCGAATCCGAAATGGCGGCCGCGCTCGCGGGCGGCGTGACGAGCCTCGTCTGTCTGCCGGATACAGACCCGGTGCTCGACGAGCCCGGTCTGGTCGAAATGCTCAAATTCCGCGCCCGCAATCTGAATCAGGCGCATGTGTATCCGCTTGGCGCGCTGACGGTGGGCCTCAAAGGCCAGGTGATCACCGAGATGGTCGAGCTGACTGAAGCGGGCTGCATCGGCTTTTCGCAGGCCGATGTGCCGGTGGTGGACACACAGGTGCTGCTGCGCGCGCTGCAGTACGCGAGCACCTACGGGTACACCGTGTGGCTGCGTCCCGTCGATGCCTATCTCGGCCAGGGCGGCGTGGCCGCGAGCGGGCCGCTGGCGTCGCGGCTGGGGCTATCGGGCGTGCCGGTCTCGGCTGAGACCATCGCACTGCATACGATCTTCGAACTGGTCCGCGTGACGGGCGCGCGCGTGCATCTGTCGCATCTGTCGTCGGCGGCGGGCGTCGAACTGATGCGCGCGGCCAAGGCCGAAGGCCTGCCGGTGACGTGCGACGTCACGGTGAACCATATCCATCTGATTGACCTGGACATCGGCTACTTCGACGCGCAATTCCGCCTCGATCCGCCGTTGCGTTCGCAGCGCGACCGCGAAGCGATCCGCGCGGGACTCGTCGACGGCACCATCGACGCGATCTGCTCGGATCACACCCCCGTCGACGATGACGAAAAGCTGTTGCCATTCGCCGAGGCCACGCCGGGCGCAACCGGGCTGGAACTGTTGCTCTCATTGACGGTGAAATGGGCGGAAGAAGCGGGCGTGTCTTTGGCGAAGGCGCTCAAGCGCATCACGGCGGCGCCGGCCAGCGTGCTTAAACTGGATGCGGGACGCATCGCGGTTGGCGCAGCCGCCGACCTGTGTCTGTTCGATCGCCATGCTTACTGGCACGTCGAGCCGCGCGCGCTGAAAAGCCAGGGGCACAATACGCCGTTTCTCGGCTACGAACTGCCGGCGCGTGTGCGTACGACCATCGTCGCCGGGAACGTGGCGTACGAACAGCGCTGATTCCACACATAGCCAAAGTCTGCCGCTCAACATTGACCCAACTGACCTCTAGCGACCGAAACGGAACGCTCCGACCATGAAGCTCGTATTTCGCAAGGCCCGGCTGATCGCTCATTTGCTGCATGGCATGTGGACGGTGGCGACGCGTTTTCCGCGCGCTACCGCTGCTGAACGGGAAGCGCTCAACCGCGCGTGGTCGCTGAAGATGCTGCGGCTGTGCGGCATGCGCCTCGTAGTCCATAACGACAGCGCGCGGCTCGATGCCGGCGCGCTGGTGGTGGCCAATCACATATCGTGGATCGATATCTACGTGATCAACGCCTGGCGTCCGACGCCGTTCGTCTCCAAGGCGGAGATCCGCCAATGGCCGGTGGTGGGCTGGCTGGCGCAGCAACTCGGCACGGTGTTCATCCAGCGCGAGAAGCGCAGCGACGCGAAGCGGATCACGCACGAGCTGTCCGAACGGCTGAGCGCGGGCGAACTGATATGCGTGTTCCCGGAAGGCACGACCTCGGATGGCCTCAAGCTGCTGCCGTTCCATGCCAATATGTTTCAAGCGGCCGTCTCCGCAGCGAGCCCGGTGCAGCCGATTTGCCTGATGTACGAGGATGCGCAAGGCCGGCAGTCGACGGCGCCTGCTTACATCGACGATCTCTCGCTTGGCCAGTCGCTCGACGCGCTGCTGCGCGGCGGCCCGCTGACGGCGCATGTCTACGTGGGTGAGACGCTTGCGCCGGGAGCCGACCGGCGCAAGCTGGCAGCCCAGGCCGAGCAGATTATTGGCGCGGCCTTGCGCACGCTGCAAGGCGCGAGCGCTTCGTCGGCGGCAATGGAAATTGAAAGCTCGCCCGTTGCCGCAGCCAAGGCGGCGGTAGCAGTCGGCTCGCGCTCGCAGGAATCGCATGAAGGCACGCTGATCGACGGCGGCGATCAGCAGCAGGGGTGTTCAGCCTAATCGGCGGAGGCGCGGCAACCTTTGCACTCGACCTGGGTCAGCGTGCGGTCTGCCGGGTTGGCGGCAAGCCGCACGGCGGACAGCTTTTCGCCCCAGACGCAACCCGAATCGAGGCCGATCAGGTTGTCGCGCATCAGCAGGCCCAATGCAGCCCAGTGGCCGAACACGACGGTGACGTCGGTGGTCTTGCGCGACGGCACATCGAACCATGGCATTACGCCCCGCGGCGCAGTCTCTAGAGCTCCGTTAGAACTGAAATCCATCGCGCCATCCAAGCCGCAGAAACGCAAGCGGGTCAGTGCGCTACACGTCACGCGCAGACGATCGATGCCCTTCAGCCTGGGCGTCCAGCGGTTTGGGTTGTTGCCATACAGACCAGCTAACGTCTCCTTCCAGGTCGGCGCGCGTAGCGCACGCTGCAGTTCGTCAGCTAGTTCGAGCGTCCGCGTCACATCCCATTGCGGCAACACGCCCGCATGCACCAGCAGCATGCCGTCTTCGAAATGTGCCACCGGGAGATGACGCACCCAGTGAAGCAAATCCGCGGCATCTGGTGCGGTGAGAATCTCGTCAATTGTGTCGCCTCTCTTCGATTTGCGGATTCCCGCAGAAACCGACAGCAGATGCAGATCATGGTTGCCGAGCACCGGCACAGCGCGCTTGCCCAGCGCGACGATGTCGCGCAGCGTGGCAAGCGATTCACCACCGCGATTGATGAGATCGCCAGCGAACCACAGCGGCGTCTCCGACGAAACCGCAGCCTTCGCGAGCAGTTGCTGGAACTGGGTACGGCAGCCTTGTAGGTCGCCGAAGGCAAGGGGAATCGGATGCGGCTCGGTGGAAACGGTCATCTGGGATGGAATCAGGAACGCACTTGCGTTTTAAAACGTTGTGTCAGCGTGACATAATAACCGATTTGAAGCGACGGTATTGCGATGGACGTTGGCGCGCCAGGCGAGCCTCGGTCCAGTGCCTGAAGTGAGTTATGCGGGGGGGGGTATGTACGTTGCATATCGAGGAGCGAAGGATGTCGGTGAAAGGTGAAACGCAACGGACTTCTCATGCTGAGCGTCTGACACGGACGCTCGTCACCGGGGCAAGCGGGTTCACCGGCTCCTGGCTGGTTAGCAATCTCGTCGCCAGCGGCCATGCAGTCACCGAAGCGCTAGCTGGGCAGCGCAGCGCTGAAACGCCGTCGCGGCGCAGGCTGGATATCACCTCACTCGAGGACTGCCGACGCGTTATCGGGGACGTGCGGCCGGACTATATTGTCCATCTGGCGGCAATCAGTTTTGTGGGTCATGACGATGCGCTCGATTTCTACCGCGTCAACGTGCTCGGTACGTTAAATCTGCTGCAGGCCTGCGCAGATATTGGTCATACACCGCGCAAAGTTCTCATTGCCAGCAGTGCGAGCGTGTACGGGAACGTCACCAGCGATGCGATCGACGAGACATTTCCGTTGGCGCCCGTCAATCACTATGCTTCCAGCAAAGCCGCGATGGAATCGATGGTTCGGACCTGGTTCGATCGGCTACCGATTCTGATCGTCCGGCCGTTCAATTACACCGGTCGGGGTCAAACGTCGAATTTTCTAGTGCCGAAGATCGTAGAGCATTTCATCCACCGCGAGTCGACGATTTCCCTAGGTAATATCGATGTGGCCCGGGACTTTTCAGACGTGCGTTACGTCGTACAGGTTTACGAGGCTTTGCTCGATTCCGCAGCGGCGGGTGAAACGGTGAACGTTTGCACCGGCGAGCCCTATACACTCCGGCAGATTCTGGCAATGGCTGGTGATCTGACCGGGCACGAGTTGGAGATTCGCGTCAATCCCGCTTTGGTCCGCTCAAGCGATGTCAGGATGTTGGCCGGATCGCCGTCGAAGCTGCGGACGTTGCTGCCGGGAATCGCCCCTATCGAATTCCGTGAGACGCTGCGATGGATGTTGAACATGTAGTCTGCATTGCTGCATATCGGCTCCCTGAGCTTCCCTGTTCGTCTTGCAGTAGGCAATTGCGGCGAGTTCTTTGAACTCCAGCTAGTTCTACCTCTTTTCAGCACGTTCGAAAACGAACCTTGTCAAGCTGTTTCGAGTTGTTAGGCCTCTGGTTTTTGCGCGTCGCCGCTTTATAATCTGTGCTTTACGCGACAGTACGCTCCGCGTTTCTAGTATGGCGCGCTGCCTACGGCGATTGCGCGAATCGCGAACACAAAACGGGTTGACCAAGATCATAAGTCGGGTCGAATCCACCAAGAACATCTACTGAGGAATTCCATGATCCTGGTAACGGGCGGTGCCGGCTTTATCGGTGCTAATTTTGTGCTCGACTGGCTAAGCGCCTCGGATGAGCCCGTCCTGAATGTGGACAAGTTGACGTATGCGGGGAATCTGCGTACGCTGAAGTCGCTCCAAGGCAATCTGCGGCATGTCTTTGTGCGGGCCGATATCTGTGACCAGGCGGCGCTTGATGCGCTATTCGCGCAATACAAGCCGCGCGCCGTGTTGCACTTCGCAGCCGAAAGCCATGTCGACCGTTCGATTCATGGTCCTGCGGATTTTGTTCAGACGAATGTGTTTGGCACGTTTGCGCTGCTGGAGGCGGCGCGTTCGTTCTGGAATACGCTGAATGATGCCGACAAGGGGGCGTTCCGTTTCCTGCATGTGTCGACGGACGAGGTTTTCGGTTCGCTCTCCGCAGCGGATCCGCAGTTTTCGGAAACGACTCCCTATGCGCCGAACAGCCCGTACTCCGCGACCAAGGCCGCTTCCGATCATTTTGTGCGCGCGTACCATCACACGTACGGCTTACCGGTTCTTACGACGAACTGCTCGAATAATTATGGCCCGTACCAGTTCCCCGAGAAACTGATTCCATTGATCATCGCCAATGCGCTCGGCGACAAGCCCCTACCAGTCTACGGAGATGGTCAGAATGTGCGCGATTGGCTGTATGTCGGCGACCACTGCAGCGCGATCCGCGAAGTCCTCGCGCGCGGGCTGCCGGGTGAGACATACAACGTCGGCGGTTGGAATGAAAAGAAGAACCTTGAAGTGGTCCATGCCTTGTGTGACTTGCTCGACGAACTGCGGCCGAAGAAGGCCGGCTCGTATCGGGATCAAATCACATACGTGACCGACCGGCCGGGCCACGATCGCCGCTATGCGATCGATGCCCGTAAGCTGGAGCGCGAACTGGGGTGGAAGCCGACGCAGACGTTTGAGACTGGGATGGCAAAGACGGCCCGATGGTATCTCGACAATCAGGAGTGGGTTGCCGAAGTGGCTTCGGGCAACTACCGCGAGTGGGTTGAAACCAACTACGCGAAACGCGCATAAGGATATGATGGGTATGGCGCGCAAAGGCATTATTCTCGCTGGCGGATCCGGTACGCGTCTGTATCCGATCACCCACGTCGTATCGAAGCAGTTGCTGCCCGTATACGACAAGCCGATGATCTATTACCCGCTTTCGACGCTCATGCTCGCCGGGATACGGGATATATTGATTATTTCTACGCCTACTGACCTCCCTCGCTTTCAAGCGATGCTCGGCGATGGGTCCCAGTGGGGCTTGAACCTGAACTACGCGGAGCAGCCGTCACCAGATGGGATTGCGCAAGCGTTCTTGATTGGTCGCGAGTTTCTTGGTGCGAGCCCCTGTGCACTAGTGCTCGGCGACAATATTTTTCATGGCCACAGTCTTGTCGAACAATTATCACGTGCCAATGCGCGACAGAGTGGCGCGAGCGTTTTTGCGTACCGTGTGCACGATCCAGAGCGATACGGCGTTGTTGAATTTGACCACGAGTTTCATGCCGTTTCCATCGAAGAAAAGCCAGTCAAGCCGCGCTCGGATTATGCGGTAACCGGCTTGTATTTCTACGACGATCAGGTCAGCGATATCGCAGCTGACATTAAGCCTTCGTCGCGCGGCGAATTGGAGATCACCGATATCAACTTACGGTATCTCGCGGCCGGAACGCTCAAAGTGGAGATTATGGGTCGTGGTTATGCGTGGCTCGACACTGGCACGCATGATTCGTTGATCGAGGCTGCGACGTTCATTGCCACGCTGCAGAGGCGGCAAGGATTGGTGATCGCGTGTCCGGAAGAGATTGCGTATCGCCAGCATTGGATAAATGCGGAGCAGTTATCACGGCTCGCTCAACCGCTTGCGAAGAGCGGCTATGGCAAATATTTGCAATATCTACTAACAGAGCGATTTGCATGAGCCTCCAAATAGCCGAAACGTCATTTCCCGAGGTCAAAATTATCAAACCGCAGGTATTTGGCGATGAACGAGGATTCTTCTTCGAGAGCTTCAATGCGCGCGATTTTGCGCGGCAGGTCGATGTCGAAGCTGTGTTCGTGCAGGATAACCATTCGCGCTCGGTAAAAGGCGTATTGCGCGGCTTGCACTACCAGATCCAGCATGCGCAGAGCAAGCTCGTTCGCGTGGCGGAAGGCGAGATATTTGATGTCGTCGTCGACGTCCGCAGGAATTCGCTGAGCTTCGGTAAGTGGTTCGGCACCACGTTGTCTGCTGACAATCGTCAGCAGCTGTGGGTGCCCTCGGGATTTGCGCACGGCTTTGTCGTGTTATCAGAGTCTGCCCAGGTCCTGTACAAGACCACCGATTACTGGTTCCCCGAACACGAGCGCTGCATCGCCTGGAACGATTCCGAAATTGGGATCGAATGGCCCATAAATTTCGTGCCAGTGTTGGCCGGGAAGGATCGTGCGGCGAAGCGTCTTTCGGAGGCTGAATGCTTCGAGTGAGAGGGTAATGGCCGTAAGCGACCAACCTGTCATCCTGCTGACCGGCGTGAATGGGCAAGTGGGGTTCGAGCTGGCCCGCAGTCTTCAGGGCATCGGCAGAGTCGTCGCGCCTGATCGTCGCGCACTCGATCTTTGCGCCCCGGATCAGATACGCCGCATAGTTCGCGAGTTGGAGCCCGCACTGATCGTCAATCCCGCGGCGTACACCGCTGTCGACAACGCTGAGAGTGACGGCGCGACGGCGCACAAGCTCAATGCCGATGCGCCCGGTGTGTTCGCTGCGGAAGCGAAAAGGCTAGGCGCAGCGTTGGTGCATTATTCGACCGACTATGTTTTCGACGGTGCGAAAAACGGGCCCTATGTCGAGGACGATCAGGCCAACCCGCAGAGTATTTACGGGGAGAGCAAGCTGGCTGGCGAGCGCGCGGTCGCGGAGTCAGGATGTGCCCATTTGATCTTTCGGACCAGTTGGCTCTACGGAAAACGTGGCAAGAATTTCTTATTGACCATGCTTCGTCTTGCGGGCGAGCGCGAGGAACTCAGTGTGGTAGCGGACCAATACGGCGCTCCGACATGGGCAAAGACGGTCGCCACGCTGACGTCTTACGTGCTTGCCCAGGCGACGCGTGGAACTCAAGGGGATTGCGAGGACTGGTGGCGTGTCCATTCGGGTGTTTACCATTTGACTGCCTCCGGGCAGACTTCATGGCATGAATTTGCAGAGACGATCTTCGAGCTTGCGGATTTGCAGCGAAAGCCGCTAATCCGGCGAATCGCAGCGGCATCGTACGCCGCCGCTGCGAGGCGACCGGCGAACTCCGTGCTGTCGAACGACAAACTTGCTGACGCATTTGGCGTGCGAGCTCCGAATTGGCGCGATGCACTGGAGCTTTGTTTGCAGGAGTTCTAACAAACCTGCGCAAAGGGCAGTCAAACGATATTTCGCCCGAGGCCTTGATCGGCACGTTGTGCCGTTGACTTTTAACTATACTCTTTCAAAAAATCATGCATGAAGTAGAGAGACGATCATCCCGAGAGATTTCAGAATCACAGCCTAACACGCTCCAGAATCTTGTTGATTTGGTAAAGCGCGACGCATTGAAGCTTGTGGGCGGCGCGATACTGGGCGCGGCAATCGGGTATGGTGCCAGCTATCTACTGCCGAGAGAATGGCAATCAACGGTAGTAGTTCGACTCGGACAACTTTACAACGGTACTGCCGGAGCGCTTGTCGAAACGCCTGCAAACTTGGTCACGCGAATTCAGCAGATATCTTTTCAGCAGGACGTGCTCAAAAATTTGGGCCTTGGCACGGATCCGGCCGCCGACCCACGCGTTAAGCTCTTCAAGAGATCTACTCGCGCCAAGATCATCGGTACCGACCTGGTCGAAATCGACGTGAACGGTTTTTCGCCCGAAGAAACGCAGCGTCAACTGAATGCGCTAGTAGCCCAGATCGCTCAGATCCACAAGCAAATGATGGATCCGTCGATCACGAGGCTGAACGCTGACCTCAATGAGGCAAATCAGCGTCTGGCTCAAGCCGAGACACGAGCTACAACGCTTACGGGCGCGGCTGATAGACAATTGCAAGCGAAAGGTGGTGCACAGTCTTCCCCAGTGGACATCTTGCTGACTGAACTTATCAACGACAACGCACGAGAAATAGGTACCATTCAGCAGCGCAAAGCAGAACTGTTAGAGCAACTGGATCCAGAGCGCTCCTTTAATACGCGTCCATTGGTGGCTGGCAGCGTAAGCGACTCTCCAGTATTCCCCAAGAGGGGGGTAATGCTTTTCGCCGGTATGTTTGTGGGCATCGGTTTCGCATTGAGCTGGGCCCTGATGAGCTCCAGCCGTGCCTCGAGGGCAGTCCAGCTGGGAGGCCGGTCGTGACGGCACCCGAGTCGGCGATGTCGTCGACGGTTTCCGTGCGATCGCGTCCGGGTGTGTGTGAACGAGCAATTTGTCTATGAGCTTAATTCTTTCAGAGATCGATCGAGCGCGATTTGGGGTAGTTACCGCAAAAGCGACCGCGAGGGATACTGACGAGCTCGATCAGGTCTTCGGCGGCTGTGAGGAACAGCATGTCGAGTTTCTGATTCTGCGGGTCGGTGCTGCAGATATTGCAGTGGTGCAAGAGGCTGAAAAGCGCGGGGCGTTTATCACCGATACGTTGCTGTACTTTAAAAAGACACTCGCGTCCCGACCAACTGTGGTTTTGCCCGTTTCGGTGCAGCTACGCGTTGCCACAGCGGTCGATGCGCCGCGTGTGGCCGGTTTGGCCGTGCAGATTTTCAAACGCTACGACGGGCATTATCAGGCTGATTGTCGGCTGCCGACGGACAAGGCGGATCAGGTCTATTCGTCGTGGGCGGAGGCCTCCTGTGTCAATCCCGATGTTGCTGATACGGTGCTAATCCTGGAGCGAGGCGACGAGGTAATCGGCTTCTCGGCACTCAAGATCACGGCGCCGCAGGTCTTTGATTGCTGTTTGCTAGGTGTATCGCCGTCCGCACGGCGTGAGGGCCTCTTTAGCTCGCTGTTGCAAGCTTCGGAGCAGTGGGGGGCGTCGCGTGGTCTGACGACTATGGGGTATTCGACGCAGATCACCAATGTGCCTGCTCAGCGTGGACTGTGCAAGGCTGGTTTCCTTCCCTCAAAAAGCAGCTATACCCTGCATAAGTGGTTTGTTTAATTTAGGGCTTGAAAATGTCTGATGTTTCGAAACGCGAAGAGTTGATTCCGTTCAATAAACCCTACCTTCATGGCCGGGAGCTTGTGTATATCGCCGAGGCCGTGGCGTCGGGAAAGATCTCGGGCGACGGTATTTTCTCGAAGCGTAGCCATCAGTACTTTGAAAACCGCTACGGGATCAAGAAGGCGTTGCTGACAACGTCGTGCACTGATGCGCTGGAGATGGCGGCCCTGCTGCTGAATATCGAGGCGGGCGATGAGGTCATTTTGCCATCCTACACATTCGTTTCGACGGCCAATGCGTTTGTGCTGCGCGGAGCACGGCTCCTGTTCGCGGATAGCTGTGCAACGGACCCGAACATTGATCCAGAACAGATCGAGCGGCTGGTTACACCGCGCACGAAGGCAATCGTAGTCGTGCATTACGCAGGCGTAGCCTGTGACATGGATCGTATCCTTGAGATTGCGAACCGTAACGGCATAGCGGTCATCGAGGACGCGGCGCAGGCGATCGATTCTTTTTACAAGGGGCGTCCGCTCGGTGCGATTGGTGCACTCGGCGCATTCTCGTTCCACGAGACGAAGAACATTATTTCGGGCGAGGGCGGCTTGCTGACCGTCAACGAGGAGCAGTATCTGAAGCGCGCAGAGATTATCCGCGAAAAGGGTACCAACCGGTCTGCGTTCTTTCGCGGCGAAGTCAACAAGTACGGCTGGGTGGATATCGGTTCTTCCTTTCTGCCGTCGGAGATTGTTGCCGCGTATCTCTACGCCCAGCTCGAACAATTGGACGCGATCCAGGCACGACGTCTCGCGATCCATGAGCGATATACGAACAATGCGAAAGCCCTTGCGGAGCGAGGCTGTTTCGAGTTGCCGCGTATTCCTAGTTGGGCGACCAACAATGCGCACATGTTCTACATCGTGTGCAGGTCGGTCGACGAGCGTACCCGCCTTGTCCAGTATCTGAAGGAACGGAACATCATGTCCGTTTTTCACTATCTGTCGCTGCACTCCAGCGCCTTTTATGCGGACAAGCACGACGGCCGGGCATTACCCAACAGCGATCGCTACACGGAATGTCTGCTTCGGCTGCCGCTGTACTATGAGTTGTCGGATCAGCAGGTTGATCGCGTTAGCGCGGGGCTCGAGGAATTCTTCGGGGTCCGGGGATAATGTTGGCGGGCTGGATAAGAGCCTCGCTGGCAAGTGCTATAGCACAACTGACCCGGATGGCATGTGGTCTTGCAGTGCTAAAGATTGTGGTCATTCAGTTGGGCGTAGAAGGGGTCGGCAAGCTCGGTCATTTCATGAACCTGCTTTCGATTCTCTTCGTCTTTGCCGGTGGAGGCATCAACGTTGGCATCGCGAAGTACGTGGCACAGTACGAGAATTCGAAAGCGCAACTCGACAGATTCCTCTCTGCGGCGTGGACATATTCGTTGCTGGCGTCTTGTGTGCTGGCGGTCGTTTTTATTGCTGGTGCCCACACTGCATCCGTTCTGTTGTTTGGCGACAGCCAGTATCAAGGTCTTATCATCTTCGTTGGCCTAGCACAGTTCACCTTCGCGTACATCAACTATGTGACGGGAGTGGTCAACGGTCTGCGGCAAACGCAGGCTTTTTCGCGCATCTTGACTATCGGTTCGTTGATTGGAATCATCCCGTGCTATTTCCTGGTCAATACCTACCATCTGTCCGGTGCGGTGATTGCGCTGGTGCTGGTGCAGGCGGGCATGCTGGTGCCTGCCGTTTTTGAGTTGCGTAAGCTTGTCAAGGTACGGCCGCGATTTATCACGCATTTCAACGAGACGGGGCAGCTTGGACAGTTCAGTCTGATGCAGTTATTTTCAGTGGCAACCATGCCTTTGGTTGAGATGTACATCCGGACGGAACTGGCAAGGATTGCAGGCTGGGAGGGCGCAGGAACGTGGCAGGGAGTGCAACGTCTTTCTTATGCGTCGCTTAGCCTGTTTACGAGTTTTCTCTCTGTATACTACATGCCGACACTATCCGCACTGACGGACGGCCGGAAGATTGTTAAGTATGTATTAAAAACGTTGGGAGGGATCCTGCTGGTATTCGGCGTGGTAGCGGTGACAATCTATTTTCTGCGGGGACTGGTATTTTCCATTCTGCTGTCGAAGGATTTTTTCATTGCCCCCGACCTGCTGCGTTACCAATTGACCGGAGATTTCTTTCGGATCGGCGCTTACGTGGTCGGCTTTCTCGCAGTTGCAAAAGCGGCCACTAAGATTTACGTAGTGTGTGAAATAGTGCAATCGGTGCTTTACCTGGTGCTATTCACTTTCACTTCACATGTGTCGGGTGGGCGAGGCGTTTTTATTGCGTACGCGTTGTCAAATTTTTCTTACTTCTTGGTGTGTTTTGCCGGCTTAGTGCTTTACGCCAAGGTGCGGTTAAAGACCGTTAATTGACTATGCTTAAACTTTCGGTTGTCGTCTCTTGCTACAATCAACGTGGATATATTGCGGATTGTATTGAAAGCATCCTGACGCAAGAAGTGAATTTTCCGTACGAGATCGTCATCTCCGATGACTACTCTCCGGACGGGACGCGCGATGTGGTCGAAGACTACGCGCGGCGGTATCCGGAACTCATCCGGGTTTTGCCGAACACGGAGAACGTCGGGCCGGCTCGCAACTATTTCCGCGCGCACAATGCGGCATGTGGTGAATATATTGCACACATCGACGGCGATGACGCGATGCTGCCGGGCAAGCTGCAGTGCCAGGTCGATGTGCTGGACGCACATCCAGAATGCATGCTCGTCATCCACCGGGCACGCTATTTCAACGATAGCCGCAGCTACGTGACCGAGACCGGCGAGTTACCCGACGGCCGTGAGCTGATCTTCTTTACATGCACTGAGCAGGCGCGCTGGGGCACCATTGCGGTTCACAGTTCGTACATGTACCGTGCGAGCGCGCGAACCACGCGAGAATATCAGGGTGACTTCATGGAGTGGTACTTCACCATGGAGTACCTGAGCCAGCCCGGGACGCGCGCTTGTTTTATTAACCGTGTGCTGGTCGAATACCGTTGCAACGAATCCAATCAAGCCTATCTGGCATCTCGCCGCGGTCGTCAGCGTTCCTACAAGATTCTGATTGGCCACTTGATGGACCATTTTGCAGAGCTTCGGGCGTTGCGGCGGGATATCTATGCTCATGCCTTTTTGAACATCCTGACGTACCACCGCACGATCAGGACCATCTCACCGCGTATGATCTGGTTCCTCTTGAGACACGCTTATGCTTTTGATCTCGCTCGCGTGCGTGATACGATCCGCGTCCGGCGCGCCGTCGGACCCCAGCAGCGCATCCGCTAGTCGGCATTGCACTTTCGCGCTATGAGTCATCGACAGACACAGCCGGCCGTTATGCCGCTATCACTCGATACCGTCCGCTGGACGGCGTTGTATGTCGTCGTGGGCCTGCTGCTCGCCATCGTCTATGCATCGGCGACCGTCGGCGTGGACTCGGACAAGCCAGCCTACGAACTCTACTATTATTATCTGGCTCACAACCTTGGCGTCCCGGTAGGATTTGACCGGGTCGAGCCGGGCTTTTTCGGCTTCACGTGGCTGATCTCCCGATTTGTCGACACGAGTTACTTTTATTTCTTTCTGATCTTCGCGATTGAGTTCTTCGGGCTGACCTGTCGGCTGGGTAAGCGCAGCTCCCTCTTCCGGGATCGTTTTTACCTGTCGCTGCTGTGGCTCGCATTTCCTTTCTTTTATTCGCTCAGCATCAACGCGGTTCGTCAGGGGTTGGCGCTGGTTTTTGTCGTATACGCCATCGACGCCGAACTGACGGAACGGAAGTGCCGCCCCTTTATCCTGTTGGCGCTCGGCTCACTATTCCATTTCAGCACGGCCATTTATGCCCCGTTGTTTCTCTTGTTGCGTTGGCGCGTGAATTTTCGCTCGCTGCTTACGTTTTGGGCAATTTGTGTCGTCTGTGCAATGTTGTCGATCCCGCAACATCTTGTGGAACTGGCTGCTTTAGCAGCGCCGGACAGTTTCAGACAGCAGTTTCCTTACTATTTCTCGTATCTAACGGGCACGCTTACGGCCGATTACGATACAAGCTTTAAGTTCCGATTCCTGCTATTCAGTGCGTTGCCGATCTGTGCATTCGCTGTCACCACACGCTTGAAGTTTGCGGTCGACCGCGACTGCAAGTTTCTGTTCAAGATCTATTTGATCCTCAACGGATTGTTTTTCCTGATCGGTTATATCCCGTTCAGCGATCGTATTGCGCTGCTTAGTTGGCAGTTAATGCCAATGCTGGCGGTTGGGCTAACGCCTCTGAGTATCAGGCCGGTCGCGTCGATCGTGGCCGTTCTACTCGCTGTGGCTGCGTTCGCCTATTTCTTTGTGTTCTAGTACCCCATGAGCCCACGCGGCACGACCACTTAGGAAATTCTTATGCGCGTATCGGTAACTGGTGCGAGCGGCTTTATTGGCCGCCGCCTGGTAGAGCAACTTCTGAGTACGGGCTACAACGTCACCTTACTGACACGGCGCGATGTGCCGTCTGAGCTCGCCGGCAGGGTCAACGTCGTCCGCGGTGATCTGTGTCGCGATGAGGACGATTTGCTGCCACTGCTCGCCGAGTGCGACACGCTGTTCCATTGCGCAGGAGAGCTCTACAGCCCGGACGCCATGGAAGCGCTTCACGTCGGCGGAACACGGCGGCTGCTCGAAGCCGCGGAGATCATTGCTGCGCGCCGTGGCAAGCCGTTGCACTGGGTCAATCTGAGCAGCGTTGGTGCTTACGGGCCGCCGCCCGAGCGCCCGAATCAGATACGCGTCGTCACTGAGGACTACCCGCTTTGTCCGGTTGGTCCCTATGAAGTCACCAAAACCCGTTCTGACGAACTGGTGATGGCCGGTGGCAGTCGCAGCGCGATCACCTATACCATCGTGCGGCCGACCAACGTGTTCGGCGAATCCATGACGAATGCCTCTCTACGAGGATTGCTGTCGATGATCCGTAAGAGGCTGTTCTTCTACGTTGGCGCGAGTGACGCGGTTGCCAACTATGTCCATGTAGACGACGTCGTTGCAGGATTGATCGCTTGCGGTAGCCAGCCGGCGGCACGCAATCGGGTTTTCAACCTTTCGAACGATTGCACGTTGCTGGAGTTGGTTTCCGGTGCAGCCCAGGAACTCGGTGTGCCTGCGCCCCGGCTGCGTGTCCCTGAAATGGCAGCAAGGGCAATTTCCGCGCTGGGCGGGGTCGCGCCGGGTTTCCCGCTTACCCAGGAACGGATTAACGCGCTGGTCGGACGCACCACGTATTCGTCGCAGCAAATCCGGCAGGAATTGGGTGTGCGACCGTCGATCTCAGTCGCGTCTCGCGCACGCCGGATGCTCGGCATATAACCGATGCCGCAAGCGAATCCCGGTTCCCTCACGCCCCCCCAAGGAAGCAAGTTTATGGCACGTCAACGGCTCTGTATCGTATCTACGATAGCGACCCCGCTCAGGGTTTTCATGGGGCCGCACATCGAAGCATTATCAGCGTTCTACGATGTGGTCCTTGTCTGCGATGGCGTACCGTCCGAAGTTGAGGCTTTGCTTGGCGAGCATGTGTCCTTTGTAGCGTGTCCCATTCAGCGTAATATCTCGTTCTGGAAAGATTTCCAGTGCGTGCTGTGGCTACATCGATTCCTTCGTGCAGGCAACTTTGCGGCAGTGCATACCTTAATGCCGAAATCCGGACTGCTTGGCATGCTGGCGGCAAGATTGGCTGGTACGAAGCATCGATTCCACTCTTTTACCGGACAAGTCTGGGTCACGCGAACCGGCGCAATTCGCCACGTGCTGAAGGCCATGGATAGACTTCTGTCGCTTTGCGCCAGTCGACTCCTTGCGGATAGCACCTCGCAACTGGATTTTCTAGTCGAGCAGGGCATCGTATCGAGGCAACGTATAGAAGTCCTTGCGGACGGTTCGATCTGCGGCGTGGATGTCCACAGGTTCAGCCGCAACGACGACACACGGCGCAACGTGCGGGCCGAATTGGGTATCGGCGAGGACGATATTGTTTTTCTGTTTGTCGGCAGATTGACGGTGGAAAAAGGTATCAGTGAACTGTTGCAGGCGTTCAACGCGGTTGCCTCGCGGTTCGATCGAGTGCATCTTGTTATCGTTGGACCGTCCGAGGCGGATTTCGAGCAAGAACTGGAACAGGGCCGACGTCTCACGGGAGGTCGAATCTATCGGATCGGTTTTACGACCCGGCCACAAGAATATATGTCCGCCGCCGATGTATTTTGCCTGCCGAGTTATCGCGAAGGTTTTGGTACGGTCATTATCGAGGCAGCTGCGGCGGGTTTGCCGACCATTGCCTCCCGTATCTACGGAATAACTGATGCCGTGGAGGACCGTAAGACCGGTCTGCTACATCAGGTCAAGGACGTCTGTTCGATGGAAGCGCTGATGGAAAGAATGGTTCAAGACGCGCCGTTGAGAGTCGCATTAGGGCAAGCTGCATATCAGCGCGCGGTGACAAGGTTTTCCAAAGAGCGAGTGGTTCAATGTTTGCTCGAATTTTATAAAAGGGAAGGGGTAGGAAGTGGTGCCGCCATGTCCTCGACCAGAATCTGACATGAATGTACTTGTAACCGGAGCAAACGGTTTTGTCGGTAGCCGCCTGTGCCAGGAGTTGGCTGCCCGCGGCATTGCTTTCGTTGGTACCGCCCGGAACGGCCGCGACGACCTTGTCGCAGTAAGCGACCTCGCGCTGGATAACGATTGGAGCCATGCCCTGCGCAATGTGACCGATGTCGTGCATCTGGCGTCGCGGGTTCACGTCATGAATGAGACTGAGGCCGATCCGTCAATCGCATTCCGGCGGGCGAATGTCGACGGCACGATCAACCTGGCGCGACAGGCGGCTGAAACTGGGGTAAAGCGTTTTGTCTTCGTCAGTTCGGTGAAGGTGAATGGAGAGTCGACCACTTCCACGCCATTTTCAGAGTTAGACACGCCCGCGCCGCAAGACCCTTACGGCGTATCCAAGCATGAGGCCGAGCTTGCTCTGTGGGAAGTCGCTCGAGAAACGGGGATGGAAGTCGTCGTTGTAAGGCCGCCACTCGTATATGGGCCGGGTGTCAGGGCAAACTTCCAGAATCTGATGCGGGCAATCCATCAAGGCATCCCTTTGCCAATCGGATCGGTGCGCAATTTGCGAAGTATGGTTGGACTCGATAATCTGGTGGATTTTCTGATTGCAGCGCTGACTCATGCAAATGCCGCTGGGCACGTGTTCCTGATATCCGACGGCGAGGATGTTGGCACGGCGGCGCTTGGTCGAAAACTGGCCAAGGCCATGAAGCGGCGAGCACATTTAATCCCGGTGCCACTTTTCATGCTGCGTGCGATTGGCGCGGTCACCGGCAAAACAGCCGTTATCGAGAGGCTGACTGGGTCATTGCAGGTTGACATTCGTCTCGCGAAGCAGCTACTCGACTGGCAACCCCGCGTATCTCTCGAGCAAGGTATCGAGCAGACGGTGGCTCATTTTGTTTCGACACGGGATACTGAGCAATGAAGCGCCTATTCGATCTCGCGCTTGGGCTGGTTGCGCTGGTCATTCTGGTGGTGCCGGCGTTGGTTGTCGCCTTGCTGGTCAAGGGGACTTCTGACGGGCCGATTTTGTACTGGTCTGAGCGCGTTGGACGCAACAACAATATCTTCAGAATGCCGAAGTTCCGCTCGATGCGGATAGGCACCCCCGCGGTGGCAACACACCTACTCTTGGATCCGAGCGCGCACCTCACGCCGATTGGCGGATTCCTGCGCAAAAGCAGTCTGGACGAGCTGCCGCAACTGTGGTCGATTCTGCGAGGCGACATGAGCTTCGTGGGTCCGCGTCCGGCGTTGTTCAATCAGGACGACTTGATAAGTCTGAGAACGGAGAAAGGTGTTCATATATTGCGTCCCGGTTTGACGGGTTGGGCGCAAGTTAACGGGCGCGACGAGTTGCCGATTCCGGTGAAGGTTAAATACGACGAAGAGTACGCTCAAAAGCAGTCCTTTGTTTTCGACATCAAGATTCTCGTCCTTACGTTCGTAAAAGTCGTCGGACGCGAAGGCGTATCGCATTAGGAAGGCAAGATGGTAAAAAAAGTCTCCAGTTGGTCTCGGGCCACCAAGAGGTCGCTGATCATTGCAGCAGATTGTCTGTTGCTGCCGTTTTCGCTTTGGGCGGCAATCGGACTGCGTCTGAACAGCTGGCAAGCGGGCAACGCCTACAATTGGTGGATCTTTTTCCTGCCATCGATCATCGCGATTCCCATTTTTGTTCGGATGGGTCTCTACCGAGCGGTTATTCGCTTCCTCGGGGATAAGGCCGCGCTGACTATCCTGCTGGCAGTCACGATCTCAGTGTTGTTGTTTGCGGGCGCTTATGACTTTCTGGGGTTGCCCAATATTCCACGCGGCGCGTTGGCCATCTACTGGGTACTAGCGGTATTCAACATCGGCGTGAGTCGCTTCCTAGCTCGTATCGTGCTGCGTCAACTGGAGTCTAGCGCGGGCCGCCGGGTGGCGATCTACGGCGCAGGTAGCGCGGGGCGGCAGTTAGCGATCGCCTTGCGGATAAGCCGCGAATATATGCCCGTGGCTTTCGTGGACGACGACGCTGGCCAGCGAGGTCTCTCGATTGATGGCCTCACTGTGTACTCTAGCGATCAATTGGAATCGCTCATACGGAAGCTTGACATTCACGAGATTCTGCTTGCCATACCTTCTGCCCCGCGCAATCGTCGTATTGAGATCATCAATCAACTGGTACCGATGCACGTGCGGGTTCAGGTGGTACCGGGATTCGCCGACCTGCTGGGCGGCGAGGTCAAGATGAGCGACGTACGGGAAGTTGAGATTGACGAATTGCTGGGACGCGACGCGGTCCCGCCGGACGAAAGGCTGCTCTCGGCGAACATCCGCGGGCGGGCCGTCATGGTAACCGGGGCAGGGGGATCCATCGGGAGTGAACTTTGCAGGCAAATCTTAGCGAACAAACCATCGATTCTGGTCCTGTACGAGCAGTCGGAGTTTGCGCTCTACAAGATCGAGCACGAGTTGAGACTCGTCGCGCAGAATCAAAAGTTCGAGATCGACATCCTTCCCGTGTTGGGCTCTGTGCAGAACATGGGTCGGCTTGACGGTGTCATGAGCCGCTATGCGATTCAGACGGTCTATCATGCCGCGGCATATAAGCATGTGCCGCTGGTCGAATGCAATATGATTGAGGGGATTCAGAACAATACCTTCGGCACGCGTGCGGCCGCGCTTGCTGCTATCGCGGCCGGTGTCGAGACGTTCGTCCTGATTTCCACCGATAAGGCGGTTCGACCCACCAACGTCATGGGTGCCAGCAAGCGCATGGCCGAACTCGTTTTACAAGCGTTTGCCAGCGATCCAGCCGTTGCGACTCGATTCAGCATTGTCCGGTTTGGCAACGTACTGGGATCGTCGGGCTCCGTGGTCCCGCTTTTTCGCCAGCAGATTGCGCGGGGTGGCCCGGTTACGGTCACGCATCCCGAGATCATCCGCTACTTCATGACCATTCCCGAAGCGTCCCAGTTGGTTATCCAGGCGGGAGCGTTGGGCGGAAATGGCGAGGTGTTTGTGCTCGATATGGGTGAACCCGTCAAGATTCTCGATTTGGCTCGCCGCATGATCAATCTGAGCGGCTATTCAGTAAAGGATTCTAACAACCCGCACGGCGACATCGAGATCGGGTTTAGCGGCCTGCGCCCCGGCGAAAAGCTATATGAAGAGTTGTTGATTGGGGGAGACGTGACAGGCACTTCCCATCCTCGCATTATGAAGGCGCATGAAAGTCATCTGGCTCGGGTACACATGGAGGAACTCGTCGAGACGTTGGCTGCAGCCTGTTCAGATAACAATCTGGAGAGGATTCGCGGCATCCTGTTCGAGTACGTAGCGGGTTATAAGCCCGAGAGGGGTATTGTCGATCACCTCCACGAGCCGAAACTTGTGCCACCCGCTCAAGCGGAGTGAGCCACTGCAAGTCATTGTCAATGCTAGATTTTGAACCGCTCCAGGTTTTCCGGAGACTCCAAACCCTGGAATGGAGTCATGGAAAACGTCAAGAAGAAATCACCGAGGTATTCGCCCGAAGTTCGTGAACGGGCAGTCTGGATGGTCCACGAGCACCGCGGCGAACATGAATCGCAATGGAAAGTGATTGCGTCGATTGCTGCCAAGATGGGCTGCTCAGGCGAGACGCTGCGCGACTGGGTGCGTCAGGACGAACGCAATCGAGGCCTGCGGGTCGACAACAGCAGCGTGGATCAGCAACGCCTGAAAGAGCTGGAACGGGAGAACTGTGAGCCGCGCTAGGTCAATGAGATCCTGCGCAAGGCATCGGCGTATTTCGCACAGGCGGAGCTCAACCGCCGACCGAAGTGATGATCCCGTTCATTGATGATCACCGGCAGGTCTACGGGGTCGAGCCGATCTGCAGGGTGCTGCCGATCGCACCGTCGACGTATTACCAGCATGTGGCCCGACGCGTCGATCCAGCACGCCTGTCGGCGCGGGCGCAGCGTGACGCAATGCTGTGCGGGGAAATCCGGCGCGTGTGGGAGGAGAACTTCCAGGTGTACGGGGCATGACCTTGGCAACGCAGACTTCGTCGTGGCAAGGATTGTTTCGTTGCTGCGCTATACTGGTCGGCCCTTGAGCCGCCCATTTTTTAAAATAAAATGCGTTCGCATGTTCCAACCAACCCCGAGCTACAAGCCCTTCGCGCCATTGCGGTCATTTTGGTAGTCGTACATCACCTGCACTTCCTCTTTATATGGGACCCTGATCGGTGGGTGACATTTGGATCAGGGATGTGGGTTGGCGTAGACCTGTTTTTTGTCATCTCGGGCTACGTCATCGCGCGCGGTTTATTGCCGCGAATTAGTAGTCGGCAGGGCGAGGAGTTCTGGCGTCCGGTTGTTGCCTTTTGGATTGGGCGTTTCTATCGCATTGCACCATCAGCATGGCTGTGGATTCTGCTACCGTTCGTGGCTGGCCTCGCTTTTAGGCACGTCGATGCCGCCCATTTAACGGGGAAGAATTTATCCGATGTGGCGGCCGTATTATTCCACGTAAAAAACATACAAGATTTCGAATGCTCACAGCGCGGCGGAATCTGCGGTGACTTTCATATCTACTGGAGCCTGTCGCTTGAAGAGCAATTTTATCTGATCCTTCCGCTTCTTGTGCTGGTAAGCCGGAAGCGTCTTGTGCCGGTGATCGGAGTCCTGATCATCGTACAGTTTTTCCTGTGGCGGCCTCAATGGGGCACTTTGCCGGCGTTCCTGAGAACCGATGCATTGCTCTTCGGAGTGCTGATCGCACTGTTTGAGAGATCTACTGTCTACCAACTGATCGAGCCTCGTTTCGCAAAATCGCGTTTGCATTATTTGATTTCGGCCGCACTGCTATTTTGTGCAGTTGCGTTTGCGCGTTACGAGATCACTTGGTTTTATACGGGCATGGTCGCCATAGTCGGCGCCGTCATTGTCTGGATCTGCTCTTACGATTGTGGGTACTTCCTCGCACCGTCCCCAGTGCGCAGCGCGCTCGAGTGGATAGGTGCGCGTTCATTTGCGATCTATCTCATTCACATGCCTGCTTATTGGATCACCTGTGAGATCTGGGAAAGGTTAGCTCATGGATTGCCCGTCTCCTCCACTTTCACGCTTCGATTTTCTATGACCGCGCTTGTGCTGATCTTCATCTTGGCCGAGATGAGCTTTCGCTTCGTCGAAGAACCATTACGAAAGAGAGGGAAGCGCGTGGCCGCGTCCTTTGCAAATATGGAACTGCCGCCGAAATCGGGGACTCGAATTACCGAGACGGCAGTAGGTAATCGTTAAGAAGCACTGACGAAATGGTCGGCTATGCCTGTTTTCCAAACGCCAGGACCATCGGTGCTTTGCTTGCTTTAGTGCTGATGGGGGTGTTGCTTCGCCGACCAAAATGCAAAATCCCCGGAGCAGGCGGCTTCGGCTTGCGCGACACTATGCCGAAGATCATCGGGTCTGTGCTGAGGCCATCCGCCCCATTGCTTCGACCTGCGCTGGTAACATGCCCGGCTGGTTCCGCCAGAAGGAGCGGTATTTTGGGCAGACGAAAATGAAACCGATAGCAAAAGCACTGTCTTGGAGCGAAATCGAAAGCAGCCACCGACTGATGACGCTCATCGTTCTCGTGTTGGGTCTGTTCAGCTTTTTCTGGGGAGAAAGGATAACCGCTGGAGATGGTTTAGGCTGGGATGGTAGCCAATATGCCGATATGGTCCGCAAGCTCGAGGCAATTATAGGCACAAGACAACTCGGTAGCTACTATGCACAGCGAATCCTGCCGTCGGCCATCGTGCACGGTATGCTAAGTCTGGCCGGTGCGGCTTACAGCAATCTGGACATTATTCGCGCCTTCGAGATATACAACCTGACGCTTCTTGTAGTCGCTTGCGGCGTGTGGAAGCGCATCGCGAACGTGGTGTCGCTTAGTCTTGCGGGGCGCTGGGTTGGATTCAGCGGTGTTTTTCTCAACTATGAGTGTTCCAAGCAGGCATTCTTCTATCCTGTTCTCACGGATGTCACTGCGCTTTTCACCGCTATGATGCTGTTGATGTCTTACTTGGAGAGGAGATCTATTGGAGTGTTTGTCACTACCGTTGTTGGTGCTTTCGCGTGGCCCGTGGTGAGTGTTTGCGGCGCGTTGCTGCTGATTTTTCTTCAGTCAGGATTCCCGCAGGAAGTCGTATTGCCGGCATGGATGCGCGCGAAGCGATTGAACGTGCTCGCGCGCATAGTAAAATTTGGCGGAGGCGCGGTGCTAGCACTATCGATTCTTGGATATCTAGCGCTCATACAGAATGCCGCGTCAACCGAACACGAATGCAAAATTCCTAAGATATTGGCGGCGGTGATGGTCCCGAGTGTGGTTCCATGCACACTGGAACGATTGCTTACCGGCTTGCCATCCCTTACGGCTCTGGTGTTCGCATTGGCACTCTTAATCGGATCGCGGGCGTTCTTCCCCGCGATCATCCTCAACCTCCGCAAGGCACCCCTGCATTTGATCGTGATGGCGATTGCTGCAATTGTTGTGCCGTCAGTAGTTGTTAAGGCGATCTCTAACCCTTTCATTTCCAACCCTAGTAACGTGCAATATTTGATTGAATTTATATTGCTACCTCCCAGTGGCAAAGTTTTGTTGCCCTTCGTTACGCTGTCGGCGTTTTGGGGACCTCTCGTATTGCTCCTTTGCCTCTTTTGGAAGGAGTGCTGCGTTGAGGCAAGACGACTGGGGCCCGGTGTCGTCGCCGTTCTTGGCGCGTCAATACCATTGGGCATCGCATGCGAACCACGCTTTATTACGGTTGCGTGGCCTTTCTTCGTTTTGGTGCTTGTGCTTGCTCTCGAACGCTCGAAAGCAACAACGGCGCTCAAATGCGCGCTGGCCGTGTTGACCATCGTCTTCGGCCAGTTCTGGCTGCAGATTAATATCATGCAATGGCTGCCGCCAGACTACGGGGGTATTCTGACATTTCCGAAGCAGCTCTATTTCATGCACTATGGGCTGTGGATGAGCTGGATGTCTTATCTTTTACAGTTACCAGTCGTGGTCCTCAGTGCTATATGGCTTCGTCGAACCCTTAGCAAATTCAATGCCGCACACGAAGAATCGCCACGCACATGACACACGTACACATTTCCGTAGTTGTCCCAGTCTATAAGGCCGAAAACAGTCTCGATGAGCTTTATCGACGGCTAAAAATCGCTCTGGAGCCAGTTTCGACAGATTTCGAGGTCATTTTGGTTGAAGACTGCGGCGGTGACGGCTCTTGGGCGGTCATCGAGCGACTGGCGAATGCGGATCCGCGAGTACGAGGCATTCAGTTCAGTCGCAACTTCGGGCAGCACTATGGAATCACGGCCGGTCTCGACTACTGCCGGGGCGATTGGGTCGTCATCATGGACTGCGATTTGCAGGATCGACCGGAAGAAATACCCCGTCTGTACGCGCGAGCGCAAGAAGGATTTGATGTCGTACGCGCGGGGCGTGGAGTGCGCAGCGACTCGTGGTTGAAGCGGGCGACCTCTTGGTTGTTCTATAAATTATTTAGCTATCTGGCAGATATCGAATACGATGGCGACAGTGGAAATTTCTGCATCCTGTCGCGCAAGGTGGTCCGGAACTTCCAAGGCATGCGGGAACAACTTCGCTTTTTTGGCGGACTGGTGCAGTGGATGGGTTTTAAAGCCTCGACTGTCAATGTGTCGCACGACGAACGTTTTGAAGGAAAATCGACCTACACCTTCAGAAAGCTGTGGAATCTCGCCACGGAGACAATTGTCGCCTACTCCGACAAGCCCCTACGACTCGCCGTACGGTTGGGTTTTTTGATGGCGTCCATCTCGTTTTGTTATGGAACATACACATTGATACATTCAATTTTATATCGATCGCCAATTGCCGGATGGAGCAGCCTCATCATCTCTTTATATTTTATTGGCGGAATTATTATCTCGATCCTTGGAATCACGGGCATCTATCTCGGAAAGACCTTTGACGAAGCGAAGAAGCGGCCGTTATATATCGTGGACCGGCTAACTTTTGATGAAGATGAAAAGCGGAAAAATTATCTCGTTCACTGACCGAAAGTATTTGCGAAAGGAATTTTGTGGAACGTCTTTCCTTGCCTCATCGCGTAGTGCGCCTACCGATCCAGCAGTTGGTAAGATACTGCGTAATAGGTGTGGGCTGCAACCTGGCGATCTATCTTCTTTATCTGCTCGTCACTTACCTTGGCACCACACCACGAAAAGCAATGACGATGTCATACCTGACCGGTGCCTGTGTAGGATTCGTGGCAAATCGAAAATGGACGTTTTCCTATCGTGGCTCACTGGCTACGACGATAGGCCGATATGCGATTGCACATTTAATGGGGTATCTAATTAATTTTTCCATGCTGAGTTTTTTCACCAGCTGCCTAGGCTTGCCGCATCAGTTTGTCCAGGCCGCCGCAATCGCCGTAGTGGCTGGATTTTTGTTCTTAACGTTTAAGTATTTTGTATTTCCCGCAGATAAGAGTGACACGAGAGGCTTGACGTGAAGAAATGCCTCGCTTGCGGTGCGATCTATCCATCGCTAAATGAAAATTGCCCAACTTGTTCGGCGACGCTTGAAATCCACGATGGCTTTCCGTCTCATGCGCCTGCGTCGAGCGAGGTGGCCGATGGGTTCAAGCCCTCATATTTTGCTGAACTGGCCCCTCTGGAAGCCAGGAACTTTTGGTTCCGTGTTCGTAATCGCCTGATCGTCTGGGCGCTCGGGAAATACTGCGGTGGGTTCCAGTCCCTGTTGGAGATCGGTTGCGGCACGGGGTATGTCCTGTCTGGTATCGCGAATGCTTACCCCGGTGCGCGGCTTTATGGAAGCGAAATTTTTCCAGCCGGGCTGAAATTTGCCGCAGCCAGACAGCCATCGATTGGGTTCATGCAAATGGACGCCAGGGCAATTCCGTATTTTGAAGAATTTGAAGTTATCGGCGCGTTTGACGTGCTCGAACACATCGAAGAGGACACCAAGGTGTTGGCGGAAATGCACCAGGCATTGAAGCCCAATGGTCTACTGTTGCTGACAGTGCCGCAACACCCGTGGCTGTGGAGTTCTGTCGACGACTATGCCTGCCATGTGCAACGATACGAGGCTCGACCACTTCATATGAAGGTCGAAGCCGCCGGCTTCGATATCTTGCGCAGCACCTCCTTTGTATCGAGTTTACTGCCGCTGATGTTTGTATCCCGGCTGCTGAAGAGATCTCCGAGCAACGCCACTGATCGCGTGGACGCGGTGGCAGAACTCAACATCTCCCCTTGGCTTAATTCCCTGTTCGAGAAGATATTGGGCGTCGATCTCGCGTTGATTCGCAATGGCATTGACTTGCCCCTCGGGGGCTCACGACTCATCGTCGCGAAGAAGACGATACAGAAGCCTTTGGGATAGGCAGAACTGATTATTCGACTATCGGCGTAGTACCGAAACTTGGAAGGCGGCAGCGTATCAGTTAATGTGTTAGTTGGCTGCGCCACGACTGAGTCAGGGGCCGTTCGTCTAGCCGCGATAACGAGCGAAAACGGAAGCTAGGTGTGCGGAGTCGCGCGCTTACGTAAAACCCGCGTCGCGCAGTAGGTTGCGCCGCTCGCCGGGCGTGATATCACTTGTGCAACCCCCCTTGGTCACAGCTGATTGCCTATGTCCGAGAGAGCTAACTGAAGGTTCAGAGAAGACACTGGAGGTCGACGAGTAGACGAAACCGGAGTTGCATTCCCGGCGGCCCTGTATTCAACAACATACCTACGAGATATGTAAGCGGCTGCCTTGACGAGGTACGCTAATCGACGGTCACGGTTGGTTGCCAGCGATGCGGCAGCAATGCAGAGATGTCGCTGGCCTTGTGGGTCGGCAATCGCGTGAGGATGTCCTTCAGGTAGGCGTGCGGGTCGTGGCCGTTAAGCTGTGCCGACCTTATGAGGCTCATGATGGCGGCAGCGCGCTGGCCTGCTCGTAGCGAGCCGGCGAACAACCAGTTGGCCCTGCCGATGGCCCATGGACGTATCTGGTTTTCGACCCAATTGTTGTCTATGGGCACGTGCCCGTCGTCGAGATAGCGCGTGAGCGCTTCCCAACGTTTGAGGCTGTAGTCCAGCGCTTTTGCAATCGCTGAACCTTCCGAAACCAGCTTGCGTTGCGCCGTCATCCATTCGTGCAGTGCATCGCACACCGGTTTGGCCCGGCTCTGGCGGAGCCTGCGGCGCTCCCCGGCATCCAGCACTGCAGCGTCGCGCTCGATTTCGTAAAGCGCAGCGAAGAACGGCATGGCCTGTCCAGCGACGTGGCTGCTGTGATTGGCATGCAGGTCGAAGAACTTGCGCCTCGCGTGCGCCGCACATCCGATTTCGGTGATGCCTTGCTGGAAGCCAGCCTTGTACCCACCATAGTCGTCACACACCAGCTTGCCCTGCCAGTTGGCCAGAAACGTGCGAGCATGCTCGCCTGCGCGGCTGTCTGCGAAGTCGTAAACCACCGCGCGCAGATCACTGAAGTGCGTCGGCGCGTATGCCCACAGATACGCCCGGTGTGTCTTCCCCTTGCCGGGACTGAGCATCTGCACCGGCGTCTCATCCGCATGCAGCACACCCTGCTGCAAGAGTTCCTGATGGAGGGCATCGACCAGTGGCTGCAACTGTGCGCCGCACGCGCCGACCCAGGCACCCAGTGTCGAGCGCGGTATCGCCAGACCCGCCCGCGCAAAGATCTGTTCCTGACGATACAGGGGAAGGTGGTCAGCGTACTTGGCAACCAGCACCGAGGCCAGTAGTCCCGTGGTCGGGATACCCTTGTCGATGACGTGTGCGGGCACCGACGCCTGAACCAGCGTTTCGCACTTCTTGCAGACCCACTTGCCACGGATATGCCGCTCTACCGTGAACACGCCCGGCGTGTAGTCCAGCTTCTCGCTGATGTCCTCACCGATGCGCACGCGCTCGCAGCCACACTGACACACGGTGCTGTCCGGCTCGTGGTGGATCTCCGTGCGCGGCAGTTGCGCCGGCAGCGATGCGCGCTTCGGTTGCCGGGGTGACGGGTCGGCTGCTGCTTGTGAAGCTGCTCGAGCTCCAGTTCGATGGCGGCCAGATCGGCGTCGACGGCTTCGTCCAGCAGGTTCATCTGCTCGCTGCTGAGCTGTTCGCTGCGCCGGCCAAACTGCTGGCGCCTGAGGATGGCGATCTCGTGGCTCAACTGCTCGATACGGGTCTGGCGGTAATGCAGCTCGCGTTCGTTCTCCTTGACCTCCCGCGCCTTCTCTTCGATTTCCCGGTCTCTCTCCTGCACCTGGGCAATCAGCTGCGCGGCGAGCGTGCGCAACTGTTCCGGGCTGAGGGCGTTGAGGTCGGCGGGCAGGTTCATGCAAACCAGTCTGCCAGAACCCCTGGCACCATGGAAGCGCAACTGTTTACGTCCCTGTTGGCCTTATACGACGCGGATCACACCGTTCGGGCCGATGCGCTGCCACGGCAAACCGATTACCAGACGCGCGAGCTGCTCCTGCGTGAGTGCGTGTTGCTTCGGTTCGCTGCCGGCGTGAGGCCAGACGAACTGTCCCTCGTGCAGCCGTCGCGCTGCCAGCCAGATACCGATTCCGTCGTGAACCAGCACCTTCAGGCGGTTGGCTCGCCGGTTGGAGAACAGGTAGGCATGGTAGGGATGCGCGGCGCCGAACACCTTGACCACCCGCGCCAAAGCCGTGTCGAAAACGGCACGCATGTCCAGCGGGTCGACTGCCAGCCATACTTCATCAATGCGGATCACGCGAGCCACTCTCGCAGCCAGGCGGCGCATTGCGCTGCCTCTGATGTCGGCCAGCTAACCGTGATCGACTGACCTCCACGGCGAACCTCAATGCGGATCTTGGACGAGTGCGTATCCGGTGTTCCCAATGGTACTGGCACAAAGGCTGGCAGCGACGGTGGCGTGGCAGGTGGGCGGCCCAACGGCCTCCTGGGAAGTCGACCTTCTGCCTGATCGATCCAGCGCCGAAGCAGATTCGCATTGAGCCTGTGTTCCAGTGCAACTGCCGCAACCGATACGCCGATTCCCTGGCAGGCCGCTACCACCTCGGCCTTGAACTCCTCGCTATAGCGTTGCCGCCGACGACGCTCTGGGAGTGATTCCGATTCTATAGTGTTCACGTGTCCGCTTATTCGTGTAGTGGACACGATACTCCCAAGCGCCGCAGCCAGATTCAAGATGGGTTTGCTGGCCGCTTACCGAGATATCTCTACTCCGGCCTATCGATGGCGGAGATGTTCGCGCCGGCTGGCGCGCAACAGGGTCGCCATGCAATCCAAGCGTACGAGTGCCCGAGCGCTGCATTCCGAGGTCATCAGGTATGATTTCAGCCTTCAAACGAACATTGAGGCCCGCATGTCACGATCGGTACTGGGTTCATTTCTTGGCATCGTATTTTTGATGTCCGCTGGATGCGAAGTCGCTTCGGCCGCCCAGCACCGAAGCTATGTCATCGATTATTACGGGGACAGTACGGTTCTCGTTCCGGTAGACAAACCGGATCACACCGCGCCTGCCATTCTGCAAAGCGAGCTAACGCAACGCTGTAGATTTCCGGTGACCGTGAATAATAGGGCAGTCACGACAACTCGTGCGATTGATGCTCTGAATGGCACGAATGGCTATCCTTCGACCTTTGCGGCTGCAATGACAATGTCGAAGGCGAACATGGTCATTGCCAACTACGGCATCAATGATGCACGTCTCAAGACATCGGAGGCGGACTACCGGGGTGCCATGCAATCCATCGCTCAGTTGGTTCGGACGCACGGAAAGATGATGGTCTTCGAGACGCCCAATCCGGTGGTTGATGGCGCTCAAACGGTAATTTGGGACGGCGAGAACCAGTGGATTGGCATGCTCGACGTAACCCTAGTCGAGCTGGCTAAAAGCATGAAGTTACCGATCGTTAACCAATATGAATACTTCATGTCTCGAGGCAATATTGCGCCACTGCTTTTTGATGGTGCGCACCCGACAAACGCTACGGTGCGAGTGAAGGCGCTTCGCGTCGCGGATGTCGTACAGCCGTACGTGTGTCCGAGCCATTAGGCTGATTTACTGCGGGGACGTCGCGACTCGTTGGGAGATCGCGTGGCTAAGGCGCCGTTGCTCATGGATGTGATTCGCAATTCGCCTTTGGATTGCGATAGAGCGTACCCAGTGGTGTTTGAGCGATGGGTACCAGGGATGCACCAGGATTGGCGTCAAGGAGTGCTTCGGCAACACTCGGCCCAAGCAACCAGTAACGAGAACGCATGGGCATCGGATCGCTATTGGAGACAAAAAAGGTGATCCCTACACCGGCGGGCACTTCAATCAGTTCAGAGCGGAAGCTGTACACACTTATGTTCAGAGTATTGCACCAAGGATTAGTTTGCGCTGGATCGTACGCCAGATGATGGCGCAGACTAGCTTTAAATGCGGCCAGATCGGCCTGATTTCTAACCATCTTGGAGTCAATTCGTTCCTGGAAGGTCGTCAATACGCCAGGCAGGAATAGCAGGCTGGTAATAGCGATCAGAACCAGTGAGACGTAACGTTTGAAGTAGAGCAGTACCAGCATACTGAGTAGTAGCTGGGCGCTCAATAGTTGGAAGTCGTACCAGAAACCCGCGTGGAAGAAGACGATACAGGCTGCCAGAATGCCGCCTAGATTGAGGACATGGAAGATTCCTTCCTGACGGGTGATCCACTGGAAGCGCTTGCTGCACACCAATGCAGTTACCCCCAAGCCTAGGACAAATAGAAGTTGCAGGGTGAACGCGATTTCCGCTGGTGTCTTCAATGGGCTGAAAAAGCCTTCCAGATTTTCGACGATTCGATTCAGATAAGCATGCAACGGATGTCCGATTGCCAAAATGCCTTGTCCTCCTAACAGATAGGGTGCGCGCACTTGGTCAAATAAGGTCATCGACCCTAGCCCCACCACTCCCGTCACCATTACGGAAAGCAGGAACATTTTGCGGGTGGGCGCGAGCATGAGCAGTAAGCAGGGCAGGAGGACGATTACCCAGGAGGGCCGCAAGAACGAAATAAAGGCGATGAAGATCAGCACCCCCGCCTTCAGTGCAAGCGATGCGCGCTCCCCCCGTCGCCAGAGTGGGACACACAATGCCGCCAGTATCACCGCCAAGGCATAGTGCAGCGTTTCTAGCATGCTCAGAGGGTAGTACAACAGTCCGGGCCAGAAGGTCAGAAGGATCAGCGCTAGCACTGCCAATTGGCGGAGGTTCAGGCGTGCTACCCAGCAGAAACTAGCTAGCGCTAGCGTCAGCGCCGTCAGATTAAATATTGGAAAGCTATATGGCCCCCACCCGAACAGGCTACCCGCCATAGCATAGATAAGATAGGGCGAAGGACCCCAAGCATAAAAATGGAAGGTTTTCAGCGGCGCTGGTTGCTCCCACATTGTGTAGTAGCCGCCTTTCAGACCTGCCCGGATAGCGGTGGCAACTTGGTGCCAGTGCATGATTTCATCACTCCAGCTTGGCAGGACGTCTTGCCACTGTCCCCGGCTGGCGATCAATGTGGAGATGATCGTCATCACCACCGGGATCAGGCTGACACTGACGATGGTGACTAGGCGTAGATAGAGTGGCGAAGATGCTGAACGATCCGTCTCAAGGTAAGGGCTGGCGTGATGCAAGAACGGGTTCCTAATATGGTTGTTGTGCTGTCGGCTGAATATACTTGAAACTAGAATGTAAAAGCCATATGCAAAAGCATTGCGCTTGTTCCGAAGGATGCCAGAGAGATTCAATATATTCGTGACCTCGTCTTGATCATAGACGCTGGGCAAGTTGGCAACTATTGCGCGCAGCGAATCCTTCCATAGCTAGGTGCGCAGGGTGTGCTGCGCTTGGTTCAAGCCACCGACAGCAATATGAACGTCATTCGCTGCTTTGCGTTGTATAGCCTCGCGCCTTTTGTTGCCGCATGCGGCGTCTGGAAGTGCATTGCGGACAAGACATTGCTCAGTTTTGCCTGTCTTGCCGAACGCTAGATCGGATTCAGCCGCATTTTCCTCAACTTCGACCGCTTCAGGCAGGCGTTCTTTTACCTAGTCTCACCGACGTCCCAGCTCTCTCCTCCCACCCATGCTGTCGCTTGATTTTGGAAAGGAAATCCATCGGTCTGTTCGTCATCGAAGTCGTAGGCGCTTTCGCATGGTCCGTGGTAAGTGGCTGTGGCGCCTTCCCGCTGATTTTTCTTCAGTCCGAGTTTCCGAGGCAAGTCGTCGCGCCAACATCGATGCCGAGCGCAACGCGACGGGCCACACTTGCACCACTGGTCAAATTTTGTGGCGGAGCGGTCCTAGTATTCTCGTATCTCGGGAACCTGCCCTCCAGCGTTTCATTTCCGTCGGGTAAGCGAAGCTGATTACTAGTCCAACGGGGCCTTATTTGCGTTGGGGGCTCCTCCTCACAACCAGCCACCGCGGTGACTTAAAGCGCACGATACTGACGTACAGCCAGACGTAGGTCGCAGCGAACACCATCACGAAGCAGAACAGATGCAGTGTGTGCCGCCAGAACAATGTAGCAGGGACCACTGCGACGAGGCACAGGAGCCACAGATACGGAGAGGTCAGCGAATTGCGCCGCGTCAGCTCGCGCGCCGTACGTGTACCCACGGCCCAACGTGTAAGACGCTTATAGACCAGCATATGCAGATGAACGCCGTCCGGAATCCCTGGTGACGTCCCGCGAATAAACTTCTTCCGGTAGATCGAGAAACACGTTTCGAAGATCGGGTACATGAAGAGCAGCACTGGATACCACGCCGACACTTCGCGGTTGCGCATCACCAGCATGATCGACACTTCCGCCAGCATGAAGCCAATGAAATACGCGCCGCCATCGCCGAGAAAAATCAGACCTGCCGGGAAATTGAAGATGAAGAAGCCCATTACTGCGCCCATCATGATGAACGACGCGGACAGCACGACCGGGTCCGACACCTCGAACGCCACATACGCGAGAGACGCGAACATCATGAGCGCGACCATCGACGCAAGTCCGTTGAAGCCATCGATGATGTTGACGGCGTTCGCCAGCGCCGCGACGGCCAGCACCGTGACCGTGCAGGAAATGACCGTATAGGACAGCAGAAAATCGAGCGGCGGAACGCTAATGCGTGTGACGGCGATACTCAGCAGGAAATACGCGAGGGCGGCGGCCGCCATAGTGCAAATGAGCCGCGCGAGCGGGGGGACCCGCTTGGTCAGATCTTCGATCAGCCCCGAGCCGAAGGCCGGCATGCCGCAAGCCACAAGGCCCAGAATCCCCTCCGACACGGCCGGATAGGCGTGATGCAACTGCAAGGCTGACGCCACCAGTCCGATCAGGACGCCGGCTCCGCCAATGCGCGGCACCGGGAATACGTGAAATTTCTGTACACCGGTCAGATCGGTATCGGTGGAGAATTTTTCGTGCAGATGCGCATAGCGCACTATCAACAACGTGACCAGCAGTGAGACGAGAAAGCCGAGCGCGAGACTAAGCATGAACGTGGGCCTGAGCGAAGACGCCGAATTATACAAACGAAACGCACGGCGCCGAAAAGCTGCCCTCGGCGGATCAAAGCGTCAATCACTGGCCAACCCGCTTCTGCTCCGCTGATGCCCCGAGCTAGGCATGGCACCGCCACTGAAAAAAACTGACCATTCTGTCATACTTCTTGAACCCCGATTCACTGAATGTCCTCATGCTTGGCAACCTCACCGCTGTTTTTATTCTGTTTTCTATTGCGCGCAGCGCCATAGCCGATGGCTATTCGCATCCCGTCGTGATGCAGGGAGAGACGCAAATGGCCGACACGGCGGAACTGCACTTCGATCCCGCTCCCAAGTACACCGGTACGCTGGTTGTTCTGGGCGATCACACGAAAACGCCCAAGCAAAGCTATCCTTTTGTCTATAGTTTGCCGACGCCGCAGCATGGTGCGACTGATGCTGCGGTCAACCTGGATTTTAGCGGCAAGCAAACGCTGACTATCTTATGCGACCCGCTCTCCGATAACTGTCGGTCGACCGGTTACGTTACGCAGGGCAATACTACCTTCTCCATGTCCTGGAAGGTCACGCAACGATAGCCGTCAGGAAGCCGCGCTGCCGCAAGCGTTGCTTGAGTAATCTTTCACGACGGCGTATGCGCCGCGCATGCGCTCTTCCGGCGCTAATTAACACTCCCAAATAGTGATCCCGTAACCCTGGTCAAACCCTTGCCCGTCATGGATTCCCCCTATCTAGTGCGGGATCCGAACGACCGTTAACCCAGAGGCAGCGAGGTGAGGAGAGGGAATTTTTGGTCATGCGCCGCGCGACCAAGACGTTACGGAGAAAACAATGTTAAATAACATCACCATTCGGGGTGGCCTGACGTTAGTCATCGGCGTGTTCGTCGCGTTTTTGCTGACCGTGATCGGGGTCGGATACGGGGCGCTCAAGTTGGCGAGCAACGGCCTTCACGACGTGCAGCGCAATTCGGCCGCGCTGACGCATCTGAACGCGAGTTCCGCCAAGCTGCTGCAGGTGCGGCTGGCGCTGGGCAGCTACGAGACCCTGTTCAGCGTCGGCAAGCAGACCGACGACCTTCTACCCGCGGCGCACAAGGTGCTGCTTGAATCGAACACGGATTTCCAGACCTACATGGCTGGACCATTCGGCAGCGACGACGAGCAGCGGCTCGCGCATGCCGTGCAGACGGCTCGCTCGGCTCTGGTCGATCAGGCCATCGAGCCGGAGTTCAAGGCGCTCGCCGATAACGACTTCAATACCTTCCGCAACATCCAGGGCGAGACCGCCAATAGCTACTACGCGAGTTATGCGAAAGCGATCGATTCGCTCGAGCGACTGGAAACCGACAACCAGCGTGCCCAGGCCGAAACGGCGACGTCGCGCTTCCAGATGGCCACGCTGCTGTTCGCGGCGATCGGCGTGATCGCGATTGTGATTGGCGTGCTGGCGCGCGTCGGGTTGTCGGCGGCGGTGATCCGGCCGGTCAACCAGACCATTCGCCATTTCCAGCGTATCGCGGCGGGGGATCTGACGATCGCGGTCAAGGTGCGCTCGCGCAACGAGATGGGCCAGTTGCTCGGCGCGTTGACGCAGATGCGCGACGGCCTCGTCGAAACGGTATCGAAGGTGCGCGGCAGCACCGGCGCGATCACGCAGGGCGCCAACGAGATCGCCGCGGGCAATGCCGATCTGTCGCGACGCACGGAACAGCAGGCGGCGGCGCTAGAAGAAACCGCGGCCAGCATGGAAGAGCTGTCGGCGACGGTGAAGCAGAACGCCGACAACGCCCAGCAGGCCAATCGGCTCGCTCACGGCGCGTTGGAGACGGTGACGCGCGGCGGCACCGTGGTGGGCCGGGTCACCGAGACGATGGAGGGCATTACCGCTTCGTCTCGCAAGGTGGCTGAGATCATCGGCATGATCGAAGGGATTGCCTTCCAGACCAACATCCTTGCGCTGAATGCGGCCGTCGAAGCCGCGCGCGCGGGCGAGCAGGGGCGCGGCTTCGCGGTGGTGGCCTCGGAGGTGCGCAGCCTCGCGCAGCGCTCCGGCACGGCCGCCAAGGAAATCAAGGAACTGATCGGCGAGTCGGCGGCCAAGGTGGAGCAGGGCGCGTCGCTGGTGGCCGAAGCGGGCAAGACGATGCACGAGGCGATGCAGTCGGTCGAGCGCGTGACCGGCATCATGGGTGAGATCGAGGCGGCGGCGCTGGAGCAGAGCGAGGGCATCGCGCAGGTCAACAAGGCAATTACGCAGATCGACGAGGTCACCCAGCACAACGCGGCCTTGGTGGAAGAGGCGGCTGCCGCGGCGCAGTCGCTGGAAGAGCAGGCGGCTGTTTTGCGGGACGCGGTGTCGGTGTTCCGGCTCGAGCCGGGCGAAGCGTCTGCGGAGGACGGCGAGGACGCGCCATTTGCTGCCCGTGGGCGCGGGAAAGCGTCAGCGCAACTGGGCGGCGCGGTTGCACCGTTGGCGGCCTAGCTCCCGCTGGCGAGGTTTGACTTCTGGCGCAACCCGGGCGGCCCGACGGCCCCGTTGCGTCAGAATTTTGCTGTAACACACCACCAGGCTGAATCCGCCGATACAATCGCCGTTGCCGTAACCCCGCCGTTACCGACGACGCCTATGCCTAGCTTTTTGTCTCATCGCCGCTTGCCCGGGCCCGTGTTCATGCTGCTTCACGCCTCGCTTTGGCGTGCCGCGACGAGAAAAAGCGCGTGCCTCGCGGGAATCGGCGTACTGTCTGCGTGCACGACCGTGTCGAATGTCGACTCACGCCAGGACGGCCACCTGACCCTTATGAGCCGGGCGCGCTGGAGCCTGACGTCGTGGACCCACGTCAGGTCCGTGGGGACGAAGCACGCGGCGGCGTACTGCAAAGCCCACAACAAACAGGTGCACGTGGTCGCCTTGCATACCACCAGCGTCCAGGGCGTGACAAATGAGGCGATCGAGGTGGTGTTCGATTGTTACTGAGCCGCCTTGAGATGTGTCATTGGGCCATTAAATCCGTCTGGCTTTCAACTCAAGGTTTCATCCAGAATGCCGACAATATTTACAGTGCGCCATTATCTTCGGGAGATGCGGAAATCTTCCCGAAATAATGGCCCGGCAGATGAAATTTCTTGGCGGCATGCAATGGTGCGGCTTCATCGATATTGATTTTAAGTTGATAAAAAATTGACACCTCTTTCGGTATATGTTCTCACTTACAACAGCGAGCAGCATTTAGACAAGGTTTTAGCGGCCGCCAAACGCATCGCGGACGACCTGCTGGTTGTCGATAGCGGCAGCAAAGACGCAACGCTGGAAATTGCCGCCAGACATGGCGCCAGAATTGCGCACCGGAATTTCGATAATTTTCGCGCACAACGGCTATTTGCCAACAGCATGTGCCTGCATCAGATGGTGATGTTCTTCGATAGCGACGAGATCGCTAGCGATGCACTCATCGATGAAGTCGTGGCCCTGAAAATGGCTGGGTTTTCACACGACGCCTACCGGGTTCGCCGTGACTGGGTGGTGAGGGGCACGGTTGTCCATGCGGTCATGCCGGTGGGCTGTCCTGATTATCCCATTCGTATCGGCGATCGGCACAAGACCGACTTTACGGCGCATAGCGTCCACGAAACGCCTATCGGCTATGACAATATTGGGCGGATCGAATCCGCCATGTCCCATCATACGTTTGAGACTAATTCCGAGGTGATGCGCAAACTGGATCTGTACACCGATCTGGCCGCAAATGACCTGCTCGATAGAAAAAAGCGGTTTGCCGTGCTTTGGTTCAAGCAATGGTTCAGTCCGATTGGGGCATTCGGGAAATGGTATATCCGCCGTGGAAATTGGCGCGATGGCCGGGTTGGATTGACATTGGCGCTGTACGCCTTCACGTACACACATCGCAAATATCGCAAGGCGCTTTTACAGAGCAATATCTGAGCGGCGTCACGGCCGGGCGCGCGAAGTCCCCTTGCAAGCTCGCGAGCACGCGCTGGCGGGACGGTATATATTCTTCGCCTTGAGCAGCAGGCCCCAAGCCGCGCCGCAGGCGCGTCACACAAGGCTGCCCGGGCCGCGCACCGCGGCTTCCCCCGAACATCACGCCAGTCATTCCAATGAAAGCCATTGTCTACGACCAACCCGGACTACCGACCGACGATCCGCGCTCCCTTTACGAAACCGAATTGCCGAAGCCCGAACCGGGGCCGCACGATCTGCTCGTCAAGATTAGCGCCATTGCCGTGAACCCCGTCGACGCCAAGGTCCGCGCGGGGCTGCTCGGCGATACGCCGCTTCTGCTCGGCTGGGATGCGGTCGGGACGGTGGAGGCGGTCGGCGCGGCTGTCACGCTCTTCAAGGTCGGCGATGGCGTGTTTTACGCCGGTTCGGTGAAGCGCCCCGGTGCCTACGCGGAATATGCCCTCGTCGACGAGCGCATCGCCGGCCATCGACCCACCACGCTCGACGACGCGCACGCCGCGGCGTTGCCGCTCACGTCGGTCACGGCGTGGGAGCTGCTGTTCGACCGCCTCGGTGTGACCGAGGGCGGGGGCGATGGCGACGCGCTTCTGGTCATCGGCGCGGCCGGCGGGGTCGGCTCGATTCTGGTCCAACTCGCGCGGCAACTGACGAAGCTGCGCGTGATCGGCACGGCCTCGCGGCCGCAGACGCAGGAATGGGTCCGCAAGCTGGGCGCGCATGACGTCATCGATCACACGCGTCCGCTGACCGAGGAGTTGCGTCGCATCGGCGTGACGCAGGTTCGCTACGTCGCGAGCCTCACGCATACCGAAGAGCATTATCCGCAGATCGTCGAGGCGCTCGCGCCGCAGGGCAAGCTGGGCGTCATCGACGATCCGAAAACGCTCGATGCCGTGCCGCTCAAGCTCAAAGCGATTTCGTTGCACTGGGAACTCATGTTCACGCGCTCGTTGTTCGAGACGCCGGACATGATCCGCCAGCACGAGATTCTGGAACGCGTCGCCGCGCTGATCGACGCCGGCACGCTACGGACGACGCTCGGCGAGCACTTCGGCACGATCAACGCCGAAAATCTGCGGCGGGCGCACGCGCTGATCGAAAGCGATCGCACCTGCGGCAAGATCGTGCTTGAAGGGTTTTGAGGCGGTCGCGTTGCTTCGGGTTCGGGACTGAGCCGGACTAAAGGTGACTAGGCGGGACCAGGCGCCGCGCGGGCAAGCAGTCGGACCCGGCCGGCATGCGCAGTGAGGGAGGGAATCATCGATGACCAAAGCCCATGCTGTTCTCGTGATGGCGCTGCTCGCAACCGCTGCTGCCGTGCCGGCCAGCGCCGCCGAATCCGCCGATGCCGCTTGCGTGCCGCCCAATGCCTCGGTTCCGGCGGGCGCCAACACCACCGATCCGCAAGCGCCGTTTTTTATCGATACCTCCGGGCTGGATCTGAAAACGGCTCCGCCCACCCGCGACCCGCACAATCCGAACTATCCGCAGGCGACCGAGCTGCCCGACGGCCAGTTGCCATCGATTGACAGCGACGGCAACTACATCATCGGTGCGACGCATCAGGCGTCACCGGAGACGGTTCCCCAAGCCGGCGTGCCTCACGGCACGGTCCACACCTTCATCATGGATTCGGCCGATAGCGTGATCTACCGGCCGGGCATGATTCGGGACGATCTGCCCGGCTGCAGGAATTCGGCGGTGAACACGGCTTCGACCGCTCCCGGCGACAAATCCGATCTTCTGGTCCCGGCAAGCCACCCCGGAAGCTGGCGCCGTGAAGTCGACGTCTATGTGCCCGCCGATTACGTCCCCGGCACGGCCGCGCCGTTCATCGTATATGGCGATGGCGGCCCGCACGGCTTCTTCAAGGCGCAGAAGCTGTTCAACGTGCTGGATGACCTCATCCACGCGCACAAGCTGCCGCCGATGATCGCCATTGGCATAGGCGCCGGCGGGCAGGATGCGCAGGGCGCCGAACGGGGCCGCGAATATGACGCCGTGTCCGGTACTTACGCCCAGTGGGTCGAGCAGGAAGTGTTGCCGCGTGTCGAACAGAATGCGCACGTGCAGTTGACGAAGGACCCGGACGGCCGCGCGACCATGGGCATCAGTTCCAGCGCCGCCGCGGCCTTCACCATGGCCTGGTTCCGTCCCGACCTCTATCACCGCGTGCTGGGCTATTCGCCGACGATGGTGAACCAGCAATGGCCGCATGACACAGCGCTGCCTGGCGGCGCCTGGCAGTATCACAGTGCGTGGCCGGGGCCGGTCAAGCAGAACCTCACCGTATCGGGAATTGCCGTGACGCCGGCGAGCGGTTCCAACGGCGCGCCGCTGATTCCGAATGCACCGCGCAAGCCGATCCGCTATTGGTTCGAGGCGGGGGACCACGATCTCTTTTATCCGGTCGCGCCGCTTGCCGATGGCATGCACGACTGGACCGCGGCCAACGAGAACATGGCACGCGTTCTTGCCGCCAAGGGCTATCACTATCAATACGTGTTCGCGCGCAATGCCGGTCACGTTGACCAGAGCACCGTCGAACAAACCTTGCCCGAGGCGCTCGAATGGTTGTGGAAGGATTATCCGGCGCCGGTGCATTAAAACGCGGGCCTTATCCGGGCAGTCCATCACCCGATTACATGAAATCGATCTCCGCCATGCCCGCCTCAAAATAACGGCTCGCCAGGTCGGCGCCGTGGGTCAGCGGTCGGCCTGTAGCCTCGCATAAATGCAGTCGCAGCGGTTTCAGATGCGCGTCCTGCAGTTGACGGAAGTCCATATCGCCTGAAGCGACATCGGACGCGACGTCGAGCCAGCCCAGCACCGCGACGCCCATACCCCGCCGCACCAGCGAGCGCATCATCTGCGTGTTGTTGCAGGTCATGAAACGACGCATGTCGACCTGGTGCTGCTGGAACAGCGAGCCCACGCATTCGCTGATCATGAGCGGCGGCGCGGGAAGAATCGGCTTGTGGTCCAGCGTGTGGCAGACGCGCAGATCCGCGTTGCCGTGCAGCGGATGTCCGGGTGCGAACGCGACGCCCAGCGGCGCATTCACCGAGGCGCGAATTTCCAGGCCTTGCGTCGATTCGGGCGTCAGTAGCAGGCCGAGATCCACGTCGCCGGCGACGATCCTGCGCGCCACCTCATCGTTATCGAAAACCTGCACGCGGACCGTCAGACCGGGGTGATCGTTCGCCAGCCTGGCGATGACTTCGGCGACGAAGCCTTCAGTGAGCGCCTCGATGATCGCCACTTCGATGTGCCCACGCCCCAGACCCTGAAGCTCATCGATCTGCGTGAGCGCGTGACGATAGTCGCGCTGCCAGCGCGCCAGCAGGTTGTCGAAGACCTCTCCGGCCGCCGTCAGGCGCAAGCCCTGAGGCGCGCGATCGAACAACTGCGCGCCGATTTCTTGTTCCGCCTGCAGGATCTGCTGGTCGATGGCGGATGCGGACACCTGCAAGGCTTCGGCAGCTTTCGGAATGCTGCCGTGCTCGACGACAGTCGCGAAGTAATTCGTGAAACGGGAGAACGTAATCATGGACACGTCGAATTATGCGAGGAAGGCCGGCCGGCGTCCTCAAAAGGGGTATCGCTATATCCGTAGGAATATAGCGGAAAATGAAATATTGCGCTTTTCGCAAGGCGGTTTTGTGATCTGAGGGCGTGGGTTACGCCCTTCCGGGAGAGGGTGCCGGGGCGGCCATCGTCGATGCGGCCGGGCGGCGGCGCCATAAAAAAAGACCCCGCTTCAGCGAGGTCCATGGTTCATGTCAGGCGGCTGCAAACCCCCGCGGATTCCTCTCCTGCCACCGCCAGTGGTCCACACACATCCGCTCGATGCCGAACTGTGCCTTCCATCCCAGCAGCTTCGCAGCGGCCGCCGGGTCGGCATAGCAGGACGCCACGTCGCCTGGCCGGCGCGCCACGATCTCATACGGCACCGGCCGGCCCGAGGCCTTTTCGAACGAGCGCACGACATCGAGCACGCTGTAGCCCTGGCCGGTCCCGAGGTTCACCACGAAGCTCGCATCGTGTCTGACCAGCGCATCGAGTGCCGCCAGGTGGCCGCGCGCCAGATCCACCACGTGGATGTAGTCGCGCACGCCCGTACCGTCCGGCGTGTCGTAGTCGCTACCGAACACGCGCAGCTTCTCGAGCTTGCCCACCGCCACCTGCGCGACATACGGCATCAGGTTGTTCGGAATTCCAGCCGGATCTTCGCCAATCAGCCCGCTTTCATGCGCGCCCACCGGGTTGAAATAGCGCAGCGTCGCAATGCGCCAGCCTGGGTCCGACACTTCCAGGTCGCGCAGCACCTGCTCGGCGATCAGCTTCGACTGACCATACGGGTTGGTCGCCGAAAGCGGAAACGATTCGTCGATGGGCGAACTCTTCGGCACGCCATACACGGTCGCCGACGAGCTGAACACAAACTGCTTCACATTGCGCTCACGCATCACGCCAAGCAGCGTGAGCAGGCTGCCGACGTTGTTGCTGTAGTACTCGATCGGCTTCGCCACCGATTCGCCCACCGCCTTCAGCGCGGCAAAGTGGATCGCGCCCGTGACCGGATGCGCGTCGAAAATACGCTGCAGCGCGGCTTCGTCGCGCGCGTCGGCTTCGTAGAACGTCACGGATTTGCCGGTGATCTGTTCGACGCGCTTCAACGATTCGCGATTGCTGTTCACGAGATTGTCGATGACGACGACGTCGTAGCCGTCGTTCAGCAATTCGACGCACGTATGCGTGCCGATGAAACCCGCGCCGCCCGTCACCAGAATCGTGCCTTTCGTGGCCATGCTGTTGCTCCGTTAAAGTGAAACGCCCGTCAAGTTACGAATCAGGTCTTTATATTTATTTATCACGACACGCTCGTCGAATTCGGCGGCGACTTTCTGCCGGCCGCGTTCGCCCATGGCGCGGCGTGCGTCGCCGCTCATGTCGAGCATCTGTGCGAGCCGCTGCGCGAGGCTCCCGGCATTACGGACTTCGCACAACAAACCATTGACGCCATCGGCGACCACTTCCCGGCAGCCCGGCACGTCGGTGGCGACAATCGGGCGGCCCATCGCCGAGGCTTCCATCAACGTGCGCGGCACGCCCTCGCGGTACGAGGGTAATACGACACAATCCGCCGCGGCGATAAGCGGGCGCACGTCGTGCGCCTCGCCCTGATATTCGATCACGCCTTCCCGCTCCCACGCGGCTACTTCTTCGCGGCTGATCGCGCTGGGATTATCCACGCCCACCGGCCCGAGCAGACGAAAGCGCGCGTGCGGATAGCGCGCGCGCAAACGCCGCGCCGCCTCCACGTATTCGCCCACGCCCTTGTCCCACAGCAGCCGGCCAATCAGCACGAAGTCGAAATGCGGCTTATCCGGCAGCGGCGTGAAGGCGAACTGCTGCAGATCCACGCCTTCGCCGTGCAGCAGACGGGCGCGCTCCGGATGCACCAGCAGATTCTGGTCGAGGAACGCGGCCTGATCGTCGCGGTTCAGAAACCAGACTTCGCGCGGGAAGCGAAATGCAAAACGGTAGAGCTTCTTCGCCACCTGCGCCGCGCGGCTCTGCTGGATGAAGACATAACCGAGCCCCGTGGTGACCGCCACCGAAGCGACGCCTGCCAGCTTAGCCGCAATCGAGCCGTAAATGTTCGGCTTGATCGTGTAGTGAAACACGAGGTGCGGCCGGATCGCCCGGTACTGCCGGTACAGCGCCCACAGCGTGCGCAGATCGTCGCGCGGATTGGTGCCTTTGGACGCCATCGGCAGTTCGATGCAGCGGCAGCCCATCGTGGTCAGCAGATCGAAGGTGCGGTCGCGCGGCGCGAGTACCGTCACCGCGACGCCGCGCGCCACCAGTTCGCGGATCAGCCCTTGCCGGTACGTGTAGATTGCCCACGCCGTGTTGCAGACGAGTGTAATGCGCAGCGAAACGTCGGAGGCATTGGGGGCGTGCGAAGCGTTGGGATTCATCTTGATGGCGGTTCAGGTTGGGGTGCCGGTGCGTGCCGATGCGTGACGATGCCTGGAGAGACGGCCAGACCTGCCTCACTGGCCGGCGCGCGGCGCGAGCAGGCGGCGTTTGACGGCGCGCAAGGCGCGATAAGGCATGACGAAGTGCAGCAGATTCTTGGCGAGACCGAGCCAGTCGTACAGGTTGCCCGCGTTGAAGTAGCGCAATTGCAGCCGCAGCGTGGACGTGATTTGCCGGTGCCGTTTGGTCGCGCTGATGCCGCCTTCGTTCAGTTCATAGTACAGACCCAGTTCCGGCAGGTTCGCGCAATCATGGCGTTCCATCAGGCGCAGGAACAGATCGAGGTCTTCGGCCGAGCGGTAATCCGCGCGGTAGTTGCCCACCTCGCGCACGGCCTCGATGCGCAGCATCATGGACGGGTGCGCGAGGCAATTACGATAAAAGCGCATGCGCCGGATCGCCGCCGGCGCGGCAGGCGGCGTCAGCATGAAAAGCGGCTCGCCTGCGAGCGACACCACCTGGGTCCACATGCCGAGCCCGGCCACGCGCGGATTCGCTTGCAGATACGCGCGTTGCTTCGCGAGCCGGTGCGGCACCGTCAGGTCGCCCGTGTCGATCCGCGCGGCATAGCGAAAGCCGCGTGCGGCGAGCGCGTCGATGCCGGTCTGCAGCGCCTTTTCGATGCCGCCGTTTTGCGCCATGCGCAGGACTTCGACGGTCAGGTTCGGCAGGGCGGGCGCGACGATCGGCGGCGTGCTGCCGTCGTCGACGATCAGCACGTTGACCGGCGCCTCTTCGCTAAACGATGCGAGCGTGCGTTCGAGCTCGGCCTGGCCGTTGTAGGCGGGGATCAGCACGGCGACGTCGCCGAGTGTATCGTCCGAGGCGCGCAGCATCGGGCCTGGCAGACCATCTGTCAGACCATGCGGCGCGCCGGACGAAGCCGGTAAGGTTGGCGCGGAGGCGGATGAGTTCGTCATGAGCGCAGCTTGTGGCGAATGTAATAAAGATTGACCGAGGCAGCGGCCAGATAACCTGCCGCCAGTCCGACCAGCGCGCCGTAGGCGCCGAGGCGTGGAATCGCCAGCAGATTGACGGCGAAGGCAATGGCGAGCGCCAGCAGCCATTTCGACAGCAACACGAACTTCGCCTGGTATTTCAGCACGACCAGATTGCCGATTGCCTCGATGCCGGCCGGCACGGAAAGCCACACCGCCCAGCGGAAAATTTCGATGGCCCCTTCGTAGGCCGGTCCGAACACACGGCGGATGATGAGCCCCGCCAGCAGATCGAGCACCACCGCGCCGCCGATCATGACCGCCGCGGTCATGGCCGTCAGACGCCACATGTTACGGCGCAGTTGCGCGGCTTCCTGTACGCGGTAAACAAAGGCGGGCGCGATGGTTTGCGCAAGCATCAGTGCGAGCGTGATCCAGTTCTCGTTGAGTTGCTGCGCGGCCGAGTAGCGGCCGAGATCGGCAAACGAAATGGCCCGCTCCAGCATCAGCCGGTCGAGTTTCAGAAACAGGTACATGCAGATCAGGCCGAGCCAGAACACCGTGCCGGCGGTCGCGAAGTGCCTGAAAAGCGAGCGGTCCAGATGCCAGCCGAGCTTGCCGCCATGGCGCCGGATGTAATAGCCAAGCAGCACGGCGCCGATCGCGGCCGACTCGAGCGCCCACAGCCAGCCGAAGCGCGCGGGCGTGCTCGCGGCCCGCACCAGCAGATAGACCAGCGCGGCCTTTACGACCGCGGTGCTCATGCTGGTGAGCAACTGCGGCTTGCTGTAGGTCATGCTTTGCAGCCACGAATTGATCACGCCCACGAACGGTTCGCGAAACAGCATGGTGACGGCGAGCCCGGCGAGCATGGCGCCGACCAGCGGATCGGTGAGCCCGGCGGCAATGCCGACCCATGTGAGCAGCAAGGCGCCGGCCGACACCGACACGCGCAAGGCGAAGGCGCTGCCAAGCACCGTGCCGAGCTGTTCAGCGGGCCGGTGGACGATGGTAGGCACGAGAATCTCGGCGCCGCATACCCAGGTAATGGGAGAGAGCACCAGCAGCAGGGTATTGGCGTACTGCCATTTGCCGAAGATGTCCGGGCCGAAATAGCGTGCCAGCATGCCGCTAATGACGATCGCCACGGCGATCTGCGTGAGCCGTTCGAGCCCGAGCCAGACGATGTTCGCAAATGCGCGCGTGACGTCGGGATTGGCGAAACGGTCGGAAAAGCGCTTGAGCGTCAGCATCCAGCGCCTGCCCGCTTGGCCCGATTCGGCGCGGCTGTCGGTGCGCTTGCCCACCTGGCCGTCTGGAGCGGCAACTTTACGGATGGAGGGCGTCTAAGCATTAGAATAGTCGTCAGTAAGGCGTGTCTGAAAAGCGCAATTATAAGTTGGAACCGGAGTGCTTCCGGCAAGGGCGCAGAGCGATGACCACCCATGACGCGGAATACCCCCAGAAGGTGCCGCTCAACTTTTCCAATGCACGCAAGTGAGCCAACCATGATCTCCAAATCAATTTTCAAGGCGTATGACATTCGTGGCGTCATCGGCAAGACACTGGACGCTGATACCGCCCGTCTGATCGGCCGGGCGTTCGGCAGTGAAGTGCGTGCACAAGGCGGCGATGCCGTCGTGGTGGCCCGTGACGGCCGCCTGTCGGGTCCTGAGCTGATCGCGGCCTTGTCCGATGGCCTGCGCTCGGCGGGCGTCGACGTGGTCAACGTCGGCATGGTGCCGACGCCGGTGGGCTACTTCGCCGCGAGCGTGCCGCTGCAACTGGCCAGCGGCGAGCGTCGCGTCGACTCGTGCATCGTCGTGACGGGCAGCCACAATCCGCCGGACTACAACGGCTTCAAGATGGTGCTGCGCGGCGCCGCCATCTACGGTGAGCAGATCCTCGCGCTGCATCAGCGCATCGTCGACGACAACTTCGCGAGCGGCAGCGGCAGCTATACCGACTACGACATCTCCGAGGCCTACCTCGAGCGCATCGTCAGCGACATCAAGCTCGCGCGGCCGCTGAAGATCGTCGTGGATACCGGCAATGGCGTGGCCGGCGGCCTCGTGCCGAAGCTGTTCAAAAAGCTCGGTTGCGAACTGGTCGAACTGTTCACCGAGATCGACGGTAACTTCCCCAATCACCATCCGGACCCGGCCCACCCGGAAAACCTCCAGGACGTCATCAAGGCGCTGAAGGAAACCGACGCCGAAATCGGCTTCGCGTTCGACGGCGACGGCGACCGCCTGGGTGTGGTCACCAAGGACGGCCAGATCATCTATCCGGACCGGCAACTGATGCTGTTTGCCGAAGAAGTGCTGTCGCGCAACAAGGGCGCGCAGATCATCTACGACGTGAAGTGCACGCGCAATCTGGCGAAGTGGGTGAAGGACAAGGGCGGCGAGCCGCTGATGTGGAAGACCGGCCACTCGCTGGTGAAGGCCAAGCTGCGCGAAACCGGTGCGCCGCTGGCGGGCGAAATGAGCGGCCACGTGTTTTTCAAGGACCGCTGGTACGGCTTCGACGACGGCCTGTACACAGGCGCGCGTCTGCTGGAAATCCTCGCCCGCGTGGCCGATCCGAGCGCGCTGCTCAATTCGCTGCCTAACTCGCATTCCACGCCCGAACTGCAACTGAAGCTCGAAGAAGGCGAGAACTTCGAACTGATCGGCCGTCTGCAGAAGAGCGCGCAGTTCACCGGCGCGGATGACGTCGTGAAGATCGACGGTTTGCGCGTCGAGTACCCGGACGGCTTTGGTCTGGCGCGTTCGTCGAACACGACGCCGGTAGTCGTCATGCGTTTCGAAGCGGATAACGACGCCGCGCTCTCGCGCATTCAGGAAGACTTCCGCCGCGTAATTCTGGCCGAGAAGCCGGACGCGAAACTGCCGTTCTGAGGCGTGTCTTTGTGAGCGGGCGTGCTGCACGGTAGGTCCGCTTCGCAAGCCAGACTGATTGATTGCTTGATGGAAAAAACGCCGGCGCGATGCCGGCGTTTTTTATGGCGACGCCCCCGCGCAAACCGCATCTCGGCACGCAAACAAATAATTACAAAATGCTTTCCGTAACAATTCGAAACGATTTACCCGTCGCGCATCATTTCCTTACGATTGAAATGTTTTGAAACATATGGAATGATAGTAATTCTCATTAACAATTAAAGCCAGCCCACCGTTTCCATCCCGTCTAGTGGAGGAGCGGCCAGCCAGCCGCCGCCGTCCTGTCATGCAGATCGATGCCGCCGTCGTATGCGATTTCTGGCCAGGACCTTCCACCGACGAGATTCCTATGTTTAATAAAACGCCGCTGGCAACAGCGCTGGCGCTAGCTTTGTCCGTTCCCTTTGCTGCGCCGGCTCTCGCGCAGACCGCTTCTTCCACCCCTGCGCAAGCCGCTCCCGCGAGTGGGGCGTCCGGCGCGGCTGCCAGCGGGACCATCAGCGCGGCTCCGGCCGCTTCGGCCGCACCGGCTGGCGCGGCGGCGGGTAACGGCACGCTGCCGACCATCGCCGTGTCGGGCCAGGCCGAGCAGCAGGACTTCCAGGCAGAGCGTTCGACAGTCGGCGCGAAAACGCCCACGGCCTTGCGCGATATCCCGCAGACGGTCACGGTCATCAACCAGGCCGTGCTGCAGTCGCAAGGCGCGACGTCGTTTCAGGACGCGCTGCGCAACGCGCCGGGCGTGACCATCGGCGCGGCCGAAGGCGGCCAGATCGGCAATAACGTCAATTTGCGCGGCTTCACGGCGCAGAACGACATCTATCTCGACGGCTTTCGCGACCGCAACCAGTATTACCGCGACACCTTCGACCTCGAAGAAATCGAAGTGCTCTACGGACCGTCGTCGATGCTGTTCGGGCGCGGCTCGACGGGCGGCGTGATCAACCAGGTCAGCAAGAAGGCCAACCTGCAGGAGTCGGGCGACGTCTCGGCGACCGTTGGCACCAATGACCGCTATCGCACCACCGTCGACCTGAATCATCCGCTTACGGATACATCGGCGATCCGCATCAACGCATTCGGCCAGAGTCTCGGCTCGACGCGCGACGTCGAGAAGAGCAAAGACTACGGCGTCGCGCCCGAAGTGCGTTTCGGCATCGGCACGCCGACCGAAATTACGCTCTCGGCGCTGATCCAGCACAACGACGACATGCCGGACTACGGCGTGCAGGCATTGAACGGCCATCCGTCGCCGGTGCCGAAGAACACCTTTTACGGCCTGACCACGGACCGCACCATCCAGGACGTGCAGACCTTCAACGCGGGCATCAAGCACAAGTTCTCGGACGACCTCACGCTGCGCAACCAGACGCAAATCTCGCATTCGATGACCGACGCGCGCGAAACCGCGCCGCAATCGGTGCTGACGGGACCGCTCGCGACGAGCCCCGCGCTCACGAACGGCAACTACACGACGCTGCCGCCGTCCGACCTGTTCATCAAGCTGCAAAGCCATGACCGGGTGATCCAGAATCACTCGATCTACAACGACACCACGCTCGAATACAAATTCAACACCGGCTTTATCAAGCACGACCTGATCGCCGGTGTCGAAGTGGGCCACGACAGCTATACGAACCAGGCCTACACGCGCAACAACCTGCCGATCGTGTCGATGATCAACCCGGCGTATCTGTCGAACCCGCCGGGCGTCACGACCACGACCGGCAACTACGCGGATTCCGGATCGAACGAAATTGCCGGCTACTTCAACGACACGGCCTCGCTCGGCGAGCACTGGAAGCTGATTGGCGGCCTGCGCTGGGATCGCTTCCAGGCGCAGATCCACAACACGATCAGTGCGCCGTCGTATGCGAGCCAGACCAACTTCTTCACCAGCGTGCGCGCCGGCGTGATCTACCAGCCGACCGACTGGCAGTCGTATTACTTCTCCTACGGCACCTCGTTCGACCCATCGCTCGAAGCACTCACGGTGACCAACCTGACGCAGAATCTGGCGCCGGAATCCACCCGCTCGTATGAAGTGGGCGGCAAGTGGGATCTGCTTGGCGGCAACATTTCGGTGACCTCTGCGTTCTTCCGCGAGGAAATGTCCAACGCGCGTACCCAGGTCTCGCCCACCGAGTACGAACTCGACGGCGACATCCGCGTCGACGGTTTCCAGGCGGGCGTGACCGGTCACATCACCGACAAGTGGCAAGTCTACGGCGGCTACACCTACATGGACGCCACCATCGTGCAGGCGGCCGACGGCACCCAGGGCAACGTGCCGGCCAACACGCCGCGCAACACGCTGACATTCTGGACCACCTACGCGCTGACCCCGCACTGGGAAATCGGCGGCGGCCCGAGCTACATGTCGGCGCGCTACGCCTCGAACACGAACTACGTGGAAGTGGGCGGCTACACCCGCTGGGACGCGACGGCGGCCTATCACGCGAAGAAATACGACGTGCGTCTGAATCTGCTGAACCTGACCAACAAGACGTACTACGATGCGCTGATTCCGTCCGACGGCGGCCGTTCGGTGCCGGGCATCGGCCGCACGCTGCTGGCCACGGTCGACTACCGGTTCTGATGAGCTGGCGCGAGTTGCCGGGGTCGTCGTGTTGAGGCAAGCTGCCCGTACAATGCGGCGACCCCGCGAAAGGATTGACTGATGCTGCTGCAGATTCCAGATGTGCTCAACGAAGAGCAGGTGCGCTTCGTGCGCGAGCGGCTCGATACGGCGGGCGACGCGTGGGTCGACGGCCGGGCCACGGCCGGCTATCAGGGCGCGCCCGTCAAACGCAACCAGCAGATCGAGCAGTTCTCGCCGCTCGCGCGCGAGCTGGGCGACGTGATTCTCGCCGAGCTCGAACGCCATCCGCTCTTTATCAGCGCAGTGCTGCCCAATCAGGTGTATCCGCCGCTCTTCAACCGTTACGAGGGCGGCATGCAGTTCGGCAGCCACGTCGATGGCGCGGTGCGTTTGTTGCCGAACGGCGCCAAGGTCCGCACGGACGTTTCGATGACGCTGTTTCTTTCCGCGCCGGATGAATACGACGGCGGCGAACTGATCATCGAAGACACCTACGGCGTGCAGCAGGTGAAGCTGGCGGCGGGCGACATGATCGTCTATCCGGCGACCAGCCTGCATCAGGTGGCGCCGGTCACGCGTGGCGTGCGCCTCGCGAGCTTCTTCTGGGCGCAGAGCCTCGTGCGCAGCGACACACAACGCGCGCTGCTGTTCGATATGGACACGGCCATTCAGCGCCTGAACTCCACCCAGGCCGACGACGCGGCACGCCGCAGTCTGGTGGGGTGCTATCACAACCTGTTGCGGCTCTGGAGCGAAACCTGAGTGGCGATACCGGCGGCCGGCTGCGGGCGCTGCCGGTATTGACCTGAATGCAATGCCTGATGCAGCGGTGCGGCGGCGCGGCGCGGTATACCCTGAGCGCGCCGCGTTTTTTCATGGTTTTTGCACGCGACGCGCTAAAATTGCCGTCCTTTCAACGCATCTTATCGCCGGATTGCCGGCGTTCCCCACTTGAGCGTGCAAAAGATACTGATCGTGAGGGTGTCGTCGCTGGGCGATGTCGTTCACAACATGCCGGTGATCGCGGACATTCGCCGCCGGCATCCCGATGCGCAGATCGACTGGCTCGTCGAAGAGAGCTTCGTCGGCCTGGTGCAGCTTGTGAGCGGCGTGCGGCGGGCCATTCCGGTATCGCTGCGGCGCTGGCGCAAGCGGCTTTTCTCGTTTGAGAACTGGCACGAGATCGGCGCGTTCCGCCGCGCGCTCGCCGCCGAGAAATACGATCTGGTGATCGACTGCCAGGGGCTCATCAAGACCGCGTGGGTCGCGAGCATGGCGCGCGGGCCGGTGGTGGGCCTCGCCAACCGTACCGACGGCGCCGGCTTCGAATGGCCGGTACGCTTCTTCTACGACAAGCGCGTGCCGATCGAGGCGCGCACCCACGTCGTCGAGCGCACGCGCCAACTGGTTGCGGCCGCGCTCGACGACCCCACGCCCCAACCTACCGACGACATCGATTTCGGCCTCGACACCGGGCGCGCCGCGCTGGCCTTGTCCGAGGCGGATCTGAACCTGCCGGTGCCTTACGTGGTGTTCGTCCACGCCACGTCGCGGGCCGACAAGCAATGGCCCGACGCCGCGTGGATCGAGCTGGGCCAGGCGCTGGTGCTCAAGGGCGCGTCGATCGTGCTGCCGTGGGGCAGCGAGGCCGAGCGCGTCACCAGCGAGCGGCTGGCGCGAGAGTTCGGCGCCGCGGCCATCGTGCCGCCGCGCCTGTCGCTGCCGGCGGTGGTGGGGCTGATCGAGGGCGCGGCCGCCACGGTCGGGGTTGATACAGGTCTAGTTCACATTGCAGCTGCGCTGAAGCGGCCTACGGTCGAGTTGTACAATTTCGCGACCGCGTGGCGTACCGGCGGCTACTGGTCGCCGAATGTCGTCAATCTCGGCACCGCCGGCCAGCCGCCGACGCTGCAACAGGTGAAGGCCGCGCTGACCGCTTTCGGCTTGTTGTAGCGGTCCGCCGCGGGCGCATTGCCCGGCGCCGCGCACGGCGCGCACTCCGGCAGCTGCCGCCGTGCGGCCAGAACCGGATGCTGCGGGACAGCAACCGCCTGCGGCCTCCAGAACTACGCTCCATCCGCTTTTCAAGGGCGACCATGAACGAAACCCAGATCATCGAAGTTGCAAGCGCTGACTGGCACGGACACAACCTGTCCGTGCCGCGCGAAACGCTGCTGGCCGGCGTCGAACGCGGCAAGGTGCTGTATTTCCCGAATCTGCGCTTTGCGATCGAAGGTGGCGAGCAGGCGCTGCTCGACCCGGCGCTGGCCGATCCGAACCGCAAGAACATCAGTCTCGAACCGAACGGCGGCGCGCTGCATGGCGTGGCGGGCGACGCGGTGACGCAATCGGCGGTACGCGCCCTGATTGCGCGTTATCAGGCCAATGCCCGCACGCTGGTAGACGGCCTATTCCCGGAGTACGACGGCAAGCTGCGCGTCGCGCCTACGAGCCTGCGGCTGCATCAGGTGGAGACGCGCCAGACCTCGTGGCGCAAGGACGATAGCCGCCTGCACGTCGACGCCTTTCCGTCGCGCCCGAACTACGGCGAGCGCATTCTGCGCGTCTTCACCAATATCAACCCGAACGGCGCGCCGCGCGTGTGGCGCGTGGGCGAACCGTTCGAAGACATGGCGAGGCGCTTCCTGCCGCAGATCAAGCCGCCGATGCCGGGCTCCGCGTGGCTGATGAATCTGCTGCACGTGACCAAATCGCCGCGTAGCGAATACGACCATCTGATGCTGAATCTGCACGACGGCATGAAGGCCGATCTCGAGTATCAGAAGGCGAGCCCGCAGGAAACCATGCCGTTTCCGCCGGGTTGTGTGTGGGTGTGCTTCTCGGATCAGACCTCGCACGCCGTGATGTCCGGCCAGTTCATGATGGAGCAGACCTTCTTCTTGCCGGTCAAGGCGATGGTGCAGCCCGAGTGCGCGCCGCTCGGCATCCTCGAACGCCTCAAGGGCAGGGCGCTGGTTTGAGCGCCGCCGGCCTGGCGCGCGGCTGCGTCCGTTGGCATTTCATCAATTTTGTGCGGGACGTAAGCGCGGAGCGCGGATGCTAAGGGCAATCTATAACGCGCTCTGGTGGATCGTCGCGCCGCTTGCGGTGCTGCGGCTCCTGATCCGGTCGCGCAAGGAGCGCGGTTACCGCGAGCATATCGGCGAGCGCTTTGGCCGCACGCGGGGTCGGCTGCCTGAGGACGATGCGCCGTTGATCTGGGTGCACGCGGTCTCAGTGGGCGAGACGCGCGCCGCACAGCCGCTCATCGAAGCGCTGATGAAAGCGCGGCCCGACGCGCGCATTTTGCTCACGCATATGACACCGAGCGGGCGCGCCACCAGCGAGCAACTGTTCGGCGACCGCGTGATGCGCAGCTATGTGCCGTATGACATGCCGCATGCGGTACGACGTTTTCTGCGCGCATGGCGCCCGTCGCTTGGACTCGTGATGGAAACCGAGGTGTGGCCGACGCTGATCGACGAGTGCCGTCGCGCCGACGTGCCGCTCGTGCTCACCAATGCGCGGATGTCGGCGCGCTCGTTCAGGCGGGCCGCAAGGTTCGGCAAGGGCACGCGCGAAGTGTTCGGCGGCTTTTCGCGGGTGCTGGCGCAAAGTCCATCGGATGCGGAGCGGTTGACCGCGCTCGGCGCGCGCAACGTGGCGGTGCTCGGCAACCTGAAGTTCGATATGAGCACGCCGCCCGAACTGGCGGCGCGCGGCCATGCGTGGCGTGCGGCGATCGGCTCGCGGCCGGTCTGGGTGGCGGCAAGCACGCGCGAAGGTGAAGAGGAACTGGTGCTGCGGGCGTTCGCGGCGCTGGGCGTCGAAGATGCCTTGCTGATTCTGGTGCCGCGTCATCCGCAGCGCTTTAACGAAGTGGCGTCGCTGGTGGAGAAGTCGGGGCTGCGCTACGAGCGTCGTTCGACGTGGGCGCCGGGCGCGGCAGGAGCGGCTGCTGCGGCCGGTGCGGCCGGTGCTGCGCGGCCGTTGCCGGCGAATGTGACCGTGCTGCTCGGCGATTCGATGGGCGAACTGGGCGCTTACTACGCGGCTGCGGATCTGGCGTTTATCGGTGGCAGTCTGTTGCCGCTCGGTGGCCAGAATCTGATCGAGGCGTGCGCGGTGGGTGTGCCGGTGTTGATCGGGCCGCATGTATTCAATTTCACCCAGGCGACGGCGGATGCGGTCGCGGCCGGCGCTGCGGTGCAGGTGCAGGATCCGGCGGATCTGGCGCGTGTGCTGCGTGAACTGTTCAACGACAAGGCGCGGCGCACGGCGATGAGCGGCGCGGCGTCGGCGTTCGCGGCGCGCCATCGCGGAGCGACGGCACGGACCGTGGATGTGTTGATGGCGTTGTTGCCGGAGTGATGCTGGAGGGTGGTTGGTCGGCCCGACCGCTTTACGTGGCAATAAATCGTATATTCTGCGAATAATGGGTATTGACGCTTACCCTGGGCGGATGCCCGATGTTTTCTTGATGATCCTCTTATGACGCTCTTCACCGACCTTGGCTTCCAGTGGGACCGCGCGGCGATTCCAAAAGCTATGCCGACTCACTCGATCAAACGGGTTTGTTTTCGCTTCCATCGGATGCTGCCGGAGTTCGTGTGGGATGCAAGCGTGCTCGAAGGCAATCCGTTTACGTTTCCCGAGGTAAAGACGCTTCTGGATGGCGTGACCGTCGGCGGCCGAAAGATATCGGATCAGGAGCAGATTCTGAACCTCGCGGACAGTTCGAAGTATCTGCTTTCGCTCGTTCAACAAGAGAGATTCGCGCTAGACAAGGTGACGTTCTGCAATCTCCACCGCATCGTCGCGCGCAACGAGGCGCTTGAATGGGGCGTGTTTCGTGGCGAGGGTGAAGAAACACATTACACGCCGGACGCGGCATTGGGGGAGAAAGGGCGTTACACGCCTTTGTCTACGGTTGCCGGTGCCCCCGAATTGAATCGGGTTTTTGCCGCGGGGACGCGTGCACTTGCCGGGCAGGTCGACAATGCGTTCGAGCGAGGCTGCGCTTTTTTTCTTTTCGGCGCGCTGCAGCAGTTCTTTTTCGACGGCAACAAGCGCACGTCCCGCTTTATGATGAACGGCGTCCTGATGTCGAACGGTATCGATGCCATCAGCGTTCCGGCGCAGCGGGCCGGAGACTTCAACGAAAAGATGGTGCACTTCTATACGTCGAAGGACGCGACCGAGATGATGGCATTCCTTGTGGAGTGCCATCCCGGGGCCCAATAACGCGCACCGCTTCCGATGCGAGCGTGCACATCAAACCTTCAGCAACCCCTTCTTCTCGATAAACGCAATCACCTCATCGAGGCCGTCGAGCGCCTTCAGATTGCACATCACAAACGGCCGCTCGCCGCGCATCTTCTTCGCGTCGGAGGCCATCACGTCGAGATTCGCACCGACCATCGGTGCGAGATCCGTCTTGTTGATCACGAGGATGTCCGACTTTGTGATCCCCGGGCCGCCTTTGCGCGGAATCTTTTCGCCACCGGCTACATCGATCACGTAGATCGTCAGGTCCGACAGTTCCGGGCTGAAGGTCGCCGCCAGGTTGTCGCCGCCCGATTCGATGAAGACGATGTCCGCATCCGGGAAACGCGTCAGCATGCGGTCGACCGCTTCCAGATTGATCGAGGCGTCCTCGCGGATCGCGGTGTGCGGGCAGCCACCCGTTTCCACGCCCATGATCCGTTCGGCTGGCAGCGCGCCTGCCACCGTCAGCAGACGCTGGTCTTCCTTCGTGTAGATATCGTTGGTGATGGCGACGAGGTCGTAGCGGTCGCGCATCGCCTTGCAGAGCATTTCGAGCAGTGTGGTCTTGCCGGAGCCGACCGGTCCGCCGACACCCACCCGTAGCGGCGGCAATTTCTTGGTGCGATGAGCGGTGTGGTGCTGAGGTGCGTTCATGATGGTTCGGTTCTATGAGCGGAAGAGCCGCGAATACTGCGACTCGTGGCGCGCCGACAGGATGCCCAGTTGCGGCGCGAAGGTGTTGATGTCGTCGGGCGCGGTGGCCAGCGCGCGCTGGACGGCGGCGTCGATGGGCGCGCGCAGTGCGACGATGATACGTTGTCCTGCGAGTTGTCCGAGTGGGACAGCTTTGAGTGCCGCCGCCGCCTGGTTTTCGACCCAGCTAAAAGCGTAGGCGGCGAGCGCGGCGTCGATGGCGACATCGTGGGCGAATGCGGCGAAGGCGAATGCGGTGGGTTGCGCCAGCGGCGTCATGGTTGCGAGCGTCGCGCGGCGTTGCGCATCGCCCCATTCGAGCGACACGCATAACTGCCGCAGCGACCATCCCATCTGCTCGGTTTCGCGGCGCAGTTCGGACGATTCGCGGCTTGCGAGGAATTCGCTATTGGCGAGCGCGAGGCCGGCCGTCTCGTGAGCGTGCCAGCGTCCGATCTGATGGGCGAGGAACGGCAGTTCGCCGAGCGCGAGGACATCGGTGAGGCCGCTGGCGATCCAGGCGCGGGCGCTGTCGGCGTCGGTGATCAACTGGGCTTCGATGGCGGCTTCCAGCCCCTGCGAATAGCTGAACGCGCCGATCGGCAGTGCCGGCGACGCGAGGTGCAGCAAGGCCGTGAGCTCACCGATGCGCATGTTTGGAGTGGTCATGCGCATGGTCGTGGCCGCAGGAGGCGTCGCAGTCGCTGTGGTCGTGAGCATGCTCGTGTCCGTGGTCATGGGCGTGGCCATGACCTGCATGTCCGTGATCATGACTGTGGCCGTGATCGTGGGAATGCTCATGCCCATGATGCTCGCCATAAACCTGCTGCGCTAACGCATAGTCTTCGGCGAACGTCTCGTCATGGCCATGCTTATGGCCGCCGCCATAAGCCCCGGTTTCCGGCTGAAACGGCAATGTCACCTGCTCGACCATCGCGCCGATGCGCTTGAGCATGTCGGCCAGCACCGGATCATATTCGAGCTTCAGATAATCCGCAGCGACTTCGACCGGTGTGTGCCGGTTGCCCAGGTGATACGCCGCACGCGTCAGCGTCAGGCGATCGTGTGCAGTGACCATCAACACCCCCTCGGGCGCCGCGACCACCCGCACCAGCGCGCCGTCTTGCGCCACCAGCACGTCGCCGTCGCGCAGCACCGTGCCGCGCGGCAATACCAGCGCCACCTCCTCGCCGTTATCCAGCGTCGCTGCCAGACGGCTCTTGCGGCGCGCGTCGAAATCGAGCGTGAGCGTCGGCGCGCGCTTCACCAGCACCGCAGCGAGCTTGATCTTCGGATCGATCAGTTTGTCGATAGTGCGCATGATCAGAACAGGAAGTAGCGTTGCGCCATCGGCAGCACGGTGGCGGGTTCGCAGGTCAGCAATTGCCCATCCGCGACTACCTGATACGTTTCAGGATCGACGCTGATCGCCGGACGCCACGCGTTGTGAATCATGTCGGCCTTGCTGATGTTGCGGCAGTTCTTCACCGGCACGATTCGCTTGCTCAAACCGTAGCGCTCGGCAATGCCCGCGTCGGCGCTCATCTGCGACACGAACGTCAGCGAGGTGCGCGCCAAAGCACCGCCACGCGTGGCGAACATCTCGCGATAGTGGACCGGTTGCGGCGTCGGAATGGACGCGTTCGGGTCGCCCATCTGCGCCAGCGCGATCATGCCGCCCTTGAGAATCAGCGACGGCTTGATGCCGAAAAACGCCGGCTCCCAGAACACCAGGTCGGCCCACTTGCCCGGTTCGATCGAGCCCACCTCGTGCGAAATACCATGCGTGATGGCCGGATTGATCGTGTACTTGGCGACGTAGCGTTTGGCGCGGAAGTTGTCGGCGCGCGCGTTGTCTTCCGGCAGCGCGCCGCGTTGCACCTTCATCTTGTGCGCGGTCTGCCAGGTGCGGATGATCACTTCGCCCACGCGTCCCATGGCCTGAGAGTCCGAGGACAGCATCGACAGCGCGCCGAGGTCGTGCAGGATGTCTTCGGCGGCGATGGTTTCGCGGCGAATCCGCGACTCGGCAAACGCGATGTCTTCCGCAATCGACGGGTCCAGGTGGTGGCACACCATCAGCATGTCGAGATGTTCCTCAAGCGTGTTGACGGTGTATGGCCGGGTCGGATTGGTGGACGACGGCAGCACGTTCGCCTCGCCGCAGACCTTGATGATGTCGGGAGCGTGGCCGCCGCCCGCGCCTTCGGTGTGATACGTGTGGATCGTGCGGCCCTTGAAGGCAGCCACGGTGGCTTCGACAAAACCCGCTTCGTTCAGCGTGTCCGTGTGGATCGCGACCTGGGTGTCGGTGGCATCGGCGACGGAAAGACAGTTGTCGATGGCAGCGGGTGTCGTGCCCCAGTCTTCGTGCAGCTTCAGGCCAATTGCGCCGGCGGCGATCTGCTCCGTCGCGGGATCGGGCAGGCTCACATTGCCCTTGCCAAGAAAGCCGAGATTCATCGGATAACCGTCGGCGGCCTGCAGCATCCGTTCGAGGTGCCACGGTCCGGGCGTGCAGGTGGTGGCATTGGTGCCGGTCGCCGGCCCCGTGCCGCCGCCGAGCATCGTTGTGACGCCGCTCGCGAGCGCTTCGTCGATCTGCTGCGGGCTGATGAAGTGGATGTGCGTGTCGATGCCGCCCGCCGTCACGATCAACCCTTCGCCAGCGATGACTTCGGTGGCCGCGCCAATCGCAATCGTCACGCCCGGTTGAATGTCGGGATTGCCGGCTTTGCCGATCGCCGCGATGCGGCCGTCCTTGATGCCGATGTCGGCCTTGACGATACCCCAGTGATCGAGAATCACCGCGTTGGTGATCACCGTATCCACGACGTCGGCGTGCACGCGCTGCGACTGACCCATGCCGTCGCGAATCACCTTGCCGCCGCCGAATTTCACTTCTTCGCCGTAGGTCGTGAAGTCGCGTTCGATTTCGATCAGCAACTCGGTGTCGGCGAGTCGCACGCGATCGCCGGTCGTGGGGCCGAACATTTCCGCGTATGCGCGGCGGCCAATGCGTAAGCTCATGGTGTGAAATCCGGAAAGTGGCAGGACGGGGATTCGCAAGCTGCGACGACGTGGCTCACGCCCAGGCGTCAGAGCGGCCCCATGACCTTGCCGTTAAAGCCGTAGATGACGCGGTTGCCCGCCAGTGCGACCAGTTCGACGGTGCGTTCCTGACCGGGCTCGAAACGCACGGCCGTGCCCGCCGCAATGTTCAGACGGAAGCCGCGCGCCGTTTCGCGATCGAACGACAGCGCCGGATTCACTTCATAAAAATGGTAGTGCGAACCAATTTGCACCGGACGGTCGCCGGTATTCGACACGATGACCGTGACCGTCGCGCGGCCCGCATTGAGTTCGTGCTCGCCGTCGTCGGTGAGAATTTCGCCGGGAATCATCAGGGGCTCCGGGGCGGGGTCAAGGAATCGGATGGTGGACGGTCACGAGTTTCGTGCCGTCGGGGAAGGTGGCTTCCACCTGAATGTCGGGAATCATTTCCGGCACGCCTTCCATCACGTCGTCGCGCGTGAGCAGCGTGGTGCCGTAGTGCATCACTTCGGCGACGGTCCTGCCGTCGCGCGCCGCTTCCATCAACGCCGCCGAAATGAACGCGACCGCTTCAGGGTAATTGAGTTTCAGGCCGCGCGCGCGGCGGCGCTCGGCCAGCAACGCAGCGGTGAAGATCAGCAGCTTGTCCTTCTCGCGGGGTGTCAGCTTCATCGGATGTAGGGTTGGGTTGCGCCCGTCCCAGGCGGGACAGGCGACGCAGGCCGTCGGAGGTGCGCCTCGTCGAGCCGCTCACGGCGTATGCGGCGAAGCGCGACCAGCTTACCGTCAGATCAGCTTGCAAAGATACGCATAAAAAATAACGATGTGCTTACAGGGTGGCGGGCAAGGGCGCGCCAAACCACTTCTTTGACATCGTGTTGAGCGTGCCATCGGATTTCGCCTGGGCGATGGCGGCGTTGACCTTGGCGAGCAACCGGCCTTCATTCTTGTTCATGCCGACGAAGCAGGGCGAGTCCTTGATAACGAACTTGGGCTCAGGACGACGCGGCGGATTTTTGGCGATGATCGCGGCGGCGACGATGTTGCCTGCGGCGATCAACTGCACCTGGCCCGACAGAAAGGCGGCGATGGTGGCGTTATTGTCTTCGAAGCGTTTGATGGTGGCGTTCGGCGCCATCTGCGTGAGAGCGATTTCTTCGAGCGCGCCGCGCGTCGCGCCGACCGTCTTGCCGGTGAGATCCGCGGGGCCGCTGACCTTGATGTCGGCGGGACCGAATACGCCTTGATAGTAGGGGGCGTAGGCGTTGGAGAAGTCGATGACCTTCTCGCGGTCGGGCGTTTTGCCGAGCGACGAGATCACCAGGTCGACCTTGCCGGTCTGCAGATAGGGGATGCGGTTTGCGCTGTTGACGGGCACGAGCTGCAGCTTGACGTTCATCGACTTGGCGAGCACGGCGGCGGCGTCGATGTCATAGCCTTGCGGTTGCATATCCGGGCCGACCGAGCCGAACGGCGGGTAGTCTTCCGGCACGGCGACTTTCAGGACGCCGGCTTTGGTGATGTTGTCCAGCGCGTCAGCGTGAGCTTGCGACGCGGGCAATGCGAGGATCGGTGTCAGGAGCAGGGCGGCTAACCAGGCGCGGCGCGCGGGGCGGAGAAGCTGTTGTTTCATTTTTCGGGTTTTATGGCGGTGGAGGGTTGCCCCGTGGGGCTGCAGCGATGTGCCCGGTAGGAGCAAGGTGTGTGCCATGACGGTGCGGGGCGGTGGTTTGAGGTGTTTGGGGTGGGGGTTGCACCGGTTTGGGGATTTTGCGTGCGCTGGAATGGTGCTGGTTTTTGGTTTTTTTTTGCCTGTGCGGCGCTTTGGTGGTTGTTCTGGCTGGTTTGGCCTTTCCTTGCTGTGTTAGTGGTCTATTAGTGATGCCCCTGTGCGGGGCGGCACCTACTTTCTTTGCCGCCGCAAAGAAAGTAGGCAAAGAAAGCGGGCTCACACCGCTAGCTTGTAGGTGTCCGCCACTTGTGTGAACACGGAGTGGTCCGAGACGAGAGCGTCTCTCGCACCACTCACCGTAGTGACACAGGACTCATTCATCCCGCCAGCGCACTGCGTGCGCGGCGGATGGGTCAGCTTATAGAGGGGTGTGTGATGGGAGTAGGTGGACGTGAAAATATTCGGATGCCTAATCAATACGCGACGCGCGCAGCCCACCAAAGAAGTTATGCCCAACGGCGGGGCGCGCAGCGCGACGCTGGAACGGATGAGCCCTGTGTCATTAGGAGGTGGTGATGCGAGAGAACATCTCGTCTTGGGCCGTTCCCGGTTGCAGACCGGGATGGCTCACTACGGGCTGGCGGTTGCAGCCCGCTTTCTTTGCTTACTTTCTTTGCGGCGGCAAAGAAAGTAAGTGCCGCCCCGCACAGGGGCATCACTAATAGACCACTAACACAGCAAGGAAAGGCCAAACCAGCAAAAACAACCACCAAAGCGCCGCAAGGCACAGCAAGAACCACCCCCCTCAGGTATTCCAAATCCTCAACGGCACCGCCTCCACCCCATGCACAACTGGCCGCAACAGCAGCCAGCAATCAGTCAGCGCGCGCTGCAACGCCTCCATCGAGCGCCCAACCGCGCGAATCAGCATCACGCCTGGCGTGACGCACGATGCCGCGGCTCGCAAGGTGTCATCGAAAGGCAGTCCGGCGGTGATCTTTTCAGCGAGCGCGTCGTCGCAGGCTGGACCCACGGCCCATAGCGTGCCGTAAGCGGGAAATCCGGCGAGACCTTGGGCCGCATCGCGTAGCGGATCGACTGCAGTGAGATTGGCGCGTTCGAGCCAAAGCAATTGGCCGTCCGCGCCGACGATACGCGAACTCGCGCGCAGCGATCCCGCGGACCAGCGTTCGCCCGCTGCCTGGCGGCCGAGTTGGGTGGCGTCCCAGCCGAGCGCCGTTGCGCCTTCGGCGAGCGTCAGCGTGAACTCGAGTGTGGCGTTGGCGTAATCGAACACGATGTTGTTCTGCGGCAGCCAGTCGAGTCGCGCGTGTGCGCCGACCCGCACGTCGATCTGTTGCCGCGCCGCGCGATCATTCGACTTGTACCATTTGGTGGCGCCCGGTGTGGTGAGCACCGCATGGGTGCCGGCTTCGAGAGAGACGTCGATACGCAACTGATCGCCGCCCGCGATGCCGCCAGGCGGGTGCACGATCACCGCATGGCAGATGGCATGGCCTTCGGGATAGAGGGGGCGCTGCACGCGTAGCGGCCCGTCGTGCAGACGATGCGCAAGCGTCGTGCGATCCGCGTGCTTCGCGAAGCCGAGTTCGAGCCGGGCGTGCCACTCGCCGTGCGCGGCGCAATGCGCTGAGGCGAGCGTGGCGTGATTTTCATGAAGCGACATGCAGGTAGGCGTAGTAGAGCACGTAGTAGGGCAATGCGTGACGGCAGTCTAAAGGGCGTTCGAGGGCCGGCGTTCATGATGACCTCGGCGTGATACGCAGCGTCGAGCGCGCCCACGGAATGCGGCGAGGATATCACGCGTTCATGCCGGCGTTATCACACGGCAATCAGGGCGCGCACGCCATCGTTATCCATGTTGACGCCGTCACCGCCGGCGACGATTTCCCCGCGGCTCATGACCCAGTAGCGATCGGCGATGGCTTTGGCGAAGTCGTAGTATTGCTCGACGAGGAGCACGGTGAGGCCCATTTCTTCGACGAGTTGTCGCAGCGTGCGGCCGATGTCCTGAATGATGGAGGGCTGAATGCCCTCGGTGGGTTCATCGAGAATGAGCAATTGCGGCTCGCTCATGAGGGCGCGCCCGATGGCGAGTTGCTGCTGCTGTCCGCCGGACAGATCGCCGCCGCGACGGCTGCGCATATCCTTTAGGACTGGAAAGAGTTCGTAAATGCGGTCGGGGATTCTGGATGGCGATTTTTTGCTGGCGGCGCCGACCATGAGGTTTTCTTCGACTGTCAGGCGCGGGAAGATGTCGCGGCCCTGGGGGACGTAAGCGAGGCCGTTTGCTACCCGGGCATACGTAGGGAGCCTGGTGAGCGGTGTGCCACGCCAGGAGATTGCGCCGCTTTTGGTGGGGACGACGCCCATCAGGCAACGCAGGAGGGTGGTTTTGCCTACGCCATTGCGGCCCAGCAGGACGGTTAGTTTGCCGTCCGGCACTGTTAATTTCACGTCTCGGAGGATGTGGCTGCCGCCGTAGTACTGGTTCAGGTGGTCTACTTCTAGCATTGCTCGTGTCCTGTTTTTGGTGCTGGTTTTTTTGCCTGCGGCGCTTTGGTGGTTGGTGTTGCTGTTTTGGCCTTTCCTTGCCTTGCTATAGGTTTGCTAGCGATGCCCCTGTGCGGGGCGGCACCTACTTTCTTTGCCGCCGCAAAGAAAGTAGGCAAAGAAAGCGGGCTGCAACCGCCAGCCCTTAGTGAGCCATCCCGGTCTGCAACCGGGAACGGCCCAAAACGAGACGTTCTCTCGCATCACCACCTCCTAATGACACAGGGCTCATCCGTTCCAGCGTCGCGCTGCGCGCCCCGCCGGGCGGCATAACTTCTTTTTGTATAGGTCATTGCCTGTAAATGATTAGGCATCCGAATGTATTCGGTACTTCGCAAACTTCGAGAATTTCAAGCACTCCACGCGCTTACCCCCCAAGCAAACCCATCCGCCGCGCACGCAGTGCGCTGGCGGGATGAATGAGTCCTGTGTCACTACGGTGAGTGGTGCGAGAGACGCTCTCGTCTCGGACCACTTCGTATTCACACGAGAGGTGGACACCTACAAGCTGGCGGTTTGAAGCCCGCTTTCTTTGCTTACTTTCTTTGCGGCGGCAAAGAAAGTAAGTGCCGCCCCGCACAGGGGCAACACTAATAGACCAGTAACAAAGCAAGGAAAGGCCAAAACAGCAAAAAGCAACCACCAAACAAGCGCCGCAGGCAAAAACCCCCACCCATCACCTCCCCAGATAAGACTCAATAACCGTCTCATCCCTCTTAACCTCGTCAAGCGTGCCATGAGCCAGAACCCGCCCCTCAGCCATCACGGTGACCTTCCCTGCGTCACCCGACAGCGCGGCCACAAACTCCATATCATGCTCAACAACCATCATCGAACAGGTGCCACGCAGATGATTAAGAAGCTCGGCCAACTGCATGGTTTCATCGTCGGTCATGCCGGCCGCTGGCTCGTCGAGCAAAAGAAGCGCCGGCTGCTGCATCAGCAACATTCCAATCTCGAGCCGCTGCTTTTGCCCGTGTGACAACTCTCCAGCCAGACGCCGCGCCTCGCTCTCGAGTCGGATCAACGAGAGCGTCTCTTCGATCCGTGCTTGCGCCTCGCGATCGAGCCGCGCCCGCAGCGACGGCCACCAGCCTTTGTCCGCCTTCATGGCCAGTTCGAGGTTTTCCCACACCGGATGCTGTTCGAATACCGTCGGTTTCTGGAATTTGCGGCCAATCCCCGCACGCGCAATCGACGGTTCGTTCATGCGTGTGAGGTCGATCGTCTGGCCAAGGAACACCTTGCCGGAATCCGGCTCCGTCTTGCCGGTGATCACGTCCATCATCGTCGTCTTGCCAGCGCCGTTGGGTCCGATGATGCAGCGCAGTTCGCCCACGTCGATCGATAACGTCAACTTGTTCAACGCGCGGAATCCGTCGAAGCTGACCGTCACATCTTCCAGATACAGAATCGTGCCGTGCGAGACGTCGATCTCGCCCGGCGTCACTACACGCCCGAAATCCGCTACGCCGCTCAGCGAGTGTTCCGCCGGGTCTTCCGGTAAAGCCAGGTCAGGCACCATCGGGTTCTCGTTCATGAGCGGTTCCTCTTGCGCCAGACCATCTCGATCAGCCCCATGATGCCCTGCGGCAGCAGCAGCGGCACCAGCACGAAGATCAAGCCGAGGAAGAACAGCCAGTATTCAGGGAAATTCGCCGTGAAGAAACTCTTCGCGCCGTTCACCGCAAACGCGCCGATGATCGGGCCAATCAGCGTGCCGCGTCCGCCTACGGCCACCCAGATCGCCATTTCGATCGAATTGCCCGGTGACATCTCGCCCGGATTGATGATGCCCACCTGCGGCACGTAAAGCGCTCCGGCAATGCCGCACAGAATCGCCGACACGGTCCAGATAAACAGCTTGTAGCCAAGCGGGCTGTAGCCAAGGAACATCAGTCGCGTTTCGCCGTCGCGTACCGCGGTGACGACGCGGCCGAGCTTCGAGGTCACAATGGCCCTCGCTCCGAGAAATGCCAGCACCAGTACCGCGAACGTGATCAGAAAAAGCGCCGTGCGCGTGCCCGGATGTGTGATCGGAAAGCCGCCTATCCGCTTGAAATCCGTAAAGCCGTTGTTGCCGCCAAAGCCGGTTTCGTTGCGGTAGAACAGCAGCATCGCGGCGAACGTCATGGCCTGCGTGATGATCGACAGATATACGCCTTTCACACGCGAGCGGAACGTAAAGAAGCCGAACACCCACGCAATCACGGCCGGCACCAGAACCACCAGCAGCAGCGCGTACCACAGATGCTGCGTGCCTTGCCAATACCACGGCAACGCGTGCCAGTTGAGGAACACCATGAAGTCGGGTAGGTCGCTCTGATAGACGCCTTCGTGACCAATCGAACGCATCAGGTACATGCCGATCGCGTAGCCGCCCAGTGCGAAGAACAGCGCGTGTCCTAAACTTAGGATGCCGCAATAACCCCACACGAGATCCAGAGCAAGCGCGCCGATCGCGTAGCACATGAACTTGCCCATCAACGTCATCATGTACGCGGACAGGTGGAATGCGCTGGTCTCCGGCAGCACCAGCGCGGAGAGCGGCACGCCGAGGCCAATTGCGATGATCAGCGCAATCAGTGCGATCCACGCCGGCCGCGACAGCAGCGCGGGACGCGGCGGCAGGCCCAGCGCGAAGCCGGACTGCGCGGCGCGCCCGCTGCCGGGCGGCGTGCTGGAGCCGGAGCTGGTGACCGAAGCAGAAGTGGCGGATGTCATCTCATGCCTCCGCGCTGCGGCCCTTCAGGGCGAACATGCCTTGCGGCCGCTTCTGGATGAACAGCACGATCAGCACGAGCACCGCGATTTTCGCGAGCACCGCGCCCCAGAACGGTTCGATCGCCTTGCTGATCAGCCCGAGTCCGAAGCCGCCGATCACCGTTCCCGCCAGTTGACCGACGCCGCCCAGCACCACGGCCATGAACGAATCGATGATGTAGCTCTGTCCCAGGTCCGGCCCCACGTTGCCGATCTGCGACAGCGCGCAGCCGCCGAGCCCCGCGATGCCCGCGCCAAACGCAAAGGCGTATGAATCGACGCGTGCGGTCCGCACGCCGACGCAGGCAGCCATGCGGCGGTTTTGCGTCACGGCGCGCACGAACAGGCCAAGGCGCGTTTTTGTCAGCACGGCCCAGGCGATGCCGACCACGATCAATGAAAACGCGAGGATCGCGAGGCGGTTGTACGGCAGGATCAGGCTCGGCAGCACCGTGACGCCGCCGCTCATCCACGCCGGATTGCTGACCTGTACGTTCTGCGCGCCGAAGATCATCCGCGTCGCCTGAATCAGGATCAGGCTGACGCCGAAGGTGGTCAGCAGCGTTTCGAGCGGCCGTCCGTACAGATGCTTCAAAACGAGCCGCTCCAGCACCATGCCCACCAGCGCGGCCGCCACGAACGAGGCCGGCACCGCGAGCAGCGGATACCAGTCGAACGCACCGGGCGCGTAGCGCTGAAACAGGTTCTGCACCACGTAGGTTGCGTATGCGCCGATCATCAGGAATTCACCGTGCGCCATATTGATGACGCCGATCAGCCCGTATGTGATCGCGAGTCCCAAAGCGGCGAGCAATAAGACGCTGCCGAGCGACAGGCCCGCGAACAGCGTGCCCGCAATCGCGCTGCGGCGCTGGATGGCGTCGAGTTCGTCGATGCCCGCCTGCGCTGCGGCACGCACGCGATCGTCGCTTTCAGCGAAAGTGCCGTCCGGCTTCTTCGCGACCAGCGGCCGCAGCAGTTCGTTCATGTCGAGGTCGTGGCGCGCGGCGACGAGTTGCACCGCCTGCAGGCGCGTCGCCGGGTCGCTGTTGTGCAGCGCCGTCATGGCCCAGAGCGTGTCGAGTTTCTTCTTCAACTCAGGATCGGTTTCCTTCGCGCGCTGCGCGTCGATCAGCGGTTTCATCGAAGGATCGGGGTTTTGCAGCAGGGCGTTGATGGCCGTGCGGCGGGTTTCCAGATCGGCTGAGTCGAGTTGCGAGCCCGAGAGTGCGCCCGACACTTTCGAGCGCAGCAGATTGTTCAGCGTGACCGGTTGCGCGTCGGGCGCGCTGACGGTCTTGCCGGTGATGACGTCCTTCGTGGTGTCGCCTTGCTGGATCAGCACTTCGCCGGAGTCGGTGGCGAGTGCATTGTCTTCGGACAAGGCCTTGAGGAGTGCCTGGGATGGCGCGTCGTGAGTGGCGATCAGTTTGTCGATGGTCGCGGATTTCGCGTCGAAGTCGTCGCCGGCGAGCGGGGCGACATCAGCCGGAGTCAGCGCGAACGCCGCGAGCGGCGCGATGGCGATGAGCGCGATACCGAAGGCACCGATACCGCGCCGTGCGAGCCTCAGAATGGAAAACGTCATGATGCCCTTTGCAGATGAACCGGCTGGGCGGTGCGGCATCGAAACCGGCTGGGATGCCGCACCGCGCAGCCGCTAGAGAGGCGGGTGCGTGGTCCAGTTGGCCGGCGCTATCTGAGGCCGGCGCAACTGGATATAAGCGGGGCGCGCGACACGCCCCGCGTGACTTCAGGCAACCCGCGAACGGCGCAGGAACGCCGGAATCGAACTGACCACATCCGGCTTGCCCTGATTGCCGGCAATGTACGGGCTCCACGGTTGCGCGCGAATCGCCGTCTTGGTGCGCCACACCACGTTGAACTGGCCGTCGGCACGCACTTCGCCGATCATCACCGGCTTGTGCAGATGGTGATTGCCGTCCATCGTCAGCACGAAACCCGACGGTGCATTGAAGGTCTGGCCGATCATCGCCACGCGCACCTTGTCCACATCCGTGCTCTTGGCTTTTTCGACCGCCTGCTTCCACATATGGATGCCCACGAAGGTGGCTTCCATCGGATCGTTGGTCACGCGCTTGTCGCCACCGGGCAGGTTGTTGTCCTTCACCCACTTGGCGAACATGGCCTTGAACTTGGTGTTCTCCGGGTTACGCAGCGACATGAAGTAATTCCACGCGGCGAGGTTGCCCACCAGCGGCTTGGTGTCGATGCCGCGCAGTTCTTCTTCGCCCACCGAGAACGCCACCACCGGCACGTCGGTCGCTTTGAGGCCCTGGTTGCCCAGTTCCTTGTAGAACGGCACGTTCGAGTCGCCGTTGACGGTCGAGATCACCGCAGTCTTGCCGCCCTGCGAGAAGGTCTTGATATTGGCGACGATGGTCTGATAATCGCTGTGGCCGAACGGTGTGTAGACCTCCTGAATATCCGCGTCCTGGACGCCCTTCGACTGCAGGAAGGCGCGCAGGATCTTGTTGGTCGTGCGCGGGTACACATAGTCGGTGCCGAGCAGGAAGAAGCGTTTGGCGCCGCCACCTTCCGCGCTCATCAGGTATTCGGTTGCGGGAATGGCTTGCTGGTTCGGCGCGGCGCCCGTGTAGAACACGTTGCGCGACATTTCTTCGCCTTCGTACTGCACCGGATAGAACAGCAGGCCGTTCAGTTCCTCGAACACCGGCAGTACCGACTTGCGGGAAACCGAGGTCCAGCAGCCGAATACCACGGCACACTTGTCCTGGGTGATGAGCTGGCGGGCTTTTTCGGCGAACAGCGGCCAATTCGAAGCCGGGTCCACGACCACCGCCTCGATCTGCCTGCCGTTGACGCCGCCGCTCTTGTTGATTTCCGCAATGGTCATCAACGCGGTGTCTTTTAGTGAGGTCTCCGAAATGGCCATCGTGCCGGACAGCGAATGCAGGATGCCGACCTTGATCGGGCCGCTATCCGCTTGCGCATTGGCAAACGGACTTTGACCGGCGAGCGCCAGTGCGCCAGACATGGACCCGAGCTTCAACAGACTGCGACGTTTCATTTGCTACCCCTTGCCATTAGATGATGAGTGTTTTATGGGCGTCGATTCCAGCCATTCACGGCTGTCCTGCATGGCTTGCCGGTCCACTACTGCAAGGCACATGCCAAGCGGTAAATCTGACGGCAATGAGGTGTCATCCGCGCTGCGATGCGGGCGTGCTGTCCTGGGTCACTCTGTGGCGATATGCGCGATGGGCGCGAAAGTGGTGCATTTAAGCCCGCGGCGCTTCGTTGCGGTGCGCGTCGCGCTGCAACGAAGCGCCCTTGGCCGCCAGGGAGCGGCCAAGGTGCATCCGCGCCGCGCCGTTGTGCATGGGCGTGCGGGCGCTTATCGGGAAGCGGCTGGCGTGCGGGGAGGGGACGAAGGCGCTATGACCGATGCCCGGCCATCAGGGCATCGGAGACGTGGGCGTGTGCAGGAAGGGGAGTACAGCGAGACGGTTCGATACGCCGAGGGCATACCGATACCCCATCAGTAGGTCGGGACAGCCGGATCGACCTGGCGCGACCACGCGTCGATTCCGCCTTGCAGGTTGAACACGTTCTTATGTCCGCGCGATTCGAGGAACATCGCTACCTGGGCGCTGCGGGCGCCGTGATGGCATACGCAGACGATCTGCGCGTCGTCGTCGAGTTCCTCGCTGCGCGCTGGGATCTCGCGCATCGGAATCAGTACGGCGCCGGCCAGCGATGCCGTCTGGATTTCCCACGGCTCGCGCACGTCGAGCAGCACGGGCGCGGGACGCGATTGATCGGCGAGCCATTCGGCCAAAGCGGGAGCGGTCAGGTTTTGCATCGGCGAAGAGGTCCTTAGAACTTGAAGCGCGGCGGCTGGACGGCGTTGGTCAGCGGCTCGACATACGTTTCGAACACATCGGCGATGCGATATTGCTTCTCGTCGATCCGCGTGATGATCTGCGCTTTCATGACCGGCGCGGTGCCGACGAACGCCGCCAGACGGCCGCCGATCTTCAGATGCTCGAGGATCTCCTGCGGCAGAACCGGCAGGCCGCCCGACACGCAGATGACGTCGTAAGGCGCCGCCGCGGGCCAGCCGCGCGCCGCGTCGCCGGTCACGACTTCCACATTCAGCACGTTATTGTTGGTCAGATTGGTCCTGGCCAGTTCGGCCAGTTCCGGTTCGATATCCACCGTCAGCACGTGCTGCGCACGATGCGCGAGGAGCGCCGCCATATAACCCGAGCCCGCGCCGATTTCCAGCACGGTTTCGTGCTTCTTCACCGCCAGTTCCTGCAGCACGCGCGCTTCGACGCGCGGCGCCAGCATGTGCTGGCCGGCCGGCAGCGGCACTTCGAAGTCGACGAAAGCCAGTTCGCGGTAGACCGTTGGGACGAAATTTTCACGCTTGACGATCGACAGCAGATTCAGCACGTCCTGGTCGAGCACTTCCCAGGGACGGATCTGCTGTTCGATCATGTTGAAACGCGCTTGTTCGATATTCATGGTGGATTCGGCGGTTCGGATTAGGTGCGACTCGTGGGGGTTCGGGACAACTGTGGAATTGTACCAAACTGGGGGCGAAACCCGTCTCCAGAAGGGCAGACAGGCGCCCGCCTGATACTAACCTGGTGCCAACCCGGCCCGTGTTAATCCCTACGAGACCGAGCTTGCGATTCGCCGTCTCATCGCTCAAAAATGTAATCGATTACATTTCTGCGACAAAAACCGTGTCCCGACTGCCGCGCGCTGAGACCGATGCACCCCGAACGGGCCCGCCACCGTCGGAGGGCATTTCCATTGCGGGCGTCGCCGAGCAGGCCGGGGTGTCGGTCGCGACCGTTTCGCGGGTGCTGAACGGCCATTCCAACGTCCGCCCGGCCACGCGCGACAAGGTGCTGGCCGCCGTGGACGCGAGCGGCTACCGCGTCAACGAACTGGCGCGCAACCTGCGCACCGCCGAAAGCCGGCTGCTCCTGACCATGGTGCCGGACGTCGGCAACCCGTTTTACGCGGAGCTGGTGCGGGGCATCGACAGCGTCGCGCGTCAGCACGGCTATTTCATGCTGCTGTGCGACACCGGCGCCGACCCGGGCCGCGAGCGTAGCTACTTCGACCTGCTGCGGCGGCGTCGCGCGGACGGCGCCATCTGCCTCGACCCGGCCACCGTGCAGCAGGCGCTCGCCGAGGAAGCCGGCGCGCTGCCGTGGGTGGCGTGCTGCGAGTTCGATCCGCGGGTCGGCGTGCCGTATGTCGGCATCGACAACTACCGGGCTGCCGGCGACGCCGTGCGCCACCTGCTGACGCGGGGGCATCGACGCATCGGCCTGATCAACTCGGACGTCGCCTACCTTTATGCGCGGCAGCGCCAGCAGGGCTACCTCGACGCCTTGAGCGAGGCCGGCATCACGCCCGACGAGCGCTGGCGCATGAACCTGAACAGCCTCGACTATGAAGCAGGCGCGTCGGCCGCCGCATTGTTGATGTCCCAGCGCGACGCCCCGAGCGCGATCTTCGCGGTCTCGGACACCTTGGCGATCGGTGTGATCCACGGCCTGCGCAGCCTCGGCAAGCGCGTGCCGGACGACGTCGCCGTGGTCGGCTTCGACGATATCTCGCTTGCCGCGCAGATCGATCCGCCGCTCACGACCATCGCCCAGCCGATGCGCGAACTCGGCGAAACCGCCGCGCGCCTCTTGCTGAAGCGGCTGGCCAATCCGCTGGCGAGCGTGCCCGGCGTGCTGCTGCCGCACCGCCTCGTGATTCGCGGGAGTGCATGAGCCATGAGCCTCGCCGTTCGTTTCGACGACATCCGCAAAGACTTCGGCCCGGTGCGCGTGCTGCATGGCGTGAGCTTCGAACTGACGCCTGGGCGCATCTACGGGCTGCTCGGCGAGAACGGCGCGGGCAAATCCACGCTGATGAAAATTCTGTCCGGCTACGAAGCGGCCACCGCCGGCACGCTGCTGATCGACGGCGCGGCGCAGCAGTTCGCCAGTTCGCGCGAGGCGGAGGCGGCCGGCATCGTGCTGATCCACCAGGAATTCAACCTGGCGGAGCATCTGACCATCGCGCAGAACATGTACCTGGGACACGAAAAGCGCCGCGGCTGGCTGCTCGACGACACGGCGATGCGTGCCGAGGCCGCCCGCTATCTCGCGCAAGTGGGCCTGAAGAAGCCGCCGGAGACCCAGGTGCGCGAGCTGATCGTCGCCGAAAAGCAGATGGTGGAGATTGCCAAGGCGCTGTCGCGCAACGCGCGCCTGCTGATCATGGACGAGCCCACCGCCACGCTCACGCCGTCCGAAACCGAGCGCCTGTTTGCGCTGATGACGAAGCTGAAGGCCGACGGCGTCACCATCATCTACATCTCGCACAAGCTCGATGAAGTGGAGCACATCACCGACGAGGTGATCGTGATGCGCGACGGCCGCTTCGTGGCGCGCGGCGCCACCGCGGATCTTGCGCGTCAGCAGATGGCCAACCTGATGGTCGGGCGCGACGTCTCCGACATGTTTCCGGACAAGGTGACGGTGGCCGCCGGCGCCGCCATTGCCCTGAAGGTCGACAGCCTCGCCGTGCCGGATTGGGTCGAAGACCTGAGCTTCGAGGTGCGCGCGGGCGAAGTGCTCGGTTTCGCGGGGCTGGTGGGCGCGGGCCGCACGGAGGCCTTCGAAGCGATCCTCGGCCTGCGTCGTCGCACGGCCGGGCGCATCGAAATCGGCGGCCGCGCGGTGCAGATCAAACGGCCGCGCGACGCCATGCGCCACGGCCTCACCTATCTCAGCGAGGACCGCAAAGGCAAGGCGCTGCACGTCGATCTCAACCTGCAGGACAACCTCACGCTGATGACGCTCGAACACTACGCGCATCCCTTGCTCGATCTGAAAGCGGGACGCGCGGCGCTCAAGGAGGCGGTGGCCGACTTCGGCATCCGCACCGGCGACCTGTCGAGCCGCGCGCGCATGCTGTCCGGCGGCAACCAGCAGAAGCTCGCGCTCGCCAAGTTCCTGCAACCGGAGCCGAACGTGATCGTGCTCGACGAGCCCACGCGCGGTGTCGATGTCGGTTCGAAACGCGACATCTATTTTCTGATTCACCGGCTTGCTGCCCAGGGACGGGCGGTGATCGTCATTTCATCCGAACTGATCGAGCTGATCGGTCTGTGCCATCGCGTCGCCGTGATGCGCGCGGGCCGCCTGCAGGCCACGCTCGACCTCGACCACCTGACCGAAGAGGAGTTGATCGCTCATGCGACCGGCACCCACTGAAGCGGCGCAATCCGGCCGTGCCATGCGTCTCGCGCATCATCTGTACGGGCTGGGGCCGCTCGTCGGCCTCGTGGTGCTGTGCGTTGTCGGCACCTTGCTCAATCACGATTTCGCCACCGTCGACAACCTGATGAACGTGCTCACGCGCACCTCGTTCATTGGCATCATCGCGGTGGGCGAGACCTTCGTGATCATTTCCGGCGGCATCGATCTGTCGGTCGGCTCGATGGCCGCGTTGATCGCCGGCAGCATGATCTGGCTGATGAACGGTTTGTCGGCGGGCGTCGGCGGACATAGCTTCGCGCCGCTCGCGATCATCGCCATCGGCATCGTGCTGGCGTTCGTGCTCGGCGGCCTGTTCGGCTGGGCGCACGGCCTGTTGATCACCAAAGGGCGGATCGAGCCGTTCATCGTCACGCTGGGCACGCTCGGCATCTTTCGCGCGGTGCTGACGTGGCTCGCCGACGGCGGCGCGCTCACGCTCAACAACTCGCTGACCGATCTTTATAGCCCTGTCTATTACGCGAGCCTGCTCGGCGTGCCGGTGCCGATCTGGGTGTTTCTCGTGGTGGCCGCGGGCGGCACGCTGATCCTGAATCGCACCGCGTTCGGCCGGCACGTGCAGGCGATCGGCTCGAACGAACAGGTGGCGCGTTATGCCGCGATCCGCGTCGATACGGTCAAGATCATTACTTACGTACTCCTTGGTATTTGCGTCGGCGTCGCCACGGTGCTGTACGTGCCGCGGCTTGGTTCGGCCACGCCGACCACCGGCATCCTGTGGGAGCTGGAGGCGATCGCGGCGGTGGTGGTCGGCGGCACTGCGCTCAAGGGCGGCGAGGGGCGTGTGATCGGCACGGTGATCGGCGCGATCCTGCTGTCGGTAATCGCGAACATTCTGAATCTCACCAGCATCATCAGCGTGTATCTGAACGCGGCGGTGCAAGGTGCGGTGATTATCGTCGTGGCGTTTTTGCAGCGCGGGCGGCGGTAAGGCGTGGTGGCAGGGGCATGGCAGAGGTATGGCAACGCGGCAGGCAATCCAAGAAACCGGGGCGTGCGAGAACGCCTCATATATCGGAGACAAAACCATGAAGCAGGTCATTCGAGCGATCAGCGCCGGCGTGCTGGCGTTGGGGATACTGGGGGCCGCGGGCGCAGCGCGGGCCGACGACAAGGTCATTCTGGGCGTGGCGATACCGACGGCCGACCACGGCTTCACCGGCGGCATCGACTGGTGGGCGAACAAGGCCAAGGAGGACATGGAGAAGGCGCATCCCGATCTGAAGGTGATCCTCAAAACCTCGGCGAGCGCGCCGGAACAGGCCAACCAGTTGCAGGACATGGTGACCGTCAACAAGATCACTGCACTGGTGATCTTCCCGCATGAATCGGCTTCGCTGACCCAGCCGGTGGCGCAGGTGAAGAAGAAGGGCATCTACGTGACGGTGGTGGATCGCGGTCTGACCGACACCAGCGCGCAGGATGCCTACGTGGCCGGCGACAACACGGCCTTCGGCAGGCTCGCCGGCGAATACTTCTGCAAATCGCTGAACGGCAAGGGCGATATCGTCGCGCTGCGCGGCATCCCGACCACGCTCGATAACGAACGCTATAGCGCCTTCACCGAAGCGCTGAAGGCATGCCCCGGCGTGAAGGTGCTCGATGCCAAATACGCCAACTGGAATCGCGACGACGCCTTCAAGGTGATGCAGGACTATCTGACGCGCTTCAAGCACATCGACGGCGTCTGGTCCGCGGATGACGACATGTCGGTGGGCGTGCTCAAGGCCATCGACCAGGCGAAGCGCACCGACATCAAGGAAGTGCTGGGCGGCGCCGGGTCGAAGGAGATGATCAAGCGCGTGCTGGACGGCGACAAGATCATCAACGCCGACGTCACGTATTCGCCGAAGTTCATCTACGACGCCATCAAGCTGACCGCCGAAGCTCGCCTGAAGGGCCAGACGCTGCCGCCGAAGACGATCATTCCGTCGGTGCTGGTCACCAAAGACAACGCGAAGGACTACTACTTTCCCGATTCACCGTTCTGACGCGCCGGCCGCGTGTCACGGCGGCGCGCGGCCCAACCTCCAAACGAGGAGCGACACCATGAAGACCATCAAGGGACCGGCAATCTATCTGGCCCAGTTCCTGGGCGACAAGGCACCCTTCGACTCGCTGGAAAACCTCGCCGGCTGGGCGGCCAGTCTTGGCTACGAGGGCATCCAGGTGCCGGTCGATGCGCGCCTGATCGACCTCGAACAGGCCGCGTCGAGCCAGACCTATTGCGACGAACTGCTCGGGGTGGCGGCGGACGCCGGCGTGCAGATCACCGAACTGGCGACCCATCTGCAAGGTCAACTGGTGGCCGTGCATCCCGCTTACGACCCGCTATTCGACGGTTTTGCCGCGCCGCACGTGCGCGGCAATCCGCAGGCGCGCACCGAATGGGCGATCCAGCAGGTGAAGCTGGCGGCGCAGGCGTCGCGGCGGCTCGGGCTCGATACGCATGTGTCGTTTTCCGGCGCGCTCGCATGGCCGTATATGTACCCGTGGCCGCAGCGGCCTGCCGGGCTGGTCGACGCCGCTTTCGACGAACTGGCGCGCCGCTGGACGCCGATTCTCGAAGCCTTCGACGACGTCGGCGTCGACGTGGCGTATGAACTGCATCCGGGCGAAGACCTGCACGACGGCGTCACGTTCGAGCGCTTTCTGGAGCGCCTGAACGGCACCCGCGCACAGCGCCGCGCCAATATCCTGTTCGATCCGAGCCACTATGTGTTGCAGCAACTCGATTACCTCGCGTTCATCGATATCTATCACGAGCGCATCAAGGTCTTCCATGTGAAGGACGCTGAGTTTCGTCCGTCGGGCAAGGCGGGGGTCTACGGCAGCTATAGCGACTGGGTGGAGCGGCCGGGGCGTTTTCGCTCGCTGGGCGATGGCCAGATCGATTTCGGCGCGATCTTCTCGAAGATGGCGCAATACGATTACCCCGGCTGGGCCGTGCTCGAGTGGGAATGCGCGCTGAAGCATCCGGAAGACGGCGCGCGCGAGGGCGCGGACTTCATCCGCCGGCACATCATTCGGGTTGCTGAACATTCTTTCGACGACTTCGCCGGCAGCGGCATCGATACGGCGCAACTGAAGCGCGTGCTGGGCATCTGAGCGGCGCGGGCCGCGGCGTCTCATCAAAGGAGCATTTCCCATGACACGAAAGTTACGGCTGGGCATGGTCGGCGGCGGGCAGGGCGCGTTTATCGGCGCGGTGCATCGGATTGCCGCGCGCCTCGACGACCGTTTCGAACTGGTGGCGGGCGCGCTGTCGTCCGATCCGCAACGCGCTCAGGCGAGCGCGGCCGAAGCCGGCATTGCCCGCAGTTACGCGGACTGGCGCGCCATGGCGCAGGCCGAGGCCGCGCGGCAGGGCGACGGTATCGACGCGGTGGCGATCGTCACGCCGAACCATCTGCATGCGCCGGTGGCGACGGCGTTTCTCGAAGCCGGCATTCACGTGATCTGCGACAAGCCGCTGGCGGTTTCGCTCGCCGAAGGGCAGGCGCTCGCCAAACTGGCGCGCGAGAAGAAGAAGCTGTTCGCGCTGACCCACACCTACTCCGGCTATCCGATGGTGCGTCATGCGCGTGAACTGGTGGAGGCGGGCGAGATTGGCGAGATGCGCGTCGTGCAGGTCGAATACGCCCAGGACTGGCTGTCCGAACCGCTCGAGCAATCCGGCGCCAACAAACAGGCCGGCTGGCGCACCGATCCACAGCAGGCAGGCCCCGCCGGATGCCTCGGCGATATCGGCACGCATGCCTATCATCTGGCGTCGTTCGTCACGGGGCTGAAGCCGAGCGCGCTCGCGGCCGAACTGCACACCTTCGTGCCGGGGCGCCGCGTCGACGATCACGTGCAGGCCATGCTGCGCTACGCGAACGGCGCGCGCGGCATGCTGTGGGCGAGCCAGGTGGCAAGCGGGGAAGAAAACGGCCTGCGGCTGCGCGTTTATGGCACCAAAGCGGGCCTCGCCTTCGATCAGGAAAATCCCAACGAACTGTGGTTCACGCCGCTCGGCGGCGCGGCGCAGCGGCTGACGCGCGGCCGCGTGCAAAGCGCCGTCGCGGCGCATGCGACGCGCGTGCCGCCGGGGCATCCCGAGGGCTATCTGGAGGCCTTCGCGCAGCTCTACCAGGACGCCGCGCTGCAGATCGAAGCGCTGGACGCAGGCAAGGAGCCGCCGCCGGAAAGCCGGCTGCTGACAACGGTCGACGACGGCGTCGCCGGCTTGCATTTCATCGAAGCGGTGCTGGCGAGCAGTGCGGCCGATGGGCGGATCCAGGAAGTGCGCGGCGCATGACAGTTTCGTCGACGCGGTAAGATGCGGCGGTGCCCCTTTTCAAGGACTCACGCATGTCGACTTCTTTCGCGCCAGGCCCGGCCCATGTCGTTCGCAAACAGACCGTGTTGCTGCTCGGCGGCACCGGATTGGTCGGAACGGCATGTTTGCGGCTGCTGGCCCGCGACGACCGGGTCGGCGAGGTGCGGCTGCTGGTGCGGCGGGCGTCGGCCGCGACGCTGGCGGGTCTGGATGCGACCAACCGGGTGGTCGAGCATGTGATCGACTACGACTGGCCCGACGCGGAGTCGGACATCTTCAAGGTCGATTCGGTGATCTGCGCGCTGGGCACCACCATCCGCACGGCGGGCTCGCAAAACGCCTTTCGCAAAGTGGACTACGAGTATCCGCTGCGGATTGCCGGCATCGCGCGCCGCCACGGCGCGTCGCACTTTGCGATTGTCAGCGCGATCGGCGCCGATTCGCAGGCGCGCACGTTCTATAGCCGCGTGAAGGGCGATGTCGAAGAGGGGCTCAAAAAGCTCGATTATCCGGTGCTGACCATCGTGCGGCCGTCGTTCCTGATGGGGGAGCGCGAGGAGAGTCGTCCGCTGGAGAGCATCGCGCGGCGTGTGGGGATGTATCTGCCGCCGAAGTGGCGGTCGATTTCAGTCGAACGCGTGGCCCGGGCGCTGGTGACCGAGGTGCTCAGCGACGATACGCGCGGCGTGAACATCATCGAAAATGACGCGCTGCACCGCGCGCCGCCGCTGTGCCGGTAGCCGCGAGGGGCGACTCGCGCGCGGCACGTGGGTGCGCGGTCCTTAGCTCTTGCTGTTCCTGATCTGCTCTTCGAACGCCAGGTCGAGCTTGCTCGCCTTGCGCGGCTTCGGCGGCCCGAAGCCATCGACGAATTTGACGAAATCGTCGAGTGTCAGCGGATCGGAAACTTTCTTATCGGTTCCGCTCGATTTGTCGACCAGATAAAACAGGCCGCCGGACAGGCTGATCGCCGCGAACTGCGGGTTGCCGCTGCGGGCTTTCAGCCGTTCGACGGCGTGGATGGCTCGGGTAGTGCGCATGATGGGAGACGGCTGGCGGGGAGAAAGACGACTACTGTAACAACATCCGCCGGGTTCGCGCCTGATTGCGGCGCGGCCCCGGCCCGGGTGTTGGCGGCTCGGTTACTGGCTGAGATACGTAAACTTCCCGTCCTTGATAATACCCATCACGCTGGCCCGCTGATCCAGCCCAACGTGATCCTTCGCGCTGGTGTTGACTACGCCGTTCGGCACCACCAGCTCATGCGCGTGCTCCAGTTCATCGCGCAGCGCGACACGGAAGGCCGGCGTGCCCGGTTGCGCGGTTTTCAGCGCGCGCGCCACGGCATCCTGCAGGCGCGGATACACGCCGGCCGCATCGCCGGCAAACTGCGTGACCGAACCCGGACCGTACTTCGCTTCATACGCATTGACGAAAGCCAGCGCCGCCTTCTTCGCGGGATGATCGGCCGGCAGCGTGCGCGCCACCACCACCGGCTGGGTCGGAAACAGCGTGCCTTCGACATCCTTGCCGCCCAGCTTGATGAATTCCGGCGTCGCAATGCCGTGCGTCTGATAGATCGGGCCCTTGAAGCCGCGTTCGATCAGCGTCCGCTGCGGCAGCACCGTCGGCGTTCCGGCGCCGGCAATCAGGATCGCGTCGGGGTGCGCGGCCATCAGCTTCAGCACCTGACCCGTCACGCTCGCGTCCGTGCGATTGAAGCGCTCGGTGGCGACCAGCTGGATATGGCGCAGCGCCGCGAACTTCGAAAACTCGTTGAGCCAGCTTTCGCCGTAGCCGTCCGCGAAGCCGATGAAGCCCACTGTCTTCACATTGTGGTTCGACATGTAGCGCGTCATCACATCGGCCATCGCGCTGTCGGTCTGGGCCATCTTGAAGGCCCACACGCGCTTGCCTTCCTGCGGTTCGACGACACTTGCCGAGCCGACCAGCGTGATCATCGGCGTCTGGCTTTCCGCCGCCGGGTCCAGCGCGGCCATCGCGGCCGGCGTGATATTGGGCCCGACGATCACGTCGACGTGGTCTTCATTGATCAGCTTGTGGATGTTGCGCACCGCGGCGCCCGGGTCGGAGCCGTCGTCGAGAATGATGTACTCGGCTTTCTGGCCGGCAATCGTGTCCGGCCACATTAGCATGGCGTTCTTGCTGGTAATGCCGATCACGGCCGCCGGGCCGGTGCTCGACAGATCGACGCCGACTTTCAGGTCGGCATGTGCGGCCGTGGCGGCGAACAGGGCGCCGAGCACGGCGAGGCCGCGCAGGGTCTTGTAATACGACGTCATTCGAAGGTCTCCGTGGCGCAACGCGGCAAGAACAGCGGAAAAGGGAAGAAGGAACGGCGAATCCGGCTCAAAGCTCGTAGCTCTCGTGCTCGCCCTTGAGCGCCTGCTCGATCAGCTTGCGGTTCATGCTCGGCGACAGCAGTTCGACGAGCGTATACACATAGCTGCGCAGGTAGGCGCCGTGCTTGAGCGCCACGCGCGTGACGTTGCTGCCGAATAGATGCCCGACCGGCATGGCCCGCAGATGACGGTCGCGCTCGGCGTTGAAGGCGATATCGGCCATGATGCCGACGCCCAGCCCCAGTTCGACGTAGGTTTTGATCACGTCGGCGTCGATTGCCTCCAGCACGATGTCCGGCACGAGCCCGCGCAGGCGGAACGCCTCGTTGATCTTGGTGCGGCCGGCGAACGCGTTGTCGTAAGTAATCAGCGGATATTGGGTCAGATCGTCCAGCGACAGCAGCTTGCGGTCGAGCAGCGGGTGGTCCGGCTGCATTACCGCGACGTGGTGCCACTGAAAGCACGGCAGCGAGACCAGCTCCTTATAGTTGGAGATGGCCTCGGTGGCGATGGCCAGATCCGCCTGGTCGTGGATCACCATCTCCGCCACCTGCGTGGGGTTGCCTTGCAGGATCGAAAGGTGAACTTTTGGAAAGCGCTTCTTGAATTCGGCGATGGCGGCCGGAAGTGAGTAGCGTGCCTGTGTGTGAGTGGCGGCAATCACGAGGTTGCCTTGGTCCTGCGCCGCGTAATCCTTACCGACCCGCTTCAGACTCTCAACCTCCTGTAGGATCTTTTCGACAGAAGCGAGGATAATGCGGCCCGGTTCGGTCAACGAGCGCACGCGTTTGCCGTGCCGGGTGAAGATTTCGACGCCTAGCTCGTCTTCGAGCTCGATGATCGCCTTCGAGACGCCAGGCTGGCTTGTATACAGTGCCTTGGCGGCTTCGGTGAGGTTGAAGTTCTGCCGCACGGCCTCGCGCACGAAGCGGAACTGGTGCAGGTTCATATATAACCTCTGCGCATATCAAAAGAATTTTTTAGTCGTTTGAAGTATATGGGGAGTTTATTACTATTTCCCCATCTTTTTCAATATGGATATCTGTTTTTGTCATTAGCACCTGAGCGGCGGGTCTAAAGGTTCCGCTCAGCCTTGGTGGCAAAGGCAGAGGTCTCGGCGCGGCGCAACCGGAGCGCGGCGTGTAACGCAAAATTGGGGTCCCCGAATGTACCAATACGATCAGTACGACCAGACCATCGTCGATGAACGGGTCGCGCAATATGCCGATCAGGTTCGCCGCCGCTTGTCGGGCGAATTGAGCGAAGAGGAGTTCCGTCCGCTGCGTCTGCAGAACGGTCTGTACATGCAGCGTCACGCGTACATGCACCGCATCGCGATTCCCTATGGCAATCTGCGCAGCGATCAGATGCGCGTGCTGGCCACCATCGCGCGCGAACACGACCGCGGCTACGGCCATTTTTCGACGCGCACGAATATCCAGTACAACTGGATCAAGCTCGAAGAAACGCCGGAAATCCTCCGCAAGCTGGCGGCCGTGCAGATGCATGGCATCCAGACCTCGGGCAACTGCATCCGCAACATCACGGCCGACCAGTTCGCCGGTGTGGCGCCTGACGAGGTCGTGGATCCGCGTCCGTGGGCTGAAATCCTGCGTCAATGGTCGACGTTCCACCCGGAATTTGCGTGGCTGCCGCGCAAGTTCAAGATCGCCGTCTCCGGCTCGCAGGAAGACCGCGCCGCCGTGCAAATTCACGATCTGGGCGTGTATCTGAAGAAAAATGAGCAGGGCGAACTGGTGGTCGACATTCTGGCCGGCGGCGGCATGGGCCGCACGCCGATTATCGGCGCGATCATCCGCCGCGATCTGCCGTGGCAGCATCTGCTGACTTACGTCGAAGCTGTCCTGCGGGTGTACAACCGCTACGGCCGCCGCGACAACCTCTACAAGGCGCGCATCAAGATTCTGGTGAAGGCACTGAGCCCGGAGAAGTTCTCGGCTCAGGTGGAAGAGGAGTGGCAGCATCTGAAGGATGGCCCGTCCACGCTGACGCAGGCCGAAGTGGACCGCGTCTCGCAGTATTTCGCGCCGCCGCAGTACGAAAAGCTGCCGGACACCGACGCCTCGTTCGAAAAGCATCTGCTGGAAAACCGCGGCTTCGCCCGCTGGGTGGAGCGCAATGTGCGTCCGCACAAGGTGACCGGTTATGCATCGGTGACGCTGTCGCTGAAGCCGACCACCATCGCCCCCGGCGACGCCACCGATGCACAGATGGAAGCCGTGGCCGACTGGGCCGATCAGTATTCGCTCGGCGAGATTCGCGTGTCGCACGAGCAGAACCTGATTCTCGCCAACGTGAAGAAGCGTGACCTGTTCGAGCTGTGGGAAAAGGCCAAGACGCAAGGATTCGCGACGCCGAACATCGGCTTGCTGACCGACATCATCGCCTGCCCCGGCGGCGATTTCTGCTCGTTGGCCAACGCGAAGTCGATTCCGATTGCGCTGGCTATTCAGGAGCGCTTCAACGATCTCGACTACGTATACGACCTTGGCGACGTGTCGCTGAACATTTCGGGCTGTATCAATGCCTGCGGTCACCATCACATCGGCAACATCGGCATTCTGGGCGTCGATAAGGACGGCTCGGAGTGGTATCAGGTGACGCTCGGCGGCGAGCAGGGCACGGGCGCCACCGGCGCGCATGTTGGCCGCGTGATAGGTCCGTCGTTCGCGGCCGAAGAGATGCCGGATGTGATGTCGAAGGTGATCGACACATTCGTGGAGCATCGCATTGAAGGCGAGCGCTTCATCGAAACGTACAACCGCATCGGCATCACCCCGTTCAAGGAACGCGTGTACGCCTCGCGTCAACCGGCTCACGCGTAACCGCGACAAAGGATACTGAACAGATGGCTTCTATCATCAAGAACCGCACGATCGTCAACGATGACTGGACGGTGGTGCGCGCCGCGGAAGACGGCGCCTTGCCCGCCGTGGACGCGTTGCCGGCCGGCAAGATCATCGTGCCGCTGGTTTTGTGGCAGACCGAGCGTGACGCGCTGACGGCTTCGCGCAGTGCCGCCGAGATTGCGGTATGGCTCGCGGCGGACAGCGAACCGGCCGATATCGTGGCCGATTTCGACAAGATTGCGCTGATCGGCGTGGATTTCCCGGTGTTCCGTGACGGCCGCGGCTACAGCATTGGACGCCTGCTGCGCGAGCGCTATGGCTACAAGGGCGAGCTTCGCGCGATCGGCGACGTGCTGCGCGATCAACTGACGTTCATGTTCCGCTGTGGTTTCGACGCCTACGCGGTGCGCGCGGATAAAGACCTGCACGACGCGCTGAAAGCGTTCGACGAATTCACCGTGCAGTATCAGGGCGCGGTGGACAACCCGTCGCCGCTGTTCCGCCGTCGTGAAGCGGCGAGCGCTGCTCTTGCGCAAAAGGTATCGGCATGAGTGCCGCTGCTTCCGTGACGCCCGAACTCACGGCGAAGATCGAGCGGCTGAACATGCTGCTCGATTCGATCGCGGCGCGTCACGAGAATGTGAAGCTCGCCAGCAGCCTCGCTGCGGAAGATATGCTGCTCACGCACGCCATTTTGTCGCGCGGCGTGAAGATCGGCATTTTCTCGCTGAACACCGGCCGTCTGCATGCCGAAACGCTCGGCATGCTCGATCGCGTGAAAGAGCGCTACGGGTACGAGATCGAACAGTTTCACCCGCAGGCTGCGGCGGTAGACGAATACGTCGCCTCGCATGGTCTGAATGCATTTTACGAAAGCGTCGATCTGCGCAAGCGTTGCTGCGAGATCCGCAAGGTCGAGCCGCTGAACCGCGCGTTGTCGGATGTGAGCGCGTGGGTCACGGGTCAACGCCGCGAGCAATCGGTGACGCGTGCCGAACTGCACGAGGAAGAGCACGACGCCGCGCGCAATATCGCCAAGTTCAATCCGCTCACGGACTGGACCGAAGCCGATGTGTGGGCGTACCTGACGGCGTTCGACGTGCCGGTCAATCCGCTGCATGCGCGCGGTTATCCGAGCATCGGCTGCGAACCGTGTACGCGGGCCATCCGCCCCGGCGAGGACAGCCGGGCAGGACGCTGGTGGTGGGAGTCGCGCGATACGAAGGAATGCGGCCTGCACATCACGACGATCCCGATTGCGGTCGTCAGCGAAAACGCCTCGGCCTGAACGCCGGCATGGCTCTCGATAGAATCTTTGCGTGACGCGGGCAGCCGCCTGCGACACGAACTCACGAAGGACCCGAACATGAGCACCACGCTCGATTCCACTGTCAATGCACCGCTCACCCACCCGGCGAACCGGATGGATCACCTCGACTGGCTCGAAGCTGAATCGATTCACATTCTGCGCGAACTGGTCGCCGAATGCAGCAAGCCCGCGCTGCTGTTCTCGGGCGGCAAGGACTCGGTGGTAGTGCTGCATCTGGCCTTGAAGGCGTTCGGTCTCGGCGCGAATCGCAAGACCGTGCTGCCGTTTCCGCTGGTGCACATCGATACGGGCCACAACTATCAGGAAGTGATCGACTTCCGCGATCGCCGCGCTACGGAGATCGGCGCGGAGCTGGTGGTGGGTCACGTGGAAGATTCGATCAGGCGCGGCACTGTGCGTCTGCGCCGCGAGACGGATTCGCGCAATGCCGCGCAGGCCGTGACGCTGCTCGAAACCATCGAACAGTACGGCTATACCGCGCTGATCGGCGGCGCGCGCCGCGACGAAGAAAAGGCCCGCGCCAAAGAGCGGATTTTCTCGTTCCGCGACGAATTCGGCCAATGGGATCCGAAGGCGCAGCGCCCGGAACTGTGGAGCCTGTACAACGCGCGTCTGCACAACGGCGAACACCTGCGCGTGTTCCCGATCTCGAACTGGACCGAACTGGACGTGTGGCAATACATCGCCCGCGAACAGCTCGAACTGCCGTCGATCTACTACGCGCATCAACGCGAGATCGTGCGCCGCAATGGCCTGCTGGTGCCGGTGACGCCGCTCACGCCGATGCGTGACGGCGAGACGAGCGAAATGGCCCAGGTGCGCTTCCGCACGGTGGGCGATATCAGCTGCACCTGCCCGGTGGAAAGCGATGCCGACGACCTGGAAAAGATCATCGCCGAAACGGCCGTCACCGAAATCACCGAACGCGGCGCCACGCGGATGGACGATCAGGTCTCCGAGGCCGCGATGGAACAGCGCAAGAAGCAAGGTTATTTCTAAGCACACGACCGTAGGAACATCATGAGCATTCAACAACCGCAAGACCTCGGCGTGCTGCGCTTCATCACCGCGGGTAGCGTCGACGACGGCAAGAGCACGTTGATCGGGCGTCTCCTGTACGACAGCAAGGCTGTGCTGAGCGATCAGCTTTCCGCGCTGTCACGCGCCAAGAACAAGCGCACCGTGGGCGACGAAATCGACCTCTCGCTGCTGACGGACGGCCTCGAAGCCGAACGCGAGCAGGGCATTACGATCGACGTCGCGTACCGCTACTTCGCCACGGCCAGGCGTAAGTTCATCATCGCCGACACGCCGGGTCACGAGCAGTACACGCGCAACATGGTGACGGGCGCCTCGACCGCGCACGCTGCGATCATCCTGGTGGACGCCACCCGCGTCACTTTCGTGGATGGCGTGGCGCAACTGTTGCCGCAAACCAAGCGCCATAGCGCGATCGTCAAGCTGCTCGGTTTGCAGCACGCCATCGTGGCGATCAACAAGATGGACCTGGTGGACTACAGCGAAACGCGCTTCAACGAGATTCGCGATGCGTATGTGGAACTCGCGCGTCAGCTGGGCCTGAACGACGTGCGCTTCGTGCCGGTGTCGGCGTTGAAGGGCGACAACATCGTGACGGCGAGCGAACGCATGCCGTGGTACGCGGGCGAACCGCTGCTGGACCTGCTCGAAGCACTGCCGGTGTCGATCCCGACGGGTCAGGCGCTGCGCTTCCCGGTGCAATGGGTGGCGCGCCAGGACGGCAGCCAGGCGGACGATTTCCGCGGCTACATGGGCCGTATCGAAGCGGGCGAAGTGAAGGTGGGCGACACGATCGTGGTGCTGCCGGCGAACCGCGAAGCGACGGTGGCGGAAATCATCGCACCGGTGCCGGGCGGCACGGCGCATGTGGAACGCGCCTTTGCAGGCCAGACGGTGACGCTTCGTCTCGCGCAAGACGTGGACGTTTCGCGCGGCGATACGTTCGTGCTGCGCGAAGCAGCGCCGGAACCGGCGAAGAAGCTGGAGGCCGACCTCTGCTGGTTCGACGACACGCCGCTGTCGACGCAACGCAAGTATCTATTGAAGCAGACCACCAACACCGTGTTCGCGCGAATTGGCGCAATCAGACAGGTGCTGGACGTGCACACGCTGTCGCACGCAACGGACCGTCTCGATCTGACGATGAACGACATTGGCCGGGTGGCGCTGACGCTGCAAAAGCCGCTGGTGTGTGACGTGTACGATTCGCACCAGGGGACGGGCGCATTCGTGCTGATCGACGAGGCGACCCACCACACGGTGGCGGCCGGGATGATCCGGGCGTTCTCGGCATAAGAGCTTAGAGGACACGTGGTTCAGTAACGGCTTCGCGAAGCGGTTTGCGCGCTTGCGGCGACGGGTTTTGCACGAACCGGATGAATGGGGTAGAGGCAAATGGGTAAGGTGTATCTGATCGGCGCAGGGCCTGGGGCCGCGGATCTCATCACGGTCCGGGGCGCGCGGCTGCTTGGCATGGCGGATGTAGTGCTGCACGACGCGCTGGTCGAACCGGCGATGCTCGGCTATGCGCCTTCGCATGCGCGCAGAATTGCGGTCGGCAAGCGGTGCGGGCAGCTATCGACGGCGCAGCAGTTCATCAACAAGCAGATCGTGGATGCGGCGCAGGAGCACGAAGTGGTGGTGCGCCTGAAGGGCGGCGATCCGATGCTGTTCGGCCGCGCCGACGAAGAGATGCGGGCACTCGAGGCGGCCGGCATCGAGTATGAAGTCGTGCCGGGGATTACGGCCGCGTTGGCGAGTGCGGCTTCGCTGAAGCGGTCACTGACGCTGCGCGGGGTATCGCGTAGCGTTGCGCTGGCGACGCATAGCCGGGCCGCCGATACGCAGGCTATCCGCGAGCAGGTGAATGCGGATTCGCTGGTGTTTTATATGGGCCGGGATAGTGGACCTGAGATTGCTCGGCAACTTATCGATGCAGGGCGCGATGGGGCGACGCCGGTGGCCATCGTCGAAGCCTGTAGCACGGCTCGTGAACGGATGCTCACACTTACTTTGTCTGAGCTTGCCGCTGGGGCGGCGCAGGAGTGGCTTGATGCGGCGCAGCCTAGTCTTCTTATGATTGGGGATGCCTTTGCGGATCGTAGTGGTGAGGGGCGGGTTTCTTGTTTGGATGGGGGGTTGAGGGTGGCGTGAGGGGGTTTTTTTGTCTTCGCGACGCTTTGGTGGTTGGTCTGGTTTTTTGGCCTTTCCTTGCTGTGTTAGTGGTCTATTAGCGTTGCCCCTGTGCGGGGCGGCACTTACTTTCTTTGCCGCCGCAAAGAAAGTAAGCAAAGAAAGCGGGCTGCAACCGCCAGCCCGTAGTGAGCCATCCCGGTCTGCAACCGGGAACGGCCCAAGACGAGATGTTCTCTCGCATCACCAACTCCTAATGACACAGGGCTCATCCGTTCCGGCGTCGCGCTGCGCGCCCCGCCGTTGGGCATAACTTCTTCGGTGGGCTGCGCGCGTCGCGTATTGATTAGGCCTCCGAATATTTTCAGGTCCACCTACTCCCTCATCACACGCCCCGTTATAAGCTGACCTATCCGCCGCGCACGAAGTGCGCTGGCGGGATGAATGAGCGCCTTGTCACGAACGGGGTAAATGCGATGGATGGTCTCGTCTCGGACCACTCCGGCGTCAAGCAAGTGGTGGACACCTACAGGCTAGCGGTTGCAGCCCGCTTTCTTTGCTTACTTTCTTTGCGGCGGCAAAGAAAGTAAGTGCCGCCCCGCACAGGGGCATGGCCAATAGACCACTAACAAAGCAAGGAAAGGCCAAAACATCCAGACCAACCACCAACCCGCCGCAGGCAAAAAAACCGCTAAACCTACACCTGCCGAAGGCAATAAACAACCACAGCATCCAGCACCCCGTCATCCTCCCCGACAGCGGTAGCGCATCGAATCGAAACCCCAGGATGCGCATCGCGACAAACATCGAGTACCGCGGGTAAATCCCGCCGCACATGCCCGCCCTGTCCAAAAAAAACAGGCACGACAGTAACAGCGGAACACCCAAGCGCAACCTGCTCGGCCACAGCAGTGGGCAAATCCGGCGTCATCAACTCAAGAAAAGCCAGCGAAACGGGGCCAGCGGCGCCATGCGACACACGCAGCTTTTCGGCCAGACGCTGAAAAGGCTCAGCCCAGCGGGAATCCCGCGCGCCGTGTCCAAAAAGCACAATTCCATGCAACGCCATGGCAGCCCCTAATGTCGGTCCACCCACTTCAACCCAACCAGCCCAAGCACGAGATACACCAACCCAGGCGTCGCCGCCGTCAAAGGCGCGGGCCAGGTATTCAGCATCCCCACGTGCGAGAACAAGGTATTGAACAGCTGGAAGCTCATGCCCAGCATGATCCCGCCGAACACCTTCACGCCCACCACACCTGCCCGCGTATGCAGATACGCAAACGGCAACGACAGCACCAGCATCACCAGCACCGCGAACGGATACAGCAGCTTGCGCCACAGCGCAATTTCATATCGTTGCGTGTCCTGATGATTCTGCTGCAAATGCTGGATGTAGCGGAACAGGTTGAACATCGACATATTGTCCGGCGACACCAGCAGCACCGAGAGAATCTGTGGCGTCAGTTCCGAGCGCAATGAGTATTCCGGCACCGTGGTCTGGCTCGCGCGGTACACCGGATTGAGCGCGTCCTGCGGCGTGCCGGCCGGCGGCGGGACGTCGATCAGTTGGGTATCCGTCACGTCCTTCAGCAGCCAGTGGCCCGGCGGCTGGAACGTGCCGCTCTGGGCAATCCGCACGTTCGACAGACGGAATTTCGAATCGAATTCGTAAATGCGCACGTTCGTGATGGTCGCATCCGGCTGCAGCTTGCCGACGTTGACGAAACGCGTCACCTGTTCGCCATCCGCGCGCGCCGTCAGCGTGTCCTTTACCCATACGCCCGACTCGAAGTTGGTCGACACCGCCGACCCCAATGCCTCGAGCCGCACCCGTTCCGACAGCTGGTCCGTGTACGGTCCCACCACCTCGCCGATGATGTAAGTGAGGATCACGAGCGGGATGCCGATCTTCAGCAGCGAGCGCAGCGCCTGATTCGTCGCCAGACCCGATACGCGGAAAATCGTGTATTCCGAGTTCGCCGCCATCTGCGCGAACACGTAGATGGCGCTGATCAGCGCCGCCACCGGAATGATTTCGTAGAAGCGCGACGGCGTTTGCAGCGCCACGCGCAGCACCGCATATTGAAACTTGTAGTTGCCGTGGCCCACCGAGTTCAGTTCGTTGATCAGGTCGAAGAAGAAGAACAGACCCGAGAACGCGAACAGGACGAAGAGAAACGTGAGGTAGACCTGGCTTGCGAAGTACTTTTCATAGATCCGCATCGGTCAGGCTCCCTGCGACGAGCGTTGGAACATCGTCCTGCTAAACAAGGGACGATTGCGCACGCGCAGCCAGAAAATGATCGCCACGATCCCCGCCACGATGATGTGCAGCCCGAGCAGCCCCACCGGGAAAGACATCTTGCCCTGTTCGACCCACGACTGCACCACGTTCAGCAGGTTCGAATACGTCAGATAAACCAGCACGGCCATCACGAGGTTGAGCGTGCGGCCGCGCCGCGGATTCTGGTGGGCAAGCGGAATGGCGAGCAGCATCAGGTTAATGGCAATCAGCGGCAAGCCCGCGCGCCACGCGAACTCGGCCAGGTTGTCCTTGGTGGGGTTACGGAGCAGTTCCGGCGTCGGCGTGCCGGTGGTGGTCGGGGTGTTGACCACCGGCTGGCTCTGGATTTTCACGCCGTATTTTTCGAATTCCATGATGCGGAAGTCCGGCTTGCCGGGCTCGCCGTCGTAACGGCGGCCGTTTTCGAGCACGACGAAGCGGTCGCCGTTCTTGTGCGTCTCGGTGTGGCCGGTTTTCGACACCACCACGTTGACCTTGCCGTTTTCGGTGCTGGTCACGAAGACGTTCTCGACGCGCGCCTGGTCGGGCGACATCTTCTCGATGAAGAACACGCGGTGGCTCACCGCCGATTCGCGGAACTGGCCAGGCGCGAGCAGCGACACCTCGTCGCGCTGCTGGAAGCGCGCGCGGATCAGCTTGCTCTGCTGGTTCGACCACGGCCAGCCGACGAACACGAAGAACATGATGAGGATGATGATGGGCGTCGCAAACACGCCGATCGGCCGGATGAAGCGCGTCAAACTGACGCCCGAGGCCAGCCAGACCACCATTTCGGAGTCTTTGTACCAGCGTGTCAGGACGAACAGAATGGAGACGAACAGGGTCGCGACCAGCATGATGGCCAGGTAGCCGATCACGGTCAGGCCGATCAGGACCAGCACGTCGCGCGGATCGATTTCTCCGGAGGCGGCGAAGCCGACGATCCGGATCATCATCGTGGTCAGCACGAGCGTGAGAAGAACCATGAACACGGCACCAGCCGTGTACGCGAGTTCGCGCTGGAGGGAGCGTTCAAAGATCATTGTTGATGATGAGAGTGCGTGCCTTCAGGTACGTCCGGGTTGATCCCGTCAGACCCGTGCAGCCGCCGCGGGAAAAATAGCGGATAATTGCGGCTTTCATCCTAAGCCCAGATTTTATCCGAGGACAAGCGCGATGGACTTTAGCATAAAAGCCTGTGATTGGAGCAAAGGCTCTTCGAACGGGTTCCTGACTGGGAAGTCCGATTGCATCGTGATCGGCATTTTCGAGTCACAAACGCTGTCGGGCGCCGCATTGGAGATCGATGCGGCCACCAAGGGTCTCCTGACCCGCATCATCAAAGCCGGTGACATGGACGGCAAGAGCGGTACCTCCCTGTTCCTGCACGAAGTGTCCGGCATCGGCGCTTCACGCGTTCTGCTGGTGGGCCTCGGCAAGCAGGACGCTTTCAGCCAGAAAGCCTACGGCGACGCCGTGCGGGCCGCTTGGCGCGCCATTCTGGCCACCAGGATCGTTCAGGTGACCTTCACGCTGGCGCAGTTGCCGGTGCTCGAACGCACCGCCGACTGGGGCGTACGCACCGCCATCCTCGCGCTGCGCGAACTGTCGTACAAGTTCACGCAGATGAAGAGCAAGCCGGACACCACGCCCCGCGCGCTCAAGCGCGTCGTCTTCAGCGTGGACAGCGGCGACGAAAAAGCGGCCAAGCTCGCCGCCAAGCAGGGTGCGGCGCTCGCCAACGGCATGGACCTGACGCGCGACCTCGGCAACCTGCCGGGCAATGTCTGCACGCCGACGTACCTCGCCAACACCGCCAAGAAGCTCGCCAAAGACTGGAAGCTGAAGGTCGAAGTGCTGGGCCAGAAGCAGCTCGAAGCGCTGCGCATGGGCTCGTTTCTGTCGGTGACGCGCGGCTCGGTCGAACCGCCCCAGTTCATCGTGCTGCAGTATCAGGGCGCCGCTGCCAAGGCCGCGCCGGTGGTGCTGGTCGGCAAGGGCATCACCTTCGATACCGGCGGCATCTCGCTGAAGCCGGGCGAGGGCATGGACGAAATGAAGTACGACATGCTCGGCGCCGGTTCGGTGCTCGGCACGTTGCGCGCCGTCGCCGAAATGGCGCTGAAGATCAACCTCGTGGTGATCGTGCCGACCTGCGAAAACATGCCGTCCGGCACCGCCACCAAGCCGGGCGACATCGTCACCAGCATGAAGGGCCTGACGATCGAAGTGCTGAACACCGACGCGGAAGGGCGCCTGATCCTGTGCGACGCGCTCACCTACGCCGAGCGTTTCAAGCCGGCTGCCGTGATCGATGTGGCCACGCTGACGGGCGCCTGCGTGATCGCGCTGGGTCACCATAACAGCGGCTTGTTCTCGAAGGACGACGCGCTGGCGGGCGAACTGCTGGACGCTTCGCGCGAGGCGTCGGACCCGGCCTGGCGCATGCCGCTCGACGAGGAATATCACGATCTGCTGAAGTCGAATTTCGCGGATCTCGCCAACATCGGCGGGCGTCCGGGCGGCAGCATCACGGCGGCGTGCTTCCTGTCGCGCTTCACCGAAGCGTACCCGTGGGCCCACCTCGACATCGCCGGCACGGCGTGGAAGAGCGGCGCCGCGAAGGGCGCAACGGGTCGTCCGGTGCCGCTGCTGGCGCAGTTCCTGATCGATCGGGCCGCGGACGGTCGCGCTGCACAATGATCGGGCGCAGTACCGACGCACTGCTTGAGGCGCGCAGGCGAAGCCGATGACGAGAATCGATTTTCACTCGAACGTCGGTGATTCGCTGCTGTATGCGTGCCGCCTCGTGCGCAAGGCGTATCTGGCCGGCCAGCCGACTATCGTGCTGGCCGAGCCTGCGCGTCTGCGCGCCTTCGACGAGCAACTGTGGACTTTCGCGCCGCTCGAGTTCGTGCCGCACTGCATGGCGGACAATGCGCTCGCCGCGCAGACTCCCATCGTGCTGGCGGCCAGTCTCGAACGTGTACCGCACTATCAGGTGCTGCTGAACCTCGGTGCCGAGGTGCCGGGGCAGTTCGCGCGTTTCGAACGGTTGCTGGAAGTGGTCGGTAACGCACAGGACGAGCTGGCCGCGGGGCGTGAACGCTATCGCTTCTACCGCGATCGCGGCTATGCTCTAAATAACTACAAGCAGGGCGGTTGACGGCAGCGCGCTGCCGCGTCCGGTTCGGCCCGGCGCTGCCACCGGCAGCCGGCTGCGCTGGCCGGCAGTGCGCCGCTTCCTGATCGCCTGATTCATCGACGGAGTCTATTCGTGCCCGATTCGTCCGATACTACGTTCGATACCTCCATCCCGGTTCTGAACGACATCCTCGTGCCCGGCAAGCCCGAGCACGCCCGGCCTTTGCACGGCGAGGCTGTTGCGCAGGCGCCGTCCGGGGCCAGCGGGTTCGACGCTTCCGCCGAGTCCGCCGCCTATGCCGACTATGCCGCGGAACCGGCTGACGGCGTGACCGTGCATGCCGTGACGGCGGCCCAGGTGCACGCCTTTGACCTGCCCGAGCCGCCGGCGCCATTCGAACTGGCCTCGGCGCCGGAGCCGTTCGAATACACCGATTTGCCCGAACCGGCCGAGCCCACGCAGCCTTTCGAACCCAACCCGGCGTTCCATTTCTCCCGCGCGACGGCTCCGGCCGCGCCGGTTCACAACCTCGATGCCGACCTGCTGGCCGACCGTCTGCGCGGGCGTTTTGCGAGTTATCTGACGGGCGAAGGGCGCGAGGTGATCGAAGCGCGTTGCCGTGATGCACTGCAAGATCACACCATGTGGCTCGTCAACCAGATCACGCGGGAAGTTGCACTGGCGCTCGAAACGGAGATGACCGGCTGGGTGCGCGAAGCGGTCAACGAAGAATTGGCGCGGCGTTCGAGCGAGCATTGACGGCGCCCGAGCGCGCACGGCGTGGCGCTTATTTCAGCGTCAGAATCCAGCCGGCGAGGATGGCGGCCTGATCGGGCGTGAGCTGGGTGTTGGCGGGCATCGTCACCTGGCCCCAGACGCCCGTGCTGCCGTCGATGATCTTATGCGCGAGATAGCTTTCCGCGTCCGGACGCGCGGCATATTTCGCGGCGACGTCGTGCAGCGCGGGTCCCATGAACGGGCGAGTCACCGAATGACAGCTCATGCAGTTCTGCTGCTGCGCGAGCGCAAGGCCGGGAGCCGGCTCGGCCCGCGCTGCGGCGCCGATGGCGAGCGTGCCCGCCAGCGCAATGGCTGCATACGACATTGTTTTCATTCTGGTCTCCGTCGGTGCAGGTGACCGACTTGTGTCAGGCATTATAAAAGGAAAGGGGCGCACGGTTTTTCGTGCGCCCCTTTGGCTTTTCGGGCGGGCTATGGGACCGCGGATGTTCCCGGTCTAGCCTGTCACCGCGCCCTTGTTGGCCGGCAGCGCCAGCGCCGAATATTTCGCCAGCACGCCGCGCGTGTAGCGCGGCTTCGGTTGCTGCCATGCCGCGCGGCGGCGTGCCAGTTCGGCGTCGTCGATATTCAGTTGCAGGAGCAACCGGTGGGCGTCGATGGTGATCGAATCGCCTTCCTGCACCAAGGCGATCGTGCCGCCCACGAAGGCTTCCGGCGCGACGTGGCCCACCACCATGCCCCACGTGCCGCCAGAGAACCGGCCGTCGGTGATGAGGCCGACGCTTTCGCCGAGTCCCTTGCCGATGATCGCCGAGGTTGGCGCGAGCATCTCCGGCATGCCGGGGCCGCCCTTCGGTCCGAGATAGCGCAACACGATCACGTCGCCGGCCTGGATCTTGCCAGCGAGAATCGCTTCCAGCGCGCTTTGTTCGTCGTCGAACACGCGCGCCGGTCCGGTGATGACCGGGTTCTTCAGGCCGGTGATCTTGGCCACCGCGCCGTCCTCCGCGAGGTTGCCCTTCAGGATCGCGAGGTGGCCTTCCTTGTACAGCGCCTTCTCGATTGGGAAAATCACCTGCTGGTCGGCGCGCGGCCTCGCCGGCACATCCTTCAGTTCTTCGGCGAGCGTCTTGCCGGTGATGGTGATGCAATCGCCATGCAGCAAGCCGGCGTCGAGCAGGATCTTCATGACCTGCGGGATGCCGCCGGCCTTGTGTAGATCCGTCGCCACGTATTGGCCCGACGGTTTCAGGTTGCAGAGCACCGGCACCTTCTGTCGCATGCGTTCGAAGTCGTCGATGCTCCATTCCACCTCCGCCGCGTGGGCGATGGCGAGATAGTGCAGCACGGCGTTGGTCGAGCCGCCCGTGGCCATGATCACGGCCACGGCGTTTTCAATCGACTTCTTCGTGATGATGTCGCGCGGCTTCAGGTCCTGCTTGACCGCTTCGACCAGCACGCGTGCGGACTCGGCAGCCGAATCCACTTTCTCCTGATCCGGATTGGCCATGGTCGACGAATACAGTAGCGACATCCCGAGCGCCTCGAACGATGAGCTCATCGTGTTGGCCGTATACATGCCGCCGCACGAACCCGTCGACGGGCAGGCGTTCTGTTCGACCCCTTCGAAGTCTTCCTGCGACATCCGTCCCGCGGTGAATTCGCCCACTGCCTCGAACGACGACACGATGGTCAGGTCGACGCCTTTCCAGCTACCCGGACGGATGGTGCCGCCGTACACGTAGATGCCGGGCACGTTGATGCGCGCGAGGCCGATCATGCCGCCCGGCATGTTCTTGTCGCAGCCGCCGATCACCACCACGCCATCCATCCACTGACCTTGCACGCAGGTCTCGATGCAGTCGGCGATCACTTCGCGCGACACCAGCGAATACTTCATTCCCTCGGTGCCCATCGACATGCCGTCGGAGATGGTCGGCGTGCCGAAGATCTGCGGATTGGCGTCGGCGCCTTTGACGGCGGCCACGGCGGCATCGGCGAGACGTTGCAGGCCGGCGTTGCAGGGCGTGATCGTCGAGTGGCCGTTGGCAATGCCGATCATCGGCTTGTCGAAGTCGTCCTTCTGGTAGCCGAGGGCATAAAACATCGAGCGGTTCGGCGAGCGCGCCACGCCTTGCGTGATGTTTTTCGAGCGGCGGTTGTAGGGCATACGGGCTCCGGTGTTGTTCTGATTGTTGCGCCGGCCTTTCGGATCGCCATGGATCGGATCGGCGCGGCAGGTGGCGAGCTCAACCTGTGCGGCGCGGTTCAGCTCCGTTCTGTTCAGTTTAGGTGGTTTGGATGGCGGCGCAGTCCGCGCGACGGCAGTTTTTCCAGGCGCGCGTGCACTGTATTATTGTGGCCTCATTAGGTCGAAAAACATATCAATCATGTTGCCCGTCACGCCGGATCTGCGTCAGTTGCGCTATTTCATTGCCGTTGCCGAAGAAAAACACTTCGGCCGCGCGGCTGTGCGCCTTTCCATGACGCAGCCGCCGCTCTCGCAGGCCATCCGCGCGCTGGAAGAGACGCTGGGCGTGGAGTTGTTCGCGCGCACCAAGCGCTCGGTCGAGCTGACCCAGGTGGGCGCCGATCTGCTGCCCGAGGCGCGCCGCCTGCTCGCCAGCGCGGAGGCGCTGCGCCCACTCGCGCAAAGTCTCGCGCGCGGCGAGGCGGGGGTGCTGTCGCTGGCGTTCGTGTCCACCGCGGACTACGGCCTGCTGCCGTCGCTGCTGCGTGATTTCGGCATGAGCCATCCGCGGGTGCGGCTGCAGTTGACCGAAGCCACCAGCGACGTCCAGATCGACGAGCTGGTGGCCGGCCGCATCGACGCCGGACTCGTGATCGCGCCGCTGCCGCCGCGGCATGCCGCGCAGTTGTCGTGGCTGCCGATCGCGCGTGAGCCGCTGGTGATTGCGATGTCCTCGGAGACGGCCGCGCGCCTCGAAGGGCGCGGCGCTGACGGTGGCGCCGCGACCATCGCGGAATGGCTCGACGCGCCGATCAGCCTGCGCGATGTCGCCGATGCGCCGCTCGTGATCTTTCCGCGGCGTCTCGCGCCAGGCTTTTATGACATCATTATGGATTGCTACGGCGTGGCCGGCCTCACGCCGCGCATCGGCCAGGAGGCGATCCAGATGCAGACCATCGTGAGCCTGGTGTCGGCGGGCATGGGTGTCGCACTGGTGCCGCAGTCGCTGCGTAACCTGCGCCGCACCGGTGTCGTGTACCGGCCGCTGCGCGAATCGGTGCCGGCCATCGAGACCGGGCTGGTGTGGCGCACCGCGCAGGTGAGTCCGGTGCTGGCCGGGTTTATCGACATCGTGCAGGCGCATGCGGCGAGCGTCGAAGCGCAGGCCGGTCTGCCGCGATGAGGCGCGCGATGCGCGGAGTGAAAGCTGCCCGGCTTACACTGCGCGTTTTGCGTTTTTCGCGGGCGTTTTGCCGGCCTGTTTGCACGTTACTGCCGGCCCGTGGCGAACGCATTGCCGGATGAGCCGTCCAACGCCAGCCCGCCGCATATTATCGAATCCGCTTTTGAACCTGAACTACCCATAACAATACGATGCACATTCATCCCAATTTCGACCCGATCGCGCTCCATCTGGGGCCGCTCGCCGTCCGCTGGTACGGCCTGATGTACCTGGTGGCGTTCATCCTGGCGATCGTCGTCGGCCGGCTGCGTTTGCGTCTGCCATACGTCGCGGCGCAAGGCTGGACCGCCAAAGACATCGACGACATGCTGTTTTACGGTGTGCTCGGCACGATTTTCGGCGGACGTCTCGGCTATGTGCTGTTCTACAAGGCCGATTACTACTTCGCCCATCCGCTCGATATCTTCAAGGTATGGGAAGGCGGCATGTCGTTTCACGGCGGCTTTCTCGGCGTCACGCTGGCGATGGTGCTGTTTGCCTACCAGCGTAAGCGTTCGTGGCTGCAGGTCACCGATTTCGTCGCGCCGATGGTGCCGAGCGGGCTCGCCGCGGGACGCCTTGGCAACTTCATCAACGGCGAGTTGTGGGGCCGCGTCACGGATCCGAATGCGCCCTGGGCGATGATGTTTCCGGGCGCTTCGAACGACGACGCCATCTGGCTGACGAAGCATCCGGAACTGGCCGCGAAGTGGCATCTGAACGATATCTTCGCGCAATACCACATGCTGCCGCGCCATCCGTCGGAACTGTATGAGATCGCGCTTGAAGGCATTACGCTGTTCTTCGTGCTGTGGTTCTTCTCGCGCAAGCCGCGGCCAATGGGGGCGATCTCCGCGGTGTTTCTGATCGGCTATGGTCTCGCGCGCTTCACGGTGGAATTCGCGCGCGAGCCGGATGACTTCCTGGGTTTGCTGGCGATGGGGCTGTCGATGGGACAGTGGCTGTCGATGCCGATGATCCTTGCCGGCATCATCATGCTGGTATGGGCTTATCGGCGCCGTGGGCGCGAAGCGGCCGGCGCGGTTGGCGCGAATTGAAGTAGAAGCAGGGCGTGCCGCTGGTGCGGCACGCATTGAATAAAAACGCTGCGGAAAGCACGGCTTTCCGTGGCGTTTTACTTCATCTGCACCGACCCCGACACATTCACCGTCACCGTCGACGTTCCCGCTTCCAGCGGCAGCGGCGCGGCCATCTTCGCGTCGGCGCCCATCGCCCGCGCGCTCATCATCATCACCGGGCGTGGCATGACGCCGTTGTGCCCGACGGTGACTTCACGGATCGAATAGCTGGTGTAGCCGAATGCCTGCGCGCCGGCGCTCGCCTGCTGACGGAACGAGGCGATCGCTTCGCCGGTGAGTTTCTGTTCCGCCGCGCGCTGTGCTTCGGGCGACAGCGAGAACTGCACGTTGCCGACCTGCATGTTCGACGCCATCTGCCCGGCCAGTTTGGTCGCCGCTGCGAAATCATGCGATTCGAGGACCACTTCCGTGCGGCCGCGCCATGCGGAGATGCGCCCGTCGCGATCCGTCGAAGGGGCGATCGAGAACGAGCCGGTGCGCGCGCTGACGCCGCTTACACCCTTGGCCTGACGCAGCGCGGCATCGGCGCGCTGGTTGAGCGTGCCGGTGAGCGTGGACGGGTCGCTCGCTTCCTGCTCGTAGAAGAGGGTGATCTCGACGACATCCTGCGGGACCTCGGCACTGGACTGCGCGTTCAGCGACAGCACGCCGGACGGTTCGGCTTGCGTGACACCCTGCGCGTGCGCAACGGCCGATGCGAAGGCGAGCGGAGCGGCGAGGGCCATGGCCAGGGCGACGGCACGTGCGGTTTTTTGCGTCATTATTAGACTCCTTGCTTGAGCGGGTGATGCGCGATAACGGTGTGCAGGCGCGGCATCGGCACGGTCCGTTCTAGCCGATGGCACGACGCTTGCGACCGGATTAGTCGTCGCCGCGCCGCCTTGGTTCCCCAACTTGACAATTAGCTTGCGGTGACGCGCATGCGCGGCGTGTGATGTGGGTTCGCGTGCAGTTGCGCTTGGGAATCGGCCCGCGCGGGGCCGCGCGAAGCTGATCCAGCCTGCACAAGTCTATGTATGCCTGGACGAGCCTAAACGGGCCTAAACGAGCCGCCTGGTGATGAAGCGCCACTCGGCTTCGGTCACCGGCGTGATCGACAGCCGGCTGCCTTTGGCGAGCACTCGCATGTCCGCGAGTTCCGCGTGCTCACGCAGCGCGGCAAGCGGAATCAAGGGGATTTTCTTCCTGAACACGACGTCGACCAGGACCCAGCGCGGCGTCTCGCGCGTCGATTTCGGATCGTAGTACGGGCTCTTCGCGTCGAATTGCGTGGGATCGGGGTAGGGCGTCGACACCACCTCGGCGAGTCCGGCGATGCCCGGCTCGGGACAACTCGAATGATAGAAGAGCACGCCGTCGCCGATCTGCATGGCGTCGCGCATGAAATTGCGCGCCTGATAATTGCGCACGCCGGTCCACGGCAGAATGTGTTTGGGGGCGTTGGCGAGGTGATCGATGCTCGCTTCGTCCGGTTCGGACTTCATTAGCCAGTAGCGCATGAATCGAATTGAACGCTGAAAAGAAGGGGAAAACGCCGCAAATCGAGGCCTAAAAGCGTGGCTCGCAAAAATGAAGCCACAAAAATGCCGGCCCAAAGAAAAACGGCACCGGACCCATGTCCGATGCCGTTTGATAAGGTCCCCGCCTTAGCCGCTAGGCCGGCATCCTGAACCGGGAGTTCAGAATTGGTCGCAGTTAGCAGCACTTCGGGTACATCAGACAGAGTGACGCGCACACCCGTGCTGCAAATTTCCACAACCGTGCACATGGCATTGGTTCAAGGAATATATGACCTTGGCGAACCAGGCAGGGAAGCTAAACTGATTGAACTCAAGTGCGGGCTGATGCCTGATCATGCACTTCGCTTGAATTCCACACTTGAATCAGAATTTGGCCGTACAGCTACTTTAAACCTTTTTACTGCATGCTGTACTGTTGAATCACAGTACCAAGCTGTTCGTTCATCTGGTGCATTGTACGCCGGATTTCCTCGGCGGGAAATGCTTCTCCGTGACGGACGCTGGCTTGCAGCTTGAGCAATTCCGATGCAAGCGAAAGCGCAGCCATGACCGCGATGCGATCGACGCCACGCACGTTGCTGTTGGCGCGGATCTTCGACATCTCGGCGTCGACGCGAGCCACCGCTTCCAGCAGCGCAGCTTCGGTTTCCGGCGAGCAGGCGAGACGATACGGCTGGCCGAGAATCGATACTTCGATCTGCTTGGTGGTCATGCGTTTTCTCCGTGGCGGGTGACGGCGCTGCCGGCTTCTTCTTCGTGCGGCACGTCATGCTCCGAATCGTGCGCGGGCGCGAGCAGGTCGAGCTGGCTGTCCGGTTCGCTATGAGCGCGTGCACGGGGCAATTTTTCGAGGATCGCATTCAGGCGCACCTGGGCGTCGTCGATCTTCGCCGACAATGCATCGCGCTCCGCTTGCAGCGCGTCGCGTTCGTCGCGCATCTGCGCGAGTTCAGCGCGTGTTGCATCGGCTTCGGCGCGCACCTGGGCGAGCTGAGCTTCGAGCGCTTGACGCGCTTCGTTATGGCGCTGGCTGATCGAAATCAGCCTGCCGATATTCTGTGAAAGTGTTTCGAGTTCGGTGAGCATGTGCTGCGTCCTCTAAAGACATGGCATTTTAGCGCGGAATGTCGCAGGTTCCGACAATTGTCTCGTTTCGAGACGTAACAGCATCGCTTTGTGCAGACTTCGCTGGCGCAATGAGCCGGTATGTCGCGGCGATTTGACATTTGAGCGTCCGCGAGCGCATCGAAGCCGCACGTCTTGCGCTTTCTTGACGGGCTATTGCGGCGCTCATAAACTTGCGGCACTTTGATGACCCCGCGCTATTTTTCCTACTATTATCGTGTGCCGTTAAACGAACGATGGGGAACGGCGTCCGCCGCGGCGAACCGCCCCGATCACAAAGATGGCGGCGGATTCGCCCGCTCATCCAGACCGGCCGCGACCGCACGATTCAAATGAGTACAGGCGCGCTCAAGCACGTTCAAACGCAAACCCGCGAGTGTGCCATTGCAAGCCAGGCGTGGGAAGGCCGTGTGACGCGGTCACAAAAATCCAGCAAGATCTCTCGAACAATGACTATGAGCTGGCCCACCTTTATGCCGGGATCGAATCGCGTCACGCCCCGTTTTTCACCCAAGCCATTGCACGTTGATGCCGTGTTGCAGGCGCTGAGGCTGCGCGGATGAACCGTATGTCCGTGCGTCGGATGCCGCTCATGCACGCGCGTCGCGCAGCGGCGATCTGGTGCGTGCTCGCTGCGCTGGCGCTTGCCGTGCTGATCGCTTCGCTCGCGCTCGGCAGCGTGCCGCTCACGCCTGCACGCGTTTTTGCGGCGCTTTTACCGCAGCCGGCGCACGGCGTCGCCTCGGCGGACCTCGCGGGCGAGATCGTGCGATCGCTGCGTCTGCCGCGCGCGTTGGCCGGTTTCGCGTGCGGTGCGTTGCTCGCCGTGGCCGGTGCGCTGCTGCAGGTGTTGCTGCGCAACCCGCTCGCCGAGCCATACGTGCTGGGGGTGTCGGGCGGCGCAGCCAGTTTCGCGCTGTTTGCGATGATGGCCGGTTGCGCGTGGTGGCTCGTCGATGCCGGCGCATTCGCCGGGGCGTTCGCGTCGATCCTGCTGGTGCTGGGTCTCGCGCGCCGCGAGTTGTGGCGCGGCGAACCGCAGGACACCTCGCCGCGCCTGCTGCTCACGGGCGCGGTGATCGCCGCCGGGTGGGGCGCGCTCATCACCTTGCTGTTGACGCTCGCACCGGACGACCGGTTGCGCGGCATGCTGTTCTGGCTGACCGGTGACCTGAATGGCGGCGGCGTGCCCTGGCTCGCGCTGGTTGCGCTGGCGATCGTGCTAAGCGCGATTCTGCCGGCGGCGCCGCAACTCAACGTGCTGTTGCGCGGCGATGCGGCGGCTCAGGCGCTGGGTGTTTCGGTGGTGCGTCTGCGGTTGCGTGTCTACCTGGTGGCGTCGCTTGCCGCCGCCGCGGCGGTGACCACGGGCGGCGCCATCGGTTTCGTGGGATTGGTCGTGCCGCATACGTTGCGGCTCGCGTTCGGCAACGATCAGCGCATGCTGTTGCCGGCGGCCGCGCTCGGCGGCGGTGTGGCGGTGATGGGCGCGGACCTCATCGCGCGCACGGCGATTGCGCCGGCTGAGTTACCGGTGGGCGTGATCACGGCGCTGATCGGCGTGCCGGTGTTTCTATGGATGCTGCTGCGCAGGCCGCGATGACGACCCCCATCTCCTCTCCATCCACTCATGCCACGCTGAGCGTGCAGCAGATCACGCTGCGCGCCGGTGAACGCACGCTGCTCGAACGCTTCACGCACACGTTCTATCCCGGCGAAGTCTGGTGCATCGCCGGACCGAACGGCGCCGGCAAGACCACGCTGATTTCCGCGCTCGCGGGTTTGCTGGCGCCCGCAGCGGGCCAAGTCGAACTCGACGGCGTGCGCGTCGCCGACTGGCCGCCGGTTTCACTCGCGCGACGCCGCGCCTTGATGCCGCAAAGCGCGCACGATGCATTTAGCGCCAGCGTGCTCGACATCGTCATGCTGAACCGCTTTCCGCATCTGGCAGGCTGGGGCTGGGAAGGCGAAGCCGATCGCGCCGCCGCCCATGCCGCGCTCGATCTGCTCGGCCTCGCGAGTTTCGCGTCGCGCGACGTGCTGTCGCTTTCGGGCGGCGAGCGTCAGCGTGTCGCGCTGGCCGGCGTGTTGTGCCAGGATGCGTCGTTGCTGCTGCTCGATGAACCGCTTTCGCATCTGGACCTGCATCATCAGATCGACTGCCTCGAGGCCTTGAGTGGCTGGGCGCGTGAGCCAAAGCGTACCGTGGTGTTTTCGTGCCACGACCTGAACCTGGCGCGCCGTTTTGCCACCCATGCGCTGCTGCTCGACGGCACGGGCGCAGCCTACGCGGGCGCGGTGCGTGACGTGCTGACGCCGGAACTCGCGAGCCGCGCCTTCGGCTATCCGCTGATCCTGCTGCGAGACGGCGAGCACGAAGCGCTGGTTCCGGCGCCTCGCGGACTGGCTGGCGCGGCGTCCTGAACCACCAACCCGAACTGATTTTTACCCGAATCCTATGACTTCGTCCCTTGCCTTACCCGTCGTCGAACCGCTCGATCAGACGTTGCGCGGCACGCTGCAACACCTCATCGATACGAAGACCAAGCCGCCCGGCAGCCTCGGACGGCTCGAAGCGCTGGCGCAGCAGATGGGCCTGATCCAGCGCACCACGCATCCCACCGTGCAGCGTCCGGCGATGATCGTGTTCGCGGGCGACCATGGCATCGCGCAGGAAGGCGTGAGTCCTTATCCGCAGGCCGTGACTGTGCAGATGGTGGCGAACTTCCTCGCGGGCGGCGCGGCGATCAACGCGTTGAGCCGCGCGGCCGGCGTCACGCTCGAAGTGGTCAATGCGGGGATTGCGACGCCGTTGCCGAACCCCGAGGGGTTGATCGACATTCCGGTTGCCGCAGGCACGCGCAATTTTGCGCATGAGCCCGCGATGACGCACGACCAGGCGCTCGCCGCCATGCGCGCGGGCGCCGAACGCGTGCGTCATCACGCGGCGCTCGGGACCAACGTGATCGGTTTCGGCGAGATGGGGATTGCGAACACATCGGCTGCGGCGTGTCTGATGAGCCGCCTGTGCGGCGTGCCGATCGACGAATGCGTCGGCCGTGGCACCGGACTCGACGACGCCGGGCTCGCGATCAAGCGCAATGTGCTGGCTGCGGCGCTTGCCCGTCATCCTTCCGCTACCGATGCGCAGAAGGGCGCAGCCGCATTGGATGCGCTCGCAACCTTCGGCGGTTTCGAAATCGCCATGATGGCCGGTGCGTATCTCGCCGCCGCCGAAGCGCGTATGACGATTCTGGTGGATGGCTTCATCGCGACCTCGGCGCTGCTCGTCGCCGACGCAATCGCGCCCCACGTGCGTGAGTATTGCGTGTTTGCGCATGCCTCGAACGAAGCAGGGCATCGGCGCATGCTCGATCACTTCGGTGCAGTTCCGCTGCTCTCGCTCGACATGCGGCTCGGCGAAGGCACCGGCGCCGCGCTCGCCGTGCCGCTGCTGCGCGCCGCGGTGGCGTTTCTCAACGAGATGGCGAGCTTCGAATCGGCGGGCGTCGCCGATCGCGATGCATAACTGCCGCACGGGCATGGCGCGCTGATGAATCCGCTCACCGAACTGCGCTATTTCTTCACGGCGCTCGGCTATTTCACGCGGGTGCCCGTGCCGCGCTGGGTCGGCTATGAACCGCACTATCTGAACGCGGCGGCGCGTTATTTTCCGCTCGTCGGCGTGCTGGTGGGCGCTCTGGCCGCGCTCGTCTACCTCGGCGCGTTACGGGCGTTTCCGCCGGGCGTGGCGGTGCTGTTGTCGATGGCCGCGACCTTGCTGGTGACGGGCGCCTTCCACGAAGACGGTCTGGCCGACTGCTGCGATGCGTTCGGTGGCGCCTATACGCGCGAGGATGTGTTGCGGATCATGCAAGACTCGCGCATTGGTGCCTTTGGCGCCATTGCTCTGGTGATTGCGCTGGCGCTGAAGTGGCAGACGCTCGCGGCATTGCCGCCGTATCGGGCCGCAGGTCTGATGATTGCGGCGCACGCGGCGAGCCGCACCGGCGCAATCAGTTATCTGGCGACGCTCGATTATGTGCGCGCCGAAGGCAAGGCGAAGCCGGTTGCGCAACGGCTGAGAGGCGCGTCGTTGCTGTGGACGGCGCTCTTCGGCTTGCCGGCACTGTTCTGGCCGGATTGGCGCTTCGGCTGCGCGGCATTGATCATGTTAGGAGTGCTGCGCTTTGTGCTGGGCCGCTATTTCGTCAGACGCATCGGCGGTTATACGGGAGACTGCCTGGGCTTCGCGCAGCAGATTTTCGAACTGGCTATCTATCTGATGGGGCTTGCATGGATCTCGTCCTGATCCGCCACCCGGCCGTCGCGGTCGAGCAAGGCGTGTGCTACGGCGATACGGACGTCGCGCTGGCCGACGATCCTGCTGCCTCCGCGGCGGCGCTGGCCATGCGCCTCGCTACCTTGCAGGTTCCCGCGCCGCGCGTGCTGTTGTCGAGTCCGTCGATGCGCTGCGCGACGGTGGCATCGACCATGGCGGGCGACTTCGGCTGCGCGCTGAGCGTCGACGAACGTCTGAAGGAAATGAATTTCGGCGCGTGGGAGCAACAGCGCTGGGAGGCGATCGATCGCCGCCTGCTGGACGAATGGGCCGCCGATTTCGAGCATGCCCGTGCGCATGGCGGCGAGAGCGTCGCGCAGTTCGTCGCGCGCGTGCAGTCGTGGCTCGATGCGTTTGGGTTGACGCGCGAATGCTCGCCCGCCTATGTCGTGACGCATGCCGGCGTGATTCGCGTGATTGCGTCGCTGGTGCTGGGGGTGCCGGTGGCGCGTTCGACGCAGTGGTCGCTCGATATGTCCGGTGTGGTCTGGCTACGACGCGACGACGAGCGGCAGGCGTGGTCGCTCGTGCGATGGAATGCCTGAGCGAGGCGGTCTTCTATCGGGCTAAGGCTCACGCCAAAGGTATTGCGCGGCGCGTCGATCTCACGGTTCGACGGATGGCCGACGCGAGCGCGCCACGTCGAGATCCTCACACAACTGCCTGGCACCTTGCGCGATGCGCGGCGCCGGACGGTCGATCAGATCGCCGTCGATGGCGAACAGGTTGTTGCGCGCCGCGGCCTTGAGACCCGGCCACGCGCGCCATTTATCGAGCTGCGGCAGCGGCTTGTCGGGCCTGGTTGCGCCGGCGGATGCGGTCACGATCGCTTCCGGGTTGGCCGCCAGCACGGCTTCGGTGGAGACGGCCGGCACCAGCAGCGCGAGATTCGCAAACACATTGCGTCCGCCGCATAGCGTGATCACGTCGCTGATCATGTGCGTGCCGTTGAGTGTCATCAGCGGCTGATCCCACACCTGATAAAACACGCTCACAGGCGGCCGGTTCGCATAACGCGTGCGCAGCTGGGCGATATCCTGACGGTAAGCGCCGGCGGCCGCATTTGCTTCGTTCGGTGTGCCAAGCAAAGTCCCGAGCCGGGTCAAGGTGGTCGCCACGTCGTCGAGTTGATGCGGTTCGCTGAAGAAAAGCGGAATATGCAGTTCGCGCAGACGTTCGAGTTGTGCCTGCGCATTGCCATGCCGCCAGACCACGATCAGATCCGGCTTGAGCGCGACGATCCGCTCGAGGTCGAGCGCCTTGTTGTCGCCAACGCGCGGCACCTGCTGCGCCTCGGGCGGGTAATCGCTGTAGGAGACGGCGCCGACCAGTTTCGAACCGCCGCCGGCCGCATAGATCAACTCGGTGACGTGCGGCGCGAGGCTGATCACGCGTTGCGCCGGCGCGGGGAGCGAAACGGTCGCGCCGGTGTCGTCGGTTGCGGTGACGGCGGCATAGGCGGATGACGACGCGGCGTACAAGGCAATCAGCATGGCGCCCGATACCGAGACGAGGCGGGGCAGCAATCGGATCATGGGGTGAAGGTCAGGTTTTGATTGAGACGTTACTGGGCCGTTATCGCGTTGCGGATGATTCGCTTGCTCGTACAGCTTCGAGCGCAGAAACGCTTTCGCTCAAGGCCTGCTCGAAACGCAGCCATTCCGGCTCGGCGCCAGGCAGACCGAAGCGCACGCTTCGCCCACTTGCGGGTACAGCAAACAGACGCGTCCAGACGCCGCGCAATGCGAGTTCGTGATGCAGCGAAGCGGCACGCTCATCGTCGGTCCACGCGAAGAGTGGCGTGCTGCGTGGCGTAAAACCCCGCGCGCGCAACAAACCGGTCAACCGCGTGCTGGCCGCGATCAGTTGCGCGCGCATCTCGCCCTGCCAGGCGGAATCTTCGAATGCGGCGCTGACCGCATGGCGCGCCGGCCCGCTGACAGTCCACGCGCCGAGGACGTCGCGCAACCGGTCGAGCAGCAGCGGATCGCCGAGCACGAAACCGGCGCGCACGCCGGCGAGGCCGAAGAACTTGCCGGGCGAGCGCAGCACGACAAGGCCAGGCCGTCCAGCGACGAGCGCGGCAAGCGACTCCGAGGGCATGGCATCGGCGAACGCCTCGTCGACCAGCAGCGTGCCGCCGCGCGCCGTCAGTTGCGCGTGCCACTGCAGCAGTTTGGCGGCGCTTACATGATCGGCCGTCGGGTTATTTGGATTGACGATCACGGCATGCGTGACCTCTCCGGGCAGCGCGTCGCAGGCGCTGTCGAGCGGCACGATCCGGTGACCCGCCCGCGCGAACGCCGGCGCGTACTCGGCATAGGTCAGCGGAGCGACCGCGACCGTCGCGCGCGGCATGAGTTGAGGCAGGGCGCGGATCGCCGCCTGGCTGCCGGCCACGGGCAGCACGTGCCGTGCATCGGGTGCGCCGTAATAACGTGCGGCGCGAGCGGCGAAATCGTCGCCTTCGTCGGGCAGGCGGCGCCACGCATCGGCGGGTACCGGCGGCACCGGATAACCATGCGGATTGATGCCGGTGGAGAGATCGAGCCACTGTGCGTAGCCAATCCCATAGCGCCGCGCGGCTTCATGCAGATTGCCGCCGTGGACGATCGGCTCAGCCATGAAAAGGCACGCGCAACAGGGCCAGCACGATCAGCACGGCAAGCCACAGCGTCACCGCGCGCTCCACCAACCGCAGCGCCGCGACGATGTGTCCGGCGCTGGCCGGTTGTCCCGCGCCCAGCGTCGGACGCTGTTCGATGGCGCCGTGATACCGCGCGGCGCCGCCGAGCAACACATTGAGACTGCCGGCGCCGGCGGCCATCACCGGCCCCGCATTGGGACTATCCCAGCGCGGCGCCTGCTCGCGCCAGCAGCGCCAGGCCGTGCGCGTATCGCCCAGCAGCGCATAGCTGGCGGCGGTCAGGCGTGCGGGCAACCAGTTGAGGCCGTCGTCGATGCGGGCGGCCGCCCAGCCGAAGCGCAGATAGCGCGGCGTGCGGTAGCCCCACATTGCGTCGAGCGTGTTGGCGAGGCGAAACGCCAGTGCGCCCGGACCACCCGCCAGCGCGAACCAGAAGAGTGCGCCGAAGATTGCGTCGTTGCCGTTTTCGAGCGCGGATTCGACGGCAGCGCGCGAGAGCGCCGCTTCGTCGGCACCGGTGGTATCGCGCGAGACGATGCGCGCCGTCAGCGTGCGGGCTTCAGCGATGTCGTGTCGAGCGAGCGCGCGGGCGATGGGCGCGATGTGATCCTCGAGGCTGCGGGCGCCGAGCGCGAACCACAGCAGCAGGACATGCAGCGCGCAAGCCAGCGCAAGCGGCAGCACCGCGACGAGCCACGTGGCGACCAGCACCGGCGGCAACACCGCGAGCGCCCATGCGAGGATGCCGAAGAGCCGTCCGCGCTGCCCGGTGTTCATGCCGGCTTCGATCAACCCGGCGAGCTTGCCGAAGCCCACTAGCGGATGCGCCCTGCGCGGCTCGCCGAGCCAGCGGTCCACGGCGACACCGGCGGTCGCCAGCGCGGCGATCAGGGGCAGCGACAGCATGATTAGCGCACCGCCGTCTTGAGTGCGAGCGGCACACCGGCCACCATCATCGTCACTTGGGTACTCAAGGCCGCGACACGCTGATTGAGACGGCCGAGTTCGTCGACATAAAGACGCGTGGCCACGCCCATCGGCACCACGCCAAGCCCGATCTCATTGCTGACCACGATGACCTTGCCGCTCGCCGCGCCGAGGGCGGCCTCGAAGGCCGCGAACTGCGCGAGGTAATCGTCGCGGGGAGCGGCGCCGTCGGGGGGGCATAGCAGGTTGGCGAGCCACAGCGTCAGACAGTCGATCAGAATGCAGTGCCCTGGCGCGTCCGCTGCGGCGACGGCCGCGGCGAGGTCCACCGAGGCTTCGACGAGTTGCCAATGCGCCGGCCGCCGCGCGCGATGATGGGCGATGCGCGCGGCAAATTCCGCGTCGTCGGCGCGGCAGGCGGTGGCGATGTAGGTGACGGGCCGCGCGCTGTCGCTCGCGAGCTGTTCGGCATGCAGGCTCTTGCCCGAACGGGCGCCGCCGAGAACGAAGGTGAGGTCGCGAGCAATCATGGCGTGATTGTACCGGTGCGCCTTAACCCAATGGGATAATGCCCGCTTTCGATAACCAGCCGGGCCGCCTGTTTCGTGACGACGCCAAAGACTTCGAATCCGCCCGACGCGGCGCGCATCCCGCGTGGCACGCTGATGATCCAGGGGACCACTTCCGATGCCGGCAAGAGCACGCTCGTCGCGGGTCTGTGCCGTCTCGCGCGGCGAGCCGGCGTGCGGGTCGCGCCGTTCAAGCCGCAGAACATGGCGCTCAACAGCGCGGTGACGGTCGATGGCGGCGAGATCGGCCGCGCCCAGGCGTTGCAGGCCGTAGCAGCGGGCATCGCCGCGCACACCGATCTGAACCCCGTGCTGCTCAAGCCCACCAGCGACCGCGGCGCGCAGGTGATCATCCACGGCAAGGCGCGCATGAATCTCGACGCGCGCGCCTATCACGACTACAAGCCGGTGGCCTTCGAGGCCGTGCTGGAATCGTATGCGCGTTTGCAGGCCGGCTACGAGACGATCTTTGTCGAAGGGGCGGGCAGTCCTGCGGAAATCAATCTGCGTGATCGCGATATCGCCAACATGGGCTTTGCGGAGAAGGTCGATTGTCCGGTCGTGCTGGTGGCGGATATCGATCGCGGCGGGGTGTTCGCCCATCTGACCGGGACGCTCGCGTGCCTCTCGGAGACGGAACAGGCGCGCGTGAGCGGCTTCATCATCAACCGGTTTCGCGGCGACATCAGCCTGCTCAAGCCAGGGCTCGACTGGCTCGAAGCACGGACCGGCAAGCCGGTGCTCGGCGTGGTGCCGTATCTGCACGGCCTCACGCTGGATGCGGAGGACATGCTGCCGCCCGAACTGCGCGCGGCCCAGGCGGCGGGAGCCGAAGCGCGCACGACCCTGCGCGTGGTGGTGCCGGTGCTGCCGCATATCAGCAATCACACCGATTTCGATGCCCTGCGCGCGCATCCGCAGGTCGATTTTCATTACGTGCGCAGCGGGACGCCGCCGCCCGCTGCCGATCTGATCATCCTGCCCGGCTCGAAGAACGTGCAGGGCGATCTGGCGTTTTTGCGCGCGCAGGGTTGGGACCGGGTGCTGCAACGGCATCTGCGCTACGGCGGCAAGGTCATCGGAATTTGCGGCGGCATGCAGATGCTCGGGCGCGAGGTGGCCGATCCGCATGGCGTCGAAGGGACGCCGGGACGCGTCGCGGGTCTCGGCTGGCTCGATTTCACGACTACCCTGACACGCGAGAAGACGCTAAAGAACGTGACGGGCCGACTCACGCTGGCGGGCGATGCCAGGGTGGCCGGCTACGAGATTCATATGGGCGAGACCGAAGGCCCGGCGCTGGCTTGGCCGGCCTTGCGGCTGAACCTGCCGGAAGGCGGCGAGCGCACGGACGGCGCGTGTTCGGTGGACGGCCAGATTCTCGCCACCTACGTGCATAGCCTGTTCGATACGCCGGCCGCATGCGCCGCGCTGCTGCAATGGGCGGGTCTGGACGCCGCCGAAGCGATCGACTATCCCGCGCTGCGCGAGGCCTCGCTCGAACGGCTGGCCGATACGCTAGCCGAGCACCTCGATCTGGCGCGCCTGTTCGGGGCGATCCGGTAAAGCCTGCGCTCCTGGCGGCTACAAGCGCCGCGCCGTTTTTGCGTCGATTAACTCCTGTGGGGAAATAATCTAAGCCTGCGCGACGGTTTTTCCTCTTCTATGGTTCGAATACAGTCCGGTCTATCGACGACGCGCGTGCGTTGTCTTCCTCAACCGACAAGGACTAACGATGAACTCGAACCGTTCGGCCGATTTCGCGGCCACTCTCCTGCGTGTCGCACTGGGCATCCTGTATCTGGCGCACAGCCTGCAGAAGATTTTTGTTTTCACGCTGCCGGGTACGGCGCATTTCTTCGAATCGCTCGGTCTGCCCGGCTGGCTCGGTTATGTGACGGCTTTCGTCGAACTGGCCGGCGCAATCGCGCTGCTGCTGGGCGTGCAGGTCCGCTGGTTCGCGCTGGTGCTGCTGCCGTTCATGCTGGGCGCGATGTCGGCGCATCTGCATAACGGCTGGGGCTTCGCCTCGCCCAACGGCGGCTGGGAATATCCGGCATTCTGGGCCGTGACGCTGGTGGTGCAGTCGCTGCTGGGCGGCGGTGTGGGCGCGCTGGGCGGGGTGAAGGCGGCGCGGGTGGCGGCGGCTTGAGCCTATGAGGTTCGTGCGGTCCTCACGCTAACACCATCTGCGTACATCTGAACAACGCAATGGTCTTGCCATTCGGATCGACCACCGTCGCATCCCACACCTGGGTGGTGCGGCCCAGATGCACGCCTTTGGCGAGCGCGCGGATCGTGCCTTCGACACAGGTGCCGAGAAAATTGCTCTTTAGCTCGATGGTGGTGAAACTGCGCGCCGTCTCCGGCAGATGAGCGAGACAGGCGTAGCCGCGCGCGGTATCCGCGAGACCAATCACGGTCGCCGCGTGCAAAAAGCCGTTCGGCGCCAGCAACTCCTTGCGCACGGCCAGTTCGGCGATGAGCGACCCCTCTTCCAGCGCGATCACCCGCACCCCCAGCAGGTCCGGCAGGGTGCCGCGCTGACGTTCGCTCAGCGTCTCGATCGTGCAGTTCGGGCGCAGTTTGCTCATGGTATTTCGCTCCTTTCTGTAAGAATGGCGCCTTGAGTTGCGTTTCGGGGCTTTCAACCCGGCTGAATTTGTCGATATTATCAACGGCTGGACCGGCGGGGTCGACGCAATATCAGACTAGACGCGGCAAACCGGCTGGCGGCGCCAGTCATCTTCCCGGGAGTATTCATGACGGTAATCGTGGTGGCCAATCCGAAGGGCGGCGTGGGCAAGAGCACGCTGTCGACCAATCTGGCCGGCTATTTCGCGGCCGCCGGCGAGTGGGTCGCGCTGGCGGATCTGGACAAGCAGCAGTCGGCCCACGCCTGGCTCGAATTGCGGCCTGCCACGCTGCCGGCCATCGAAGTCTGGGAAGTGGACCCCGAAACGCCCGTGAAGCCGCCCAAGGGGCTGGAACATGCCATTATCGATACCCCGGCGGGCCTGCACGGCAACCGCCTCGGCGTCGCGCTGGATCTGGCGGACAAGGTGATCGTGCCGCTCCAGCCGTCGCTGTTCGATATTCTGGCCACCCAGGAATTTCTCGAACGCCTCGCCAAGGAGAAGGCGGTGCGCAAAGGCACCATCGAAATCGGCGTGGTGGGCATGCGGGTGGATGCCCGCACGCGCTCGGCCGAGCAGTTGCATCGCTTCGTCGAGGGTTTGAAGTTGCCGGTGCTGGGTTTCCTGCGCGATACGCAGAACTACGTGCAACTGGCCGCGCACGGACTGACGCTGTGGGATGTGGCGAAAAGCCGGGTAGAAAAAGATCTCGAGCAGTGGCAGCCGATCGTCGAATGGCTGGAGCGCAAGCCTGCCAAAGCCTGAAAGAAGCGGGCGCTGCGGGGGCGGCCGGGCTAGGCGCCAAGGCCGCGGCGCCTGCGACCTTTGCCGCCAGGCAGGCCCGGCGGTTGCCTGAGCGGCCCGGCCGGCGGCTAAAACCGCCGCCTTAAGTCCAGCTCTGCGTCGGCACGTGATCGCGGCTGCCCTTGATCCTGTTGCGATCGTCGACGAACACCAGATCCGGCTTCCAGCCCGCCTTCAGCTCTGCCTCGTCCACCGTCGCGAATGCCGCGATGATCACCAGGTCGCCCAGTTGCGCGCGCCGCGCCGCCGAACCGTTCAGCGAGATCATGCCGCTGCCGCGTTCACCCTTGATGGCGTAGGTCGAGAACCGCTCGCCATTGTTAATGTTCCAGATGTCGATGCGTTCGTTTTCGACGATATTCGCGGCTTCCAGCAAATCCTCGTCGATCGCGCACGAGCCTTCGTAGTGCAGCTCGCAATGCGTGACGGCAACGCGATGGATCTTCGATTTCAGCATGTGACGTTGCATTGACCGTTCCCTTTGGGTCCTTTCAGGTGGTGGGTTGCGCGCAAAAATGCGCCTCAGATTTCGAGGTTGTCGATGAGCCGTGTGGCGCCCAGCTTGGCCGCGGCGAGCACGACGAGCGGTGTGCCGGCATCCTGCGCCGTGGGCGGCAACAGGTCGACGCGCCGGCGCACCGCGATGTAGTCCGGTTGCCAGCCACGGGCGGCGAGCGCGGTCATGGCGTCGCGCTCGATGGCGGCGAAGTCGCGGTTGCCGGCCAGCACGGCGTCGCGCACGCGGTTCAGCTCGGCGGCGAGGCGCGGCGCTTCGGCTCGCTCGGCGGCCTGCAGGTAGCGGTTGCGCGAGCTGAGCGCGAGGCCGTCGGTGTCGCGCACGGTTTCGGCGGCGACGATTTCTGTCGGCAGCGCGAACTGGTGGCACATCTGGCGCACGATCATCAACTGTTGATAGTCCTTCTTGCCGAACACGGCGACGCGCGGCTGCACGCACGACATCAGCTTCATCACGACGGTACACACGCCCTGGAAGAAGCCCGGGCGGAATTCGCCTTCGAGGATGTCGCCCAGATCGTGCGGCGGATGCACGCGGTACTGCTGCGGTTCCGGGTAGAGATCGCGCTCGGTCGGCGCAAACAGCACGTAGACGTTCTCTTTCTGCAGCTTTTCGATGTCGGCTTCGAGCGTGCGCGGATATTTGTCGAAATCCTCGTTCGGCCCGAATTGCAGCCGGTTGACGAAGATGCTCGCCACCACCGGGTCGCCATGCTGGCGCGCGAGGCGCATCAACGAAAGATGGCCCTCGTGCAGGTTGCCCATCGTCGGGACGAACGCAGTGCGGTTCTGGCCGCGCAACTGGTCGCGCAATTCGTGGATCGAGCTGATGACTTTCATGGTCGGACGGTGTTTTCCTCGCGCGGTGCGGGGCCTGGCAGGCACGGAAATGGTGCATCCGTGGACGCATTAGCGTCATTTTGCCTGCTCAGGCTCCCATTCCGGTGATGACGGGTTCGGAGCGCGGGATTGTAGTGGATTTGGCCGGCCGGCGCACCGAAACGAGGCGTACCTCTAGCGAAGCTGGCTGAGCGGGCCGCCCGGCACGCCTCTGCGGCTGCCGTGCCGGCGCCGTTTCGGGACCCGCCTGAACGCGTAGTCAAGCCGGCAGATAAGCCAGTCGCACGTAGATCGGCGCGAACGGTTCGGCCTGGGTGATTTCGATCAGCGATTCGCGCGACAACTCCAGCATGGCGATGAAGTTCACCACCACCACCGGCACGCCGCGCGTCGTGTCGAACAGTTCGGAAAATTCCATGAAGCGGGCGTTTTGCAGACGCCGCAGGATCACGCTCATGTGCTCGCGCACCGACAATTCCTCGCGCGAAATGCGGTGATGCTGCACGAGCTTGGCGCGCTTGATCACGTCGGCCCAGGCGGCGCGCAGATCTTCGCTGTTCACGTCCGGGAAACGCGGCGTGATGCTTTGCTCGATATAGACGTCGGCGCGCAGGAAGTCGCGGCCGAGTTGCGGCAAGTGATCGATCCGCTGGGCCGCGAGTTTCATCTGCTCGTATTCGAGCAGGCGCCGCACGAGCTCGGCGCGCGGGTCCTCGGCTTCCTCGCCGGTGTCCGCCTTCTTGACCGGCAGCAGCATGCGCGACTTGATCTCGATCAGCATCGCCGCCATCAGCAGGTATTCGGAGGCGAGTTCGAGGTTGGTCTGCCGCAACTGTTCGACGTAACCCAGATATTGCGTGGTGACGTCCGCCATCGGGATGTCGAGCACGTTGAAGTTCTGCTTGCGGATCAGGTACAGCAACAGATCCAGCGGGCCTTCGAAGGTTTCGAGGAAGACTTCGAGCGCGTCCGGCGGAATGTACAGGTCCGTCGGCAGCTTGAAGAGCGGCTCGCCGTAGAGGCGCGCGAACGCGATACCGTCGACGGTATCCGGCGTCGAGTCGGTCGCGGGCGCGGCGAGCGCAGCGTCGGGCTGCGCCTTTGCGGCGCGGGCCTCGTCGGCGGCACTCACGTCTAGAAGTTCTGGTAGTACTGGTAGGCGGTCTGTTGCACGCGCGAGGCTTGCTGCTCGGCGCGCTCTTCGAGGTCGATCGGCTGCTTGTCCCACAGCAGCGAACGGCCGCGGCGCTGTTCCGCCTCAAGGGTGGGCTTTTGTTCTTTCAGCTGGTTCAGGAACTGCGTGATGTCCGATTGATACATGGCTCAACGTCCGTATAGGGAATTGGCGGCAGCCGTGGCGACCGTCGCTCGTGTCAATCGCAATTTTACCGCAAGCGCCGCTCGCGGTCGAAAACTCGCGGAACATCAGTCTCATGGCGCCGTCCAAGGCGGGCGCGTGGCGTCGAAGGGGGCGCGGCGACAGACGTGGAGAACGGCATGCCCGGGGCGTTGCCGCAATTCCGGCAAGGCTTGCGCCGCCAATTTCGAGATGATCGCGAGGCGGCCTTGATGTGGTCAAATAGCGAGCTTCAGGCCGCAGCGGTGGCCGGCAAGTGGAATCATTCATCAACTACGGCCGCGGAGGTCCTGTTTGGCGGGTTGTGCGATCGAACCGTCGCGTATGCGCAAGGACCAACCGGATGAGCGGCAGGGGCAGCTCGCGCGCCGCGCGCCGGGCGCGTCGCGCTTCTTGCGCGGCTGGCTGCTGTTCGGCGTCATCTGGCTGGCGTTGGCCGGGGTTCAGGCACGCGCGGCCTACAAGGTGGATATTCAGGCCTCGCCGCGCGCCGTGCGCAAGTTGCTGGAGGAGCATCTGGATATCGCGCGCTTCGCCAAACGCGACGACGTCAGCGACGACCAGTTCAGCTTCCTCGTCACCGCCACCCCGCAGCAGGTGCGTGACCTGACCGCTACCGCGGGTTATTTCTCGCCGGTGGTCCGCACGGATGTGCGCACAGCCGGCGGCAAGAAGCAGGTGACGGTGAGCGTCGATCCCGGTCCGCAAACCACGATTTCTTCCATTTCGCTGTCGTTCAAGGGGCCGGTGCTTACCGAGGACCCGGCGCAGGCCAATGCCACGCGCTTCGCCTTTTCGTTGCACGAAGGCGACCCGTTCTCGCAGGGCGGCTGGGACGACGCCAAAAACGCGGCGCTGCGGGCCTTGCAGGCGCGTCGCTACGTGGCGGCGAAGATCACCCAGTCGCAGGCGCGCATCGATCCGCGCACCCACGAGGCCAAGCTGTCGGTCACCTTCGACAGCGGTCCGACCTTCACGATGGGCAAGCTCGAAGTAACCGGCTCGGAGCGCTATCCCGCGCGGATCGTCGACAACGTGAATCCGATTTCCGTCGGCGCCATTTACGACGTGCAGCGTGTCGCCGAATTGCAGCGCCAGTTGCAGAACACGCCGTATTACGCGAGCGTCGCCATCGACGTCGGCAACGACCCGGCCAAGCCGCTCGAAACGCCGGTGCGGGTTAAGGTCAGCGAGTATCCGTATAACAGCATCCGCGGCGGGGTGGGTTACGCCACCGATACCGGCCCGCAGGTGCAGGGCAATTACTCGTATCTGAACACCTTCGGCAAGGCGTATCCGTTCACGGTGAGCGGGCGCATCGACCAGATCGAGCAGTTCGGCCAGATCCAGCTTTCCATGCCGCCGGGCGCGCGGGCGTGGACCAATAGCGTACTGGCGTCGTACAGCACCACGAACGTGTCCGATACGCGTATCTACAGCATTCGTGCCGGCGTGCAAACCACCCGCACCTCGCAGTATCTCGACTACGGCTATTCGCTGCTCTATTACGACGACCGGCTCGACCAGAACGCGGTGGGGCCGGAGACCGCCCACGCGCTGGTGCCGGCCTGGAGCTGGACGCGCCGCAATACCGACGACCCGTTGTTCCCGCGCTCGGGCAACCTGATTCACCTCGAAGCAGGCTTTGCCGTCAAGGGCGCGGCGGCCGATCAGACCTTCGGGCGCCTCTACGCGCGCGGCCAGCAGTACTTCCCGATCGGCAAGACCGATCTGGTGCTGTTCCGCGCGGAATTCGGCGGCGTGTTCACCGGCGGCAGCTCGACCGGCATTCCGGCCTCGTTGCTGTTTCGCGCGGGCGGCTCGAATTCGGTGCGCGGCTATAGCTACGAGGGCATCGGCAACAGTGTCGACGGCTCGGTGCTGCCCACCAAATATCTGATCACGGCGTCGAGCGAGTATCAGCACTGGTTCACGCACGATTGGGGCGGCGCGGTGTTCTTCGACATCGGCACGGCCACCGACACCTGGCACGAGAAAGTGTTTTACCCCGGCGTGGGGTTCGGCGCGCGCTGGCGCAGTCCGGTGGGGCCGGTGAATGTCGACCTCGCGTATGGCATTCGTAACAAGGACATCCGGCCTTACCTGACGCTAGGCATCGCCTTCTGATTTTCTAACCGTAGCAGTATCGACTGTGGTTTTCTGCCTCCTGATTCGCATGGCTCGAGTATGACGACGGATTCTTCCGCCACCCCTTCTTCACAGACGCCCGACGACGCGACGCCGGGCGGTTCTGTGCCGCCGCCCGCGCCGCGTAAGCGCCGGTTGTGGAAGGCGCTCGCCTGGGCGATGGGCGTGCCGGTGCTGCTCGTGGCGCTGCTGGCCGGGGTGCTGTACGGCGCGGTGGCGACCGAGCGCGGCACGGGCTACGCGTGGCAGGCCGCAGTCAAGCTGCTCGGCGGGCGCCTGAGCGGCACGCTGGAAGGCGGCGCGCTGGCGACCGGTTTGCGGCTCGAGCAGGTGGAGTGGCGCAGTCTCGATGGCAGCGGCACGGACATCAAGGTGGACAAGATCGACGGCCGCTGGGCCGTGAACAGCCGGCCATGGCGCTTTGCGATCGACTACCTGCACGTCGGCACCGTCGACGCGCGGATCGGCTCGTCGTCTTCTTCCAGCAGTGCGCCGCTCAGCCTGCCGAAAGAGCTGCGTCTGCCCATGCAGATCGAAATACGCGACGTGCGGGTGGATAGGCTGCGCCTGCATCAGGGCGCGTCGACGGCGGAGTATTCGCACTTCGCGTTTCATGGACGCAGCGACGGGCGCCATCACGAAGCCGTCATCGATCAGCTCGACACGCCGTTTGGCGCAGTGACGGCGCGGGCGAAACTGGATGGCGTGCGGCCGTTTCCGCTTTCCGGCGATCTCGGCTACGCGGGCAAGGTCAACGAGGAGCCGGTGCAGGTCGGCGGCCGGGTCAGCGGCACACTGGAAACGCTGACGGCCGAACTGGACGCGAGCGGCATGAAGCTCGCCGGCCACGCCCACGTCGAGGCGACGCCGTTTGCGGACGTGCCGTTGCAGCGCGCGACCTTGACGTTCGATCACATCAATCCGCAGGCGTTTGCGCCGGGCGCGCCGCTGGCGGATCTGGCGGTGCGGGCGCAGTTGCAGCCGGTGACGGGAGCGCCTGGCGCCAACGGCTTCGTGGTCGCGGGTCAGGTGTCGATTGTCAACGCGAAACCCGGCGCCATCGACCAGCATCTGCTGCCGCTCATCGACGCGCACACCGACGTGCGGCTCGACGCGCACGCCCAGAGCCTCTCCAACCTGAACGTGCGGCTCGTCCGGCACGCCACGCTCACCGGCGCGGGCGCGTTGACCGGCAAACGCGGCCAGTTCGATCTGCATGTAGCCGGTCTGGATCTGAACGCGCTGCAGGCCACCGTGCGTCCGACCCAGCTCGCCGGCCCGATCGGGATTCGCCTGAACGACGACGTGCAGAGCATCACGCTCGACCTCGCCGACCCCAAGGCCGCGCTGCGCGCCCAGGGCAAGATCACCTTCGACCCGGCGCGTATGAGCTTTAGCGACGTGCGGATCACCTCGGGGCGCGGCCGAATCGACCTTTCGGGGGCCATCAAGCACGACGCCAGTTCCACCTACAACCTGAAAGCGCAACTGACCGATTTCGACCCGCTCGGGCTGACTTCGCAGATGCCGTCGCGCTCGTCCGTCACCGCTGTGCCGCCGGGCGATGGCAAAGGCCGCAGCGATTCCGCCGCCAAGGCCATATCGGCAAAACGGTCAGCGCCTGCCTCCGCCGCCAGGCCGTCGTCGCCGCAAGCGCCGCATTCGCCAGCACCGTCGCCCACGATCCAGGCGCGCGTCAACGGCACGATCACCGCCGCCGGCGTGCTTGGCCCCACCTTCACCACCAAGGCGCAGATCAAACTCGTCGAAAGCGTCTACGACAATCTGCCCATGACCGGCGGCGGCACGATCCAGCTTGCCGGCTCACGGATTCTGCCGAGCCGGCTGTCGCTTTCGGTGGCGGGCAATCAGATCGACCTGCAAGGCAGTTTCGGCGCGCCGGGCGACCGGCTGCGCTTCCGTGCGGACGCGCCGCAAATCGAGCGCCTCGGCTTCGGTCTGGCCGGCCAGCTTGCGGCCGACGGCGACGTGACCGGCTCGTTCGCGCATCCGAATGTCGTGCTGAACTACAAGGCCGACAGCGTCGTGTTCGGCGCCAACCGGCTCGGCCACGCGGAGGGCCACGCCGAGTTGCGCGACGGCGCCAATGGCGCGCTGGTCTTCACCACCGACGCGCGCGACCTGAGCACCAGCGGCGTCGAGCTGTCCAGCTTGAGCGCGCGCCTGAACGGCACTCGCGCGCGCCATACGCTGCAGGCCCAGGCGGTCGGCAAGCTGTATCAGCGGCCGCTCGATCTGGCCTTGGCCGCCAACGGCCGTCTCTCCGACACGCCCGCCGGCACGCGCTGGGACGGCACGCTTACGCAATTGCAGAATCGCGGCACGCCCGCGCTCAACCTCGAGTCGCCGCTCACCATCAGCGCCGCGCCCGGTCATGTGACGCTCGGCGCTACGCGGCTGACGCTGGAAGGCGCGGTGCTCGACCTGAAGTCGTTCGCGCTGGATCAGGGGCGCATCCAGTCGGCCGGCTCGTTGACGGGCGTCTCGGTGGCGCGGTTGATGGCGATCGAGCAGGAGTTCACCGGCGAGCCGCCGCCGCTGAAAACCGATCTGGTGTTCGACGGCGACTGGGACTTTTCGGTGGGCAACACGGCGAGCGGCCATATCCAGTTGAAGCGCCGTGGCGGCGACGTGACGGTGGAAATCGGTAATGGCCTGGCGTCGATGGGCATTACCGACCTGTCGGCGCGTGCCGACTTCAGCGCCGGCAATCGTCTGAACGCGACCGTGCATGCGCAGGCGAGCCGGATCGGCGTGATCGATGCCGACGCCCATACCACGCTCGCCATGAACAATGGCGTGCTGGCCGTCAACGACGAGGCGCCGCTCACCGGCAATATCAACGCCAACGTGCCGTCGCTGAAGACTACCGGCGGCCTGTTCGGCCCGAGCTATATGCTCGACGGCCATCTCGCGCTGAAACTGGCGCTCGGCGGCACGGTGGTGAAGCCGAACCTGTCGGGATCGCTGGTGGGCGATGGTCTGTCCGCCACCATGGTGGATCTGGGCGTGCAACTGAAAGACGGCGTGATCCGGATTGCGCTGTCGCAGAATCTGGTCGACTTCCAGCAGGTCGAATTCCACGGCGCGAGCGGCACGCTGCGCGCCACCGGCCGGGTGCGTCTCGATGGTTCCGAGCCCGATCTGACCGCCAGCATCGTCGCCGACAAGCTGGAACTGTTCGCGGCGCCGGACCGCAATCTGTCGCTGACGGGCAGTGCGACCGTGGCTAACGGCGGCCATCTGGGGGCTATGGACATCAACGGCAAATTCACCGTCGATCGCGCGCTCTTCGACATGCCTGAGCAGTCCGCGCCGAGGCTCGGCGATGACGTCGTGATCGTGCGGCCCGACGGCACGGTGCCGGGCGAAGCGAAGCCGGGCGTGATCGTCAGCGAAAAGCCGGCCAGCCGCTTCGCGCCGCACGCGACCGTCGAGATTAATCTGGGCAACAATTTCCGCTTCCGCGGACAGGGCGCGGACCTCGGTCTGACAGGCAAGATCACCGCGCTGAGTGCGCCCGACACGCCGCTGCGCGCGGTCGGCGACGTGCGCGTGACGCAAGGCTCGACCTATACCGCGTTCGGCCGCAAGCTCAACATCGAAAACGGCTTCTTCACCTTCAACGGTCCGGTGGCCAATCCTGGCATCAACATCCTCGCGATGCGGCGCAACCAGCAGGTCGAGGCGGGCGTGCAGGTCACCGGCACGGTGGATGCGCCGGTCGCCAAGCTGATCTCGGAACCGTCCGTGCCGGATAACGAAAAGCTCTCGTGGCTGCTGTTCGGCCACGGCACCGATCAGGGCAACAACCTCGGTCAGCAAAGCGCGATGACCACCGCGCTGGCGCTGCTCGGCAACACCCAGGGCAAGCGGATCGCGCAGACCTTCGGACTCGACGAGTTTTCGATCGGCACGAGCGATGTGGGACTGACCGATCCGCAGGTGGTGATGGTGTCGAAGGCCATCAATCAGTGGCTGGTGCTCGGTTATGAGCAGGGCCTGCAGTCGGCGAGCAACGCCGTGAAGGCCACCGTCAATCTGACGCGCTACTGGTCGGTGGTGGCCTACGGCGGCACCTTCCAGGGCGCGACGCTTTTCTATACGCGGCGTTTTGACCGGTGGCCGTGGTTTGGCAAGTCGAAGGAGTAGGGCGGCGGATTTTTGCGGCGTCTCGCGCGCTTATTTCACCCGCTCACTTCACCCGCATCCCAGGCTTCGCGCCGCTATGCGGTTCGAGGATGTAGAGACCCGGTTCCGCTTTCTCGTCAGTCGCGGACGCTGCCAGCACCATGCCTTCGGACAGGCCGAACTTCATCTTGCGCGGCGCGAGATTCGCCACCATCACCGTCAGCTTGCCGATCAGTTGCTCCGGCTGATACGCCGACTTGATGCCGGAGAAGACGTTGCGGGTTTTTTCCTCGCCGACGTCGAGCGTCAGTTGCAACAGCTTGTCCGAGCCTTCCACCGCGCGGCAGTCGACGATTTTCGCAATCCGCAGGTCGATCTTCGCAAAGTCGTCGATCGAAATGACGCCGGAGCCGTCGTCTTCAGCGCCGGCCTTGCTGGCTGCCGTAGCGTCGGCTTTTGCCGCCTTGCCGGTTTTGGACCTGGTCTCGGCGGGCGCGGCGGCATCGGTTGCCTGCAGCGATTCGCGATTGGCGGCCAGCAGCGCTTCGATCTGCTTCGGATCGACCCGCGTCATCAGATGCTTGTACGCGTTGATCGGACGCGCCGAACTGAGCGGCGCCGTGGCGTCGGACCACTTGAGCGGTTCGATGGCGAGGAAGCCTTCGACGGATTCCGCGAGCTTCGGCAGCACCGGCTTCAACGCGAGCGACAACAGACGGAACGCCTCGACGCTGACGCTGCAGGTTTCATGCAGCGCAACCGAGTTGGCCGGATCTTTCGCCTGATCCCACGGCTTGGCGGTGTCGACGTAGGCATTCACCGTATCGGCCAGCTCCATGGTCTGACGCAGGGCGCGGCTGTATTCGCGCGCTTCGTAGTGCGCCGCGATCTGCGGAATCGCCTCGCGCAGCGTGCCGAGCAGCGGATGCTGCATGGCACTGTCCTGAATGCGGCCGTCGAAACGCTTGATCAGGAAGCCCGCCGCGCGGCTCGCGATGTTCACGTACTTGCCGACCAGATCGCTGTTCACGCGCGCCTGGAAGTCGTCGAGGTTCAGGTCGAGGTCTTCCATCGTGCTGTTGAGCTTGGCCGCGAAGTAGTAGCGCAGCCATTCCGGGTTCAGGCCGGTGTCGATCACGCTTTGCGCGGTGATGAACGTGCCGCGCGACTTCGACATCTTCGCGCCGTCCACCGTCAGGAAGCCGTGCGCGAACACATTAGTGGGCGTGCGGTAGCCGGAGAATTCGAGCATGGCCGGCCAGAACAACGTGTGGAAGTACAGGATGTCCTTGCCGATGAAGTGATACTGCTCGGCGGTCGACCCCTTGCGGACCCACGCGTCGAAATCGATGCCGCGCTTGTCGGCGAGGTTCTTGAAGCTCGCGTAATAACCGACCGGCGCATCCAGCCACACATAGAAGTATTTGCCCGGCGCGCCCGGAATCTCGAAGCCGAAGTACGGCGCGTCGCGCGAGATGTCCCAGTCGGCGAGTTTGGCTTCGCCGGCGTCGCCGAGCCATTCGCGCATCTTGTTGGTGGCTTCGGGCTGCGCCAGACCGCCGACCCAGCCGCGCAGGAAATTCTCACAGCGCGGGTCGGACAGTCGGAAGAAATAGTGCGTCGAAGTCTTATGGATTGGCGTGGCGCCCGACACCACCGAGTAGGGATTGATCAGCTCGGTCGGTTGATAGGTCGAGCCGCAGACTTCGCAGTTGTCGCCGTACTGATCTTTCGCGTGGCACTTCGGGCATTCGCCCTTGATGAAGCGGTCCGGCAGGAACATTTCCTTGACCGGGTCGTAAGCCTGTTCGATGTCGCGTGCGTCGATCAGGCCCGCTTCCTTGAGCGCGAGGTAAACGTTTTCGCTGAGAACGCGGTTCTCTTCGGAGTCGGTCGAGTAGTAATTGTCGAAGGAAATGCCGAAGCTGTCGAAATCGCGCTTGTGCTCCTGCCAGACGCGCTCGATCAGTTGCTTCGGTGTAATGCCTTCCTTTTCCGCGCGCAGCATGATCGGCGTGCCGTGCGTATCGTCGGCGCCGACGTAATAGACCTCGTGCCCGTGCATTCGCAGCGACCGGACCCAAACGTCCGTCTGGATATATTCGACCAGGTGGCCAATATGGATTTGCCCATTCGCATACGGAAGGGCCGACGTGACGAAGATCTGGCGACGGCCGGACGGCGCGCCTGCGGAAAGACCGGGTGCGGGTGCTGACATAGGGTGTGTGAGGGCTTGCGGAGAGACGAAACTTCGATTCTAGCAGGGCGGCCACGGCACGCAGCCTGGCCGTGTCTGGCGGGCGCCGGTGAAGCGGGCCCCAGCGGGCGATGGCGCGCTGAACCGGCACCAAAAAAAACCGGGGCTATGGGCCCCGGAGCAACAACGACAAGAGGAGAATGGTGCCGCGGCGGCATAGCCAGCCACGTACCGTAAAGACAGACAGCGGATTTTCCGGAGAGTTCGAAATTTTTTCGACTCGCTGACGGAAAACGTCGGGAAGACCTCCGGAAGTCTTCGGCTGCCCGGCAAGCGCCCATTCGGGCGGCTTTTACCGGCCGGGTTCATCCGCCCCGGCCGTTTTATGTGGTCCGCCGGACGGCGCGGACCTCTTCCCCATCTTGCCTGCTGTTGCCTGGCGTGCTTACTGAGCGTGCTGGGCGGTTGCGCGCAGATAGATTTCCACGCGGCGGTTCGCGGCGCGGCCGGCCTCGGTGCTGTTGTCGGCCACCGGGTTGTTCTGGCCCATGCCTTGTGCAGACAGGCGCTGCGGATTGATGCCGCGCTGGCCCAGGTAGCCGGTCACGCTTTGCGCGCGGTTCACCGACAACGTCTGGTTGTAGTCCGCCGAACCCGTGCTGTCCGTATAACCGACCACTTGCGCGATGATTTCCGGATTCTGCGTCAGCGTCTGCGACAACTGGTCGAGCACCGGTGCGAACGACGGCTTGATCGCGTAGCTATTCGTGTCGAACGTGACCGAGCTCGGGATGTTCAGCTTGAGCGAGCCGTCCGGCTGCTCGGTAATCTGCGTGCCCGTACCCTTGGTGGCGCCCGACAGCTTGTTGTGGATGTTTTGCCAGTTGTAGCCGGTGATGCCGCCCACCGCCGCACCGACCCCGGCGCCGATGGCCGCGCCCTTGCCACCGCCGAAGATCGCGCCGAGCGCGGCGCCCGTACCGGCGCCCACGCCGGTGCCGACCGCCGTGTTGGTGCCCTGCTGGGTGGCGCAGCCTGCGAGCAGCGAGCCGGCCACGGCGAATACGGCGAAGCGAGTCATGACTTTTGCGTTCATTTTTAAGTCCTCTTGATTATTAAAGCGGCTTGACCTTTAACGAAGCCGCGTGGATACCGCACAGCAACCGCGCGATGCCCAATGCAAACACTGTGCATGGTCGACACAGCGAAGAAGGGTCTTCCGGCAACGCCCGGCCTCAACCACTACAATGATGACTGAAGTAAGCGGCGCTGCGACCCGGCGGCCTGTTGCTGCCGAAGGTTGCCCGGCAAGGCCGGTTTTCGCAATGCCGCATAACAATTTCTTTCAATTTCCAGTCGGTGGCCGAAAACTTCGATTCGGCCGCGCCGCAAGTGTTCCCCACGGAGTCTCAATGAGCATTGATCGGGCATTGGTCGACGCAGCCCTCGCGAGCGTCGCTGACCCCAACACGGGCCGGCCGTTCGCGGCGGCCAAGAACCTCAAGAACACCACCGTCGATGGTGCCACGGTTAGCGTCGAAGTGGTACTCGGCTATCCGGCTAAACGCCAGTTTGAAGCGATTCGCACGCTGGTCGCGAACGCGCTGCTGGCGGTACCCGGAGTAAGCGAGGCGCGCGTGCAGGTTTCGCAGCAGATTGCGGCGCATACGGTGCAACGCGGCGTCAAACTATTGCCGAACGTGAAAAACATCGTCGCGGTGGCGTCGGGCAAGGGCGGGGTCGGCAAGAGCACGACCGCCGTGAACCTGGCGCTGGCGCTGGCGAGCGAGGGCGCGTCGGTGGGCATTCTGGACGCCGATATCTACGGCCCCTCGCTGCCCATGATGCTTGGCATTGAGGGCCGTCCGGAATCGCAGGACGGCCAGTCGATGAATCCGATGCGCGGCCACGGCTTGCAGGCCAACTCGATCGGCTTTCTGATCGAGCAGGACAATCCAATGGTCTGGCGCGGTCCGATGGCCACCTCCGCGCTCGAACAGCTGCTGCGGCAGACGAACTGGGAAGATCTCGACTACCTGGTCGTCGACATGCCGCCGGGCACCGGCGACATCCAGTTGACGCTCTCGCAGCGCGTGCCGGTGACGGGCGCGGTGATCGTGACGACGCCGCAAGATATCGCCCTGCTCGACGCCAAGAAGGGCCTCAAGATGTTCGAGAAGGTCGGCATTCCGATCCTCGGCATCGTCGAGAACATGGGCATGCATATCTGCTCGAATTGCGGCCACGAAGAGCCTATTTTCGGCGCTGGCGGCGGCGACAAGATGGCGCAGGAATACGGCGTCGAAGTGCTCGGCAGCCTGCCGCTCGACATCGCCATCCGCGAGCAGGCCGACTCTGGGCGGCCGACCGTGGTGGCCGATCCCGAGGGGCGGATCGCCGGCATTTACCGCGAGATCGCGCGCAAGGTGGCGATCCATATTGCCGAGCGCGCGCGCGACATGACGTCGAAGTTTCCGCACATCGTCCTGCAGAACACCTGAGAGTCCTGTAGGAACGCGGGCGGAGGCGTCAGCGAGGCCTCTGCTCGCGGTATCATGTCGACTTCATCAGGTTCGGCTCGGCGACCGCAGGGGCGGCCGGCGGTCGACAAGAGGATCGCATGGGAAAACGAATCGACGGGCAGGCGGTGCATGCGTTCATCGTCCTGGCTGCCAGCAGTCTGCTGCTATGCGGCTGCACTACCTTTCTGAGACCACAGGAAAAGCGCGCTGAGGCCCAACTGGTGCCCGCCGTGGGAAGCCAGACGCGCGGTCTGGTGACTTTCATCGAGCGCTCGGATGGCGTACAGGTGACTTACAACCTTTCGGGCCTGCCGCCCGACAGCGACCACGCTCTGCAGGTGCACGAGCGCGGCGATTGCAATTCGGTGGACGGTTCGAGCCTGGGCGCGGTATTCGCCCCAGCGGCCGAGCGTCTGAAGATGGGCGCGCGGGTCGAAGGCGATCTCGGCAATATCCACGCGGATTCGAACGGCGTGGCGAGCGGCTTTATCGTCGCGCCTGACGTGTCGCTCGACGGCATCCGCTCGGTGCTGCAGCGCGCGGTCGTCGTGCATCGCGACGCCTCCGATCCCTACGCCTGGCCGCAACACGGCGCGGGCGCGCCGCTCGCCTGCGGCGTGATCCGGCAATAGCGCGCCAGCGGCACCTTTGCTGTGTCGTGGCTTGGCGCGCGGGGCGGTTTGCCGCGCTTCGCCACGGTTGCAGCAGCCGCGCGCCGATCGCGTAAAATAAGCGCCTTTCGTCCGGCAGCACGTGGCTCCATAGGGCGCCAGCCGGACTTCACCCCGAATTCATTCCGCATTTACCCGTCAGCAGCGTTCAACTATGACCATCAAATCCGACAAGTGGATCCGGCGCATGGCCGCGTCGCACAACATGATCGAGCCGTTCGCGCCCGACCAGGTGCGCGTTTCCGAGGACGGCCGGAAGATCGTCAGCTATGGCACGTCGAGCTACGGCTACGACATTCGCTGCGCGGACGAATTCAAGATCTTCACGAATATCAATTCGACCATCGTCGATCCCAAGAACTTCGACGAGAAGTCGTTTGTCGATTTCAAGGGCGATGTCTGCATCATCCCGCCGAACTCGTTCGCGCTGGCCCGCACGGTCGAATATTTCCGCATTCCGCGCAGCGTTCTGACCGTGTGTCTGGGCAAATCCACTTATGCGCGTTGCGGGATCATCGTCAACGTGACGCCGTTCGAACCGGAATGGGAAGGTCATGTGACGCTGGAATTCTCAAATACGACACCTTTGCCTGCGAAAATCTACGCGAACGAAGGCGTCGCCCAGGTGCTGTTTTTCGAAAGCGACGAAATTTGTGAGACGTCGTACGCGGATCGCGGCGGCAAATATCAAGGTCAGCACGGCGTGACGTTGCCCAAAACGTGACGCCCGCAGCGTACTGACCCACCCGGAAATACAGGTGACCGCTGCTCTTTATCCAAGACAGCGGTCGTTCCTTTTGGAGAATCGCCCATGAAGTTTCGTTTTCCCGTCGTCATCATTGACGAAGATTTCCGCTCCGAGAACATCTCGGGTTCCGGCATCCGGGCGCTCGCCGAAGCAATCGAGAAAGAAGGCGCGGAAGTGCTCGGGCTGACGAGCTATGGCGATCTGACCTCGTTCGCGCAACAGTCGAGCCGGGCGTCGTGCTTCATTTTGTCGATCGACGACGACGAACTGCTGCCGTATTCCGACAACGTGGTGGTCGAAGGCGACGCGCCCGAACTGGCCGCGGCGATCGTCGCACTGCGCGCGTTCGTGACGGAAGTGCGCCGCCGCAATGCCGATATTCCGATCTTCCTGTACGGCGAAACGCGCACCTCGCGCCATCTGCCCAACGACATCCTGCGTGAGCTGCACGGCTTCATTCACATGTTCGAGGACACGCCGGAATTCGTCGCGCGCCATATCATCCGCGAGACCAAGGTGTACCTGGATTCGCTCGCGCCGCCGTTCTTCAAGGAACTGGTGCAGTACGCGGACGAAGGCTCGTATTCGTGGCACTGCCCGGGACACTCGGGCGGCGTGGCGTTCCTGAAGAGCCCGCTCGGCCAGATGTTCCACCAGTTCTTCGGCGAAAACATGCTGCGCGCGGACGTATGTAATGCCGTCGACGAACTCGGCCAGCTACTCGATCACACCGGCCCGGTGGCCGCCTCCGAGCGCAATGCCGCGCGCATTTTCAGCGCCGACCACGTGTTCTTCGTGACCAACGGTACGTCGACCTCGAACAAGATCGTCTGGCACGGCACGGTGGCGCCGGGCGACATCGTGCTGGTGGACCGCAACTGCCACAAGTCGATTCTGCACGCCATCACCATGACCGGCGCGATTCCGGTGTTCCTCACGCCGACGCGCAACAACTTCGGCATCATCGGCCCGATTCCGCGCAGCGAGTTCGAGCCGGAGAACATCAAGAAGAAGATTCTCGCGAATCCGTTCGCGCGCGAAGCGCTGGCGAAGAATCCGGACATGAAGCCGCGCATTCTGACCATCACGCAGAGCACCTATGACGGCGTGATCTACAACGTCGAGATGATCAAGGAAATGCTCGGCGACTGGCTCGATACGCTGCACTTCGACGAAGCGTGGTTGCCGCATGCCGAGTTCCACGAGTTCTACCAGGACATGCACGCCATCGGCGCGGGTCGTCCGCGCATCGGCGCGCTGGTGTTCGCGACGCACTCGACGCACAAGCTGCTGGCCGGCATTTCGCAGGCGTCGCAGATCGTCGTGCAGGATTCGAAGAACAGCCGCTTCGACAAGCATCGTTTCAACGAAGCGTATCTGATGCATACGTCCACGAGCCCGCAATACGCGATCATCGCCTCGTGCGACGTGGCCGCGGCCATGATGGAAGCGCCGGGCGGCACCGCGCTGGTGGAAGAGTCGATCGCCGAGGCACTCGATTTCCGTCGCGCCATGCGCAAGGTCGACGACGAATACGTCGACGACTGGTTCTTCAAGGTGTGGGGTCCGGAGGAATTCGCGGAAGAGGGCATCGGCTCGCGCGAAGACTGGATGCTGCGCCCGAACGACGCGTGGCACGGCTTCGGCCCGCTCGCCGAAGGCTTCAACATGCTCGACCCGATCAAGGCGACCATCGTTACGCCGGGTCTGGACATGGACGGCGGTTTCGGCGAGTCGGGCATCCCGGCGGCGATCGTCACGAAGTACCTGGCGGAGCACGGCATCATCGTCGAGAAGACCGGCCTGTATTCGTTCTTCATCATGTTCACGATCGGCATTACCAAGGGCCGCTGGAACTCGATGGTGACCGAGCTGCAGCAGTTCAAGGACGACTACGACAACAACCAGCCGCTGTGGCGCGTGCTGCCGGAATTCGTCGCGCATCACCCGATGTACGAGCGCGTCGGTCTGCGCGATCTGTGCGAGCAGATTCACAGCGTCTACCGTGCCAACGACATCGCGCGTCTGACCACCGAGATGTACCTGTCGAGCATGGAGCCGGCCATGAAGCCGTCCGACGCGTTCGCCAAGCTCGCGCACCGCGAGATCGACCGGGTGCCGATCGACGAACTCGAAGGCCGCGTCACGTCGATTCTGCTCACGCCGTATCCGCCGGGCATTCCGCTGCTGATTCCGGGCGAGCGATTCAACAAGACCATCGTCAATTACCTGCGTTTTGCGCGCGAATTCAACGAGCGCTTCCCGGGTTTCCACACGGATATCCACGGGCTGGTGGGTGAGATGATCAACGGCCGCATCGAGTATTTCGTCGATTGCGTGCGCGCCTGACAATGGCACGGTTGCAACGGATCGGCGGCGTCTGGCTGGTGGCTGCGGCGACGGTGTTGACAATCGCGTCGACGCTGACAACGCGCGTGCACGCTGAAGTAGCCGCGGCCGATCCGATCGACGCGGCGATGCGCGCGTGCCTCGCGCGCAGCGACATGTCATCGACGGCGGGGCAGTTGCAGTGCATGGACACGGCGCGGCTCGGCTGGCAGTCGGCGCTGGACACGGCGTGGCAGCAGTTGCTCTCGAAGGTGCCGCCGGCGCGGCGCAAGCCGTGGCAGGACGCCCAGACGCGCTGGCAAGCCTCGCGCGATGCGCAGGCGCCTTTGCTCGACGCCGTCTTCGCGACGCGCCAGGGCACGATGTATCAACTGGCCGAAGCCGATATGCAACTGCAGCCGGTGCGCGACCGCGCGCTGGCGCTGCGCAGCGCGGCGGCCGGGGCTGCGACCGGCGCGCCCGCGCCGGTTCGCCCGCGTGCCTGCAGCGCAGATGCGCTATGCGAACACGCGACGTTCGACATGAACCGCTACTACCACCGCTTGCAGACGAAGATGCCGGCGCGCAGCCGTGCGACGCTGGTGCGGGCGCAGCGGGCGTGGAGCGCGTATCTGGAGGCGGCAAGCGCGGTGACCGACGAGCGCGGCCGGGTCGACATCATCGGGGCGCGGGTTGCGACGCTCAAGCGGCTGTCGGAGACGATCGCCAGCGAGTGAGGCGGGCAGCTTCTTGCGAGGCGGCTCGGCGAGCCGCGTGTGCGCGCCGAGCATGCCACGCAGTCGTCCAGGGCTGCTCGCAAGGCCGCTGTCGGACCATCAGGTGACCAGGAACTGTCCTTCTTCGGGACCGGGGATGGCGAGGCCGGGCTCACCGGCCAGATCGCGCATGGCATCCTCGATATAGACGGACATCATGGTGAGAGCGAGGTCGTTCTCCTCGGTGCCGAAGGGATCTTCGAGCTGGGAGGCGATCGTTTCGTGGGCCATGAAGGCATACGCGACGAAGAGGGAGAACACGGGCGTGAAGATGCCGATGTTCGTCACGAGCCCGAACGGCAACGCCGCGCAGAAGAAGTAGACGGTGCGGTGAATCATCACCGAGTAGGCAAATGGCAGCGGCGTAGAACCGATACGCTCGCATCCGCCGATGACATCCGACAGTGAATTCAGATTGCGATCGAAGGCTAGTACGGCCATCGGATCGAGCGCGCCCGCGCGCGCCTGACGCTGCACCCATTCGCCGAGCACCAGAATGAGCGTAGTGGGACGATAGCGCGAAGCCATGACGCGCTCGAACAGCGGCACGGGCAGACGCGTGGCGAGGTCGTCGCGCGGATCGGTTTTGCGCAGTTGATGACGCAGCGCGTGGGGAAGCGCGCCGAGTGCGTGGATGAATTCGTCGCGCTGCTCCTTGCCGAGCGATTCGCGCGGCAGGGTGAGCGCCTGACGGGTCATGGAGCGCGCGTCGTTGAGAAGTTGTCCCCAGAGTTTGCGGGCTTCCCACCAGCGGTCGTAGCTGGCGTTATTGCGAAATCCGAGGAAGACGGCGAGGGCGATGCCCATCAGCGAGAAGGGGACCGTGCTGAGATTGACGGTGATCTTGAGCAGGTGGTCGTGAACGGCCACGGCGACGATGGAAATACAGAAGATCAGGAACAGGCGCGGCAGAAGCCGCGGAAGGACCGAGCCGCGCCAGGCCAGCAGCATGCGGAACCAGTGGAGGTGGGGGCGGATGATCATTCGTTTGCTTTATTGGGGTTTTTTTGACCTTCGGTCGGGGTTGTATTATCGCTCTTTGGTTGTGGGATGCATGTGGCGGTTTGTCTGGTTCTTTTTTTTTGGCCTTTCCTTGCTGTGTTAGTGGTCTATTAGTGTTGCCCCTGTGCGGGGCGGCACTTACTTTCTTTGCCGCCGCAAAGAAAGTAAGCAAAGAAAGCGGGCTGCAACCGCCAGCCCGTAGTGAGCCATCCCGGTCTGCAACCGGGAACGGCCCAAGACGAGACGTTCTCTCGCGCCACCAAATCCTAATGACACAGGGCTCATCCGTTCCGGCGTTGCGCTTCGCGCTCCGCCGTTGGGCATAACATTGGAGGAGTGCTACGCGCACCAGATATTACTTAGGCATCCGAACATTTTGGCCCGTATTTATGCCGGTCCCGCACGCCCCACAACACAGGCAAACCCATCCGCCGCGCACGCAGTGCGCTGGCGGGATGAATGAGTCCTGTGTCACTACGGTGAGTGGTGCGAGAGACGCTCTCGTCTCGGACCACTCCGGGATCAGGCAAGTGGTGGACACCTACAAGCTAGCGGTTGCAGCCCGCTTTCTTTGCCTACTTTCTTTGCGGCGGCAAAGAAAGTAGGTGCCGCCCCGCACAGGGGCATCACTAATAGACCACTAACACAGCAAGGAAAGGCCAAAAAGCAAGCCCAACCACCACCCCGCCGCAGGCAAAAAGCGCCCCCCACCCTGACTACGTCAAAGAGCCAGCCGCGCAGCGGCCACAGCCTCCCGAACCTGCTCAGGCGCCGTCCCCCCAGCATGATTCCGACTAGCCACCGACCCTTCAAGGGTCAAATATTCAAACACATCCTCTCCAATCAGATGAGCCACATTAGGCAATTCGGCCCGCATCTCATCGAGCGAAAGATCCGCCAGATCGCACTGACGATCGACGCAAATCCGCACGGCATGGGCAACTGCCTCATGCGCATCCCGGAACGGCAAACCGCGCTTGACCAGATAGTCAGCCAGGTCGGTAGCCGTGGAAAAACCCTGCAATGCCGCCGCCCGCATCGCCTGCGGCTTGACCATGATTCCCGCCACCATCTCGGCGAAAATCCGCAATGTGTCCGCCACCGTATCCACGGTGTCGAACAGCGGTTCCTTGTCTTCCTGGTTGTCCTTGTTGTATGCGAGCGGCTGGCCCTTCATCAACGTCAGCAGCGCCATCAGGTGGCCGTTCACGCGGCCCGTCTTGCCGCGTGCCAGTTCCGGCACGTCCGGATTTTTCTTCTGCGGCATGATCGACGAGCCGGTGCAGAAACGGTCCGCCAGATCGATGAAGCCGACGCGCGGGCTCATCCACAGCACCAGTTCTTCGGAGAAGCGCGACACGTGGGTCATGACGAGCGCGGACGCCGCCGTGAATTCGATCGCGAAGTCGCGGTCCGAAACCGCATCGAGTGAATTCGCGCAAATGCCGTCGAAGCCCAGTGTCTTCGCCACCGCGTGACGGTCGATCGGGTAGCTCGTGCCGGCCAGGGCCGCCGCGCCCAGCGGCAGACGGTTCACGCGGGTGCGGCAGTCGCGCATGCGCTCGGCGTCGCGGGTGAACATTTCCACGTAGGCGAGCAGGTGGTGGCCGAATGTCACCGGCTGGGCCACCTGCAGATGCGTGAAGCCCGGCATGATGGTTTCAGCGTTCTGTTCCGCGAGGTCGATCAGCGCCGTGCGCAGGTCCTTCAGCAGGCCGATGATGCGGTCGATTTCGCCGCGCAGCCACAGGCGGATGTCGGTCGCCACCTGGTCGTTGCGCGAGCGGCCCGTGTGCAGGCGCTTGCCCGCGTCGCCGATGAGCGCCGTCAGGCGTGCTTCGATGTTCAGGTGCACGTCTTCCAGGTCGAGTTGCCATTCGAACTCGCCACGCTCGATTTCGCCCTTGATCTGCGCCATGCCGCGCTGGATGGCCGCGACGTCGTCAGCGCCGATGATCTTCTGCGCGCCCAGCATCGCGGCGTGCGCGAGCGAGCCCTCGATATCGACCAGCGCGAGGCGCTTGTCGAAGAAAACCGACGACGTGTAGCGTTTGACGAGCTCCGACATCGGCTCCGAGAAGCGAGCCGACCAGGCTTCGCCTTTTTTGTGCAGTTGGGACGTCATGGTGTTGGGGCAGTGAAGAACGTGCGGTGGAAAAGCTCTCGGCGAGAGACGCGGCGCCGAAACGAACGAGACAGCGATTTTAACATCCGGCGGCGCGGCTACTCCCGCACCAGCACCACCAGCTTGAGATCTTCGCGATGCGCCGGTTTGAAGGTGATCTGGTCGTAGACCACCCGCCCGTCGCGCGGATGGTTGAATTCGCGCCGGCCGCCCTCGCGCTCGCCCACGTCCTGTGAGGCCCAGAAGCGTGCGAAGGCGTCGCTGGTGCCGGTCAGCGTGTCGATCAGGGCGCGCGTGGGGGCGTCCGTCAGATGACGGATGGAGTCGGCGCGAAACTCGGCGGCGAGACGCCGCGCGCGCGTCTCCCAATCGACGATCAGTTCGCGCGCCGCCGGCGCCGTGAAGGTGAAACGCAGCAGATTGCGGTCGTGCGCGCCGTCGAGCCAGCCCACGAACAGGTCGGCGGCGCGGTCGTTCCACGCCAGCGCGTTCCATTGCCGGTCCAGCACATAGGCCGGCGCGTTCACGAGCTGCACGGTCTCGAGCAAGGTTGCGGGGGCGTCGGCGGCGGCCGGGTCGGGCTCGGCCGGGTCGCGCTGCGCGGCCAGTTCGAACAGATAGGCCCGCTCGGCGCGCGACAGTTGCAGCGCCACGGCGATTCGCGCCAGTGCGTCGGCCGAGGCCGAAACCGGCCGTCCCTGTTCGATCCACGTGTACCAGGTCGGGCTGACGCCGCACAACTGCGCCACTTCCTCGCGCCGCAGACCCGGCGTGCGCCGGCGCGGGCCGGGCGGCAGACCGACCGCCTGCGGCGATAGCCGCTCGCGGTGGGCGCGGATGAAATCGCCCAATGCGTGCGCGGGCGTGGCATCGAGCGGGGGCGGGGCGGAATCGGCGGGGGACGGCGCGGTCATCGTGTCGGTAAAGGGGGTGTTGGCGATACCAGAATAATTGTCCGCTTTGTACTGGTACAAGGCGGACTCTATTGTAGCGGCAGCGGCGGGGATCGCGTGTTTGCGGATGCATGCGGGTGTCGAGGCCCGCAAGCCTATGCGCGCCCAAAGCCAGCAACGGCCGCGACAATCCGTCCGAACGGCGCGCGTCGGGCGGCCCAGGCGTCCGTACAAAACAAAGCGCTCCGTATTGCGATGCAGTACGGAGCGCTTTGGGTTTTCTGTTAAAACGGCCGCGCGGGCCAATCCGCGCCGAGCCGCCTCAAGCCGCCTGACGGGCCTCAGCCGGTATTGCGCAGACCCGCCGCAATCCCGTTGATGGTCAGGTGAATGCCGCGATTCAATCGCACGTTGGTATCCCCCGCGCGGTGGCGCTTGAGCAGTTCCACCTGCAGGTGATTGAGCGGATCGAGGTACGGGAAGCGGTTCTTGATCGAGCGCGCCAGCAGCGGGTTATCCGCGAGCCGTTCGGACTTGCCGGTGATCTCGGACAACACCTTCGAGGTGCGTTCCCACTCCCCGACAATGCGCTCGAACACATGCTTGCGCAGCTTCTTGTCGGTGACGAGCGCGGCGTAGCGCGATGCGACCGCGAGGTCGGTCTTCGCCAGCACCATATCCATGTTCGACAGCAGATTGGCGAAGAACGGCCAGGTCTTGTGCATCTTCTTCAGCAGCGAGAGGCGGCGCGCCCGTTCGGCGTCGGACGGCGCGCTGTCCAGATGCGCGCCCACGGCGCTGCCGAAGCCGTACCAGCCGGTCAGCAGCAGACGGCACTGACCCCACGAGAAGCCCCACGGAATCGCGCGCAGATCCTCGATCCTGCGTTGCTTCGGATCCTGCAGCTTGCGCGAGGCCGGCCGGCTGCCGATGTTCAGCTCGGCGATCTCCGAGATCGGTGTGGATTCGAAGAAATATTCCTTGAATCCCGGCGTCTCATAGACCAGCGCGCGATACGACGCCATTGCGGCGTCCGACAACTGCTGCATGGTCTCCTCGAAGGCCGGCAATTGCGCGGGCGTGTTGCCGTGCGGCAGCAGCGAGGCTTCGAGCGTGGCGGCGACCACGGTTTCGAGATTGCGCCGGCCGATTTCCGGATTGCCGAACTTGCTGGCAATCACCTCGCCCTGCTCGGTGAGGCGAATCTGGCCGTCCACGGTACCCGGCGGTTGCGACAGAATGGCCTGATAGGTCGGGCCGCCGCCACGTCCGACTGTGCCGCCGCGGCCATGGAACAGCCGCAGCGTCACGCCGCGTTCGTTGAAGAGCGACACCAGCGCGAGTTCGGCCCGGTACAGCTCCCAGTTCGAGGTGAGGAAGCCGCCGTCCTTGTTGCTGTCCGAGTAGCCGAGCATGACTTCCTGCTCGCCGCCCTGATGTTCGATCAACGAATCGACACCCGGCAGCGCGATCAGGTCGCGCATGATGTGCGGCGCGTTTTGCAGGTCGGGGATCGTCTCGAATAGCGGAATCACCATCAGCCCGGCTTTGGCCGGCTGGTGGGCGTCGCCGAGCAGACCGTCCAGCAGGCCGGTTTCCTTTTGCAGCAGCATCACTTCCACCAGATCGCTGACGGTTTCCGTATGCGAAATGATGTAGTTGCGCACGGCACGCGCGCCGAATTTCTCGCGCGTCACGCGCGCGGCTTCGAGCACGCCCAGCTCGCTTCTCACGAGATCCGAGTAGTCCAGATAGGGCGAACGCAGCAGACGCGGCTGCGCGAGTTCGCTTAGCAGCACCTTGAGCTTGTCCGCCTCGGAGAGCGCGGCGTAATCGTCTTCGACACCGGCGCGCTTGAGCAATTCGGCGATCACCGCCTCGTGGATGTCCGAGCTTTGCCGCAAGTCGATGCTGGCGAGGTGGAAGCCGAACACTTCGGCGGCGCGCGCGAGCGGCGACAGACGCGGGCTCGCCAGCGACGCGCCGTGATGCTCGGCGAGCGAATCGATCAGCACATGCAGGTCGCGCGCGAAGGCGTCGGCGTCTTCATAGGGCTGGGCGCGCACCGGCGCCGCGCCGCGGCCGGCGCTACGCAGCGGCACCGCGCCTTCGCCGAGCCGCACGCGCGCGCTGGCGGCGAGCCGCGTATAAATGCCGATCAGCGCGCGCCGGTACGGCTCGTCGACGCGATGCGGCGACTGGTCCGGCGAGGCGGCGGCCAGTTCTTTGACGGCGTCGCTTGCGCCCGTCAGCAGGTTCGACACCGAGAGCTCGGCGCCGAGCTTGTGCACCTGTTCCAGATAATGTTCGAAGATCACCGCGGCCTGGCGCGTGATGGCTTCTTCCAGCGTCGCGGCCGTCACGTTCGGATTGCCGTCGCGGTCGCCGCCGATCCAGCTGCCCATCTGGAAGAACGCCGGCAGACGCGCGTCGAGACCGTGCTCGGCGAGCGCGGCTTCGATATCCGCGTACAGCGCGGGAATTTCTTCGAGGAAGGTGGCGCGGTAGTACGACAGCGCGTTCTCGATTTCATCGGCCACCGTCAGACGCGCGTCGCGCAGCATGCGGGTTTGCCACAGCGAGGTGACGCGCGCGCGCAGCATGGCTTCGTTGTGCGCGCGTTCGCGCTCGGTCAGCGGCTGGTCGCGCTCGGCCAGCAGGCGGGCGATGTCGTGCTGCGCATCCAGAATGCTCTTGCGTTGCACTTCGGTGGGGTGCGCGGTGAGCACCGGGACGATCAGCGCGTCGTTGAAGAACTGCTGCAGCACCGGCGTGGCGGCGGCGTTGGCTTCCATCAGCCGTTCGAGCGCATAGGCGATCGTGCCGGACTGCGCGGCCGAACCCGCCAGCGCGTGAATCCGGTGACGGCGGTTGCGATGCCGGTCTTCGGCGATGTTCGCCAGATGCGAAAAATAGCTGAACGCCCGCACGACGCTCACGGTCTGCTCGGGGCTCAGCGAGCGCAGTTTCTTGTCGAGGGTTTGCGAGGCGCTGCTGTCGTCTTCGCGGCGAAACCGCACGGCGGTCTGACGGATCGTCTCGACCACGTCGAAGACGGCGTCGCCTTCCTGCTCGCGCACGACGTCGCCGAGCAGGCGTCCCAGATAGCGGATGTCCTGGAAGAGCGGCTGGTCTTTGTCTTCGCGGGTGCGGTTGCCGGACTTCGGCGCTGGCGCGCCGGCCTCTTTCGATACCGCGTGCAGGTCTGCCGCCGTTGCTGCGCCATTACCATTGCTGGCGACGGCTTGCGCCTTCGCGGCCTTGCCCGGTTTCACGGCGCTGGAGGCCTTGTCTGCCGCTTTGTGGTTAGCCTTGTGGCCCGCTTTGCGTGCTTTGCCCGGCTTGCTCACCTTGGCGGCCTGGGCGGCCTGCTTCGGCCGCGCCGTGCCGCTGGTCCTGGTGGCGCCGCCTTTGGACGATGCGCTGGACGTGGCCGGTGCGGTAGGGGTGACTACGGGCACGCCCGCAGAACCGTTGAGCGATGCAGTGTTGCGGCGGGCTGGGCGCGCCGATCCGGAAGACGTCACGATGGGTTTCCTCAGGGAAGCCAGGGTCTATAGAGAGATGGACTGCTGCGGCGTACCCGGAACGGGCCTGTCTCCTCCAACAGCGGTACGCCGGCATAGCCATCTGGCCGATAAAGCAAGGCCGGAGCGCGTGCTAACATTGTTTGTTCTTACCTCCCGTCATCCACTGGCTTTGCAATGAATTCCGAGACGCTTTCGGCGCCACCGCCATCCACCCTGGTCATCGCTTCGCGGGAAAGCCGCCTGGCGATGTGGCAGGCCGAGCATGTACGGTGTGCGCTGCACAAATTATATCCATCTTGTGACGTAAAAATCCTCGGGATGACGACACGTGGCGATCAAATTCTCGATCGCACGTTATCGAAGGTCGGCGGCAAGGGCCTGTTCGTCAAGGAACTGGAAAACGCGCTGGCCGAGGGCCGTGCCGATCTGGCCGTGCATTCGCTCAAAGACGTGCCCATGGAACTGCCGCCGGGCTTCACGCTCTCCACCATCATGGAGCGCGAAGACCCACGCGACGCGTTCGTTTCGGGCACCTACGAATCACTCGCCGCGTTGCCGGCGGGCAGCGTGGTAGGCACCTCCAGTCTGCGCCGCGAGGCGTTGCTGCGGGCGCGCTATCCGCAACTCGTGGTGCAGCCGTTGCGCGGCAATCTGGATACGCGGCTTGCCAAGCTCGACCGCGGCGATTACGCCGGCATCATTCTGGCCGCGGCCGGTCTCAAGCGCCTCGGTCTCGGCGAGCGGATCCGCGCGTATCTCGATCCGCACGACAGCTTGCCGGCCGCCGGGCAGGGCGCGCTCGGCATCGAGATTCGCGCGGGGCGTCCCGAGCTCGAAGCCTGGCTTGCGCCGCTGCATCACGCGCACACGGCGGCGGCCGTCGAAGCCGAGCGGATGGTGTCGCGCGCGCTGGGCGGCAGTTGCGAAGTGCCGCTCGCGGCCTTCGCCACGTGGCACGACGGCGCGCTGCATCTGCGCGGCATCGTGGCGACGCCCGACGGCGAGCGCATCCTGAGCGCGCAGGCGTCGGCGCCCGCGCCGACGGTCGAGCAGGCCGTACAACTCGGCCGCGAGGTGGCGCAGGCGCTGGAAAGCCAGGGCGCCCTTGATATCGTTCGCGCGCTCAGCACGGCGAGCGGTCCGGCGACTGGCGCGTGATGACGGCACCGGGAGGCGTCAACTCATCCCCGCAGCCGCACGGCCAGGCGCCGTCGTACACCGTCGTGATCACGCGGCCTGCGGGGCAGTCCGCGCCGCTCGCGGCGCAACTGGCGGCGGCCGGCATCGCCACGCTCGAATTTCCGCTCATCGAGATTGCACCCGCCGAAGACGTGGCGCCGCTGCATGCCGCATTGGGCGCGCTCGAACGCTATGCGCTGGTGGTGTTCGTTTCGCCCAATGCCGTCGATTACGCGTTTGCCCAGTTCGGCGCAATCTGGCCGCATGCGCTGCCGGTCGGCGTGGTCGGGCCGGGCAGCGTCGCGGCGCTGGCGCGTCACGGCGTCGAAGCACCGGCGTACCAGGTGATCAGCCCAGCGGCGGCCGCGGACGAGGAAGCCGCGCGCTTCGATTCCGAGGCGCTCTTCGCCGCCATCGACGCCTCGCTTGGCGCAACTTCGCTCGCAGGCCAGCGCGTGCTGATCGTGCGTGGCGACGGCGGCCGCGAGTGGCTGGCCGAGCGTCTGCGCGAAGCGGGCGTCGAGGTGGACACGGTGGCCGCGTACCGGCGTCTCGTGCCGGAACCGTCCATCGCCGCATGGACGCGCGTGCACGAGTTGCTGGCGGGCGAGCCGCACGCATGGCTCGTCACCAGTTCCGAGGGCGTGCGCAATCTCGACGAACTGGCGCGCGAGCATCTGAACGGCATCGAAATCGCCCAATTGAAGCGCGCCACGCTGGTCACGCCCCACCCCCGTATCGCGCAGACCGCGCAGGGACTGGGTTTTGATAGCATTACGGTGTCCGGTGCGGGCGATGAACGCATTGCCCATACCCTGCTTGCTGCCGTACCTCCCGTTGTTCAACCGGTACCGACCAACCCGGCTCACTCACGCATGACTGAAACGAATCCCTCCACGAACGCCTCACCCCAGCCGGCTGCGACCACCGCGTTGCCGCCCAATCCCCCCTTCACGCCCTACGAAGCGCAACAGCCGCGCCGCAGCGCGAGCGGACCGCTGCTGTGGTTGGTCGTGGTGATCGTTATCTGCGCGGCCGTGGCCGGCGGCATTGCGCTCAATCGCAAGCTCATCCGCCTCGATCAGCAGTTGACGCAGCGTCAGCAGGCCAACGACGCGCAGACCGCCGCCCTGAGCGTGAAAACCGATCAGGCCGTGGCGACGGTGCATCAGATCGACTCGCAGATGTCGCAGCTCGAGGGCAAGCTGACCGACGCGCAGCAGGCCGAGCAGGCGCTGCAGCAACAATACGCGGACCTCGCGCGCAACCGCGACGACTGGACTCTCGCCGAAGTGGGGCAGATGCTGTCGAGCGCGAGCCAGCAACTGCAACTTACCGGTAACACGCAGCTCGCGCTGTTCGCGCTGCAAAGCGCCGACACGCGGCTGGCGGCGTCGGACGGCGCCCAGGTGCTGGCGGTGCGCAAGGCGATCGCGCAGGACATCGACAAGCTGAAGGCGGCGCCCACCACCGATCTGACGGGCCTCGCCATCAAGCTCGACAACGCGATCGACCAGGTCGACACGCTGCCGCTCAACGGCGAAGCGCTGATCGCCCACACCGTGCCGCACGCCACGGCGCCGGCCGACTCCGCGAAGCTCGCGGCGGCCACCGGCGAGCCGCGCTGGAAGGTCTGGTGGCAGCAGTTTTACACCGGCATCGGCCAGCAACTGACGAGCCTCGTGCAGGTGCGCCGCATCGACAATGCCGACGCCATGTTGATCACGCCCGACGAAGGCTACTTCCTGCGCGAAAACCTCAAGCTGCGGCTGCTGTCGGCGCGTCTCGCGCTGCTCTCGCGCAACCAGACCACGCTGAAATCCGACGTGCACGCGGCCGACGCGGCGCTCGCACGTTATTTCGACAACGCGTCGAAGCGCACGCAAACCGTGCGCGGCCTGGTGAAGGACGTGGACGACGGCTCGGCGGCGGTTGAAGTGCCGAACCTGAATACGAGCCTGCAGGCCGTCAATCAATACCGGAGCCGGGGTTAATCATGGCTATCCGGGGACTTTTCTGGCTGGCGCTGCTGTTTGTCATCGCGGTGGCGCTGGCGACCGTCGGGCGTTTCGATACGGGCCAGGTGCTGCTCGTCTATCCGCCGTACCGGGTGGACGTGTCGCTGAACCTGTTCGTGGTCGCGCTGGTGGTGCTGTTCATTCTGGTGTATGCGCTGCTGCGCATCGTGCGCAACATCTGGCGCATGCCGCAGCGCGTGGCCGCGTACCGCGCCCGCTCGCGTGTCGCGAAGGCGCACGCGGCCTTGCGCGATGCGATCGGCAATCTGTATGCCGGACGTTTCTCGCGGGCTGAGAAAGCAGCGCGCGACGCGCTCGCCAACGGCGACAACAAGGGCGCGGCGGGACTCGTCGCGGCAACGGCGGCGCATCGCATGCATGAATACGCGCGGCGCGACGAATGGCTCGCGCAGATCGACGAGGCCGACTGGCAGGACGCCCGCCTGATGGCCACCGCCGACATGCGCGCGGACGGCCGCGACGCGGACGGCGCGCTCGCCGCGCTGACCGAGATGCAGTCGCAAGGCGGACGCCGCATCCACGCGCAGCAGATCATGTTGCGCGCGCAGCAGCAGTTGAAGAACTGGAGCGAGGTGCTCAAGCTCGTCAAGACGCTGGAAAAGCGCGAGGCGATTCACCCGGCGGTGGCGGTGCGTCTGCGCCAGCTCGCGGCGGAAAATCTGTTGCGCGAGCGTCGCCACAATGCGGATGCGCTGCTGGAACTGTGGCACTCGCTGTCGCCCACCGAGCGCCATTCGCCGCGCCTCGCCGATCTCGCGGCTGAGTTGCTGGTGACGCTCAACCGGCCGCAGGACGCACGCAAGATCGTCGAAGAAGCACTGGCGCAGAATTGGGACGCGCGTCTGCTGCGCCGCTATCCCGATACGACGGGCGGCGACGCCTTGCCGTTGATCCAGAAGGCCGAAGCCTGGCAGAAGGAGCGCCCGGAAGACGCCGACCTGATGTTCACGCTGGGCCGCCTGTGCCTGCATCAGCAGTTGTGGGGCAAGGCGCAGTCGTTCCTCGAAACGGCCCTGAAGCTGGCCGACAACGAGACGCTGAAGATCCGCTCGCATCGCGCGCTGGCGCGCCTGCACGAGCAACTCGGCGACAGCGAGAAAGCGGGCCAGCATTACCGGGAAAGCGCGCTGGCAATGAACATCGTGTGAGCGATGGGCGGGCGCCGCTTACACGCAGCGCCCGCCATCCACTTCCAGACACACACCGGTGACGAAATTCGCTTCGTCCGACGCCAGATAGAGGCAGGCATTGGCAATATCCTGCGGGGTCGAAAAACGGCCGAGCGGGATACCTGCCAGAAAGCGCTGGCGGTTCTCGGGCGTATCTTCGACGCCCATGAATTCGCCTAGCAGCGCGGTTTCGCCAATCACCGGGTTCACGCAGTTCACGCGAATGCGATCCGGGCCCAGCTCGGCGGCGAGCGCCTTGCTGGCGATGATCACCGCGCCTTTGCTGCCGTTGTACCAGACAAGTCCGGGCCGGGGCCGCACACCCGCAGTCGACGCAATGTTGACGAACACGCCGCCGCCTTGCTGGCGGAAATACGGCACGAACGCCTGCACGCTCCAGTAGATGCTTTTCACGTTGACCGCGTAGACGCGGTCGAACTCGGCTTCGCTCACTTCGAGCACAGGCTTGTTGCGATGCGTGGTGCCAGCGTTGTTGACGACCACCTGCACACTGCCGAAGTCCTCGAGCGCGGCTTCGCGCAGACGCTCCCAGTCGGCGCGCAACGTGACGTCGCCGGGAACTGCAATCGCCTTGCCGCCCGCCAGCGCAATCTCGCTGGCGACGCGTTCGGCCGCCGCGCCGTTCAGATCGTTGATGACCACGTTGGCGCCTTCGCGCGCGTAAGTCCTCGCAATGCCTCCGCCGAAACCCGAGCCGCCACCTGTGACGATGGCCGTTTTACCTGTCAAGCGCATGATGTCTCCGTGTCTGTTTGCATGATGTTCGCGCGGCTGTTGCCGCTGGTCGCAGAGGGTTTTTGCAACGAACGGCCGGCGCGACGCCGCCTCGCTGCCTAGCCGTGCCGGATTGCAACCGTCTTCAGCACCGTAAAGCCGTATAGCGCTTCAAAGCCTTTTTCCCGGCCGTGGCCGGAATGCTTGACGCCACCGAACGGCAACTCGACCCCGCCGCCCGCGCCATAGTTGTTGATGAACACCTGGCCCGAGCGCACGCGTCGCGCGAGCCGCAATTGCCGGGCGCCGTCGCGCGTCCAGATGCCGGCGACGAGGCCGTAAGGCGTGCCGTTGGCCAGCGTCACCGCTTCGTCTTCGCCGGCAAAAGACATGGCGGCGAGCACCGGGCCGAACACTTCCTCGTTAGCCAGACGATGACCCGGCGGCACGTCGCGCAGCAGCGTGGGCGCCTGGTAGAAACCGGTCTGCGGCGCCTCGTGGATGACTTCGCCGTGCGCCGCCATGGCGATGCCGTCGTGCTGCGCATCGGAGAGAAAGTCCCACACGCGTTGCTGCTGCCTGGCGCTGATGAGCGCCCCGCAGTCGAGATCGGCATGCGACGGCCCGACCCGCAGCGCGCTGAACGCGGCGCCGAGGCGGTCGAGCAGCGGTTCGTAGACGGCGCGTTCGATCAGCACGCGGCTGCCCGCCGAGCAGGTCTGCCCGGCGTTCTGCACGATGGCCGAGACGAGCACCGGCACGGCGGCGTCGAGATCGGCGTCGGCGAAGACGATTTGCGGTGACTTGCCGCCCAGTTCGAGTGTGACGGGCACGTGATTCTCGGCGGCCATCTGTGCGACCATCTTGCCGGTCTGCGGCGAACCGGTGAACGAGATATGGTCGATGCCCGCGTGACGCGCGAGCGCCGCACCCGCCTCGTGACCGTAGCCGGTGACGATGTTCAGCGTGCCGGCCGGCAAGCCGGCTTCGGCGGCCAGTTCGGCAACCCGCAGCACCGACAGGCAGGCGTCTTCCGCCGGCTTGACGACGCATGCATTGCCCGTCGCCAGCGCCGCACCGACGCTGCGGCCGAAAATCTGCATCGGATAGTTCCACGGCACGATATGGCCGGTCACGCCATGCGGTTCGCGCACCGTGAAGACGGTGTAGCCCGTCTGATAGGGCAGGGTTTCGCCGTGCAGCTTGTCGGCGGCGCCCGCGTAGAACTCGAAATAGCGGGCCAGTGCCGCGGCGTCGGCGCGCGCCTGGCGTAACGGCTTGCCGGTGTCGCGCGCTTCGAGTTGCGCCAGTTCTTCGTGGCGGGCCGCGACCAGCATGGAGAGGCGGTACAGGATGCGGCCGCGGTCGGCGGCGCTGGCGGCGCCCCATGAACCCTCGAAGGCCCGGCGGGCCGCCTCTACCGCGGCGTCGATGTCCGGCGCGGTGCCGCGGGCTAGCTGCGCGAAGGGCTGCCCGTCGGACGGATCGAGCACCGGAATCGTCTCGCCCCCGGCCGCAGCGACCCATTCGCCGCCGATGAAGTGTTTTGCTTCCTGCATGCATGCTCCTGGCTGAAAAGGCCCTGAAAGCCGCGCTGCGAGCCGCACTGCGCCGCGTTCGCAACGATTATCGCGCCGATCGTCACGGCGGCGCCATCGGCCGATTGGCTATAATGGCGTATCCCGCACTGATGGCTCGTGGTGCCACGCCTGATCCAGATTAGGCGCTGCATCGCGCGCCGTGTTCCGAATTTCATCCTGTTCAGAGAGCGCTCATGAGCTTCAACCACGTCCCCGCAGGCAAAGACCTTCCGCAAGATTTCAACGTCATCATCGAAATCCCGGCGCAAAGCGATCCGGTCAAGTACGAAGCAGACAAGGATCTGGGCCTGCTCGTCGTCGACCGTTTCATCGGCACCGGCATGCGCTATCCGGCTAACTACGGCTTCATTCCGCAGACGCTGTCGGGCGACGGCGACCCGGTCGACGTGCTGGTCATCACGCCGTTCCCGCTGCTGGCCGGCTCGGTCGTGCGCGCGCGCGCGCTCGGCATGCTGCAGATGACGGACGAATCGGGCGTCGACGCCAAGCTGGTGGCCGTGCCGCATGACAAGATCTGCCCGATGACGGCGAACCTGAAGTCGATCGACGACGTGCCGTCGTATCTGAAAGACCAGATCAAGCACTTCTTCGAGCAATACAAGGCGCTCGAAAAGGGCAAGTGGGTGAAGGTCGAAGGCTGGGCGGACGTCGAAGCCGCGCACAAGGAAATCACCGAAGGCGTGGCGAACTACAAGAAGTAAGCTCGCCGCCGCTGCAAGACGGCGCTTCAAGAGGTAAAAAACCGCGCAGGCCCGTAAGGGCGGCGCGGTTTTTTCATTGGGGCTCGTCATAAAGCGCACGAGTGAAACGCAATGAGCGAAAACGCTTCGCTACGCGCGATCCGATTCCTCGGCTTCAATCTCAACGTCGGCCAGCGGCACCACTGACGCCACCGGCACCACCGGTACCACCGACTCGAGCGTGCGCGCGCCCGCTGCCAGCGCCCGCTTCTCCGGCGCGGTCAGGCGCTTGACGAAATATTCCGCCCGCGAGGCACTCGAACGATCCGCCAGTTCGAACGACGCCAGCACGTGCAACGGCTTGCGCGAGCGCGTATAGCGTGCGCCCGTGCCGCTGAGGTGCTTCTCAAAGCGCGCCTGCACGTCCACGGCAATGCCGGTGTACACGCTGCCGTCGGCGCATTCGATCAGATAGAGAAACCACGGCATGGTTAGCTTTTGAACGGATTGTGGTCGCGCAATTCGTCGACATACGCGTGGATGCTGTTGGTCTCGCTATCGAGAAAACGCGCCACCGCGTCGGCAAAGGCCGGATGGGCGAGCCAGTGCGTCGAGCGCGTGACGGTCGGCAAAAAGCCGCGCGCCATCTTGTGTTCGCCTTGCGCGCCGCCTTCGAACACCGCCAGCTTTTCCTCGATGCAGAATTCCAGCGGCTGATAGTAGGCGGTCTCGAAGTGCAGGCACGGCACGTGTTCAATCGCGCCCCAGTAGCGGCCGTACAGTGTGCCACCGGTTTTTTCGTCGCGCTGATATACGACCAGCGAACTCGCAATCGGCTTGCCCTCGTATTCCGCCATCACGAGCAACAGATTTTCCGGCATGGTCGCGCCGATCGTGCGGAAAAACTCGAGATTCAGATACGGACTCGAAAAATGCTCCCGGTACGTCTGCTTGTAACATTTGACGAAGAAACGCCACTCGGCGTCGCTGATGTCTTCGCCACGCACCCGGCGCATCGTCACGCCCGCCTCGCGTACCTTGCGGCGCTCGGCGCGGATGTTCTTGCGCTTCTTCTGTTCGAGGGTCGAGAGGAACTCGTCGAAGTCGCGATAGCCGTTGTTCAGCCAATGAAACTGCACGCCTTCGCGCTGCATCATGCCAAGTTCGGTGAGCGCCTCGGCTTCGTCGGCGGTCGGAAACAGCACATGCAGCGACGACACGTCCGCCTGTTCGGCAAACGCCACCAGCGTGGCGGCGAGCTGGCGCAGCGCGTGCGGATTCGCGGCCATCAGCCGGTTGCCCTGCACCGGCGTGAACGGCACGGCGCAGAGCAGCTTCGGATAGTAGGCAAGGCCGTTGCGCTTGTAGGCGTCGGCCCAGGCCCAGTCGAATACATACTCGCCGTAAGAGTGCCCTTTCAGATACACGGGCGCGGCCGCCACCAGACGGTCGGTGCGCGGATCCGTCAGCGTGACGAATTGCGGCGCCCAGCCGGTATCGGCCACCGCGGACTGGCTGGCATGCAGCGCGCTCAGGAACTCATGCCGCAGAAATGGCGTGGGCTGTGCCTGCTGGGCGAGGAGGGCGTTCCACTCGGCGGCGTCCACCTCGGAGGGCGAGGCCAGAATGCCCGTGCGATAATCAATCCGTTGCTGGTTCAATCTGTTTGACTGTTCCTGATCTGAACGGGGCCTCGCATTTCGCGGAGCTTCGTTCGTTTGTCCGTGTGTGTGTCCGTTGCGTCGAGCCGTCCGGCCGCCGTAACCGGCAAGCCGCGCGGCTTGCCCCCGATCCTGCCATGAAGACCCGAATCGCTCTTGCTCAACTCAATGTCACTGTCGGCGATTTCGCCGGCAACGTCGCGAAGATCGTCGCCGCGGCCCGCGCCGCGCACAACGATGGTGCGAAGCTGCTCGTCGCGCCGGAACTCGCGCTCTCCGGCTACCCGCCCGAAGACCTGCTGCTGCGTCCCGCCTTCTACGCCGCCAGTGCCGCGGCGTTGGCCGATCTCGCTGCCCAACTGAAGCCGTTCGCCGGCTTGCACGTGGTGGTCGGCCATCCGCATCGCGACGCCGCGCACGGCCATGGTAAAGCAAACGGGCCGATCGAGCGCGGCGTGCCGCCAGTGGATACGTTCAACGCGGCCTCGCTGATCGTCGACGGCAAGGTGGTCGGCACGTACCTGAAGCAGGAACTGCCCAATAGCGAAGTGTTCGACGAGAAGCGTTACTTCGCCGCAGACCCGCGTCCGCTCGTGTTCGAACTCGACGGCGTGAAATACGGCGTGGTGATCTGCGAGGACGTCTGGCACGCGCCGGCGGCGCAGCAGGCCAAGGCGGCCGGCGCCCAGGTGCTGCTGATCCCGAATGGCTCGCCGTATCACCTCAACAAGGAAGCGGTGCGGGTGGACATCCTGCGCGCGCGGATTCGTGAAACCGGCTTGGCCATGGTCTACGTGAACATGCTCGGCGCCCAGGACGAGCTGGTGTTCGACGGCGGTTCGTTCGTGCTGGACGGCAACGGCGAGATGGTCGCGAAGATGGCGCAGTTCGAGGAAGGCAACGCGATCGTCGAATTCGACGGTGCGCGTCCGCTGCGCACCACGGTTGCTTCCGAGCTGTCGCTGGAAGCGCAGGTCTATGCCGCGCTGGTGATGGGCGTGCGCGATTACATCAACAAGAATGGTTTTCCGGGCGCGCTGATCGGCCTGTCGGGCGGCGTGGATTCGGCGCTGGTGCTGGCCGTGGCTTGCGACGCGCTCGGCGCCGAACGTGTGCGCGCGGTGATGATGCCGTCGCGCTACACGGCAGACATCTCCACGACGGATGCCGCCGAGATGGCGCGCCGGGTCGGCGTGCGTTACGACGAAATTGCGATTGCGCCGATGTTCGAGGCCTTCCGCAGTTCGCTCGCCGACGAATTCGCCGGCCGCGCGGAAGACGCCACCGAGGAAAACATCCAGGCGCGGATTCGCGGCACGCTGCTGATGGCGCTGTCGAACAAGTTCGGTTCGATCGTGCTGACCACCGGCAACAAGAGCGAAATGGCAGTGGGCTATTGCACGCTGTACGGCGACATGGCCGGCGGCTTCGCCGTCATCAAGGACATCGCCAAGACCCTGGTGTACCGCTTGTGCCACTACCGCAACGCGGCGGCCACGTTTGCGAAGCAGGATGTCATTCCGGAGCGGATTCTCACGCGCGCGCCGTCGGCCGAACTGCGCGAGAACCAGACCGACCAGGACAGCCTGCCGCCGTATGAGGTGCTCGACGCCATCATGCGCATGTATATGGAAGAGGATCGTTCGCTGGCCGAGATCATCGCCGCGGGCTATGCGGTGGACGACGTGAAGCGCGTCACGCGCCTCATCAAGATCAACGAGTACAAACGCCGCCAGGCGCCGATCGGCATTCGCGTGACGCATCGTGCCTTTGGCCGCGACTGGCGTTATCCGATCACGTCGCGCTATACCGAACCGGTGGAATGACGCAGGCCGTTCGGCGCAGCGTAGAATCCAGGCTATCGATTCCCTTTCGATTTTCCCGAACAACGATCCGATCAAGAGACGAGGTACGCCATGAAGCGCATCACTGCAGTCATCAAACCCTTCAAGCTCGATGAAGTCCGCGAAGCGCTCGCGGAGGTTGGCCTGACCGGCCTGACGGTCACCGAAGTCAAAGGCTTCGGCCGTCAAAAGGGACACACGGAGCTGTATCGCGGCGCCGAATATGTGGTCGACTTCCTGCCGAAAGTGAAAATCGAGGTAGTGGTGGCGGACGATCAGTGCGACCAGGTGATCGACGCGATCATCGGCGCGGCGCGCACCGGCAAGATTGGCGACGGCAAGATCTTCGTTACCGACGTCGAGCGGGTGATCCGCATTCGCACCGGCGAGGAAAACGAAGCCGCCGTTTGAGGTTCAGGCTTTAAGGCCTACGGGCTATCTCATCCATCTGGCGCCAGCCCCAGACAATCACACGCAGCGGACGCCGAACCGCTCGCCGCAATAAAAAACGGTGCGGTGCCCTTACGGACATCGCACCGATACGCGCCTCTCGCAGCAGCGTGAAAAAGTTTCTAAAGCTGTTCTAACTACATCGTTCGATTAGAACGAGTGTTGAATACCTGCATAAACGCCGGTCTGCTGATGACCGTGAATCGGGTTTTCGTTGTAAGCCACCGAGCTGCCCGTGCCGCTGTCGCCGCCGTTGCCGGCCGAGTTGGCGTCGAGACCGAAGTTCGCCGTCTTGCTGTTACGCACTTGAGCGATCTGGATGTCGAGCAGCGTGCGCTTGGACAGGTTGTACGAACCACCCACCGTGTAGATGTTCGCGTTGCCCGCGCCATTGTTGGCGTTGACGTGGTACACGGCTGCGATCAGTGCTGCTGCCGGCGTTGCTTGCCACGTGATGCCGCCCCATTCCTGGTCCGTCGTCGTCGGCGTGCCGATAGGTACACCGGTTTCGCCCGACGTGCGCGCGCCCTGGTACACAGCCTGAATCTTGAACTGACCCAGGAACACGTTCACGCCAGCAAAGTATTCGCGACCGTAGTTGAACGGACCGTTCGGAGCGCCGGCAGTCGGATCGCCGAGGCTACCGTTGATGTTGTTGCGGATTTCGTCATACAGGCCGCGAACCTGGAACAGCGAGTTCGTGTACGTCAACTGCAGGCCATCTTCACGACCTTGCGCCGAACCGTTGCCGCCGTTGAACGACGTCGAGTTCGAGAAGGCGTATTGGCCGTACAGGTCAAAGCCATACAGCTTCGGCGACTGGTACGAAATGTTGTTGCTCGATTGCGGCCAGTTGCGGCCACGCACCAGCGACGCCGACGACCAGTTCGATTGACCGAACGGGTCGAAGTCCCATGTGCCGTTGGAGATGAACAGTTCGCGGCCGAGGAGCAGGGTACCGAACTGGTCGTTTGCGACACCGACAGTTGCCCAGCGATTCCAGATGGAGCCGGCGGAGCCGAGTGCGCCGGAAGCCGTGCTGAACGCGCCTTCCAACTGGAACAGCACCTTGTTGCCGCCACCGATGTCCTCGACGCCCTTCATACCCCACAAGCTCGTGCCCCAGTCGCCGCTTTCAACGCGGACGCGCGAGGTGGAACCCGTGTAGTTAGCATTCGGAAGGCCGCTGATGTATTCGACACCCGCATCCAGACGACCGTACAGCGTCACGCTGCTCTGAGCGTGCGCAACGACACCGGCCGACATCAATGCCGCGGCGAGCAATGCTTTCTTCATCTTCTCCTCCATACCCTGTCAAAAGAAAAACCCAGTACTGCGAATGGTGTCCGGTCGCCAGAGGCGCCGAACAGAAATCCGTACCAGGGAGACGGTTTGGGTCGATCGGGGCGTGTTGTCATGACGCTGCAGCCTGAGGCTATCTGTACGTCATTCCGATCCCTCGTCGACCGGTATCTCCTCTGCGTTTTGAAGTGAAACTACTTTTAATCAACTTTGTTTTGGTACTTTGGTTACTAATTTATCAAAAATACCCCTGGGTGGGAGAAGAAATTGTTTCGCGGTCGTGCAGATGTCTCCAAATTGCAATAGCGATGTGTTGCAGCACTCATAACGGCATCCCAAAAACAGCGTCAAACCCTTGTCTGACAAGGGAATCACGGTTCGTGTAGGGTAGCCTTAAGGATTGCCACTATTGACGCTGCAAAACGGTGGGAGTAGGGCAAAAAACGGGGTCTTGGCGCGGTATTTGGGACAATTGGGGGTCCAAAATACGCAAATTGGAATGAAAAAGGCGCTCGTTGTAAGCGCCTTGTAAAACTACATTCACTACATCTGACAGCGCATGACGGCGTCGGACTACATTTGACTACATCTGTTGTCCTGAACGTTGTCGAGATCTCACTTGAGGCTGCCCGAGAGGAATTGCTTGAGCCGCTCGCTCTTCGGGTTCCTGAATACTTCGTCCGGATGTCCCTCTTCCTCCACGCGGCCCTGATGCAGGAACATCACATGGTTCGAAACGTTGCGCGCAAAGGCCATCTCGTGGGTGACGACGATCATCGTGCGGCCCTCTTCGGCGAGCGTCTGCATGACCTTCAGCACTTCGCCCACCAGTTCCGGGTCGAGCGCGGAGGTAGGCTCGTCGAATAGCATGACGTCGGGATGCATCGCCAGCGCGCGCGCAATCGCCACGCGCTGCTGCTGGCCGCCCGACAGATGCGACGGATACTGCTTTTCCAGCCGCGGCGCGAGGCCCACCTTCTCCAGGTATTGACGGGCGCGCTCCTCGGCTTCCCGGCGCGGCAGGCCCAGCACGTGAACCGGCGCTTCGATGATGTTCTCCAGTACCGTCATGTGCGCCCACAGGTTGAAGTGCTGGAACACCATCGCGAGACGGGTGCGCACGCGCTGCAACTGTTTGGGATCGGAGACCTTCAGCGCGCCGGTCTTGTCTTTTAGCGTGCGGACCTCTTCGCCGTCGACGAAGATGCGTCCCGAGTTAGGTTGTTCGAGAAAGTTAATGCAGCGCAGCATCGTGCTCTTGCCCGAACCGGATGAGCCGATCACGCTGATGACGTCGCCGGCGTTCGCGCGCAGCGAGACGCCCTTGAGCACTTCGTTGTCGCCGTATTGTTTATGAAGCTCGTCGACGAAGAGCTTTTGCTTCCTGGTGTTCATGAGTCGAAGTCCTTGACGGCTTATTTGCCTTGCGGCCGCAAATAGGCGAGCCAGCGGCGCTCGGCGCGGCGGAACAGCCACACGAGCGTGAAAGAGATAGCCAGGTAGAGCAGGGCGGCGAGGCCGAACGCGTTGAACGACTGATAGGTCGCCGAGTTGACGTCGCGGGCGATCTTCAGGATGTCCGGCACGGTGGCGGTGAAGGCCACTGTGGTGGCGTGCAGCATCAGGATCACTTCGTTGCTGTAGTAAGGCAGCGCGCGGCGCAGCGCCGACGGCAGAATCACGCGCCGGTACAGCGTGAACGGCGACATGCCGTAAGCCCGCGCGGCTTCGATCTCGCCATAGGGCGTGGCCTTGATGGCGCCGGCGAAGATCTCGGTGGTGTAGGCGCAGGTGTTCAGCGTGAAGGCGAGCAGCGTGCAATGCATGCCGTCGCGGAAGAACGCGTTGGTCAGTTCGTGATTGCGGACCACTTCGAGACTGTAGAGGCCCGTGTAGCAGAGCAGCAGTTGCACGTAGAGCGGCGTGCCGCGAAAGATGTATGTATACAGCCACACGAGGCCCGCGAGCCATTTCTTCTTCGACACCCGCGCGACCGCCAGAGGAATCGACAGACAGAAGCCCAGGCCGATCGACACCACCAGCAGCCACAACGTGATCACGACGCCGGTTAGGCGGTAACCGTCGCTATACAGATAGTTGCGCCAGTATTCCTGAACGATCTCGATCATAGGTCCGCCTTTCGCACGCCGGTCGAGTAGCGCTTTTCGAGATACATCAGCACGAAGTTCGAAACCGTGGTGATGACGAGGTAGATGGCCCCCGCCAGCAGGGTAAAGAAGAAGAAACGCAAGGTGCCCTTGCCGGCATCCTGCGAGGCCTTGACGACGTCGGCGAGGCCGATGATCGAGACCAGCGCCGTGGCCTTCACCATCACCTGCCAGTTGTTGCCGATGCCCGGCAAGGCAAAGCGCATCATCTGCGGAAACATGATGCGCGCGAATACCTGCCAGCCGGTCATACCGTAGGCCGAGCCCGCTTCGAGCTGGCCGCGCGGCACGGCGAGAAAGGCGCCGCGGAACGTCTCGGTGAAATACGCGCCGTAGATGAAGCCGAGCACCGCGACGCCGGCCACGAACGGGTCGATGTCGATCTGGTCCCAGCCGAGCAGGTCGGTGACGTCGTTCAGGCCGATCTGCAGGCTGTAGAACAGCAGCAGCATCAGCACGAGGTCGGGCACGCCGCGCACGAGGGTCGTATAAAGCGTGCCGATGCCGAGGGAGACACGGTTTTTTGACAGTTTGGCCGCCGCGCCGAGCAAGCCCAGCACGAACGCGAACACCAGCGACAGCACCGCCAGCTTGACGGTCTGCCAGGTGCCGTTGAGAAGCAACGGGCCGTAGCCTTGAAGGAACATATAAGGTCCTTGACGATGCGTGAGGTGCGCACCGCGAAAGACGCGGCCCGACTGCACCGCTGAGCAAATCATGACCGTCCTGCCGTTGCCGGCTGGACAGCGCGCTTTCCGACTGTGTTTCCGACTGTATTACCCGGCTCGCGGCAGGCCCATGCGGGTCGGCCCGAGTAACGGATGCTGCGAAGCAGCGGGGGCGCGAGGCGCCGGCCGGTCAGAACGGTATCGGAACCGTGGTTCTGGCCTGGGCCGGCCGTCGCTATTCTAGGCGTCCAAAATTGTCGTGCCGGATCGTTTCCGCGGCCGCACCGGGCTGTCGCCGGGGTCCTGGGGTTGTCCCGCAGGTGACGCCGCGGGCGCCGGCCGTTGGTATCCAACATCGCTCGCCGCGGACAGCACGCCTGAGTCCGCCCGAAAAGCGCAGCATTTTACCCGAACGGGCGCACCATGCCAGTCCGGCAACCAGGCCGCCCGGCTGCCGCGCCGATTGCCCGCATGGGTGAAACGATCCTGTGCGCCGGAGCGGGTTGTGTGGGACGCCGTGCGCCCATACATTCTGGGCATCGCAATGCACCTTACTGGAGAACCTTATGATCGAGATCCGCCGCTCTGAAGAACGAGGTCACGCCAACCACGGCTGGCTCGATTCGTATCACAGCTTTTCGTTTGCCGATTACTACGACGTGAACCACATGCACTTCGGCCCGTTGCGTGTGATCAACGAAGACCGCATCGCGGGCGGCCAGGGCTTCGGCACGCACGGACATCGCGACATGGAGATCGTGACTTACGTGCTCGACGGCGCGCTCGCGCACCGCGACAGCATGGGTAACGGCTCGACCATCCGTCACGGCGACGTGCAGCGCATGAGCGCCGGTACGGGCGTGAGGCACAGCGAATTCAACGCCTCGGAGAGCGAGCCGGTGCATCTGCTGCAGATCTGGGTGTTGCCCAGGCGTGCGGGCGATCAGCCCGGCTACGAAGAAAAACGCTTCGACGCGGCCGACAAGCGTGGCCGTCTGCGTATCGTGGCGTCACCGGATGGCCGCGACGGCTCGGTGACGATCCATGCGGACGCATCGATTTACGCGGCGCTGATCGACGGCGCCGAGCAGGCGGCGCTGCCGTTGCAGGCGGGCCGGCGCGCGTATGTGCACGTCGCGCGCGGTGCGCTCACGGTCAACGGCGAAGCATTGGCGGCGGGCGACGCGGCGATGATCGTCGATGCCGGTTCGGTGACGCTCGAACAGGGGCGCGACGCCGAAGTGCTGGTGTTCGATCTCGGCGCGCTGGATGCCTGAGCGGAGTTCGAACCCGCGCTTGAGCATCCGGGTGGGCGCGTGGCGGCGTAGACGTGTGAGCTGAGCGCACCCGGCGAGCCGCCTCGCCCCGATACGCAAAACAAAAACGCCACGGAACAAAACTTCCGTGGCGTTTCCATCTGCACGGCTGGCGCGGCGCCGAAGCACCGGGCCAGCCGTCCATAAGCAGCGCTAACTTACTGATTCTCTGCCGGGGCCGAGGCTGCGCCCTTATGATGTTGCCAACGGTCGCGCATCTTTTCGTGACGCGCTTCCATCATGGCCCAGTGTTTCTTGAGGGCGGTGCTGACGAGGGTCTTTTGCTGGTCGTTCAGGCCGTTGTAGAACGTGAGCCATGCTGCCGAGGTTTGCTCGCGCAGTTGATGGTTCTGCTCTTCAGCCTTCTGATGCATGTCGTGCAGCGCGTTCAGATCGAGGATAGGTTGCTGCTGCAGCGCCTTCATCTGATCGTGCATCTGCTTGTGGGAGGCGTGCATTGCTTCACGATTCTGTTTCATCGTGTCGAGTGCGGCCTGCCACTGCTTTTCCTGATCCGGGCTCAGGTTGAGCTGGCTGTGCAGCCTGGCCATTTCTTCCTTGAACTGGCCATGATGCTGGTGCCAGCCGCCGGGAGCACCGGGGCCGCCCTGGCCGTCGGATTGAGCGGCGTAGGCGCCGAGACTGATAGCGAGCGAGGCTGCGGCGACGGCAACGAAGCGTGACATTTTTGTGGACATGAGTGGCTCCTTGTAATGGAATAGCCGACGATGCAAACACGGCGACACAGGACGGGATGCATTCGGTAAGACACAGCGTAAAGACCCGCGAGCCGCGCTGTGTTACCTGAGCACGTGTCGCTATTACGCGACATTACGGGCGCCTTTCGCCGTAACACCCGGTAACCCTTTGAGGGGTGTCCGGCCCAGAAACCCTATCTCCTGGGCGTTAAACTTCATCTCATGGCTACTCAAATACTTGTCGTCGACGACGACCTCGAACTCCGCGACCTGCTGCGCGACTATCTGGCGCGCCAGGGCATTGAAGTGTCGGTGCTGCACGACGCCGGCTCGCTCGAGCGGCGGCTGGAGCGCGAGCGCCCGGACCTGATCGTGCTCGACCTGATGATGCCGGGCGTCGACGGCCTGACGGCGTTGCGCAAGCTGCGCGCGGCGGGCGACGATATCCCCGTGATCATGCTGACGGCGCGCGCCGACGACGTGGACCGCATCGTCGGTCTCGAACTGGGCGCGGACGACTACCTCGGCAAGCCGTTCAATCCGCGCGAATTGCTGGCGCGCGTGCAGGCCGTGCTGCGCCGCCGCCGCACGCTGCCGTCGGCGGCCGCACCGGAGCAGCGCGAGCCGTTCACGTTCGGCCGCTTCACGCTGGATTTCCAGTCGCGCACGCTGAATCTCGAAGACAAGCCGCTGACCTTGTCCGGAAGTGAATTCGCGCTCCTGAAGATTTTTGTGAATCACCCCATGCGCACGCTGACCCGCGAGCGCCTGCTTGAATTGCTCCATGGTCCCGAATACGACGGCACCGACCGCGGCATCGACGTGCAGGTCTGGCGTCTGCGCCGCATCCTTGAAACCGACCCGTCCACTCCGCGCTTCATCCAGACCGTTCGCGGCCGCGGCTACGTGTTCGTGCCGGATGGCGAACAGCATGCGCCGGCCCATTGATTCACTGTTCGGGCGACTGGCGTTGCTGGTCGTCGCGGTACTCATGCTCTCGCATTTCGCAGGGTATGCATTGTTTCGTCTCGAACGCAGCCAGTTTCAAAGCCGCTATGCGGTAGAAGAAGCCACCTTCCTTGTCGACGCCGTGCGTCAGCACGTCCTGCACACGCCGGATCAGCCCTTGCCTTCGCGCGTGCGGCTCGTCGACCCGGCGAGCAAAGACGTGCCGGCGGCGCAGGATAATTCGAACACGCCGCTCGGCCACTTTCTGGACGACGTGCGCGACCGGATGCCCGCAGGCACCCTCGTGCGGCTCGGCGAAGCCGGCAAGCTGCCGACACTTTGGGTGCGCCAGCCGAACGACGCGAACTGGATCGTCGTGCCGGTTCAGCCCCTGCGCCCGCCGCGCTCGGTTGACCGCATGGTGCTGTGGCTTACCATCATCTTTACGTTTGCCGTCATGGCGGCGCTGTTCGCCGCGTGGCAGTTGCAGCAGCCGTTGCGCTCGCTGGCCAACGCGGTGGCCCGCTTCGGCCGGGGTCAGCCGGTGCCGCCGGTGCCGGAGCGCGGGCCGCGCGAATTGCGTCAGTTGACGCACGGCTTCAATCAGATGGTGCAGGAAGTGGCGCGCACGGAAAACGATCGTGCGGTGATGCTCGCGGGGGTTGCGCACGATCTGAAGACGCCGCTTGCGCGGCTGCGCCTGCGCGCCGAGATGATGGACGAGGCCAAGGTGCGCGACGGCGTGGTGCGCGACGTCGATTCGATGACGCACATCGTCGAGCAGTTTCTGGTGTTCGCTCACGACGGCGCCGATCGCAGCGAAGCCGTCGAAGTCGACGCGCAATGCGAGCGCGTGGTGCGCAGCTACCGGGCGGTGGCGGCGAATGCGTCCAGCGTGCTGACCGATCTGAAGGCCGGTCCAGGCTTCTTGTTGCCGGCGGCCACGCTCGACCGCATTCTGTCAAACCTGCTCGACAACGCGCACGCCTATGGCGCCCCGCCGGTGGTGGTGGCGACGGCGCGCACGGCGGCGGGCTATACCTTGTCGGTACAGGACAACGGCGGCGGGATTGCGGCGCAGGACCTGATCAACGCGAGCCGGCCGTTCGTGCGGCTCGACCCGGCGCGCGGCGGCAACGGCCATAGCGGGCTGGGGCTCGCGATTGTCGAACGGTTGGTGCGGCGAGCCGGCGGGGAATGGGAACTTGGCAATCACGGCGGGCGTGGCTTGCGGGTGCTGATGACGTTCGCGTTTGAAACCGTGCCGCGCGTGACTTCGGTTTCGGAAAGCGCCTGGTAGGCTGACAGGTCTCGTGGGCGGCGGGCGCAACTGCACGCCGCGTCCGCACCCACAAAAACTTACTCCGAAAACAGCGTATTCAGCGCGCTGGCCGCTTCGCTGTCCACCGTGTTCCACGTCACGGTTTCCGCCTCGAAAATGTAGTGCGTGGTGTACTTGCCGAGGCGCGTGAGGATTTCCTCCTGAATTACCTCCGGCGCCACTTCCAGCTTCAGATACCACGCCGTCGACGATAGACGCGTCTGAAACGCGCCATACTCGGACAGCAGATGGTCGAACGCCTCGGCATCATGATCGCGGCAAACGATGACCAGATTTCCCTTCATGCATATCTCCCGGTAGAGCGATAACGACAAGCATCATCTGAAGCTCGATCATACCTGCTTACCTCGGGGGAGTCGGCGTGTCAGGCCGGTCGGCAAGAGTGGAGTCGCCTTGCCGTCGGACCAGACGAACCAGACGGGCGAGCCTGCCGGGCCTGGCAACGGGCATGGATCACCAGGTCGCGGCGGCGGCACGCGTGGGCGGCGCGGTGTCGTCGGGCGGCAGCGCCTCGGTGCGGTCGCGGCCGCCCGTTTTGGCGGCGTAGAGCGCGAGGTCGGCGCGGCTCATGATGCGCTCGGGCAGATCTTCCGGCGACAATTCGGTGATGCCGATGCTCACGCTCAGATTGGCCGACGCCGGCAGCTTGGTCGACGGCACGGCCTTGAGCCGCGTGCGCAGTCGTTCGACGACGTCGCGCCCGCCTTCGAGCGCGGTAGCCGGCAACAGGATGCCGAACTCCTCGCCGCCCAGCCGGCCGATCGCGTCGTTGCCGCGCAATTCGGCGCGGCAGGTATCGACGAAGTGTTCGAGCGCGCGGTCGCCGGCGGCGTGGCCGAAGCGGTCGTTGATCTGTTTGAAATGATCGAGGTCGGCAATCGCCATGCAGAGCGGCTCGCCGTTGGCGCGCGCGCGCTCGATTTCGTGCCGCAGCAGATCGAGGAAGTAGCGCCGCGACAGCGCGCCGGTCAGCGCGTCGTGGCGGGCCTCGGCCGAAAGCAGCGTGTTCGCCGATTGCAGTTGTTCGGCGAGATCGCGCGTCGCCCGGTGGTGACGGCGCTCGCGCACATAGGAAACGGTGATCACCCAAGCGAGTGCCGCCGTGCCGGCCAGCGTCAGGAATACCAGCAGCCGGTCGCGCTTATGGTTGCGTAGCAGTTCGGGCCAGGCCGCGAGCGGATCGACCAGATGGGCGGAGAGCCCTGAGTTGAGGCCGCCGCGCCACTCGTAGAGCGCCGGTTCGGGGCGGTTCGCGATGCCGAACAGTTGCACGGCGACCGCCGCCGGCACCCACGGCGCCTGCTCGCGCACCTGCTGCATGTTCTCTTCGATCTGGACGTTCGGAAAGTCGTCGCGGTGGTAGATGTTGCGGCGTTCGGCGGCGCTCATCTGTTTGATGTGGCCATCCGGCAGGACGTGGCCTTCCAGCGTGCTGTCGTGGGCCATGATGATGACGCCGTTTTCGTCGGCCACGAACGTTCCCGCGTGAGCGACCCAGTGGCGCAGGCGCCCGATCCCGACCTTGGCGATCACCACGCCCACCAGCACGCCGTCGTCATACACCGGCGCGGCGATGAAGATGCCCGGTTCGCCGCTCGAGCGGCCGACGCCGTAGGCTTCCCCGAAGGCGCCGAGCAGCGCATTGGACAGGAAATTGCGCCCGCGCATGTCGATGCCGACGAAGTTGCGGCTATGCGGATTGCTCGACGCCACGCACAGACCGTTGGCGTTGACGAGCCAGATGGAATCGAGCCCCGAGAAGCCCTGGGCGTCGTGCAGGAAGGCACTGACGCCTTGCAGTACCGGCACCTTGAGGAGGCTCGCGCGCAGCGTCTCGACCGGCACGGCGTTGCTGGCGGTATAGGCTTGCGATTGTGAAAGGGCGTGCTGCACGACGTCCATTTCGGCCATCGTGGCCGGAATGGCGCGCGCCATGGAGAGGTCGCTGGCGATCACTTCGGCCATATTGTCGACGATCGACGACGACATCTGCCGCTGCGCGAGCAGGGCGGCGTCGAGTTCCTGCTGAACCATGCGGTCGGCGATCAGGCCGGAAACGAGCCAGCACACCAGCACGACCAGCGCGAAGCTGAGCGGTCCGATTGCCTGGCGCATGGATTTCCTGTTCATCGACTCTATGATCCGTCAGACTTTTGGTTGCAACCAGGTCAATCGTTGCAGCGCGCCGGCGCTGAGTCCTGGGAGGCGTCGAGCGAGCCGCCTCGATCCGCGGCGCCGGATGCCCGGATGCCCGCGCACGGGGCTCTCTCCTTTCCCTTGGCCGGCCGGACTCATCCGCTTTTCCGCCCTGTCTCGATTTTAACCGCCAGGTGACACAACGCCATCCGTTATTGCGTTCCGGCGCGCGTCACCGGATCGCCGCTGGGTTCGCGGTGGGTTTGCTGTTGCGTTCGCTGTTGTGTTCGCCGTTGCGTTCGCCGTTGCGTTGTTAACGACCGCGCGGGCCGCTTTCTGAACGGCGCTGCGGGTTTTCCAGATGTCCGCGGCGCGCGGCGCCACCCCCGGCCCCGCTTCCCAGCTTGCGTGACGTGTCACAGATTTGCCCCGAAAGGTTGTGCCTGAAACACAGGTTGTAGTAGTGTCGTGCCGTCCAAAACGAGGAAAGCTCGCCAGCCCCGGGCGGCGCCTGCTGTGACAGGCGGCCCGAGTGGCGGATCCGGCGTGTTTCGGCCAGAATCCGGCCGCCGCCGGTCAATGTATCTCCGACGCTAACGATTACCGTGCCTATGCTTGTTGCCATGCCTGAATTCCGCTTTCCGGACCGCTTATGGGCCGGCGGCGCCGGCCCTCGCGCCGCGCTCGCCGCGCAACCGGCAAGCCTTGCCTGTCCTGCACTCCCGGCGCCGTCTCGCGCGGCCTGTCTTAACCTAGCCTACGCAACCAGGAAGGGCGTCTGATGGACTTCAGTTTCGATCTGAAACGCACCGCCAATGCATCCGCCTGGCGTTTGCTGCCCAACGGCTGGGACTTCGTGGCCTTCCCGCTGATCATCTGCGTGATCGCCTTTGCGGCGATCGGCTTTCACCAGACGCTCGCGCCGATGTCGACACTCAAGACCCAGGTCATTTCGCTCGACCCGGCGAGCCTGCCCGAGTACGCGCTACGCACCACGCTGCGGATGCTGGCGGCGATGGTAGCCTCGCTGGTGTTCACGCTGAGTTACGGCACGCTCGCGGCCAAGAGCCGTCGCGCGGGTCTCGTGCTGGTGCCGATTCTCGACATCCTGCAGTCGGTGCCGGTGCTGGGCTACATTTCGTTTACGGTCACGTTCTTCCTGGCGCTGTTCCCGGGCCGCGTGCTGGGCGCCGAGCTGGCGGCGATCTTCGCCATCTTCACGAGCCAGGCCTGGAACATGACGTTCAGCTTCTATCAGTCGTTGCGCACGGTGCCGCGCGATCTGGACGAAGTCTCGCGCGGCTTCCATCTGACCGGCTGGCAACGTTTCTGGAAGCTCGAAGTGCCGTTCTCGATGCCGGGCCTGATCTGGAACATGATGATGTCGATGTCGGGCGGCTGGTTCTTCGTGGTGGCTTCGGAAGCGATCACGGTGGGCAATAACACCATCACGCTGCCGGGCATCGGCGCCTATCTGGCGCAGGCCATCTCCGAAAAGAATCTGCATGCGATCGGCTGGGTGATCCTGACCATGACGGTCGTGATTCTCGCCTACGACCAGTTCCTGTTCCGTCCGCTGGTGGCCTGGGCCGACAAGTTCCGCATGGAGAACACCAGTTCGGGCAATGCGCCCGAGTCCTGGCTGCTCGACCTGATTCGCCGCACGCGCCTGATTCACCGTTTGCTCGTGCCGCTCGGCTGGATTTTCGCCAATGCCGCGCGCGTGCCGATGCGCCTGCCGTCGTTCGCCGGCGTCAGCTTCCCGATGCCGCGCATGCAAAAGTCGTCGCGTCTCGGCGACTTTATCTGGAGCGCGCTGGTGCTGCTCGTAACGCTCTACGTGGTGTTTCGCGTGGTGTCCTATGTGCGCACCGGCGTTGATCTCGCCGAAGTGGGGCATGTGCTGGTGCTGGGCCTGATCACGCTGCTGCGCGTGGTGGTGCTGATTGCGATTTCGTCGGTGATCTGGGTGCCGCTTGGCGTGCTGATCGGGCTGCGTCCGGCGCTCGCCGAGAAGATCCAGCCGCTCGCGCAGTTCCTCGCGGCGTTTCCGGCGAACCTGCTGTTTCCGGTGTTCGTGATCGTCATCGTGCGTTTCGACCTGAACCCGGATATCTGGCTGTCGCCGCTGATCGTGCTTGGGACCCAGTGGTATATCCTGTTTAACGTGATCGCGGGCGCGAGTTCGTACCCGAACGACTACAAGGAAGCGGCGGCCAACTTCGGCATCCGCGGCTGGCAGTGGTGGCGCAAGGCGATGCTGCCGGGCATTTTCCCGTATTACGTGACAGGGGCGATCACCGCCTCCGGTGGCGCGTGGAACGCGAGCATCGTGGCCGAGTTCGTCCAGTGGGGCAACACCAAGGTGGTGGCGCATGGCCTCGGTTCCTATATCGCGCAGACCACCGCCGCCGGCGACTTCCCGAAAATCATTCTCGGCATTGCCGTGATGTCCCTGTTTGTGACTCTGTTTAACCGCCTGCTGTGGCGTCCGATGTACGCCTACGCCGAATCCAAGCTTCGGCTCGATTGACAGGAAATTAAAGGCAAACCGCGATGCAAAATCCTAAAGCTGCCGTAACCGCTGCGCCGGTCCAGACACCGCCGAAGCCGCCCCGCCTCGGTGAAGAAATCCTGAAGGTCAAGGACGTGTGCAGAGGGTTCAACAAGACGCAGGGCGAACTGCTGGTTCTCGACGGCGTGAACCTCTCGCTGCGCGAAGGCGAGATCGTCGGCATGCTGGGCCGCTCGGGCTCGGGCAAGTCCACCTTGCTGCGGATCATCGCCGGCCTGATCGAGCCGACCGACGGCGAAGTCTCGTACCTCGGCAAGCCGCTTGACGGCCCTGCCAAGGGCGTGGCGATGGTGTTCCAGACCTTCGCGCTGTTTCCGTGGCTGACCGTTCTGCAAAACGTGGAAGCGGGTCTCGAAGCGCAGGGCGTGGGCGCGCGCGAGCGCCGCGAGCGCGCCTTGGCGGCGATCGACCTGATTGGTCTGGACGGCTTCGAAAACGCCTATCCGCGTGAGCTGTCAGGCGGCATGCGTCAGCGGGTGGGCTTCGCCCGCGCGCTGGTGGTCGACCCGACGCTGCTATTGATGGACGAGCCGTTTTCCGCGCTCGACGTGCTGACCGCCGAAACGCTGCGTACCGACCTGCTGGATCTGTGGACGCAGGGCCGCATGCCGATCAAGTCGGTGCTGATCGTCACGCACAACATCGAAGAAGCGGTGTTCATGTGCGACCGGATTCTGGTGCTGTCGTCCAATCCGGGCCGCGTGATCGCCGAGATCAAGGTGCCGTTCAACCATCCACGCAACCGTCTCGATCCGGCTTTCCGCCGCCTCGTGGACGAGATCTACGCCAAGATGACGGCGCGCCAGACCGACGAATCGACCAAGAAGGGCCTCGAACTGGGTAGCTGGCTGCCGCACGTATCGACCAACCTGATGGCCGGTCTGATCGAGACGCTAGCCGCTGCGCCGTATCACGGCCGCGCCGACATGCCGGAAATCGCCCGCTCGCTGCATCTGGAGGTGGACGATCTGTTCCCGGTCGCCGAAGTGCTGCAACATCTGGGCTTCGCGGACGTGCGCGAAGGCGACATTTTCCTGACGCCGCCGGCCCGCGTGTTCTCGGAGTTCGGCACGCAGGAACGGAAGATGATGTTCGCCGAGCATTTGCTGCGTCACGTGCCGCTGGCGGCACGGATCAAGAAGGTGCTCAACGAGCGTCCGGGTCACCGTGCACCGCGCGTGCGTTTCGAGCAGGAGTTGGAGGATTTTCTGTCGGACAGCGCAGCGGAAGAGACGCTCGACGCCGTGATCAACTGGGGCCGTTATGGCGAGATATTCTCGTACAATGACCAGACGGAAATTTTCAGTCTTGAGGACGTCGAGTCCTGATTGTCCTGGCGGAAATAGAGCTTGAAGAAGGGGGCGGCGCGATTCGATCGTGCCGCCCCTTTATGCTTTATTGCAGGTTGCCCCAGCGTTCCACAGCCGGTTCGGCGGATGCCCATCTCCAGCCGTTGTCCTGCAGACAGGCGCTGGCGGTGTACCAGTCTTCGTGCGCGTCGGGCTTGTCGCCGTCGGCCACGGAAAACACGAACTCCTTGCAGATGGCGAGCGCCGAGGTGAAGGCGCGCGTGACGCGCACTTCGCCGTGGCCGTTTTCGACCGGCACCTTGTGCTTGACGCGCCACGGTTGGCTGCCGCCCACCGGCATGCTGCCTGCCAGCGCCGCGATCTCGTTTTGCTGGTCGGCGTGCATGGTGCGCATATAGCGGGCGACGGCTTCGTCCGTGGCTGCCTGCACGGCGATGCCGACGCCGATGCCGACCGCCGGATTGGCCGTCACCAGACCCGAAGCGACGCCCGCCGCCGCGCCGCTCGCCGCGCCCACCGACGAGCAGCCGCTCGTCAGGACACTGGCGCCGACGCACAGCGCGCCCGCCAGCACGAGCCGCACGCTAACCGGCAGGGTCGGCAGGGTCGGCAGGGTTGGCATGGTCAGACGCGGCTTCATTGCAGCGCGCCCCAGCGGCCGGTTGCGGGTTCGGCGGAGGCCCACTTCCAGTTCGCGCCGTCGCGGCAGATCGAGGCGACATAGAACGCGGTGCTGGCGGGTTTGTCCTTGGTGGCGTCGACATCGACCGAAAAGACGATCTCCTTGCAGTCGAGCGCGCCGGCGCTGATGGTGCGGCTCACGGTGACACGGCCGTGCTCGTCGTCTTCGATGGGGACCGTGTGGGTCACGCTCCACGGCGCGATGGCGCCCACGTCGAGCGGGCCGGCCACTTTGGCGATGCCGTCCTGAGTATTGCGGTGCACGACGCGTTCCGTGTACTGCACGCCGGCCCCGGCCGCGGCGACCACGCCCAGACCGATGCCGGTAGCTACTGCGGCGTTACGTGTGACCTTGCCGGCGATCGCCGCGCCCGCGATACCGGCGCCGGCGGTGGCGGTTTCCGAGTAAAGCGAACTGCAGCCGCTCAGATTGGCCGAGACGAGAGCGGCCAGTGTGACGAACGATGCGAGCGACGTGACACGCGATGCAACACGCGACGTAATGCGCGCGCGCGGAACTCGTGGAGTCCAGCGCGCAAGACTGTTTGATTTTTGCATTTCCCTACCTGTGCTCCTGCCTCTGCCGTTCGTGCTGGCGGCACTCGCCTGACGACGCGCCGTCTGCGACGCTGCAGCATTTTGCAGGATGCGTTTTGCAAATGGGATAGGGAAAATGCAAGCAATTGCAAAAGATGCTGCGACGCGCGGCCTTTTCTGGCTTGGCTCGCCGCGCGTTACCGTATCGATCAGGAAGGCCTTCATCACGGGTCCAGAGGCAGCGGCGTCTTGACGCGCCGCGGGCAACGCCGTGCGACGTTGCGTTTAACCCGCGCTGAACCGGACTGCGCACTACCGAAGAGATCGCCGCACCGGCGGGGACTAGGCGGGCCTCAGGAGGGCTCGCTTTCCTCCGGCGCGTCTTCGGTGCCGTAAGTGCTGAGCCGGTTGTAGAGCGTCTTCAGACTCACGCCGAGTGCCTTCGCCGCGCGGCGCTTGTCGCCGCCGCAATACTTGAGCGTGCCGAGGATGATCTGCTTTTGCGCATCAGCAAGCGGCGTGCCGATCCACACGCTCATCGCGTCGCCCTGGGTGACCGCCTTCTTCACCCGCGAGGCGAGATGCGGATGCGGCAGCTCCACCGTCTTCTCGGCGAGGATGAAGGCGCGGTACACCGCGTTCTTCAGTTCGCGCACGTTGCCCGGCCACGACCACGTGCGCAGCGTTTCAATGGACCGTTTGCTGAAGCTCTTGCTGGTGCTCTCCTGCGCGTTCAGGGCAGTGAGGAAATGTTGCGCGAGCAGTTCGCGGTCGCTCTCGCGTTCGCGCAGCGGCGGGGCGCGCAACGGAAACACCGCGAGCCGGTACATCAGGTCTTCGCGCAGCCCGTTTTCCTTCACGGCAACCGCCGGGTCGCGATTGGTCGCCGCGATCACGCGCACGTCGCTGTGAATCAGTTCGTTGCCGCCCACGCGGTAGAAGGTGCCCGTCTCCAGCGCGCGCAGCAGCTTCACCTGGCGCACCGGCGCCATCTCGGTGATTTCGTCGAGGAACAGCGTGCCGCCGTTGGCGTGCTCGAAGTAACCGATGCGCCCCTGCACCGCGCCCGTGAAGCTGCCTTTCTCGTGACCGAAGAGTTCGGCCTCGATCAGCTCATCGGGAATCGCGCCGCAATTGACGGCGATGAAGGGCGCGTCCTTGCGCCCGCTGTGGTCGTGAATCGTGCGGGCGATCAGTTCCTTGCCGGTACCGGATTCGCCGATGACGAGGGCGGTGGCATCCGTGGATGCGACGCGCTCGATTTGTTCATACAAATCCAGCATGACGGGCGACGAGCCATACAGCAGACCATACGATTTCAGTCCCGCCACGCCGTCCGTCACGCGCGACTTGCCCGGCGCCGCGGCGTTGCCGCGAGCGGTATCAGTGGGCGAGTCCAGATCGATTGACGCCATAACCAGGTTGTCCTGTGCAAATGTGTTCGATAGTGCCGCGCAGGCCTGTGATGAGTGTGAACCTGCGCGTGAGCGCAATCGGCCACTATCTCATAAAAATTGATTTAACCATTGGCTGCGCAACTCGGCAATCCGCGCGTCCGGTCTCGCGACCCTCGAAAATGCCGCGCTAACGATTGCGCGGCCGTGCTGACTGCAAGACGTGATGCATGTCGCTCTCCGTGGCATCGATTCGATGCGGCAAGTGCCGGCATGAATCGGCAATATTGACCGTCGATATTCGCCAGATCGGCATGTTTTTTGTGCAGGCAGATTCATACGTGACTACGCTTGCCGCATGAACTGGATTATCGGGTACGCGGTTTGCAACGCTATAACTTTTTCGACATGCAGTTCGGGTGCCGGTAATCCGCAATCGTTTTCGCCACTCGGCTGCAGTCGCACAGACAGGAGTGACGCATGACGCAAACTACACAGCAACTTGAACTTGGGCGGCAGAAGATCGTTGACGACTTGCGCGTGCTGCTGACGGACTCGGAAGAAATGATGCGGCTCGCCGCGAATGTCCCGGGTGAAGGTGTCGAGGCACTGCGCGATCGTTTGCGGACCCATGTCGACACGCTGCAGACCGCGCTCGGCGATGCCCAGAATGCGGCGCAGCGGCGCTATCGTGTCGCGGCGGTCAATACCGAGTACTACGTGCGCCATAACCCGTGGCGCGCGCTCGGCATCGCCGCCAGCGCGGGCTTTTTGCTCGGCGTGCTGGCGGCGCGATAGCCGCTCACCCGCTTGATCCGTTTGATCCGCTTAACTGATTACGAGATGGAGGATGCACTTATGGCACGGCCCAAGATTGGCATTTTCGGCGCACTGGTCGCCGTCGGCGGTTTGCTGGCGTTGCGCTGGGCGCAAAAGCATCGGGCTTCGCAAGCCACGCTGAACCGCGAATTGACTCGCTGGGAGGATGAGGGCGGTATGGTGGCGCCGGCGGCTCAAGCGGCGCCGACCCTCGCAGGCGGCCCAGCGGCGGCGACGAGCGCCGCTCCTGCGGTTGCAACCGCAACCAATGGGACGAGTCATCCTAACGGACTGGGCGAGGCGTGGCCCTTTCCGCACAGCTCATAACTTAAACGCGTATCGAGGCGCTTCGGCGCGGCTCGCGGGTCGCGCATGAACGCGGCATAGGGCGGGGCACAATAAGGACGCAAAAGGCCGTCGGGCCTATAGCTTGTCTCGATAAAGCCGTATAATGATTATTCATACAACAATAGCCTCGGTTAATCCTGTGTAACATTGGTATTGTTGCGAATTTGCGCTGTGCCATCCACCACCAGAACTTTCGGGCTTTCGAGACGCGATGCCACACGTATTGATTGTTGATGACGACGCCAGTACCCGCGAGGCGCTTGCAGCCATCATTGGCGAAGACGGCCTGACGACGGCCACCGCCGGCGACCTGCGCGAAGCGCGCATCCAGTTGGTCCGGCAGATGCCGGATGTCGTATTTACAGACCTGAAGCTGCCGGACGGCAGCGGGGTCGACCTGTTCGAAGATCTCGACCCGCGCTCCGGCGTCGAAGTAATCGTGATTACCGGCCATGCCACGGTGGAATCGGCGGTCAATGCGCTGAAAATGGGCGCGACCGACTACCTCGTGAAGCCGATCAACATGCAGCGCGTCAAGGCGATCCTGTCGCGCCTGCCGCGCCCGGGCGACCTCAAGGCCGAAATTGGTACGTTGCGCGGCGAGCTGCGCCGCATGGGGCGTTTCGGTCTCATGCTCGGCAATTCGCCGGTAATGCAGGAGGTCTACGACCAGATCAGCCGGGTGGCGCCGACGGCGGCCTCGGTGATGCTGGTCGGCGAGTCCGGCACCGGCAAGGAAGTGGCCGCGCAGACCTTGCACCAGCTGAGCTTGCGTCGCAAGCACGCGTTTCTGGCGGTGAACTGCGGCGCGATTTCGCCGAACCTGATCGAATCCGAAATGTTCGGCCACGAGCGTGGCTCGTTCACGGGCGCAGATCGTCAGCACAAGGGCTATTTCGAACGGGCCAACGGCGGCACGCTGTTCCTCGACGAAATCACCGAGATGCCGATCGAGTTGCAGGTGAAGCTGCTGCGCGTGCTGGAAACGGGCATGTTCATGCGCGTCGGCACCACCAAGGAAATCGAAACGGACGTGCGTCTGATCGCGGCAACCAACCGCGATCCCGAGCAGGCCGTGCTCGAAGGCAAACTGCGTCTGGACCTGTATCACCGTCTGAACGTGTTTCCGATCAGCCTGCCGCCGCTGCGCGAGCGCGGCAAGGACGTCGACCTGCTGGCGCAAGCCTTTCTCGACGATCTCAACGAACGCCACAGCACGCGCAAGCATTTCCCGCCGGCGGTCAAGGAGATGCTGCTGTCGTACCCATGGCCCGGCAACGTGCGCGAACTGAAGAACTACGTGCAGCGCGCCCACATCATGTCGGGTTCGGATTCGGACAGCACGGCCACGGTGCCGTTGCAGATCACGCTGTCGAAGCCGGCGGCCGGCACCGCGATCACGATTCCGTTCGGCACCTCGCTTGCCGAGGCGGACCGTCAACTGATTCTCGCCACGCTGGAGCAGTGCGGCGGCGTGAAGACGCGAGCCGCCGAGATTCTCGGCATCAGCCTGAAGACGCTCTACAACCGCCTTGTCGAATACGGCAACGACGCGCGTGGCGAAGATGGCGACCTGCCCGACGAATCGCGGGCGCTCGGCGACGCCGACGCCTGAGGTCAGGCTGCCGCGGAACGCGTGTAGCGCGGCATAGGCCTTGCTGCGTTGTCCTTACAACGTACACAAGGAATCGCTATGCCGCTACACGCCCCTGCTTCTCCGCTCGCGGCGCACCGTCCCGAGCCGAACGATCCACCCAATCCCGCTGAACCGGACACCGTGCCGCAACCGTCGCACGAACCGGTCGAGCCGACCGCGCCGCCGATCGGCGATCCGCCTCCCCAACCTAACGAAACACCCCATAGCTGAGGCGTCAGCGCGCGCTCCGCGTGCGCTGACGCGTCTTTTCGCAAGGGCGGCCGAGTCACGGCCGCTGCGCATTCGCAATCCGTGAGCCACACGCCGGACTTTCGCGCAATTTGCTGTACTTGTTACAAAGCGGGCGCCGCTTTTACCGGCAAATTGACGCGACGAGCCCTAGACTATCTTGAGGCCGTCCAACGGGACGGCGGGCTTCCCGAAGAGGCATCGATCATGAGACACCCGGCATTACGGCGCTCCGCGCGCCATTCGAAGCGCGATTCGCGCCCCGGTAGCGGCGTCAGCACTCCGCCGCAGGGACCGGACCCGGCGGCCCAGAACCGCATCGCCCCCGATGCCCCGCCAGACGGAGAGCACAACCAGGGCGGCGTGCGCCCCGAGGGTCTCGAATATCAGCGCGACCTCGGCTCGGAGCAGGACGCCTGAGGTTTTTGCCGCGCGTCCGTTATCAGCGGATTTTCTGCATGGTGCCGACGCGAGGCAGATGCCTGCGCCTGCCTGTCACATTTGCACACATTTTTCGCATTTCAAATTGTCAAACACGGCACGCGACTTGCATGCACCATCGTGGCACATCCCCCGCATACATCCCGCATGCAACGGACAACTGAATGAGGTGGAGCATCAATGAGCAGATTGATCGTGGTATCGAATCGTGTCGCGCCGACGCAGGAAGGCCGCCCCGCAGCAGGCGGTCTTGCAATCGGTGTTCTGGACGCCCTGAAGGAAACCGGCGGCGTGTGGTTCGGCTGGAGCGGTGAAACGGTGGCCGAGCCATCGGCGCCGGTGATCGAAAAGCAGGGCAACGTGACGTACGCGACGGTGGGTCTCACCAAGCGCGACTACGATCAGTACTACCGTGGCTTTTCGAATGCGACTCTTTGGCCGACGTTCCACTATCGCAACGACCTGTCGCGTTTCGATCGTCAGGAGTACGCGGGATATATGCGCGTCAACCAGACGCTCGCCAAGCAGCTAAAAGAGTTGCTCGAGCCCGACGACATCATCTGGGTGCATGACTATCATTTGCTGCCGTTCGCCAAATGTCTGCGCGAACTGGGCGTAAAAAATCCGATTGGCTTCTTCCTGCATATTCCGTTTCCGGTGCCGGAAGTGTTGCGTAGCGTGCCGCCGCACGAAGAACTCGTGAAGGCGATGTGCAGCTATGACGTGGTCGGCTTTCAGACCGAGGCGGATCGCCAGTCGTTCGTCGATTACATCGAGCGCGGTCAGCATGGCACGTCGAGCGAAGACGGGATGGTGCATGCCTATAACCGCTTCCTCAAGGTCGGTGCCTATCCGATCGGCATCTATCCCGACGCCATCGCCAAGTCTGCCGAACAGTTCACCGACCGCAAGCCGGTCCGCAGTCTGCGTGACGGCATGCGCGGCCGTAAGCTGATCATGAGCGTCGATCGCCTCGATTATTCTAAGGGCCTGGTCGAGCGTTTTCAGGCGTTCGAGCGCCTGCTTCTGAATGCGCCGGGTTGGCATGGCCGCGTCTCGCTGGTGCAGATCGCACCGCCGACGCGCTCCGACGTGCAGACGTATCAGCGGATTCGTCAGACGCTGGAAGGCGAAGCCGGGCGTATCAATGGCCGCTTCGCGCAGCTCGACTGGACGCCGATCCAGTACCTGAACCGCAAGTACGAGCGCAATCTGCTGATGGCGCTGTTCCGTCAGTCGCAGGTGGGGTACGTGACCCCGTTGCGCGACGGCATGAATCTGGTTGCCAAGGAGTACGTAGCATCGCAGGATCCGGCGGATCCGGGCGTGCTGGTGCTGTCGCAGTTTGCTGGGGCCGCCGAACAATTGCCGGGCGCGCTGGTGGTGAATCCGTTCGATCTCTCGCAGATGGCGGAAGCGCTGGAACGCGCGCTGTCGATGCCGCTCGCCGAGCGCCAGGCGCGTCACGCGGATATGATGGCGCCGCTGCGCGAGAACAACCTCTCGGTATGGCGCGATACGTTCCTCGCCGATCTGCGCAATGTCGCGACGGCGTCATCCGTGACGGCCAAAGCGGTAAAGCTCGCCGACGTGACGGCATCGTGAAGCGCTGAGCGAGGGTGAAGCGGCGGCAGTACCTGATGTACTGAAGCTGCTTTACCCGAGCCGTCACGTCGAATCTTTAGCGTAGCAAACGTCAAGCCATAAAAAACGGCGGCCCTTTGGGTCGCCGTTTTTGCATGAGCATGTACGTGCGTTTTGGTGCGCGCTTCGTGCGTAGTGCAGTCTGCGCAATGCAGCCTGGATCGGCTCGATCACGCGGGCGATGGATTCGCGCGCTGCATCACGCGCATCGTGCTGATCAGCGCCGCGCTCGCCGAGAAACACGCGGCCACGTACAGGGCGATAGTCGGCCCATGCTGCGGCGCGACTCCGAAAATCAACGCCACCAGCGCGGCGCCGAGCGTCTGTCCGGTCAGACGCGCCGTCCCCAGCATGCCGCTCGCGCCGCCGCTGCGCTCACGCGGCGCCGCCGCGAGCATGGTGCGATTGTTGGGCGACTGGAAGATGCCGAAGCCCGCGCCGCACAGCGCCATGCGCCATGCAATCTGCAGCGGGTCCGGATGCGCGCCGAGCGTGGCGAGCAGCACCAGGCCTATGGTCAGCGCCGCGAGCCCAATGCCGCCCAGCCATCCGGCCGAGACGCGGTCCGACAATACGCCTGAGAGCGGCGCGGCAACGATGATGACGAGCGGCCATGGCGTCATCAAAAGACCGGTCTGGACCTGCGACAGGCCGAGCATGTCCTGCATCATGAACGGCAGCGATACGAACGCGAGCATCTGCGCGCAGAACGAACAGACGGAAGTGCCGACGGACAACGCGAACACCGGTATGCGCAACAGGTCGACCGGCAGAAGCGGCGCGGGCCGGCTCAACTGACGGCGCACGAGGAAGTAGCCGAGCACCACGGCGCCCAGCGCTTCGAGGGCGACGTAGCCGGGCGCTTCGCCGTGTCCGAGGCCATCCACGGCGAAGATCACGAGGCCGAACATAAACGCGTTCATCACGGCGCTGAGGTAATCGTAGGCCGCGTCATGCCCAGGATTACGCGGCAGCGCCTTGAGGCCGCTGACAATGGCCGCAATGCCGATCGGCACATTGATCGCGAACAGCCACGGCCACGGCGCGATGGCGAGCACGCCCGAGGCGACCGTCGGCCCCACGGCGGATGACACCGCCACGACCATCGCATTGATCGCCACGCCGCGTCCCAGGTGAGCCGGCGGGTAGATCATGCGCACCAGCGCTGTATTCACGCTCATGATGCCGGCCGCGCCGAAGCCCTGGATGACGCGGGCGACGGCGAGTGTCGGCAGCGACGTGGCGAGCGCGCAGCCGAACGACGCGACGGTGAAGAGCATCAAGCCGCCCAGATAGACGCGCCGGTAACCGATGCGGTCGCCGAGCGAGGCGAGCGGCAGCAACGAAATGGTGACGGCAAGCTGATACGCGTTGACCACCCAGATCGAAGCCGCCGCGCTCGCGTGCAGATCGCGGGCGATGGTGGGCAGCGCGACATTGGCGATGGCGCTGTCGAGGACCGCGAGCGTAATGCCGAGCGCCACCACGACGATGGCCCAATAGCGCTGCGGCAGGGGCAAGCCCAGTTCGGGTCCGGGTGGAGGAGGCTGGCGGCTGGAAGGGTCGCCATGAGAGCGGGAAGCGTCGTCACCGGAAGCGTTTGCTTGCATCGTGTCAGGATCGTATGGACTGCTTTGAAAGGCGGATTCGGGCGGGGAAATCCGGGCGGCGGAATCAGCCGCGTGCTTCGAGTTCGATGACGTCGCTATGCAGCCATTCCACTAGCCGTCCCAGCACGCCGTCGAGGTCGCGATTGGCGCCACGCAAAGCGCATTCCCATATTACCGCCACGCGCCATCCGGCAGCGAGCAGGGCGGCGCGCGCCTTTTCGTCGTTGCTGCGGTTGCGGCCGATCTTGTCGCGCCAGAATTCGGGGCGCGTCTGCGGCCATTTGAAGAGGGGGCAATCGTGACCGTGCCAGAAACAGCCATGCACGAATACCACGGCGCGATAGCGCGGCAGCACGATATCGGGCCGCCCCGGCAAGTCGCGCGCGTCGAGCCGAAAGCGGAACCCCCGCCGATGCAGCAGGCTGCGGATCAGCAACTCCGGCTTGGTGTTGCGGCCGCGAATGCCGGACATCATCCGGCTGCGCGTGGCGGCGTCGACGATATCGACCATCAGTTCAGGCGCGCCCGCGCCTCGTGGGCCGGATCGAGCAGCGCCTGCACATGCGGCAGCATGATGCGCGCAACTTCCTGCATCACCGGCATGACGACGCTATTGCCGAACTGGCGATAGGCCTGGGTGTCGCTCACGGGAATCTGGAACGTGTCGGGAAAGCCCATCAGCCTCGCGCATTCGCGTGGCGTCAGGCGGCGTGGGCGCAGTTTTTTGCCCTGATAGACGAGGATTTCGGAGCCGTCCTTGTGATAGCGCGCCGACAAGGTGCGCGTCACGCTGTCCGGATAAGCCATGCCGAAACCGAAGCCGTTGCCCGCCGCGCGATGCTTTTCCGCGTAGTTCTGCAGATACGTCCACAGGTTCGGCGTCAGCGTGTACTTCGGCTGTACGCGCTTTTTCGCGTGATCGAAGAAGCGGTCGTGGTCCCACGGCAGCTCCGGCTCGCTGCCGTCGGTACGATGCAGGATCGAACTCAGGCGTGGGCCGACTTCCGGTAGTTGCAGGTCGTCCCAGGAGAATTGGGTGGCGCCGCGAAAGCCGACGATGATGATCCGCTCGCGGTGTTGCGGCGTGAAATGCTGGCCGTCGACGATGCGGTAATGCACTTCGTAGCCGAGTTCGTCGCGCAGGGTCTGCAGGATGACTTCGAAGGTGCGGCCCTTGTCGTGCGACAGCAGATTCTTGACGTTTTCCAGCAGAAACGCGGCCGGCCGCTTGGCCGCGATGATGCGCGCCACGTCGAAGAAGAGCGTGCCCTGCGTGGCGCATTCGAAACCGTGCGGCCGTCCCATGGCGTTTTTCTTGCTGACGCCAGCGATCGAAAACGGCTGGCAGGGGAAGCCGCCGAGCAGGACGTCGTGCGCCGGTACCTCGGCGGCGGGAAACGACACGATGTCGCCGATGAACGAGTGATCCGCGCCGTAATTTTCGAGGTAGGTCTTCTTGGAGAAATCGTTCCACTCGCTCGTGAAGACGCACGCGCCGCCCTGTGCCTCGAACCCCATGCGAATCCCGCCGATGCCGGCGAACAGGTCGATAAAGCGGAACGTGGCGGCGCCGTTAGCCGCTGCGTGCTTGCCCGCGGCGGCGGGTTGCAGCAGATCGCGCAGCGCCGGTTCGAGCATCGCCGGACACGGCGTTTCGCCTTTTTCCCAGCGGCGCACGGTCTTGATGTCCTTGCCGACATGCGCGGCGATTTCTCGCTGGGTAAAGCGGGTGCGCGCCTGTTTGAGCAGCTCGAGCGGTGGGGCCTGGGTCACTGACGGTCCTTGCTGGGGATTTTTGCGGACATTATGACCCAGAGTTGTCCCTTTTTCCCGATATTCCCCCATTTCACCGACAAAAATCGGCGGCCTCTTTTGCACAAACGTCAGGCAAAAAGGTCTTCCGCCAATCTGCTTAACGCCCGCTGAGGGCCGCCAGGCGTGGATGTCAAGGCATCTGTCGAGGTGCGGGCAACGGTATTTGCGTTGTGATCAGATAGATTGCGGGTGCAATAAAGGGTTGCTAGGCTAAGACCAGTGACGCTGATCTCCCGCGTTACGGTGTGTTGAGGCCGCGGCGCTCGTCGCGGCTTTTTTTTGCCGGTCGAGGTGGCCGGTAAAAAGGGGAATCGAGTGGGAAGGGCTGCGTGCTGGCGGCGAACCGGCCGCTCAGTTCAGACGCTGGCTTGGCGCGGGACGGCTTTCGTGGGCGCCGAGCGGCACGGAATTCCAGGCGGGCAGGCAGCCGGCCGGCTCGAACCGATCCAGTTGCAGCAGCAGGCCGTCGACGGCGCATAGTTGCGCGCGGCTCAGATGCGTGTTGTCGAGCAAAGCGTGCAGACGCTTGCGCCAGTAGGCGGGCGGCAGGATTGGACCACCCAGATCGCCGAGCAACGAAGGCTCCATCACGCGGCGAATGTGCGCGATGTCCTGATCGATGAGTGTCGCCAACGAGGCGTTGTTCGGCGCGGTCAGAGTGGGGTCCATATCCGCTTAACGGCCCGCCCGTTATGGACTTTAGGGGTACGGACAAAAATTTTTTATGCGCCTTGGGTTCGGTTTTCAGGCTCAGGCACACCCGTTGCTGTAGCTAAAGGACTGGCGCAAATCCGCGCTGGCACTGCAAACGCAAGGAGCCGAACATGAATAAGGACCAGGTAAAGGGAGTCGGTGAACAGGTCAAGGGTAAGGTTAACGAGGCAGTGGGCAAGGCCACGGGTAACAAGACCCAGGAACTGAAGGGCGATCTCCAGCAAGGCGCCGGCGAAGTCCGCAAGGCCTACGGCGACGGCAAGGAACAAGCCAAGGACAATGCCAAGCGGAATGCCCCGTAACGGGTAGGTCGGTTTGACAGAAAAGGCGCTTCGGCGCCTTTTCTGTCGTTAGGCGGGAGCGCGCGGCACGATGCATCGATGCAATGTCGACGGCAGAAATTGATCGGTACAACTTCTGAATTTGCGAGCATTGCAGCGCCGATGTGACACGCGCCTCGCGCCGGTTGGGACGCGTCCCGGAAAGATTTGGCCGGAGCGTTTATATTGAGCGCTTTGTTTGCCGCGCCCGCCGCCTTGCGTGTTGCTTCTCGCGCGTTGTCTCTAACTCAAGCGGCGTTGCCACTCATTTTCTTTCCCGATAACTCATGACCGATCTCGCCGCGTTTCCCATTACGGCCAAATGGCCCGCCCAGCATCCCGAGCGTCTGCAATTGTATTCATTGCCTACTCCGAACGGCGTCAAGGTTTCGGTGATGCTGGAGGAGACCGGTCTGCCATACGAACCGCATCTGGTGCGCTTCGACACCAACGATCAACTGACGCCGGAGTTCATGTCCTTGAACCCGAACAACAAGATTCCGGCGATCATCGATCCGAACGGCCCCGACGGCAAGCCGCTCGGACTGTTCGAATCCGGCGCGATCCTGATCTATCTGGCTGATAAGACGGGCCAGTTCATGCCGCAGGATGCTGCCGGCCGTTACGAAACGATTCAGTGGGTGATGTTCCAGATGGGCGGCATCGGCCCGATGTTTGGGCAACTGGGCTTCTTCCACAAATTCGCCGGCAAGGATTACGAGGACAAGCGGCCGCGCGACCGTTACGTCGCGGAATCGAAGCGTTTGCTCGGCGTACTGGAGAAACGCCTGACGGGACGTGCGTGGATCATGGGCGACGCCTACACGATCGCGGATATGGCGACGTTCCCGTGGGTGCGCAATCTGGTCGGCTTTTATGAAGCCGCCGATCTGGTGGGGATCGCCGATTTTCCGAATGTGCAGCGCGTGCTCGATGCGTTCGTTGCGCGTCCGGCGGTGGTGCGAGGGCTCGATAGTCCGAAGCGGAGTTGATGCATCGGCGGAGCGGCGTGGGTCGCTAGCCGATCCACGCAAAGGCGCTGTCAGCACGTGCCGCAAGCGCCGCGCGTGCCGATTCGATCGCGCTGTCCCAATCGCCCAGCGACGGCTGGCGAAACAGCCGCGCGCTCGGATACCAGGGGCTGTCCTCGCGTTCGAGCATCCAGCGCCAGCAGGTGTCGAAGCGATTCAGGATCCATACCGGCTTGCCTAAGGCGCCGGCCAGGTGAGCCACGGCAGTATCCACTGTGATCACCAGATCGAGGTTCGCCACCAGCGCGGCGGTGTCGGCGAAATCGGCGAGTTCTTCCGTGTAATCCACGAGGCGTTGCGCGAGTTCCGGCCTCTGCGCCAGTTGCTGCGCGGCGGGACCCTTTTGCAGGCTGTAGAAGCGGACCTGCGGGGTGTCGAGAATCGGCCGCAGCGCGTCGAGCGTGATCGAACGCCGCGCGTCGTTTTTTCTGAGCTCGGCCACATGCGGACGATTCCCGCCCGCCCATACGAGGCCCACCTTGAGGTCGCGGCTGGCGGTGTCCTCGATGGCGTCGTCGGCAATACGCTCCGCCCAATGTTGCGCTGTCTGCGTATCCGCGAAGAGGTAGGGCGTGTGAGCGGGAATGCTCGCCAATTCCGTACCGAACGCGAGCGGCAGGCTGAGCAACGGACAATGGCAATCGAAGGGCGGCAGCGGCTGACCTTGCTCGATCAACTGCGTCACGCCAACCAGATGGCCCAATAGCCGGACCAACTCGGACGGAACTTCGAGGATGACCTTCGCGCCCAGCCCGGCAACGAGCGCGGCATAGCGACAGAACTGCAAGGTATCGCCGAGCCCCTGTTCCGCGTGCAACAGAATGGTCTTGCCGTCGATGGGGAAATCGCCCAGCCACAAAGGCTGTTCGAAGACGCGCTGGCCGGCCTGGATGCGGTCGCGTTTCCAGCGCCACTCGTACTTTGGCCAGCCTTCTTCAAGGCGACCCAATTGCAACAGACAGAGCGATTCATTCCAGTGTGCTTCAGCCGACGCGGGACTCAGCGCCAAAGCGCGCGCGTAACTTTGCAGCGCCTGCTCGTGCTGATTCAGGTCCACGAGCGTGAGACCGAGGTTGTTCCATGCATCGGCAAACGCGGGCGCGAATTCGAGCGCGCGCTGGTAGCTGTCCTGCGCTTCCTGCGGACGGTTCAGATCGCTCAAGGCGTTGGCGCGATTGCTCCAGGCTTCCGCGTAGGTGGGCTGCAAGGCGATGGCCTGGTCGCAACTCGCAAGGGCATCCGCGGCCCGGCCGAGATCGCGCAGCACGCAAGCGCGATTGCTCCATGCCTGGGCGAACTCGGGGCGCAGCTTCAGGGCGTGTTCGAAGCTCGCGAGGGCATCGGCGGGAGCATCCAGGCCGGCTAATGCGTTACCGCGATTGTTCAGCGCATCGACGAAACCGGCTTGCAATGCCAGAGCACGATTCGCGCTGGCGAGCCCTTCCTTGAAGCGCCGCAAGGCGTTGTAGGCGAAGGCAAGATTGGAATGAACCGGCGCCTGCATGCCGTTGATCGCGACCGCTTTTTTCAGCAGTTCGATGCCTTCCTCCAGGCGCCCCGACTGGAGCGCGAGCGCGCCGAGCAACTGGATGGCGTCGAAGTGTTTGGGCCGCAGCTTGAGAATTTCGCGGTACACGTCTTCGGCTTCGGCATACGCGCCGTTTTGCTGCAAGGCCACGGCCTCGCGAAACAGGGTGTCGAGCTGGCGCTGCGGGTTCGCTGTCTTGCTCATAGGATGCATGGAGCCGGGCGCGTGCTCGGCCCGCTCGGATAGTCTTCGCTGACGATGTTTGGCAAGCCTGCCCGGACCCATGTGAGGCGATGACGACGCGCGGACGCGAACAGGCGGATGGCGGCGATTATCGCCGAAAAGCCGCCAGCCGGCAGCGCTACACGGCTGCCGACGCTGGCGCCCGGCGTATCATGACCCGGTCACGACAAACGGAGATGCGACGATGAACTTGCGCGCTTCACTGCTGCTGGCTGGCGCCGTGGTGGCGGCCGTATCGCTCACGGCCTGCAATCAGGCCGGTCCGGTCGAATTCTCCGCGACCGGGGCCGATGCGCCGGATACGTCACGCGCCGACGATCTGGATTTTGGGTCCATGGACCATTCCATTGCCGTTTGCAAGGCTGCGGCCCAAAGCGCGGGGCAGGGCCGTTGCGTGAAAGTGCGGGCGTATGAAGCCTGCATGAAGTCGCGCGGCTACATCACCGTGCTGGGACCGGAGAACCCTTCTTCCTGCGGACAACCCGCGTGGGAGCAGGACGTGCGCAAGTGGCTGCAGTGACGCGAGAATTCACTGCTTCGACAGGAAACGACCGCGTTTCAGGTTCCGAAGAGTGCGGCCAATCTCGAGCAGGCGTATTGGCTAACCTCTAATAGCTACTGCGCCAACTGAAGCTGTGGCTGCCGGGCTGCGGGCAGCTTTGTGCAGAGATCGAATTCATCCAGTTCCAGCAACAGGCCATCGACCTTGCGTAGCTGCGCATTCGAGAGATGCGTGGTATCGAGAATCTGATAAAGACGCTGACGCCAGTAAGCCGACGGCAAATAGGAGCCGCCAAGCTCTCCATGCAAAGCGGGCCGCATCACGCGGGCGATATGCGCAATGCCTTCGTCGATAAACGTATTCATGGTGTCCCCGTGAGTCCTGCCGGCCGGTCCAGCCGTGTCCGTTACGTCTGATGAATCGAGCGGCTTTATAAGCGTGGTTAAACGATGCCGTTAGATAGGAATCCGTTTCATCTCACACGCTTCATGAACCGCATGAATTGAAGAGTACGCGCGGGCGTCGTGGGTCAATTGGTGGAATACGGCGCGTTTGCTACGTCAATTCATGCCCTGCGCATGGGACGCTGGCGATGCTAATCGCGATTGTCAGGTTTCCGGTAACAGTGAATTCAAAATCGCGCTCTTCACCGCCAGATTCGAGGCCTCTAGACTGTTCTTACTGGCTACGGACACATGAGTTTGTAGCGCCGTATAAAACAATCTTTCGAGGTGTCACCATGAAGTCGCTCATCAAGGCTGTTGCTATTGCTGCTGTTCTGGCTGCTCCCGTGGTTTCGTTTGCTCAGACGAATGAGCCGGTGACACGCGCGCAGGTTCGCGCCGAGCTGATCCAGATCGAAAAGGCCGGCTACAACCCGTCGACCTCGAACGACTACGATTACCCGGCCAATATTCAGGCGGCGGAAGCACGCGTCGCCACGCAAAACGGCCAGGCGGACGCCACCGGCTACGGCTCGGGCGCCAACGGTTCGGCACAAGCCGGACAGCGGACCGAAACGACTGTGAGCCCGTATTCACCGCCGGTTTATAACGTCCGTTGATGGATGGCGGCTGGCTCAGCCGCGCACGGATACGAATCAGGGCTTCTCTGCAGCCACAGCGCAGATGGTCCGGCAGCAGGCCTGCATCTCGACGGAGATGCGGGCCTGTTTGCTATGGAGCGACGCTTCGATGGACGCCTGCCCGGGTCGTGGCAGCGGTTCGGCTTTCGCGGTATTTTTCATCCACTTCGATCATTGATCGTTTGATGGCGCCGCCCAGGAATCTCTCATGACAGAACGTAAGCCGTTTGATGCCGCAGTACGTCGAATGTTGGACGAGCAGGCTTTAGTCGCTGCTGCCTTGCCGCCCGTGACCTCGAATGAGGAACGGGTTCGCATGGCGCGCGGCTTGATGACGCAAGCGCTGGAAAACCGCACGTCGATTGCCGGTTTGCCCAATGAGGTTCAGACGCGTGACGTGGAGATCGAAGCCGGCTTGCACGCGCGGATTTATCTGCCGCCGGGCGAGAGCAGCGCGCGTCCGGTGATGGTGTACACGCACGGCGGCGGCTGGGTCATCGGCGCGGTGGCGACCGTCGATCCGTTCTGCCGTTTGTTGAGTGCGGCGTCGGGGGTAATCATTGTCTCGGTCGAGTATCGGCTCGCGCCGGAGCATCCATACCCGGCGGCGTTGGACGATACGCTGACGGCCTTCGAGTGGGTAGCCGGCCATGCGCACGAGTTTGGCGGCGACGCGGCGCGGCTGGTATTGGGCGGCGATAGCGCCGGTGCCAATCTGGCCGCGGTGGCGGCCAACCGGCTGTGCGGCGCCGGCGCGGCCAGGGCGGATGCGCTGCGGGCATTACTGCTGCTTTATCCGGTCACGGATCACCCCAGCGCGAACCATCCGTCTTACGCGGAAAACGCGACCGGCTACGGGCTCGAGGCGAATCTGATGCGCTGGTTCTGGGAGCAGTACGCGCCGGACGTGGCTGCGGACGATCCGAATGTGGCGCCTTTGCGCCTGCGCGAATTGCCCGCGCTGCCGCCGACGCTCGTGACCACCGCGTACTACGACGTGTTGCGCGACGAGGGGATCGCCTACGCGGAGAAGTTGCAGGCAGCGGGGGTAGCGGTGACTCACCTGCATGCGCCGGACATGGGACACAACTTTCCGGTGTCGCCGGCGCAGGTGGCGCGGTTTCCGCAGGGTGTCGAGGCGTTGCGTGAGATTGCAGCGTGGCTTAAGCGGAGCCTGGCGGCTGGCTAGTTCGTGACGAAGATCGCGACGGCTTTGGGATGTTTCAGTTCGAAGGCCTGGACGCGGCCGGCTCGCACGTCGAGGATCAGGCGGTCGATCTGCTCGAGTTCGCGCGACTCCGTTTCGACGTTGCCGGTCGACGAGTCTGCGATCTTTTCAAATATCGCGCGGCGGGATTCCAACAGGTAGGTTACCGCGCTCGCGCGGCCCATGAAGAAGCGCTCCATTTGAGGTGTCCGGCTGGGTGGGGGATTGGTGTGAACATAGCACGGGGGAGCGTTTGGTGTTGGGTGGGTGAAGGGTGGGGAAGGGGTGGGTGTTCGTTGATCGGGGGGCTTTGGCGGTGCGGTGGCTTGGTCGTTCGTGCCATGACAAAGCAAAGAGTCCCGTGTCGAGGCGACGGCGGGGCTTTGAATGAGGCTGGGGAGTTGTGAAGCAGGAATTGGGGATGGTCCCCCCGACAGGAATCGAACCTGTATCTAGCGCTTAGGAGGCACTTGTTCTATCCATTGAACTACGGGGAGAGGCCGCGAGCATATCGTTCCGCCAATCCGCTACGTTCCTAAGTCGACCCTTCGTAGCGCGGAACACGTTCAATTCTGGCGTCAGCGTGACCCGCGGTGTCATGTCTGACATGACTGACAGGCACGCAGCCGAATTGCGCCGCAGGGGCCAGAGTATAGCAAAGCCATCCGTGCCTGCGAATGGCCGCCGGCGAGCCACGCGCATCCGCACCCGGCCCCACCAGAAGCTAAATCTAAATCAAAACTCCACAACCGCAAATTCTGCCTTGCCCACGTCGCACAGCGGGCAGCGCCAGTCTTCCGGGATGTCCGCGAAGCGCGTGCCGGCCGCAATGCCGTCTTCCGGCAGACCTTCTTCTTCGTTGTAAATCCAGCCGCAAATCAGGCAGACCCAGCTTTTGTACTCAATGACGACTTCGCTCACGACCCATTCTTCCTTCAGTTCACACTAAACCGCGCGATTTGCCCCTTTTTGGGGCGCGCGGCGACGCGCAATATTACCGGAATTTGAAAATCCGCCCATCTGGACATAAGGCCGCAGCATTGGCGGGCCTTCCTGAACGTCCGGCCAGCCGAGACCTCGTCGCCAGCAACCCTGTCATCCGGCCTATATCTTCCGGCCTGCAGGCATGCGCCTCTGCGCCCGGTACAATGCGTGGTTCCGGCTCACTGCTGTCTTCTCTTCCAAATCTCCATGTCGCTTTACACCATTACCGGGGCGCAACTGGCGTTCGGTCACGTCGCGTTGCTCGATCACGCGGATTTCTCTCTCGAAGCGGGCGAGCGCGTCGGGCTGATCGGTCGCAACGGCGCGGGCAAGTCGTCGCTGCTGAAGATCGTCGCTGATCTGAGTAAGCCGGATGACGGTCTCGTCACGCGTCAGCAGGGCCTGACTTCGGTCTACGTGCCCCAGGAGCCGGAGTTCGACACGGACGACACGGTGTTCGACGCGGTCGCCGCCGGCCTCACCCACGCCCGCGCGTTGCTGGATGAATACGACGTCGTCGCCAACCAGCTCGCCGACGAACCGGAAGGCGCCGCGCACGACGAACTGATGTCGCGCATGAACACGCTGCAATCAGCGCTGGATCACGCGGACGCCTGGAACTGGAGCACGCGCGTCGCCACCACGCTGCAGCAGATCGGGCTGAACGGCGAGGCGCGGGTCGGCTCGCTGTCGGGCGGCATGCAAAAGCGCGTGGCATTGGCGCGCGCGCTGGTCGTGCAGCCGGACGTGCTGTTGCTCGACGAACCAACCAACCACCTCGACTTCGACGGCATTCGCTGGCTCGAGGATCTGCTGGTCTCGCTGCGTGCCGGGCTGCTGTTCATCACCCACGATCGCGCGTTTCTCGACCGCGTCGCCACGCGCATTGTCGAACTGGATCGCGGCCGTTTGCTGTCGTATCCGGGCAATTTCAGCGCGTACCAGACCCGCAAGGCGCAGCAGCTCGAAATCGAACAGGTGGAAGCGGCCAAGTTCGACAAGTTGCTCGCGCAGGAAGAGGTGTGGATCCGCAAGGGCGTCGAAGCGCGGCGCACGCGCAGCGTCGGGCGGATTGCGCGGCTCGTGCAGATGCGCAATGAGCGCGCCGAGCGCCGCAACGTGCAGGGTAATGTGAAGCTCGACGTGGGGCAGGGCGAGAAGTCCGGCAAGATCGTCGCGGAACTGACGGACGTGACCAAGCGCTACGGCACGCGCACGGTGGTGGACAATTTCACGGCCACGGTCATGCGTGGCGACAAGATCGGCTTTGTCGGTCCGAACGGCGCGGGCAAGACCACGCTGCTGAAGATGATCCTCGGCGAGTTGCCGCCGGACGAAGGCGCGGTGCGCATCGGCACCAATCTGCAAGTCGCGTATTTCGACCAGATGCGCGCGCAACTGGATCTGGAAAAGAGCCTCGCCGATACCATCAGCCCCGGCAGCGAGTGGGTCGAAGTCAACGGCCAGAAAAAGCATGTGATGAGCTATCTCGGCGACTTCCTGTTCGCGCCGGAGCGCGCGCGCTCGCCGGTCAAGTCGCTGTCGGGCGGCGAACGTAACCGGCTGCTGCTGGCGCGTCTGTTCGCGCGGCCGGCCAACGTGCTGGTGCTCGACGAGCCCACCAACGACCTCGACATCCCCACGCTTGAACTGCTCGAAGAATTGCTTACCGAATACGACGGCACGGTGCTGCTGGTCAGCCACGATCGCGCGTTTCTGGATAACGTCGCGACGTCGGTGATCGCGTCGGAGGGCGGCGGCAAGTGGCGCGAGTATGTCGGCGGTTTCACCGACTGGCAGATTCAGCGCGACCGTTCGCAGCAGATGGCGCAGGACGCGCAAAAGGACGCGGCGAAGGAAGCGGCCAAAGAGGTGGCCTCGAAAGACGGCGCAGCGGCGGCGCGCAGCAATCCGCAGCGCGTCGCCAAGCTGTCGTTCAAGGAGCAGCGCGAACTCGAAGCACTGCCGGCGCAGATCGCCGCGCTGGAAGCCGAGCAAAAGACGATTGGCGCAAAACTCGAAGACGGCTCGATTTTTGCCAAAGATGCTGCGGAAGGCACGCGCTTGACGGCGCGCTACGCGGCGATCGACGAAGAATTGCTGGTGGCGATGGAGCGGTGGGACGAACTGGAGAGCCGGCGCAAGTGAGGCGTGTCGATGAACGTCGATTGCGGCCGGGCGTGCCTGGGCCGGGCGCGGCCTCCGATCTCTCAATTGGTCCGGGCTACACCACTTGCGTCTTGTCCGAATGGCCATTCCCGGGCGCTGTCAATTGCCGCTCGTATCGAAATCAGTAAAATACCCCGCGAACAGGCTTGCCCCGGGTGCCCGCGTCGGCTGTACGGCGTATAGCACGGCGCCCGGGACGAGCCAGGCCATAAAAAGTTTGCCCGCCGTGCGGGCAGCCCACCCACCCCGTTGTTTCGTTTCGCTTTTTTTGAAAACTCAACGCATTGTCCACGGACCTGTCCACAGGACCTGTGGACAACGATGAACCGTCGGACCCGAGTCAACCATGTCTACGAAAAAGCCAAACGCCGCGTATAGCGAAGCGTCGATCAAGGTGTTGAAGGGCCTGGAGCCGGTCAAGCAACGGCCCGGCATGTACACCCGCACCGAGAATCCGCTGCACATCATTCAGGAAGTCATCGACAACGCCTCGGACGAAGCCCTTGGCGGCTACGGCCGGCAGATCACGGTCACGCTGCACGCGGACCAGTCGGTGTCGGTCGAAGACGACGGCCGGGGCATTCCCTTCGGCATGCACCCCGAAGAAGGCGTGCCGGTCGTCGAAATCGTCTTCACGCGCCTCCATGCAGGCGGCAAGTTCGACAAGGCCGCCGGCGGCGCGTACACCTTCTCGGGCGGTCTGCACGGCGTCGGCGTGTCGGTTACCAATGCGCTGTCCACGCGGCTCGACGTCACCGTCTGGCGCGACGGCAAGGTCGCCGAACTGGGTTTTGCCAATGGCGACGTCGCCAACCAACTTCGGGTACGCCCGTCCGCCAAAGGCGAAAAGAAGTCCGGCACGCGCGTCACCGCGTGGGCCAATCCGAAATACTTCGATTCGCCCAATCTGCCGCTCGGCGAATTGCAGCGTCTGTTGCGCTCGAAAGCGGTGCTGTTGCCGGGCGTCGAGGTCACGCTCATCAACGAGAAAACCGGCGAGCGTCAAACGTGGAAGTATGAAGACGGTCTGCGCGGCTATCTGCTCGAAGGCATGAACGGCAGCGACCTGCTGATTCCTCTTTTTGAAGGCGAGCGTTACGCCGAAAGCTCGCGCTCGAACGAGGAAACCTTCGCGGAAGGCGAGGGCGCGGCATGGGTCGTGGCGTGGAGCGAGGAAGGGCCGCTCACGCGCGAGTCCTACGTCAACCTGATTCCGACGCCCGCGGGTGGCACCCACGAATCCGGTCTGCGCGATGGCCTGTTCCAGGCGGTCAAGAGTTTTGTCGAATTGCATAACCTGCAACCAAAGGGCGTCAAGCTGCTCGCGGAAGACGTGTTCGCGCGCGTCTCGTTCGTGCTGTCGGCGAAGGTGCTCGATCCGCAGTTCCAAGGGCAGATCAAGGAGCGTCTGAATAGCCGCGACGCGGTGAAGCTGGTGTCGTCGTTTGCGCGCCCGGCGCTCGAATTGTGGCTTAACCAGCACGTCGAGCACGGCAAGAAACTCGCGGACCTCGTTATCAAGCAGGCGCAGGCGCGAACCCGCGCCGGCCAGAAAGTCGAGAAGCGCAAGAGTTCGGGCGTGGCGGTTCTGCCGGGCAAGCTGACCGATTGCGAATCCACGGATATCGCACGCAACGAACTGTTTCTGGTGGAGGGCGATTCCGCGGGCGGCTCCGCCAAGATGGGCCGCGACAAGGAATATCAGGCCATCCTGCCGTTGCGCGGCAAGGTGTTGAACACGTGGGAAACCGAGCGCGACCGCCTCTTTGCCAACAACGAAGTGCACGACATTTCGGTGGCGATCGGCGTCGATCCGCATAGCCCCGACGATCATATCGATTTGTCCAATCTGCGCTACGGCAAGATCTGCATTCTCTCAGACGCGGACGTCGATGGTTCGCACATCCAGGTATTGCTGCTGACGCTGTTCTTCAAGCATTTCCCGCAACTGATCGAGCGCGGTCACGTCTGTGTGGCGCGCCCGCCGCTGTTCCGCGTGGATGCGCCGGCGCGCGGCAAGAAGCCCGCGCAGAAGCTGTACGCGCTGGACGAAGGCGAGCTCGAAGCGATTCTCGACAAGCTGCGCAAGGACGGCGTGCGCGACACGCAATGGTCCATCAGCCGCTTTAAAGGCCTAGGCGAAATGAGCGCGGAACAGTTGTGGGACACCACGATGAATCCGGACACGCGCCGCCTCTCGCCGGTTGCATTGGGCGAACTGGACTACGACGCCACCGTCGCGCGCATGACCATGCTGATGGGCAAGGGTGAAGCGGCCTCGCGGCGCAGCTGGCTCGAAGAAAAGGGTAACGAAGTCGAAGCGGACATCTGAGCTGAGCGCCTCCACCACGGTGGCCCGGCTGGCTCGCGCAGTGAAACTTCACGCCACATACGGATACGGAATCTAGATGGACAACGACACGCCTGATCTTTTCACCGAGGCGCCGGCGCCCGGCGACTCGCTGACGCTCGGCAACTACGCCGAGCGCGCTTATCTCGACTACGCGGTGAGCGTCGTCAAGGGCCGCGCGCTGCCGGACGTCTGCGACGGCCAGAAGCCGGTGCAGCGGCGCATCCTGTTCGCGATGAACGACATGGGCCTCTCCGACAACGCCAAGCCGGTGAAGTCGGCGCGCGTGGTGGGCGACGTGCTCGGTAAGTACCACCCGCATGGCGACCAGTCGGCTTACGACGCGCTGGTGCGCCTCGCGCAGGATTTTTCGATGCGTTATCCGCTGATCGACGGCCAGGGCAATTTCGGCTCGCGAGATGGCGACGGCGCCGCGGCGATGCGTTACACGGAAGCGCGTCTGACGCCCATCGCCAAGCTGCTGCTCGATGAAATCAACCAGGGCACGGTCGATTTCATGAAGAACTACGACGGCGAATTCGACGAGCCGCGGCTGTTGCCCGCGCGTCTGCCGTTCGTGCTGCTGAACGGCGCTTCGGGCATCGCGGTGGGTCTCGCCACGGAAATCCCGTCGCATAACCTGCGCGAAGTCGCGGCGGCCGCGGTGGCAATGATCCGCAATCCGAAGCTCTCGCACGCCGAACTGATGCAGATGATCCCGGGGCCGGACTTCCCCGGCGGCGGCCAGATCATTTCGAGCGAAGCCGAAATCGCCGCCGCCTACGAGACCGGCCGCGGCAGCCTGAAGGTGCGCGCGCGCTGGAAAATCGAAGAACTCGCGCGCGGCCAGTGGCAGCTCGTGATCACCGAACTGCCGCCGAACACGGCCGCGCAGAAGGTGCTCGAGGAAATCGAAGAGCAGACTAATCCGAAGATCAAGCTCGGCAAGAAGACGCTCACGCCCGAGCAGTTGCAGACCCGGCAGACCATGCTCGCCCTGCTCGACGCTGTGCGCGACGAGTCGGGCAAGGACGCGCCGGTGCGTCTCGTGTTCGAACCGAAATCGAGCCGTATCGACCAGACCGAGTTCGTCAACACGCTGCTCGCGCATACCAGCCTCGAATCGAATGCGTCGCTCAACCTGGTGATGGTGGGCGCGGATGGCCGGCCGCGCCAGAAGGGCGTCTCCGAGATCCTGCAGGAATGGATCGGCTTCCGCTTCGCCACGGTCACGCGCCGTACACGCCACCGTCTGAGCAAGGTCGACGACCGGATTCATATTCTCGAAGGTCGGATGATCGTCTTTTTGAATATCGACGAAGTCATCCGCATCATTCGCGAGTCCGACGAACCGAAGCCTGCGCTGATGACGGCCTTCGGCCTGTCGGATCGCCAGGCCGAGGACATTCTTGAAATCCGCCTGCGTCAGTTGGCCCGGCTGGAAAAGATCAAAATCGAGAAGGAACTGGCCGAATTGCGCGACGAAAAGGCCAAGCTCGAAGAACTGCTGGGCAGCGAATCGGCGATGAAGCGCCTGCTCATCAAGGAAATCGAAGGTGACGCCAGGCAATACGGCGACGAGCGCCGCACGCTGATCCAGCAGGAAAAGCGCGCCACCTTCGAAGCCCGCGTGGTGGATGAACCGGTGACGGTGGTGATGTCGCAAAAGGGTTGGGTGCGCGCACTGAAAGGGCATGGGCTCGACCCGGCCGGCTTCGCCTTCAAGGCGGGCGACGCGCTGTACGCGGCGTTCCAGTGCCGCACGCCTGACACGCTGATTGCGTGGGGCAGCAACGGCCGTGTTTATTCGGTGGCGGTGGCGCTCCTGCCGGGCGGCCGTGGCGACGGCGTGCCGGTCACCTCGTTGATCGAACTGGAGTCGGGCAGCCATCTGATGCACTACTACGCGGCCCCGGCTGACCAGGCCTTGCTGCTGGCGTCGAGCAACGGCTTTGGCTTTATCGCCAAGGTCGGCGACATGGTGAGCCGGGTGAAGGCCGGCAAGTCCTTTATGACCATCGACGAAGGCGCGGCGCCGCTCGTGCCGATGCCGATGCTGCCGGACGCGACCCAGGTCGCGTGTCTGTCGGGCGGCGGCCGTCTGCTGGTGTTCGGTCTCGACGAGATGAAGACGCTGTCGGGCGGCGGCCGTGGCGTCACGCTGATGGCGCTCGACGACAAGGAAACGCTGACCCAGGCGCTCGCTATCAGTAAGGCGGGTGTGGTGCTGCTCGGCACCGGCCGCGGCGGCAAAGCGTATGAAGAAACGCTAAGCGGCGCGGCGCTTACGCCGCATATCGGCAAGCGCGCCCGCAAGGGCCGCGCGCCGGACACCAGGCTGAAGGTGTTCGAAATGCGGCCTGTGTTGCCGGTAGTGAAGTAAGCGGGAAAGTATCCGCGTGCGTGGCTTTGATCACAGTTGGCCACAGGCCGTGCACGCGGCAAGCCGTAAGCAGCAGGCAACAGGCAGCACAATTCGGGGATCGGCGCGCCACGCAGCGCGCCGGCACAAGCAACAAAACGATGACGAAAGCGCTGAACTGCGGAACTGCGCGAAGAGCGCGCGGTCGAACGCGGTCATTAGCCGCGTCGCGCAAGGCGATGGATCGCGTCATTCGACGGTCCGAACCGTCCGCTCAATCGGCGGCACGCCCTATCATCGAAACAGGAAAACAACATGACCAAAGCCATCGAGCTCGCGCTCTTTTTGCATCTGCTGGGTGTGGCCGTGTGGGTCGGCGGTATGGTGTTCGCACATTTCTGCCTGCGCCCGGCGCTGGCGGATTTGTCGCCGCAGTTGCGTTTGCCGCTGTGGGAATCGGTGTTTGGGCGCTTCTTCAACTGGGTCGCCGCTTCGGTGATCATCATTTTGCTGTCGGGCGGCTTCATGCTGACGCAGTTCGGCGGCGCGCACGCGTCGTGGCAACTGCATGCCATGGCGGGGCTTGGCATCATCATGATGCTGATTTTTGGGCATATCCGCTTTGCCGTGTTTCCGCGCATCCGTCGCGCGGTGCAGGCGCAGAACTGGCCGGACGGCGCGCGCGCCGTGGGCACCGTGCGGCGTCTGGTGGTCGTCAATCTGGTGCTGGGTGTGGTGACGATCGGCGTGTCGGTATTGTCCGGCGGCGTCTGAACAGCACGCGGCAACGCTTAACTTGCCGATGCCGCCTTGGGTCATCTGCGGCGGTGTTCTTTGCCCCCGTCGACGACGCCTTGTGCGTGCCGAAGCGCTGCGAGCCGGACGCGCGGGCGTTTTTTGGCGGCTTTGCCGCAGCGCGCTCACGCTGAATCAGAACCGTCCCAGCGCCGCATAAGCCAGCCACAGCCCGCACACGCCGGCCACCGTCGCATACACAACGTACACCGGCACCTTGAGCTTGGCAAAGCACATGCACGAGAACAGCGCGGTCAGCAGATACTGCGGCTGCAGTGGCACGCGCTGCGCGATGCGCAATACGGCAACCGCGAGAAAGGCAGTCGTCACCGCGCGCAGAATCCGCATGCCGTGCTCGAAGCGCGGATTGGCCTTCAGTTGATGCAGATTGCGCTGTGCCATCACTACGAGGCACCCTGACGGCACGAACAGCGCGAGCGTGGCGATCAACGCGCCAACCCAGCCGTCGACGAGATAACCGAAGAACGGCACCACGTTCAGCAACGGCCCAGGCGAGAGCGGCGAAAGCGAGAAGGCCAGCGTGAAATCGTTATCGGAGACGCCGATGCCTGGCGTGACGAACAGCGCCTTCAGCACCGGCAGCGCGGAGAAGCCGCCGCCGAACAGGGTCATGCCCGCGCCGGCGAGCCGCGGCCACAGCAACGCAAGTTCATAGCGATGCGGCAACGGCACGGCGAACAGCACCAGCAGCACGCATAAGCCCGTCATCAGATGCAGATCGGCGCGCGTAATTGACACCCGGAGCCGCACCGGATGCGCGGGGCTATTGAACCAGCCGACGGCGAACGCCACCCCGAGCATGGCCACGTAGGCGGCCGGGCTGCGCGCATAAGCGAGCGTGACACAACCGAGCAGCGCCGCAACCCATTCGAGCCTGCCGCGCACGAGCGCGCGGGTCTGCTTGTACCAGGTTACGCCAATCAAGGTGCCGAGCACGACACTGAAGTGATTGAGCAGCGTCTGCGAGGCTACGGCGTGAACGAAGGGCGTGCGATAGAAGATGGCGAACAGCGTCATCAGCATGAAGAAGGGCAGCACGCTGGCGGCGCCCGCGATCCACGCCCCGGCTCGTCCGCGTAGTGCATGCCCCACCTGCACGGCGACGTTGCAGCCCACCGGGCCTGGCACCATCCACGCGAGTGCGATCAGATCCGAGAAGGCCACCCGCGACAAACGGCCTTCGCGTTCGACATAATGATTTTCGAGCTGCGCCATCAGCGCGAGACCGCCCCACGACAACGCCGACAGGCCGCACACGACCCGGAACAGCGTCCACAGGGATTCCCGCTCACCTCGGCGAATAGCGTCCTGGCTGCTTATCATGTACGTGACGATCCACACGCCGGGCACGCCGGCCGTGCTTGCTGAGATTGAGAGGCCGATCGTTATTGTGCGCGCCCGGCGTTGGCCGCAAAGGCACGTGGGATGCTTCAGTACTCTTGAATATATCCGGTTTTGCGAACGCGCGCCGCTACGCAGATAGCCGGCGCGTTCAGGCGGATTGGTCGCTCCTGGAGATGGCGCTGTCGCTGTCGGCAACCGGTTCGCGGGCGATGCGCCGCTCGCCCATGCCGCATACGCCGAAGCGTTCGAGCAGGGCGGGAATGGCGTCGACCGGCACCGGGCGCGAGAACAGGAAGCCTTGCGCTTCGATATGGCCAAGCGCCGCGAGCCAGGCGATCTGTTCTTCCGTCTCGGTGCCTTCTACCACCACGGTGAGCCCGAGCGAGCGCGCGAGGTTGACGATGGCCGTCACCATCACGCAAACGCTGCGGTCGCCCGGAATGGCCTGCACGAACGAGCGGTCTACCTTCAGCGTATCCACCGAGAAGCGGTTCAGGTAGGAGAGCGACGAGTAGCCCGTCCCGAAATCGTCCAGCGCGATGCGCACGCCGAGACGCTTGAGCGCGAAGATTTTCTCCGAGACGAGTTCGGGGTACTCCATCATCGCGGTCTCGGTGATCTCGAGTTCGAGGCGGCGCGCCGAGATGCCGGTTTCCTCGATGGCATGCGAAATGGTTTGATAGATGTCGCCGCGCCAGAACTGCACGGCGGAGATGTTTACCGCCAGCGACAACGTGTCGTAGCCCTGCTGCTGCCACACCGCGAGTTGCCGGCAGGCGGTTTCGATGACGAAGTCGCCGATCGGCACGATCAGGCCGGTCGATTCGGCCACCGGAATGAACTCGTTAGCCGGAATCAGGCCGTGCTGCGGATGGTTCCAGCGCACCAGCGCCTCGAAGCCGGTGATGCAGCGGCGCGTGAGATCGATTTTCGGCTGATAGGCGAGAAACAGTTGCCCTTCGGCGAGCGCCACGCGCAACTGCTGCTCCCACTTCATCAGATGGTCGGCGCGGTGCGAAAGTTGCGGCGAATAGAACTGATAGCAGTTCTTGCCGGCATCCTTCGCGCTGTACATGGCGAGATCGGCTTTTTTCAGCAGGTCGATTTCGCTTTCGTTCGGCACGGAATAGAGCGCAATGCCGATGCTCGCATGCAGCACGAAGGCACTGCCGCGCACTTCGAAGGGCTTGGCGAAGACTTCGGCGGCGGCTTCGGCGAGATCGACGGCGCGCTTCTCGACTTCGTCGCCCTTGATCACCACCACGAACTCGTCGCCACCGATGCGGCTTAACGCGCCGCCGTCGCCGATCGCATCGGCGAGGCGCGAGGCTGTCATTTGCAGGACGATGTCGCCGGCGTTGTGGCCGAGCGTGTCGTTGACGGTCTTGAAGTTATCCAGATCGATAAACAGGATGGCGAGGCGTCCGAGATTCGCCGGACTGGCGACGTCGTGACGCAGGCTCTGCAGCGTTGCATAGCGGTTGCGCAGGCCGGTCAGCAGATCGTATTCGACCAGATGCGTCATCTCGCGCTCGCGGCCGAGCAATTTGCCGATCAGGCCGGTGGCGACCGCGAAGAAACTCAGCATGGCGAGCGAGATAAAGCCCGCCATCATCAGATAGACGTTGCGCGTGTGGTTGTAGTCGGCGAACTCTTCGGCTTGCGAGAGGCCCACCAGCACGCCGAGCGGATAGCCGTCGATATGCCGGTACGAGAAGATGCGCGTGACGTTGTCGATCGAATCGACGTAGGTGCCCGAGACGTGCTCCGAAGTGGGATACGAGCCGCTCGCGGAAAACTTGCTGCTGGCCGAATCGGAGTTGCCGGTGCGGCGCGCCAGCACCGTGCTGTTATCCGAGATGACCGCGATCACGCCGTCGCGGCCGATCGCCGCGTTGTTATAGAAGTCGCTGGTGAAATAGCTCGGGTCTTCCGAGACCACCACGACGCCGGCAAACGAGCCGTCCGGATGATTCAGCCGGCGCGTCATCTGCAAGGTCCATTGTCCGGAGACGCGGCCGAGCACCGGCTTGCTGATGTAGAGGTTGTCGTCGTTCTCGTGCTCGTGGACCTTGAAGTGCTCGCGGTCCGACAGGTCGATCTGCTTCGGATTCTGCTCGGCCGTGTTCGATACCAGCCGGCCGTGGTCGTCGATGATCGAAACCTGCACCAGCGTATCGCTCTGCACGACACCTTTTTCAACCGTGCTGGCGAGATCGAACCGGTCCGGGGTTTTCTCGAACTCGTATTTGACGAAGCGCGTGATCTGGTCGACCTGATGGATCGCCTTGACGGTGTGCTGTTCGAGCGCGGCCGAGAGGATCGCGGCGGAGGCCATGGCCTCGCGCGTGGTGGCGTCTTTCTCGACCGACAGTCGCGCGAAGATCACCGTCCACAACAGGATCAGCACCAGCACGCCGAGCGCGGGAATCGCGAGCAGCGCGCGACGCCGCGGCACGACCGTATCCGGGCGGTGCCGCGCGTCGCGTGCTGCAAAGAAGCGGTGCTGGCTCATCGGGAAGATCGCGCCGGTGTGTCATGAGGCAGCGGCTTCGGGAACTTCGACTGCGCTGGTTTCGAGATTGGCTGCATGGTGAGCGGGGTGCCATGACTGCTGCGCAGGAGGAAAGAGCGGGGTTTCGTGCCGGAGCGTCCAGGGAGCATCGAATACGTTTCGATATTACTGAATGCCACTGGATTAAGGAAGAGCCCATGCTGCGGGTATACGCGCGCCCGCGCAGGCATGCATACGGCATGCGTGGGGCGGCTTCGCCAGCCGGAGCTAAGGCCACACCGATCAGGCGTTTTCGAGGTTTTCGTCGAGTCGAGGCCGGCGTCTATGCCTGAACGCAGACGGTCATGCTCGCATTCGTGCAACATCGAGTTGTCCTGACGAGGCGTTTTGTGGACAAGCTGGGCCCAAATGGGCGATCGCCGCGTGGGTGTTTTTTGCATGCAATCCGTGTGTGACGCCCGGCCGCCAGGCAACGGTGGACTAGGGCAATCTGAAGGTGCCATCGACCACGGTGACGGCCGAGCCACCGATCCATGTCTTGCCGGCCGCGTCGTCATAGCGTACCGACACCTGGCCCGCGCGGCCGATGACCGTGCCCTGACGCACCGTGTATGTCAGGCCGGGCCGTCGATCTTGCGTGCTCAGCAGTCCGGCGAGCGCGGCATTCGCACTGCCGGTGACGGGATCTTCGCCCACGCCGAGATTGCCGCCCACCATCAGGCAGCGTACTTCGAAGGTGGCGGGACCGCCGGCATCGTGCGGACCATAGACCGCGACGCCATGCGCGCCGACTGCTTCGACGACGCGCGCGAGTATCGCGGCATCCGCCTTGATGGCGAGACAGTCCGCTGCCGAATTGACGCGCACGACGAGCCACGGCGCGCCGTTGTCGATGCCGCAGGGCGCCGCGCTGAAATCGACAGCATCGCTTTGCAGCGCTTGCGTCAAGGTTGCGTACAAGTCGGTCGGCAAGGGCGTGACGCGCGCGGGCGGCGCGGCGAAGGCCCACACGCCGTCGTCTTGTGCGCGCAGTTCCACGAGGCCGGCGCCACACTGCTGGATCAGCTTGCCTGGCGTCTTCGGCTGATAACCGCTTTCGCGTAGCGCATGCGCCGTACCGAGCGTGGGATGTCCTGCAAACGGCAATTCGCCGTGCGTGGTGAAGATGCGCACGCGATAGTCCGCCGTCGGCTCGGTGGCCTTCACGAGGAAGGTGGTCTCCGACAGGTTCGTCCAGCTGGCGATGGCCTGCATCTGTGCATCGTCGAGACCGTCGGCATCGAAGACGACAGCAAGCGGATTGCCCTTGAACGGCACCGCGGTGAAGACATCAACCTGTTTGAAGCGGACAGTACGGGCAGGCATGGGATTCATTCGCAATCGGCAATGGCAATCGGGTGATATTTCAGTGACGCGCCGCGCCGATTCTACTGTGGGATTGGTGTTCCGGCCATCATCAATACGGGATTATTTGTGAAGTTTTCGGGTGTTTTTATTGATTCGATTGTCTCAATGCCGAATAGCAATAATGAAATTGCCAATTGCGACGAATAGGCGCGGAATCGCGGCGAGAAGGTGTGGATTGTTGCCGGTGATAAAACAAAACGCGCCGTGGGTGCCAGGCACCGCACGACGCGTTTTAGCTGACGATCAGCCGCAACGGCGGCTTATTCGACTTCAGCGATCATTTCGATTTCGACGCAGGCGCCCAGCGGAATCTGCGCCACGCCGAAGGCCGAGCGGGCGTGCTTGCCGCGCTCGCCGAACACGTCGGCCACCAGTTCGGACGCGCCGTTGGTGACGAGATGCTGCTCGGTGAAATCGGGCGTTGAGTTCACGAGGCTCATCAGCTTGACGATGCGCTTGACGCGGTTCAGGTCGCCCACGTGCGCATGCAGCGTGGCCAGCAGGTCGACGGCGATCGAGCGCGCGGCCAGCTTGCCGTCTGCCGTGGTGAGTTCCGCGCCGAGCTTGCCGGCCCACACCTTGCCGTCTTTCTTGGCGATGTGGCCCGACAGGTACACGGTGTTGCCGCTTTGCGCGCTCATCACGTAAGCCGCGGCGGGTGCGCCGGCGGTGGGCAGTTCGATGCCCAGTTCCTTCAGCTTGTCGTACACGTTTGCTTGAGTCATGGCATGTCCTTGTGAATGGGGAAAAGAGGTTCCGGCATAGCGGCTCGGCCCGGACCTTAGACGCGCGCGCGGATCAGTTCCGCGAGACGCGCCACGCCTTCGTCGATCCTGGCCGGCGGCACGGTGACGAACGACAGACGCAGCGTGTTGTGCTGCGCCTCGTTGGCATAGAACGGACCGCCCGGCACGAACGCGACATTCTGCGCAACGGCTTCTTCGAGCAACTGCATGCTGTTGATCTGTGCGGGCAGGTTGACCCACACGAACATGCCGCCTTCGGGACGGTTCCAGCTCACGCCCGGCGGCATGTAACGTTCGAGCGACGCCAGCATCGCGGCGCACTGGTCGCGGTACAGCGCGCGAATGGTCGGCACGTGGGTGTCGAGGAAGCCGTCTTTCACCACCTCATGCACGATGCGCTGCGTGAAGCTCGGCGTGTGCAGGTCGGTGGCCTGCTTGGCCTGCACCAGCTTGAAGTGGAGTTCCTCGGGCGCAATGATGTAGCCGATGCGCAGGCCCGGCGCCAGTACCTTGGAGAACGAGCCGAGATGCACGATGTGATCGGGCGCCATCGACAGCATGGTCTGCAGCGGTTCGCCGGCGTAGTCGAGCGCGCCGTATGGATCGTCTTCGATGACCGGGAACGGCGCGGTCTGCGCCAGGGCGGCGAGGGCGCGGCGGCGTTCGATCGGCAGACGGCGGCCGGTCGGATTCTGGAAGTTCGGCTGGGCGTACAGCAGACGCGCGCCGGCCGTCAGCTCGGGCGTGAGCGCCGCGGGGATCAGGCCGTTGTCGTCGGTCGCCACCTGCACGTAGCGCGGTTCGTACATCGAAAACGACTGCAGCGCGCCGAGGTAGGTCGGGGTTTCCACCAGCACCGGGCTGTCCGGATCGATCAGTACCTTGCCGAGCAGATCGAGCGCCTGCTGCGAACCGGTCGTGATCAGCACCTGCGACGCGCGGATCTGGGCGCCGTGCACCGAATAGCGCGCCGCGATCCACTCGCGCAACGGCAGGTAGCCTTCGGTGGCGCTGTACTGCAGCGCGGCGGCGGGCGAGTCGCGCAGGATGCGCTCCGATGCTTCGCGCATCCGTTCAGCGGGGAAGGTGGCCGGCGACGGCAGGCCGCCCGCGAACGAAATGACTTCGGGCCGTTCGGTGACCTTCAGGATTTCGCGAATCGCCGAGCTGGTGAGCTTGCGTGCGCGTTCGGAAAGTTGCCACGTGGGGGCTTGAAGGTCGCTTTGGTCCATAGTTTCCTCGACAGCTAATGCTGGATCAGATTCGTCAAAAACTTCGATTATCGCGCGAGTCACCTGACTGCGCGGTACTTCCTGTGCTTCTTCCTGCTTGATGCGTCTCGCTTTCTCTACCGCGGCGTGCCGATCCCGCGTGCCGCTATTGCAGCGTGCGCGGCCCGAGCGGGGTCTCGAACTCCGCGATCAGCGCCGGCGCGGTCGAGGCTTCCTCCGCCGTGGCGACTTCGATCAGATGAGACGCGCCGAGCCAGCGCAGATGTTCCGTAATCGTCGCCGCTTGCGGGTGAACCGCCTTGAGCGACTTCAGCGCCAGCTCCGTTTCCGGCAGCACCCCGGACGGGTGATGCGGCGTGTCCCACTGGATCAGGGTGGGCACGATGCCGTCGCCGGCGCCTTGCCAGCTCGGGAACGCGCCGTCGTCCGGTACGGCCAGGCTCCATGTGAAGACGCCGCGGCTCATTGGCACGACCGGCGCAATCCGCTGCGGATACTGCGCCTGCCAGCGCTGCAGATCCTTGGGACGCTCGACGCGCACCACCCAATGCGACAGATACGGGCCGCTCGCGAGCCGCGCCGCGGTTTGCGGCGCGTCGAGTGCGAACAGGCGTGGACGGGCTTCTACACCGCCGGCGCCGCTGGCAGCGTCGACGTCGCTGGCGGGTGCTGCGGCGTCCGGGTCGATGGCGATTACTTCGAGATACACGCCGCCCCACAGATTCAATAGCCGGTTATGGGTGCGCATCAACGGATGCGCGCCGCCGCCGGCCGGCGCCACGCCGAGTGTGTCGGCGACGTACTGCGTGCCCTCGTCGAGCGTGCGGGCGGAAATCACGAGGTGGTCGAGTCGAAGCGTGTGAGCGGTCATGGCGGTGGACGGAGTCGTTCTGCGGTAAGGCGGGTGAAGCCTGCGGCATGGAGATAAGGCTTGCCGGGGCCGTAAGCATAACCGTTTGCCGCACCGTCGCGGTATCTGGACGCGATTTTGAGATTAAATGTAACGCCGTGGACCTGCACAGTAACGGTACAATCGGGCCGATAGTGTTCGGTACAGTTGGAGCCCACCATGTCCGCCGCGCTTGAGCAAATCCCCGCCCCGAACGACGCCTCTTCCCTGACGCTGGTCGATCAGCTCGTCCAATGGGCGCGCCGCCGCATCGAGGAACGCGTGTTTCGCGCCGGCATGCGCATGCCGTCGATCCGCAAGCTGGCGCTCGACAAGGGCGTGTCGCGCTTCACCGTGGTGGAGGCTTACGAGCGGCTGGTGGCGCAGGGTTATCTCGATTCGCGGCGCGGCTCCGGCTTTTACGTGCGCGAGCGGCTGGCCGCGCCGATGCCGGGCGAGCGGCGGCAGAACGCGGAGGCGGTGGCGGCCTCGAATACGATCGACGTTGTCTGGCTTTTGCGCAACATGCTGCAAACGTCGACCCGGCCGGAACGCGGCCCCGGTCTCGGCTATCTGCCAAGCCGCTGGCTCGACGGCGACCTGATTACCGCCGCGCTGCGCACGCTCGGCCGGCAAAGCGGTGCGCAGATGCTCGGTTTCGGCACGGCGCAGGGTTTTCTGCCGCTGCGCCAGCAGTTGCAGACGCGGCTGGAGGAGCTGGAGATCGGCGCCTCGCCCGATCAGATCGTGCTGACTTCGGGGATTACCCAGGCCATCGACCTGATCGCGCGCATCTTCGTGCAACCCGGCGACACCGTGATTCTCGGCGACCCGGCCTGGTTCCAGATGTTCGGCCGCTTTGCCTCGCAGGGCGCGCATCTCGTCGGCATGCCGTACACGCCGGAAGGCCCCGACCTCGACGCGCTGGAAACGCTGGTGCAGACGTGGCGGCCGAAAATGCTCGTCATCAATTCGGTGCTGCAAAACCCCACTGGCACCTCGCTCACCGCCGCGCAGGCGTTTCGCATCCTGCGCCTCGCGGAGGAGTACGACTTCATCGTCGTCGAGGACGACGTCTACGGCGATCTCTGCCCGCCGGGCTATCCAGCCACCCGTCTCGCCAGTCTCGACCAGCTAAAGCGCGTGATCTACCTGTGCAGCTATTCGAAGACGCTGGCGCCCAATCTGCGGGTCGGTTTCGTCGCCGGCTCGCCGGATGTGGCGAAGGCGGTCGCGGATCAGAAGATGCTGGTGGGCATGACGAGCCCGGAACTGAACGAGCGGGTGCTGTACAAGATTCTCACCGAGGGCCACTACCGCCGCCACGTGGAACGGCTGCGCGCGCGGCTCGACGGCGTGCGCGACAAGTCCGCGCGGATGCTGGAGAAGACCGGTCTGAAACTGTTTCAGACGCCGGGCGCGGGCATGTTCCTGTGGGCCGACACCGGCGTGGATACCGACATGCTCGCCGCCGCCGGACACGAGGCGGGCTTTCTGCTGACGCCGGGTAGCCTGTTTTCGCCGCTGCAGTCGCCTTCGAGCTGGACGCGCTTTAACGTCGCCAATTGCGGCGATCCGGCGCTGCCGGCCTTCCTCGGCCGCTATCTGGACAGCGTCATCCGGCGCGCCTCTTGAAATCACCTCGATAGTACCCAACTAGCGACCGATCCGCCGCGTGTCAGGCGACCCGCAGGCCCGCCCGGTCGCCGCCCATGCCGCCCCGAATTAACCGCAACAAACAGAGAGGAAATTGACCATGGCACAAGAAACCATGAGCTTTCAGGCAGAAGTGAAACAGCTTCTGCAACTGATGATTCATTCGCTGTACAGCAACAAGGAAATTTTCCTGCGTGAGCTGATTTCGAACGCCTCGGACGCGGCCGACAAGCTGCGCTTCGAAGCCATCGAAAATAATGCGCTCTACGAAAACGATCCGAATCTGCGCATTCGTATCTCGTTCGACAAAGCCGCGCGCACCGTCACGATCGACGATAACGGCATCGGCATGAGCCGCGACGAAGCCATTTCGCATCTCGGCACGATCGCCCGCTCGGGCACCAAGGAATTCTTCGGCAAGCTGTCCGGCGACCAGCAGAAAGATGCGGCGCTGATCGGCCAGTTCGGCGTGGGTTTCTATTCGGGCTTTATCGTCGCGGACAAGATCACGGTCGAAACGCGCCGCGCCGGTTTGCCGGCGGCCGAAGGCGTGCGCTGGGAAAGCGCCGGCGAAGGCGATTTCGCGGTGGAGACGATCGAGCGCGCGCAACGCGGCACGACCATCACGCTGCATTTGCGCGCCGACGAAGACGAACTGCTGTCGTCGCATCGCCTGAAGTCGATCATCCAGAAGTATTCGGACCACGTCGCGCTGCCCATCCTGATGCAGAAGGAAGAATGGGACGCGGAAAAGGGCGAGATGGTGACGAAGGACGAGGACGAAACCGTCAACCAGGCGAGCGCGCTGTGGACCCGTCCGAAGAGCGAGATCACCGACGAGCAGTACAAGCAGTTCTATCAGCATCTGTCGCACGATCACCAGGATCCGCTGACGTGGACGCATAACCGCGTCGAAGGCCGCAGCGAATACACGCAACTGCTGTACGTGCCGGGCGCGGCGCCGTTCGACATGTGGAACCGCGATCATCGCGGCGGCCTCAAGCTGTATGTGAAGCGCGTGTTCATCATGGACGACGCCGAGCAACTGCTGCCCACCTACCTGCGATTCGTCAAGGGCGTGGTGGATTCGAGCGACCTGCCGCTGAACGTGTCGCGTGAAATCCTCCAGGAAAGCCGCGACGTGAAGGCGATCCGTGAAGGCGTGACGAAGCGCTCGCTGTCGATGCTCGAAGAACTGGCCAATGCCGACAACGACGCCGACAAGGAAAAGTACGCGACCTTCTGGAAGGAGTTCGGCCAGGCGCTGAAAGAGGGCGTGGGCGAAGACTTCGCCAACAAGGACCGGATTGCCAGGCTGCTGCGCTTCGCGTCGACGCATACGGATTCGCCGGAGCAGAACGTTGCGCTGGCGGATTACGTCGCGCGCATGAAGCCGGAGCAAAGCAAGATTTATTACGTCACCGCCGACACCTTCCAGGCTGCGACCCATAGCCCGCATCTCGAAGTGTTCCGCAAGAAAGGCGTGGAAGTGCTGCTGCTGACGGATCGCGTCGACGAATGGATGCTGTCGTTCCTCAATGAATTCGACGGCAAGCCGCTGCAAAGCGTCGCGCGCGGCGATCTCGACCTCGGCGCGCTGAACGACGAGGAAAAGCAGGCGCAGGATAAGGTCAGCGAAGAATTGAAACCGCTCGTCGAGAAGATGAAGGAAGCGCTGAAGGACAAGGCGAAGGACGTGCGTCTGACGTTCCGCCTGACCGACTCGCCGTCCTGCCTCGTCGCCGACGACGGGGAAATGAGCGGCTACCTGCAACGCATGCTGAAGGCAGCGGGCCAGCAGGCGCCGTCGTTCCATCCGATTCTGGAAGTGAATCCGGAGCACGCGCTGGTGAAGGGCTTGCATGCGGACAGCGCGAACTTCGACGACTGGTGTCATCTGTTGTTCGACCAGGCGTTGCTCGCGGAAGGCGGCGCGCTGGAAGATCCGGCGAGCTTCGTCAAGCGGACCAATGCCCTGTTGCTGGCTCGCGCGGGGTGAGTTGGAGCTGAGTTCGGGTTTGAGTTTGAGGCGCCTGTTTTTCGGGTGCCGGCAGGTTTGGAAAATGCGCTGCTTTTGGCAGCGCATTTTTTTGCCTGTTGCGGTGGCGTGCGTGTGCGGCGGATTGCGGCGCGGACGAGCCGCTGTCAGGCGAGCGCCTCTTGAGCGCGAATGGGTCCGGTATTGGCCTTGCTGCTTGCCGAAGGCTTGCCGGTTAATGCTTGAGGCTTAACGCGCCGGAGCCGGCGCGTGCTGGCGCACCTGGGCGAGAACCGATCCCGCTAGCTCTTTCGCTTCGGCACAGGCATCGTGGTTAGCCAGGACTTTTGCCGCGAGGCTGCCGATCGCCGCGCTCGTCTGTTTCGAGGTGTGATGTTGCGCGAGCGCCGAACCCGCCAGTTCCTTTTCCAGGTGAAACGAACTGTGCCGTGCGAGCACGACAGCGGCCAGATGCGCGATGCGGTCGGACGTTTCTTTTCCGTTCTGATTCACTTCGACTCCTTTGCGATTATTCTTAACGAGGCTTAAGAGGTGGATCGTTCGGCCGAACGAAAAATCAGTATGGTTAACTAAGTAAAAATTATCAACGCCATTAAATTGAGATTTGAATATGAGATGAGGTCGCGCGAATTTCTCATATTCTGTGGAGGTTCGACGTCAGGCATTCCATCAGTTTTGAACGATGGTACGAGCCGCCCTGCGGGAATTTGCGGAGGACACGCGGGCCTGAACGGCGCGCGTGAATCAGGCAGATGTGTGAAACGATGATAAAACGCGGCGCGGCATGCGCCGCGCCTGAAGCCGACCCGCAGGGCCGGTGCCACTAGCGTCCCATCAAGGTATCCATCGTCTCGCCGCGCACGACGATTTCGGTGCGCCGGTTCAGCGCGCGGCCTTCCGGCGTATCGTTGCTGGCGACCGGATTGTTATATGCCTCGCCCTTGGTGCGGATGCGGTCCATGACCACGCCTTCCTTCACCAGCGCGTAGCCCACCGCCTTGGCGCGATCTTCGGAGAGTTGCTGGTTATATTCGAGCGTGCCGACGTTATCCGTATAGCCTTCGACGAGCACCGGTTTCTTGCTGCGGCTGAGCAGAACCGCCGAGCGCGTGATCACAGCGGCAGCGTCGGGACGAATCTCGGACTTGCCGAAGTCGAATAGCGCGGTTTCGGGCAGCTTGACGGCCACGCCGTTGGCAACCGGCTTCACTTCGATCCCGACGGCCTGGTTTAACGAAGTTTCCTTGGCGCGATCCAGCGGCGCCGCACAACCCGTCAGAATCATGACCGCCATGGCGAAGACAGTCGCGCTCACAATTTTTTTCATCTTTGTTCCTCTTGTTCAGTATCAAATCAGATAGCGCGCCTTTCACCCCCTGCATGCACGGCACGCCGACTTTGCGATGCATCGAGCTTTTTATCGTGCGAGGCGCTACGAGGAAAATAAGACCTGTCTGAAAGCTGAGGGCGGGTTGATGCCTGTCTCCGTGACCCGGCAGCACCAGGAGCCGCGAGGAGCCGCGCGCATGCCCGCCTCGAAGAACATCCCTACGCGGCGCCGTTATAATCCGACACCATGCTCATCCGTTTCGATGCCGCCGACGCCCATTGGCGCCGCGCTCCCTTGCCCGTTCTCAGTCGCGACCAGAAAGACTGGCTCACGCGCGGTGGCTCGCTGACCGCGCATCTGCGCACGCTCGGCGTGGTGACGGTGCGCGTCACGCGCGAAGCCGTCGCGCAGCCGTGGGCGGACGAATCCGCCGCGCTCGGCGTCGATTCACGCGCACCGGTGTGGGTGCGGGAAGTGGTCTTGTCGGTCGACGGCACGCCGTTCGTCGCGGCGCACAGCATTGCGCGGCTGGCGGCGAGCGTCGGCGTCTGGCAGGCGATGCGCCGCTTGCGTACCCGCCCGCTGGCCGAGCTGCTCTACAGCGACAGCACCGTCGCGCGTTCGGCGCTGGTGAGCCGGCGGCTTACGGCGCGCCATCCGTTGTACCGGCTGGCGGCGCGGGAGATTGGCGAGGCGCATCCGCAAGCACTGGTCGCCCGGCGCTCGGTTTTCGAGCGCCACGGCGCGCCGCTGATGGTGACCGAATGCATGTTGCCCGCCATGTGGGCGCATCTGGCTGCGGCGTCGTCGGAGGCGCCGCACGAGCCGGCGCGGCCGCATCCCCGCGAACATGGACGGCCGCTCGAACACACGGTTTCGCGTGCCCATGCGCTGCCGCAGCAGGGGCGCGGCGGGTCGGGCTCATGACGTCATGACGCCGAAACGCTGCTTTCCACCGGTCGTCGACGCCAACACTCAAGTCCTCGTACTCGGCAGCCTGCCCGGCGAGGTCTCGCTGGCGCAATCTCAGTATTACGCGCATAAGCAGAACCGTTTTTGGCATCTGATCGGCGACGTGACGGGCGAGGATCTGCCCGGTCTCGACTATGCAACGCGGCTGCAGACGCTGTTGCGTCATCGCATCGGCTTATGGGACGTCGTCGCCGAGGCGCAGCGCGAGGGCAGCCTGGATAGCCGGATTCGCAACCACGCGAGCAACGATTTGCTGGCCCTGGTGGAATCGCTGCCGCATCTGGGCGCCGTCGCTTTCAACGGCGGTACGGCCACGCGGCTAGGTCTGCGGGCCTTGCGGGAGGCGGCCGGAAAGGTCGAATTCATCAGCCTGCCTTCGAGCAGCCCGGCTTACACGCTGGCGTATGCGGAGAAGCTCAAGGCGTGGCAGGTGCTGCGTAACTGGCTGGCCGAGCCGGGCGCGGGCGACACTCCGCGCACCCGCGCGGTTCGTTAGCGTCTCGCACGCTCGCCCTGGTGCATCGCTGACCGAACAAGCCGGACAAGCCCAACAAGCCCCGCCCGTTAGCCCCGCGCCCCAAACGATTCGCCGCGGCCCCGACCATGGCCAATGCTATGCTCTCGTTCGAACCAAAATGACGTCTCTCAAGCGACATCCCACATGACCAAACTGATCAAGCGTGCTTCCGCCGAAGCGCGTGCTTTCCGCAACAAACAGGCCGACGCCGGCGTCAATCCGAAGCTGCAAAAAATGACCCGCACGACGAAGCGTGCCGCACCCGACGACGATCTCGACGACGCCCCTCAAATCGAAGCCCCGCGCAAGCCGCGCTTTGCCCCGGTGACGTTCTCGGAAGAGAGCGGCGTGCGCTATCTGCATTTCGGCACGGAGTGGGTGCAAGGCGCGATGCGCTTGCGCAAGCCGGATCACATCGAGCTCGAATACGCCGAGCAGATGATGGCCTGGCTGCTTTTCCTCGAAACGCCGAAGCGCATCGTTCAGCTCGGTCTGGGCGCCGCGGCGCTGACCAAATTCGCGTATCGCTTTCTGACGCGTGCGAAGGTCGAAGCGGTGGAATTGAATCCGGCCGTGGTGATCGCGGCGCGCACGATGTTCGAGCTGCCGTATGACGACGCGCGTCTGACGGTGCACGAAATCGACGCGTGGGACTTCGTCAACGACCGCGCGAATCACGGCACGATCGGCGCGTTGCAGATCGACGTCTACGATGCGACGGCGCGCGGTCCGGTGCTCGATAGCGTCGCGTTCTACCGCGCCGTGCGCGCCTGCCTCGCCGATGCGGGCGTGGTGACGGTCAACCTGTTCGGCGATCATCCGAGCTTCGTGCGCAACATGAAGCGGCTGAACGAAGCCTTCGACGGCCGCGTGTTCGCGCTGCCCGAAGTACACGATGGCAATCGCGTAGCCATCGCGTTCTCGGGCCCCGCGCTCGAGGTGCCGTTCGCCACCTTGCAGGCGCGCGCCAAAGTGATCGAAGCGGAACTCGGCCTGCCGGCCCGCAAGTGGATCAAAGGCTTGCAGGAATCGACCGGGCAGCAAACCGGTTCGTTCCGGATCTAGGCACCCCGCGCCGCGCGACGATCTCCATCCGGCGGGCATTTCCTGCCCGCCGCGTCGTTCTTTCCTACGGTTTCCGGCATGGTCCCGCCTCGGGTCCACCCTGCTTGACCGTACCTTTGCGACTCCTATACTCTTTCATTGCTTTCGGACGTCCGTGGCCCATCCGCAGGACGGCCATGAGCCGTCGGGTCCGCCACCCGTCAATCACGGGACAAATCAATAAAAGGAAAGAGGAGACGTCATGGCTCACGACGCCACCGCGAACAAGGCCAGCCGCCGCTGGCTCTGGTTGCTGCTGCTTCCCTGGATCGCGATGATCTGGGTGCCGTCATACAACAAGGTGGAACCCCAGTTGTTCGATTTCCCGTTCTTTTACTGGTATCAGCTGTTGTGGGTGCTGATCAGCGCGGTCATCACGGCTCTGGTGTACTTCAAGACCAAACGGCGTTTGCCGGATAGCTCGCAAGGGGGCGCCCGATGAATCCCGTCGCCACCTTTGTCTTCGTTCTGTTCTTTATCGGCGTCACCATTCTCGGCTTCATTGCGGCTCACTGGCGGCGCGGCGATCTCGCGCACCTGGAGGAATGGGGCCTCGGCGGGCGGCGCTTCGGCACCATCGTCACATGGTTCCTGCTGGGCGGCGACCTGTACACCGCGTACACCTTCGTCGCGGTGCCCGCGCTGGTATTCGGCGCCGGCGCCACGGGCTTCTTCGCGCTGCCTTATACGATCCTGATCTATCCGTTTGCTTTTGTCGTGTTCCCGAAATTGTGGAGCATTGCGAAACGTCACGGCTACGTGACGTCGGCCGACTTCGTCAACGCCCGCTATGGCAGCAAGACGCTGGCTCTGGCCGTCGCGGTGACCGGTATCGTCGCCACCATGCCGTACATCGCGCTGCAACTGGTGGGTATCGAAGTGGTGATCGGCGCGCTCGGGTTCGACACGACGGGTTTCGTCGGCGATCTGCCGCTCATCATCGCCTTCGCGATTCTGGCTGCCTACACGTACACCTCGGGCCTGCGCGCGCCGGCCATGATCGCGGTCGTCAAGGACGTGCTGATCTACGTCACGATTGCCGCCGCGGTGATCGTGATTCCGCCGCAACTGGGCGGCTTTGGCCATATCTTCGGCGCGGTGCCGCCGGCCAAGCTGCTGCTCAAGGCGCCGGACGTGTCGAGCCTGAACGGCTATAGCGCCTACGCCACGCTCGCAGTGGGCTCGGCGCTCGCGCTGTTCCTTTATCCGCACTCGATTACCGCGGTGCTGTCGTCGAAATCGGGCAATACGATCCGCCGCAACATGGCCATGCTGCCGGCCTATTCGCTGGTGCTCGGCCTGCTTGCGCTGCTCGGCTTCATGGCGCTCGCGGCGGGCGTGAAGGACATGCCGGAGTACGCGCCGTACTTCAAGGCCTTCGGACCGAACTTCGCCGTGCCCGCGCTATTCCTGCACTTCTTCCCGTCGTGGTTCGTCGGCGTGGCGTTCGCGGCCATCGGCATCGGCGCGCTGGTGCCGGCGGCGATCATGTCGATTGCGGCGGCCAACCTGTACACACGCAACATCCACAAGGAGTTCATCAACCGCCATATGACCAACGAGCAGGAAACCAACATCGCCAAACTGGTTTCGCTGATCGTCAAGGTGGGGGCGGTGGCCTTCATTCTTGGCTTGCCGCTGACGTATGCAATCCAGTTGCAGTTGCTGGGCGGCATCTGGATCATCCAGACGCTGCCGGCTATCGTGCTTGGTCTGTACACGCGTGTGCTCGACTATCGCGGCCTGCTGCTCGGCTGGGCCGTCGGTATCGGCACCGGCACCTGGATGGCGGTTTCGCTGAAACTGGCCGGTTCGATCTTCACGATCCATCTGTTCGGCGTGGCGATTCCCGGTTATGCCGCGGTGTGGTCGCTGATCGTCAACCTGGTGGTGTCGGTGGTGGTGAGCCTGCTGGTGCGCGCGGTGGGTCTCAAGCACGCCGAAGACCGCACCAGTCCGGAAGATTATCTGGACGTGGTGGAAAGCTGACGGATCAGTCGTACCGTCGGCATTTCCGATGCTTCTCAAGCGCCCGCAACGAAAATTTGCGGGCGTTTTGCATTTTGGTGCAGGATAGGCGGATTGCCGCTCCCGTCCCGCGCGACCATGTCTTCAGCCGACTCCGAGTCCCATTCCGTGATGCCGCGCCGTACCCGCTTCGGGCGCGTCGTCCGGGCGGTCGTCTCGCCGTACTACCGTTACCGGCACGCCAAGCTGCTGCATAGCGTGCGGGTCGGCCTGGCAATGATCGTGTCGATTCTCGCCACCACGGGCATCGATATTCCGCATGGCATCTGGTCGTCGGTGACGCTGCTGGTGGTGATCGGCGGCTTGCAGCATCACGGCAACATCCGCAAGAAAGCGGCGGACCGGGCAGCGGGGACCTTGCTCGGCGCGTCCATCGGGCTCGTGCTCATCCTGCAGCAAAACCTGTTCGGCTCGCTCTGGCTCACTTATGTGCTGATGTCCATCGTGGCGGGCATCTGCGCGTGGTATGCCATCGGCAAGGCAGGCTATATCGGGTTGCTGACGGCGATCACCATGTGCATCGTGGCGGGCCATGGCGACAATCTGATCGACACCGGCCTGTGGCGCACGCTGAACGTGCTGATCGGCATTGTGATCGCGCTGGCGTTCTCATTTGCGCTGCCGCTGCACGCCACCTATTCGTGGCGCTATCTGCTCGCCGACAATCTGCGCGGCTGTGCGCGGATCTACACCCGTCTCGTGGATGGCGAACCATTCGACGCCGACGAACAGATCAAGACGTTTCTGGAACTGAATGCGCGGCTCGTGCAATTGCGCGGACTGATGCCATCCGTGGCGAAGGAGATCGAGGCGCCGGCGGCGAAACTCGAAGAGATTCAGCGCGTGCATCGCTCGGTGTTGAGTGCGCTGGAAATCATGGCGACCGGCGCGCTCGCACAGGCGGATGTGGCCGGCCGTGCGGCATTTGCACAGCAATGCGGGGCCGAGGCGCGCGCGGTGCGGGCCATGCTGCTGGCCATGGCGCGCGGCTTGCGCTTTGGCGGCGCGGCGCGCTTTCTCGCGCCCAAGGTGGTGCTGGCGTGTGTTCCCGGCGGCGCGTTCGCGCCGCACCTGGCGCCCGAATTGCAAGGGCCGTATTGGCTGGGGGAGCGGATGATCGAGCAGGTCGACCACTTGCGGGCCTTGCTGCTCGAAACGGAGCCGAACTGGAATATCGAGCGGCACGGCCCGCAACTTCAGAAAGCGGCGGACGCGCGGTGACCGGTTGAAACGCCGCGCGCTTAACACGCGGTTTTCCGCGCCGCCGAGCGCAGACGGAACAGCCGCCGCGCTTGATCGATTCGCGCTCAGTTCGTGTGGGGAAGGGTCACCATCCAGCCGATGCCAAACTTGTCCGTCAGCATACCGAAGCCCTGGCTCCAGAAGGTGGCCTGCCAGGGCATGTCGACCTTGCCGCCTTCGGCCAGCGCGTTAAAGAGCTTTTCGCCGTGAGCGGCGTCATTGGCCGTGAGCGACAGTTTGAAGCCATCGTGCGTGACGGTGTCGCTCATGCAGTTGTCGGACATCATCAGGACGGACGAGCCGATCTTCACCGAGGCATGCATCACCATGTTGTCGAACTTCGGATCGACCTGGCGGTTGGCGTCGGGCGGCGCGTCCTTATAGTGCAGCTTGAGCTGCACTTCGGCGCCGATTTTGTCGGTGTAGAACTGAATGGCCTGTTCGCAGCGGCCATCGAAAAATATATAAGACTGGATTTCCATCTTCGTCTCCTGTCGATCAGAGTGACGTTCTGGACGCCGCATCCGCCCACGCGAAAAAAACGACGCCACAGCGAACGATTGTAGTCGTCCGCTGTGGCGTCATTTGTGAAATCCGGTAAAGGTGAGGCGTGGCGGCGCGTCGCGGCCGTGTTGCTCGCCGCTCGCGCCGCGCCTCCCGCCAGCGCTTAACGCAGTTCTTCGATCAGCTTTTCCAGCTTGACTGCATCCGCGGCGAACGCGCGAATCCCTTCGGCGAGTTTTTCCGTGGCCATGGCTTCGTCGTTGACGAGGAAGCGGAAAGTCGATTCGTCCACCGCCACGCGTTCGATATTCGCACCCTGGCCCAGTTCCGGCGACAGCTTGCGCTCCACCTTGTCGGTGCTGTCCTGCAGTTTTTGCAGCAGATCCGGGCTGATCGTCAGCAGGTCGCAGCCCGCCAGTTCGAGCACCTGGCCCGGCGTGCGGAAGCTCGCGCCCATCACTTCGGTCTTGTAGCCGAACTTCTTGTAGTACGCGTAAATTCGGCGCACCGACTGCACGCCCGGATCGTTCGCGCCGCCGTCTTTCGCTTCATCCCACGCGCTGCCGGCGTTCTTCTTGTACCAGTCGTAGATGCGGCCCACGAACGGCGAGATCAGTTGCGCACCCGCTTCGGCACAGGCGGCGGCCTGGGCGAGCGAGAACAGCAGCGTCATGTTGCAGTGAATGCCTTCCTTCTGCAGTTGCTCGGCCGCGCGCACGCCTTCCCACGTGGACGCCAGTTTGATCAGGATGCGCTCGCGGCCGATGCCGGCGGCTTCGTACAGCTTGATCAGTTCGTGACCCTTGTCGATCGAGCCCTTGATGTCGAACGACAGGCGCGCGTCGACTTCGGTCGACACGCGGCCCGGGATGATCTTGAGGATTTCCGTGCCGAACGCGATCAGCAGGTTGTCGATAATCGCACCGACCGGCTTCGAGGCGTGATCGCGCACGGTTTTTTCGAGCAGCGGGCGATAGTCGTCCTTCTGCACGGCCTTGAGGATCAGCGACGGGTTGGTGGTCGCGTCCTGCGGCTTGTACTGGGCGAGTTGCTGGAAGTCACCGGTATCGGCGACGACGGTCGTGAATTGCTTGAGTTGATCGAGTGCGGTAGTCATGTCGAGCCTTCAAGGCGCACAGGCGCAATGGTCCAAAGGTGGAGGGTGCCGCAGAGGAAACCGGGCGGTTGCTCCTGCGGCAGCATTTCACGCTGCGGCACTTCCACGATTCTGCCGGGAAATGCCGCCCGATACTTCTATTCTATGGCGGATCGGTCGATGCGGCGTCGCCACTTGCCCGCGCCGGTCGGTTCTATCTCAGATGATGTCCGATTCCGCCTTCGCGCGGCGGTCATTCAGGCGCGCCGCGCGTTCAGCACGACTTGCGTCAACACGCCCGCCACCAGCCCCCAGAACGCCGAGCCGATCGACAGCAGCGTGAGGCCGGAGGCGGTCACCATGAAGGTGACCAGCGCCGCTTCGCGCTGCTTCAGGTCCTGCATGGCGTTGGCCAGCCCGCTCATGATCGAGCCGAACAGCGCGAGCGCCGCCACCGATACCACCAGCGCCTTGGGCAGCGAGGCGAACAGGGCAGCGATGGTGGCGCCGAAAATCCCGGCGATCAGGTAAAACACGCCACACCAGACGGCGGCGGTGTAGCGCTTGTTACGATCTTCATGGGCTTCCGGGCCTGTACAGATGGCTGCAGTTATCGCCGCAAGATTGATGCCGTGCGAGCCAAACGGCGCGAGCAGCAGCGAGGCGATGCCGGTCGTGGCGATCAGCGGGGCGGACGGCGTGGTGTAGCCGTCGGCGCGCAACACGGCGATGCCCGGCACATTCTGCGAGGCCATTGCCACCACGAAGAGCGGAATGCCGATGCTGACGATGGCCGCAACGGAAAACACAGGCACGGTCAGCACCGGATGCGCGAGCGCCACATGAAAGTGGCTGAAGTCGAGCAGGCCGAGGCCGCCGGCCACCGCCGTGCCGACGACGAGCGTCGTCACGATGGCATAGCGCGGCGCGAGGCGCTTGATGACGAGGTAGGTGAAGAACATCGCCAGCACCAGTGCGGTCTGGAATTGCGCCGCGCGGAAAATTTCGATGCCGATCTCGAACAGGATGCCCGCCAGCAGCGCGGAGGCGATGCCGGCCGGGATTTTCTTCATCAACGTATCGAACCAGCCGGTCAGGCCGACCACGGTCAGCAGCAGCGCGCAGACGATAAACGCGCCGATCGCTTCCGGATAGGCCACGTGCGCGAGCGACGTCACCAGCAGCGCCGCGCCCGGCGTCGACCAGGCAATCACGATCGGCGCGCGAAAGCGCAGCGACAGGCCGATGGTGCAAAGCGCCATGCCGACCGACAGCGCCCAGATCCACGAGGAAATCTGCGCGTCGGACAGATGCGCCGCCTGACCCGCCTGGAACATCAGCACGAGCGAGCTGGTGTAGCCCGTCATCATCGCGACGAAGCCGGCCACGACCGCCGACAGGGACGTATCCGCGAACGGCCGAAGACGCGCCGGCGGCGCGGCGGAAGGGGACAGCTCGGGCGACGAAGGGGAGCTCATGCAGAAGGTCTCAGGGTTTTGTGTGTAGCGGTATGTGAGCCAGCTTATTTTCCAGACTTATTTTCCAGACTTATTTTCGAACTTATTTGCTCAAGGCGCGCATCGCTGTTTCCAGGCCGGCAAGCGTGAGAGGATACATCCGATGCCCGAGCACTTCGCGGATCACCGAGACCGATTGCCGGTATTCCCATAGCCCTTCGGGCTCGGGATTGAGCCACGCGTGCCGCGGGAAGTGGTCCGCGAGACGCCGCAGCCACACCGCGCCCGCCTCGGGATTGTTGTATTCCACCGAGCCGCCCGGCTGCAGCACTTCGTAGGGACTCATGGTGGCGTCGCCGACGAAGATCAGCTTGTATTCCGGCGTAAACTTGTGCAGCACATCCCACGTGGGCATGCGTTCCGCATGACGGCGCCGGTTGTTCTTCCACAGGAAGTCGTACACGCAGTTGTGGAAGTAGTAGAACTCGAGATGCTTGAATTCGGCCTTGGCGGCCGAGAACAGCTCTTCGGTGCGTTTGATGTGGTCGTCCATCGAGCCGCCCACGTCGAGCAGCATCAGCACTTTCACGTTGTTGTGCCGCTCGGGCACCATCTTCAGATCGAGCCAGCCGGCGTTGGCCGCGGTGCTGCGGATCGTGTCGGGCAGGTCGAGCTCGTCGGCGGCGCCTTCGCGCGCGAAGCGGCGCAGCCGCCGCAGCGCCACCTTGATGTTGCGCGTGCCGATTTCCACCTGGTCGTCGTAGTCGCGATAGGCGCGTGCTTCCCACACCTTCACACCGGTGCGGTTGCCGCCGGCCTCGCCGCCAATGCGGATGCCCTCCGGGTTATAGCCGCCGTTGCCGAAGGGCGAGGTGCCGCCCGTGCCGATCCAGCGGTTGCCGCCTTCATGGCGGTCCTTCTGTTCGTCGAACAGTTCCTTGAGGCGCTCCATCAGCTTGTCGAGGCCGCCCATTGCTTCGATCTGCGCTTTTTCTTCCGGCGACAAATCGCGCTGCAATTTTTTCTTCAGCCAGTCGAGCGGTACGTCGAGCGCGAGATCGGACCTGGCGGCCACGCCATTGAAATACGCGCCGAAAGCCTGGTCGAACTTGTCGAAATACTGCTCGTCTTTCACCAGCGTGAGACGGGCGAGGTAGTAGAACTCGTCGAGCGACGGCGCGATCACGCTCGCTTTCAGCGCTTCGAGCAGCGTCAGGTACTCCTTCACGGAGACGGGCAACTTCGCCGCGCGCAACGAATAAAAGAAGTCGATCAGCATGCGGGTTCCTCAACTCTACTTAAGCGCACCCGGCGCATTCAGCGTATCTGACGCAGTGGCCGGCGCGCTTGCGTATGGCGAGTGCTTCGTCACCGAGACGCGCGCACTCCGTTCAACGGTTGTTGCGGTTCATGAAAATGAGCCGCTCGAACAGGCTTACGTCCTGTTCGTTCTTCAGCAGCGCGCCATGCAGCGGGGGAATGATCTGCTTTTGATCCGACGAGCGCAGCGCTTCGGGCGGAATGTCCTCGGCCAGCAGGAGCTTCAACCAGTCGAGCAGTTCCGACGTGGACGGTTTCTTCTTCAGGCCCGAGACGTTGCGCAGTTCGAAGAAGCTCGCCATCGCCGCGCTCAGCAGGTCTTTCTTGATGGTGGGGAAATGCACCTCGACGATCTGCTGCATCGTCACCGGGTCGGGGAACTTGATGTAGTGGAAGAAGCAGCGGCGCAGGAACGCGTCCGGCAATTCCTTCTCGTTGTTCGAGGTGATGATGACGAGCGGGCGGTGTTTCGCGCGCACCAGTTCGTGCGTCTCGTAGACGTAGAACTCCATGCGGTCGAGTTCGCGCAGCAGGTCGTTGGGGAATTCGATGTCGGCCTTGTCGATCTCGTCGATCAGCAGCACGGTCTGCTGCTCCGCTTCGAAGGCCTGCCACAGCACGCCCTTGACGATGTAGTTGCGGATGTCCTTGACGCGTTCGTCGCCGAGTTGCGAGTCGCGCAGACGCGACACCGCGTCGTATTCGTACAGGCCCTGCTGCGCCTTGGTGGTGGACTTGATATGCCACTGCATGAGCGGCATGCCGAGCGCCGCCGCCACTTCCTCGGCGAGCATGGTTTTGCCGGTGCCGGGCTCGCCTTTGATGAGCAGCGGCCGTTGCAGGGTCATCGCGGCGTTGACCGCGAGCTTGAGGTCGTCGGTGGCGACGTACTGCGCTGAGCCTTCGAAACGCATGGCGAGACGCTCGTTCGGGGAAAAATTCCAGTATAAGTCAGAAGCCCTGTTGGGCTGAATCGCGCTGGCGTATGGTGTCATCCGCACCGGCTGGCGGGGCGCGGTCCGGTGGGCGGGCAGCGCGCCATGGCCGGCGGCGAGCGGGGAGGCGCACCGGGCCGCGCCTCCCGCCCGGTGGACGCCCGCAATAGCGTCGCGGTACAATTAGCCCGATTTTTTTGGCCTGCGTGGTAACCCTAGAAGAAGAATGGTGCAGGCTGTTGCCTTTGGGCGCCCGTTTCCCCTCAAGCCAGGTTACATGCTATGAATAAATTCGTCGGCAAACACGTTGTAATCGCTGCGCTGTCGGTGCTAGCGGGCTACGCGGCCAGTGCCCAGGCAGCGGATGTCGTCGGCAACGCCAAGGCAGGCCAGGGCAAGGTTTCAATGTGTATTGGCTGTCACGGCATTCCCGAATACCGCACGGCCTACCCCGAGGTCTACCGGGTGCCGGTGCTGGGCGGTCAGAATCAGGCGTATCTCGAGAACGCGTTGCACGAATACAAGAAGGGCGACCGTCACTTCGAGACGATGCACGCCATTACCGCTTCGCTGTCCGATCAGGACATTGCCGACATTGCGGCGTACTACGCGGCGCAGACCCCCGCTTCGAAAAGCAATCCCGATAAGTAAATCGGCTGCGGTCATCCATCCAGTCTTATTACTTTCGCGGGACAGGAGAATTCATGAAGAAGCCTCAACTGGCACTCCATACGATGTTCAAGGCTGTCTGCGCAGCGGCGGCATGTCTCGGTCTGGCCGCAAACGTGGCGCATGCCGCCGATGCCGGCAACGGCAAGGTGCTGGCCGACGCGCACAACTGCGCGGCCTGCCACGGCGTCAACCTCAACAAGCCGGTGAGCCCGGAATATCCGAAGCTCGCGGGCCAGCATGCCGATTACATCTATTGGGCGCTGCGCCAGTATCAGATGGGCAACGGCAACCCGCACTTCGGCCGCAACAACGCGATCATGCAGGCGCAGGTGCAAAGCCTCTCGCAGGGCGATATGAAGGACATCGCCGCGTATGTCGAGTCGCTGAGCGGCGACCTGGTGCAGAAGAAATAAGCGCCGCGCCCAAGCCGCGTGGCACGTCGCTTTAGGCGGCGTCGATATGCAAACACCCCGCCTTGGCGGGGTGTTTCGTTTTGGGGTGAACCCTGATGCGTGACGCTGACGCCGCGCTGAGCGGACGGCGCGTCAATCGCGTGAGGCGCGCCGTTCGATGCGTTGCAGATACGCGTCGGTGTCCGGCGGCGTGCCGGTGCGTTGTGCTTCCCACAGGGTTTCCCCGAGGCACTCCATGATGGCGTGCTGCGCGTCGTGCGGCGAGCCGAGGCGGGCGGCCAGGCGCTCGTGGGCCGCGCGAATGCCGGGCGGCTGGTCGATCGACAGTTGCTCGCTGATCGCCAGATGCATCGACAGATGCAGGAACGGGTTGGTCTGGCCGCGTTCGGGCGAGTAGTCCTGCGCGGACGCGGCCTCGGTGTTGGCCAGTTCGCCATGATATTCGGGGTGCTCGACGATCCAGTCGGCGGCGATGGCCTCCAGCGGTGTCAGGATCGTGCCCTCGTGCTGCTTGCGCCAGGTCTCGGTGAAAAAACTTCGGACTTCGTCGCGGCTGGGATTGAACATCGTGCAGTGGAAGCAGTGTTGGATGGTGCGAAAACGTGCGCGCGTGCGGGAAGCAGCGAGGTATTCAACGATGCCAAGGGCAAACCCTGGGCGCGACGACAAGCGATTATTTTACGCCGGGGGGCGAGGCCTTGCCGACGCGCGGCATAAGGGAGGTCCGCTGCGAGCCGCACGGAGCACGGAGCACGGAGCACGGAGCACACGGCACACGGCACACGGCACACGGCACACGGCACACGGCACACGGCGCTAAAGCCTTCCTGCGGGAACCCGCCTTGATAACTCAAAGATCAGGCGCCGGCGTCTTCGGCCTGAACTCGCACAGCGGTTCGATCACGCAATGCCAGCATTCGGGCCGGCGCGCCTTGCACACATAACGGCCGTGCAGGATCAGCCAGTGATGCGCATCCTGGCGGAACTCGGCGGGCGTGAATTTCTCCAGCGCCGCTTCAACCGTGCGCACGTCTTTGCCGGGCGCGAGGCCGGTTCGATTCGCAACCCGAAAGATATGCGTGTCGACCGCGATGGTGGGATGCCCGAAGGCCGTGTTCAGCACCACGTTGGCCGTTTTGCGGCCGACCCCCGGCAGGCTTTCTAGCGCCTCGCGGTCGTCCGGCACCTCGCCGCCGTATTGATCGAGCAGGATCCGGCAGGTCGCGATGACGTTCTTCGCCTTGGTCCGATAGAGGCCGATGGTCTTGATGTAGTCGGCGACGCCTTCTTCGCCGAGCGCGAAAACCTGCTTCGGCGTATTCGCCACCGGGAACATCTTGCGCATTGCTTTGTTGACCGAAACGTCGGTGGCTTGCGCCGACAGCATCACCGCAATCAGGAGTTCGAACGGTGTGGTGTATTCGAGTTCGGTTGTCGGATGGGGGTTGAGGCTCTGAAGCGTCTCGTAGATGGCGCGGCGTTTGTTCGCGTTCATACCGGGGCGGGAGGGGTCAGGGTTTGGGCGCGCGAGGCGTGGCGGGGGCTTCGGCGGCGGCTGGCTGTTGATCGGTGGCATCGGTGGCGCCGGCGGCTGCCTCGATGCCGAGGCGCCGGCGACGTGCCTCCGCGGCATCGATCTGGGCCTGCACGTCGGCGCTCACGCGTTTCGTGTTTTGCGGACCGGCGCCTTTGGCAGCCAGTTCAGCCTTCTTTTGACGCGCGCGGTCGAGCGCGGCCTGGATGATTGCGCGTTTTTTGGCTTCGGCGTCGTCGGCGGCGGGCGCGGTGGCGGCAGGTGAGCGCGCGTCTGCGGAGGCCGCGCTCGTGTCGGTTGCGATAGCAGTAGCGGCACTCTCATGGGCCATGCCGCTACTGCTATTGGCCGCCCGCCGCGCCGCCACGCGTGCTTCCGCGGCATTGCGTTCGCGTGCGAGCCGCGCCTCGCGTCGATCGTGATGGGCGCGGGCCGCGTTCGCCTGCGCGGCGGTCCACGCTTCCCAGCCGGTCGCCGCGCCAGTGACCGGCAGCATGGCGATGCAATCCACCGGGCAGGGCGCGACGCACAGATCGCAACCGGTGCATAGCGCCTCGATCACCGTGTGCATCTGTTTCGGAGCGCCAAGGATCGCGTCTACCGGACACGCTTGCATGCATAGCGTGCAACCGATGCACAGGCTCTCGTCGATCACCGCCAGTGGCCGCGGCCGTTCGACGCCATTCTCCGGATTGAGCGGGATGACCGGCTTGCCGAGCAGGGCGGCCAGGCGCGCCACGCCTTCGGCGCCGCCCGGCGGGCATTGGTTGTAGTTGGCCGTGCCGGCGGCTACTGCTTCGGCGTAGGGCCGGCATGCTGCATAGCCGCACTTGGTACATTGAGTCTGGGGAAGCAGATCTTCGATGCGCTCTGCGAGTGTTCTGGAATCGGTCACGGTCACGACGGTGAGGCTTGCCGGCAGGCCGCTTGCGCTGCCCGGCGGCAGACGGGCGCAGCTCGGATTGGCTGGCTCCATCTGGCGTAGGGGAAATAGCACATTATCGCCGATTTCCCCGATTGCGATTGCCAAACCATGTGCCATAATCGAAGCGCTTTTTTCGAAAGACCGCAGAAGGGTGTCCCCCAACCATGGCGCGCCCGCTAACGCTGCCGGTGCAAAGGCCAAGGAGAGGCCGGCGGCGCGATCCGGATAACGCGGCTCACGATGATGCCACCATGAATCAGCCGAAAATCAAAAGAGATCCTGAAGGCACCCGGCGCCGTATTCTGCTCGCGGCCGCTGAGGAATTTGCAAATGGTGGGTTGTTCGGCGCACGCGTCGACCAGATCGCCCGCCGCGCAGAAACCAATGAACGCATGCTCTATTACTACTTCGGGAGTAAGGAGCAGCTATTCACGGCGGTGCTCGAGCACGCCTTTGGCGCGTTGAACGAGGCGGAGCGCACGCTGGAATTGAACGGCATAGCGCCGGTCGAGGCCATTACGCGTCTTGCGCATTTTGTGTGGGACTACTACCGGGATCATCCCGAGTTGTTGCGTCTCATCAACAACGAGAATCTGCACGAGGCGCGCTATATGCAGAAGTCCACGCGCATTCGGGAAATGATCTCGCCCATTGTTGCGACGCTAGGCAGCATCCTCGAGCGCGGCCAGCGCGCGGGACTGTTCCGCACCAACGTCGACCCGTTGCGCTTTTATGTCACGCTCTCGGGCATGGGCTACTACATTGTGTCGAATCGCTTCACGCTGGAGGCCACCCTCGGGCGCGATTTCAGCACGGCGTCCGAGCGCAGCGAAATCGTGCAGATGAACACCGAGTTGCTGCTCGCGTATCTGCTCAGACGCTAGACCCGGCTAGACCCGTTGCGTTGCGTCCGGTCGGTTAAAAGCTAAGGGCAACCAGGTATCTGACCCAGGCATTTGACGCCACGCCGCCCGATCTGGCGGCAGGAAGCGAATGATTGGAGTGCGCGCCGTGCAGATCACCCCTGCACGCGTTGCCGCTCGCCTCTGCTCGCGTCGCCTCGCTCAAACGACAACGGCCCCCGCAGGGGCCGTTGTCGTTTGAGCATTCGAGATTCGATCCCGCTACCACCACTTGCACAACGACGACCCGTTTCGAGCCGAGCGTCGTCGTGCGAAGTGGCGTGGCTCAGGCTTCGACTTTCTCTTTCGCGGCCTTGGGCGCCTTGTTGTGCGCGAGGATGAAGTCGCGCAATTGCGGATAAATGATGGTGCGCCAGCGACGACCGGAGAAAATGCCGTAGTGGCCGCATTTTTCCGCGGTGAAATGCTGCTTGTGTTCGGCCGGAATGCCGCTGCACAGATCCTGCGCGGCGCGGGTCTGACCGTCGCCCGAAATGTCGTCGAGCTCGCCTTCGATCGTGAAGAGGGCGGTCTTCTTGATGTCCTGCGGCCGCACGCGCTCGCCCGCCACGTCCCAGGTGCCTTCGGCCAGGCGGAATTCCTGGAAGACCACGCGGATCGTGTCGAGGTAGTAATCGGCGTCCATGTCGAGCACGGCGTTGTACTCGTCGTAGAAGCGGCGGTGGGCTTCGGCGTCTTCTTCGTCGCCGGCTAGCAGACTCTGGTAATAGTCCCAGTGCGAAGCCGCGTGGCGCTCCGGATTCATCGCCACAAAACCCGTGTGCTGCAGGAAGCCCGGGTAAACCTTGCGGCCCACGCCCGGATAGTTCGGCGGCACCGTGTAGATCACGTTGTTGTCGAACCATTCGAACGAGTGTTGCGTGGCGAGCGAATTGACCGAGGTCGGGCTCTTCCGCGCGTCGATCGGGCCGCCCATCATCGTCATGGTGCGCGGCGTTTCTTCACCGCGGCTCGCCATCAGCGAAATGGCGGCGAGCACCGGCACGGTCGGCTGGCACACCGAGATCACGTGCAGATCCTTCGCGCCGATATGGCGGATGAATTCCTGGATGTAAGCCACGTAATCGTCGAGATGGAACTCGCCTTCCGCGAGCGGCACCATGCGCGCGTCGATCCAGTCGGTGATGTACACCTTGTGGTCTTGCAGCAGCGTGCGCACCGTGTCGCGCAACAGCGTGGCGTGGTGGCCCGACAGCGGCGCGCACACCAGCACCACCGGCTCGTCTTTCAATTGGGTAACAGCCGCGCTGTCGTCGGCGAAACGCTTGAAACGCAGCAGACGGCAAAACGGCTTTTCGACGATCGTCTGTTCGATGATCGGGATGTTATGACCATCTTTAACGATCTGGTGCAGATTGAATTCGGGCTTTTCGTAGTCTTTGCCGAGCCGGTAAAGCAATTCGTAGCCGGCGGAAAGACGGGTGGCGCCCGGAACATAGGCAAGCGGGCTGGCCGGATTCGCGAAGGACTTCGACGCGGCTTGGGCCCAGGCGGTCAGCGGGCTGAGCAGAGCCCGCTGAAATTCGTGCAGTTGATAGAGCATGGGTGCTCCGGCGTTGGGGCGATTCGCATGGGGCTGCGCAAAAACGCGTATCGCGTTGTGGCGGCCGTTGTGGTTGTAGGCGCTTGATTATCGGCCAAGAGTCTCAGTTGATGATATCGGACAAAGGGGATTTGTGCAATGCAGCAACCTGAGGCCTCCCGGCAGCTAAAACGTCATTAAATCATGGTACGGGCGATGTTGCTGCGCCGCTATCCGGGGTTGCCGCAGGGTCAAGTTCGACCGGATCCGTGCCGTTATGCGCGGGTTGTCCCGCCGCCTTGGCGATCTCCTGTTCGTGCTTCATCAGGTTCAAACCGGTGTGGACCAGCGCCACGTGCGAAAACGCCTGCGGGAAATTGCCGACGAGACGCTTCGCTGTCGGATCGTATTCCTCGGCGAGCAGGCCGACGTCGTTGGCGAGTCCGAGCAGCCGTTCATACATCGCCTCGGCTTCCTCGACGCGCCCTTGCATGGCGAGGTTGTCGACCATCCAGAAGCTGCAGGCAAGGAAAGTGCCTTCGCCGGGCGGCAGACCGTCGTTGAATTCCGTGGTGCGGTAACGCATCACGAAGCCGTCGTGCAGCAGATATTTTTCGGTGGCGGCGAGCGTGCCGATCACGCGCGGGTCCGATGGTGGCAGAAAGCCCACCTGCGGCAATAGCAGCACGCTGGCGTCGAGTTCGTCGCCGCCGTAGATCTGCGTGAAGGCGTTGAGTGTCGGATTCCAGCTTTTCTCGCAGACCTGCGCGTGAATCTGCTCGCGAATCTCGCGCCAATGGTCGATGGGCCCCGGCAAATTGAACGATTCAGCCGATTTGATCGCACGGTCGAACGCCACCCAGGCCATCACCTTCGAGAAGGTGAAATGCTGGCGGCCACCGCGCGTTTCCCAGATGCCTTCGTCGGGCTCCTGCCAGATGGATTCGAGGTGCTCGAGCATTTCGCACTGCACGTTCCAGGTGGTGTCGTCCGCTGCCAGGCCGCCGATACGCGCAAGGTGCAGTGCGTTCATCACTTCGCCGTACACGTCGAGCTGCAGCTGGCCGGCGGCGTTGTTGCCGATCCGCACGGGCTTCGCGCCCTGGTAGCCGTCGAGCCAGTCGAGTTCGAACTCCGGCAGGCGGCGCTCGCCGCTGATGCCGTACATGATCTGCAACTGCTCGGGCGCGCCGGCCATCACGCGGGCGAGCCAGCTGCGCCACGCGCGCGCTTCGTCGAAATAGCCGCCGCGCATCATGGCGAGCAGCGTGATGGTGGCGTCGCGCAGCCAGCAATAGCGATAGTCCCAGTTGCGCGTGCCGCCCAGCTGCTCGGGCAGCGAGGTGGTGGGCGCCGCCACGATGCCGCCGGTCGGCTCATAGGCGAGCGCCTTGAGGGTGATCAGCGAGCGGCGGATCGGCCCGGCATATTTGCCTTCCACCGTGCTGCGCGCCGACCACTCGCGCCAGTGGTTCTCGGTACGCGCGAGCGCGGTGTGCGGGTCGCGGCCCGGCGGAATGCGCAAATGCGACGGCGAATAGGCGAGCGCAAACGGCACCCGTTCGCCAGGCGACACGGTGAATTCGGCGACCGTGTGCATGTTCTCGCCGCGCAGTTCGACCGGCGTGCGCAGCACGGCCGTGTCCGGCCCGACGATCGCCTTGATGCCGCTGTCGTGTTTCAGGCGGCTGACCCACGGAATCGAGAAACCGTAGTCGAAGCGCAGCACCAGTTCCATCTTCATGCGCACGGTGCCGCGCCGGCCCACCACGATGCGGACCAGTTCCGACCAGCCGTTGCCGGGCGGCATGAAATCGATCACCGTGACCACGCCTTCTTCGGTTTCGAAATCGGTTTCGAGGATCAGCGTTTCGCCGCGATAGCGGCGGGTGGTTTTCGCGGGCTTGTCGGATACGGGAGAGAGCAGCCAGCGGCCGTTCTTTTCGTTGCCGAGGAGTGCGGCGAAGCACGCGCCGGAGTCGAAGCGGGGCCAGCAGAGCCAGTCGACGGAACCGTCGCGGGAGATCAGGGCGGCGGTGTGGCCGTCGCCGACGAGGGCATAGTCTTCGATAAGTGCGGGCATAGGGGACTGGGGTAAGCGAAATGAACGGGGCGTGGCGGGCGCTTCAGGCGCGCCTGCAACGTCCCGGGACGTTGTTACTACCGGACCCGCGCCATGCCGTTTGGTTCAGGCCGCGTGAGGGCCGGTTGCGGGACAAACCTGCAACAGGCTCCGGTAAGGGTTCCAGCACATGCGTGGCGACTTCGCATTGGCAATTTGAGATAGCGCTGCCTACAATCGGATTTTTGGATGATGGGCGAGGAGCTGGCCGCAGACGGTGCGAGGCCGCTTCATCGTGCACGCGAATGCTGTTTTCGAGGACGAAAGCCATGCTGAACCCGTCGAAATCCGATTGCATCACCATTCTCTCGGCCGCCAGCGAACTCGCTGACGACTCCATGCTGCCGCTCGATGCCGGCCGCCTTGGCCTGTCCCGCAACGGGATGCAGGCCGCCGCGTCCTTCCTGATCGAGCGCGCCTGCTTCAAGCGCTATCGCGAGGGTGAAGGCCATTATGCCGTCGGCGGCCTGTCGCTGCAGGGAAGACTGCGCCTCGATCAACTTGCCAACGGCTAGGCTGCGCGGGCATCGCCGGGCAACTGGCGGCGCCGCCATCGGCTCGCCATCTTCACGTCATCCGGCGTGGCCGGCGCGCGCCTGACGATCCTGTCCTGCCTGACGGTTGCCTTGCATTCGCTCCGCCATTTGCCATGAGGCGTTTGCCGTCTATAGCACGTGGCGTGCCGCGCAAACCCCGGCATGCGGCTTGAACCGTCCGTGGCCGTCGCTCGTGCCGCTCAAAAATGCGACGAACTCATCCCGAAGATGCCGATCACGCCAATGACGATCAGATACACCGCGACGATGTAATTCAACAGGCGCGGCATCACGAGAATGAGAATGCCGGCGATCAGCGAGACGATCGGGCCGAGACTGAAAGTGATGTTCATTGAAACTCCGGGTGACAGGACGGCAGTGAGAGCGTTTTGACCGGATAGTGTGATCCGGCTCAACGCCTGGCTTCTATCTTCTATACTTGCGCCGATAACTAAAAACGATCCAAATCGCGTTGCAGACCAGCGACACCATCCAATCCGAATAATCGATGTCCAGGAGGTCGACATGCATCGTAGTGCCAAAGCCGCCGCAAGCGCCGAGTCCCAGCCCTCACTTCAGCCCCTTCGGAAGACCGCATTCGCGCAGTCACCCCGGTCTGCCGGTTCGATAATAAAAGGTTTAGTTCTCATGGTCTCAATAGCGGCTACCCAGGCGTTCGCTCAGGATGCCGGCCCGGCACCGGCCGACGGTGTCTACGACATGATCGTCGGCACCTATACGGGCGGCAAGAGCGAAGGCATCTACGTGTATCACTTCGATACGAAGACGGGCGAGGCCACGCGCGTCTCGGTGGCGCAGACGGTCAATCCGTCGTATGTGGTGGTGAGCAGCGACCGCCGCCACGTTTATTCGGTCAACGAACTGCCCGGCGACAACGGCCCGGCCTCGCAGCGCGGTGGTATCAGCGCGTTTGGCTTCGATCCGGCGAGCGGCCAGCTGACCTTTCTCAACAAGGTGTCGGCCGAGGGCAACGACCCGTGCTATCTGAAGATTTCACCGGACGGCAAATATCTGCTGACGGCGAACTATTCGGTGGCGGCGGACCCCGGCGGCAGCTTCGCGGTCTTCCCGCTGCAGGCCGACGGCCAGGTGGGGCAGGCGGTGTTGACCGTGCATCACGAAGGCGGCGGTCCGGTGAAGGGACGTCAGGACAACTCGCATGTGCATTCGACAGTGTTCTCGCCGGACGGCCAGTATCTGTTCGCGCAGGATCTCGGCGCCGACAAGCTGTATTCGTACCGCTACACGCCCGATGGCAGCCGCGGCCTGTTCGGTCCGACCGAGTGGCGCTATACGGACGTGAAGGCGGGCAGCGGTCCGCGTCACCTGGTGTTCGGACCTGACGGCAAGTACGCGTATCTGACGAGCGAACTGGCGGCGAGCGTCACCACGTTCCGTTACGACGACGGCAAGCTCACGCAGTTGCAGGTGTCGCCGCTGACCGAGCCGCATTTCAAGGGGCAGGTGGGGGCGGCGGCAATCCATCTGTCGCCGGACGGGCGGTTCCTCTACGCGACCAACCGTGGCGACGCGAACGAGATCGTGATCTTTGCCGTCGATCAGGCCAACGGCCATCTGAAACTGGTGGGACGTCAGTCCACGCTCGGCAAGTCGCCGCGTGAGTTTGCCATCGATCCGACCGGCAACTGGCTGATCGTCGGCAATCAGTTGAGCGACACCGCGTATGTGTTCCGGCGCGATCAGCAGACCGGCCTGCTCGAAGCGAATCCGAAAGAGATCGAGATCGGTTCGCCGGTCGATTTCAAGTGGGTGTCGCCGTCTTGAGGCGCTTGCGTTTCCTGAGTTGCCGGAATTCTTGAGCCGGTAGAAAAATGGGCCTCGGCGCATGCCTGCCGCCGAGGCCCATTTCATTTGACGCAGCAGTTTGCGCTTATTCGGCCGGTCCCGGCGCCAGCACTTCGCGGCTGCCGTTGATGCCCATCGACGACACCAGCCCCGCCGCCTCCATCTGCTCGACCAGTCGCGCCGCCCGGTTGTAGCCGATGCGCAATTGCCGCTGCACCGACGAGATCGACGCGCGCCGTGTGCGCACCACGAAGGCGACGGCTTCGTCGTAGAGTGGATCGGCTTCGGCATCCGGCGCGTCGCCGAACAGGTCCTGGGCCGCGCCTTCGGCGGTGGGGCCGTCGAGAATGCCTTCCTCGTATTGCGGCTCGCCGAACTGCTTCAGATATTCGACGATGCGGTGCACTTCCTCGTCGGCGACGAACGCGCCGTGCACGCGCTGCGGATAGCCGGTGCCCGGCGGCAGGAACAGCATGTCGCCCTGGCCGAGCAGCGACTCGGCGCCCATCTGATCGAGAATCGTGCGCGAGTCGATTTTCGACGACACCTGGAAGGCGACGCGTGTCGGGATGTTGGCCTTGATAAGGCCGGTGATCACGTCCACCGACGGACGCTGCGTGGCGAGAATCAGATGGATGCCGGCGGCGCGCGCTTTCTGCGCGAGACGCGCAATCAGTTCTTCGATCTTCTTGCCCGCGACCATCATCAGATCGGCCAGCTCATCGATCACGACCACGATCAGCGGCAGCGGCGCGAGCGGCTCGGGCGCTTCGGGCGTCAGCGAAAACGGATTGCCGAGCTTCTTGCCGGCGGCTTGCGCGTCGCGGATTTTCTGGTTGAAACCCGCGAGGTTACGCACGCCCACCGCCGACATCAGCCGGTAGCGCTTCTCCATTTCGCCGACGCACCAGTTGAGCGCGTTGGCGGCCAGTTTCATATCGGTGACGACCGGCGCGAGCAGATGCGGAATGCCTTCGTACACCGACAGTTCCAGCATCTTCGGATCGATCATGATCAGCCGCACTTCTTCGGGCGTCGCCTTGTAGAGCAGCGACACGATCATAGCGTTGATCGCCACCGACTTGCCCGAGCCGGTGGTGCCGGCCACCAGCATGTGCGGCGCCTTGGCGAGATCGGCGACCACCGGATGACCGGTGATGTCCTTGCCCATCGCCAGCGTGAGCATGGAGTGCGAGTGCTGATAGACGTTCGCCTCGAGGATCTCCGACAGGCGGATGGTCTGGCGCTTGGCATTCGGCAACTCGAGGCCCATGCAGGTCTTGCCGGGAATCGTTTCGACCACGCGGATCGACGTGAGGCCGAGGCCGCGCGACAGGTCCTTCATCAGCCCGACGATCTGGCTGCCGCGCACGCCGAGCGCCGGCTCGACTTCGAAGCGCGTGATGACCGGGCCGGCGGAGGCGCCTACCACGGTCACCGGCACTTTGAATTCCTGCAGGCGCTGTTCGATCAACTGGCCGGTTTCGGCGAGGTGCTGTTCGGAGACCGGTTCGACGTCGGTGTCGGCGCGGGCCAGCAGGTCGAGCGTCGGCAGTTCGACCGTCGACGCAGCGGGCGCGCGGAATTCGAAGACCGTCGGCGCATGGCCACGGACGGGCGTGCGCGGGGCGACGGGTTCGTTGGCCGGCTCGCTGCGCGACGGGGCGAGGGACGCGAGGGACGCCTCGTTTTGCGGGGCGGTGTTTGTGCCGGGTGGGATCGCGCGGGTGGCGTCGTCGGCGCTTTCGGTGTTTGCGTCGTTGTTGGCTTCGTCGTCGCGGTCGTCGCGTTCGGCGCGTTCGTCGAATGCCGGCGCAGCGGCTGCAGCGGCGTGTACGGCGGCGATGTGGCCGCGCGAGGCGTCGTATTCTTCTTCGCCGTCGCTGGTTTGCAGCGGTTCGCGCGCGGCGTGGGCGTCGGAATTCGCGATAGGTGTTGCGGCAAAGCTGGGGAAGCGCACAACGTTAGACGGCGGCGCGATGGGCGCGTCGACTGGCGTGGCCGGTTCGGTCTGGCCGTGTGCCGGGAATGGCGTCACATCCGGGGCGAGGCTCGGCTCGGGTTCGCTGTAGGGCGATGCGTTGTCTTCCGTGGCTGCATGTAAAGGCGCGGCGGCTGCCGACGAGGCATGAATCGCAGCGATGGAGTCAGCGTCCTCAGCTTCGGCTTCCCACGGCGCGACGGTTTTCTCGATGACGAGGTCGGCCGCCGGTGCATACGTCTCGACGATCGGTTCGAAGCGGGGCAGGGGGGCTTCGTGTGCCTGTTCGACCACGGGATGCAACGACGTGTCGGGCTCTGCAGTGACATCGCCTGATGGCGCGAAAGGCACGGACGGCGCTGCGGCGGCATGTTGAGCGTCGCCCGGTCCTTGCGCTGCTGGAGGAGTTGGCGCATCCGCCGCAGCCGGTGTCTCAGTCGTGATCCGGTTCGTCTCGGACCCGGCATGCCGGGCGAGGCTGGCGCCCGCGATGCTGGTCCAGCGCGCCGCGTTCTCTTCGATGCTGCGCAGCGTGTCCTGCACGCTGGCGGGCGGTGTGGCGCGCTCGGTCGATGCGGGCGGCCGCGAATAACTCGGCGGCCGCGAACCGTCGCTGGCCGGACGGCGCTGTGTGTGCGTCGGCGTCCGTGCCTGCGCCGCCTCGATGACTGGCCGTTGTGGCTGGACCGGCGCGGCGGGCGGCGCGTGGCGCGCAACCGTGGGCGAAACACCCGGGCGTGCTGGCGGGGCGATGGGCTGAATCGATGGCGCACGGTTTGCTGCCGTTGCAACCCCATTTGCATTTGCAGCCGCAGCCGCAGTTGCAACCGCCGCAGCGTCGCGCGCTGTCGCCGATTCACGCAGCCATCCCGCCGCTGCAACCGGTTCAGCCGACGCCCGCGCAGCGCCCTTGTCGAGCGCGGTGCTGGAATGTTGCGCCGGCGTCTGTCCCTGTCCGCCGCCTTGCCGAACCGGTGCAATGACCCGCGTCTGTCCTGCGCCATGAAGCGGGGCCGCCTGACCGCGCGTCGCCGGATTCCTCGCCTGCCAACCCGCGCCGCCCGATGTGGCCGCACCACGCGCGCCGCTGCCGCCCAGCGCGTCCTTGCCCAAAGCATCTTTCGCAGCGGCCAGGCCGGCCGTACCTGCGGCAGCGGCCGCACCGCGCGTCGCTGCCGGCGGCCGCCACACGGTCGGCCGTGCGTAGCGGCCTTTGGCTTTCGGCGCCATCGGATTAACCGGGGTCGATGCATACGGCGGCAGCGAATCGTCGACGGTGCTGCGCCGGCGCGCATCTTCATCGCGCCTCGCCAGTCCACGGTTCAGCCCGAGCCCGAGGCCGAACGCGCCGTCGGCCCACTGCGCGACGCGGCTCCAGCGAAATTCGAGCAGCCACGGCAGGCTCAACAGCAGCAGCGCCAGCATCACGAGCGGCGTGCCGACATGCCCCAGCAGCCTGCCGAAGCCGACCGCCAGCAGATGCCCGAAGCCATCGACGCCCACCATCCCGAGCAGCGACGCCTCCAGCGTGCAACTCGCCACGAGGACGCAGACGAATCCCAGCCACAGGCGGATGGTGCCCGGCCCGCGCAGGCCGACGCCGCCTGGCAGCACAGACTTCACGAGACGCCACAAAAGATGGAGGAACCAGACGGCTGACCCGCCGAACCAGCCGAAAACTACCGTGTGCATGCTAGACATCAACGAATGACGGATCCGCGAAAACGCAATCCGTCGAGTTTAAACCGGCGAAGCACCGCGCTTCGAAGGCAACGGCGCGCGCTCCGCCGCCTGCTTGATCTGCTGCAAAAACCGCACGGCGCGCGGGCCGACCGGAACGGGCGTCGTTGCGCGCCTCGCTGCCTGGGCTGCGCGCCATCCGCACGGCTGTCATTTGTCGTGCTGCGCGAAAACCAGCTTGTCGCCGTTTTCGAGGATCAACTGCAATTCCTGCGGCGCGCGCATCTGCACGCCGGTGCGCTCGATATGCATGAGCGCGTCGAGATAATCGCCTTCGATCTGGCCACCGGGCGTCGAGCACGCCATCCGCGTGCCCGCAAGCGGCCCGACGCTCAGCTTGCCGTTTTTCAGGCCGTAGGGTCCCGAGTAACGGTTGCAGCCGGAGAAGCCGCTGGCACGGCGCCTGCCGCTTTCCGCCGCGAGCGTCAGCGTGATCGGCTCGCCGCTGTCGGCGCCGGGAATCGCGCGCGCGGTGCCGTCGGCCTGTTGCCAGCCGGTGAGTTGCCATGACGTATCGTCGAGCAATTGCGTCGCGGCCGGGTTGAACGGATCGGGCGGCGGTGCTTTGGCATCCGGATGGGTGGGCATGGCGCAGGCCGCCAGCAGCGCGGTCACGCTGAGCGCGGCAAGCGTGCCGCGGCCCGTCCGACGCACCCGCGCGCCGGCCGGCGCAAGCCGGTGCGTGGCGGATGGCGCAACGCGGGCCGCCAAAAACGGCGCAAAAGCCGTTGCAACACGCGGCGCAAGCAGCGCTGCAACGAGACGCGCAACACGTCGCGCTGTAGACGTTGGGAACATGGCGTCGGTCCTCTTCAAACTGGCGAAGGCGTAAGGGTAACGCACTCAGGTTGCCGCACGCGAGCGCTCCGCGCACGGCGCCGGGCCTCCGGTGCAGAGGTTGCGCATGTTAACATTGCTGATCTACCCATTCCATCTCATCTGACATTTTTCTGGAGACTCCATGCAGATCGGCCAACGGATCGGCACCCCGCTTTCGAACTCGGCGACGCGCGTGATGCTGCTCGGCGCGGGCGAGCTGGGCAAGGAAGTGATCATCGCGTTGCAGCGCCTCGGCGTGGAAGTGATCGCGGTCGACCGTTATCCGAATGCGCCGGGTCATCAGGTGGCGCATCGCGCCCACGTGATCGACATGACCGACCGCGCCGCCCTGCGCGCGCTGGTCGAGCAGGAGCGCCCGCATCTGATCGTGCCGGAAATCGAAGCCATCGCCACCGACGCGCTGGCCGCCATCGAAGCCGACGGCCTCGCCGAAGTGATCCCCACCGCGCGCGCCACGCAACTGACGATGAACCGCGAAGGCATCCGGCGTCTGGCCGCCGAAGAGCTCGGCCTGCCGACTTCGCCTTACGCATTCGCGGATTCGCTCGATGAACTGAAGGCGGGCATTGCGAAGGTCGGTTATCCGTGCGTCGTCAAGCCGGTGATGTCGTCGTCGGGCAAGGGGCAGTCGGTGCTGAAGAGCGACGCCGACGTCGAACCGGCCTGGCAATACGCCATGGCGGGCGGCCGGGTCAATCATGGCCGCGTGATCGTCGAAGGTTTCATCAACTTCGAGTACGAAATCACCCAGTTGACGGTGCGTGCCATCGACCCTGCCAACGGCCAGACCAGCACCTATTTCTGCGATCCGATCGGCCACGTGCAGGTTGCCGGCGACTACGTCGAATCCTGGCAGCCGCAGCCGATGAGCCCGCTCGCGCTTGAACGGTCCCGCGACATTTCGCACAAGGTGACGGCGGCGCTCGGCGGTCGCGGTCTCTTTGGCGTGGAACTTTTCGTGCGCGGCGATGACGTATGGTTTTCGGAAGTCAGCCCGCGTCCGCACGATACCGGCCTCGTCACGCTGTGCTCGCAACGTCTGTCGGAGTTCGAACTGCACGCGCGGGCGATTCTCGGTTTGCCGGTGGATACCTCGCTGCGGGCGCCGGGCGCGTCGGCGGTGATCTATGGCGGCCTGGACGAAGCCGGCATCGCCTTCGAAGGCGTGGCGGCGGCGCTGGCCGTGCCGAATGCGGATCTGCGGCTGTTCGGCAAGCCCGAGAGCTTCGTCAAGCGCCGCATGGGCGTGGCGCTCGCTACCGGCTCGAATACGGACGAAGCCCGCGCCCGCGCGAAGCAGGCAGCGGCAGCGGTGCGGCCGGTGTCGGCAAAATAAGTTGGGGCGACAGGTTTGTCGCCGGCAGGTTGTTGTGGATGGCGTTAATGCCGTGGCCGGCGCCGTCGTGGTTGCCGCGTTCGGCGCATCATCCGCAGCATTGAAGGCAGGAGAAGTACCATGAAGTCAGACACCCGCAAGCTCGCGCGGCTTCGCCGGATTGGCCGCCTCGGTGCGTGGGGCGTTCTGGCCGCGCTGTGCGCGGGGCTCGGTGGGTGTGGTCTTGCGGCGGCGCCGTGCCGGGTGGCGTCGGCGGGTCTGAAAATCGTGCCGGTGGTCGGCCACGTGGCGGCCGCGCCGACCGATGCCTGCGCGGATGTGATCGATCCGTGAACCTTTTCCGCGTGAATGGGCGCTGCTGTCCGGCTCTGTCCTGATGACGCGCCGTCGGCGCTTGCCCTTTCCCTTGTAGGTCTTGCAGGTACCTGGCAGCTTCGAACGCGGACATCCCAAACGAGGACGCAGATGCGCAGCAAATGGCTCATGGTGGTAATCGGTCTGCTCACCGTCAATGCGTGGCTGGGCAACGCGTGGGCCACACCTCCCCGTCTCGCGCAAACGCAGACGAAAAACCGCCAGACCCTCAAATACACCTGCGCCACCGGCAAGATACTGCAGGTCACCTACTGGAACACGGCGAACGGCCAGAGCTTCGCGCTCGTACCCGTCAAAGGGCAAACGCTGCTGTTCGTCAACACACTGGCCGCCTCAGGCGTCAAATACCAGGCGTCCAGCTATACCTGGTGGACCAAAGGTCCGCGCGCCGATCTCTACGACGCCATGGCGGGCGCCAACGCCGCGCCGATTCTGTCCGATTGCGTCACAATCGTGCGATAGCTTGCCGCGAGGCGCCGCCGCGCGCCGTGCTCGACTGTCCGGCTGCGGGCAGCTTTTGCTCCCAGGTAGTAATCTGTTCCCCGCGGCCACGTCGCGCTTTGCTTTATACGTGGCCCTGCGTGTCATCGTCTTCGATCATCCATTCCCGGATCCATTGCGCGGGTGCTGCGTCCGCGCCCGTTCGTCAAGCGAGACTCTCAATGAAAGCATCCGACCTGTTCGTGAAGTCGCTGGAAGCTGAAGGTATCGAATTTGTCTTCGGCATTCCCGGCGAAGAAAATCTCGACCTCCTCGAATCGCTGCGCCGCTCCAAAATCAGGCTGATCCTCACGCGCCATGAGCAGGCGGCCGGCTTCATGGCGGCCACCTACGGGCGTCTGACGGGGCGCATCGGCGTGTGCCTGTCGACGCTCGGCCCCGGCGCAACCAACCTCGTCACCGCCGCGGCCTACGCCCAGCTAGGCGCCATGCCGATGCTGATGGTCACCGGCCAGAAGCCGATCAAGACCAGCAAGCAGGGCCACTTCCAGATCGTCGACGTGGTACGCATGATGGAGCCGCTTACCAAGTACACGCGGCAGATCGTGTCCATCGGCAACATTCCGGCGCTGGTGCGCGAGGCGGTGCGGCAGGCCGAGGAAGAGCGCCCCGGCGCGGCGCATCTGGAATTGCCCGAAGACGTCGCGGACGAAGAGGGCGACGGCAAGCCGATTCCGAAGAGCTTCAGCCGCCGCCCGGTTGCCGAGGAAAAGGCGATTGCGCGGGCAGTCGAGGCCATCACCGGCGCGAAGCATCCGCTTCTGATGATCGGCGCGGGCGGCAATCGCAAGACCACCACCAAGATGCTGCGCGAATTCGTCGACCAGATCGGCATTCCGTTTTTCACCACGCAGATGGGCAAGGGCGTGATCGACGAATCGCATCCGCTGTGGCTCGGCAATGCGACGCTGTCGGACGGCGACTTCGTCCACCGCGCCATCGATCACGCGGATTGCATCATCAACGTGGGCCACGACGTCATCGAGAAGCCGCCGTTTTTCATGCGCAGCGGCGACGCTGGCGAGAAGACCGTGATTCACGTGAATTTTCTCGGCGCCGAAGTCGATCCGGTGTACTTCCCGCAGATCGAAGTGGTGGGCGACATCGCCAACGCGGTGTGGCAGCTCAAGGAGAGCCTGAAAGAGCGCAAGGAGCATTGGGACTTCACGCGCTTCAAGGAGATCAAGGAGCACTTCGACGCGCATCTCGTCAAAGGCCAGCACGACGACCGTTTCCCGATGTACCCGGTGCGGATCGTCAACGACGTCTACGAGACCACGCCGGTGGACGGCATCGTGTGTCTGGACAACGGCATGTACAAGATCTGGTTCGCGCGCTATTACCGCGCCCACGAACCGAATTCGCTGCTGCTCGACAACGCGCTCGCCTCGATGGGCGCGGGGCTGCCGTCGGCAATTGCCACCAAGATCGTGCACCCGGACCGCAAGGTGATGGCGGTGTGCGGCGACGGCGGCTTCATGATGAACTCGCAGGAACTCGAGACGGCGGTGCGTCTGAAGCTCGATCTGGTGGTGCTGATCCTGCGCGACGACGCCTTCGGGATGATCCGCTGGAAGCAGGAGAACATGAACTTCCCCGACTATGGAATGACCTTGCAGAATCCCGATTTCGTGGCCTACGCGCAGAGCTACGGAGCACAGGGCCACCGCATCGAGACGGCCGACGAATTCGCGCCGCTGCTGCGCGAATGTTTTGCGACGCCGGGTGTGCACGTGATCGATCTACCGATCGACTATTCGGACAACGAGCGCGTGCTGAACCGCGAGATCAAGCGCCTGAGCGCGCAACTCTGAGCGGAGCGAAGGGCATGCGGCTTGCTGCGTGAAACCGGCGGAGCCGATTGCATCGAGGAGAACGCGTCATGTTGAAAAAGACTTACCCGTACTACCTGGCAAACGAGGCGGTGGCGGCCAATACCGATCTCGAAGTCACCGACAAATACAGCGGCGAAGTGGCGACCCGCGTCGCCATGGCCGACGCCGCGGCGATCGACAAGGCCATCGGTTATGCGGTGGCGGCGCAGCCCGCGCTACGTGCGTTTCCGCCGTTCAAGCGCCAGGCCGTGCTGGAACACTGCGTGAGCCGCTTTCGCGAGCGCTTCGACGAACTGGCGATGGCGCTGTGCATCGAAGCGGGCAAGCCGATCAACGATTCGCGCGGCGAAGTCACGCGCCTGATCGACACGTTCAAGGTGGCGGCGGAGGAGGCGGTGCGCATCGACGGTGAGATCGTCAATCTGGAGATTTCGCCGCGCGCCAAGGGCTATCACGGTTATGTCAAGCGCGTGCCGATCGGGCCGTGCTCGTTCATCTCGCCGTTCAATTTCCCGCTCAACCTGACGGCGCACAAAGTGGCGCCGGCGCTGGCGGCGGGCGTGCCGTTCGTGCTAAAGCCGGCCAGCCGCACGCCGGTCGGGGCGCTGATCATGGGCGAGATCCTCGCGGAAACGGATCTGCCCAAGGGCGCATTTTCGATCCTGCCGGCCCACCGCGACGGCGCGGACCTGTTCACCACCGACGAGCGCTTCAAGCTGCTGTCCTTCACCGGCTCGCCGGCGGTGGGCTGGGATCTGAAGAAAAAGGCCGGCAAGAAAAAGGTGATTCTGGAACTGGGCGGCAACGCGGCGGCCATCGTGGACGGCGATCAGGGCGGCAAGCTCGACTACGTGGTCGACCGGCTGGCGTTCGGCGCGTTCTATCAGTCGGGGCAGAGCTGCATCGGCGTGCAGCGCATTCTGATCCACGCGAGCATCTACGACGCATTGCGCGAGAAGCTGATTGCCAAAACGAAGTCGCTGGTCATGGGCGATCCGAAGGACGAAAAGACCTTCGTCGGACCGATGATTTCCGAGTCGGAATCGAAGCGGCTGGCCGGCTGGATGGAAGCCGCGGTGCTCGACGGCGCGAAAATCGTGGCCGGCGGCAAGGTGGAAGGGGCCAATTTCGAGGCGACCCTGCTCGAAAACGTCAAGCGCGATTCGGACCTGTATCGCAAGGAGGCCTTCGGCCCGGTGGCGATTCTGGAGCGCTTCGACGACTTCGACCGGGCGCTCGAAACCGTTAACGACAGCGACTTCGGCCTGCAGGCTGGCGTGTTCACCGATTCGCTCGCCCATGCGCATCAGGCGTGGGACCGGCTGGAAGTGGGCGGCGTGGTGATCAATGACGTGCCGTCGTTCCGGGTGGACAACATGCCATACGGCGGGGTCAAGGATTCGGGGCTCGGGCGCGAGGGCATTCGCTACGCCATCGAGGATATGACCGAACTGCGGCTGATGGTGATGCGCGAGACGTGGTGATCCGGCAGGCGGGCCGCTGGCGTGTGAGATTGGCGGCCGGTTTTGCGCCGCGCGGCCGGCACCGCGCGGCCCGGCACCGGCGCGTGGCCGCTGTCACAGGACTGTCGTCTGCCTGGCCTAGTCTGTGCGGGCCAGCGGCCGTTTCCGGGCGGCCGCGCCCCGTTGGCGCGGCACGTGAGCAGAAAGCGGGCGGACGCGCCATGAGTGTTTTTGCTGAAGTGCTACAATACCGGCCTTTCCGGCGGGTGTTTCCGTCGGCCGGAGCCGGCTGCATTCTTCCCTGACTAAATCGGGTACCGTGCGGCACGCCGTGGCTCCGCTTCATCCTGATGCCCTCCGCGGCCCCGGCCGCTGCCGCGCCCCCCGCGCAGGCGCATTTTTAGCGAAAGCCACCATGTCCGACACAGCCGTCACGCCCAGTACCGCGACCTTTGACCAGTTTGGCCTAGCGCCTGACATCCTGAAAGCCATCGTCGAGCAGGGCTATACGACGCCCACGCCGATCCAGGAGCAGGCGATTCCGGTCGTTCTGTCAGGGCGCGACGTCATGGGCGCCGCCCAGACGGGTACGGGCAAGACCGCCAGCTTTTCCCTGCCGATCATCCAGCGTCTGCTGCAGCACGCGAGCACGAGCGCCTCGCCGGCCCGTCACCCGGTGCGCGCCCTGATCCTCACGCCGACCCGCGAGCTGGCCGACCAGGTCGCCGCCAACGTGCACGCTTACGCGAAGCACACGGCGCTGCGCAGCGCCGTGGTGTTCGGCGGCGTGGACATGAATCCGCAGTCCGAGCAACTGCGCCGCGGCGTCGAAATTCTGATCGCGACGCCTGGGCGTCTGCTCGATCACGTGCAGCAGAAGACGGCCAATCTGGGCCAGGTGCAGATGCTGGTGCTCGACGAAGCCGACCGCATGCTCGACATGGGCTTCCTGCCGGATCTGCAACGCATTCTGAATCTGCTGCCGAAGGAACGTCAGACGCTGCTGTTTTCGGCGACTTTCTCCGGTGAAATCAAGAAGCTGGCCGCGACCTACCTGCGCAACCCGCAGACCATCGAAGTGGCGCGCAGCAATTCGACCGCGACCAACGTCACGCAGACGGTGTACGAAGTCGCCGAGGGCGACAAGACCGGCGCCGTGGTGCAACTGATTCGCGAGCGCGGTTTGAAGCAGGTCATCGTGTTCTGCAATAGCAAGATCGGCGCGAGCCGTCTCGCGCGCAGTCTCGAACGCGATGGCGTCGTGGCGACGGCGATCCACGGCGATCGCACGCAAAACGAGCGTATGCAGGCGCTGGACGCGTTCAAGCGCGGTGAAATCGAAGCGCTGGTGGCCACGGATGTCGCCGCGCGCGGCCTGGATATTGCCGAATTGCCGGCGGTGATCAACTTCGATCTGCCGTTCAATGCGGAAGATTATGTGCACCGGATCGGCCGTACCGGACGTGCCGGTGCTTCCGGCGACGCGCTTTCGCTGTGCAGCCCGAATGAGCGCAAGCAGCTTGCCGATATCGAGAAGCTGATCAAGCGGCCTTTGGACGTGCAACGCCTGACGGTCGATGTGCCGGTGCGGCATCATCCTGAAGAGCGTGCGCCGCGGCGTGAACGTGAAGCGCGTGATGAGCGCGGTGGACGTCGGCGTGCTGGCGGTTCTTCCGGGTCGGGCGCGGCTTCGTTTGAGCGGCCGCATCATCATCGGCAGGCGCCGGTGGATGATTTCTTTTCGAAGCCTTATGAGCCATCGCCTTCGGCTAGTCGCAAGACCGATGACGTTGATGTAGGGGCGCAAAAGCCGGTTTCGAAGCAGCCGCTGGCTGCGTTGTTGGGTGGGTTTGGGATGCCTGTCAGGAAGAGTACTTCGTCGTAGTTGGTTTTTGTTGTTGTTGCCTGCGGCGCTTTGGTGATGGTTCCTGTTGCTGCTTTGGCCTTTCCTTGCGTTCTTGTCGGTTTGCCTGGGTTGCCCCGTGCGGGGCGGCACCTACTTTTCTTTAGCCTATCGTCTCGGCGGCTTTCTCATTCGACCCCGCTCGCCCACGCTTTGATGGCGGCGTTGTAGAACGATTCCAGCGAGCTATGTGTTTGGCCGTTCATTTCCAGCTTCAGATGCCGCGCGGCTGCGTGTAATGCGTCTAGCGGACGGCTCGTGTCGAGTGCGGTTGCGCCGGTCTGCTTGCTGAGTTTTTCGCCTTGGCTGTTCGTGACCACCGGGACATGCAGATAAGCCGGCGTGGGTACGGACAGGCAGCGCTGCAGATAAATCTGGCGCGCTGTCGAATCCATCAGGTCCGCGCCTCGCACGATGTGAGTGATGTCTGCGTCCGCGTCGTCTACCACCACCGCCAGTTGATATGCCCACTGGTCGTCTGCGCGTCGCAGCACGAAATCGCCGACTTCGGTCGCCAGGTTCTGGGTCTGCATGCCCTGCCAGCGGTCTTCGAAGGTGATCGTTGCGGAGCGTGGCTCACTCGTTCCCGCTGCGCGTTTTTCGGTGCGCTCGCCGTCACCCTCGTCCGGCACGCGCAAGCGCCATGCTCGCGCGGGTTTGCCGTGCAGGCCGGTGCGGCAGGTGCCGGGGTAAGCGAGAGTGGTGTTGCGGGTATGCGCGTTCAGCAGGGAATCGCTGATCTCTTTGCGGGTGCAACCGCACGGATACACCAGGCCGGCGCCCCGCAGTTGGTCTAGCGCCTGTTGATAGCGTGCAAGGCGCGCGCTTTGCCAGATGGGCGGTTCGTCCGCGCGCAGGCCGAACCGGTCGAGCGTCGAGAGGATGTCTTCGGCTGCGCCTGGCACGGTACGCGGGCCGTCGATGTCTTCGATGCGCACCAGCCATACGCCGTCATGCGCGCGTGCGTCCAGCCAACTCGCCAGCGCGCTGACGAGCGAGCCGAAATGCAATGGACCGGTGGGCGAAGGCGCGAAGCGGCCGCGATAGCTCATGTTCGGGTTCTCGATCCGCCGCTTTTTTTGCGGTTGTCTTTACGCCTGCCGTTGTCCCGGTGCGCGCGCGGTGCCGTCGCCAATGCGCAGGCTGCCGCGACGCTCACGCCGCGCGTGCGGCGTTTCGCTCCGGATGGCACTCCGGGCAGGTTTTGCCGGGCACGTAGAGCGGCGACTGCTGGGCTTCCGGGCTGACCACCGCGCGGCAGCCGAAGCATTGCGCCGTCGCCGTCGGTTTGAGGGCGGGGTCGAGCGCCGTGCGGTAGTCGAAGACGAAGCATTCGCCGTGGTAATGCGCGCCGCCCACTTCCTCGAAATACTTCAGGATGCCGCCTTCGAGCTGGTACACGTTCTCGATGCCGACTTCCTTCATGTGGATCGCCGCCTTCTCGCAACGGATGCCGCCCGTACAGAAGGACACCACCGTCTTGCCTTCCAGGTCCGCGCGGTTCTGTTCGATGACGGCTGGAAACTCGCTGAATTTGGTAATGCGGTAGTCGAGCGCGTCATCAAATGTGCCGACGTCGACTTCGAATGCGTTGCGTGTGTCGAGCATCACCACGGGGCGGCCCGCGTCGTCGTGGCCGCGGTCGAGCCAGGCCTTCAGCGTAGGCGCATCCACCGACGGCGCGCGGCCCAGTTCCGGGCGGATCGCCGGCTTCTTCATGGTGATGATTTCGCGCTTCAGCTTCACCAGCATGCGGCGGAACGGCTGCTTCTCCGACACGCTCTCCTTGAACTGCAGATTGGCAAACTTGCCTTCGAACAGCGGATCGTGGCGGATGTAGTCGATAAACGCGTTTGCCGCTTCCGGCGAACCTGCGACGAACAGGTTGATGCCCTCCGGCGCGAGTAGGATCGTGCCGCGCAAACCAAGGGCGTTGCACCGCTCGGTGACGAGCGGGCGCCATTCGGCAGTGGCTTCGAGGGTCGCGAATTGATAGGCGGCTAGGTTGATGATGCTCATGATGGTCCAGCAGTAAAGTGGCCAATGGCGCAGCAAACAGCGCGAGCGGCACAATAGGGCCACCCGCGTGGCGCAGCCACGACCGAACAGGGCGAAACCCGTATTATCCCTCAACCCGCTGGATTGCCCGAGTCGGCCGAATGGCTATCCGGTTGCGATAGCGCAAGAGGCCGGTCAATTGTGGCCGACGGAACACGCTGCGTTGCCGGGGAGCCGCGTCGCGCGGACGATTCGCCGGGCCGACCGCCGCGGGCGCGGCACGAGCCATGCATCGCGCGCATGTCGCCCCTGGCCAGATGGCTAACGCGTCGGTTTCGGCCCAAATCTTCCGGAGGGTGGAGTTACAATAACGCCCATGTCAGATCCTCGCTTCGTTCACCTCCGCGTTCACTCCGAATTCTCGATTGCCGATGGCATCGTGCGCCTTGACGACATCGTCGCGGCCGCGGCCAAAGACGGTCAGGGCGCGCTCGCGCTCACCGACCTCGGCAACGCCTTCGGCCTCGTCCGTTTCTACAAGGAAGCTCGCGGCAAAGGGGTCAAACCCATTGCCGGCTGCGACATCTGGATCACCAATCCGGACGACCGCGACAAGCCCTCGCGATTGCTGCTGCTGGTCAAGGACAAGCGCGGCTATCTGAATCTGTGCGAGTTGCTTACGAAAGCGTGGCTCACCAATCAGTATCGTGGCCGTGCGGAAGTGGAAGCCGGCTGGCTCGAAAGTGGGCTGGGTGAAGGGCTGCTGGCGCTGTCCGGCGCGCAGCAGGGCGACATCGGCATGGCGCTCGCCGCCGGTAATGAAGAAGCGGCGCGGCGCAACGCGCAACATTGGGCCAAGGTTTTCCCCAACGGTTTTTATATCGAGCTGCAGCGCTGTGGTCAGGCGGGCGGCGAGGCATACGTGCAGCAGGCGGTGACGCTGGCAGCTTCGTTGAAACTGCCGGTGGTCGCCACGCATCCACTGCAGTTCATGACGCCCGACGACTTCACCGCGCACGAAGCGCGCGTGTGTATTTCGGAAGGCGACATGCTCGCCAATCCGCGGCGCCAGAAACGCTTTACCACCGAGCAGTATTTCCGCTCGCAAGCAGAGATGGCCGCGCTGTTCGCGGACATTCCCTCGGCGCTCGCCAATACCGTTGAAATTGCGCGCCGTTGCAATCTCACGCTCGAACTCGGCAAGCCGAAGCTGCCGCTGTTCCCCACGCCGGACGGCATGTCGCTCGACGATTACCTCGTGCATCTGTCGAAGGAAGGGCTTGAAAAGCGCCTCGAGCAGTTGTACCCGAACGAGGCGGAGCGCGAAGCCCAGCGCGAGACGTATTACAAGCGCCTCGAATTCGAGTGCGGCACGATCATCAAGATGGGCTTTCCGGGCTACTTCCTGATCGTGGCGGACTTCATCAACTGGGCCAAGAACAACGGCGTGCCGGTGGGACCGGGCCGGGGCTCGGGCGCCGGCTCGCTGGTCGCCTACGCGCTCGGCGTGACTGACCTCGACCCGCTGCGCTACAACCTGCTGTTCGAACGTTTCCTGAATCCGGAACGGGTGTCGATGCCTGACTTCGACATCGACTTCTGCCAGCACGGCCGCGATCGCGTGATTCAGTACGTGAAGGAAAAGTACGGCGCGGATGCGGTCTCGCAGATCGCCACCTTCGGCACGATGGCGGCGAAGGCGGCGGTGCGCGACATCGGCCGCGTGCTCGATCTCGGCTATATGTTTACGGACGGTATCGCCAAGCTGATTCCGTTCAAGCCCGGCAAGCACGTCACGATTGCCGACGCGATGAAGGAAGAGCCGCTCTTGCAGGAGCGCTTCGACAACGAAGACGAAGTGCACCAGTTGATCGAACTCGCGCAGCGCGTGGAAGGCTTGACGCGTAACGTCGGCATGCACGCGGGCGGGGTGCTGATCGCGCCCGGCAAACTCACCGACTTCTGCCCGCTGTACACGCAGGGCGACGAAAGCGGCGTCGTGAGCCAGTACGACAAGGACGACGTGGAAGCGGTCGGCCTGGTCAAGTTCGACTTTTTGGGCCTGACCACGCTGACGATTCTGGACTGGGCCGAGCGCTATATCCGCCGTCTCGATCCGTCGAAGCAGGACTGGTCGCTCGCGCAGGTGCCGCTCGACGACCCGGCCTCGTTCACGATCCTCAAGAAGGCCAATACGGTCGCCGTGTTCCAGCTGGAAAGCCGCGGCATGCAAGGCATGCTGAAAGACGCGCAGCCGGACCGCTTCGAGGACATCATCGCGCTGGTGGCGCTGTATCGTCCGGGCCCGATGGACCTGATCCCGAGCTTCTGTGCGCGTAAGCACGGCCGCGAAGTGGTCGAGTATCCCGATCCGCGCGTCGAGCCCATCCTGAAAGAGACCTACGGCATCATGGTCTATCAGGAGCAGGTGATGCAGATGGCGCAGATCATCGGCGGTTACTCGCTCGGTGGCGCTGACTTGCTGCGTCGCGCGATGGGTAAGAAGAAGGCCGAGGAGATGGCCGAGCACCGCGCGTTGTTCCGCGAAGGTGCAGCGAAGAATGGTCTGACCGGCGAGAAGGCCGACGAAATCTTCGACTTGATGGAGAAGTTCGCCGGCTACGGCTTCAACAAGTCGCACGCGGCGGCGTATGCGCTGCTCGCGTACCACACTGCATGGCTGAAGGCGCACCATCCGGCCGAATTCATGGCGGCGAATATGTCGCTTGCCATGGACGACACCGACAAGGTCAAGATCCTGTTCGAAGACTGCATCACGAACAAGATGGCCGTGTTGCCGCCGGACATCAATCTGTCCGCATATCGTTTCGAGCCGGTGGCGGAAGCGGACGGCAAGCGTTCGAAGACGATCCGCTACGGGCTGGGCGCCATCAAGGGCAGCGGCCAGAACGCGATCGAAGAAATCTTGCGGGCGCGCGAAGAAGGTCCGTTCATCGACCTGTTCGATTTCTGCAACCGCATCGACCGCCGCGTGGTGAATCGCCGCACCGTAGAAGCGTTGATTCGTGCTGGCGCGTTCGACACGCTGCATGCAAATCGCGCGCAATTGATCGCGTCGGTCTCGCTTGCCATGGAAGCCGCCGACCAGGCCAGCGCCAACGCGATGCAGGCCGGCCTGTTCGACATGGGCGACGCGCCTTCGCAGGGCCATGAACTGATCGACGAGCCCGAGTGGCCGGAAAAGAAGAAGTTGCAGGAAGAGAAGGGCGCGCTCGGCTTTTATCTGTCGGGCCACCTGTTTGATGCCTATAAGGACGAAGTGCGCCGTTTCGCGCGGCAGAAAATCGGCGAGTTGAAGGAAGGGCGCGACAAGCTGATCGCCGGGGTAATCGCTTCGCTGCGCACGCAGATGACCCAGCGCGGCAAGATGCTGATCGCGGTGCTCGACGATGGCACCGGTCAATGCGAAGTGACGGTATTTAACGAGACCTTCGAAGCCCACAAGCCGCTCTTCAAGGAAGACGAACTGCTGGTGGTGCAAGGCCAGGCACGTAACGACGCGTTTACGGGCGGCATCCGCTTCACGGTCGAAACCGTGATGGATCTCGGCCGCGCTCGCTGCCGTTATGCGGAGGCGGTGAAGGTGCAGATGAACGGCAACGCCGACGCGCTCGCACTGCGTCGCGTGCTGGAGGCGCATAGCGCCGGCGCGGATGAGCCGCAAGCGGCGCAGGCCCCGGCCGTGCCGGCGCGCGGCGGTGGCGGCGGTTTCGGTGGCGGTCGCAACGGTGGTGGTTTCGGCGGCGATGGTGGCCGTCAGCGCCAGGCCGTGCAAATTCCGAACGGCCTTGCGGTGCAGATCGTTTATCGCAGCGAGAATGCAGAAGGCGAGGTGCGCCTCGGCGACGCATGGCGTGTCAAGCCCACGGACGAACTGCTTGCGGCGCTGCGCGGCGAGTTTGCCGGAAGTTCAATCGAGATCGTCTATTGAATCCGCCTGGCGCCCCCGCCCGCCCAGGCGCGCCAGCTTCAAAAACCGGTAATACACCGTCTCCGCGTTGAACATCGCGATCATAAAACCGGCGCGGCCATCGAGAAATCCGCGCCGCAGCGCGTAAGTGCGGAAGAACGCCCACGCTCCGCGTCCCAGCGCTTTGCCGAAGCTGCCACTTTTACCCGCCGCGTAGCGTTGCTTAGCACCCGCAGTCGAGTATGCGTCGAGCTTGCGCAGCACGGTTTCGAGGTCTTCATACGAGTAATGCATCAGCTTGCCCGTCAGGCGTTGCGCGGGGGTGTCGAAAACGAGGCGCTCGTGCACGAGGTCGTCGGAGAAGCGGGCGGCGCCGCGTTTGAACAGGCGTGGGATCCAGTCGGGATACCAGCCGCTGTGCCGGATCCAGTGGCCGCAGAAGCTCGACAGGCGGTCCACCGCGTATACATCGGCGGCCGGCGCGGCGATCGCGGCGCGGATCGCGGCAGCAAGTTCCGGCGTGACGATTTCGTCGGCGTCGATGGAGAGGATCCAGTCGGTGTCGAGCGCGTCGAGCGCGCGGTTTTTCTGCGGCCCGAAGCCGGGCCAGTCGGGCTGCTGCAAGACCCGTGCGCCATGCGCCTCGGCAATCTCGACGGTGCCGTCGGTGCTGCCGCCGTCGATTACGACGACCGCGTCGGCGAAGGCCACCGCCGTGAGGCACTCGGCCAGGCGCGGCGCCGCATTTTTAGTGATGAGGGCGACGCCGAGGGTGGTTTCTTTCATGCCTGAGTAGCGTGGAGGGTGCAAAGTGGGCAAAACGCGTCGCGCAAGTATACACAGCACGGCACGCGGGACGTCGTCGCGACCTGGCGATATCCGCGCCGGCAGGCGGCGTCGTCCGCCGAAAGCGCGCTGTCAGGCAGGTGTCAGCCGGGTACAACGGCTCCGGCGTGGCAACTGTCCAAGCGATTACAATGCGATATTTTGTGCGACCGCCTATACGATGGCCGCACGTTGTTCGCTTTTCCAGAGGATTCCTTGAGCACGAAGTCCACTTTAAGCAAAGTCATCGGTTCAAAAGGCGACGCCACTTCGCCTAACGCCTTGCTGCGTCGCCTGTGGCCGTACATCAAGCCGGTCCTGTGGACCCTGATAGGTGCGATTATCGCCATGGCCGTCAGCGCCGGCACCGACTCGCTGATCGGTCTGCTGCTCAAGCCGCTGCTGGACCACGGTTTCGGCGCGAACGCAATGCATGGCCTGACATGGATGGTGCCGATCTGCATACTGGGGCTCGCGGTGGTGCGGGGCGTTTCCCAATATGCATCCGGTTACCTGCTCGCGTACATCTCGAATACGGTGCTATTGCGCCTGCGTCTGGAAATGTTCGAGCGGCTGGTGCACACCAGCGTCGGCTTCTTTCAGCGCGAGACGGCAAGCACGGTCATCAATGCCATCGTTTTCGAGGTCAACCAGATTCTCAATGTGCTGTTGGGCGTGTTGATTACGCTGGTGCGCGATTCGCTGACGGTTCTGTTCCTGCTGGGCGCCCTGTTCTGGCTGGACTGGAAGCTGACGCTGATCGTCGCGGTGATGCTGCCTGCCATCGGCTGGATCATCGGCAAGATCAACCGGAAGCTGCGCCGGCTCAACCGCGAAAACCAGTTGCTCACCAATGAACTGTCCTACATCGTCGAGGAGGCGGTGGGCGGCTACAAGGTGGTCAAGGTACACAACGGCGAGCAGTACGAGATGAATCGCTTTGCCGAAATGAGCCGGCGCCTGCGCGGGTACTCGCTGCGGATGACCACGTCCGGTGGACTTGCCCAGCCGCTCACCCAGTTTCTGGTGTCGATCGCAATCGCGGTGGTGGTCACGATCGCGGTCGTGCAATCGGCGCACGGCGGCACGACGGTGGGCAGCTTCGCTGCATTCATCACCTCGATGCTGATGATCGTCTCGCCGCTCAAGCACCTGATGGACGTCAACCAGCCGCTGCAACGCGGCATGACCGCGGCTGAACTGATTTTCGGCCTGATCGACGAGCCGGCCGAACCCCAGGGCGGCGGCAAGCCGCTCGAGCACGCCTCCGGCGAAGTCGAATTCCGCGCGGTCTCGTTCAACTATGGCGCGACCAGCACGCACGCCCGGCAGACCCTCGATCACGTGTCGTTCAAGGTTGCGCCCGGCGAAATGGTGGCGCTGGTTGGTCCGTCGGGTAGCGGCAAGAGCACGCTCGTCAATCTGTTGCCGCGTTTCTTCGACCCGACGGACGGCGAGATCCTGGTCGACGGCGTCGCCTTGCCAGAGTACGGCATTCACGCGCTGCGCAGCCAGATCGCGATGGTGAGCCAGGACGTCGTGCTGTTTAACGACACGATCGCGCACAACGTCGCCTACGGCCAGGCCGCTGATGCGGAGAAGGTCAAGGCGGCGCTGCAGGCCGCGAATCTGTGGGACACCGTGCAAGCCATGCCGAAGGGGACCGAGACGCTGGTCGGCGACAATGGCCTGATGCTCTCGGGCGGCCAGCGCCAGCGTCTGGCCATCGCTCGCGCCATCTACAAGGATGCGCCCATCCTGATTCTCGACGAAGCCACGTCGGCGCTCGATTCGGAATCGGAGCGCCATGTCCAGGCGGCGCTGGAAACGCTGATGAAGGGGCGCACCACGCTCGTCATCGCGCACCGCCTCTCCACCATCGAGCGCGCGGACCGGATTCTGGTGCTCGAAGCCGGCTGCATCGTCGAGCGCGGCAGCCATCGCGAGTTGCTGGAGCAGGACGGCCTCTACGCGCATCTGCACCGCATCCAGTTCCAGCAAAATGCGGCGTAATAATTGCGACATGCGTTGAAAGTTAAACGCATCTTTGTTGTGCTCTAATCCCTGCCGTGCCGGCGTCTCTCGCCGGCGCGTGCCGCGGCCGGATGCGGGCCATGCCCGGCTATCTTCCCTTGACGTTTGATCCGACGCCCTGCGCGTGACCGTCTGAATAATGAAAATCGGACTCTCCAGTAATGCGCTGAAACATAGTGGCGGCCTCGAGCGCTATGCAATGGATCTGGTGCGCGGCTTTGCCGCCAAGGGCGTCCAGCTGGCATTCTTCGCACGCCGATTCGACCTGTCCGTGCCGGAGAGCCGGATGGTCGAGGCGCATCGCATCAACGTGTCGTTCCTACCAGGAAAGCTGCGCGACGCCTGGTTCAACTGGCGGCTGCGCGCCGCGCGCCGCGCGGCCAAGGTCGACGTGCTGATCGGCTGCAACCGTGTGGATTCGTCGGAAATCGCCATCTGCGGCGGCACTCATCTCGGTTTTCTGCGCGCTACCGGACGGCCGCAAAAACGTTCGGATGACTGGCAAATCGCGCTCGAGCGTCGCCAGTACGCACGTTCGCGGGTGATCGTCGCGCACTCGCAATTGATGCATGACGAGCTGCGCGAACTGTACGGCGTTGCGCAAACCAAAATTCGCGTGCTGTATCCGCCGGTCGACGGCGCGCGCTTCACCCCGGTGGACGCGGGCAAACGCGCCGAACTGCGGCGTAAATTCGGCTTCGCGGATCACGAAGTGGTGCTGCTGTTCCCATCGAGCAGCCATGAGCGCAAGGGCTTGCCGCTCATCGAAGCCGCGCTGCGCGGCACGAACTTGCCGGTGGTGCTCGCGGTGGCCGGGCGCCCGCCCGCTTACACGTCGGAGCGGCTGCGCTATATCGGTTACGTGAAAGACATCGAGGACGGCTACCGGGCGGCCGATTTCACGCTTCTCGCGTCGAAGTACGAGCCATTTGGGCTCGTCGGCGTCGAATCGGTGATGTGCGGCACGCCGGTGATCTTCCCGTCGAGCATCGGTTGCTGCGATGCGATTGCACCGCATGCGAAGTTCGTGTTCGCTCCGGACGACGAGGCGGATCTGCGTGCGACCATCGAGCGCGCGGTACAGGAGCGGCTCGCCGCAGCGCCTCGCGAGCCAATGGATGTGGCCCGCGGCGCGGTGCTGTACGACGCCAGTGTGGCTGGCCATGTCGATGCCTTGCTGGCTCTGACGGCGTCTGTCGACGGCGGAGCTTGACCAGTGCGAGCGGCCTGCCGAAACGACCAGCGCGGGTTGGGCGAAAGCCCGCGCAGCCCCGTCCGCGCTGCTTTCCGGCGGGGGGCGCATGTTATAATTTGCAAATATAGAGCCCGCGCACTAATTCAAGGGCCAACCAGTCCATTTTTTCACTTCGCTTTTCGTGCCGGCGCAGTCAGACGGCGGGTGCAAGGCGCCCGTAGTCACCGCGCCCATGGTGCCGTGCGCGTCCGGCTGTGGCGCGGGAGTGAAAGTCATCGACAAGAACACCGCCGGAGATTCTGCGTGGGGAACGCAACCTCAAGCCGGATGCCGGCGCAAAGCCCGATCGCGGACGCGACCAACGTGCCGATGACACAATGAGCCGACTTTCCGGGCGTATCCGCATCTTCGCGCGTGCCGTTCCGCGCCTCGTTCTCAAGCCATGGCGCCGCCGGCCGTCGTCGGTGCGGCGCATTCTGCTGGCACATCATCTGTTGCTCGGCGACACCTTGCTGCTGACGCCGTTGCTCGCCAAGCTGAGGTCGCAGTATCCGCAGGCGCGAATCGATCTCGTCTGCCCAAAAGCGATCGTGCCGCTTTACGCGGGGCAGCCCTTCGGTGTGAACGCCTTGCCGTTCGACCCGCGTGACCTCACCACGGTCAAGACGGTGCTGGGTTCCGGACCTTACGATCTCGGCTTCGTGCTGGGCGATAACCGGCATAGCTGGCTTGCGCTCGGCGCGGGTTGCCGCTGGATCGTGGCGCACGCGGGCGACGTGCCGGCATGGAAGAACTGGCCGGTCGACCAGAGCGTGCCATATCCCGAGACGCCGGCGGCGTGGGCGGATATCGCCGCCGAGCTGGTGGATGGTCCGCCGCCGCCCGCGTACCGGCCCGCCGACTGGCCGGCCCCTGCCCATGCGGTGTTGCCGGATGCCGACCGGTTGACGCAACCGTATGTCGTCCTGCATCCCGGCGCGAGCACCGAAGTCAAGCGCTGGCCGGATGCGCGCTGGAGCGAGCTCGCCCAGCGGGTCGAGGCGCTCGGCTATATGCCGGTCTGGAGCGGCGGCCCGACCGAGAGTGATCTGATCCGCGCCATCGACCCGGACTCGCGTCGTCCGAATCTGGCTGGCCGGCTCGGGCTCGGCGAGTTGTGGCACCTTTTCGCCGGCGCGAAAGCGGTGGTGTGCCCGGACACGGGCGTGGCCCATCTGGGGCGCCTGATCGGCGTGCCGACGGTCGCGCTGTTCGGCCCCGGCAACGCGCAGATCCACGGCGCGGGCCGTTACTGGAGCGAAGTGCCATTCGTGCCGGTGACAATCGCGCAGATGCCCTGCCGCGATCAGCCATTTATTTTCCGGCGCGAAGTCTCATGGGTTCGTCGTTGTGACCGTAGCTGGAAGACCTGTGTCGCCTGGAAAGGCGACCACGCTGACTGCATGGGGCGCATCTCGGTCGAGTCGGTTTACAACGCATTGCAAAACGTTCTGGTGAAACTCTGATGATTAACACGTTCGCGCGCCTGGAGCGTGTCCTGTGGATCGCGTGTCCTGTCCTCATGTTCGCGGTGATGTTCGGCCATACCACGGCGGTTGTGTTCATCGCGCTGACGCTGCTTGCGCTCGGCACGCTGGCCGGGCTGGTCTCGTCGCAGGGTCCGTCTTTGCGCCAGTGGCCGCTGCTCGTGCCTATCGCGTGCTGGGCGCTCTGGAGTCTCGCGACCGTCGCATGGTCCGGTTATCCGAAGGTCAGCATGCATGCATGGTGCGACGAAGTGCTGTATCCGCTGGTGGCGTTCTGGGGCTTCTGGCTGTTCGCCACCCGCACGCAACGCGTGGTGCCTTTCGTGCTCGCCACGTGGCTCGCATGTGTCGTGCTGGCGGGGATCACCGTGCATTGGTGGGGCCAGTTGCAGCCGCCCACCCTGAACGTCTTTCCGCTTCACTTCTATAACCGCGTCGGTCACACCAGCACCCTCGCGCTGTTTGCGATGGCGCTGTTCATCGGCGTGCTGCTGCGTCCGGGTTGGCGCATTTTCGGCGTGAGCGGTGTCGTGTTGTGCCTGTTCATCGGGCTTGGCACGCTCAACCGGTTCTTCTGGCCGGCCGCGGCGACGGTGCTGCTGGTGGCGCTGTTTCCTCTGTACCGGCGGCACGCGCTGCTGACCCTGATAGCGGTTGCTGTCCTGGGCGCGGCGGGCGTCGGCACGCTCGAATACAGCGCGCGCCTGCGCCTCGGCGCTACCGCGCCTGCGCCGGCCTCGCGCGATATGGCGATCGACGGCCACCTGGTGTTCGTGCCGCGGGAGTTTTCCAGTATCGGCGACACCGTGTCGTCCGACACGCGTCCCAAGCTGTGGGGCTTTTACGCGAACGAAGCGAAGCGCCACGCGTGGCTGGGTATCGGCTTCGGCAAGCCGCTGCCGGGCATGGTGTACAAGCCGGATATGCCGCGAAGCCTGTCGATGATCGAGCCGAACGCGCTGACCCACGCGCACAATCTGTTTCTCAACACCTGGTTGCAGACCGGCCTGATCGGCGTCGCGCTGGAGGCCGCGTTGCTGGTGTGTCTGGTATTGAGCTTCTGGCGGGTGCGGCGAGCCGATCCGTGGCTATGCGCTGCGGGTATGGCGCTGGTTGCCGGTATGATCGTGAAGAATATGACGGATGATTTCATGTGGCAGACTACGGCGCTCGCTTTCTGGTCGTTTGCGGGGCTGTTGCTGGGCACTGCGCAGCAGCGTGTCCAGCACGACACGTCGCGGCGCGGCTCGCGCGGCCCATTCTGATCCGTCGATAGAGCGGCCGCCGCGCCGCACGATGTCAGGATCAACCGCTGAAGTCAGGTTTGGACGCATTGAGAGCATGAAAAACGATAGTCGATACGACCGCGCCGAACCCGCCGAGCCGCCACGGCGCATTCTGTTTCACATCAACGATTTCGGCAAAGGCGGCACGGAAACGTCGCTGCTCGCGTGGTTGAAGACGCTCGACCGGCAACTCTTCGCGCCTAGCGTCTGCGTGACCTATCCGACTGACGAACTGCTGTTCTGGCGTGCCCATTCGATTCCCGACGACGTGCCGGTGCACGTGCTGGCGCCCTCGAAGTGGATGAATACGCTGCATCAGACACGCCGGCGCGGCAAACTGGGCGGCCATCTGAAGCTGCTGCACAAGGTGCTGACCTATGGCGTGATCCGCCCGCTCGCCGGCCTGCGGTTTCGCCGGATCGCGCGCCATCACGACATCGTCTGCGATTTCGATTTTTCGCTGCGGCATCTGGCCGGCACCGGCAACGTGCCGTGGATCGGCGTGAGCCACTTCAGTCTCGCCGCGCGTCTCGGCGAGAAGAGCGCGCGTTATCTCGCGCGCCGGGTGAAGCAGTATTCCCGTTACGCCGCGGTGGCGGTGCTGACGCCCGACATGCTGCGCGAAGGGCAGAAGCTGTTTCCGGCCGATCGCGTGAATCTGGTCGAACTGCCCAACGTGATCGATGTCGATGCGTTGCGGCAGAAGGCGCGGGCGTCGATCGAGCGGCCGGCGCAGACGTTCATCGTCTCCGTGGCGCGTCTCGACGAAGGGCAAAAAGATCACAACACGCTGTTGCGCGCGTTTGCCCAGCTACGCGGGCAGGGGTTGAGCTCGTCAGATCTCGTGCTGATCGGCGAGGGCCCTGACCAGGCCGCGCTCGAGAAGCTGGCTGCGGAACTCGGAATGCGCGAGTGCGTCCACTTCCTCGGCTTCTGCTCGAACCCGTTTCCCTACATCCGCCAGGCCGAGATGCTGGTGCTCAGCAGCCGCTACGAGGGCTTCGGCATGGTGCTGGGCGAGGCCATGGCGCTCGGTACGCCGGTGATTTCGACGGATTGCCCCACCGGCCCGCGTGACTTGCTGGAGGGCGGCAAGGCCGGCCTGCTGGTGCCGATCGGCGATGTCGACGAACTGGCGCGCGCGATGGAACGGCTGCACACGGATACCCTGCTGCGCCGCACTGTCGTGCAGAATGCGCAGAGGAAAGTGGCGACGCTTGCGCCGGAGAGCGCGAACCAGCGCATGTTGACGCTGGCGCGGCAGATTTCCCGCGACGGGCCGCTCTTCACGGTTTGACCACACCCAACTGCTTGAGCAGCATCAGGGTGTCTTCCAGGTGCCAGTTTTCGACGATACGGCCGTCCTTGACGCGGTACAGGTCGAAGGCCTGAAAGGCGACGGTTTGGCCTTTCGAGGCCACCAGCGGACCGTCCGGACCTCGTCTCTCATTCGATTTGATAATCAGACGAGAGACCGTGGCTGAGGACGAGGCCATGTCGTATAGAATGGCCAGCTTTGCCCGTACGCTCATGTGGTTCAAAAACCTTCAGCTTCACCGTCTTCCCGCCCCTTGGACCGTCACCCCCGAGCAGATGGAAAAATGGCTCGCGCCGCATGCATTCCAGCCGGGCAGCAGCGTCGAGATGCAGACGCAAGGCTGGGCTTCGCCGCGCGATAACGACGCGCTCGTCTATTCGATCAACCGCCAGATGCTGCTGGTGTTCCGTGCCGAAAAGAAGCTGCTGCCTGCCTCGGTGGTGACGCAGGTGACCCGGGCGCGCGCGCTCGAAGTCGAAGAGCAGCAGGGTTTCAAGCTCGGCCGCAAACAGATGCGCGAACTCAAGGAACAGGTCACCGACGAACTGCTGCCGCGCGCCTTCAGCATTCGCCGCGACACCCGCGTGTGGATCGATACCCTGCATGGCTGGCTCGTCATCGATGCCGCGTCGCAAACCGTGGCTGACGAGGTGCTCGGCCTGCTGGTCAAATCGATCGACGCGCTGCCGCTCGCCAGCGTGCGCGTCGCGCAGTCGCCGGTTGCGGCCATGACGGAATGGTTGCTATCGGGCGAGGCGCCAGCCGGTTTCACGCTTGATCAGGACACCGAATTGCGTTCGCCCGCGCAAGGCAACGCGACAGTGCGCTACGTCGGCCATACGCTGGATGTCGAGGACATGCGCCGCCACATCGAAGCCGGCAAGCAATGCATGCGTCTGGCGATGACATGGAACGATCGTATTTCGTTTGTCCTTACGCCTTCGTTGACCATCAAGCGTATCGCGCCGCTCGACGTGATCAAGGACGCGAGCGACCCCACCGCGCAAAACGACGACGAGATCTTCGACTCGGACATGACGCTGATGACCGGCGAACTCGCTCGCATGTTTGCCGACCTCGTCGCAGTGCTGGGCGGCGAGCAGGGCGATGCGATGCTGCAGGCCGCGGCGGCTTGAGCGGCCCGTCCCCGTTGCGCGTGCCGCGCGCCCGCAGGCGGTAAACCCTTGCAAGGCGCGTGGTCGCGCCCATGGCCGGTCTGCATTGCAGCCGGGAAACCTGCGGGCCAGCGACGATCTGCCCCGTTTCGATCTCTCCCACTAAAGTCGAGCCGCATCAACTACTTATCCGTTTCGTCAGATAGTTATCAACAGATTTGCGCACTGAAACTGGGGATAACTATCGGGACGCTCTCGCACGCCCGCGCACGCGCAACACCCAAATGAATACTTTCCAGCAACCTGGTGGGTGTATGCTGAGCCGGAGGATGTTTTCTGCGCAATCAGTGCCATCACCCTGAATGTCAGACGCGGCGACATAACGCCGGTGGCAGCCGCTGCCGTCCCTGCTGTTCCAGCAGGTTTTCAAGGGTGCAACGTGACAATCGAGTTAATCCAGGGGGCCGGCAAGGCCGCTGAGCCGCAGCGCCTGACGGTGCGGCACGTGAGTACCTACCGGTATTCCGAGCCGGTGCGTTTCGGCGAACACCGGATGATGTTCCGGCCGCGCTCGGGGCACGACGTGCGTGTCGTCGCCACCCAGCTGGTGATCTCGCCGACGCCGTCGCGACTGCACTGGATGCACGACGTGTTCGACAATTCGGTGGGTGTCGCGGCGTTTTCCGGCGAGGCGGCCGAACTGCGCTTCGATAGTCAGGTCGCGCTCGAGCACTACGAATCGCCGCTGCCCGATTACGCGCTCGAACAATATGCCGCCACCTGGCCCATTGCATACACCAACGAGGAAGCCTCGGATCTGGTCAATGCGCGGGCTCGTCAATACCCCGATGCCGAGGTAGATGCGTGGGCGCGCGGTTTTCTCGCGCCGCGCGGCGCAACCGCCACCATGACGCTGTTGCGCGCCATGACGCAGGAGATCAAAAGCGGCTTTCGCTACACGCGGCGCACGGAAAAAGGCGTCTACCGTCCCGCGGATACCTTGCGTCACCGCAGCGGCAGTTGCCGCGACTTCGCGGTGTTGATGATGGACGCGGTGCGCTCGCTCGGTCTTGCCGCGCGCTTCGTGAGCGGCTACATCTTCGTGCCGGATTTCGACACGACGCTCGGGGGCGGCGCTACCCACGCGTGGCTGCAGATTTACCTGCCGGGCGCCGGCTGGGTGGATTTCGACCCGACCAACAGCATTATCGGCAATCGCCATCTGATTCGTGTGGCGGTGGCCTGGAACTACTACCAGGCGCTGCCGCTGTGGGGCACCTGGCACGGCGCGGCGCATTCGTTCCGCGGCCTGCAGGTCGATGTATCCGTGACTGAAGATGTTTAAAAGTCCTAACTGATGGTCTTGGCGGAAGCAAGGGCGGTTTTGATGAAATTGCGCGTGGGTTACGATCTGGTCTACGAGTGTGAGCAAGCCACTCCGATGATGCTCATGCTGAACACGCATTATTCGCGCGTGCTGGATGTGCTGAGCGCCGACGTGCTGAAGGTCGATCCGCCGGTTCCGATCACACAGTACCGGGACGGCTTCGGCAACCTGTGCAGCCGCATCGTTGCGCCGGCGGGGCGGATTGCGCTATCGACCACGGCGGTGCTGGAGATTTCCGCCGAGCCCGAAACGATCGCGCCGAACGGTTACCAGCATCCTGTGGAAGAACTGCCGGACGAAACACTGGTGTTTCTGCTGGGCAGCCGCTATTGCGAGACCGATCTGCTGTCCGATCTCGCCTGGAACCTGTTCGGCAAAACCCCGCCTGGACGGCCGCGGGTCCAGGCGATCTGCGACTTCGTGCATGGTCATATCGTATTCGGCTACGGGCATGCACGGCCAACCAAGACCGCGTGGCAGGCATGGAACGAGCGCACCGGCGTGTGCCGCGATTTCGCCCATCTGGCGGTGGCGTTGTGCCGCGCCATGAACATTCCGGCGCGCTACTGTACGGGGTATATCAGCGATATCGGCGTGCCGCCGCCGCATAGCGCGATGGATTTTGCCGCGTGGTTCGAGGCGTATCTGGGCGGCACCTGGCAGACGTTCGATCCGCGCAACAACGTGGCACGTACCGGCCGCGTGTTGATGGCGCTCGGACGCGATGCCGCGGACGTGGCGTTGAGCAACACGTTCGGTCCGTCCAGGCTGATTCGCTTCGACGTGCATTGCGCGCCGGAAGAGGCATCGACGGTGGCGCCGCTGGTTTGATGGGGGGTGGTCCGTTGTCATCCCCCGCGCACCTATGGCATCCTTACGTCCCATGTGCCCGATGAACCTTTCCCTGCTTCACGCCTGGTGGCGCTCCTGAAGGAGCGGCATCGTCACGTCTTACTACGACCATGACCGCCGCGGGCCGGCTGACATGGTGCAGTATTCCCGGTTAGCTTGTCCTGCGGCGGCGCTTTCAGAGAGCCCTGCTTCATGCAAGAGAACATCGCATCCTCGCGCCGTACCGTCCTCACCGGCGACCGTCCTACCGGACCGCTGCACCTGGGTCATTACCTCGGCTCGTTGAAGACCCGTCTGGCTTTGCAGGAGACGCATCAGCAGTTCGTGCTGGTCGCGGATACCCAAGCCATGACCGACAACGCCCACGATCCCGACAAGGTGCGCCGCAACGTGCTGGAAGTCGCGCTCGACTATCTGGCGGTCGGCATCGATCCCGCCAAGACCACCATCGCTGTGCAGTCGGCGCTGCCCGCGCTCGCTGAGTTGACGCTGCTGTACATGAACTTCGTCACCGTCGCGCGTCTCGAGCGCAATCCGACCATCAAGGAAGAGATCCAGGCGCGCGGTTTCGGCCGCGATATACCGGCGGGCTTTCTCTGCTATCCGGTCGCCCAGGCCGCCGACATCACCGGTTTCAAGGCGCATGTCGTGCCGGTCGGCGAGGACCAGGCGCCGCTGATCGAGCAGACCAATGAGATCGTGCGCCGCATCAACCGTCAGGTCGGCCGCGACGTGCTGCCCGAGGCGCAGGCGCTGATTCCGACCATGGGCCGTCTGCCTGGCGTCGACGGCAAGGCCAAGATGAGCAAATCGCAGGGCAACGCGATTCCGCTGTCGTCCTCGGCCGAGGCGATCCGCGATTCGGTCAAAAGCATGTACACCGATCCGAACCATCTGCGCGCGTCCGACCCCGGTACGGTGGAAGGCAACATGGTGTTTACGTACCTGGATGCCTTCGACGAAGACCGCGCCACGGTCGAGCGTCTGAAAGCGGAATATCGCGCCGGCGGTCTCGGCGACATGGTGGTCAAGCGCCGCCTCGACGAGCAGTTGCAGGCGCTGATCGGACCGATCCGCGAGCGGCGCGAACAGCTTGCGCGCGACCCGGGTTACGTGTTCGACGTCCTGCGGGCCGGGACCCGGCGCGCCCAGGAAGTCACGCAAGACACGCTGGACGAGGTGCGGGCCGCGCTCGGCACGTTCTCGTTCGACGCGGTGACGCGGTAACGCGCCAGGCATCAGCACACCGCCAGGCTCCGGGCCGCGCCGGCCTTGGGGCCTGGCGGCGTCCCGGCTACTGCATCGAGCGCATCGCTTCCTGCATCTCTTCCATTGTCACGTCGCGTCGATGCGTCGCGACGGACCAGCGGTGCCCGAACGGATCTTCGAGCTGGGCGAAGCGGTCGCCCCAGAACATATCCGCGGGCGGCATCGTGACGCGGGCGCCGGCCGCTTCGGCCTGCGCGACCACGGCGTCGACATTCGTCACGTACAGGTGAATCGCCACTGGCGAGCCTTTCAGCGAGCGCGGCCCGAGCATCGAGCAGCCGGCCATTTCGTCGACCAGCATCAGCATCGAATCGCCGATTTTCACGCAAGCGTGCATCAATTTGCCCTCCGGACCGGGCAAGCGGAACTGTTCGACGGCGCCAAACGCCTCGGTATAGAACGTGATGGCGTCGGCGGCGCCGGCGCAAATCAGATGCGGCGTCAGTGAATGCATTCCTTCCGGAATCGGTTTGACAGCGGTTGCGGACATAGCGGTCGCTCCTTGTATCAGCGGGTTCGTGATTCGATCGGAAAACCTGCCGGGTTCAGCAGGACTTCATCGATACGACGAGCGAACCGGCGGCGAATCGACGCGCCCGGCAAAAAATCCCTCTGCACGGCCGTGCGCGCCGCGCCATGTCATGACGGCGTAAATGCGGATAGCGAGCCGGAAATCGTTATGATGAGATTGACTCGCCGCAGGGCGCGGCGAGCCCGGCGTTGCTGGGCCGTGAGCGGTTGCGCGACAGGGCATGGGTCGCAACCGCCGTCATTCCAATTAAATTCTGAGAGCGGGCGAGTTATGAGCAGGCATATCCATTGGCGGCGGCTTTTTCTCTCGGCCTGCATCTCGTCGCCCACGCGCAAGTCTGTGTGTTGAAGGGTTGCGCCATGCAAGACGATCTCAATACCGACGCCCAGATCCACGATAGCGCGCTCGCCGCCGCGCCTTATGGCGCGTTTCTCTGCACGGCCGACGGCACTTTTCGCTATGTCAACTTCGCTTACGAGCAACTGACCGGATACCGGGCCGAAGAGCTGGTAGGACGCCGCAAGTTCGATTCGCTGCACGATCCGGCCGAGCTGGCGCGGCGCCGCGCGGAACTGCCGGGCGTCGGAAACTGGGGCCGGGATGTGCCGGCTGCCGTTGCGTCGGCGTCGGTGATGGCGCCCGGCCGGTATGAAGGCGAATGGACCTACGTCCGGCGCAATAACACACGCATTGCGGTCATGCTGGCGTTGGCGTCGCTACCGCCACTGACCTCGACCGTTGCCGCGAGCGAACCGCCGGGCTACATCGGCATGGCCGTCGAAACGACCCGCTACGCGCAGTCGGAGGCGAGGCTTTGGTACGTCTCGCACCACGACGGCATCACCCGGCTGCCGAACCAGACTCTCTTCGCCGAACGCCTCGACCTGACGGTCGCGCGTTGCAGGCGTGACGGCACGGGCTTCACCGTGCTGCTGGTCGAGCTGAATTCGTTGCGCAAGCTGCGCGACGCGCTTGGCTCGTATGCGGCCGAACTGGTGTTGCAAATCGTCGGCGAACGTCTGCGTAGTCTGATTGCTTACGAAGGGGCGATTGCCTCGGTGGGTGGCGCGCAGTTCGCCTTGCTGATCGACGAGACAGACGCCGCCGCCGATGCTCTCGCGGCGCGCGCGCTGACCCGCATCGCCGAGCCTATCGACTGTTCCGGCACCCCGCTCACGGTGACCGCGAGCCTCGGCTGCGCGGCCTATCCGGTCGACGGCGCCGACGTCCCCACCCTGATGCGGCGCGCCAATGTCGCGTTGTCGTCGGCGAGCGCCGCCGGCGGCAATGTGGTGCGGCGGTTTTCGGCGGCGCTCGAAGGCCACGCCGCGCGTCGTTTCGAACTCGAAACCATGCTGCGCGAGGCGCTCGATCGCCAGCAACTGCATCTGGTCTATCAACCGCAGATCACGCTCGCGAGCGGGCGGATCGCCCAGGTCGAGACCTTGCTGCGCTGGCGTCATCCGGAGCGTGGCTTGATCAGCCCGGCTGAGTTCGTGCCGGTGGCGGAGGAGGCGGGCCTGATCGAACGGATCGGCGAATGGGTGATTCGCACGGCATGCCGCGATGCGAGCCGGCTGCTACGGCTCACCGGCTCGCTGCCGCGCGTCGCGGTGAACGTGTCGCCGCAGCAATTCCAGCGGCAGAATCTGCTGGCGACGATCGAGAGCGCGCTGCAGGACGCCGCGCTCGACCCGTCCTATCTCGAAGTGGAAATTACCGAGGGCGTGCTGCTGGGCGACACCGAAGAGGCCCTGCAGACCCTGCATGCCTTGCGCAAGCTGGGCGTCGAAGTGGCGGTGGACGATTTCGGGACCGGCTATTCGAGTCTCGCCTATTTGACGCGCTTTCCGCTGAACCGGCTGAAAATCGATCGCTCTTTCGTGATCCGCATGATGACCGATGCGCAGTGCGCGGCTTTGGTCGGCGCCATTATCGCCATGGCGCACGCGCTGAAACTGCGCGTGACGGCCGAAGGCGTGGAGACCGAAGAGCAGGCTGAGCGGCTGCGCGAACTGGGCTGCGACGAGGTCCAGGGATTCTGGTTCGCGCGTCCGCTTAGCTTCACGGCGCTGCGCAATCTGCTCGCGCCGTTGGGGCACGAGCCGGGACCCGACGCGGCGGCCGAGGGCGCGGCAGGCGGGCAGCATCCGTCTTCAACGTGACCGTGAGACGTGAGCGCCGCCTGCGCCCGCGCGGCCATGTCTGTTTCTTGCAACCTTCGCCCGGGTGCGGCTAAAAATTTATCCGGCGGCCCGACCGGCTTGTGCCAGAATGGCGCGGCAAAGCGCTTACGAAACAGCCTGTATTTTCATTACGTTTTGTATACAATTGACGGCCCTGCAGTCGTCGCTTGCGCCAGAATTTTCTGCGTCAAGTGTGAGGCGGTTGCGGGAATATCAGCCATATCGGACTTGCGAAGGCATCAGGTCGCAGGCTTTCTTCGCCTACCGCGGCTTGGGTGGTGCGCGAGATATTTTTCGTGCTATGGTATGAAAGTTCTCTGGGCTCGCCCGGGGAGAGTAAGTATGACCGTATGGTCTGTATGAAAGCTGTAATGAGGTTGAAGTGGTCTGTAGGGAATCCTGGCGGGTCGCAAGGGGGCCAAACCGTTCTATACTCCGGCACTGGGTTTATCCTGGAGTCTTTGTATGTCCCGGAAGGCGGAACGTCTCCGGCACTAGAAACAGAGCGTGAAGTGTGCGATGCCGTGCGAAGCATGGGAAGCGGCGAAGATGCAGGCGAGGCGCCGCATCTGGTCACGACCTTCCGCTCGCAAGCACGCCATATGACGGAGGCGTCGGCGGTAGCGGGCGGGTTTGCACCTGTCGACGAAACCTTAGGCATCAGACTGCAGTAGACCCAAGAGACATCCCATCCGCGCCGTGAGCCAGAGATTGGAAAAAAATCGGCGGCGGTTCCCATGTTGCATTGAAATTCTTGTCGCTTATCCTGCATGAAGGTTCAAACACTATCGGCCCGCAGCGCTAGGGCGCTGACATTTATCGGCCTGAGCGTCACCGCAGTCTCGGCTTTTGCCACCGACTCATTTGTGGTTCGCGACATTCGGCTCGAAGGCTTGCAACGCGTCGAACCGAACACCGTTTTCTCGTACCT
>NZ_CAAJGM010000231.1 GCF_900996235.1 Paraburkholderia sp. BCC1885
ACGTCCTGGAGTCCGAACTCGACCAGAACTAACAAGAAAATCTACAATCAACACCGCGCAACGCCCAACCCCGCCGAATCGGTCACGTTCCCGAAATCGGCGGTCACGTTCGCCGAAATACGCAGAATGTGCAATTCGATCGTGTGCGTAGTCGGGTCCACTACGTATGTTCCGAAATGTGCGACGCTTCCCTGCACAATCTGTTTGTTTTCGTCCGCCGTCACTGAAAGACGATCGCCTGATGCGAGCTTCGGCAAGTTGGAGCGGACCGCGATCAGCGTATAGCGCCCATCGTCGCCAAAAACGAGCTGACCTTCTGGATGAAGGCCCAGGATCTCCACTGGGCTACCGCTTTTCAAGACGGTCAGAGAGATCAACTTCCAGGTGCCAACCAGGCTCGCCGCTGTTTGTGCGAAGGCGCTCTGAAACGAGAGCAGTGTCACAGCCCAAAACGCAGCGGCAGAGAGCAAAGTAGTTAGATGACGTTGCATGAGAACCTCCATCACGGACAGCACCGATCAGCGGAATCACAAACGATGGGGCTATTGATTCGTCAAGTCGAGCAACTATGCCCGCGGAATCCCGACACGTGAAAATGCGGAAAGGGAAAGGTCAGGACCACGTTGTGGGAGCACTTTGAGTCTAGACGCGACGGTACACCACGCAATATACCGTTCGGCATATGCACGACCGGCCTGCAGAAGCAGGAATCACATGATGTGAATGGAACCGGGATATCAGTCGTCGCGGCGGAGGCGACGAACGGCCACGGGACTAAACCGCTCGCGCGGTATGCGCTCCGTTCAAAGTTATTGGTCGGTGAAGGGTAAAACCCTCCGGTTTCCTATGTTGGCTAATGAGGCGATCCGCCTCGTTACCCAGGAGGAACCGGGCCATGACATCCCCCACCCAAGTTGTCAGTCCGTTGCGTCAGCGCATGATGGACGACATGCGCATGCGTCGACTCGCGCAAACCACGCAAGCCAACTATCTTCGTGTGGTATGAGAGTTCACTGTCTTCCTCGGGCGCTCGCCCGACACTGCCACCGTCGAGGACTTGCGGCGCTACCAGCTGTATCTGGTGGACCGCGGCGTATCGCCCGTTTCCCTGAACGCGGCGATCACCGGGTTGAAGTTCTTCTTCGGCACGACGCTCGCTAAAGAGGCATTGATGGCGAAGATGCATCCGGTTTATCTTCCGCGTACCTTGCCCGTCATACTCAGCCGCGAAGAGGTTGGCCGGCTGATCGCGGCGGCGACCAACCTGAAGCATCAAACGGTGCTGGCGCTCGCCTACGGAACAGGATTACGCGCCAACGAGGTAGCTGCCCTGAAGGTCGGTGACATCGATAGCGAGCGTATGACGCTGCGCGTTGAGCAGGGCAAAGGCCAGAAGGACAGATATGCCATGCTGTCGCCGATCCTGCTCGAGCGTTTGCGGGTCTGGAGGCGAGTCGCACGAGCCCAGGGCAAGATGCTCGACGGTGGCTGGCTGTTTCCCGGACTTAACCCGATCGAGCCGCTCAGCACCCGCCAGCTCAACCGGGCGGTCCATGCTGCGGCCGAAGCTGCGGGAATCGACAAGCGCGTGTCCATGCATACCTTGCGGCACAGCTTTGCCACGCATCTGCTGGAACAGAAGGTCGATATCCGGGTGATCCAGGTCATGCTTGGGCACAAGAAGCTTGAGACCACAGCGCTTTACGCCCAGGTTGCCACCGATATTCTGCGCGAGGTGGTCAGCCCTCTTGAGAGTCTGCGTACCGATTGACTCTCATTGTGGCGCATTGCGCGCTTGAGGTAGCAGACGTCTTTCGCTCTCTTGGTTCAGCGTGGCATCAATCCGCTAACCTGAACCTCGGGCAGTTAAAGGTCATGTCCGCGATCGAACAGTGCCGCAACGCGGCGCTGGGAGGGCACGTGTTGCGCTGCGAAGGATGCGCGGCGATTGAAGTCGCCTACAACTCATGTCGCAACAGACATTGTCCAAGGTGCCAGGCTAGCGCTGCGCGCCGGTGGCTCGAGGCGCGTGAGGCTGATCTCCTGCCCGTCGAGTACTACCACGTGGTCTTCACACTGCCGGCGGCCATCAGCGCGATTGCGTATTACAACAAGGCCGCCATCTACGGGCTGCTGTTCGATATCGCGGCCGAAACGTTGCGCACCATCGCCGCTGATCCGAAGCATCTTGGAGCGCAGATCGGTGCCACCCTCGTCCTGCATACGTGGGGCTCGGCGCTCACACATCATCCCCATGTGCATGGCATCGTTCCCGGTGGCGGGTTGTCGCCGGACCGAAGCCGGTGGGTAGCGTGCAGGCCGGGCTTCTTCCTTCCAGTGCGCGTACTCTCGTGACCTATCACCGGGGGCAGTTGCGGTTCTTCGGCGAATACGCCGGGCTCAACGACGTCGCCGCCTTTGCCAGGTGGCTTGCGCCAATGCGCGCATCCGAGTGGGTGGTGTATGCCAAACGCCCGTTTGCGGGACCCAAAGCGGTGCCCGCCTATCTGTCGCGTTATACGCACCGGGTCGCGATCTCCAACCAGCGCCTGGTCGCGCTCGACGAACACGGCGTTACCTTCCGCTGGAAGGACTACCGCGTGGACGGACGCACACGCAACAAGACCATGACTCTCGAAACAGATGAGTTCACGCGTCGCTTCCTGTTACACGTGCTACCTGGCGGTTTCCACCGCATCCGCCATTACGGTCTGCTCGCGAATCCATCGCGGCGCGCGAATCTCGCGAAGATACGCGAGTTGCTGGACGGAGCGCCTGCCAGTATCGGCCGCAGTGCCAACGACATCGCGACAGTCGCAGTGTGGCCAACCTTCGTTTGCCGGCACTGCGGTTCGCCGATGATCATCATCGACATACTCCAGCGCAGCAGACCTATCCGGGCACCACCTGTTGAGCGAGCCCACGCATGAATGCCATCGCGTCAGAATGCACGCAACGACTGTCGGCTCTTCGCCAACGGGAGCCCATAGGAGACGCTTGCGCCTACGACTCCAGACAGGCAGTCTGGTGCTGGCCGGGGCGGCATGATAGCAACGGCCAGCAGCGTCGCTGCTGCGATCGCGGTTGCCCAGGCGCACATTTACCCGCGTTTATATCCAACAGGCTCCCAACGGGCTTGAACAAATCGCCATAGCGGTGAAAGGTTCAGACCATGTCGGAGCACTCCGCGGTTTCCTCCCTTGGGGCTTGTAGGACGCCTGCCCGCTGGCGTCTGGGCGAGTTGACGTACCGACGGATCAGGGCAGGCGTCCTACAACCCTAAACACGAAGGGACCGTCGACGCGTATAGCTAAATTGTCGACAATATACGGCGCTGCGCCGTGGACGACCGGAAAAGTCGAAGGAGCTAGCCATGCGACGACCGCGAGGCTTCGATGCGAAAGGTCGTCTTCCGTGAATGTCTTGCCGTCCGCAGCGAGACCCACGATCTCGCTATAGCTGGGTAGCTCGCGCTGGAACTCTTCGACCGATACTTGGCATGCGGAAATCGTCGAAGCGATCGCTGCCTTCCACATAATGGTCGCCAGAATCGAGTTCGCGCATGATTGGATGAAATGCGCATAGCTCGAAGAACCGCCGATCCTGGGTGCGCCGACGGCGCTAGACAGTGCCGCTCGGGCCACCCTCCGCCACAAACCATGGATTCGCGAAATCTACGTCGCTGCTCTGCCCGCGCTTGCCGTAAGTCAACACCGCGCCGTCCATCGACATGACGCGACCGCCCGCGGCCGACAGCACAGCGTGCCCCGCTGCGGTATCCCACTCCATCGTCCGGCCGAGCCGCGGGTAGATATCCGCCACGCCGCTCGCGATGGCGCAAAATTTCAGCGACGAGCCGACCGACACACATTTTGCGTCGGGATAGCGCTGGATATGTTCGTCAGTATCGGCCGACGCGTGCGATCGGCTTGCGACGATGGTCGGTGGCTCACAACGGGCGCGCACCGTGATCCGCTGCCGGTTGCGTATCTCGCGATCGGCGCCTACCTCCGACATGCACGCGTAACCGGGACGGCCCGAGTACAGCATGCGCGTCGCCGGCGCAAGCACCACGCCGATGAGTGGCGCACCGTCCCGTATCAACGCGATGTTCACCGTGAAATCGTTGCGGCCCGCGATGAACTCCTTGGTGCCGTCGAGCGGATCGATTAGGAAGAAGGCTCGCCCTAGCACGTTCGGCACCGTGCCCGCCGACACCGCCTCTTCGGCCACGCACGGCACGCCGCGATACGCCGCGCGCAATCCGTCCACGATGACCGCTTCCGCGGCGTAATCGGCTTCGGTTACCGGCGACCTGTCCGCTTTGTTCCATACCGGGCACCGGTTGTGAAAATACTCGATAATTTGTTCGCCCGCCGCGATGGCGAGTTGCTCGAAACGGTCCAGCATGCCGGCATCTACCGAGAACGCGTCTTCTTCAATCATTCAGATACCCCCGCTCCTTCAACCATACTTCCACTCGCTCGACGGTTTTCTCCACCGAGCGCCCGACGGTATCAAGTCGGATCTCTGGCGACTCGGGCACCTCGTACGGAGAATTGAGCCCGGTGAAGTTCTCGATCTCGCCGCGCAGGGCGCGCGCATACAGGCCCTTTGGATCGCGACGGATGCACTCCGCAATCGGCGTCTCCACAAACACTTCGATAAACTCGGTTTCGTCGAACAGTTCTCTCGCCGCGTCGCGATCCGCGCGAAACGGCGAGATGAACGACACGATCACGAGCAGTCCAGCATCCACCATCAGCCGTGCGACTTCGGCCACCCGCCGGATATTCTCGACCCGGTCGCGGTCCGAGAAACCCAGGTCGCGATTCAGGCCGAAACGGACGTTGTCGCCATCGAGAACGTACGTATGCGCCCCCCTGCTATGCAAGCGCCGCTCGAGCATCGAGGCAATCGTCGATTTTCCAGACGCCGACAGTCCGGTCAGCCACAACGCGGCCGCCTTCTGGTTTTTCTGCTTTGCACGTGATCGTTTGTCGACATGCATTGTGTGCCAGCAGATATCGCCGCTGGCGATATCGGTCAGGTCCATGTCTTTCCCCTATTGTTTTCAACTTGCCGAAATGCGGGACGCCGCATCAAGAAATGGTATCTAGTTGTGCGTCGTTGCGATTCGCCCCCGACGCCGGCTCGAACGAGACGGACTCGCGTAGCGGCGAAGCGGGCAGCACGACCGGTGTGTCGGCGACGGCCATGGGCGTTTTCTCGACGATGAAGTCGCCCATCACCAACACGTCCAATCCTGTCGAAAAGAAGCATCGAATCGCATTCAGCGGGGATTCGATGATCGGCTGATCCATGATGTTAAAGCTTGTATTGAGAATAACCGGAATGCCGGACAACTTCTCGAACTCTTTGATCAGACCGTAGTAACGCCGGCTGGACGTCGCCGACACCGTCTGTAGGCGCGCGGTGCCGTCGACGTGCGTGATGGCCGGCAACAGCGCCTGCTTGTCGGGCAGCACGTCGCACACCATCAGCATGAATGGCGATTCGCCGGAGAAGTCGAAGAACTTCGACACGTCTTCCGCCGCGATGGACGGCGCAAACGGCCGGAATGACTCGCGATGCTTGACCTCGGCATTGATCTTGTCTTTCATCCCCGGCAGCGTCGGATCCGCGAGAATGCTGCGGCCGCCGAGCGAGCGCGGACCGAATTCCATCTTGCCCTGAAACCACGCGACGATCTTGCCTTTCCGCAGAAGGTACGCGGTTTCAGCACAGACGTCGGCCGATCTCCGGTAAGCCACCTTCGATTGGCGAAGTGCCTCTTCGATCTCTTCGTTCGAATGTTCGGTGCCGATATAGGGGTGCTCATGGTGATAGCGCTTCCCGCCCTCAAGAAGGCCGTTATACAAGTAATACGCCGCGCCGATGCAGGTGCCGTTGTCGCCCGCCCCCGGCATCACATAGATGTTCTTGAACTGGGTTTCGCGCATCACGCGCCCATTCGCGACGCTGTTCAGCGACACGCCGCCGGCGAGCACGAGGTTGCGCGTGACCGTATTCTTTTCGAGCACTCGGCACAACTGCAGAATGCTTTCCTCGATCACCCGCTGAAACGCCGCCGCGACATCCCGGTGATGATCCTCGAACGGTTGGCCGCGCTTGCGTGGCGCACCGAATGCCTGGTAGAACGCGTCGTTGCAGAAGCGCCCCGTGACTTGCGGGAAGTCGAACAGCGACAGATCCAGTTCGATCTCGCCGGCCGCGCCGATTCGCACTAGCGACTTCACCTTGTCGTAGAAGCGCTCGGGATCGCCGCAAGGAGCGAGGCCCATCGTCTTGCCTTCGTCGTAGTTCGGCTTGAAGCCGCAGAACTCCGTCGCGGCGGAATAGAAGCAACCCAGAGAATGCGGAAACCGGCTCTCACCGAATGCTTGCAGCGTGCGGCCCTTCGCATAACCGAGCCAGGTGGTCGACCATTCGCCCCAGCCGTCGATCGACAGCAGTGCGGCTTCGTCGAACGGAGAAACGAAATAGCTGCCGCCGATATGCGACAGATGATGATCGATGAAATGCACTTTGGGACGCGCTCCGCGCCGGTCCCACGTTTTGTTGTACCAGTTCCAGAACGCTTTCTGTCGCGCTCTCAGCCGCAAGAACTCATAGGAGATGAAAGAACCCGCGGCCCGGTGCAGCGACGCCGCATACAGTGCCTTCGTGACGACATGTTTTTTCGGATTAAACGAGATCGCGATATGGTCAATGTCCGATGCTTTCAACCCGCTGCGCGCAAGACAGCTTTCGATCGCGCGTTCCGGAAACTTCTGCGAATGTTTGTCGCCCGTCAGTCGCTCGTCTTCCACGGCAACCAGCAGTTCCCCAGCGGCAACGACACATGCCGACGAGTCATGAAAAATGTAGTTCAGACCAAGGATGTTCATTAGATGGACTCTTACAGGTTGTGTTGGGTCGCGAGACTGTGTTTAGGAGCGCCGGCTCCGATGCGGGCGACGAACGCGCCGAAGGCTTCGAAGCCGTCCACACTGCGCGGTGCGTTCACATAGCCGGAAACGCGCCCGTCCTGCTCCGCCTGCATGTCCGCGAGAAGCCGTGCATAGTCGCTGCTCAGCGGCACGCCGATCGCCGCATAAACGCGTTCGACGGTGTGCTGGATTTCCGTCGTGAACTGTTCGAACGTCAGGTAAGTGATCGCGTTGCTTCGCTCCAACTCCCCGCAAAATTCGATCAGTTTCAAACACTCCTTTTTACGAAATTCCATATTTTCTTTATCCCAACTCGCAATGCGTTGCGGGTCAACGCCGTGCTTCGCTTTTGTACAGATATCCGACATCGTCACGTACGAACTGACAAATCCTTCCGGTGGCCTGACAATAGCCACGAAATTAGCGTCGTTGAATTCATTATGCAATAATTTATACAGATCGACGCTTTCGTTTTCTTTTGTCAGCCAAATACGGCCGGCGCCACGATAATAAGCGGTCTTTTGAACTGTTTTTCTGAATGTGCGCAAAATCTTGCGTTTTTCTCTCGGGCTCAGCGTCTGCACTTCCATGACACGCTTTAGTACCTTGATAAATGGGAAGCGCCGGAACGTGAAATAATGGTGATACATGCGTTCTTCAAAAAATATTCCATGCTCCTCGACACTGCCCAACTGATGTTCGTGAATCTTCGCAGCAAGCCGGCCTAATTCGGTATTCGGCCAATAGCCAATTCCCTCGACGCATTTTCGCAAACCCAACATATCGAGGATTTTCCACAGCGTGATGAACGGAAAGCGCCATTCCAGATGTGTCAGGGAAAAGAAGGTATTCGCGTCGAGCGCCAGCGTCCGCAGCAGGAAAGTGGTTCCGCTGCGCGGCTGGCTCATGATGAAAACCGGCCTGGCCAGCTTCTGCTGCACAAACCGTGAAAACAGAATCTCGTCGATATACCAGAGCACGGTAAAAAGCGGTGCATAAAGCAATTCCTTGCAAAGATGCCACGCCATGCTGTATTTCTGATTCAGCGTCACCTCACGGCTTCGAATAACCTCCCTTGCGACAACAAGAAATGACCGCCATAAAAAGAATGGGCAACAGGTAAGCAGAAAAAAATAACCAATCAATGCCATAAACAACACCACTGCCCCCTCCACGCTTCAGTTTGAAAATTAATTTTTCCAGAAAAATAATGTGCGTCATCACAAAATCGACTTTGATTATCATATATGAGCAAATAGCCTCGAGGAATCCGCAGATTTGCAGTCCTGAACTGCAAAATTGCAGCGCATGACAATCTGTACGGACGTGACTACACTTAATTATTCATATTGATTTAAAACAGCGACGCCTGACACATAATTTAACAACATTTGATTGTTGGCGCATGCCGGTGATGTAGTTATGATCCGATCCAGACGATAGATCGCGTAAGGAAATACGGCGTATGTCAAAAAAAAACTGGGATGACCTGCGGGTCGTGCTGGCCGCTTCGCGGACCGGCAATTTCGGCGAGGCGGCGCGTCTGCTGTCAGTTAACGAAAGCACGGTGGTCAGGCGGATTGCTCAGCTCGAAGCACGGCTGGCCGCGCGCCTGTTCGATCGTGTTAAAGGCAAACTGACGCTGACGGATGCGGGCCTCGAAATCGCCGGCCTCGCCGAGCGCATCGAGATCGAAGTGCAAAGCTCCACGCAGACGATTTCTGGCGCCGATGTTCGCGTCGCCGGCACCGTGCGCGTCACGTCGGTGCCGATCCTCATCAACCGAATTCTCATTCCGGCGTTGCCGAATCTGCTCGATCAGCATCCGGACCTCAACGTCGAACTGGTCGCTGAAGCGCGTTCGCTGAGTTTGACCAAGCGGGAAGCGGATATCGCGATTCGCCTCGCGCGGCCGCGCGACGAAGTCAGCGTGGTCGCGAGAAAGCTGGGCGAACTGCCGTACGGCGTCTATCTTCGCGAGGGCGCGACAGAAGAAACGCTGCGATGGGTTACCTACGATGATCGGATGAACGACCTGCCGCAAGCGGAGTGGATGGCGAAAACCATCGGGCCTGGACAGGGAGCGGCGGCCCAGGTGATGGTCAACGATGCCGAGGCGCTGCTCGCCTGTGTGCAGGAAGGACTAGGCAAAACGTTGCTGCCGGTCGCCGTCGGCGAGAGCATCGGCGGCCTTGTCCGCGCGACGCAATTTCCCTGCGACCTGACACGTGAAATCTGGCTGCTTGTGCATCCCGATCTGCGCAAGCTGAACCGAGTGCGCACGGTTATCGACTGGGCCGCGGCGACGGTGACCGCGCTCGCGTCGCGCCATGCCGCTGGGCGTTGAGGCGAGCGCCTAGCGGAACAGATAGTCTTCGCTCGAGCTGCGCAGTTTGATGCCGGTCGCCCGAGCCGTTTGACTGATGATCCACTCGGCCAGCAGGCTACTTTCGTGTGGCGATGCGCCGACCACCTGAAAGTGAAACGGGCACGTACTGCTGTCCATTTTCGCCACTCGCATGCCGCGGCTGACGTCGAAACGCCAGCCGGCCAAACGTTCCTTGAACGGCGCATTCCAGTTCGGCGCGATCGTTTTTTCCACCTGCGCCGATTCCGCCGCGCCGATCATTCTGGTGGTCGCCGCCTGGGTCGGAACGATGTCGCGGCACGCCGCAGGCATCGCGCGTGTCAGGTACATGTCGACGAGCAGATCGTACGCGTCGATGCCGGTCGCGAGCTTGAAAACCGTCGGCATATTGCCGCCCATGACACGCGATTCGCCTCCACCAGTACGGGCCCGTGTTCGCTCAAAATGATTTCAATGTGGAAGATGCCGAAGTCCAGCCCCACACTGCGCACGACGTCGACTGCGTAACTGCGCAATGCATCCGCCACTTCCGGCGGCACGGGAGCCGGCATCGTCGTGCCCAGTTCGATCGCGGGTTCGTCGATACAGCGCTTTCTGGCGGACACGATCAGCGGCACCACTTCGCCGGCCGCTGCCGCGACCTCGACGGATAACAGCGGCCCGTCGATGTAATCTTCGAGCAGCGTTTGCCGTGAAATCGCGTCGAGCAAACCGGGAGGCAACGCAAGCTTCTTGCCGAGCGAGGCGAAGTACGCGCACAACCCGTCTTCGTCGTCGATCTTCTCGGCCAGGATGCTACCGCCGCCGCTCAACGGTTTCGCGATAACCGGATAGCCGATCTGCGCCGCGCGCACGAGTGCCAGCTCAAGGGTGTCGACGACGAAATGGCCGACCGACCTCAAGCCGCTGGCGCTGATCCGGTCGCGGCAAGCGGCCTTATTCTGCGCCAGCGACAACGCCGCCGGGTTGGTGCCCGCGAGGCCCAATCGCTGCGCGCAACGCGCCACCGAACTCGCGCAGTACTCAAGCACCGTCACCACCGCGTCGAGCGGATATTGACGGTTCAGTTCGGACAGCGCGGCAAACAGTTCGTCCTCATCTCTCGACGCATCGATCCGGACGATCCGGTCGGCCAGTCCGCGTGTTTCGACCGCCGACAGATCGCCGAGCAATTCGACAAACTGCTTCGACGAAACGAACGTGACTTCGTGTCCGAGGCGCTTCGCTGCAAGCAGCGCATTCAATCCGACCGGATTGCTGTCGACAAACGCGATATGCATGATTACCCCACTTCTTTTTCAAGGAAGCCGGCTCGGTTCGCGAACGCCGCCCGGCGAAACCGGGCGAGCTGCGGCACTAGCGCGGCGATGACGATCACGATGAGCGTGACCGGCGCGAAGCCGATTTCGCTCACCAGATAACTGCCGCCCAGCGAGACGGCCAGCATCAGGCCGAGCGCCCACGCATTCGCGTTGGCCATGATTCTGGGCATGCTCGCCGACGGCACAGAGGTGATCACGAAGCGCATATGCACGCAGTACGCGGCCTCGAAGCCGAACGCGAACACCGCGTACATCGGAACGCCGAACGCGGGGCGCGTGATGAAGATCAGCGGAATCAGCGTGGCGAGCGCGATGCCGTGCGCCAGTGGCCCGATGGTGCGATAGCGGCCGCCCGCGACATCGATGCGCGCCGCCGCGAGCGCGCCGACCACATACGCGATATTGGTAACGGCCTGCAACAGTGCGATGCCCGATGCCGGCATGCCGAGCTGGTCGACCGCGAAGACCGAACGGGCGATGTTGTGATACCCCTGAAAGAGCGCCACTGCGGCAATGAAATAGACGAGCGCCGATTGCGCATCCGGTTCGGCGCGCTCGCTCACCGCGTGCGATTTGCCGGACTGATCGGCGGGCTGCCGTGCTTTGGCGATCGTCGCATAGCTGCAGGCCGAAATCAGGTGAAGCGCGATAGACAGTGCGATGACCTGCTGCGAACTCAGACGCGCGAGGAACAACGCGCCGGCCAGCGCACCCACACCGCCGCCGACCAGCATCGCTGTGTTGTAGTACGACGCGGCGCGATCCAGCGCGGCGCCCGCAAAAAGCCGCTTGACCGCGACGGGGCGCGCGACCTTCGACAGATTGTCGAACGTGCCCTTGACGACGAGAATCCCGAGCAACGGATAGAGATCGTTCAGCAGCCGCATCGTGATCAGCAACGAAAGGGCCGAGCCCACTTCCGCCGCGATCAGGAGCGAGCGTCCGTCGTAACGCGAAGCGAGTGACTTAATCAGCGGCAACGCCAGCACTGCCGGCACCCACTGTGTCAGGACGATGCCGTTCGAAAAGACCGGAGAGTGGGTTTGTGTGAACACGGCGGCTGACAGCGTCATCAGCAGCAGGAAGGTTGCGACCGATGACGAGAATATTGCCGCCCAGATTCGCACGAACGTCGCGTCGCGCACGACCCAGGTTTCCGGCAGGTTGAGTGACCGTTGATTCACTGAATCCTCTGACTTTCGGCTAGTTAAATGACCGAGCTGAACCTGATAAAGCCGCTCGTGCTACATATAAGCGACGGTGCTTCAAAATCAATTTCTTGAATAAAATGAGCGAACTATACATTCCGCTTCACCGTCGAAAATACCTGGCGCCATTCAACAATGCGAAATGATTTTCTCAAGCCGGTCGGCCAGAATGGATCTTCCTTGATTAAAGCGAGGACCTGCTCGGGCGTTCCCGCCTCGACCACCCACAGGCCGCCTGCACCGGTGCCATCAGCCGTGTCGATCAGCGGTCCGGCCTGAAGAAACGCCGCCTTGTTTTTTTGAAGAAACTCCAGATGAAGTTTCATATTTTCCGCACGAGCAGAGGCAATCGCCTCGTTATCCTCAAACTGCACACAGTAAATCATTTTATTTTCCCGAATGCCGCGATGCAGGACAGAATAGCATCGGTACGATAGGTTTCACCTGCGCATATTTGCCTGGCAGAATTGCATAAATGCGGGCGATTGGGATGAACTTTGCGCGGTTCAATCCTATGGATTAGAGCCGCAGTCCGTTGAGAAGGGGAAACCAGAAACTTGCCGGGCGTAGCGGCGGGATCGCTACGCGCTCAACTGGTCGCGAGGGGGCCGTTGTTCAACAAAAGAGGCCATTCGCGAGGCCCGGCGACTCGCGGATTTCCCGCCCTCGTCGTTCAATGAGTCGCGCTGGCGGCCTGAAAGCGTGGTTGCTGTGCGCGATAGATCAAAGCTTTCGCGCCGATGACCAACACCGACAGCGCAGAAAAGATGAGGCCGCTTCCGATCGCGCCAGCCGTCCCGAAACGGTCGATAAAGAGGCCCCCGACCGCAGCCCCCAACACGACGCCGCCATTTCCCGCAGACACAAAAAGGCTGGTCGCAAATTCGGGCGCTTCGCTAGCCACTGAGGTCAGCCACACTTGAGTAATCAGCATCCCGCTCGTATGGGTCGCGCCCCACAGCAAAGCGATGATGGTCATCGTACCGACGTTTGAGCCACCGAAGATATAGAGCACCAGATATGCCGCCGCAAGTGAGACCGGATGCAGCAGCGTTGTCATCAGCATATGCTTCGCCAGCAAACGGCCCGCCAGCAAGTTGCCCGACACTCCGCCCAGACCGAAGATCACCAGCATCAAGCTGATTGTCGTGCCATCCATACCGCTCTCGGTCTTCAGGTACTCAGCCGCGTAGCTATAGACTGAAAACATCGCGGTAAAAACAAGGATCGTCGCCATGATGTTCAACCAGAGTGCGGGTTTGCGCAGCACCGCGAGTTGATGTCCAAAGCTCATCGCCACGGGGAGGCCTTGGCCAGGCAACATCAGAAGCAGGCCGACTCCCGAAAGCGCGGTAACCGCCGCACAGAACAGGAACGACGCTTCGTATGCGAAGTGAGCGGCGATCCATGTTGTCGCAGGGACACCGAGCACCAGCCCGAAAGTGGTACCGACGAAGGCCTGAGCCAACGCATGTGCCTTGCGTTCCTTGGGATACAGAGAGGCAGCCGCTGTGAACGCCGCGGAAAAGAAGATCGGATGCAGCAATGCCGGAACGATGCGCAATGCCATCAGGCTGGAGAAAGTGGGCGCAAAGGCTGACAATGTACTGCATACGGAGAATCCGAATAGCGCTAGAACCAGCACCTTCTTGCGGTCATAACGCGCCGAGATCAAGACCATAAATGGTCCGAATATCGCAACGATCAAGGCAAACAGGCCCATCAACAGACCGGCTTGCGACACCGTGACGCCAAACCGCTCGACGATCACTGGCAGTAAGCCCATCACGCCGAATTCAAGCGTGTACAGACCAAACAGGCCCAACATGATGGCGGGCATGGCGGCTGCGGATTTCGCGACATTCGTCATGAGTACCCCCTCCGAAATCGATCTGGCGCGGCGCGAAAAGAGATCGATTCGGCTGTGTTGCTTGACGTACTCATGCGTCACCAACTCGCACGACTATCTTGCCGAATGCGCCGCGTCGAAGATGCGCAAAGGCCTGCGGGACTTGTGAGAATGCGTAGGTCGTGTCGATAACTGGCTTGATTTCCAGCAAGTCGATCGTTCGCACCAGATCCTCGAGCGCGCGGCGTGGTCCAACCGCGATGCCAACAATGGACGCACGACTAGCAAGCAGAGGGAGGATGGGAAGACTCAGCCTGTCCGAATCGAGCAGACCGATGACCGAGATGCGGCCGCCCTGTGCGACGGCTTGTAGCGAACGCTCGACATTGTCGCCGCCGATCATTTCCAGAATGTGGTCCGCGCCACGTCCTCCCGTCCGTTCCAGCACTGCACGTTGCCACTCGGGATTCGTATTGCGATTGATTCCGGAATGGGCCCCGAGGGAGATTGCGCGCGCGATCTTCCCGTCGCTGCCGCTCGTGACGATGACGCGCGCGCCCTGCGCAGCAGCCAGTTGAATCGCAAACAGTGAAACACCACCCGTCCCTTGTACGACGACGGTCTGGCCGGCGTGCAACTTTCCGAGTTCGACCAGCGCCATCCACGCGGTCAGCGCCGCAACCGGCAACGTGCTTGCTTCGACTGCGCTGAGCGTGCGTGGGGCTTGCACGCACCATTCGGCAGGCGTAACCACGTACTGCGCGAGCATGCCTGGGATGGGACCTCCCTGGGTTGGCGCATCTGTCCACGACAGTGGGACGCCGTCTACCCATCCCGGAATATAGGCAGAAATGACTCGATCGCCGACCGAGAAGCGCGTCACGCCTTCACCCGCGGCGACAACCCGCCCCGCTATGTCGGACGCAGGCGTAAATGGAAAACTCAATGTGTTCCCCATGCCATTGTCGACCACCTCGGCGTCACGATAGTTAAGCGAGACTGCGTCCACTTCGACCGCGATTTCGCCGGCCTTTGGTATCGGACGCTGAATTTCACGCAGCGCAAGCTTGTCAAGACCGAAAGACGGAATTTCCCAACGACTAATGGTGTCGTGCATGGCCAACCTCACAATTCGATTGAAGAGCTTCGATGCTAGCGAGATCGCCATTAAGGAGTAAGTGGGGTAGAGTTCCATGCTATCCGGAGTAATTTCTCCTTAATCGAGGGCGAGCGATGGATAGCGGCGCCATTCAGATATTTGTACAGGTCGCGGAAACCCGCAGTTTCGTTGCGGCCGGTCGGCTGCTCGGCATCTCTGCGTCGGCAGTCGGGAAGCGGGTCAGCGCGCTAGAGGATCAACTCGGCGTACGCCTTTTCAATCGAAGCACGCGCAGCGTTGCGCTGACTGCCGAAGGCGCGCTTTTCCTGCAGCGGGGTCGCCGGATATTGAGCGAGGTTGAAGCGGCACGCGCGGAGTTGTCTCAGGTCAGTCTGAGCCCGCGCGGACGGCTGAAGCTCAGCCTGCCGCTGGTCACCGAACCCTTTCTATCCGTGTTGGCGAAGTTCAACCGCGTTTATCCGGATGTCGTTCTTGATTTCGAATTCACGGACCGCCAGGTTGACGTGATCGAGGAAGGATTCGACGCCGTTATCCGAACGGGCGACGTACCAGACTCGCTACTAACCTCGCGACGCCTCGGCTCTTTCAGCATGATGCTGGTCGGCGCGCCGGACTATCTTGCGCGACGTGGCACACCTGAGAGAGCCAGTGACCTGACTCAACACGCATGTATCCAGTTTCGTTTTCCAAAAACGGGCAAGCTTCAAATCTGGCCACTCGAAGAAGGCGAGATCGCCAAGGATTTTCAGTTATCGCCCTCGATTATTTGCAACAACCTCGAAACTCGCATTTACTTCGCGCTGGAGGGCATGGGCATCGCTTACCTTCCCGACTTTGCGATCAGACAGCATCTCGATACCGGCCGATTGATCCATGTGCTGAAAACTTGCAACGAGCCCGACGCGGCGTTTCGAATCTTGTGGCCATCCGGGAAGCATTTCACGCCGAGACTGCGCGTGTTTATTGACTTTATGTGCGAACAGCTCGCGCTTCCGGACGGCTTGAGAGTTTAATCCGTACGCCACCGTTCGGCAGGTATCGACTTCGCGTCAGTCCGTCGACTATAGCCACCAATGGACTTCGCCCATAGCCGTTCTTCTCCAGCGTAATGTCGAAATTGACGATGTCGCCGCTTTGCAGGATCTCAGTCGCAGACGGCACACCGTGACAAACCACATGGTTGCGTGACGAGTTAAGCGCGTAGGCATAGCCGTACTGCCCTTTGCTCGCGGGGCGTGCCTTGAGTTCATTGACGATGAGGTGATCGACCAGATCGTTGACCTGCATGGTAGACATGCCGATCAGACTCATTTGATTCAGATAGCCAAATACATCCGCCAGTAGTTGGCCCGACTCCGCCATCAAGGCGATTTCTTCGGGTCGCTTGGTCATGTCAGCGCCACATTGACGGTTTGCGCCACGACGCCCGCGGCTCTCAGTTCACGGGTAGCGATCTCATTGAAACTCAGCGTCGGATTCATTTCGCACAGCATGCCGACCTTGATCCAGAAGGCCGCCTGCGCGTTGATCGACCTGCATGACACCGCGCTTGCCTTACGTATCTGATCGTGCAAGTCGTCGTCGATATTCACAATGCCCACGTCACTCCCCATATATGAACCGTATACGAATCATATATTCAAACCCTCTGCCAGGACAAGGGCTTTCCGACATCCGGGCACGCCGGCTTGCGGATGTCAGCGGCAAAGGCGAGTTGACGCGGGCGGTCTGGCCGCGCGACCGACCGCCCGCTGCGCCACGGCAGGCAGAAGCGCGCTCACGGCAGACGATGACACCGGCCTCAAGAAAGCGGCTACGGCGCCGTTATACGGATCTGGATCATGCTGATCCGGCATCCCGCCTGGTGGCAGGGGATCGCTCGAACATGATGTGGGCTTGACGCTTTGTTGTCCGGCTCGCGATTAAATGGAATAGCAGCAATGGATTTCTCTGGCGTATTCGAAGTGATGCTGGCAATGATGTGGATCGGGATTGTCTTTACCGTGCTCAGTGCAATGGTCAGGAATCTGAAAATACGCAAGGAGTCCGAACCGCATACGGTTCGTCGCACGCCCGAAATGGGCGCTTACGGACGGACCTCTCCGGCGCCCGGCAACTGATTCGTAGATCATGGGAAAATCAGAGAACTTTCGGCGCTGAAGTCGCTTTTCTCGGTTCTGCAGAAATCCGCCAATTCATCACTCGAGCGCCATTGAAGCCATAAGAGATGAGTCCTCCCCTTCTATTAAGGGCAAGCGTGCATTATTAAAGCGCAGTCTCGAGTCCATCGACGCACTTCGCATTGCCGTGCGCTTGCGCGTAGGCAATCTCCTGCTCGACCCGAATTGCGCTTTGCATCGCAGCCGCCTGTCTGGCAAGCCTCCGCGCGTCTAATTCCCCGATTCAGCACGGCAAGACACTCAACCTGTATAACTGGCCTTGGCCTCTTGCAGATAATCGGCAAGCCGCTTGGGAGAACGGCCGATAAGTGACGCGAGATGGTCGGTGACGATAGAAAGATTGCCAGCCCGAACCTCCGCCTCAATCGACACCAATACAGAAATAAATACGTCAGGAACACCCGCCTCTTTCAGACTCGCAGCGAGTTGCTCATCCGTTACATGAACCACGGCAAGAGGCTTGCCTGTAGCCTGCCGGGCGAGCCGGGCGATTTCTTCGTTGGACAGTGCCTCGGAACCAGTAAGCGTGTATATCCGGCTATCGGAGTTCGACGTGGCCAGCGCTGCGGCAATCGCTTCAGCAATCTCTTCCCGCGCCGCATACGACGTTCGGCCGCCTTCAGACGCCGAATACCAGTGGCCGCTCTTCAATGCAGCGGGGAGCGACCTGAGCAGATTCTCCTGATACCAGCCGTTCCGGAAAATCACATGCGGCAAACCGGTGGCCTTGATGGCCCGCTCGGTTTCCAGATGATCCGGTGCGAAGGTCAAAAGCGAACTGCCAGGATTGGGCATCGACGTATAAGCAAGCCGTTTGACGCCTGCCGCCACGGCCGACGAAACCGCGTTGCGATGCTGCTTCAATCGCGTGCCTGCTCCGTCCAGGGCGTCTGTAGAAATGATCAGGACCGTGCCCACGCCTTTGAAAGCATCGGTCAGGCCTTGCGGGTTTTCGAAGTCCACCTTGCGAACCTGAATGCCCGTTGCCGCGAGGCTCGCAAGCCTTTCGGGACTGCGTGTGCCGGCGATGATGCGGTTGTGCGTGACACCGCGAGCAAGTAGCTGCTTGATAACAAGCTGGCCGAGTTGACCGGATGCGCCGGTGACGAAAATGGTGTCGCTCATGGACTAGCCTCATCTTGGGTGTTACTCTCATTTTGAGAGCACCCCAATGATCAAGTGTCCACGCTCATCCGTAAAGAAGGCAGTTTTTCAGGAGATAGTTACCAAATGGGAACCACCAAGGCGCCACCTTGCCCGCTCAAAACGAGACTGGAAACGGCCCGCACCAAATACGGCAATTTTGCGAACTGCCCGGTACGCGATGTCGTCGATGTCATCAGCGGGCGATGGAGTTCGTTGCTGATGATGGCATTGGCCGAGCATCCGCATCGATTCGGTGAACTTCGCCGCCTGGTGCCCGACATATCGCAGCGAATGCTCACGCAGACGCTTCACGAATTACAGCGCGACGGCTATGTGCATCGTGAAGTTTTTCCTACGAAGCCACCGGGCGTCGAATACAGCTTGACGGAGCTGGGGCATTCCATGTTCGCGGCATTGAACGTCTTGATTCAGTGGGCCGACGAGAATCATGCCTCGGTCACGGCGGCTCGCCTGCACTTCGATAGTGAGAAGGAATCCGCGTAAGAGGCGCCGCGCCCGTCCTCGCCGGGTTGCGTCAACAGGCCGCTTTTGCTGCGCGTCTCAGCGGACTTGCTGCTCCCCAGCAGCCTGCTCGCGCATGCGACGGGCTTCGTCGCGCAGGAACTGCTGGTAATCGTCCAGATCGCCGTCGAAGGGCTCCACGCCGCCTTTGGTGACGAGCCAGAACTCGTCACATACCGCGCGCAGCAAGGACCGGTCGTGACTGACCAGCAATACCGTGCCTTCGAATTCGTTGAGTGCCATGCCTAGCGCTTCGCGTGTGGCCAGGTCGAGGTGGTTGGTCGGTTCGTCGAGCAGCAGCAGGTTGGGACGCTGCCACACGATCATGCACAACACCAGCCGCGCCTTTTCGCCGCCGCTCATCGTGCCGACCGCCTGGTGGACCATGTCGCCACTGAAGTTGAAAGTGCCGAGGAAGGTGCGAAGCGATTGTTCGGTGCCGCTCTGGCCCGGGGCACGCAGGTGCGCCGGCGTATCCCTGGCAAGGCGGATCATGTGTTCCATCGGCGTGTCGAGAGGACGCAGCACGTCGAGTTCCTGCTGGGCGAAGTAGCCGATGTTCAGGCCTTTGCCTTCGCTGATTTCGCCGGCAATCGGCGCCAGTTCATGCGCCACCGTCTTCACCAGCGTGGACTTGCCCTGGCCATTGGCACCGAGAATGCCGATGCGCTGCCCGGCCAGCACGGACCGGTTGATACCCCGCACGATGACCGTCGGCGGCGTGCCCGTCGGTGCGTCAGCCGGCGCCGGGTAGCCGAAGCTCGCGTCCAACATCGACAACAGCGGGTTCGGGACGTTGAGCGGCTCCTTGAACTCGAAGGTGAACTCTGCGTCGGCGAGCACGGGGGCGATCTTCTCCATGCGTTCGAGCGCCTTGACCCGGCTCTGCGCCTGCTTCGCCTTCGAAGCCTTGGCCTTGAAACGGTCGATGAATTTCTGCAGATGGGCGATCTTGTCCGCCTGTCTGGCCAGCGCGGCCTGCTGCAACAGCAGTTGCTCAGCGCGCATTTCTTCGAACTTGCTGTAGTTGCCGCCGTAACGCACGAGCTTGGCGTTGTCGACGTGCACTGTTACCTGCGTCACCGCGTCGAGGAATTCGCGATCGTGGCTGATCACGACCATGGTTCCCTGATAGCGCTTGAGCCACGCTTCCAGCCAGACCAGCGCGTCGAGGTCGAGGTGATTGGTCGGCTCGTCGAGCAACAGCAGGTCGGACGGACACATGAGCGCGCGCGCCAGTTGCAGTCGCATGCGCCAGCCGCCGGAAAAACTGTTGACCGGCTGGCTGAGTTGCGCCGCACTGAAGCCAAGGCCCAGGATCAGCGCCTGGGCACGTGCGGGCGCATCATGTGCACCGGCGTCGTGCAGGGCCATGTAGGCGTGCGCCATGCGCATGCCGTCGTCGCTGGCCTCAGCGGCGGCGACTTCAGCCTGCGCGGCCAGCATGACGGTATCACCCTCGATGACGAAGTCGGTCGCACTCTGCTCGGTCTCCGGCATCTCCTGCGCGACCTGACCCATCTTCCATGCAGCGGGAATCGAGAACTCGCCGCTGTCTTCGTGCAGCGTGCCGTTGAGAAGGCCGAAGAAGGACGACTTGCCGGCACCATTGCGGCCGACAAGGCCAATCTTTTCGCCGGGGGTGAAGGTGACGGATGCGTTGTCGAGTACGACATTGACGCCGCGACGCAGCGTGACATTACGGACGGAAATCATAAGCAGCTACTTCGGAGAGGATACGCATGATAGCCGACCGGGCGTACAGGGCGCTCCCTTTCTGACCACGCGAGTGAAGCGCCGCTTGCGCTTTGCTGCGCTCGCCTGCTGTAAAGCGACGCCGGCGCTGGCGCAGCGGGCATTCCGGCTGCGGGGCCAGTGAACAGATGGTGAGTGACAGCGCGAGGCCGAACGCTGCACGATGGCCCGCACGCGTGAATTCCTGGGCCGCGCGCTCCGATCAGACCGGGGTGTCGCGGTCGCGTGTCAGAAGCGGCGTGGGTTCTGGCTGCCCCTCGTAATAATCGGCCTCGCGCAGAAATCCGTGGCCCCTTCGCTCTCTTCAGAAAGCCTCATCCAGCAACAGAAACCCAACAGAAACCCTCTACGCGGCACACTGCCGCAATTGCTGCGCGAGCAGACTGGCATGCGAAGTCAGCGCGGAAAAGTCGCGCGCACAGAGATAGAGCCGGCGGGTGGCCCAGGCTTCCGCCAGCGGGATAACGACCAAATCGCGGCGCAGTGTTCTGCTTAGCCCTTCTGAAAGAATCGAAATGCCGACTCCGGCTTCAACGTACATGGCTACATGGTCGATGTTGCGCAACTGGATGCGATAGTCGAGCTGGCGTCCCAAACGCGAGGCACGTTCCGCGAGATGGATTTCGAGCGCTGCGTCTGCCACGCCCACAATCGGCTCGCCGAGGAGATCGGCAAACGCCACGGTCGCTTGCCGGGCGAAACGATGCGTGTGGCTGGCGACCGCAACGAGCTGGTCGGTGGCGATCTGATGCGTCTGCAGGGCGCCGAGATCGGTGATGTCCGCCACGACGCCCAGATCCGCGCGCCTGTCCATCAGCGTCTGGACGATGTCCACGCTCGGCTGTTCGTCCAGGTCGATCGACAGGTCGCGATGTTCCGCCAGAAACCGGCATAGCTGCGGCGGCAGGAACGCGGCCATGGCGGCGCTATTGGATAGCAACCTGATGCGCCCTTTCAGGCCGGTCGCGTAAGTGCGCAAATCCCCGCGCATCATTTCCACCTGACCGAGGATCGAGCGGGCGTGAATGACCAGCACGTCGCCCGCAGCCGTCGAGCGCACACCGCGCCGGTTGCGTTCGAGTAACGACACGCCCAACGCCGATTCCATGCCGGCAATGCGTTCGCTGACCGACGCCAGCGCCAGATGCATCGCACGCGCGCCTTGCGTCAGGCTTCCGCATTCCACCACGGTCAGGAAAAGGCGCAGATCCGTCAGGTCGAAGCGCATGGTCAGCCATCCTCAATTCGGATTTTCCGAAGTCTAGCACCGGAAGTTCCAGATTGTGAGGCTGCAACCGCGTGACTAATATCGCTCTCATGAACACGTTCGTTTTGACTTTTCTGGCAGGCATCCTGGCTGGGGCAATGAATGCGCTGGCGGGCGGCGGCTCGTTCGTGAGTTTGCCGGCGCTGCTCGCGGCCGGTGTGCCTCCGGTTCAGGCGAACGCCTCCAGTACAGTTGCGCTGTTTCCGGGGGGTCTCGCCAGCGCATGGGCGTATCGCGACGGACTGCGGCCGGTAGGCGCCGTATCGCTTCGCGCGCTGCTGGCGGCCACGTTGTGCGGCGGCCTGGCAGGCGCGCTGTTGTTGCTGTGGACATCGTCCGCGGCGTTCACGTTCGTGCTGCCGTGGCTGCTGCTGATCGCCGCCATCGCGCTCGCATTCGGGCGGCGTATTGGCGAGGCGTTGCGCGCCCGCTGGCAGATTCACGCGCGCGTGGTGCTGGCGGTTCAGTTCGCGCTCGGCGTCTACGGCGGCTACTTTGGCGGCGCGGTCGGAATCATGATGATTGCGATGTGGGGACTGCTCGACAACTGCGACCTGAAGCACCTTAACGCGCCGCGCACGCTGCTGGTGAGTGCGGCAAATGTCGTGGCGGTGTTTGCCTTCAGCGTGGCTCACGCAGTGCGCTGGCCCGAGACGCTATTTATGCTGGCGGGCGCAATGATCGGTGGCTATGGCGGCGCAAGAATCGGTCGCCGGTCGCCGCCGGGGATCATCCGTGGCATCACGCTTCTCGTCACGTCCTGCATCACGCTGGCGTTCTTCGTGAAGACGTACGCGCCCATGCTTTTGCATCGCTAGCCGGGGAACATCATGCTCGGTCCCTTGCTGGAGACAATCGGGATACTGGCGATCCTGGCCAGTCTCGCGGCGCAGTTACGCGGACTTCGACGCTAGCCCTTTGAGTGGCCGCGCTGCTGCCAGCGTTGCGAACTCGCTGCGTAGACCACGCCCCTAACCCGGTTGAGATTACCTAAAGGGCGAAACGGCGCCGGTGCGTTCCATGGATTGAAAGCCATTGCATCAATCTGTGCCGCCCTGGCTTTCGCGTCCGCCTCGTCGAGGTCTTGGGCCGGGATATTCAAAGTCGCGATCTCCACCGGTGCGGATACGTCTTCACGCCACTCGATTCCCGCATCCTCGATGGGTGTCGAGGCTTCGTCGACGAAGGGTTGAACCGCCAGGCGAAACGATACGGATCCCGACTTCAGACGCGCCGTGAATTCGTGGCGAAGCGCGTCGGGTCCGGCATCGATGGTTTCATGAGAAGCGGCGGTCGACATGGGACGAAGCTCGAATCGCACCGGCATCGTGTCCCACAAGATGGCACCGCGACTCCAGAAGCGTTCCAGTGCAAAACTCGCGCAGGGTCGCGCCGCCTGCTGAATGTTGTTGATCATGCGCGCGGCTTCCGCTTCTCCAAACCGGCTCGCGAGGCGCGGCAGGAATGTCTCGCGCGGCCCTTGGGCCAGCATGGCGAAATCGACGAATTGCCGCGCATTGCGTGCATGTGAAACGGGAAAACTCGTGAGCAGCAAATCATGCACGTCCCCGCCGTCCAGCATGATCTTGAGCGCGGCTCCGCGCATGTCGGGCATGGCATCCGACTGCGGAATCGCACTCGCATTGGAAAAACGCACCGCAACAGGCAGCGCCGCGCCCGGCTGGAAATGCAATACGCGAAACGGTGCCGGTATTTCCGCATCGACGATCAGCGATGCCTGGGCCACCCCTACGACCATTTTCGAATGGAGCGTCCGGTCATGATGATCTTTGCCTGCCTTGATCCGGTTGCTCTCCTGAATCTCGAGCATCTTTTCCGCCAGATCGAGAAAAATCTGCCGCTCTGCCTCCGGCGATCCGCCGTCATAAACTTCTTGCCAACCCCGCATGCGAATCTCCGTCTCGCTCAGATCAAATAATCGGCAAAATACGCCGGAAAAGCGCGGCATTTCGTGCCACGAGGCGCCTGCCACCCGGCCGCGCGCCTCAATGCCGCCAGCCCTACAAGTTTTCCCGGATCATCGCGAACACGTCGGCGGATTGCCCTTGCAACATGGCTTTCGCCGAATACAGGACCATGCCGTAGGCGGCTCCCCATTCGATCTTCGGCGGCATGACGAGTGTCATCGGATCGACCTTGACATTCAGGAGCGCGGGACCCGGCTCGTTCAGCCAGGCAACGACGGCCTCTTCGAGCTCGGCGGACTTCGTCACCGTGCGGCCCCATAATCCGATTGCCTCGGCCACCTTGCCGAAGTCCGGGTTTTGCAGGCCCGTATAGAGCGGCAGCATGCCTTCGGACTTCTGCTCGATGTCGATAAAGCCGAGCTTGCCGTTGTCGAACACCACGATCTTGATTGGCAATTTCTCCTGCACGACCGTCAGGAGCTCACCGAACAGCATGGCGAGACCGCCGTCGCCGGACATGGAGATCACCTGACGTCCTGGCTGACACTTCTGCAATCCTAACGACATCGGCAGCGCGGCCGCCATCGTGCCGTGCAGCAAGCTCGAAAACACCCGGCGTTTTCCGTTGGTTTCGATATGACGATACAGCCAGACTGTCGGCGTGCCATCGTCAGCGCAAAAGATCGCATCGCTTGCGGCGTGCCGGTTGATCAACTCCGTCAGATAGATGGGCGGGATCGTCCCGCGGTCCGAGGCGACGGCCTTGGCGCGATGGGTTTCCACCGCGCGAGCATGCCGCTCGACGACCTTGTCGCGGAACTCGGTCGACGTGCGCGGTTTGAGGCGGGGCAACAAGGCCTCCATGGTGGACTTGATGTCGCCCACCAGACCGAGCGTGACCGGATGCCGGCGGCCGAGATGGTCCGGCGCGAGGTCGATCTGCACGATTTTGGCGTGCTCCGGGTAGAACTGCCGCCACGCGAAGTCGGCGCCCAGCAATAGCAAGGTCTCGCATTCGGACACCGCCAGATAACCCGCTTCGCCGCCGATAATTCCAGTCATGCCGACGTTGTACGGGTTGTCGTGCTCGAGCGCGTCCTTGGCGCGAGAAGTGTGCGCGATGGGTGCCTTCAGCCGCTCGGCGACCGCGAGAATTTCGGCGTGCGCGCCACGGCATCCCGAGCCGCCATAGATCGCAACAGAGGTGGCCCCGTTCGTTCGGACAGTTTTTTCGATTTTTAAGTGGAACGCTGGGCGGTCACGCTGCCAATGTAATCGCGGGCAGCATCGCGAAATAAGCTTCATCCGGGGTCTTGTCCGACAGA
>NZ_CAAJGM010000232.1 GCF_900996235.1 Paraburkholderia sp. BCC1885
TCATGTCGTGCATCTGAATCCCGATCACGCTGAACAAAACAGCGCCATCGCGCAACCCCGGCACCAAGAGCGAAAAGCAGCGTAAATCTTATGCGGCGAGGCGACAACTACCTTGAAAACTTCCGATCGGACGCCGCAAGATGTAATTTGAGCGTGCTAACTTGGTCCGGGGTGACATGTTGTTGACTGCGCGTGCTCATGTTGCCGGGTAGCATGACTTGCATCGAAGCCGCATTCACATGAAAGGAGCATTCGCGACATGGACCACGCCGGGTTGCAGGCAGGCACACACGTGAGTCTCGATTTTCAAAGCCACCTCGCAGCACTTGAGGCCGAGGGCCTGCTTGTCCGGATCGAGCGCCAGATCAACAAGGACACCGAGTTGCATCCGCTGGTCCGTTGCCAGTTCCTGGGTGGTATTCCCGAGGATGGCCGTCGAGCCTTTCTCTTTACCAACGTGGTGGACTCGTCCGGCCGTCGCTATGACATACCGGTCGTGGTCGGCGCATTCGCCGCGTCGCCGAGGATTTATGCGATGGGAATGGAGCGCGCCGTCGCGGATATCGGTATCGATTGGCTGCACGCCCTCGGTAACCCGATCGCACCGGTTACTGTCACCGATGCCCCATGTCAGGAGGTGATCATCAAGGGCGATGATCTTCGACGGCCTGGCGGCGGCCTGGCTGCCCTTCCGGTGCCAATTTCCACACCGGGCTTCGACTCGGCTCCCTATCTGACTGCCACCTTGTGCGTGACGGCCGATCCCGACAGCGGGGTGCGCAACATCGCCACCTATCGGGCGGCCTTGAAGAGCACGGATCGGTTGGGCGTGCGTATGTCATCACTCATCGGCGGTGCGGGCGGGTATCTTCACTGGTGCAAATATCGTGAGCGCAAGGAGCGGATGCCGTGCGCCATCGTCATCGGTGCTGCCCCCGTAATCATGTACACCGGTCCGGAAAAGCTCGCGATCGATCAGGATGAACTGTCGGTGGCGGGGGCTCTCGCAGGCAGCGCGATTCGGACCACGAAGGCTGTGACGGTCGACCTGGAGGTACCCGCCGATGCGGAGATCGTCATTGAGGGGTTGATCGACACCGACTTGCTTGAGCCCGAGGGGCCATTTGGCGAAAGCAACGGCTACGTCGCCCTTGAGGATTTCAATATGTCGATGGAAGTGACCGCTATCACGCACAGGCACAAACCGGTTTTTGCGTCCATGATCAGCCAGGTCTCGCCGAGCGAATCAAGCGTCATCAAAAAGCTGGCGATGGAGCCGCTGTTCTTGAATCACCTGTGCGACCACCTGTCGCTCAAGAGCGTGCGCCGCGTGGTCATGCACGAACCACTGAGCAACTTGCGGCCTATCATTTTCATCCAGTTTTCGAATGACTCACCGAAAAGCGAGATCTGGCGAGGGTTGCAGGGCACCGCCGCGCGGCTGGCCGATTGCGGCAAGCTCGTCATCGCGGTAAGTGAGGATATCGAGCCGGACCATACCGATGCAGTGATGTGGTCGTTGGCTTATCGTTGTAACCCGATTGAAGACGTGCACATCGCGCCCTACCGTTCTACCGGGCATTCACCAAAATCAGGACCGGCGCACGCGGACTCGACCATGCTGATCGATGCGACGCTCAAATACCCGATGGCGCCTCTTGCATTGCCCGGGCGTGAATACATGGAGCGAGCCCGGACGCTGTGGCAGGAGCTCGGATTGCCCGTGCTCAGCCCGCGGTCGCCGTGGCACGGTTACTCATTGGGTGACTGGAACGACATCTGGGAGGACTTCGCGCGCAACGCCGTGGCAGGCGACTGGACGAAGAACGGCGACAACACGTGGGCGCGACGCCGTGGTGGACTGACGCCGGAGACACCGGCGCGAACGGTTGAAACCTCAGACGGCGCAAAATAGAAGGTGACCAAAACCTTGCGCGCTGCCGCGTGGACTGGCCGCGTCGTAGAAGACGCGAACCGGTTCATCCAGATGGACACGCGCGGTGGAGGACAGCGCGTAGTTGACTGGCTGAGCGGCGAACCGATGCCACCTATCTGCTGACCGCCGGCCTTTCGTTCCGACGCTAACGCTACACCAGGTCCAGGCATCCAGCCCCAGGGTATGTCCGGTTCGTTGACCCATGTCAGGTGCTTCGACGAGCTCCAGCAGCAAACTGGTTCATATGCCGACCCATATCTACGCGTAAAGGTTAATCATGCGACCTACCTTGGTGAGATTTAGCCATACACCTTATTCGAGCGAGCTGACGAAGGAAGTCGGGAAGTATGCAGAACGGGTGCGAAAGCTGCATCCGGAGATCGAGTGTTGTTGTGTAGAGATCGAGCGCCGCAGCACGAATCGATGCCCGTCTGCCCTGTTTGACGCGCGGGTGGAATATCGGCTCCGCGGGAACCCGGTCGCTATCGTTCATCATCAATGCAACGATAGCGCATACCACGCAGTCGGATATGCGTTCCGTGCGGCCGAGCGGTCGTTGATGCTCTGGAGTGCTCCTGTTGCGCGAGCGGGTTGATCCACTGTTGCGCTGCCGGTCTTCGGGACGCAGATGTAACAGTGACAGCATGTTCGGAAATCGCGGCGACAAACCAATCTTGATGTGGCAGGAGTGATCGATGCAAACTACGAACGATGTTATCGCGGTCGCTCACGCCATTCAGCAGTCAGTCTCTCCCGTGTTTCTTCTTACTGGGGTAGGCGCGATCCTTAACGTCATTTCGGGACGTCTCGGCCGCGTTATCGACCGCATCCGCGCACTGGACATGAGCGGCGAGGAGATGCGCATCGCGCATAGATCTGAAATGGAGGTCCTGCTGCGCAGGGCACGGTGGGTTCACTGGGCTATCATTCTTTGCACCACGTGCGCCCTGTTTATCTGCATCGTGATTGCTGCTTTGTTCGTCGGGTCCGAACTGGGCCGGGACCCGTCCAGCACAATATCACTACTCTTTATCGTGGCGATGATTGCGCTGACTTCCGGGTTATTGTGTTTTCTTCGTGAAATTGCCTTGGCTACCGGCAACATCGCCGGGAATGCGAAACCAGGTTAAAGCGGGGCAGCGGAAAATGGCGTACACGTCGATGCGCCTACGTCTGCCTACATCGACCCGCGTTGCGACGTTGCGGAGTCCCGTCGCGTCATGGCCGGAATGCCTGCAGGCGCCGACTTCCCTCAAATGCTGTCGAGTCCTTTGATGTCAATAATTCTTGTCTGTTTGCCGTGCATGTCGATAAGCCCACGCTGCTGCAGCCTCGAGAACATCCGGCTGACGGTTTCGAGTTTCAGACCGAGGTGACAGCCGATTTCCTCGCGGGTCATTCGCAAATGGAACTCAGTAGGGGAGTAACCCCGATCCTGAAATCGTTTGGACAGATTCAGCAGGAATGCCGCCACGCGCTCTTCGGCGGTCATGCTGCCCATCAGCATCAGGAGTGCAGACTCTCGTACGATTTCCCGGCTCATGATCTTGTGCAGATGACGCTGGAACTCCCTGTCCTGCTCGGCTAACGTTTCAAGTGCCTTGAACGGGATTGCGCACATCACGCTGTCTTCGAGAGCAATGGCGTCGATCGTATGCTTGCCGGTCACAATTCCCTCCATACCCAGAAACTCTCCCGTAATCTGAAAGCCCGTGATTTGCTCTCTGCCATCGCGATGCATGACGATCGTCTTGGAAGAGCCTGCCCGGGTGACGTACAGATTGTGGAAAGTGTCGCCTGCTCGATATATCGCCTCGCCACGCCGGACCTTTCGGTTATTTCCGAAGATCCCTTTCATTTGGTCCTGACCTTTCGTTCCCGATGCGGCCGGCATGCAAAGATCACGTGTGTTGCATTGCGCACATTCGGTTTTGACCGCAATATTGTGCGGTACGGCGAACGGGGCGATTTCCACGTCGTTCTGCCGGATCGGCTCAACGGCAGCCCGCAATACCGCCGGACGGGAGAAACCTATGCGGCTCGCGTCGATCGGCATGAACTGCAGTGACGGATTTTCAAAGCCGCGCGAACGCGCACCTGCGGATTGATCGGTTACGCTGTTCAACATGTCTTTTCTCCAGCAAGGGAGGGGAGCGGAGGGGATCGGCAATGAGGCCTGCGGGCGGCAGGCCCACTCATTGCCGAGGGCCGGAACATCTCTTGATGGAAACGATTGTCTGCGCAATGCATGGTGCCCACCATCGGGGATCAATATGAATTCTTGTAGGTGTTCCCCTACAAATGGCGGGCAGCCACGCAGCTAATGGACGAAGCTATACCAGAAGACCATTTTCGACCGCGTAGCGGGTCAGTTCCGCGTTACTGGCAAGTCCCATTTTCTCGAGAATGCGCGTACGGTAGGTTGTGACGGTTTTGGGGCTGAGGTGAAGCAATTCGCCAATCCGGATCAGGCTTTCGCCGCGGGCGAGCAACTTCAATACCTCGAGTTCCCGATTTGATAGGGCTTCGTGGGAGGCAACGCTTTGCCCGCTGATCATGCCGACGAATTTTTCTGCGAGGGAAGGGCTCACGTACTTGCCTCCGGTCGCGGCTTTCCGTACGGCCGCGATCAGCGTAGCGGTCGGGCTGTCTTTGGTGAGATATCCGGCAGCACCCAGCTTGAGCGCACGCAGCGCGTAGATTTCCTCCGAATAGGTGCTGAGAATCAGAACGGCGAGCCCGGGCTGAGCGACGCGTAAAGACTTGAGCAGGTCAAGGCCATTCTTGCCCGGTAACGCAACATCCACCAAGGCAACATCGAAGTTCTGGTCACGTACGAGGCGTAGCGCATCCGACGCGGTTGCGGCTTCGCCGACAACGCGAATTTCGCTCGCCGAACTGAGCATGAGACGGACTCCGTTGCGGGCAACGGTATGGTCGTCCACCAGTAATACCTTGATCGGTTCAGCTTCCACTTCCATGCTCCACGGGTAGTCGCAATACTACGGCGGTACCCATTCCCGTCTGACCTGTAACCGTCAGTTCACCGCCGAAATGCCGTGCACGTTCGCGCATCCCCAGAATTCCCCACGACTGACGCTCAGGCGGATGGGCGGTTTCGATACCTTTGCCATCGTCCCGGATTTCGACAACGATTTCACCGTCCCGCTGCGCTGCGTGAATTGATACGTGCGACGCTTCCGCATGGCGCAGGACATTGGTCAACGTCTCCTGCACGATCCGAAACAGCATGGTGCTGCGTTCAGGATCGATGGGCGTCGACACTGCGCTGGCGTCGATAGCGCATTCGCACATCAGTTCCGAGCGCATCTCTATCTGGTTAGCGTACCATTCCAATGCTTCCCAGACACCAAGCTGGTCCAGTACGCTCGGACGGAGGTCGGTAATGACCCTGCGCACCGCTTCGATGGCCTCATCGCAAAGACGGGCGGCATCGGTCAACAGTGGATCCTGCGGCATGCCTGCCTGGACTGCCCGCTCGCCGGAGACGGATACGTATGCCTTGATGCCGGTCAGCAGACTGCCAAGTTCGTCATGTATTTCCTGAGCGATACGCTTGCGTTCGTTTTCCTTGATCATTTCCTGATGCGCGGCAAGCGACCGCAAAGCCTCTCGCGACTGCCGCAGTGCATCCTCCGCAAGCTTGCTCTGTGTGATATCGACCAGAATTCCTTGGAGAAAAAGTGGTCGCCCCGAATGGTCGAGAACTGCCTGCGCCTGATCGCGAAACCACAAGACCTCGCCGTTTCTGGCTACCAGGCGGTATTCGACGCGCAGTGGATGACTGTCCGCGAGGCTGTCGACCATGGCTTCCTGCACACGGGCGCGATCGTCCGGATGGATCTGTCTCGCATGGAGGCCAGGGTCCGTCAGCCACTCCTGCGGGGAAAACCCCAAAATGGAAATTTGCGGGCTGATGTATCGAAGCGAATTGGACTCCCCAATGGAAGAGATGTAGGTGATGGCCTGAATCTGTTCGACCAGGATGCGAAACTTGGCCTCGGCTTGACGTTTTTCCTCCAGCATCTGCTGGGCTCGCAGCATCCGTTCAATCGCGGCGGGAAGCTGTTTCAGATACTGGTGTTCGGAGTCCTTGCCCAGGTAGTCCCGTGCGCCACTTCGCATCAACGCCGCAGCTACGGCGGCGTTGTCGCCGCCTGTCAGCACCATGACCGGGATGGCGATTTCTCCAGAATCGTTGGCCAGCGCCGCCAGGAATTCCAGGCCATTCTGATCTGGAAGATGGTAGTCGAGCAGGATGCAGTCGGGTTTTTCCAGACCGACGAGCCGCAGCCCTTCCTGACCGGTTTCCGCTTCGAATAGCACGAAGTCATATGACTCGTCCCTGGAAAACGCACGACGGCAGGCGATCCGGTCCACCATATCGTCGTCTACGAGCAGTATGCGAATTTGCGGTTTGGTCATGGTCGGGCGAGCGGTCGCAAGCGTCGTCAGGTGTTTCGCGACGCTGTTTTCAAGGCATTTCGCTGATGGACCAGTACAGGTCGATGGAGCGCATGACTTCCACGAACTGCCGGTAGTCCACCGGCTTGGCCATATAACCAGCCACGCTGAAATTGAAGCTGTTTACCTTGTCCTGCTGCTCCTCGGATGTGGTGAGAATCACGACCGGAAACCGTTTGAGCTGGTCGTCGTTCTTGGCCACCTGTAGAAACTCGATGCCATTCATGACGGGCATATTGAGGTCGAGCAGAATAATGCATGGCTTTTCGTTGGCGGGATCTCGCAGATAAGCCAGAGCCTGCTCACCATTTTCCTGTGGGATCACCGGATTAACGACGTGGATCTCTTTCAGGGCACGTCTGATGGTCATGATGTCCACCTCGTCGTCCTCTACCAGGAGAATCGGTTTATTCGGCGTCTTCATGTAACGTTTCCCTTGTGTGGTTTTCTGGGCTTGCCCATGGGCAAGGTAAAGAAAAATGTGCTGCCAGCTCCAACTGTCGATTCGAGCCAGATTTCTCCGCCATACATCTCCAGAATTTTCCTCACCAGCGCCAGACCGACACCGGTGCTCTCGACCTTGTCGCGTGGGACCAGGGTCTGAAACAGCTGGAAAATTCGCTCGAAATGGCGCTTCTCGATACCCGGGCCGTTATCGGTCACCGAGAATTGCCATCGATCGCCCTTTGCGGCGCAATGGATACGGACTTCTCCCGCGGGCTTGTCCATGTATTTGATCGCGTTCGAGATCAGATTCTGGAATACCTGCTGCATCCGGGTCCGCTCGCCGACGACGCTGGGCAGCGAGTCTTCTATCGTTACCTTGATGTTGCCAGGCGGCGCGAGCAGATCGACTACTTCGCGTACCAGCACGTTGAGATCTACCGCGACCGTTGTTTCCTTGACGCGCCCGACGCGAGAGTACTGCAGAATGCCGTCGATCAGGGCACTCATCCGATGTACACGGCTGATCAGTAACCGCATGTGCTCGCGGCCCTCGTCGTCGAATTTGTCCGCGTAATCGGTGGACAGCCAGTCCGCCAGTGAGCCAATGGCGCGTAGCGGCGCCTTGAGATCGTGTGATACCACGTAGGCGAAGTTCGTCAGTTCCTCGTTGGCGCTGCTGATTTCCTGCAACAGCTGTAGGCGTTGTTCCTCGGCATGCTTGCGCTCGGTGATATCTCGCACTACCCCTGTGAACATGCGGCGCTGGCCGAGATGCATTTCCGCCACGGCGAGGTCCATTGGAAACGTTGTGCCGTCCTTGCGCAAACCGACGACTTCACGGCCGATACCGATGATTTTCTTCTCGCCGGTCTGCCTGTACCGGGCGAGATAACCATCGTGCATATCATGGTAAGGCGCTGGCATGAGCATGGAGATGTTTTCCCCGATCATCTCGGCACTCGTGTAACCGAACAGGCGCTCGGCACGCGGATTCACGCGTTCCATCAGGCCTTTTTCATCGATGGTGATAATGGCGTCTACCGCTGTATCGACGATCGTCCGCATGCGCGCTTCGCTCTCCAGCAACGCTTCTTCGGCCTCTTTGCGGGACGTGATGTCGTGAATGGTCGCCATCACCAGCCTTAGTCCCCGGTCTGTCCTGAGCGGGGACAGGCTGACCTCGATAGGAAACTCTTCACCGTTCTGACGGCGGGCGCGCAGTTCCATCCCGATGCCCATTGGCCGCGAGTGCGGGTCGGCAACATAATCCGTGCGCCTCGCGACGTGCGTTTCCCGGAAGCGCTCGGGCATCAGCAATTCCATTGGCTGGCCGATAAGCTCCGCGTGCGGATAGCCGAAAAGCCTTTCGACCGGTGGATTGGCGAGAACGATCTGACCGTCGCGATCAACGATAAGCATCGCTTCCGTGGCGGAAGTCAAAAGCCAGTCAAGAGTCTGACCTTCCAGGATGTGCTCTTTCATAGGGTTGAGCCGATTCTCTGCGCCAGATTTGCTGTAGCCGACAAGCGAGCCCCTATCCCTGGCGTTTGCCGTCATGGCGCTGGATGGGCACCCGGTTTTCAGTTGGGGGCCGTGATTGTGGTACGGACGTTCAAGATTGCGCGAAAAACCGGGATAACGCAGACTTTCGGATGAGGCACTGGTGCGGGACCCGCCTGAAGCGGCGTGGCCACACATCGGCAGGGTCAGCGATTGCTGATAAATCTATCAATATGAAGTTTACCAGTCCGCAAGTGTTTCCGGTAAAAGGCCTGTACTAAATCCGTTGGGTCGTGGAGATTGCAACGAAACGGCGGTTGCTCGCGCAGATGTGAGTGTAATGAAATCGTCAGAAATGGATGGGCTCGTGTCGGGTGGGGTCGACGACCATTAGCTAGCTTTGCCCCAGCGGGCCGGCCATATTCACGTTTACAGCAGGTCGTCGTTAGGTATTTTGTCTGCCAGAAGGCGAGTGCGCAGATCAAAGACCCGACAGACGAGACCGCCGGCAAGACGGCCGGCGGGCGTGAGGCTGATTTCCTGCGTCCCGACTGTGAGAAGACCGGCGCGCTCCAGTTTTTCGAGCTGCTTCCATTCACTAGCGAAAGTGGAGCGAAAGTCGATACCGTACGCGGCTTCGATCGCAGCGATGTCGACAAACAGGTTGGTAGAGATGCTCATGATGATCGTTCGCCGGATCAGATCGTCGGGCGTCAAGAACAGTCCTCGCTCGACCGGCAGTTGCCCCGCGCGAAGCATCGACGAGTACGACTGAGGAAGACGCTGGTTCTGGTAGTACAGCGCTCCAACGTAGCCTACCGTACCCGGTCCGAGCGCGATCAACGTACTTACCGGCTGCGCCGAATAGCCGTAGGGCTGGCGTGTCAGACAGCCCCGACCGTGAGCGATCGCATGCGTGTCTGTGCGCAGCGCGAACACGTCTGAAGCAATACACTGGTAGCCGGCATCGATGAGTGTCGCGGCTATCTGATGTCGGTTATCGCTGATGCTCCTCAGCACCGTCTCCGGAAAGTTCGTTCCGGGCATCGCTGAATCGCATTCCCGCGTCAGCATGACGCGAGTCGGCCGACAGGAGATTACCGCATCGATGGGTGCAAGCGACATCTGCCGCGGTTTGCGCGCACCGTCGATGGGCAAGTCCACCGCAATGGAGCGAAAGCCGGCTGCACGCGCTGCAAGTACTTGTTCACGGGTGAAGTCATGGTCGACGTCGCGCGCACGCGCAGTACCAATATGCACTGAGGTAGCACCCAACTCGTGCAACAGAGGTAAGGGCTCCTTTTCACGCCCCGAAGAATCGATTCGTACCGTTAAGCTGGCTTCGGGCGTGAGCTCGAAGTGTTCGCCGATGGCTCGACGGATCCGCTGTAACGCGACGTCGGGCAGGCTGGCAAGTCCTGTCGACCAGTGGACTTCGCACACTTCCTGTCGGGTGTCCCTTGCCGTGCGATAGAGAGCCATTTCCCGCTCGAAGTGATCGACGCAGACGTTACCATCGACGCAGTCTTCGTGCAGGTGAGGACATTCATCACAAGCTGTTAGAGGAGAACCGATATCGATGGAGGCAGGGCGCAACCAGTGGGGCACGCGACTTGCCTTTACCCACGCTGTGACGATCGACGTGTCAAATGCTTCGGCGAACCACTCGGTGCCCGGGTAAATTACATAGTCGGAGCCAGTGTCGTGGCCGGTATGCGTGAGGCTGGATCTTGAGTGCATATATTCCTGGCAGCGAATGGCTAAGGCACAGTTCCCCGTGGTATGTAACCCATCGTAAGCGAATGATTGCTACCCGGATTGACTCAGGTCAACCCGGGTCCCTGCAGGGATGATCTGGTCGCGAATGGCGCCATCCACGGCAAGTCTTCACTGTTGATGGATGAGGGTTTCCACCAGCAAATATCAGAATGAGTCATGCAATCGCGAAACGACGAAACAGGACCTGCTTCACGGCATCCAGGATAAAGGCAAGCGCGATGGCTGCTACGCCCACCCCGGCGACGATCTCGAGAGGCAGGCTTGTCATCAGGATGCCGTTGATAGCCAGGAAGCCGATGATCGTGATGTCGGCAATCGAGGATGCCACGAGCCATCGACCCGGGCGTGAACTCCAAAGGTGCTGTCTCTCACGCACGACATAAAAGATGGCCTGGCTGCTAAACACCAGCGTCACCACCGCCAGCGTGCGTAGTGAGTTTGTATCGAGGCCGATCACGAACTTCCCGGTTGAAAGGCTCGTCACGCAGAACGCCAGGTCGACCGCGCCCATCATGATGCCCGCGATGGTCAGATTGCGAATTCGCCAGATATTCGGCTGGGGAGACCACCGGACGTTGTCGGTCGACGACGACATTGCAAGGAAGTCGCCCGTGACCATCATCAGCACCATGAGCATGGGTGTCAGAATGGCATGGCCCGTGATCAGGAGGCCCGCGGCCAGAAACAGCACCTGCACGACCTTATGGATAATGGAGCGCAACGTGTAGGTGAGGATGCGCTGGAACGTCGTACGTCCCTCCTTGATCAGGGCGACGATACCGCTAAGGCCGGGCTCGGTCAGCACGACGCCCGCGGCCGATTTGGCCACATCGGTCGCGGTGGAAACGGCGATGCCCATTTGCGCCTGGCGCAGCGCGGGCGCGTCGTTCACGCCGTCGCCGCACATGCCGACGATATGTCCACTGCGCTGTAGCGCCTTGACGAGGCGATATTTGTCGTCGGGCAGCACGCCTGCGAAGATCGCGAAAGCCTCGGCCTGAAGATCGTCGGGCAGCGGGGTGGTGGTGCAGGTCACGCCCTTGATGCCGACGGCGTTTGCCACGATTTCTGCGGTCGTGCGTGCATCCCCAGTCACCATGACGGTGCGTACACCCAATGCGCTGAGTTCCGCAACGAGGGCGGCCGAGCCTTCGCGGGGGGGATCGCTGAGCGCGATGAGCCCTGCCATCGCCAGCGAGCCGGACGGCCCCGCAGCGACGGCGAGAACCCGGAAGCCCTGGGCCTCGAGTTCGTCGGCCATGGATGATGCTGCGGGACACGGCTGCGCCAGCCCGGCGATCATGGCGAATGCGCCTTTGACGGCTTCGAGGGTGCGACCGTCCGCTGCGCGCAGGGTGGCGCCGGAGCGTTTCAGCGCCGGGTCGAACGGCACGAATGCCGTCAGTTCCAGACGGTCGCTGCAGGGTTTTGCCGCCGCGGCGTTCCGGATGGCAGTATCGACGGGATCCTGGCCGCCGTCGGAGCTCGCCAGCGCGGCCAGCGCCAGGACGTGGGCCTCGTCGAATGCCAGCATGGGGCGCACGGACATCACCGCGAGTTCGTTACGCGTCAAGGTCCCCGTTTTGTCTGAGCACAGGACGTTGATACCGGCCGCTTCGTCTACCGCGGAGAGGCTAGTCGGTAGCACGCCGCGGCTTGCGAGCGACCGTGCGCCGACCGCCGCGGCCAGGGTGAACATTGAAGGTAGCGCCACGGGAATCGCCGAGAGGACAGCGACGAGCAGAAGCGGAACGAGCTCGGAAAACGGCATGTGAAGCAGGAGCGCATAGGTGCCCAGCAGTACGGTCACGGCGCCGTTGAACAGGACCAGATTGCGCACGACCCGCAGGACGATCTTCTGCTGAGAGCTTTCCACAACGGCTGTGCGAACGAGCTCCGCCGTCCGACCGAATTTCGTGCGCGCCCCGGTTGCCGTGACTTCAGCCACCGCTTCGCCGCGTCGTACCAGTGCCCCAGCACAGGTTTCGAAGCCAGCTCCAGCATCGGTGGGGATCGACTCTCCGGTCAGCATGGACTGATCAAGCAGTACAGACCCGTCGATCAGTCGAACATCCGCCGGCACGACGGTGCCGAGGGATAGCTTCACCACGTCGCCCGGCACCAGCTCCGGTACGTTGACTGTGGTCCACTGTCCGTCCCGCTTTACGGCGGCGACCATCGCCAGGCGCGACTTGAGCGCATCAAGGGTCGCCTGGGCCTGGCCCTCCTGAAAGAATCCCAGGGCGGCATTGAACACTAGCAGCAACAGGACGACGCCGGCCTCGACATAATCTCCGAGCCATAGCTGTAACAGGATCGCTGCTTCAAGCATCCAGGGGACGGGTGCCCACAATTTCCTCGCGGCACGCCGCAGGGGGTGTTGCGCAACATCGATCACGGCGTTTGGGCCGTTTTTCTCGAGGCGGAGGCGAGCCTCCGCACTCGTCAATCCGGTGGGTTCATCAGTCAAGGCATGCTCCTGGCGTCTACGGCCGGTCGAAACTGTCGGTTGCGCCTGGTAGGCGAAACGTCGGCGTGCGAAGGGTGTCGCGAAGCGATGATCGGTTTCCGATATCGTCTGAGCATTGATTTGCGTCAAGCGGACTGTGTTGGCACCGGGAAATTCGCTGCCCAGATAGCTGGGGAAACGCCGACTGTGAGTTCCATCCATCGGCGCTTGCGAGCAGCGGCGATGGCAACCATGGACTGATCGGCGCAGCCGCGCGTGTGGCACTCTCCAGCCGTTCACGATAGGGACTTGTGCCGCTCTGGGGCGACGTCGATCGCGCGCCGCGAAAACGAAACTGGCCGGCGAACGGACGGCTAGGTGCCTGCCGGCCGACGCGCTTCACGGACGCACGATGCTCCAGGTTTGGTCCGGATCGTATTGCATCATGAGACGCACAATGGAAGCGGAGCCGGAGCCGCGATTTTTTTCAACCACGATGCCGTTCTGGTGTTCACTCTCAAGCCTGGTCAGATAACGCGTACGGCTCGCCGGCCCTGTCGTGCGAGTAAGCATCGGGCCGCCGCGGCTTCGCATTTGACCAGCATCAACAGGAAGCAGGTATTCAGGCCACGCACAGCGAAGGATGCCGTTCTTCGCTGCGGATGAGCCAGACCAGATTCGTTGGCGAGCGACCGTACGGCCGCTGCACTTACGCCATCGCCATGGCATAGGCACGGCGATACGACGTTTATTGTGAAAAATGAAATTCGAAAACACAGAATTCGGATGAATCAAATATTGAAGACAGCAATGAAGTCGTTCGCGCAAGAATTTATTTGCCGATTGATTTTTTATTGGTGTCCGATAAAGCAGATATTTTTCCAATTTTCTCGCATTCTTCATCGAATTGACGCAGACGGCGAGGGAATTCCAGCGACCTTCTGTGTCGTTTCTTTGTGGAATCAATCGATGGCTTTCGATATTCTGAACCTTTCTTTTCTTTCAATTATTAGGACCGTAATAATTTAATTTCCGGAAAGGATCTGGAATTGACCTGAGTCAATCTCTTGCGGGTCGGCGCGAATACATTCGTGACGAAGGGTGGAACGAAGTCGCGTCTGTGTCGCCGTTGCCAACGCAAGCCGATCTGTTTGATCACAGGCAATCGCGTTCATTGCGCAATCCGCAGTACGGTTGCCGCGGCCGGGCATCGGTCCCTGAACGTCCTCGTTGCCGGTGCGGCGAACCGTTCTATCCGGCACTCCCCGCTGCGTGCGTTCGCGCCGGCGAAATCTCCTTTATGAGGATCGACAATGACGGCAAGTGAAGACTTATCCGCGCAGCCACATTCCTGGTTCAGGCTCAGGGACGGCAAGCTGGCGCGGCTCAAGGCGGCGCAGCCTTTCGCAAATGGCAAGGTACTCGATCGAAGCCGTATTGTTGAGGCCCTGCAAACCATCATCAAACCCGGGGACCGTGTCGCCCTCGAAGGTGACAACCAGAAGCAGGCTGACTTTCTTTCCCGGGCGCTCGCTGAAGTGGATCCGTCGCTGATCCATGATATCCATCTGCTGATCTCGACCATTAGCCGTGCCGAGCATCTCGACATCTTCGAGAAGGGCATAGCGCGCAAGCTCGACTTTTCATTCGCGGGGCCGCAGAGCCTGCGCGTCGCGCAACTGCTTGAAGACGGCAAGCTGGAAGTCGGGGCGATCTACACGTATATCGAACTCTATGCGCGGATGTTCGTTGACCTGACACCGAACGTCGCGCTCGTCTGCGCAGTCCAGGCCGATCGCGAAGGCAATCTGTACACCGGGCCCAACACTGAGGACACGCCAACGATCGTGGAGGCAGCCGCGTTCCGTCACGGCGTGGTGATTGCCCAGGTCAATGAGATCGTCGACACGCTTCCGCGTGTCGATATCCCATCTTCATGGGTCGATTTCGTCGTCGAGGCTGACCGGCCGTTCGCGATCGAACCGCTCTTCACGCGCGACCCACGACACATTGATGAGCTGCAGATTCTGATGGCAATGATGGTGATTCGCGGAATCTACGAGCGGCACGGCGTGAGCGCGTTGAATCATGGCATTGGCTTCGACACGGCCGCCGTCGAGCTTCTGTTGCCCACCTATGGGGAGTCGCTCGGCCTGAAGGGAAAGATCTGCCGCAACTGGGCGCTCAATCCTCATCCGACGTTGATTCCCGCGATCGAAAGTGGCTGGGTTGAGAGCATCCATTCGTTCGGCAGCGAGGTTGGCATGGAGGAATACATCCGTGCTCGCTCTGATATCTACTTCGTGGGCCACGACGGCAGCCTGCGGTCGAACCGGGTGCTATGCCAGCTCGCCGGCCAATACGGCGTAGACCTTTTCATCGGCTCCACACTGCAGATGGACGCCGACGCCAATTCCTCGACAGTCACGCTCGGGCGTCTTGCCGGGTTCGGCGGCGCGCCGAACATGGGACATGACCCCCACGGCCGGCGTCATAGCAGCAAGCCGTGGCTCGACATGATCACGTCACAGGCGCCGATCGTGCGCGGGCACAAGCTCGTCGTGCAGACGGTCGAAACGTTCAGACCAGGTGGCGTACCGTCGTTTGTCGAGCGCCTCGACGCGATCGAGGTGGGCAAGCGCAGCGGCATGGCGGTGGCGCCCGTAATGATCTACGGTGATGATGTCACGCATGTCGTCACTGAAGAGGGGATCGCTTACGTCTATAAGGTGCAGGGCGAGGAGCGCCGCGCCGCCATCGCGGCTGTCGCCGGCGCGACGGATATCGGCCGCAGCGCCGAACCGGGCCGCACTGCGGAACTGCGTAGCCGCGGGATCGTCGCCTATCCGGAGGATCTTGGCGTCAGGCGCATGGATGCGAAGCGCTCGCTACTTGCCGCACGCAGCATCGAAGATCTGGTGGCCTGGTCCGGAGGGCTCTATGCTCCGCCCGCACGCTTTCGCAGCTGGTGATCGCCATGGACTTCGGCATTCACGGGCAGGAACCGATGACTGGCCCCCACGCATCGGGGTACGGAGGCTTTCCCGATACAGCGAACGCTACTCGCTCGCGGCGCTCACACAAGGAGGCGGGTGTAGATCTGGCGTGTCGACTGGCCGATGCGGCCGTGAAGGCGCTGCTCGACGAGGCCGAGCTGACTCCCAAGCCAGCGCTTGTGGATCGCAGGGGCCGCGGTGCCCATGTCGACCTCGATCTCTCTGTCATGCGGCGCTCAGCACACTCGTTGCGTCCAGGCTTTACCGCAATGGCACATGCGGCGGCTTCGAGCCTGCCGAAGCGCCATCTGCGTGAAACGCTCGGACGGATCGGCCGCGAGACCGAACAGACGATGCTCGCGGTTACGGACGGCAGCAATGCGCATCGCGGTGCGATCTGGGTGATCGGCCTGCTGGTGGCGGGCACGGCGCGCGCGCGGGAGCGTAGCGCGGATGTCATTGCCGCGGAGGCCGCGGCCATCGCGCGCCATCGGGACCGGTTCGTGCCCGCAGTGGTGTCGAATGGCCAGCATGTCAGCCGCCGTTATGGCGTGCGAGGCGCGCGCGGCGAGGCCGAGGACGGTTTTCCCCACGTCGTTTCGGTCGCACTGCCAGCGCTTCGGGCGGCCCGGGGCGAGGGGCGCAGCGAAGACGCGGCCCGGCTCGATGCGCTCCTGTCAATCATGGCCTTGCTCGACGATACGTGCCTGTTGCATCGCGGCGGCATAGAGGCGCTATCCGTCGCCAAGCGGGGTGCGAGTGAAGTCATGGCCGCTGGCGGCAGCGGAACGTCCGCCGGACTGCGTCGGCTGGCGGCGCTCGATGCCGACCTGCTGACACACAACGCGTCGCCTGGCGGAGCAGCCGATCTGCTTGCAGCCGCACTGTTTCTAGACCATATCGAACGGGATGACCGCTTGTCAATTCCCGTTCAACCAAGGAGTCGATGATCAATGGAAACCCTTCGATATGAATATCCGGTTTCGAAGCCGGTCAAGCGTCGCGCCCATGTGGGCGTGGTGGGTTCGGGCGACCTTGAAGTGCTGATCGAGCCGGTAGACGGCGATACAGCGCAGGTGGTGATCAATACCAGCGTCGACGGATTCGGGCGGGTATGGAAGACCGTCGTCGACCGCTTTTTCACGCATTTCGATGGTCGCGTGGCGATTGAAATCAACGATTTCGGCGCGACACCGGGTGTCGTATTGCTGCGCCTGGAACAGGCTGTCGAGGAGTTAGGGCAATGAATGCACAGACTGACTGGAAACACTTTCTGGCGCGCAGGAGTTTCATTGAACTCGATGCGCGCGAGCGCACGATTGAGCTGCTGGACGCCGGCTCGTTTCGGGAAATCGTTGGGCCGTTTGACCGGCTTAAGTCACCATGGCTGCCGATTCAGGGCATCGTGGCACAGGCAGACGACGGCGTCGTGATTGCACGCGGAACGATCGAGGGCGAGCCGGCCGTGGTTGCCGCGATCGAGAGCGCATACCAGGGCGGCAGTATGGGCGAGGTGTCGGGCGCGAAGATCGCCGGGGCGCTGGAACGGGCACTGCGCGATAACGAGAACGGTATCCGGACCCGTGCGGTACTGCTGCTGGAGACCGGTGGCGTTCGCCTGCAGGAGGCCAACCTCGGACTTGCCGCCATCGCTGAAATTCACGCGGCAATCGTCGCGTTGCGGCGCTATGTGCCGGTGGTGGGCGTGATCGGCGGAATGGTCGGCTGTTTCGGCGGCATGTCGCTTGCCGCCGCGCTGTGCAGCTATCTGATCGTGACACGCGAGGCGCGGCTCGGCATGAACGGGCCCGAGGTGATCGAGCAGGAAGCGGGCATTGAGGAAATCGATTCGTCCGACAGGGCGCTGATCTGGAGTCTGATCGGTGGCGAACAGCGGGTGCGACTCGGCATGGTTGATGCGCTTGTCGAAGACGATGCCACGCAGATAGCGAAGCAGGTTCGCGCGATGTTCGCATTAGGTGTTCCCAAGGTACATCGCTGCGAAGCGCTGGATACCTATCTGCCGCGCATCCTCGAAGTGGACACCAGCAAACAGCTTACCGGCGTCGAGCTTGCGACGCTTTGGGGAAACAAAGGAGATTCGAAATGAGCGATGCTCTCACGATGCCCACCGGTCCTCATGCGAGCCGCGGGCGCGTATGGTTGCATGCGTTGACGGGGCAGGCGGGGCAAGGATTCGGCCAGAGTCACTCGGTGTTGTTCGCCGATGCGCCGCTCGGCGATATGGATGCACGCTTTATCGCCGTGGTGCCCGACCCGGCGAACCGGTTTCCCCGTGCGCGTCAGGGCGAGGTCGGACTTGAGCAAGGCTGGGCGCTGGCAAACATCGTTCGGCAGACAATCGACGCGCATCCCGGCGGCGACGAACAACGCCGTCCCATCGTCGCCGTGGTCGACGTCGTCGGTCAGGCTTATGGACGGCGCGAGGAACTGATGGGCATTCACATGGCCTGTGCTGCTGCGGCCAACGCTTATGCGCAGGCCCGTCTGGCGGGTCACCCGGTCATCGCGCTGATTGTCGGGCATGCGATGTCGGGCGCCTTTCTCGCGCACGGCTACCAGGCGAACCGCATTATCGCGCTGGACGCGCCCGACGTGCTGATCCATGCGATGGGGCAGGCCGCTGCCGCCCGCATCACCCGCCGCACGGTCGAACAGCTTGTCGAACTGGGCAATCGCATCCCGCCGATGTCGTACGACATCCGTAACTACGCGAAGCTTGGCCTGCTCGACAGCCTGATCGGGGGTGTTGATGCGGACACGCCGGATGGTGCCGCGGTACAACAGGTACGCAAGGTGCTAGCCGGCGCGCTTGACTCGATCCGACAGGATGGCGTGCGCGATCTGTCGGCCCGCTACCGCTCGAAGGAGGCCCGGACGACGCGTGCGGCCTCGATCGAAGTACGCAAGCGCCTCGCGGAGCAATGGTAAGCGGCAAAAAAAGCAACGGGGCAGGACCGGCACAGGTTCCGAAGGCCGCTGGGGGCAGCTTTCGCCGTGCACCCAGGTTTGCCGGTCGGATTCCAGCCGGTCTGTGGCGCAGGGGTGGCGGGGCCACGAAGGTGGTGATGGGTGCCTGTGGGGGTCCCGCTGCCTGGAGTCTCGCCATATCCAACCAGAATCCATCAAGAGAAGACGCATGTTCAACCTTATCGTTACCGCGCTGCTGCCGGTCTTTCTGGTGCTCGCACTGGGCTATTTCGCCGGCAGGCGTAAGCTTGTCGACAACCAGAATGTGTCGAGCCTCAATGTCCTGCTCATGCAGTTCGCGTTGCCGCTCACCCTGTTCATCTCGATTGCGAAGACACCGCAGTCGGTCATCATGCAGAATGGCCAACTGGCGCTTCTGCTCGCGTTGGGCCTCGTCATCGTGTATGCGATCGTCGGGTGGATGCACCGGACGATATTCGGCCTGTCGCTGTCTGACGCGGCGGTGCAGACGCTGACGATCGCGTTCCCGAATTTCGCATCGATTGGCTTGCCTCTGGTGCTGCCCATCTTCGGGCAACAGGCGTCACTGTCGGTTGCGATTGCGATCGCAGTCGGCTCGGTCACTATCTCGCCAATGACGCTTGCGTTGCTCGATCTGGACAAGGCGCGCCAGACGGACGCTGGCCATTCGGTATCCGCGGTACGTCAGTTTCTGATTGCACTCGGGCATTCGGTGCGCAAGCCCATCTTCGTGGGGCCGATGCTGGGCCTCATCGTCGCGCTGCTTGGTATCAGTCTACCGACGATTGTCGCAACGGCATTGGGGCCGATCACGGCGGCCACGGCCGGTATCGGCCTGTTCCTGACCGGCCTGATGCTGTCCGCCCAGGTGATCAAGATCGACGCTGATGTCACCTTCGGCACGGTGGTCAAGAACATCGTTCAGCCTCTGCTGGTTTTCGGACTGGCGAGACTCTTTCACTTCCCCGCAACGATTGCTGGTCAGGCGGCACTGCTGACCGCGATTCCGGCCGGATTCTTCGGACTGGTGTTCGGCGCGAGCAGTGGGGTCCGGCCGCCGGTGGCCGGTGCAACGTTGCTCGTTTCTTCGATCTCCAGCGTTGTTACGCTGTCGATTGCGATCTGGCTGCTTGCTCCGAAATAGCCTGGAAGGCATGCAAACGCGCTGGCAATCTGCCAGCGGATGCCGGCCGAGCGGCGCTCAACCCAACAGGAACGGCTCACCATGGACATTGCTTTTCTCTTTCCGGGGCAGGGGGCGCAAACGCCGGGCTTTCTGCACCGGTTGCCGACACACCCCGTCATCGCAGCGACCCTTGACGAAGCAGGTGCCGTTCTCGGCATGGATGCGCGCACGCTGGATACCGAGGCGGCGCTCGCGTCGACGGTCGCGGTCCAGTTATCGGGGCTGATCGCGGGCATCGCGGTGACGCGTGCGCTGAATGCCGAGGGAGTCGAAGCCGATGCGGTCGCCGGGTTATCGAGCGGCGCCTACACCGCAGCGGTCGCGTGCGGTGCGCTGGATTTCGCAACGGCACTACCGCTTCTCAAGCTGCGAGCGGAACTGATGGAGAGCGCCTATCCGCATGGCTTCGGGCTGGCGGCGCTGGTCGGGCTGGACGAAGCCCGCGTGGTACGCCTGATCGACGAAATCGACACCGGCGGACAGCCGCTTTATATCGCGAACCTGAATGCGCAGACACAGATCGTGCTGGCCGGCAGCGACGCCGCACTCGAAGTGGGTATCGAGGCGGCGAAGCACGCCGGGGCGAGAAAGGCTCACAGAATGGCAGTCAGTGTGCCGTCTCACTGCGCGCTGATGGACGATGTCGCGGCCAGGCTTAGCGAAGCGGTGGCCCGCGTCGAGATTGTGCGGCCGCGGATTCCCTACGTCGGGAATGTCGGTGCGCGCGTGTTGAGAGAGCCGCAGGACATCGGACGTGACCTGTCGACCAACGTGGCTCATACGGTGCGCTGGCACGATTCGATGACGGTTCTGTATGAAATGGGTGTGCGCTATTTCTTCGAATCGCCGCCGGGGACGGTGTTGACCGGGCTGATTCACGAGTCCTTCGACGATGCGAAGGCGCGTAGCCTGACCGATACGCCGATCGAGACGATCGTCTATCTGGCAAAACGTGCCCGGTCGTACGAATGATCGTAACGTTTCTTCCGTGGCCGTACGCCATTGGCATGACGGTAACTGGCGCCAGTCCGTCGGACCGGGCGTGGCAATGAGCGGATCCTTTCTCGTCCATGACCTCCTGCGGTTGCGTCTGCCGGCGAGGTGGGAGGGGGCACCGGCATGGGTGGCGGAGTCTCTGGAGCGGGCGCCATTTGCGGTCGTACGTCGTGCATCGTCCGAGGGCGGCAAGGTGCCCGGCGGTGTCCGGGGGCGTTCCCGCGACGAGCGCCATGCCATTTGGCTGGAGCACGATGCGATCATTGCGACGATCCGTCCAGAGCATCTTTTATGTGCTGCGCTGCACGCGTGCACGATTCGCGTTCCTGCGCTCGAACTGCTGGACCGGCTCAAGCCGGTTCTTGCTGGCCTGGGCCTGGATTGGGGCCCCACCGGCAGCGTTGGGTACGAACTGGCAAGCGGTATCCCGACCGCGACAGCACGTAGCGATCTTGACATCGTGATTCGCAGCGACAGGCGGTTACCCGTAGGGCTGGCGGTGGAGCTAGACCGTGCAATCGGGGAGCAGGCCCGCCGAGTGGGTTGTCGGGTCGATGCCCTGGTCGAGGTGCCGTACGGGGCGATATCGCTCGCAGAATATGCGAGGCGCAAAGTCGTCATGTTACGAACTCCGGCCGGACCGTGCCTGACAAGTGATCCGTGGGCGGCCATTATGGATAGCTGATTTGCCGGGTAACTCAGACAGGGCAAAAAACGAAGGCAAACGTTGATCGAGGTCGATGCATGGTCGGCGGCAACAGACTCGAAACGGATGCAAAAACCGATAGACAACGACAAGAAGGATACGGCCAGGATGCAATCGGATCGCCGGTCTCGGACAACGAGCTGATGGCGGTTCCTCGCCAGGGCAAAAAGCCGTGGCTTTGCCCGCCAGCGTATTGACCGACGAGTTGCACGTCGATCCGTTCTTTGGTGCCGCTCGGCGGCTTTCTTGCGGCCAGTTCGACGAAGCGTATATCGTGTACAACCATCTTTCCGGTTCGCCGTCATACGAGCCGAGGTTCGGGAGGGTGCTGCCGATTGACGAACTGAGGCCGGACAGAAAGCGTCGCGAGGCCGATGCCGGGATATATCTACAAACGCGACCCGAATCCAGTGGTTGACGCACTATTGCTTCGCTGTATCGAGTCGCTGATCTATCGGGCAATTACTGCGAACAATGCTTGTAAGCGCGGGTGCTGGCGATACAGGCGATGACCTACAACGCGGACCGCATTATCAAAGACCTGACCGTGCCTTACACAATATGCGTCGGAACGAGATTTCCACCGAGCTGTGAGATACCGTCATCGGCGCATCGGCGGTCTGACGGAGACTGAAATGAACAAGTTCTTGCGCATCGACTTCCTCCGTGTGGACGAACTGCTCTGTTCGAGTGAGGCCACCTTCGTCGTATTACCGGGTTTGTGATTGAGTTCAACACGTAGCTACGCAAGCCACTCGCAGCCGGCGATGTGTGTCTGCGGCTGGTGTTCGGCGATTTCCCCCGCGAACACGAGACTGCAGAGGCCGTCGAGGGTAGTCACCGCGCAGCCGTCCCGCAATGCGGGACGGCAAAAGCTCCAGTACTTCGCAGGACTGGAATTGACGCGTGCATTGATGACTGTCTCATCCCGCGTTGATGGCTCGGGCGCTGGCCCCGACGAACTGGAAACTGGAGTCGGTCGTTTGCGAGTTCCGGAATCTCTACTGACGTGGGCCGATAGCGTACAATTGTTCAGCGGCATCCAAGGTGTGCGTTTCGATCATCGGCACGCGCCTTGGCCTGCCGTAGTCGATAACGCAGCCGCTGAGGGCGGCGGCAAGGCGAGCATATCGACCGACACGCACAACGATTTCAATGACGTCTCCATAAGCATGCGTAAGAACGACATAAACGGCCCGCTTATCCTCTACTTGGCAGCGGTGAAAGACTGAGCGTCTGACGGGTTCACCGCCGTGTGTTTATCGGCAACAGCCTGAACCGATGCAATGTGTTTGGGCTGGATCACCCGATACGATAAACTGACTTCGTCCGGTTCCTCAGGAGAGTCGGCGATCGTCGACAGACCGTGTTGCCACCGGGTCGGTATCGACCGCGTGCCGGACTAGCAGTACCGGAACAGTTGCGATCTTGACGAAGGACTCCGCAACGCTGCCGACAAGCACGCGCCGAATGCCACGGCGACCATGGGTGCCCATCACGACCAGATCTGCTTTGCATTCCTTCGCAGCGCGGGCAAGCGCCTCCGCGACGGTTTCGCTATTCGCGTCGATCGGTCGAGCGTTTCCATGGAGACCAAGCTCATCGAAGCGCCGGCGCGCGTCCGCCAGCGCTTCGCGACCGGCTCGAACGCCGGCTTCGTCGAGAAGAGGTTCCTCACCGGAACCGACATTCAGATCCTCAAGCGGCATGGCATGCTGAACGATATACACGGCTTCGACAAACGCCGCGGCGGGCTGCGCGATTTTCAGCGCTTCTTCCAGCGCAAGTTGGGCGCACCGGCT
>NZ_CAAJGM010000233.1 GCF_900996235.1 Paraburkholderia sp. BCC1885
AAAAACCTTCCTTTCATTACTGTGTGAGACTTGATACTTTCGCTTGTGCAGCAGGCCCCGAAGAGCCCGCCGCCGCGTCGCGCATCAAGCGCCCACACTTATCGGCTGTTAATTTTTAAAGATCGCTCGCCCCAGAAGCTCTGCTTTCTGCGCGTCCGTCATCAAACGGGAGGCGAATTATGCGATGCCATTCTTAACCCGTCAAGCGGGTTCGAGAAAAAAGTTTTAGGCTGACATCAAGCCTTCAAAGAGGCGAGCGCTAAACGTTGTCAAGAGGAAGTCACGCCCAAGAGGTTTTAGCAAACACTAAAGGCGGCATACCACAGCCATCAGGCAGGTGCCTTTCACGCAGCCAATTCCATAGTATTCCTGATTAAATCAACGCTACTTTCTGGCTAACGCACTATATAGGTGTGAAAGCCTTAACCACCCCCATCATCCGCTCAATTAACCGAGCAGCGCAGCCGGCCAGACCATCTCGATCTCCACCGCAATGGAGCGCGCCAATCCGTCGAGGCCAGGGAACAGCGACGCGTTGGTAATGTTCATCCGGTACAGCCACTTCATCGCATCGCCGCGTACAGACGGTGGCAGCACGATCTTGCGCAACAGTTCGTCGTCGCTCGCGTAGCCGTCCAGGATGTCGGGCAGCGCACGGTCGATCACACCGGGAACCACGAACGTACCCGATTGTGCAATCAACCGATCGTCCATTTCCTCCGGCTCGCCAAACCAGACGACCGGATTGCTGTTGTCGAGAAAATATTTCTCGAGGTTGCCGTCCACGCGCGGATCGATCAGCGTCCGGGTCAATTCGGGCGCGCCTTTCGGCAAGGCGCGGTTGTTCCATAGCACCGGCGTGTTGAGTGCGAAGATCGCCACGTCGGAAATCGAGCGCTCCAGCGCGAAGAAGGCCGCCACAAACGGCGATTTGGTGAAATCGAGTAAACGTGTGGGCGCGCCATGATGCTGCATGAGGCTTAAGCAACGCAGGTCGTCGTCAAGGAGACTCGGATGCTGCACAAAGTTATGCGCCTTACGCCGGAAAATGCGAATCGCGCGTTCTTCGCGCGCCCGCCACTGCGAGCGGTCGGCCACATACGCCAGCATGTAACGCGACAAAGAACTGAGCAGCGGCCACTGTGCGTCCTGCTGCCCTCGAAAAGCCCAGCCGTCGAGCGTCGCTGAAAGCTCCATAAACTGTTTCCAGCTCGAAACGACCGTGGTTTGCATGGGCGACTCTCCGGGACGTATGCAGGAAACTCAATGATCGCTCAACGCTTCGACGTTTGCACCGTCAGATTGAGCGGCTCTCCGGTTTCGTTCGCCACGCAGTCCTGCACTGCGCCCCGCACCTTGGACGAATCCGCGCTGAGCTCCGACGAATACCGCTGCAAAGGCCGCTCGGGATGCAGGAAGATCCACAGCACGGCGCCACAGGCCGCAGCGGCGCCGATCAAAAACAGCCCGCTTTCCCAGCTGCCGGTGACTTTCACGGTGAAAGCCACCGCCATCGGACCGGCGACGTTCGAAGCGGCACCCCATAGATTGGTCCAACCGGACATGACACCGGTGTAGGCCTTGCCGAGATCCTGCGCCGCCGACCACACCACGACCTGCACGAATCCCACCGCCGCAAACGAGAGGCACAGCAGTCCGATCACGGCGGGCATGTGCGCCGCTCTGGACGCGCCGATCAACGCCAGCGCGCTGACCACGAACCCCGTCATCGCGACGGGTGTGCGCGCCCAGAACACCGAACCGGTCCGCCTAAGAATCCGGTCGGAAACGGCGCCGGCGACAAACACGGCCAGAAACACCGCCACCCATGGCAACGACGCATAGATGCCCATCGCCTTGAGCGACAAACCGCGAGCGCGCATCAGATACGTGGGCAACCACGTCGTGTAGAAACTCTGAATCAGCACCAGCAGGAAATACTGCACGCCAAACAACCAAAATCGCGGTTGACGAAAACATTGCAGAAACTCGCCCTTCACCGCGGCACTTTCCGGCAGCTGTCCGGTGTTGATCAATACCGTCTCATCCTGCGTGATCAAAGGGTGCTCGGCGGGAGCGTCGCGATAGCCCGTCCACCAGACAAGGCCGAGCACCAGGCCCACGGCGCCAAATCCATAGAAGACAGCGTGCCAGCCGAAATTGGCGATCGTCCACGCCGTCAGTGGCGCGGAAACAATCGGCCCTAAATAAAGGCCTGCCAGCAGAATCGAATTGCCTTTGGCGCGTTCGTTGTGCGGAAACCAGCGTTTCAGGGCGACCATCCCGCTGGACCAATCCGCCGATTGCGCGCCACCGAGCACCGCGCGGCACCCGAATAGCCAGGCGAAGGTCGCGCCAAACGGCGTGACGATCATCATGAGCGACCACAGCACACTGGTGGTGAACAGCACCTTGCGCGAACCTCGACGCTCGGCAAGCCGTCCCGCTGGAATCTGCCCCAGTGCATAGGTCCAGAAGTAGACGGTGAGGATCATGGACATCTCCACGATCGACAGGCCGAATTCTTTCTGGATCGTGGGTGCGGCGACCGTCATCGCGGCGCGGTCGAGCGTCATCACAAACGTGATAGGTGCAACAAGAAACGCCACGATCTTCCAACGCAGGTTCGCTGTGTGAAACGACATTTCCTTGCTCCCTGAGACTGCTCTTGATCGAGTGGCGGCATTGAATAGCGGCCTTTCCCCGCTGTTCGACTACTTTACGAAAGCGCCTCTTCATGCAGCGCCAACGCCCAACGTCCAACGTGGACGGTATGGCCAATCCGATAGAGTAGATCAATGACCGTCGCCTTGCAGGCGCGCTGCGCCACGCGACGGTCGCAAGCGGTGACAGCGTCCCACGCCAAAATGCGGGAAGCGAATTTTAGTGCTTTCTCACGCGCGTCGCTGGAAGTGTCGGATACGCCGCCATTGCCGCGGCCCGAAACAGCACGAAAAAAGCCCCTGTCGCTCGAAAGCATACAGGGGCCTTTAGCTGAGACAGCGAATCAGTTGGGGTGATACCCGTCGTTCAGCGTGCCGATAAACGCGATGATGTCCTTGATGTCCTGGTCTGTCATCGCCGGCTTGTCGGTCGGTTTGACGTCGAACGGAGCATCCGCGTAGTCGATGTTAGCCTGGTATTCCTTGGGCACATCGTCAAAAACCATCACCTTACCCGACGCATCGCGCGGGTAGATCTTCTCGGGGTTCGTATTGCGCAGGTTGTAGAAATCCATCACCTGCTTCATGTCGTGATACACGCCGTTATGGAAATAGATGTGGCGTTGGGCGCTATTACGCAGCGTCGGCGTCAGGAACATCGAGCAATACTGGGTTTGCGCCGCGAGGTCCTTGCGGATCGGGCCGCACAAGCCGATGTCGAAAGCCTTCGGATCATGATTCTGCGCCAGCGCGTTGTTGCGCGGCACGCCGAGCGCTTCATATTGCGTATCCGTGAAGAGCGGCGGCAGGTTGTCCGCGGTCGGCGCGCTCAGGTGGCAACCGGCGCAGTTGGCCTTCTTCGGATCGTTGAAAAGATGCAGGCCGCGCAGTTCCGTCTGCGTCAGACGCGCCTTGCCTTGCAGCCAGTAGTCGTACTTGCTGGTGAAAGCGTGGAACGAGGTTTCCTCCACTTCGTAGCGGCCCACGGCGAACATGGCTTCCGACGTGAGGAACTCCGGATTCTTGAGCACGCCCGGGCCAAAAAGCTGCGCAAATTTTTTGGCGTAAGGGGAGCGTGCAATTTTGGCGGCCACATCTTCGATGTTTGCATTGGCCATTTCGTTCGGATCGGTCATCGGTCCGATAGCCTGCTTTTGCAGCGAGTCGGCACGACCATCCCAGAACAGGCCGCCTTGCGGCACCATCGCCGGAGCAGCAGGCGCCTGGCCGGCCACCTTGTCGGCACGCTGCGTCCCCTTCGCGGCCGAAGCAAGCGCGGAGAGATCGGGGGGAGCCTCGGCGTCAGCCGCATCAGGCCCAATGCTGAAAACAGCCTGGCGATAGAGGTAGGCAAGCGACGGCGGCGGACGGTAACCCGGCCGGTCCAGATGCGGACCGCCCAGCTGCACGGCCAGATCATTTGGGGGTCCATACGAATGCTGCGGGCTGTGGCATGAGGCGCACGACTGCTTGCCCGAAGCCGACAGCGAAGTGTCGTAGAAAATCTCTTTGCCCAGCGTGGCGACCGCACTCAAAGGAGCGGACGGCGGCAACACCAGTTGCACGGGATGCGGATTCGCGCCGGTGATACCTTCAACAAACTCTCCTACCGCGTCGGGCATTCGCTCGGGATATGCCAGTGCGTAGCCGGCCAGACCGGCCACGGCAAGCAGCACGACAGCGCATCCGATCAACAGGCGTCGCGGACCGCGCGGCGTGTTTTCGCCAGATGGCTGGATGGCAGCGGCTGATGTGGCTGAAGGCGCAGTGGAGTGTGGACTCGTGGACATGTAAAGGTGGCGAGAAACGCAGAAGGTATCAAAAACGCATTAAGCCTGGCCGAAGCCAGGCCCTTGCAATGACTATCGTCCCGGCAGCGTCAGCCACCGGGACGTGAGCCGGCACTAAACAGCGTGCCGGTTGATGTCGTCGATCAGAGCGCCGGTTGCGTCGTGAGCGGCGGAATCGTGGTCAGCTTCGTACCCTGGTTCGTATCGAGGTACAGAGCCGGCGTCGGAGTCGTCGGCGTGAAGTTGAACAGGCTCATGATGCTGCCTGCATTCGCGTCGTTCGAACCTTGACCAATACGTGCGCTGCCGAGCCAGTTGTCTTCGATGAAGCGGACCACCGAAGCCTGCGTGATCTGCGTATGGTCGACATAGTTCGGCTTCGCATACGGCGAGATCACAAGGAACGGAATGCGCGTACCCGGGCCGCAACGGCCATTGACCGCGCCACCGTTGATACCCACGCCTTGCACTGCGTCCGCGGCGTTACACTGGCCAACGCCGTTGATCTGGTCGGCGCCGGTCACGCTGCGATCGTTGTCCGAGCTGTTACCGGCGCTTTCGCCCGTGGTGCTGTCGAACGACGAAGTCGTCGGCGTTGCGAACTGGTGGTCGTACCAACCGTCCGAATCGTCATACGTCACGATGATCGCCGTGTTCTTCCAGTCCGGCTGTTGCTCCAGGAAGTTCACCACGCTGGTTACGAAGGCCTGTTCGTCGAGCGGATCCGAGTTACCCGGGTGCGCGTCCGAAACCGAAGGTGCCTTCAGGAAGCTGACCGCCGGATAGTTGCCAGCAGCCACGGCCGTGAAGAAGTCGTTCACGTCGTACTGGTGGTGAACCGGCGTCGCCGTGTTGTCCAGCGGATCGGTGTGGCCGATTGCAGCCACCGAAGACGGACGGGTGTGCGCCAGGTTCGCCGTGCTGGTGTAGTACTGGAACCATGCATGGTGCTGAACATAGTCGGCCGAGTTCGCGTTCAACACGCTCGAGAAGGTCGAACGAGCGCAGCCCGTCGTGCCGTTCGGATTGACCGTGCTCAGGTTGAAGCCGCCCATGAAGCCGCCCCAGCTGATGTTGGCCGAGTTGAGCAGGTCGCCGATGTTCTTCGAGGTCATCGCGCCCGTCGTTGCCGACTTGGCAGCGATCGTGCAGACGTCACCCGTCGGATCCAGGTCGCCGATCAGCGTCCAGCCGCCTTGCAAGTCAAAGACCACGTTGGACGACGGGTTTGCCGTCGCGCTGCCCGGCACGACTGCGCCGTTGCTCGTGACCACCGTGCCATTGTGCTGACCCGACACGACGGCGATCGCGCCCGGCGTCGACGGACCGTACGTGTCCGTGTACGCGTTGTCGCTCATCGCGAAGTTCTGCGCATAGTTCCACAGAGCTGTCACGGTGTTGCCGTCGAAGTAGCCCATCACGAGGCCTTGCTTACCGAATGCGCCCGAGGTGGTTACCGTGTTGTTACCCGTGTTCAACGGGTACAGGTCCATCTTGCCGCCGTCCGCAGCGAGCTGTTCCGCCGTGTAGCCGTGGTTCTGGCCTTCCGTGTTAGCCTGGGTACGGTCGAGGCGGAACGGGTTGATGTTGGTGCCGCTCGGGTTCGTCGTAGCCGCAACCGTCGGATTCGCCGTCAGCAGCGCAGGCGTCAGGCCGTTCACAGTCGGCGTGCCGGCTGCTGCGTTAAACACCGGCTCGCCTTCCGGATTTGCCGCGTTCGGGTAGGTACCGAAGTAGTGGTCGAACGATTCGTTCTCACCGAAGATCACCACAACGTGCTTGATCGGCGTCGAGGTCTGCAGCGCGTCTTCTGCCGACACGGCAGCAGCCGGCGGCGTGGTCGAGCTGGAGTTGTTATTGTTGCCGCTGCTGCCGCAAGCGGCCAGCGTGGCAAACAACGTCACCGCCAACGAGATCGGCAACAGGGTCTTTCTTTGTAACATGTGGGGCGCTCCGGATAATATTCTGCGGCGAATCCGTCGATAAACGGACAAGAAGCCAGTTTGTTAAAGGAGTACAGCGTGTGTTATCAGCTCTGTTACGCCGCTGCATTGGAGCATTCGAATGTGAAAGTTTTATAAATGCATTGAAGATGTTCCGCGAAACCCCTTGATGGACTTGGCGTTTGTTAATCGGAAGTAATATGAAGGCACTTCGTAATGTGACTGGCGGAATTACGCTGGGCTGCGGCGCGCGAATGCGCGCCGCGATAGGTCGATACCGCGAAACCGGGTATCGAATTCGACTAATGCAATTTTGAAAAAGACAGTATTTCGTCAGTTCTTCGAATCGAAAACTGTCGGCTTTTAAGGGGCGTGCGGGAGGAAGGCAGGTTCTGCGAGATATTCGGCAAGTCGCAGCATCATCGCGTCGCAACCCTTAAGCTGTTCTTGTGTCACGAATTCGTCGGGTTTGTGACCCTGATCCATGCTGCCCGGGCCGCAAACCACCGTGGGAATTCCCGCGTGCTCGAACAAGCCACCCTCGGTTCCGAAAGCGACGGTGCCGAAGTCGGTCGAACCGCTCAGCAGTGCCAACAAGCGCGCCGCTTCGCTATCGGGCGGCGTGGCCAGTCCCGGATAGGCGCTCAAGGGTTGCAGGCGGATATCGGTTTCGCTCTGCACCGCGCGCATTTTCGGCAGCAGTTCAGCCTCGGCGTAGGTCTGCAGTTTGTCTACGACCTCCTCGGCGTTGAAGTCGGGTAGCGCACGCACCTCGAAATCGAATTCGCACTCCGCCGGCACGATATTCAGCGCGCGGCCGCCCTTGATCACCCCGGTCTGCACTGTCGAAAACGGCGGGTCGAATCGAACATCATGATGTCCAGGTTGAGCGAGATCCGCGCCAATCTCTTCCAGCCGGCCGATCAGCCGCGCGGCGTATTGAATCGCGTTGACGCCGTAGGGGGCATAGGCGGAGTGACATGCCGCGCCCTTCACGTGGCAGCGCATTGCCAGCTTGCCTTTGTGGCCCAGCACCGGTTTCAATTCTGTCGGCTCGCCGATCACGCACAAACGCGGCCTGTGCGGGCGTTTCGCCAACTCATCGAGCATTGGCCGGACCCCCAGGCAGCCGACTTCCTCATCATAGGAAAAGGCGAGATGCACCGGCAGTTTCAGCGGCCGTTCGAGAAAGCGCGGCACGGCCGCCAGCACGGACGCAATATAGCCCTTCATGTCGGCGGTGCCGCGACCGTATAGCCGCCCGTTCGCTTCGGTGAGACGAAATGGCTCGACCGTCCATGCTTGCCCGTCGACGGGCACCACGTCGGTGTGACCGGACAGCACAATGCCACCGCGATCCTGTGGACCGATGGTGGCAAACAGATTGGCCTTCGTGCGTTCGGGGTTATAGAAGAGTTCGCTTTGCACGCCGAGTCCTTTCAGATAATCGCGGATGAACGCGATCATCTCGAGGTTGGAATCGCGGCTGACCGTGGCAAAACCGATCAGCCTGCCGAGCAGTTGCTGGCTCGTCAGCTCATTCATCGCCTGGGACTCCATAGCTAGGTGCTGCAGTGGGATTCAAAGCACGCGTCAAATAGTCCTGCATTTGCGGACGATACGCTTGCCATAACGCATCCAGTTGCCCGATCGGGTCCGCTTCGGCCCAATCGACGCGCAGATCGACAATCGGCCAGATCACGTCGCCCATCACCTTGAGCGCAGCCGAATGCACCGGGCCGGCCTCACCACCGGCGTCGATCGCGGCGCGCATCGACGCCAGCAGACGCTCGGCCAGCATGCCGGACGTTTTCTCGAACGCCTGCACCATGGCCGCGATCACCTCCTTGCCGGCCAGCATGTTGCCGGCGGCCACGCATTGCTCGCCCGCCACCGCATTGTAAAGACCTAGCGCTTCTGCGCCCGTAAAAAGCGCGCTACGGCCCTGGCCATCCAGCACCGTCACCTGCCGGTACTGGCTCCATCCATCGGCTTCCAGCGCCTCTTCGAGAGCCGCAGCAGGTGTGTGCCGCGCTTCAAGCGAGTCGAGGATACGCGGCCCGAGCGCCGGCAGCGTGACATTCTGCGTCGCCACCGCGCCGACGCCCGCGCGCAGCCAGGGACAGCGGGCGCCCACCGCAATGCTGGATGAACTGATGGCGATGCCGAGCTGCCCCGTCTGCGCGCAGCGTCCGACGATCGAGAATGTCATGTCCGCTCCTTAATCCTGACCCGGCGTCCAGCCGTCGGGAATCACCGCGATCACGTCGATCTCCACCAGCCACTGCGGCTGCCCCAGCGCGCTCACCACCAGGCCGGTGGAAATCGGGAAGACCCCTTTCAGCCACTTACCCACTTCCTGATACACCGGCTCGCGATAACGCGGATCGATCAGATACGTCGTGGTCTTGACGATATGCGAGAGGTGGCTGCCCGCTTCGTCGAGCAACTGCTTGATGTTTTTCATCGCCTGTTCGGCCTGGGCGCGAGGATCGCCGAGTCCGATCAGGTTACCATCGAAATCCGTCCCGACCTGGCCGCGCACATAGACGGTATTGCCAGCCCGCACGGCCTGGCAGAGATCGTTGTTCAGCGACTGGTTGGGATACGTATCCCTGGTGTTGAACATGCGGATACGGGTATGCGTAGGTTGATTCATCGTGCACCTTCAGCGTATTGGAAAAAATCCTCGGTTTGACGTTGCGACGCGTCGCGATACGCGAGATAGCCGCGCTGCGTGGCGATATGGTCGGCAATGTGCATGGCATCGTGCCAGACGCCCCAGATAAAGCTGGAACCGCGCCGCGATAACCACGGCAGGCCAAGAAAATAGATGCCCGGTTCGCTCGATACGCCCCGCTGATGTTGTGGCTTGCCGTTCGCAGCGAATGCGTCGACCTTCAGCCAGCTGTAGTCGACCGCGTAACCGGTTGCCCAGACAATCGAGGTGACGCCAGCTTTGGCAAGATCGAGTTCAAGGATCGGATGGGTCACGCAGTGCGGATCGGCAAGCGTCTTGCGCGCCTCGGGTTCCGGCGGAAGATCCAGGCCATTTCTTGCGATATACGCGTCGGCGGCGTCGAGCACCGCCAGATAGTTTTCGTCGCCGCGCGCGAGATTGGCTGCCAGGTCCGGCTGAAAGGCCGCCACGCCGCGGTCGAACGACTTCGTCAGACCGACGAGCGTAATGCCCTGATTCGCCAGCGCCCGGAAGTCGACCGTATGACCGCCGCGCGCACCGCTCACGGCAATGGTGACGTGCTCCCGGCCCGGCGTCGCGACCTCCTTGTCCCACTCGCCCAGTACGCCGAGCCACCAGCAGTAATCGCGATTGCGATAAGAGCGTGGCGGCCGGTCGTGCGGTCCCACCGACAAATAAACACCCCGGCCCGAGCGCTGCAACTCGTCGGCGATTTGCACTCCTGACGATCCGGCGCCCACCACCAGAACCGCACCCTCCGGCAGTTGTCCGGGATTGCGGTAGTCAGCCGAATGAATTTGCGTGAACGGCCCGTCTTTCGGCGCGATCAGCGGGATTAGCGGGCGCTGAAACGCGCCGGTTGCGACCACCACACGCCTGGCTTCGACGACGCCTCCCGATGTCTCGACCGTAAAGCCAGGCCGGCCCGCGCTGCGCTCCACTTTCCATACTTCCACGCCCGTGCGGATGGGTGCGTTGAACTGCTTCGCGTAGGCTTCGAAATAGTCCGCGACGCGCTCTTTCGAGGGGAAAGCGTCGGGGTCGACGTCATCGAATTCAAGGCCCGGAAACCGGTCGTGCCAGGCGGGCCCATTGGCGACCAGCGAATCCCAGCGTCCCGTGCGCCAGCGTTCGGCGATACGACTGCGTTCGAGGACGAGGTGCGGCACCCCTTGCCTCGTCAGATGCTCGCTCATGGCGACGCCGGCCTGGCCGGCACCCACCACAAGCGTATCGATTGACGTTTTTTCAGCTGTCATGGCTGTTCCCTTCCGAAAGGCAGCTTGAGTGCGGGCATGGTCCGGCGCGGCGCTACAGGCATGCCGCGACGGATTCGATGAGTGCAATCTACGCCCGCCCTCCGCATCCGAAAAACATATTTCAAAAATGCAATTCATCGCTTTTACCTATGCAAACGGATTTCTGGCGACACACAATCGCGACAGACAAAACGTCGAGGAGCAGGCGATGGAAGTGGGCCAATTGCACTATTCGCTGCGGCAACTGAGGTACTTCGTGGTCACCGCGGAAGTGCTGTCGTTCACGGCGGCAGCCAGGAAACTGCATATCTCGCAGCCGTCCATCTCGACGGCGCTGGCGGATCTTGAGGCGTCGTTCGGGGTGCAGCTATTCATCCGCCATCATGCAAGCGGCCTGTCGCTGACGCAGGCGGGGCGCGACATGCTCGGCCAGGCGCGCAATCTCCTGAAGAATGCAGAGGAGTTGCAGTCCGCCGCGCGCGAGATGGACGGCGGGATGTCGGGTGCGATCGCGCTGGGCTGCCTCGTCTCGCTCGCGCCGCCGGTGATGCCGGCGCTCATCAGCCGCTTCATTGCGAGCCACGCGGGCGTGAATTTCCGCACCGAGGAAGCCCATCAGGACGACCTGTTGCGCGGCTTGCGCGACGGCACGCTCGATCTCGCGCTCACCTACAGCCTCGACCTTACCGACGAAATCGCCTTCACCCCGCTCGTCTCGCTGCCGCCCTACGTGATCCTGCCGAAGCTGCACCGGCTCGCCCGCGCGAGGTTCGTATCGCTCGCCGATCTGCTCGACGAACCCTATGTGATGCTCGATCTGCCGCACAGCCGCGAGTATTTCGCGGCGCTATTCGACGCGGTCGGCACGCGCCCCGTGCCGGCGTTCCGCTCGTCGCAGCCGGAAGTGGTGCGCGGCATGGTGGCCAACGGCCTCGGCTACAGCATCCTGAACTTCCCGCTGAAATCGCTCAAAACCGTGGATGGCGCGGACTTCGTCATCAAGCAGTTCAAGGAAGAGGTGACGGCGACGACGCTCGGCATCGCGCAATCGCGCGCGCTGAAACCGCGCGTCGTCGTGCAGCGCTTTGCGGCGTTCTGCGAGACGCATATCCGCGAACTGCATCGCAACGTCTAAAGGGAATCGCCACACGTCTGCATAGGTAAAAACTGGCTTTTACATCCGAAAACAATATTTTGGCTGGCAATTTGACTTGGTAGATTGGTGTCCATCGCAACGCAATGCTGAACCGGAGGCCATATGGCTGCCCTTGCAACCTCGCCGGATGCTGGACCGGAGATCGCCCGTGAATTGCAGGCGAACTGCGAGCGGCCGTTCGACGACGCGCACGCCATGCCGCCGCGGGTCTATACATCCGACGCCTTTCTCGCGCTCGAACAACGCGAGATCTTTCGCAAGCAATGGCTTTGCGTGGGACGCGCGAGCGCGCTCGGCAATCCTGGCGACTATCTGACCGCGGACATCGACGGCCAGCCCGTGGTCGTGCTGCGCGACGAACAGGGCGGCCTGCGTGGCCTGTCGAACGTGTGCCTGCATCGCATGTCCGTGTTGCTGGAAGGACGCGGCAACGTCAGACGTATCGTGTGTCCGTATCACGCATGGAATTACGCGCTCGATGGCGCGCTCGCCGGCGCACCGATGATGGAGCGGCAGACGGGCTTCTGCAAGGAAAGCTATCGCCTGCCGTCGATCCGCTGCGAAACCTGGCAAGGCTGGATCTACGTCACGCTCGATCCGGACGTGCCGCCCATCGCAACCCAGCTCGAAGAACTCACGCAACTAATCGAGCCGTATGGCATGTCCGATTACGTCGAGACCTTCTACGAAGAGCACGTGTGGGACACCAACTGGAAGATCCTCGCGGAAAACTTCATGGAGAGCTACCACCTGCCGATGCTGCATCGCGCGACGGTGGGTCCGCATTCAAGGCTCGAAGAAATGGAATGTCCGCCCGGACACGCAGCCTTCAATTATCACTGGATCACCAAGGAAGCGACGCTGCCCATCGGCAACGCGCATCCGGACAACACGCGTCTCGAAGGACACTGGCGCCGCACCACCGCGCTGCTTGCGATCTACCCGACCCATTTGGTGACGCTCACACCCGGCTACTTCTGGTATCTGGTGCTGCAGCCGCGCGGCGTGGGGCAGGTGCATATCCAGTTTGGCGGCGGACTCTCGCCCGAGTTTATCGACGATCCCAAAGCGGCCGATTACATGACCACGCTTAAGACCCTGCTCGACGAGGTCAATGCGGAGGACCGGCGTGGCGTGCAAGCGGTGTTTCGCGGCGTGCATGCGCCGCTTGCGAGGCCCGGCAACCTGAGCCACCTGGAACGGCCGAATTACGACTTCGCGCGCTATCTCGCGCAGCGAACCGCCACGTCATGACGCGCGCCAGCCGCGCACCGGATGATCACATGACCATGCCCAATCCATCGTTTATTTCATTCACAGGGGTCAGCAAGTCTTATGACGGCGAGCACAGCGTCGTCGAGAATCTCGATCTCGAGGTTGCGCGCGGCGAATTCGTCTCGCTGCTTGGGCCGTCCGGTTCGGGCAAGACCACGACATTGATGATGCTCGCGGGATTCGAGTCGCCGACGCGCGGTGAGATCCGCCTGAACGGCAAACGCCTCGACGACAAGCCGCCGCACCAGCGCGATATCGGCATGGTGTTCCAGAACTACGCGCTGTTTCCTCATATGACGATCGCGGAGAACGTCGCGTTTCCGCTGTCGGTGCGCAAGATCAGCCGTAGCGAACAGAAAGCTCGCGTGGCGCGCGCGCTGGAGATGGTCGAATTACCGCACCTTGCATCGCGCAGGCCGGCGCAGTTATCAGGCGGCCAGCAGCAGCGCGTCGCGCTGGCGCGGGCTCTTGTATTCGAGCCAAGTGTGGTGCTGATGGACGAGCCGCTCGGCGCGCTCGACAAACGTCTGCGAGAAAGTATGCAGTACGAAATCATGCGGCTGCATCGCGATCTATCGCTGACGGTTGTCTACGTGACGCACGATCAAAACGAAGCATTGACGATGTCGGATCGCGTCGCCGTGTTTTCCGATGGCCGCATCCAGCAGGCCGCGACGCCGACCGAACTCTACGAAAACGCCGCGAACGCGTTTGTCGCGAACTTTGTCGGTGAGAACAACGGTTTGACGGGGCGCGTCGTCGCCAATGAGGGCGAGTGGGCAACGCTGCAACTCGCCGACGGCACCACCATCCGCGGCCGTGCAGGCGCCGAATTGCGCAGCGGCGGCGAGGCGATGCTGGCGCTGCGCCCCGAACGCGCGCATCTCGCGACGGCGGATGCCGCGCACGGTGACAGCTCGAACCTCGTCCACGGACTCGTGCAGGAACTCGTCTATTGCGGCGACCATCATCGTGTACATCTGAAACTCGCGCACGGCGAGAGTGTCGTGGTGAAAGTGCCTAACACGCAGCATCACGATTTGCCCGCACTCGGCCATACCGTCGCCGTCATCTGGCGGCGCGACGACTGCAAGGTACTGCCCGCCGTTTCGCCGCGCATCGCCGCCACTACCGACGACCGCACCCGGTTTTCGCCTTCATCGTCCGCATCGCCACTCATTGCAGGAGTTAACTAAAATGCACGCTACTCGCTCACGTATCCGGCACGGCGCTTTTCTTGGCGCCATGACGCTCCTCTCCGTGCTGTCGTCGACGGTGCACGCTGCCGACACGCTGTCCGTCGTCACCTTCGGCGGCGCCTACGAGAGCGCCGCCAAACAGGCCTGGTTCCAGCCGTTCACCGCTAAAACCGGTATCGCCTTTTCGACGGAGTCATACGACGGCGGCCTTGCCAAGCTCTCCGCAATGGAGCAGGCAAAGAACCCCACGTGGGATCTGATCGACCTCGAAACCAATGACGCCATCACCGCGTGCGACGAAGGCCTGCTGCAGAAATTCGACCGCAAGCAACTCGGCAATACCAGCGACTTTCTGCCAGGCTCGATCAGCGATTGCGCCGTCTCGGCAATGGTGTGGTCGACCGTGTACGCCTACGACACCACCAAGCTGACAACGCCGCCCACCAGCATCAACGATTTCTTCGATCTGAAGAAATATCCGGGCAAACGCGGCATGCGCAAGTCGCCGAAGGTGGCTATGGAATGGGCGCTGATTGCCGACGGCGTCGCGCCGAAGGACGTCTACAAGGTGCTCGGCACGCCGGCCGGTGTCGACCGTGCGTTCAAGAAGCTCGACACGATCAAGTCGAGCATCGTCTGGTGGGATGCCGGTGCGCAGGCGCCGCAGTTGCTCGCAGACGGCGCAGTGGTGATGACGCAGGCCTATAACGGCCGCATCGACGACGCCTCGCACAAGGACGGCAAGCCGTTCAAGATCGTCTGGGATGCGCAGGTGTACGACTACGAATGGTGGGGCATTCCGATGGGCGCCAAACACGCGGCCGACGCGCAGAAATTCATCGTCTCGGCATCGACCCCGCAGGCCTATGCGGATCTGTCCAAGTACATCGCTTATGCGCCGCCACGAAAGGAGTCGATTCCGCTGATCGACAAAAACCGCCTCGGCGACCTGCCGACCGCGCCGGCCAATTTCAAGCGTCCGCTGCAGATCGACGCGACATTCTGGGCCGATAACGCGGATGCAATCAGCAAGCGCTTCCAGGTGTGGCTCACGCAATAATCGAACCAGGCGAGATCATGAACACGCCACTGCAACCCACGGTCGCGAGCGGCGCTGCTGCCCGTGGCAGCGATCGTCACGCGTGGCAGCGGGCGCGTCGCAAGGCCGCCATGCAGGCGCTATTGCTGGCGTTGCCGCTGCTCGTGTTCCTGCTCGCCACCTTCATCGCGCCCATTGCCAGCCTGCTTGCGCGCAGCATGCAGAACCCGGAGGTACGGGACAGCATGCCGCAATTGACGGCAGCGCTGCACGCGTGGGACGGCAGCGGCGTACCCGGCGAGCCCGCATTCGCGGCGCTCGGGCAAGGGCTGCGGCAATCGGCTGAAACGGGTGAGCTTGGCAACCTCGCACGCCGGATGAATTTCTATCAGCCGGAATTCCGCAGCCTGCTGATGAAGACAGCCCGCGAAACGCGCTCGCAGACACCCGACGCGTGGAAGCCTGCGCTAATCCAGATGGACCCGCGCTGGGCCGACAACGAAACATGGCGGCTACTGAAACGCGCCGCCTCTTCGCCGACGCCCGACTATCTGCTCAACGCAATCGATGCACAGGTTGCCCCGGACGGCGCCGTAACATCGGTTGCCGCGGACAGCGCCGTCTATCGCGCCGCCTTCGTGCGCACCATCCAGATCAGCGCGACGGTCACGCTATTGTGTCTGTTGCTCGGCTATCCGGTCGCGTATCTGCTAGCCACGCTGCCGCCGAAACAGGGCAACCGGCTCATGCTGTTCGTGATCGTGCCGTTCTGGACCTCGCTGCTGGTACGCACCACCGCGTGGTACGTCCTGCTGCAACCGGGCGGCGTGATCAACGCGGCCTTGATGCGCTTCGGTGTCGTCCATCATCCCGTGCCGCTGATTTTTAACCGCACCGGCGTGCTGATCGGCATGACGCACATTTTGCTGCCGTACATGATTCTCGCGATCTACTCGGTGATGAAGGGCGTATCGCCGGTGTACGTGCGGGCCGCGCAATCGTTGGGCGCGCATCCGGTGACGGCCTTTATTCGCGTCTACATTCCGCAGACCTTGCCGGGTGTCGGCGCTGGCTGCTTTCTGGTGTTCGTGCTCGCACTCGGCTACTACATCACGCCAGCGCTGCTCGGCGGCGCGGGCGACGAGATGATCAGCCAGTTGATCGCCTCGCAGACGAACGAGCAACTCAACTGGGGACTCGCGGGCGCGCTGTCGTGCTACCTCGTGATCTTCACCGCCCTGTTCTATTTCGTCTTCAACCGGCTTGTCGGCATCGACCGGCTGCGCTTCGGTTAGCGGAGAGACCGGCATGCCATCCCAACGTCATCAAACCTTGTCGGAGCGCGTCGCAAGTGCGGGACTGCGCGTGCATTGCGCGCTGATCTTCCTGTTTCTCGTCGCGCCGATTCTCGCCATCGTGCCGCTGTCGTTCAACTCGGGCTCGTTCTTTTCGTATCCGATGGACGGCTTTTCGCTGCGCTGGTACGAGCAGGCATTCGGCTCGCACGATTGGCAGCTCGCGTTTGTGAACAGCATCGGCATTGGCGCAGTCGCGACCTTGATCGCCACGTGCCTGGGCACGCTCGCCGCGCTCGGACTGAGCCGTTCGGTATTCCCGTTTCGCGCAGTCGTGATGCCGTTGCTGATTTCGCCGATGATCATTCCTATCGTCGTGGTCGCCGCGGGCTTCTATCTGATCTTCTCGCCGCTTGGACTCGTCAATTCGTATCTGGGCGTAGTGCTCGCGCATGCAGCACTTGGCACGCCATTCGTGGTGATCACGGTGACCGCTTCGCTGCTGTCGTTCGATCAAAGCCTGCTGCGCGCCTCCGCGGGTCTCGGCGCGCGGCCGTGGACCACGTTTCGCCGCGTCACGCTGCCCTTGATCGCACCAGCGGTCGCAACGGGCAGTGTGTTCGCGTTTGCCACCTCGTTCGATGAAGTGATCGTCATTCTGTTCATTGGCGGCCCGGAACAGCGCACCGTGCCGCGGCAGATGTGGAGCGGCATTCGTGACCAGATCGACCCGTCGATCCTTGCGGTGGCGACCGTCCTGATCGTGTTTGCGACGCTGCTGTTTACGGCGATGAACTGGCTACGAGGAAGGGCTGCGGCGGCGTCCGCGAACTAACCGGCTGTGTTGTTGTGCACAAGCCGCACAAAAGCATCGTTAGGCTAACTCGCATTTTCTGCACTCGCGCGAGCAATCTCGAGAAGCAACGAAGTCATCGCCGGAAGCGGCCGACCACGGCGGGTAATGGCGACGATGCGCCGCCGCATCACCGGTTGCTCGATGGGGATGCGCTTCAACTGATATTCGCGCAGCAGTTTTTCGGGAATCAGATTGGGTAGCACGCACTGCCCGTTGGTCAGCGAAACCAGCTTGAGCATGGCGTCCACGGTTTCGACCTCGGCTGCGACCGTGGCGTTGAAAGCCCGGCTGTGCAGCATGCGGCGTAGCGCATAACTCGCGGGAAATACCACGAGAGGCGGCGTCTCCTGGTTCAGCGACACGGCGGCAAGCGCCGCAAACCGCGAGCTCTCGTGGACGACGAGACACATTTCCTCCTCGAACAGCGGCGTGATGTCCAGCTCATCGGATGCGACCGCCGAATCGTAGACGAAACCAATCTCCGCGCGGCCAGCCTCCACCAGTTCGACCACCCCCGGCGAGCTTCGTCCGAGCAGCGCGACATTCGCGTTAGGCCGCTGGGACATGAATCGCGCCACCACTTCGGCCATGAAGTAATAGCTTAGCGTGTGGATGGTTGCGACATTGATGCTGCCTGCGGTGACGCCATGCTGGTCGCGCAGTTGCACCAACGTATTGTCGATCAACTGGTAAGCGGTGCTCGCGGCCTCCAGCAATTTTCGTCCGGCTTCGGTCGGCTCCACGCCACGGCCGTGCCGCACGAAGAGCGGCTGGCCGATGTAGCCCTCCAGGCTGGACAGTTGCCGGCTCAGACCCGATTGCGTGAGCGACAGCGTCTCCGCGGCGGCCGACAGCGATTTGCAGTTCGCGATCTCGACGAACAGGCGTAATTGATGATCCACATTGGTTTTCATTCAGTCCACGCTGAGATGTAGCCGGTCATTTACATACGGTCCGCCTGGCGACACCAATAGTCGAAGGTTCCCTTGACGATCGATGGCTTCAGCAGATAGTCGTGCGCTTCTGCGGCCAGATCGTCAGGCACCGGCGTGATCGGACCAAACACGCGTGCGCGTATTTGCATGCGGGCCGCCCGTTCGAGATACACCGCCAGATAAGTTGCCTCTTCGACGTAGGCGCCCGTGGTCAGTTGGCCATGATGCGCAAGCAGAATACAGCGCTTGTCGCCGAGCGCCTTTGAGATGACGACGCCCTCCTGATCGGCAATCGGCACGCCGGGCCATTCGGCCAGAAACGCGCAATCGTTGTGCAAGGGCGTCATGTCCATCTGCGCGATCACCAGCGGTTGACGGGCCGCGACCAGCGCCGACACATAAGGCGAATGCGTGTGAATGAGCGCGTTGGTCTGCGGCCGCGCTTCGTACACCCATAGATGAAAACGGGTCGCGGGATTCGCCATGCCGTTGCCGGTAATCGTGTTCAGGTCGGCGTCGACTTCGATGAAATCGTCGGGCGTGGCTTCGTCGAAACCAAGGCCGAAACGCAAGGTCCAGTAGCACTTCGGTTTGTCCGAGCGCGCCGTGATCTGACCTGCCAAGCCGGCTTCCTGCCCGGTCATCGCCAGAATCCGGCAGGCGTATGCCAACTTTTCCTGAATCGTCCGCTCCGCTGGTTTCAGGTTGTCCTTCATTTCCTGCGTCGCGCGTTCGTCGAAATATTGCTTTGCTCGCAATTGCATGACTGCCTCCGTTTGCAGAATTCCGTGCCGAAGCTCAAACGCCCTTGATCTCACCGCCGTCCATCCGCAGCGTGGAGCCGACCATCCAACGGCCCGCCGGCGACAACACGAAGGCCATCAATTCGGCGATGTCCTCAGGGTTACCGTAACGCGTGATGCCCACTTCCGCCGGAAACTTCTCGAGCGCTTCTTCCAGGGTCATGCCATGCGCCGGCGCGTACTTCTCCATATATGTGCGGCGCCGATTCGTCATCACCGGGCCGGGCAGCACGCTGTTGACCTGTACGCCATCCGTGACGCCTCGATCGGCGAAGGCCTTGGCCATGGCGACGATCGCCGCGTTGACGGTCGCCACCGCCGCGAACCCCGACTTTGGGGCCTAGGCCGAATTGCCCGAGGTGAAAATCACCGAGCCTTCCGAGCTTTTCAGCGCATCCCATGCGTGGATGGCGAGTCGTCGCGCGCCATGCAATTTCAGCGCGAAGCCATCGTCCCATTGCTCGTCCGTCATTTCCAGCACGTCGATCTGCGGAACCGCGCCGGCGATATTGACCACCGCATCGATGCGTCCAAACTTTTCCAGCGTCTTGTCGACCACCATCTTTGCCGCAGACGGCTCGCGCAGGTCCGCGCCCAAAGACAGCGGCTCGGCGCCGGCCGCGCGCACCGCCTCCGCGGTCTGCTCCAGCAAGTCCGTGCTGCGCGCCACCAATACCAGACCATCGAAGTCCCTGGCGAGGCGGATTGCCGTCGCCCGTCCGATTCCACGGCTGGCCCCAGTTACGATTGCGATACGCTTGCTCATGTCAAATTCCTCCAGATAGCTGAATAAGTCCCACGTCCGGATTGCGTCGAGCCAATCTGCTGGGTCGCTTTTGTGCCGGGCCTGGAATCAGTATCGGAGAACGCGCTATGAAGAGCTATGAAGCGTGGTTCATAGCTGCTATGACTTAATCAAACTCCATGGCGCCATTACGCCGAAGCTCGTGGAGTTTTTGAATCTGCTCAGGCAGGATGCGCCCTAACGACAACGGCGGCAAGGCATGCACGGGAAAGAATCCGACGGCGTCCGTTTCCACGCCGGAGATATCACCCGACGCCACAATGCTACCGAGAAACACCAGCTTCCAGGTGTGGAACACCGACGGCGGATGATCGTGCTTCAGCATGTCCCATGCGGCCAACAAACGACTAACCGTCACCGTGTAGCCGCTTTCCTCGCGGACTTCGCGTATCGCGTTCTCAGCCGGCGAGGCGCCGACATCGGCCCAGCCGCCGGGAAGCGACCACCGGCCATCGGCGGCTTCGCGTACTAACAGCACCTGATCGGCGTCGTTGAAAACGGCGCAACGAACGTCGAGTTTCGGATTTGCGTAGCCTTTTTCCGGGGTGAAGAGTTGCGCGATCTCTGCCGTGTCGATATCAGCGAGATCCGCGAGTTGGTCCTGCGCGAGGCCCAATAATTCCTGATAGCGCTCCCGGTCGAATTCTCCGGTCGTGTAATGCAACCCTGTTTGAGCAATTGCCAACAGGCGACGCGCTTGCGTCAAACGCCGTTTCGTCAATTCAGCAGATGTGCGCATAGGCCGTTCCGCGTCCAGAGGCGATTGATGAAGATGCCACACGCCACTGTAAACCAAACCGTGGCTTACGGCATTTTGCTCGGCGCCTGGCTTGCGCTTGGTGTGCGAGCGCTCGGCGCAGCACACGGGTCGTCGCGAACGACACATTGGGCTTTGAGTACCTGAGCTTTTCTGCGGCGCCCGAGTAACGCATGGAGCATGCGTCGGGCCAGAGGTCGCCGACGATCTCGACCCTGCTTAGACTACGTGAAGAGCTTCACAACACCCGTCATGTTGTCGCGACCAAAACCGCGCTCTATCGCCGCACGAAACACGCCTCCCGCAGCAGCGATGGTCGGAGCGGCCGACTCCGATCCAGCCGTCTGCACCGTATAGGCGAAATCCTTTTCAATCAGTTCGACAGGAAACTGCGGTGTGAAATCGCCCGCAAGCATGAGCCCGGAAACACGTCCCGCCACCGCGCTCCACGCAGGCGTCTTGGCGACCACTTCGAGCACGCGTGCGGCGTCGGCGCCTGAGCGCTTTAGCATCCCGATCAACTCCGCCAGCGCCGTGACCTGAATGCCGAGCAGCGTGTTGGTAGCCAACTTTGTCAATGCGCCCGTTCCAAGTGGGCCGACGTGATGAATGGACGAGCCCATCGTCTTTAGCACGGCTTCGGTACGCGCGAAGATTTCTGTGTCGCCTCCCACCAGATAAGTCAATTGAGCCGCCTCAGCCTGCGGCGTGCTGCCTACAACTGGCGCTTCGAGTAGCGATACGGCCCGGGCGGCCAAATGCGTGCCTAACTCGCGGATCCAGTCCGCAGTCAGCGTGGAACTTTCAACAGCGATCGCAGCAGCGGACATGCCTTCTACCGCCCCGGTATCCGGATCCAGCCAGACTTGCCGCGAGGCGTCGTTATCACGCACCATCGCGATCACAAAGTCTGCCCCGTTCGCGGCCTCTTTAGGCGTTTGCGCAGAGCGCGCGCCTGCATCGGTCAGGGCCTGCACCGCTCGCGGACTGCGATTCCATACCGTGACCTGATGACCGGCCTTGATGAGATTAACGGCCATGCGCGATCCCATCGCGCCCAAGCCGAGTATTGATACCTTTGCCATGATGTTGTTCCCTAATGACGATTGTTTGCTCGCGCCCTCGGCGTTAGGACCGGAGGACAGAAGCCGTGATTGCACATCAAGCCTTCTGTAAGCGCAGCGCAGGCGTGCCGGTCTGCGTAGCACCGGTTACAACTGCTGTTTTGAGGGCAGTGGACATTTTGCTTTTCCTAATTTCACTCGATTGGGGCAGTCTTTAGACTTGAGCGATTCCGCCGTCGACGAAGATCTCGCTCCCTGTCACGAAGCTGCTTTCATCGGACGCCAGGAACGCGACTACATTCGCCACCTCGGTATCGAGCCCCGTTCGTGCAAGGGGGGTGATGCTCGCGGCGAAGTCGAAGAAGCCGCTTAGCTGGTCTTTGCTGGCGCCGGTTTTCTCGTGACCGGGTGTCACGATGACCCCAGGGCTGACGGCGTTCACACGAATATTTCGGCCCTTGAGATCCGAGGCCCACGTCCGTGCAAATGAACGGACAGCCGCTTTTGTCGCGCTATACATGCTCCAGTTTTCGAAGCCTTTGCTGGCGACGATGGAAGCGGAGAGGATGATGGATCCGCCCGGACGCATCAGCGGCAACGCCTTCTGCACCGTCCAGATGACGCCCTTGACGTTAGTGTTCAGGAGGCCGTCGACGTGTTCTTCGGTCAGGCTGCCGAGCGGAGAAAATGCCGCGAAGCCGGCATTCGCAAATACGACGTCCAGATGGCCTACTTCAGTTCTAACCCGTTCATAGAGCCGGTCCAGGTCCGCGAGGCTTGTAACGTCTCCATGGACCGCTACCGCACGCTCGCCCAGGGAGGCTGCGGCGGCTTCGAGTTCTGCCTTCCTTCGACCGGTGAGATAGACGCGATCCGCGCCGTGGTCGATGAGCGTTTTGGCGGCCGCAAATCCGATACCCGAATTTGCGCCCGTAACGACGGCGGTCTTACCTTTGAGTTTCATTTGCATTCCTGATTTTTAACCGAGACTCCTATCACCATTTGATGGAAATCGGATGCAGGGTTAGTTAAGCGTCGCGGTAGTGAGGAACCGAACACCGCAGTTCTCCACTGATCAATCGAAGATTTAAATAATCTATTTGAGTGCTCAAGTATAGTTCGATGCAATAGGTGACTGTCAATAGTTTTGTGCTCAACTATCATTTCGTTACTGAGGGAAAATCTTGCCGCAATGATGCCAATGGATGATCCAGACAAGGTGGAAGCCGAAGAGATAGACTTTCTCGAGCAACCGGTATGCATGAACACTGCGATGAGGCGAGCGGCCTGCCGCTTAGGGAAGGTCTGCATAAATCATGCAGGAATTGAGTTGCCAAATATGCCGTCGACTGCGACGATTTGGGCATGAGACAAGCTAATCTGGGATTGGATTTGACGACCAAACGAACGCGCAAGCGGGAGT
>NZ_CAAJGM010000234.1 GCF_900996235.1 Paraburkholderia sp. BCC1885
ACTCCCGCTTGCGCGTTCGTTTGGTCGTCAAATCCAATCCCAGATTAGCTTGTCTCATGCCCAAATCGTCGCAGTCGACGGCATATTTGGCAACTCAATTCCTGCATGATTTATGCAGACCTTCCTTAACTTCGTAGTGACCTGTGCCCTTTAGTCTGGACAGGGTGCTTACTGGAATTTGTAGATACGCCGCAGCCGCGCGCTCACCGAGAAGGTCTGTTTTCTGAAGGTTGCGTGGCAGTCTGATCTCTCTGGCGTCAGCGATGTATCTGGTGCTTGAGCCTGATCCGACGCGCTGAAGCGGCAATATGCCCTTCCTGTTCCATGATTCGAGCGTACGACGATCCAGGCCGGTACGTTTGGAAAGTTCTGTCAGAGAAATGAATCGACGCTCAGTCGTCTTGGCCGGAGCGAATCTTGCATCAACAATTGAATCGTTTGCATAGGTTAGACCAAATTGAAGGAACTCTTCGTGTAGCCAGTTGAATTCCTTGCGAGCTTCCTGACTGGAGAAGAATTGATCGAGGAACGCTCCATAGCGCCTCCTGAATACGACCGTCTGTTCGGTCCGGGACAGGTCGTTCAGAAACTCATGAAACCCTCGAGGCCAATTCGCCAGCGCCTGAGCAATTCCGTCCGCGATTTCAGGGGAGTCTTCATGTACACCCTTGCGATTAAACGCAGCAAACTTGGGTAGATGCTGGAGCAGTACCCTGAGCGGCATCGTGAGCAGCGCCTGTGCAGGCAATCCCGCCGGTGCGGGATCGGTCATGCGTGCACCCTCGAGCTTTGCCTTCAACACAGCCATCAATGCGACTGTTTGCTCGCTTGCAGGCCGTCGGGATGACTCTGCTAGCGATGCTCCACATTGGCAGACAAGCAGGCCGGGTCGAAACATGGAAAGCGGGTTTCGACAGGCGTCGCATCTGAATAGCAGTTCCTTGCCATGAATCGGACAGGCAACGGCAATGCGCAGATCAAAAAATGCTTCAGCAAAACCTTTCTCCGAGATGCAGTCCGGGCACGCGGCCGGGTGTTTCAGTCTAAGAGGGCGATACCGAAGGCCGCTACCTAGTGAATGACTCAGGATCTTGAAGCCCCTGTCGCCGGATGCGGGCAACGAATACGCAATATCGTCCAGCGCTTCTGGAGCACGACCAAGAATCGGTGCGAACGTCCGGGTGGGAAAGCCAGCGGAACTCATAGCTCCCTGAGCGATCCCGAGCCGATTGAGGATGTTCCACGGACTTTCATATCCATTTGTTTCGGAGACACGGACAACGTAGCCCAGCAGGCTCTCAGTCTCCTTGTGCGAGGGAGTGCGTACCAATATCATGCCGTACTTAGCACTTCAGTGACCTTCACATTTTTTTTGGGGTTGACACGACGTCTTTTCTGAGTGTCATGTTCTAAAGGAACACCAATCATTCGAATTCGTTCAATCAGATCATCGTTAGGCGTTGATTGAAAACTTTTCGTGAACGGATTCGGCAAATCTCGGGGTCCATGCTTTGCCCATACAGCCTCGTCGTGAGCTACCGCAAGATCTCCCAATGTGATCCTTTTTTTGCCAGAGTCCAACGCGTTCCACACCATCTGCCGTAGGAATTTGGTTAAATACCCCATCAAACCTCCCGTCGCACAATAGCAGCGGAAGGCCATATCTGCGTTGTCAAGTTCCGGGAGATCGAAGTATCGGCTCATTGACTCGTGGAACGCACTAAGGATGGCGGTAAACTCTTCGCGATGTTCGTCGATTTTCCATTCAAACCGAGGCATCATGACTGGTGCGCAAAATCGCCCTTCAAGCTGTTCATTTTGTTCAAGAACGGCTTGACACGTGGGGAGGCCAGCGACAATCAGAACACATCGTATTCGATCAACAAGTGTCTTTAACCAGTTGGCGACATCATGTATGACCTTATGTGAACCCTTGTCCACGAAGTGATGGAATTCGTCAATCATGACCATCTGGGTTCCGCATTCATCCATCAACTTTACTAGTCGCCGGGTTTTGGCGTTTTCACTTCCGCTTTCGGAAAGTTCGTCATGCATTCGTTCCAGCATCAACTCCACCAAGCTCTTGACGGTCGGCTTGGCTGGAGTCGTCACACGCAGGATGGGTATGTACAGCCCTTCGCTGTTTCGTATGGAAGGATGGCGTGTCGAGAACTCTTCCATCGCTCGGCTCTTGCCAGTCCGTGTTTCGCCTATCAAAGCGATACATATAGGCTCTCTAGCGCTGTCGGCATATGCAAAACATTGCTCTATTCGCCGCAAGGCACCGTTGAAGGCGGCATGCGGGACAAGGGTGTCTTCGACGATCGTCCTGGGCACAGATTTCTTTTTCATTGTAAATACAGGTAGTTTTAGTGATCTGAATTTGGGTGCCGTTCCCTGTATACCGGTGCAATGCGGCGTTTAGGTGAGGCAGGCTTGGTCGCTGGCGGCGTGGGCTCGAGCGGTACAGATACATCTTTCTGCCCTGAAGGCGGAATGGACGGAGCAGTTGCGGCAGACGCTGGCGCGGATTTAGAATCGTCTTCCGGCGGGGTAGGTGAGGCGTCCATGTTCTTGTACCGTGCGATTTTCGCGCGACTGCGAGTCTTCTTGAACATCAACTCATCTTCGACGATCTGCCTTATGCGCGATTTCGCTTCCAGCCAGGCATGCGGGTCGAAAGTCTCCCACTTGGATGCTGCAAATCGCTTGCAGATTCTGTGCTGATAAAATGACAAGCCGTTCGCGTATTCATATTGCAAACAACGGACCTTGAAGGATTCCGAGTTCGTGGGCGAAATGACTGTAATGTGGCCGAGATCAGACTTGTCCCAGCGTATTTCGACTGGAAACGTGGCGCCATGTCTGCGACGCAATGCTACAAGGTCTGGCGAATTGTAAAAGAGGCCATTCAACTCAATTCCTTTATGGGAAAGAGTCCGCGTTTCGCTTTGGCCCAACAGAAAGTCAAGCCGTGCGGGATTGTCCGGCAGCGGAATGTCATCGTCCCTTATGCTGCTGGACCACATAAGCGACGGAGGTACACCTATTGAGCGATGGGGCTTCTGGTGATACTCGTCCACAATCCAGAGATAGGCGATTTTCTTGAGTGTGCTGTATCGGACAATGGCAAACTTCGATGGGTCATAGTCTTCCTTCTCCAGGATGTTACTAAACGTCGTCCCAGGGACGCCTCGTGAGACACCTTCATTGAAAGTTTTTAGGAATCTTTCAATCTTGCCTTTCAACCATGCTTTCCTGCGTGGCTGGTACGTAATTTCCATACCTAAGGAAAGAGATGCATTCTCCAGACTTATGCTATGGAACTCCTGACCGTTGTCGACGAACAGTTCGATCGGGACGCCATATGCTTCCCATGAGTGCCGAATCTCTGGATACTGCTTAAGTAGTTCGGTTTTGGGCATGAATGCCTGCTTCAGGCATCTTGAGACGGTAAAATAGCTTGGCGGTTCGAAGCTGATATAAAGACCCAATACGCACCGTGTGAAGTCGTCAATGCAGGCCGTGGCAAACGGGCGGCCGAGCGGAAGCATTGTTTCGTCGTCTATGACGACGAGGTTTAGCGGCGTATGGTCTATTTGAGCCCGCTCAAGGGGGGCGGAGGTGGTGCTTTGATTTAGAACAGCGCGGAACATCTTCACGGCCGCATCCCGACCATGGCGTGCCGCATACCGATCGAACGCGGGTATCTCGCTAACCATACGCTTGACCAGGCGACGTGTAGGCAATGGAAGCTGAAGTGATTTCGGCCGAAGATTGTTTTCCTGTTTGACGCGATTCGTGGCTTCATCCAGAGTGTCCTGGATGGTGTTGCGTTCGAGAGTAAGATAGACGGCGTTAATCGCAGCGTCGACGACAGTGGTCACCTCGGAAGGGTAGCGATCTCGCGTGTTGCCTTTCATGCCATCCCGAGATATCAGAGATCTCAGATCCTTTCCAGCTTCAAGGTAGCGACGTTTCCAGCGGTACACGGAAATATAACTTGGTGCGGCATCCGGTTTCTCTATGCGGATCCATAATGCTTTGATGGCGTTTTCAAAGATAGCCTTACTGTTCGGTAGATCAATAACAGCGATGACATAAAGCCGTCGTATTTTTGCCATTTCCAATGCCTCCTCGCTACCGACATTCTCCGGCGAAGAGTTATCCTGAATCTTGCGCGACAGTGGGGGCAACGTATCGACGAAGACAAGCTTGCCAGACTCGTAGAGGCCGTACAGGGCAGTCAGCTTGTACTCGGCGATTCGCTTCGAAAGTTCATCTTCAACCTGCCAGAGATCGTCGTTCAATTTTCTGAGCAAGGTTGCGGTTTTACCATCGATCTTCAGCTGTGTGCCTGCGCGGAATCTGGAAGTGCCCATTTCGCTGATCCTTGCGATGAGTTCGGTGCGGGGATGAAGCGTGTTTGCGGTGCTAATCTGGCGTCTGGATGCAATTGGAGAATGCCTTCCAGAGCAAGCCGAGCCAATATGGCCCTTCCGCGGAGGCCGAGCAGGCCGGTCTGTGCCGCTTCCCACGTTATAAAGCCGACCTTCTCAAGAATGTGACGAACGTGCTCGCGTTCGGTCAAGGTAACAGGCTGACGCCCGTGCCGCAGCAGCATAATTGCCGTAGACAGGCGCGGTTCTCCAGCTAATGTTTCGCTTGTCACTAGACGATGGGTGAAACCAAACCGGGGTAGTTCGTTCTGAAGCAGGCGAGCGAATGCGAGCGTTTCCAATGTTTGTGCGTCAGAATTGGTCCGAATGCTCCAGAGTTCACGCGAGTTGCTTAGTTCGACGAGTACGTCTGGATAGTGCGGGTACATCACACCATTCAACGACATATGAATAAGTAGTGGTTGCTCGTGGAAACTGATAACAGCGGGGTGGGAGTCAAGTAGCCGATAGCTATTCAACTGATCACGCGACCGCCAGTGCACCATCCTGTTCATCTTCCACGATGGATACTTTCCAGTTATCCGAGCGTTAGAACGGCTGATGATCTTGCGAATCGGACTGCTTCCATCTTCGGGAAGTTCTATGGCGATAATTCCATCACGGGGACGTGTTGTGCCAAGTTCCATGGTTGAGGCCATATACGCTGACTGATCCTAGATTTCTCAACGGTGCGGGAGGGTACGCGCCTGGGTGTAGTTTTCGAACCAGTTGTCGAGCTGGCCAAGGACGGTTGCCGCATCGGGCCGGGCATGAGCGTTGACATAATTACGCAGGAATCTGTTGGCGAACGACTCGGCCAGATATTTCTGCCTGGGGCTTGGCAGCGAAAGCACGAGACCAAGGCTTATCGCAAAGTCCACTGTTTCGTGTGAAGTGTTGGCGTGCCCGTTGTCGGAGAGCCATTCGACCGCATGCAGCGCTCGATGATGTCCAAATCTGCGCTTTACACACATGAGCATTAAGTCCCGACAACGAACTCCAAGTAAATACCCGCTGTAGCTGCATGCCGTCCACCCAATGATTTCGCGGTCATCGGCGTCGATAGCGAACGTCACACAAATGCTTTCCCCATTTGTGCAACGCAATTCGAATCCATCCGATATCCAACGCAAATTCGACTCCGGTGCGATGACCTCGCCATCATGCCGATGACCTGATGCTCTATCCGTGAGGCAACGCTGCAGTACATTGGTTTTGTTCATGGGTCAGTGCAGTGGTTTGCAGTTAAGATGCGTTGAGCCAGTCGTCACGTCAAAGACGATTCGCGATGAACGTAGATAAGTCATCCTAAAGTATGCCGAGAAGGATATGCTTGTCAGGGTCCGTCGCTTACGAAATGAACTTCATCGCTCCATGGCAAAGCGATTGATTGTCGACCAAAGCTTCGTTGTTTTCCAGAAGCGCGGGGGAATCAGTTCTCGTTGCTACATTAAATATATGATGAGTTAAATTTTTTTGCAATAAATACTCATTTTCTGTATTTCAATTCTTTTGGAATTATCCGTAAATGTTAGAAATGAATCGTGTAAATCTGTGCCACTCGCCGGACGTTGGAGCGCGGCACAATGCTTGATTCGTAAGTACTTTGGTGGCAGTCGAAAGCCAGGATATGCTGGGCTACGTCCCGGTCTTCACAGCTCGATCGGGTGCCCGAGATGCGTACGCAAGTGACAGGGTTGGCGATGAATCGCGACCGGCACGCTCACATGTGCGGGAACTGCCGTATGTGTTCGCCGATGCAGGGTAAGCGCGAATTTATCAGCACATAGCGCCCGAATTGAGAGCAAGGCAAGCTGTGTCCACTGATTAACAGTGGACACAGCCCATGACTCAGATCGATTCAGATGCGGCGCTTCTCGCCGTTACGCTCGTAGGTCGCGACGGCAAGCGGCGCTACGACTCGCAATCCAAACGCAGGCTTATTGAGGCCTGCCTGCAGCCGGGCGTGTCGGTGGCCGGGTTGGCGCTCAGGGCCGGCGTGAACGCTAACTTGCTGCGCCGGTGGATCAAGCTGCATCAACAACGCAACGGCGTGGCAGCGACGTCGGAAGTTGTCGAGAATGCGCCGCCGCTTGCCGTGCCGTCGGCGTTCGTGCCGGTCGTCGAGATCAGCCGTCGTGAGGTGGTTGAGCACAAGGACGCCGTAAAGGCTTCCGAGCCCACGCGCTCATCGCCCCCGCCCGTGCGCTCGCAGTTGACGGTGGAAATGCCCAACGGCGTGACGCTTCGGCTGGACTGTACCGGACAGGATGCGCCGCTGGTATCGGCGATGATCGAGACACTGGGGCGCTGCGATGTTCAGGCTCGACGCTAAACTCAAGGTGTACGTTCATCGCGAGGCGGTCGACTTCAGGAAGTCGATCAACGGCCTGGCCGCTCTGGTCGAGCAGTCCATGGGGCTGGACCCGTTTGCGCCGGCGCTCTACGCGTTCAGCAACCGGCGACGGGATCGCATCAAGATACTCGGCTGGGGTGGCAACGGCTTCTGGCTGCTGATGAAGCGCCTGGAAGAGGACCGCTTCGTCTGGCCGCGCCGGCAGCAGGTGGTGATGGAACTCTCGACCGAGCAGCTTCATTGGTTACTTGAGGGCATCGACATCGATGCGGTGCGTCGTCATCCTGCGCGGCAGTATCGGCACGCTGGCTGATGTCGTGATGCAACATTCGGGACCGGCGTTACAAATTCGGTAAACCCATTCGCCTCGCGGTTTCGCTATCGTGAGCGTCATGTCAGCACACGATCCCACTGCCGGTCTGCCGTCCGAAGTTCTCGCCTATATCCGCGAACTTGAGGCCCGCAACCAGCAACTCACTCAACGCGTCGAGCAGCTCGAGGAGTTGTTTCGTCTCGCGCAACTCAAGCGCTTCGCCCCGAGCAGCGAGAAACTCAAAGACCGAGTGTTCGACGAAGCCGAGCAGGTGGCCCTGGCTGAACCCGTTGAAGACGATCCGGATGGCGTCTTTGCGCTGCCCGACACGGGCCTGCCAGCCGTAGACGGCTCAGGCCACCAGAAACGGGGGCGCAAGCCGCTGCCGGCTGATCTGCCGCGTACGCGTATCGAGTACGACCTGCCCGAAGATCAGAAGGTCTGTCCGTGCTGCCAGGGTGCGATGCACCGGATGGGTGAGCAGACCTGCGAACAGCTGCATATCGAGGTTAAGGCGTCAGTGCTGCAACACGTGCGCTTCAAGTACGCGTGCCGCCATTGCGAACGCCACGCGGAGCACATGTTAGCGGCGGTGCAAATCCGACACTAAACGGCGGCGCAAGGTTGAGTAAAAGCGTCAACAACCGTGGTCAGTCGTTGGCGCCCATGGTCGAGCGTGCCGGTCGTTAGTCAGAATGGGGCGGCCTCGTTGTCACGAGGAGGGTGAGGGTTTCCAGGAGGCGAGCGCTGTTCGCGCAGCAGTTCGTTGAGCGCAATCTGATAGTGCCCGACGATGCGCTCGCGGAGATCGTCGATAAGTTCGACGACAGCGAGCGCCTGATCAGCAGACCAGTTCTCGGCGATCAGGAACTCGAGCCCGTGGGTGATACCTGAAGGCTGATGAAGGGGCTTCATGGTTTTGTCTTCCCGCCGCGTGCCGCACCGCGCCTGCTTGCCCGCTGCTCGGCGCGTTCACGGGCTTCCTTCACCCGGTATGACTCGCCTTCGATGGCGATGACTTCCGCGCGGTGCACCAGCCGGTCTACCAGCGAGACGACGCACGCGGCGTTTGGAAACACCTCTGACCATTCTGCAAATGGTCGATTGGTTGTCACGACTGTACTCGCGACTCCATACCGGCGGCTGATCAGTTCGAACAGCAGGTCGGCATTGCGATTGGAATAGGACAGGTATCCGAGCTCGTCAATGACGAGCACCGCAGGCGACGTATAGCGGTGCAGCCGCCGGCGTAAGGCCGAGTCACTGTCGAGCGCCGCGAGCTCACCGAGCATCTGGCCGGCGCTCGTGAACAGCGCCGTGTGCCCGTTCACGAGCGCCTGGTAGGCCAGGTTTAGCGCCAGCGTCGACTTGCCCACGCCGTTCGGGCCAATCAGTACTACGTTGGCGTAGTCCCTGACGAACTCGAGCGACATCAGCTCTTCGACCGCGAGCCGGTCGCAGCGCGTAGGCCACGCCCAGTCGAAGTCGCACAGCGGTTTGAAGTTACCCAGATGGGCGTCGCGAATGCGTCGTTCAAGCGAACGGCGGGCACGCTCGTCTTCCTCCCATTGCACGAGCGGTTCGACCCAGTCAGCATTGGCGAGCTCGGGCCAGTGCGTCAGCAGCCCGTACAGGCGCAAGGCGTTTGCGCGGCTTTGCAGATTCTCAGTCGTGCTCATCGTGCACTCCATTGAGCTGATCGTAGATGTCGAGCCGGTGGGGCGTCACCAGCGTGTCCTTGTTGCGCACGTGTTCGGGCAGACTGATGGTCACCGGCGGAGGTGCCTGGCGGGCTTCGCGTCGACGCTCGCGCGCCAGACGGACCGGATTCTGGTGAGGCGCGGCATCGCTGGCGAGCGTTTCCTCAATCGCCGCCTGCAGCTCGGCCGCGCCATAGCGGTCAAGCAGGCGCAGCAGCTGGGCGGTGATGTTGCCCAGATTGGCGCCGCGCTCAGCGGCGCGCAGCATCAGGGTCCGGCTGGCCGGCGCCGCATGGGCCAGATGGTCCAGACCGCGATGGTGGCGCGCTTCGCGTTTGCTGGCGAGGAGCGCGTCCAGATGTGCGGCGATCTCGATCTGCGCGCCACGATCGTAACTGCGCTCATGGGTCGCGAGCAGATCGGCGCCATCGAGAATGCGCACCCGCCCGGGGTCGGCGCGTACCGTGAGCGTGCGGCGCACGTGGGCATGCGGGATCGAGTAGTCGTTCAGATCGAAGCGGACATAAGGCTGTTTGCCGACCGTCACGGCCAGTTGCAGTTCACACGGGTACGGATTCTCCGGCAACGCGAGCAGGCTGGGTTGCTCGCGGGCGAAGGCCTCACGCACGGTGATCGTGGGTTCCTCGCGGCAGGGGCGATCGGCTGCTGGCCCCGCGCACCAGAGTGCGGCCTGGGCGTTCAGATCATCAAGGTCAGTGAATTTGCGCGCGGCAAAGAACGCGTCGCGTACAAACCTGATGGCACGCTCGACGCGCCCCTTCTCGTTGTTATGGGCTCGAGCCCATAACAACGAGTATGGTGTGGTAAAAAAAATGTCTCGGTGCCTCTTAATGACCCTGTATTGCCTGTCAGGTTGACGCGTTCATGGCGACATAATTTCAGGCTGATACTGATATTCCGCTGATCAACATTGGGGAATATCATGTTTGAGACTCTCTTTACGCGTCCGCATGTTCTTGCTGCCCACACGCTCGCGCCCTGCGTGGAATCCAGGAAACGCTTCCTAGTACATTGTCAGGAACTGGGTTATCCGCCTAAGTCGATCCGCAAGATTGCGTGGGTCCTGCTGGTTTTTTCGCAGAGCATGGATCTGTCCCGCCCGCAGTTAATAACGCACGAGGAAATCGCGTTTGCGGTTGACCACCGGATTCGTCTTGTTCGAAGTGAGCGCACGAACGAGTCCCGCAGCTCGCGGCTTCTGTTCATCCATACCGCCACGGCCTGGCTGTGTTTTCTGGGGCGTCTGGAGGAACGGCATCCCACGAGAGAACCATTTGTTCGCTATGTCGAGCACTACGTCGATTTCATGCGCGACCAGCGAGGACTCTCTCCTGCTACGATTTCAAACTGTCGTGATGAGATCGGTCATTTTCTGGCGATGGTCTGCCGCCCTGACAGGGCAATTGATGCTCTCACTATCCACGACGTCGACACCTACCTCGCTTACCAGGGCAACCATGGCTGGTCCAGAGTGTCATTGCACGCGCTTGCGAGCACGCTGCGCAATTTCTTCCGGTATGCAGAAGGACAAGGCTGGGCTACCAACGTTGCGTGCGGCATTGAAGCACCCGTGGTGTATAGGGAGGAGGGTTTGCCGCTCGGGCCAGATTGGGAGGACGTGCAAAGATTCGTCGACAGTTTTGTCGGCGACAGTGCGATCGATCTACGCAACCGTGCAATGATCATGCTGCTGGTTGTCTACGGACTGAGGCGCGGCGAGGTGGTACTGCTCCGTCTGGAGGATATAGACTGGTGCGGCGAGATCCTTCATGTCCATCGTCCCAAGCAGCGTTGCACACAGCAATATCCGCTGGTGGCAACAGTTGGGAATGCCATTCTGCGTTACCTGAAGGAGGCGCGTCCACGAAGCGCTCATCGTGAGCTGTTCCTGTCGGTTGAGGCGCCGATCCGACCGCTGTCACCTGCGCGCGTAAGCGACATTGTCCGATCGCGTCTCGCAGTGCTTGGCATCGACATCCCGCGGCGTGGCGCACATTGCCTGAGGCATGCCAATGCCCGGCACTTACTCGATGCTGGTTTTGCCCTGAAGGAGATCGGCGATCATCTCGGCCATCGCAGCGCTTCGTCGACGAGAACCTATGCGAAGGTTGACCTGAGCGGACTGAGGCGTGTGGCCGAAATCGATCTGGGGAGTTTGCTATGACGCTCTCCGAACTTGTCGCCCAATACGTGAGCCACAAACGGGCGTTGGGCATGCGCTTTGATTCCGAAGCGGCCACGCTTGCCTCATTCTGCCGCCGGGTTGATGGCAACATTGATGTGACGTCGGTCACGCTCAGGCAGGTACATGACTTCCTGACTGGCAACAGGCCGCTGACTAACCATTGGCGCAAGAGAAGGTCGGTACTTGACTGCCTGTTTCGTTTTGCCCTCTCGCGTGGGCATGTCTCGGCTTCTCCACTTTCTCCCTACAGTCCGGAATTGCCGCCACCGCTGATACCCTATATCTATTCGCAGCAGGAATTAAAGCGCCTGCTCGACGTGGCTCCGGCGGCATGCAGTCCATACGGTCTGCTGGATGCATATGTTTTGCGTGCACTCATTCTGATTCTGTATGGGGCTTGCCTGCGCCATGGCGAAGCCTTGCGGCTAACCATGCAGGACGTTAATCTCGACGAAGCCGTCCTGCACGTGCACGAGAGCAAATTCTATAAATCGAGGCTGGTTCCGCTAGGCGCAGATCTGAATAGTGCGATGCGAACCTATGCTCGGCAACGCAACCAGAGATTTGGGCAGGCACCGGTTGCGCCGTTCTTCTGTTTCCGCGATGGTCGCCCTGTGACCCAGAAAGCTGTGTGCAAGGCCTTTCAGCGACAGCGCGTCCTGGCAAACATCCAACCCGAAGGCGGTGCGTCCTGCCAGCCGAGGCTGCATGATTTGCGGCACTCAGGCGCAGTGCACCGGCTAATCGCCTGGTATCGCGGTGGCGTGGAGTTGCAACTGTTGTTACCGCAACTGGCCACCTATCTCGGCCACATCGATCTCGCGAGCACCCAGCGCTACCTCACTCTGACGCCCGAGTTGCTGAATGAAGCGGGCACGCGCTTTGAAACTTACTTCCTTGAGGTGCACCATGAATAACTCATCTTTGCTGGGTCCGTGGATCCGGCGGTTCCTGATCGAGTATTTGGTGGGCGAACGTAACCTTGCCATCAATACGCAAAAAAGTTACCGCGACATGCTCATGCTGTTGCTTCCGTATCTGGCCGCCAAGGTCGACAAACGGATCGATCGCCTGAGCGTGGATGATCTCTCCGCGCAAATGGTCCGCCTGTTCCTGACGCACATGGAAGAACAGCGCCACTGTATGGTCAGCACACGAAATCAGCGGCTCGGCGGCATCCATGCGCTGGCTCGTTTCATCGGCGAACATGCACCGGAATACGTCGACTGGTGGGCACAGATTCATCTGATTCCCGTCAAGAGAACCAGTCGGCCGGAGATCAGCTACCTTAGCAGGCAGGAAATGGACGCCCTGCTTGCAGCCTCTGACATGCATACAGTACAGGGGCAGCGCGAACATGCGTTACTGCTTTTCATGTTTAATTCAGGAGCGCGCGCAAGCGAAGCCGCGCAACTTAGGATTGGCGACATTGACTGGCACACGCGTTCGGCCAGCATCGTCGGCAAAGGGAACAAACATCGCCGCTGCCCGCTCTGGAAATCCACAATCGAGGCGTTGCGCTCACAGACTGAAGGCAGGGCCGCGGCCGAACCTGTGTTCCTCAACCGGTTCCATCAGACGATGACGCGCTCCGGCATTCATGCTCTGGTGAAGCGCTGCGCTATTCGTGCTGCAGCCAGCGCGCCGTCACTCGCCGGCAAGAATGTGCACCCACATGTGATTCGGCATACAACCGCTTCGCTACTACTGCAGGCCGGTGTCGACATCAATACGATACGCGGCTGGCTTGGGCACGTGTCGTTGGAGACGACCAACATCTATGCCGAGATCAATCTGGAAACAAAGGCGCGGGCGCTGGCGACATGCGAAGTGCAAGGCAATGCCGAAGTACAAAAACAATGGCGTGATCAGCCCGACCTGATGGCCTTCCTCCGTACCCTGTAGCCGAATAATATGTGCTGTTCGATTCCCGCAAAGAGGCTGCCTTGGCCTCGTCGGGTATCGACCAGCACATTTTTTTTACCACACCATACTCGTTTCCTCTGGCGATGGCCACGGGACGAGGTTCGTAGTGATGATGCGCGGCGAACGCGAGCAGTTGCGGATTGAAACGGATCGCGTCGCCCTGGCGCTCGAGCACGGCACTGCGCAGATTATCGTATTTGATGATCCTGGGTAATCCGGACCATGCTGCGAAGGCGCCGGCGTGACCCGCCAGGAAGCTGTCCATGCGCGCATCCAGGAATTATGCGAAGCGACGGCTTATGCGAAGTGGGGGCTCCAGCGGAGTTTCCGAGCCCTGTGCAACGCACGATCGATGATGGCGATGCAGCAATGGACTTCGCATTACGTAAGTGGTGTCCTCCAGTGGCAATCCAACCACAGGAGGTTTTATGGATGCACTCGCTTCAATCCGTCCAGCAGCAACTTCATGGCTGCTCCGCAGCAACATCGCCGAACTCGTTCAACCGTTCCGGGAGCGACTGGTGGAGCGTCGCTATGCCAGCAAGGTTGTGCGCTCCTATACGTACTGCCTGGCCCACTTTGCGCATTGGGCGCAGCGACGTCCCGGTGGCGCAATCGCGTCAGTCGAGCGTTTCGAACTCTTCCTTGACCGACATCTCGCCAAGTGCTGTTGTCCGCCAGAGGTGTCTCGTGATCGGGGGCATCATCATGCAGCACTAGCGCATCTGAGGGCACTACTTCACGAGCAAGACATCCCGATCACCGAGGGACGCAATGACATCGTTGACGAGGAGTTGCGGCATTACGACGACTATATGCGCCTGGCAAGAGGGCTCGCTCCGACCACGCGTGCCTTGCGCCTGCGCACCTTGCGGCCATTCATTGAGCAGCGCGTGAGCGCCGATCGAACCGATCTGCTACCGCTTACTGCAGATCATCTGCGCCAGTTCTTCTCCGAGATGCTTCAGCGATGGAGTGTCGCCAGCGCCGGAACGTTGGCCGGCGCGCTGCGCAGCTACCTCCGGTATCGCGCCACACACGGCGACGCTGTGAATCACTTGATCTCGGCGATCGCTCGCCCGCCGAACTGGCGACTGGCACCGTTACCACAAACGCTTACGGCGGCCGAGACGACCAGACTGCTCGGTGCCTTCGGCCCGGGCGTTGCTTCGGCGCGGCGCGGTTACGCGATGGTCCGGTGTCTCGTGGACCTGGGTCTGAGATCCAGCGAAGTCGTTGACCTGAGCCTCGATGACATCGACTGGAAGAGCGGCACCGTGAGGCTGTGCAGGAACAAGTCGCGCCGAGTCGACATACTGCCGCTGCCGCACAGCACAGGAAGTGCGATTGCCTCCTACCTCCAACATGAGCGGCCTTCATGCGCAGGTCGTCACCTTTTCGTGCGCTGTCGAGCCCCGGTGGAGCAACCGGTCGGGGCGGCAACGGTGCGACGTGTCGTTCTCGAGGCTTTTCAACGCTGCGGGCTACCTCCAGTGCGGGCGCACGCGTTGCGCAACACGCTCGCGGAACGCCTGCTCGATCATGGCGGAACGCTCAAGGACGTGGCCGACATCCTGCGTCATCGCGAGCTCAACACCACGATGATCTACGCGAAGGTGAACAATTCCTGCCTTGCTGAAGTTGCCATGCCATGGCCGGGGAGCGCGTCATGAGCATTGACAACACCACCATGCTCGCTACCGTGCAACGGTATCTGGATGAGCGCCGCGGACTCGGTTTCAAGATGCGTTGCGGCAGCGAACTGCTACGATTCGCGCGTTACGCGGATGCCCGTGGCCATCGGGGCCCGTTGACACTCGACCTCCAGCTCGACTGGGCACAAGACGGGGTGCTGGCCTGCGGCCCGGCGACGTGGCACCGGCGGTTGAAGGTCCTGCGGCCGTTTTCGAAGTACTACCGGCAGTTCGAGCCAGAGTCGGTCGTTCCCGATGCTTTCACGTTTGGACGGGGCCATCAACGGCTAGCGCCACACATCTATTTCGAGTACGAGATCGGCGCCTTGCTGCAGGCAGCAGGCCAGCTGACACCGATCGGCAGCCTGCGACCCGTCACGTATCAGACGTTGTTCGGACTGCTTGCGTCGACCGGGATGAGGGTGTCGGAGGCACGCAACCTGCAAGCCGACGACGTCGACTTGCGCAACGGCTGGCTTGTTATTCGGCAGACGAAGTATCGGAAGTCGCGCCGCTTACCCTTGCATGCCAGCGTGGTGCAAGCCTTGCGGGAGTACGAGATCATTCGCGATTGCACCGTGCCACGTACTGCCGGCATGGCCTTCTTCCTGAGTCAGGCAGGAACCCCGCTTACTCAATCGATCGTCAACCACACCTTCGGACTCCTGCGCCGCAAATTGGCCTGGGTGCCTCGCGGTGGGCATCCGATGCCTCGCATCCATGACATGAGGCACACGTTCGCCGTCAGGCGCATGCAACGGTGGCATGAAGACGGCACCACGATGGACCAGTGTCTCTTCTGGCTGTGCACCTACCTCGGCCACGCCAAGATCTCCGACACGTATTGGTACCTGACCGGTACGCCACAGCTCATGGAGCAGGTAGGCATCAAGTTCGAGCGCTTCGCTCTGGGCAAGGAGGCTAACCATGCGTAAGTCAGACCCCGCTTCCTTTCCCGCCCTCGTTCAGGAGTTTTTCACCGAGTACATGACGAACCAGCGGGCGTTGAGTCCACGCACTGTCGCGTCTTACCGGGACTCGTTTAGCCTGCTCCTGGCATTTGCGGAAAGGCGTTTAGGCAAGCCGCCCACGACGCTGCGGCTGGCGGACCTCGACCACCGCTTGATCGCCGAGTTTCTCGATCACCTGGAGCAGGAGCGCGGCAACTGTGTGCGCAGCCGTAACATTCGCCTGGCTGCGATCCGCTCATTCCTGCGGTTCGCCGCGAGGCGCGATGTCACGAGCCTGCACCTGGTCGAACAGGCGCTGGCCGTGCCCATGAAACGCTACGAACGGCCGATGCTGGGATATCTCACTCGCGAGCAGATGCTGGCCATTATCGATGTGCCGGCAACTTCATGGCTTGGTCAGCGTGATCGGCTACTCCTTGCCATGCTGTACAACACCGGGGCACGCGTGTCGGAGATCGTTGGCATTCATGTTGGTGACGTGGTTCTGGGTGAGAGTTCTTGCGTGCACCTGCACGGCAAGGGCCGCAAGCAGCGATCGGTGCCGTTGTGGAAGACAACCGCTCGGGAGGTTCGCGCCTGGTTGCGCATGAATGGCGAACCCGGCGCGAATGCACCGCTGTTACCCACGCGCGACGGCCGGCATATGACCCGCGCAAACGCGGCTCAGCGCCTTCACCTGGCCGCGCGGGACGCAATGGCGCAACGAGGGATAGATCTCCAACCTGACGCTGTATCGCCGCACGCGGTGAGGCATTCCACGGCAATGCACCTGCTCCAGTCTGGCGTTGACATCGGCGTGATCGCGTTGTGGCTTGGCCACGAGAGCTGCGCGACAACCCACATGTATGTGGAGGCGAATCTGACGATGAAGGAACAGGCATTGGCCAAGCTCGAGCCGCCGCAATTCGGACGCAAACGCTACCGACCGCCAGATGCCCTGCTGCGCTTTCTGAAGGGCCTCTGATTATGCGAATCGGCCGACACGTCTTCGGCACAGCGGTGCCGTGTCGGCTGACTTCACTGCTATACAACTTCGCATAAGCCGTCGCTTCGCATAATTCCTGTCATGCACATAAGAGCATGACAGGAAGAAGCGCAGATAGATCTGACGTGACCACGACAGCACCATCACGAAGGCCATCAGGGGCCGGCGCGCACGCCCGATCTGCAGGCGATCGAAATGCGCCCAGTCGCACTCGCCGACTTCCCCAGGCAACGTGCGCAGGCGCAGGTAAGCCTCGGCAACAGGCCGTGGGCGATGCAACGCCACCTGGTGGCGGAAATGGTGGAGGTTGCCCCGGTAGCCGCGCTCGCTGACCATCGCATACAGCCGGCTCGCCGTGAGCGAGGGAAACTTCTTCAGCGTCTCATGGATGAACGGCAGGTAGGCATCGATCTGCGCGGGTCGCAGCACTGCGCCAATGCGTGGCAGGCCAGCCTGTGCGAGCACGCGCTGCACGGTGCCGCGGTGCACGTGCAACTGGCGCGCGATGGTGCCGCAACGCCACTTCTCAACGTGGTAGTAGCGCAGGATCTGCGCCTCGAGTTCGACTCCGATGGTCATGGGTCACCTGTGTAGTGAGTAGCAGTCCGAACGTCACGGAAGACCCGACGGCGAAGTGGACCCAAGCGTAGGAAGCCCGCACAGACGCAGTGGCAGAAGTGGCAATGCTCAGGCACAGGTGTGGTGTGCGTGGATACCGCTGCTGTGGCCGATGTCGTCGAAGTCGGTCTCAGTAAAGCATCGGCGGCAGGCTCAGCGGAACCCTGATGCGTCACTTTATTGTTGCGGCTGCGATAGCGGCGCATCCGTTCGGCGTGCGCAAAGCGACCGTGGCGGGTGCGCTGGTAGCGTTGACCGGCCACACGCATGCTGGTTTGATGGGCGAGCAACGAACAGTCGCCGTCGCAATAGATCTGGCCGCGGTCGCAACGGCGGCAAACGATGACCTGCGCCCGGCAACGGGCGCAGACAAAGAGGCGGGCTGAGCTCGGCACCGGCAATCCCTGTCAATGCCGATGCGATATCGACAGAGCTCATGGGCAGTGCCATACTTGGGCACACCCGCACCCTGTCGTGCGCGTGCTGGGCTCGACACCGGATTGAACTTGGCGGTTTGCGCCGGTGTCGGGCCTGTTTCTTCGGCGGTAAATCCTCTTTTACCGCATCAGGCCTGCTGCGTCACCCCTTCCTGAACCGGCTCCCGCCGGGACGCATCTGCTCTCGCCCTACGGGCTCCTTTCGATGCGTCCCATAACCTCAGCGCCACCCGTATCAGTCATCTCGGATTAGCCCGGAAGACTAGAAAACATTCCGAATTCCTGACTGACGCCGCCGTTTAACGTCGGATTTCGACCGCCGTTCACAGCACACGCCCATCGTGATCGCGCCCATGCCGGCGCAGCCGCTGCCGGGCAGCAACGCAAGTCCGGCGATGATCGCCACGGTGATGACCGCCAAGTACGCGGATGGCACGCCGCTCTACCGCATGGAAGATGCGTTGGGCCGCTCGAACATCGCGGTCAGTCGTGGCACGCTGGCGCACTGGATCATCCGGCCTGCCGAACTGCACCTGTCCCGGCTGTACGAGGCATTGCGCGGCACGCTGCTCGCGCAGTCGCTGATCCATGGCGACGAGACGACGGTGCAGGTGCTCAAGGAGGACGGCAAGACTGCGCAGAGCAAGTCGTACATGTGGGTCTACCGCAGCGCCGAAGCATGTGCCGAGCCGGTGGTGCTGTTTGAATACCAGCCAGGGCGTGGGCAACAGTATCCGCAGGCCTTCCTGAAAGGCTATGCCGGCACGTTAATGACCGATGGCTACAGTGCGTGGCGCACGCTCGAAGGTGTCACGCATCTCGGATGCCTGGCCCATGCGCGCCGGGCGTTTGACGAGGCGTACAAGGCGCTCAAGAAACCCGACGGTCGCGCGCGCAAGGCACTCGAATACTTCAAGGCGCTGTATCAGGTCGAGACCCTCGCACGCGGTAAGTTACCCGAGGGCCAAATCCGTGCCGACTATACATACCGACTACGCCAGACGCACAGCCTGCCACTGCTGGAGGCGTTCAAAATCTGGCTCGATGAGCAGGCGCCACAGGTGCTGCCTGAAAGCCTGACCGGCAAGGCCATCAGCTACACGCGCAATCAATGGGAGTACTTGCGGCGCTACGTCGAGGATGGCCATGCTCCCATCGACAACAACGTGCTCGAGCGCCTATGGATTCGAATCCATAGGCGCTCTTATCCACGTGACCGAATTATGCTGGGCTCCTCCCGAGCCCGTAGCGTACCGCACGCTGCGCTGGTCTGTTGCAGTGCATGGCGGGTTGCTCTTGCTGAACATAATAAATGGTGCTTTTCTGAGAGACTCGATTGTCTCAGAGGAGAGCTACCATGGAAGAGGACCAGCTCGGAGTTCGATCGTGGCAACTGCTCGAAGATAGTGTTCTTGCCGCGAGTCGTCAGGCGTACGTCGGCTACCTTCAAAGTCACGGCTATGCCCTTCACACCATCGGACATTACCTTGCCAGCGTCGCGCACTTTTCGCGCTGGCTCACCAGAAAGCGAATCAGGCTCGATCAGATCGATGAGAATCTGGTACGGCAATTTATCTCCGTGCACTTGCCGAACTGCGACTGTCCCGGCGAAGGAAGTGTGCATTAAATTTCACGCGGGCAGCGCTCAAACATTTGCTTAAGGTGCTTCGCGCGAACGGTTGTATCCGACCACCGCCGCTTCGGTTGCCTGGTACTATCGCCGACGAGTTAAACCGCCTTGACGTTTATCTTGACGAGATCCGTGGTCTTGCCGCGAGCACCCGCCGCAACCACCGCGACTGCGCGTGCGACTTTCTAGTCGATCAATTTGGTGGTCACCGCATTGACATGCGTCGAATCAAACCGGCCGACGTGCTGCATTTCGTCGTCGAGAGGAGTAAGGGCCACACCCCGGCGAGCGCCGGTACCATCGCAAGCAGCGTGCGCGTGTATCTGCGTTTCCGTCAGTTCAGTGGCGACCATACGGAGGCATTAATCGCCGCTGTGCCAAAGGTAGCGGTATGGTCAATGGCTCGCTTGCCCAAATTACTGACGCAAGCCCAACTCGCACAATTCCTAAGTGCTTTCGACACACAGACGGCGTCTGGCCGGCGAGATTACGCCATGGCGCGTTTGCTGGTAGATCTAGGGTTGCGCGTCGGAGAGGTGGCCGCACTGCAACTCGCAGACGTTGATTGGCATGAGGGAACGTTGCGCATCGGGGCAACCAAATGCAAGCGTACGGATCTTTTGCCGCTGCCTGTACAGACCGGGCGCGCGTTGTTCGATTACGTGCGTTTCGGTCGACCCCAGACCTCTAGTCGTGCGCTGTTCGTGCGACATCGAGCCCCGTTCGACCGGCCGGTCACCCCGGCTGTTGTATGCAGCGCGATCCGGCTGGCCTATGCCCGATGCGGTTGGCCGAGCTCGTCCATGGGTACTCATTTACTGCGGCACACCGCAGCCAGTCGCATGCTGGGCAATGGTGCTTCTCTCAAGGACATCGCGGATGTATTGCGCCATCGCAGCATTAATACCACCATGATTTACGCAAAGGTCGATCTCCGCAGACTCGCGGCGGTGGTCTCCCCTTGGCCCGGGAGCAGATCATGAATCACTTGTGTTTGATGACTACCCGGGTAGAGGATTATCTCTATGCCAGGCGGCAACTCGGTTTCAAGCTGAAGAGCCAAGGGACGCAACTACTTGCGTTTGCCCGGTTCGCCGAGAATGGCTGCCACCAGGGCCCGGTAACGTTGGAACTCGCGTTACGCTGGGCCCGGGATTCCGACTCTCCCAAGCCAATTACCGCAGCGAAGCGGATTGAAGTGCTCCGTCCGTTCATCAGGTATCTTCAGCAGTTCGATCCCGCCACACAAGTCCCGCCGACCAAGCTGCTGGGCTCTACCCATCGCCGACCGGCGCCTCATATCTACGGCGATGAGGAAATCGAGGCGCTCTTAGCTGCAGCTGGACAGCTGCGTCCGTCAGGCGGACTACGGCCAGCAACTTACGAAACACTTTTTGGCCTACTTGCCGCTACCGGCATGCGAATTTCGGAAGCGCTGCGACTTGAGCGCGCGGACGTATTGCTTGAGCACGGTATGTTGGTCGTTCGCCAAAGCAAATACCGCAAATCCCGTCTTGTGCCTTTGCATGCGACGACCATCACCGCTCTTCGATGTTACGCGCGACAACGCGACAAGTTTCTCCCGGTCGCAATGGACAACAACTTCTTCCTGTCTCCGTGGGGACGCGCCCTGAAGATCTGGAATGCAGAGGAGACCTTCTGCAACTTGCGCAGACAGCTTGGCTGGATTGCCCGAGGCGATTACCCGGAACCACGTATCCACGATCTTAGGCATACGTTTATCACGAACTGCCTGCTTCGCTGGTATCGACACAAGATCAATGTCGATAACGCAATCGTATCGTTATCCACTTATGTGGGGCATGTTCGCGTCACTGACACCTATTGGTATGTCAGCACCGTCCCTGAACTGATGGCCTCAGTCTCTGAACGCTTCGAACGTTATGCACGGGAGATTTCAAATGACTAGCTCCGATCCAGCAGTACGGTTTTCGACCTTGATTCAACAGTTCTTTATGGACCGTTTGATCGAGCAGCGCAACGTCAGTCCTCGCACTGTGGCCAGCTACCGCGATACCTTCCGGTTGCTGTTCAGCTTCGCGGAGAATGACTTGAACAAGTCACCACATAAGCTCCGGCTAGCCGACTTCAATGCAGAGCTGATTCTTGCTTTCCTCAAATATCTGGAGACTACCCGTCACAACGCGATCCGCAGCCGGAACGCGCGGCTAGCTGCGATCCGGTCTTTTGCTCACTATGCAGCTTTACAGGAGCCTTTGGCGCTGCCGGGGCTTCAGCGTGTGCTGGCCATCCCCATGAAACGCTTCGACAGACCCATGGTCGGGTTCCTCAGTCGAGAAGAAATGCAATGCATCCTTGGAGCTCCTCCTGCAACCAGCTGGTGCGGTCAGCGCGACCAAGTTATGCTGGCTACGCTATACAACACGGGTGCACGGGTCTCTGAACTTACAGCCATGCGTGTCAGGGATGTAGTATTGGACCGCGGCGCCTGCGTGAACCTGCACGGCAAGGGACGAAAGGAACGAACCGTGCCACTGTGGGCTGGTACCGCGAAACAAATTCGGCGCTGGCTACACCAGATTAATCCAGATCCGGATCAATGGCTCTTTCCCAACCGTGCTGGCGGCCAGATGACCCGGTCCGGCGTAACAGATCGACTTAAGCTCGCTGCGACTGGCGCTTCAATCCGCTGTCCGCAACTCAAGACCCGAAGCATCACTCCACATATCGTGAGGCACGCCACGGCCATGCACATGCTTCAAGCTGGTGTAGATGTCACGTTGATTGCCTTGTGGCTTGGCCATGAAAGTACCGCCACCACCCATATGTACATCGAAGCCGATCTCGCCATGAAACAGCGGGCACTGAACTCCATTCAAGCACCGCAATTCAAACAGCACCGGTTTTGTCCGCCGAAAGACATTCTCGCCTTTCTTGACGGACTATGATTATGCTTGCTTCGTGGGTCGCCCTCATTAACCGTACAGCATGAACGTATCGCGTTGCTGAAGCTCCTCAAGAGAGACGTCCGGCCCCAGGGCGGTCGGACGCACGACTGACGTCAAGGCGCAGAAAGTAGGACTCTGCATAATTCGGTTAAGTGGATAAGAACGGGACATCCGGCCATTTACGACCGGAAGAAAAGCGTGGTTGTTCAGTGACACCGTCGCCGGGGCGAAGGCGAGCGCCATCATCTATAGCCTGATGCTCACGTGCCGCGCGTGCAACGTCGAACCGTATACCTATCTGCTTCGCGTGCTGACCGAACTACCGCAGCGTGCAGCGGATGCCGATATCAGCGATCTGTTGCCGTTCAACGTTGCCAAGCCGCGCGACGCATTAGTTCCTGCATGATCTAGCCCTACGCGCCGGCTCATTGCGGTGTGCGTTAATTCGCGCTTACGATGCAGGGGATCGAATCGATAGCCGGGCGGTATCTACATTCATTCTGGTTTGAGAGTTATCGTAAGCGGCTCGGCCCGACCGTTTCGCCATGCTGACTTTTCCAAAGCATGATGAGGGCGTTCAGATCAACGGAGCCAGTCAGCCATGTCGAACGCAGGGGGCGCAGCCCATCCCCGTCGCACGTACGCGCGAAAATTCAAGCAGCAGGTGATCAGAGAGACGTTGGTGCCTGGCATGTCGG
>NZ_CAAJGM010000235.1 GCF_900996235.1 Paraburkholderia sp. BCC1885
TCTGTCGGACAAGACCCCGGATGAAGCTTATTTCGCGATGCTGCCCGCGATTACATTGGCAGCGTGACCGCCCAGCGTTCCACTTAAAAATCGAAAAAACTGTCCGAACGAACGGGGCCACCTCTATGCCCACGTCGATGATGGCGACATCGGGTAACGCCTCCTTGATCCGGCGCACTGCTTCATAGCCGTTGTCGCACATGGTGACCTGATGCCCTTCGAGTTCCATCAGCATACCCAGCGACTGCAACGCGTCCACATTATCGTCCACCAGCAGCAGACGGATGGGCGCCGTAACGGAGGGTTCGTCGGTCCCGGTTGCCAGCGCCGGGTCGGTGAGCGAACGTAATATCGGCAAACGCAGTGTGATCGACGTGCCCCGTCCGCTTCCTTCGCTTTGCAGCGCAATGGTTCCATCGTGCAGTTCAACCATTCGCTTGGCCACGGCGAGACCGATGCCCAATCCTCCTTCAGACCTCGCATTGCCCCGCGCCGACTGGGCGAAAAGCTCGAAGACGTGGGGCTGGACCGCGCTGTCGATGCCAATTCCGTTGTCGCTCACTTCTATGACGACGACTTCTCGCGCTTCCGCTTCGTTGTCCTCAGCAACTATCTTTACCGCGAGTTCGATTGTTCCGCCCACCGGGGTGTATTTCGCGGCATTCGAGAGCAGATTACCCAGGACCTGGCTGAGTCTGATGTGATCCGCCCGCACAGGTACGGGTTTTTCGAGTCCACTTAAAGTAAGTGAATGCCGCCGTGACTGAATGTGATGCTTGACTGCGGTCACCGCATCGAAGGCAATGTCGTTGAGGGTGGTATCGGTATGCTTGATGGCGAGCTTGCCATGTTTGAGCCGCGCGGCGTCGAGCAGGTCGTCGACCAAAGTTCGCAGATGCCTCATCTGGCGTTGCGCGACGGTTAAGACCTCGACTGCCTTGTCGTTGTCGGCGCAGAGTTTCATGGCAGCGCCGACGGCGCTGTCGATAGGCGCCATGGGGTTTCTCAGTTCGTGCCCGAGCATGGCGATGAATTCGCTATGACGGCGCTCGCTTTCTTCTCCTGTATCGCGGGCGTCCACCGTGGTCAGCGCGGCGCCGGCTGAAATTGCGAGGTCGGAGAGCAGGCGGACGTCTTCGAGATCAAACAGGCGCGTCGATGTATGGGACATGACCCATATCGCACCGACGAGGTCAAGCTCGGTCGGAATGGGAACGACAAGTCCTTCGCTGATGTCCACGCCAGGAAACCGCAGGCTTGCAAAACGGTCTTGAGGCCGAACGAACAATTGCGGCGCCGCGGATTCTACGGCGAGGCGGCACGGACATTCCTGCCAGGCGGTCGTTTTACCTTGCAGGCCGACGCACGATCCCGCTACCGCCAGCCAGCGAAACTGCTTGTGAGCGCCGACCTCTTCGATAAGGCTGATGCCGGAACTGCCCGCCTGGCAGAGGGACAGGGCAGCATTGGCGATTTCCTGCAAGAGCTGCTCGCGCGATCCCGATTGTGCGCGAGCAAGCCTGAGCAGCACGCTATTTTCGGCGGCGTGATCCGCAGGCCTCGCTGGACGCCTGGCGAGTTCGTCCGTTTGTGCGGTCGCTTGGTTGCTGTTCATGGCATGAGGTCACGCGGGGAAAGGGCGGTGTTCAATCGCTGTCATGAAAACGGCTGCACGGAGCGCGGTGGGACAACGGCGAATCAGGTCGTGACCGGCAGCACGTCAACGGCCTGCCATGGAGGATTGTACGGGGCTTTTGGTATTCAGCGGGTTTGAAGCCGCATTACTGAGCCCGATCGTCAGTGCGGTGGCGCCTGGGGAGCAACTTTTACCTGAGACGCGCCAATCAGGTAACGCTCGCGCCGCCGCGCGATTTGACGCGTCATTTAACGCGCTATTGAGCGAATTTTCGAACTAAGGCGTTGAGGCCCTCAATCGTCCTCAATATTTCTCGACGTTCGGCTCATCGGGCACATCGAGCAGGTCATCGCCAGCTGCGAATTCGAGCGCGCAGTCGTCCTGTAGCGAGCCAGCGGCATTCGCCGCGGCAAAGCGCTCGCGGGCGAGTTCCTTTAGACGCTGCTGAACATGCAGTCTTTGCGCGGTGTCCATGGCTGCATAGCGGTCTATCTGCGCGCCTGTGAAGCGAATGGTGCATACGCAGCGCGAATCGAGCGTCGTATCTGCATCGCTTTTGATCACCCATGAAATCTGCAGGTAAAGAACCGACTCTTCGTCCGTCACGCTGATGGTGGGCGCTTTGGGGGACTCGAAGATACCGGCTACGGCAAGCTCAAGTTCCTCAATACGTTGTTGTCGTTCAGGCTGATCCATGGTTCCTCCAGTTGGCTTGCCATACTGCAAGCAAACCGCGTACCGTGACGCGTCGCGCGGGGCGTTTTCACGCGGCATTGTGGGCGCTGTCGCCGCCCGTGACGTCGAACGCTGCGCCCGTCACCATTTGCGCGTCGTCCGACGCAAGGTACACGTAGGCCGGCGCCACGTCGTCGGGGCTGATCCAGGGGACGCCCAGCGGCGTCTTTTGGGTGAGCGCTTCAATCACTTTGGGTTCGAGCGGCGGCTCGGGAATTTTGCCGCCTTTCGCCTCTTTCAGAGCCTGAGTGTAGCGGCTTTCGTTACGCGTCAGTTCAGTATCGATCAGCCCGGGAATAACGGCGTTCACCGTGATGCCGAATTCGCCGAACTCCAGTGCAGCCGACTTCATCAAGCCAAGTAGTGCCCATTTCGATGCCGAGTAGGCCGCGCCATCGCGCATGCCGTGGCGTCCCTGCGTCGAAGAAGTCACGATGATCCGGCCATAGCGCTGCGCGGACATCGACGGCGCCACCGCCCGGATGCAATTCAGCGTGCCGGTAAGATTGATGTCCAATTGGTCCTGCCAGTCCGCGTGCTCGAGTTGCAGCAATGGTTTGAACGACTGAATACCGGCGATTGCCGCGAGGATCGAAACGGGTCCCAGGTACTGCTCGACTGCTGCGACGATCTCCTGCAGCCGTGCGTAATCGCGGATATCGGCAAGCTCCTGGCGCCACTGTCCTCCCGCCTGCACGACGAGGCGTCCGGTTTCTTCCAGATCGGCCTGGGTCGGAATGACATAGCACTGGACTTCGCTTGCCCGGCGGCCGATGTCCAGACCGATGACACTCGCCCCTTCCCGTGCAAATGCCACGGCAACCGAGCGGCCAATGCCGCGCGCGGCGCCCGTGACCAGCGCGAGCTTGCCTTGCAGCCGTCCGCTACGTTTTTCGGTCATCGATGATGTGGATGCGTTCATGCCGATTCCTGGTGAGATTGACTCATTGCGGCTACGCAAGGGGCATGCCCAAACAACCCCGCTTCAACGGCGCAGGGCAACCGCTTAAATGGCACGCCGGCCCCCACACCAGGTCCTTATCATTTACCCCGCAGCAAGATGAACAATAATTAATCATGCGGCTTGCAACATAAAAGTACGATGACGGACTATGACAACGAACAGGGACGATCCCTGATCAAGAGACGTCCAGGTGCGTCTTGAATGGCTTAAGGAGCGCCGCGCATGAGTAACGAAAATCCTCCCCATATTCTGGTGGTGGATGATGATCCGGCCATCAGAACGCTCATCTCCGAGTACCTGCGGGATCATGATATGCGCGTGACGGTCGCGGCCAACGGTAAGGAACTGACGGCAGCGCTGCTTGAGCATGCCATCGATCTGATCGTACTCGATCTGCGGATGCCCGGCGAGGATGGTATGCACATCGCCCGACGCGTGCGTGATCAATCGACGCTCCCGGTTATTGTCGTGTCGGGCAGGCTCGAAGAAGCAGACCGTGTCATGGCGCTGGAATTGGGCGCCGACGACTACCTGACCAAACCCTTTAGTGCCAGAGAACTGCTCGCCCGAATCCGCGCCTTGCTACGCCGCTCGGCCGCATCGCAGACAGTGACCGGCCGGCAGTCGGACGTGCGCGCGTATCGCTTCGCAGGATGGGAGCTGAATGTCGGTACGCGAAAATTGACTTCACCCGAAGGTACGCGCATTGATCTGACCAATGGCGAATTCTCGCTTTTGAACGCCTTTCTCGCGTCGCCGGGCCGGGTGCTCTCACGCGAGCAGTTGCTGGAGACGAGCCGCCTGTACGACGATGTATTCGACCGCTCCATCGATGTGCAGATTCTGCGTCTGCGGCGGAAAATCGAAGCGGCCCCGTCGAATCCGCGGTTCATCAAGACCGAACGGGGCGCCGGCTACTCCTTTGCTGTAGCCGTCGAGCGATTGAGTGCGGCCGTGCTTTAGATGACCTCTGTTTCGGGCAAAGCGAACGTTGTCGATTATTTCACTCTGTATGGCTCGTTGTTTCAGATGAAACAAAAATCGGCTAAAGCGAAACCGTTCGGCAATCGGCCTGGCCTCTAATGGTGAAACGATAGTCGGCAAACGTCGGCGTCGTTCATGCCGTGACGAGGGCCCAGAAAATGGTGATGGGGAAGGACATTTTGGTTCTGGATGAAGATCCGGCGATGCGCGAGCTGGTTGCAATGTGGCTCGCGGATGCCGGCTATGACGTGTATCACCCGAAGGTACTAAGGTCGCTGCGCATCGACGATCCCGAGACAGTGGGTTGCATCGTGGCGGACCTGAATTCGCCCCGGATTGTCGCCCCCGGAATGCTGGGTCAATTGAGCGCGCGTTATCCGTCGGCCTTCATCATTGCTGTCTCAGGGTATTTTCAGCAAGGGCCCGGGACGGGAGCTGAAATGGCGAAGCAGCTTGGCGTCGCCAAGGTGCTGGCCAAGCCGTTTAGCTGCGACCAGCTTGTCTCCGCGGTTCACGAACTGTTTGGGGGCGACTGGTTGCGCGAGATCCCGGCAAGAGCGCCAGAACCATGATCGATGCGCAACGGCCACGCCGCATCGTCAGTGGACCCCGCCTGTACTGGACGGTCGGAATAGCCGCAGCGTCAATCGTGTTGCTGCTGTGGGTAGCGTCAGGCTGGGATAGCTGGCGCGACCGCAGGCTCGCGCTTGCGGACAATCAGCGCGAAATGTCGAGCCTTGCGAGCGCGCTTGCCGAGCAATCCGCGCGATCGCTACAGGAAGTCGAACTGATCCTGCGACGCACGTCGGTGTGGGAACGGGATTCGCGCAATCGACAGGCGACGCCGGAGGAACGCGCCGCGTTTCTTCGGCGCGAAATCGACGGCTTGCCGCAGATTCGCGACGTCACGATCGCGGATGAAAACGGCGCGCGCGTGGCCGCGTCCAGTTCATCTTCCATCGCCGCAAGTCCAAACATTAGCAGTCGCGAGTATTTCCAAAGCCTCAGGAAGGCGACCGGTAACGCAGTGGTAGTCAGCGAGCCGCTGGAAAGTCTCACGGACGGCAAACCGACCTTCGCCGTGGCGATCCGTTTGCAGGACGCGCAAGGACGTTTTGTCGGCGTTGCGCGGGCACTCGTGGAAGAAGATTATTTCCGCGATTTCTACCGGCGTATCGACCTGGGGCAGGGAGCGGCAATCCGGCTGCTGCGCAACCATGGCAGCCCGATTGTCGAATTCGCCGCCACTCCACAACACGAGCGCGCATTGTTCGCGATTCGGCCGGTGCCGGGTTTCCCGCTGCAGGTGATCGTCTTGCGGGACGAGTCCGTGGCGCTGGCGGATTGGCGGACCACGTCGATCAACGCGCTCGTTCGCACTGGGTCGATCTCGCTGTTTGTCATGCTTCTCGCTTTTGCGCTGATCGGGCAGATGCGTCGGTTAGAGGATGTCAACGAGCAACTCCGCCTAAGCGAGCGGCGCTGGCGAGCCGTATTCGAAAACGCACCGATAGGAGTGATTGTGCTGAGCGCGGACGGTCAATACGTCGCCACTAATCCGGCGTTTCAGCGCATGGTGGGCTATACGTCGAATGAACTCGAAAAGATTAACGCGTTCGATATCACGCATCACGAAGATAGGGCCGCGCAGCGTCGCCATATCGCGCAACTCTTTGCCGACGCAAGCGGCTCTACGCGCTTTGAGAAACGCTATGTTCATCGTGATGGGCACATTGTCTGGGCCGATTTGAGCATGGCGCGGGTGTCGGCCGTTGAGCGGCCGGCACAACAAGGTGTGCTGCAGCGTGAGGATATGCTGGTGGGAACTGTAGAAGACACTACGCTGCGCCGCGAAATCGAACGGGAGCGGATGCAACTCGAAGAGCGGCGCAGGCAATCGCAGAAGCTCGAAGCGTTGGGGACATTTGCAGGCGGCATCGCGCACGACTTCAACAATATTCTTGGCGCGATTCTCGGCTACGGCGAGCGTGCCTACGAATCGCTTGATGCCGGCAGCGCCGAGCATCGTTACGTGGGACAGGTGATAAACGCGGGCAATCGGGCGCGCACTTTGATCGAACGCATTCTGACCTTCAGCCGAAGCGGCATGGCCGCGCGCGTGCCGGTGCAGGTATTGCCGGTTGTAAAGGAAACGATCGAGCTGCTGGAAGCGCGCTTGCCGGCTAACATCGAATTGCAGGTTTCATTGGGCGCAAGCGATACATACATTGCTGGCGATGAGACGCACCTTCACCAGGTCGTGATGAATCTTTGCAGCAATGCGATCCTCGCGATGGAGGAAGGCGGGACGCTAAGCGTCACGCTCGAAGACATTCAGGTCACGTCGACAACGGTGCTCGCCAATGGCGTCATGCAGCCGGGCGACTATGTACGCCTCGTCGTGGACGACTCTGGCGTCGGAATTCAGCCGCATGTGCTTGAACGCATCTTCAATCCGTTTTTTACCACTCGCAGGACGGGAGACGGCACAGGGCTAGGTCTGTCACTCGTGGATGGCATCGTAGGCGATTATGGCGGAGCGATCGATGTCCACACGGTTGTAGGCGAAGGCACTCGTTTCGAAATTTTCCTTCCTGCAACTGACGCGCCGCCGCCCATTACGCAGGGCGTCGCAGAGAGGTTGCCGCACGGAAGCGGTCAAGTGGTGTTGATAGTGGATGACGAAAAAATGCTGGTGAGCCTGGCCGAGGACGTACTTGCCGATCTCGGCTACGAACCGGTGGGTTTTCATTCCAGCGTTGCCGCGCTACAGGCATTTGAAGCGGACCCGAATCGCTTCGACGTTGTCGTAACGGATCAGACCATGCCGGACATGACAGGGCTCGAACTGACGGAGCGCATTCGTGCGACGCGCCCGCAATTGCCGGTGATTCTGTGTAGTGGCTACAGCCATCCGGTCCTGGAAGCGCAAGCAACCGAAGCCGGCGCGGCGATGCTGCTACGAAAGCCGCTGCGCTCGAATGCGCTCGCCTTGGCACTGCATCGTGTCTTGAACCATCCGGCGAAATAACGCCGCACTACAGATGTAACCGGACCGCATGCGGAGTCGGATTACGATACGTGTATCGTGATCGGCGTGTTGACCGCTCACTTCATCGCCATGTGCAGGTTACCGTGAAGAATGCCACTCTGCGTCAACTAAAGACCTTCGAGGCCGTCGCGCGCCGGCTGAGCTTTTCGCGAGCAGCGATCGAGTTAAATCTTTCCCCGCCGGCCGTTTCAACCCAGATCAAACATCTTGAGGAACACGCGGGCGTTGCGTTGTTCGAGCAGCTCGGCAAGAAAATCTATCTGACGCCAGCCGGCCGCGAGATGCTGTATCACAGTCGTGCCATCATCCATTGCTTTCGCGAGGCGGAAGAAACCTTGGCGAAAATCCGCGGCGCGGCGGGTGGCAGCTTAAGCATTGGTGTGATCAGTGCGGGCGGCTATCTCTTTCCGCAATTATTGAGCGAGTTTTCGAACAAGCACGTTGGCGTCAAACTGGATTTGACGGTGGAGAATCGCGCCACATTGATCCGCCGCCTTGAAGAAAATCGTATCGATCTCGCCATTATGGCGAGTCCGCCGCCGCAGCCTCGCTTTGTCAGTACGCCCTTTGCACCCCATGCCTTTTTGATGGTCGCCGCGCCGTCACATCCGCTGGTCGGCAAGGAATACGTTAGCCTGGCCGATCTGAAGGATGAGCGATTCGTGGTACGCGAGCGTGGCTCGGACACGTGGGAGGCGATGCAGCACGCATTCGATGGGCAACTGGAGTTGCATGATCCGATCGAGATAGGCAACACGGAAGCCATCAAGCAGGCAGTATCGTCGGGAATGGGCATTAGTTTCCTGTCGGCGCATACCGTGACGCTTGAATTGCGCGCCGGCCTGCTGGCCGTGCTCAATGTGATCGATTTTCCAGTGGTTCGCATGTGGCATGTGGTGCAGTGGGCGGACAAGCAACTGGCGCCGGTTGCCGAGGCATTCAAGTCGTTTCTGCTCGAAGACCAACGGATGCACGCGACCGCGATGGATAGCGTGCATGCCTGAACGCATGCATGGGGCGCCGCCGTCTTAGCGGCCCTCCTGCGGATGCAGCGACGCAATGCCGGCTGCGTATGCCGCATCCACTGCGTCCGCTTTCGAATCTTCCGTGCTCGATATTTCAGCCGATCGAGGTCCCGTGGACGTTTCGGTATTGACCGCATCCTTGAAGCCGCGAATGGCCGTGCCGAGATCGCCGCCTACCGTGCGCAGTTTTTTGGTGCCAAAGACGAGCGAGACGATCAAGGCAACAATCAGCCAATGCCAGATACTTATCGAACCCATGATCAGGTTTCCTTAGTAAGGGTTAATTGATGAATGAGGCGGAAATGAAAGATGCCTAGAATAACGCCTGTTTAAGTAGGTCGACGTTTAGCAGGACGATCAGGATGGTCGCAAGGCCGGCCACGATGACCGTGCTCTTTCCGGCGACGAATTTCCCCATGACACTGCGTCGCGACGACAGCACGACAAGCGCAACGAGCGGTACAGGCAGGAAGAAGCTCAACGCTACCTGACTGATCACCATAGCGTCGACGGTATTGAAGTGCATGCCGATTACGAACGCAGGCGCCATGGTGAAGATACGGCGCGTCCACACCGGAATTTCGAACTTGACGAAGCCTTGCATGATGACCTGTCCTGCCATCGTGCCCACCACCGAGCTCGACATGCCGGACGCCATCAGCGATATCAGGAACACCGTTGCAGCGCCGATTCCAAGCAGCGGAACGAGGGCGTGATAAGCAACGCTGATATCGGAAATGCCGCTTGCGGAACGCGGCAACACGCTTGCCGACATCATCACCATGGCCAGATTGACGAATCCGGCTATGCCGAGCGCAATCAGCACTTCGCGATTGGAAAACCATAGCAGGCGGCGCCGTTCCTCGTCGTTGCGGGCGGGGGTGCGATTCTGCGTGAGACCCGAATGCAGAAACAACGTGTGCGGCATGATCGTCGCGCCGATGATGCCCACGGCGAGCGTGATGTCATTGTTGCCGTGCAGGCGCGGCAGGATGCTGCCGATCAGCGCAGCATGCCAGTCAGGTGGTGCGATAAACAACTCACAGACGTAGCTGAGCCCGATCACCGCGACGAGCGTAGCGATGATGAGTTCAAGCGGCCGGAACCCGCCGCGGTCGAATAGCAGAATCGCCATTGTCACGACGCCGGTGACCGCCATGCCGCAAAGAAGCGAAACGTGAAACAGCAGTGACACGCCCAGGGCGCCGCCGAGAAATTCAGCAATGTCAGTCGCCATTGCAGCGAGTTCTGCGCCGTACCACATAACCATCACAACGGGCTTGGGAAACTGTTCGCGGCACAGTTCGGCCAGATTGCTCCCCGTCACAATGCCGAGTTTCGCTGACATGGCCTGGAACAGCATCGCGACGATGTTGGCCAACACTACTACCCATAACAACTGGTAGCCCGTCGACGAGCCGGCCTGAATATTGGTGGCGAAATTGCCCGGGTCCATATAGCCGACCGAAGCAATCACAGCGGGACCGACAAATGGCAAAAAAGCGCGGACGCCATTGCGCCGTCCCGTCAGCGCGTCGCGTGCGGCGAGTTCAGTCTGTTGCGTCGCACCGGACATCGACGCGGCGTTCGCTCGAATCAGCTTGAGAAGTGGAAACATCTTGTGGACATGGACCCATCGAGATATGACGCAACGGCGGACGGGACGCGATAGTCATCGCAATGCCGTTTCTGCCGGCCTGGCCACTGGCCCGGATTGACCTCATCGCGGGCCAGTGGTGGGGTAGAGCAATGGCGTGTGTGCTCAGGCCGGCAATACGTCAGGCCGGTTGCGCGGGAACTGCGCCAGCGTTTCCGCGGAGATGTTCAGATGCTCCATGACCATCTTCGGTGGGGTGTGCGTGAGCCAGTCGGACAACGAGACTTCGGCGAAGTGGTCGGACTTGAAGATTTCAAGGAAGACCAGATCGGTGTTGCCGGTGTTCTGCACATAGTGACCGAGGCTCTTCTTCACATAGCCGATGTCGCCTGCGCGGAAGTCGGCGGTAGCCGCCTTCGGACCGGTGTCGAAGACGGTCATGCGCGCTTCACCTTTTATGTAGTACTGCCATTCGTCTGCATTTGGATGCCAGTGCAATTCACGCATGCCCCCCGGCTTGACGGTCACCAGTGCGGCTGCAACGGTAGTGGATGCGTTGAAATTGCGGCTGTCGGCGATCTGCACCATGCCGCCCCTGGTTTGCTTCGTCGGCGGCAAATCGCCCAGCGAAAAGACAAACGGATGGGTCGGCAGGCCGAGATGGGTTTTGACCGCGCCTTGCGCATCGGTCAGCGTACCGGGATCTTCACCCTGGAAAATCCACAGGTTGTCGACGGGAATGTCCTTGAATGCGTCGGCCGGCACGTCGAAGTTCGCGGCCAGCACATCCGGCGGCGTGTGTGCAATCCAGTCGGTCAGCAGCAGCGTATTGAATTCGGATGCCGCGCCGTTATCGAAGGCAATCAGGAATTCCGCGCCGCTCGGCCCGAGACCTTGCAGCGAGTGCGGCAGGCCCGGCGGGAAATACCAGAGGTCACCCGTCTTGACGTCGGCTACTTGCGGGCGGCCCTGTTCGTCGAGGATGGTGATGCGGCACTTGCCGTCGAGCATGATGGCCCACTCGGCTTGTTGATGCCAGTGCATTTCGCGGATACCGTTTGCCGCAAGGCGCATGTTCACGCCCGAAATGTCCTCGGAGATCGCGAAGTCTTCTTGCGTCACCTGACGCGCCCAGCCACCGTTCTGAAAGCGCTTAGGAGAGTTGTTGAACGACGACCAGAAGAGCGGCATGCCGTTGACGTCGGTCGGAGGCGGATTCTGGAACGACGGAAATTGTCCGGCTAGCACCGGGTTTTGCGGACCCGGATCGTTCAGGCTGGTCGGACTTTTCGCGTTGATCTGGCCTTCCGGCGGTCGATCAGGATTGCCAAACGATGCCGCCTTTGCTGTAGCTGCCACGCCAAGTGCTGCAGCCGATGCCGCAGCGCCCACCAACATTTTCCGTCTCGACAGATCTGTCATGCTCATTCCCTTTCGTGTTTGAGGCTGAAGAAGTTTCGGGTGACAGGCAGAATTTGCCGGACACCTTGAGTCGGAATGTTAGGGGCGTGGTTTGGGATAAAACAGTCAATTTTTTGGAACGAAACGATAAGCGGGCACTTATCGTTTTAGGCGCGTATTGCTTTTTAAATTGGGCGCTGCGCGAACCTGAAAGTTGAAGATGACTGGATGAAGATCTTTTAATGTACGCCTGTTCTCAGGCTGGATACAACCACGCTGAAACGCGAGGCACACGATTGCTCGCAGCTGGGAGAGCCGACATTCGCAAAGTAAACGAGATCCATCATTGAGTACCGCTATGCCGCCGATGCGGAATTTCCATTGGGAATAGATTCATCAGTTGAATAGCATTCGTTCCAGTTCCAGGAGACGGATCTTTCAACGGAGTAAGCAGCATGAAAATGACAAAAAACAGATCGTTGCGATATGCATCTGCCACTATGGCGCTCGTCGTATCGGCAACCGTGTATGCAGGTGACATGACTCGCGATAACGGTTCGCCGGTCGGAGACAACGAGAACTCGCAGACCGCAGGACCGGAAGGCCCCACCTTGCTGCAAGACTCGCAACTGGTCGAGAAACTGCAGCGTTTCGATCGCGAGCGCATCCCTGAGCGCGTTGTACATGCGCGCGGCACGGGCGCTTACGGCGAATTCGTCGCCGATACCGATATCTCCGATCTGACGATGGCGAAGGTCTTCATACCCGGCACGCATACGCCGGTCTTCGTGCGCTTCTCGACCGTGATGGGTTATCGGGGATCGCCCGAGCAGGCGCGTGACCCGCGTGGTTTTGCCACGAAGTTCTATACCGGGCAGGGTAACTGGGATCTGGTTGGCATCAACTGGCCGATTTTTTTCATTCGTGACGCTATCAAGTTTCCGGACTTTGTGCACGCGAACAAGCCGAGCGCCGTGACGGGCGTGCAGGATGCGAACCTTGCGTTCGACTTCTTTGCGCATACGCCTGAAGCGACAAACATGCTGACGCATCTGTATTCGGACGAAGGTATGCCGGACTCATACCGGCATATGGATGGTTTCGGTGTACACGCGTTCAAGTTCGTCAATGCACAGGGCGAAGTGCACTACGTGAAATTCCACTGGAAGAGCGAGCAGGGCATTCATGGCATTCGTCCGCAGGACTTGCCGGGTTCGATCGGCAAAGACTGGAACCTGATGTCGAACGACCTGTACAGCGCGCTCAAGCGCGGTGACGATCCGAAGTGGGACCTGTATATCCAGGTGCTGAAGCCAGAAGATCTCGACAAGTTCGACTATGACGCACTCGACGACACGAAGGTATGGACGACTGTGCCTGAGCGCAAGATCGGCACGCTAACGTTAAACCGCGTGCCGGACAACTACTTCGAGACTACCGAAGAATCGGCGTTTGCGCCGTCGCGCATGGTGCCGGGCATCGAACCTTCCGAGGACCGCATGCTGCAGGGACGCATGTTCTCATATGCGGATACGCAGATGTACCGGCTCGGTCCCAACTTCAACGACCTGCCGATCAACCGCCCTCGTGTGCCGGTGGTCAACAACAACCAGGACGGTGCGATGAACTCCGGGGACCGCAAGGGCGAAGTGAATTACGAGCCCTCGACGCTCAACGAGATCGCGCAGGATCCGAAATACAAATACGTGCAGACGCCGCTGAAGGGCACCACCCAACAGGCCGCGATCCACAAGACGCTGAACTTCCGGCAGGCCGGCGAGTATTACGAGTCGCTGTCGAGCCAGGAAAAAGCCGATCTCGTAACGGCGCTCTCGGCAGACCTGAATCACGTGACGAACGACGACAACAAGTACACCATGCTGTCGTATTTCTACAAAGCCGATGCGGATTATGGAAGCAGGCTGGCCGCCGCAACACATGCGGATCTCTCGCAGGTTAAAACCAGGGCGGCCGCGCTTGGCGACAACTGATCTGTTTCCTGGCATCACGTCGCGACGTTTTCTTGCACGATGACGTCGCTGTCCCGTGTATGCAGCGCGAATCGCCATCGATTCGCGCTGCTTTACCGACTGCAGGTCAAACACAATGCAGGTTCACCTAATGCGGATTCGCTTGAGTGCGGTCATGGCCGCAACGCTTGCGGCGTTTGTGCTGCTGACGGCCGCGTGCAGTCCGGCGCCGGTGCTTCATTCACCGCAACAAGGCGCGGCGATACAGGACATTCATCATTACGATGACGACTGGTTTGCCGCGGCCAGACTCGGTCGAACGGACATATTGCAAGCGCTGCTGGATGCGGGCTATCCGATCGACGGCACGACGTCACAGGGCTATACCGGGTTGATTCTTGCGGCATACGATGAAGAGCCGCAGGCAATGGAATTCCTGCTGGGCCACGGCGCAAATCCTTGCCTGGGTGACCGCAACGGCAACACAGCATTGATGGGCGCAATTTTTAAAGGCGAGCTAGCCATTGCACGCCGTCTGATGACGACATCATGCAGCATCGATCAGACCAACAACGCTGGCGAAACCGCGCTATCGTTTGCGGCGCTATTCGGGCGACTCGATCTGCTGCCTGAACTCGTCGCACGCGGTGCGAATCCGAATCATGTCGATGCACGAGGCGGCACGGCGCTGAGAATGGCGACGATGCAGGGAAATCATGAGGCTGTCGATGCTTTGAATCGCGTTGGGGCCTCACGATAGCTATCGTGAACGAACGCTAGGTCCGAGACGATGCTGAACCCGCGCTGGGCGTTGCTAGCGGAGGATGTGAGTTCGAAGCTAAAGGTAGATCCACAGCCAGCTATGGACGACGATATTGTTAGGAAACCAAATTAAATCCAGAACAATTTTTAGGTATCGGAGCACCTGACCGTCAGAGCGCTTCGCCGTCGCAGGAATACTTTCGACAATCCGTCGACGTCGGCAGATACTGGGCGCACTAACGCATGGTCATAGACGCCGCTAATTGGCGCGATTGAGGATATGCATTTCCCATCGTTCGAAATAGTATGTAACTATGCGATCAAATATTACGATAGCAGGAGTCGGGGAATGTCCATGCTGAAGAATGTCCGTACCGGTACGCGCGTCGCAAGCGGCTTTGCACTCGTGCTGCTAGTCCTCATTGCGCTGACTGTGGTCGGCATCGTCCGCGTCAACATGATCAACGCGAGTCTCGCGACGATCAATGACGTCAACAGTGTCAAGGAAACCTACGCCATTGCGTTTCGCGGCAGCGTCCACGATCGGGCCATTGCGGTGCGCGATGCAGTGCTGGTACCGCCAGACCGGGTGGCCAGTGTCGCGGATCACATCGGCGCGCTGAATGCCGATTATCAACAGGCGGCAACGCCGCTCGATGCGATGGTCGCGAATCTCGCCAAGGCCTCCGACGAAGAGCGCGCCATTCTTGCAAAAATCAAAAGCGACGAAGCACGCACGACGCCGCTGATTGCCGACGTGCTGGCGAGGCGCGAGTCAGGCGATCAGGCCGGCGCGCAGCAGGTTGTGCTCGACGCGGCTGCGCCAGCGTTTGTCGAATGGCTGAACGACGTCAACCGCTTCATCGATCTGGAAGAAAAGCTGAATCAGATCCAGGCTCAGGCGGCGCGCGGTGTGGGGCGCACATTCGAATTGCTGATGGTCGCGCTTACTGTTGCGGCAATCGCGATCGGTGCAGTGATCGCGTGGCTCATCACGCGCTATATCACCAAGGTGTTAGGCGGTGAGCCCGATGAAGTGCGCCAGTTCGCCGATGCGATCCGCGAAGGCTCGCTGGTCCACGCGGTGCGTGTGCGGCCCGGTGACACGGATAGCATCCTCGCGACAATGGATCGCATGCGCAACGCGCTGCGCGAGGTCGTCGAAGGTGTGCGTATGCATGCAGATAGCGTGCTAAGCGCGAGCCTGCAAATCTCGAACGGCAACGCGAATCTGTCGAGCCGCACGGAATCGCAATCCGCCTCGATCGAGCAGACCTCCGCCTCGATGGAGCAGTTGACCGACACGGTGCGGCAGAATACTTCGAGCGCCAAGGAAGCGAGCGGCCTCGCCACCACGGCGGAAAACGTAGCCGCGCGTGGTAGCGATAGCATGCGCGAGGTGGTGGCGACAATGGACGGCATCTCGAGCGCATCGGCGCGGATCGGCGACATCATCTCCGTGATCGAGGGCATCGCATTTCAGACTAATATTCTCGCGCTCAACGCGGCCGTCGAGGCAGCGCGCGCGGGTACGCAAGGCCGGGGCTTCGCGGTGGTCGCAACTGAAGTACGATCACTGGCGCAACGCGCGGCGACTGCGGCGAAGGAGATCAAGGTGCTGATCGAAGATTCGGTGCATCGCGTGCATGATGGTTCGGAAAAGGTGCGTCAGGCCGGCACGACGATGGATGAAATCTTGCGTGCGGTACGCCAGGTCAACCAGATCATGGGCGAGATATCCGAGGCTTCGGATGTGCAGAACGACGGCATCGAGCAGGTGGGGCGCGCCATTGCGCACATCGACGACGCCACCTTGCAGAATGCGACGCTGGTCGAAGAAGCGGCCGCAGCGGCCACGACATTAACGGAGCAGGCGCACGCGCTGCACGGAGCGGTTGCGGTGTTTCGCGTTGGGGATGCGGCAAATAGTGCGCTTCACGATGCAGCGTGAGCGGCCGGCGCGCGGCGTTGCGCGCGTTCGACAGCACGCCGCCGCCGAGATAACCGCCTACTTCCTGCGCCGCTGACTCATGAGCTTGACGATATCGGTGGTCGGGCCGCTGGTCATGAGGCTCGCGATGTCATCGAGGTGAACCCAGCGGCACCTGGATATTTCGTTGCTTGGGCGAGCCTTGGCGCGGCTGGCGATTTCGCAGGAGAACACGTGATGGTGTTTCTGCTTGCCACGCACGTCGAAGAGGTACTTGGCCGATTTCCCCGAAAGCCGCGTTTCTTCCTTGAGTTCCCGAAGCGCGGCGTCCGGGAGCTGTTCCCCACGCTTCAGTATTCCGCCTGGCAAAGCCCATTTCGACTGGCGACGTGTGACCAGGAGAATTCGCTTACCTCTGCGACAGATCACGGTGGCGCGTTTTTTCAAACCGGACTCCCAGTTCCAGGTATTTTCGAGGCGCATTCGATGCGCCAGCGTGTCGGACGGAGATCGACGTATCCAGGCATCCTAATATAGAACAGCGGAGCCTCGGCAACGCCGCGAATTGAGCGCGGTACACGCGCCACACTTCGAGACGGGTTTCATCAAACCGTCACACAAATGATGGCACGCGAAAAACAGTGTGGTAAGGTCGGGGCCAAGTATATTTTTGTCCACTCTGAGGCTGAAATGGATCTGGATGGTGACTGGCCGTTGCCACGGCCAAACCCTCGCTTCAAGTTCGACCGGCGGCTGCCCGGTCCATCACTCTCCAAAACGAGTTCCATTGCCAGTACCTTCTCGGCACTGGCGACGCCCGTGGTCGCCGAGGCCGTACAAAGAGCGCAGGCATTATCGACAGAAAGCGATGCCGAGGGGTTTCATCAACTTCGGGTTGCTTTTAGAAAACTGCGTGCTTTGTACTGGGCGTATTCGCCGTATCTCGGGGAAGAAGCAACCGCGCACGCCACCGCAGAATTCAGGCGTCTTGCCGCGGTAGCCGGCGGGACGCGCGATTGGGACATCGCAGGTAGCCTTCTTGAAGATGCCCGGGAGTCGGGCGCGTCGATCGAACCGTTAGTGGCGGCGGCGCGCGCGAAGCGTTCGCAGGCGGTAGTGGATAGTCAGACAATTATCAAAAGCGCCGACGTCGAGACTTTCTTAAGCGACGCGCTGCTATGTGCGCAAACCACGCTGCAATCGCGTTGCGGCGATCTGCCCATTCGGGCGTTCGCCAAACAGCGCGTCCGTCTGGCGCAACGGACGCTTCAAAAGCGCAGCAGGCGTGCGGCGCGCGGCAAGACCGCCTACGAGGATGACCTCCACGACGTTCGAAAGGCGGGCAAAAAGCTGCGGTATCTGCTGGAGTTCTTTCAGCCGGTCATCAAAGGCGGACACGATCGCACCATCAAGGAATTGACGTCCGTGCAGAATAAGCTGGGACAGTTCAACGATATCGCCGCAAGCGACGCCTTGATTCGCAATGCGTCATTCAGCGAGGTGCCGGTCGAGGTCGTGGAGGAATCGCTGCAGTGGTTGCAGGAACAGAAGTGCCGGCGCATGCGGGCAGCGTCGCGGCGAGTGCGGGCTATGGCGCGGTGAGGGGCGTGGTTGTGGCGCTGGCTAATCCATGTGCTCGATACCCGGGGGCATCTGAACCCAGGCGTGCATGCGTTCTTCGTAGACGGAGAAGCTGGGGGCAGGAAATGCGGGGTCTGCGAATGCCCCGACGGTGACGATGATGTTGTCTTCACGTTCCTCGTTGGTGTAGTACACCGTAGCACCGCAAGTGGGGCAGAAATGGAACGTGCTCTTGCTTCCGCCGTCGCCTACGCGAATGAATGTGTTTGAGGTGCCTGCAACGGCCACCGATCTGGCGGGAAATCGCGCCTGTGCCGCGAATACGCTACCCGTTCTGCGCTGACAATCCAGGCAGTGGCAAACAGACGCCAAGCGGGGCAGCCGATGTCGTTGCTGTGAGTTGGCCGCAAGCGCAACTGGCGGTTCGATTCGTTTCTGTCATCTTACGTGTGCTCCGTGGCCCCGGTGGTGTACGCATCTGGTGCCAATGCTTTGACATAACCCGGCATTAGACCCTGTCTTGTTCGCGTGCGGGCATCTAACGAAATCCGCGGAATCTTAATCTTACCTTTGCAAAAAATTGGCTTTGCGTGACCAATGACGGTTTAAGGGAAAGCCCGAGGCGTTCCATGGTCGAAATTGTTGGCAAAAGCACCGCATTTCAGGCACATTATGGTGTAAGCATTTAATAATATGTCCGCCAGCACCGGCCCCACAGGCTGCGGCCGTCCCGATCGACAGACACCGTGACATAGGCGCGATAGCTTCCGTAGTGCGTCCCGCGCCAATGCAACCGACTCCGTTCACGCGATAACGAGCCCCAAAACATAGCCTATGACGCAGGAATCAACGCCATCCGCATCTCCTGCCGCTGCGGTCCAGCATCCCCCACTGCAGGGCGGCCAGTTGGTGATCGCCACGATCGTGGTGGCGCTCGCGACCTTCATGACCGTGCTGGACACGTCGATTGCAAACGTGGCAGTGCCCAACCTTTCAGGCAACCTCGGGGTGTCGGTCGATGAGGGAACCTGGGTCATCACGATCTTCGCCGCCGCCAATGCCGTGTCCATTCCGTTGACGGGGTGGCTCACGCAACAGATCGGTCAGATCCGGCTTTTCGTGGGCGCGATTCTGATGTTCGTTTTCGCGTCGTGGCTCTGCGGCATCGCACCGGACCTGCCGTTCCTGCTGGGCGCGCGGGTGCTACAGGGCCTCGTGGCCGGGCCGCTTATTCCGTTGTCCCAGGCAGTCCTGCTCAGTTCCTATCCCAAGGCGCGAGCCAACATGGCGTTGGCGCTCTGGGCGATGACAGCCACCGTCGGCCCGATCGCCGGGCCGGTGCTTGGCGGCTGGATCACCGACAACTACAGCTGGTCCTGGATTTTCTACGTCAACATTCCCGTCGGATTTATCGCGGCCGGCGCCACCTGGGCCATTTATCGAAAGCGCGAAACGCCGACGAAGAAACTGCCTATCGACGGGGTAGGGCTTGCGCTGCTCGTGACATGGGTCGGGTCGCTTCAGGTGATGCTCGACAAGGGGAGGGATCTTGACTGGTTCGCGTCGTCTTTCATCGTTGCTTTGGCGTTGATTGCGCTCGTCAGCTTTGCATTCTTTCTTGTGTGGGAATTGACGGAGGCGCATCCAGTTGTCGATCTCCGACTCTTCGCACTGCGAAATTTCAGCAGCGGCACCATTGCGATTTCCGTTTCCTACGCGCTTTACTTCGGCAATCTTGTGCTGCTGCCGCAGTGGATGCAGGAGTATCTGGGCTACCGGGCTTATGATGCCGGCCTTGTCACGGCGCCAGTCGGTATCTTCACGGTTTTGCTTTCTCCCTTTATCGGGCGCCTGCTTCAATGGTTCGATGCGCGGGTGCTAGTGTCGGTTGCGTTCGTGGGGCTGTCTGGTGTTTTCTTCATGCGCACGCAGTATCTCAGCACGGTGGACGCATGGCATCTGGTGATACCTACCTTGCTGCAAGGTATTCCCACTGTGCTTTGGTTCGTTCCGCTGGTGTCCATCATTCTTTCCGGTTTGCCTCCCGAGCGCATCCCCGCTGCGGCAGGGTTGTCGAATTTCGCGCGCATTTTCTGCGGCGCTGTCGGTACGTCCATCGCCGGCTCTGTCTGGAACCATCGGACGGTTTTGCATCACATACGGCTCACCGAGCAGGCGAGCATCGACAATCCGCTTTTCAACCAGACCATCGCCGCATGGCAAGCGCAATTTCATCTGGGGGTGGGATCGGCTTACGCGTCATTCGACTCGATGGTCGCGAACCAGGCGGCAGTCATGGGTCTCGACGATTTCTTTTACGCATCCACGTTTATCTTCATTCTGATCATCCCGCTCATCTGGATTACGCGTCCAGCCAAGGGCGGGGACTCGGCAGAGGCTTCAGCGGCGCATTGAGGTAGCGGCGGCATTAGAAACACAACCGCACCCACTCACGTCCGCGCGCTCCTGAATCAGCAGATACATAGTAAATGCGCGCGCCGCGATGGACGTGCGCCAGTCGTCAGGTTGCCTAAACTTCGAAGCCGAGCTGCGACTTGCCGAGCGGCGTCAGATCGTCGGGCGTGGCCCGTCCGATGAAGTCGACTTCGAAATGGTCAGTCGGAAAGTCGGGTGGGCTCTTGCCTTCAAGAAAGCTGGGCAGTTGACGCTTGAGGTATTCGTCGTTCTTGGCGCATGCCGGCGCCGAGGCGATATACATCACGTTGCTGTAGCCTGCGCCGCGGTGCGCGTCTTCCACTGCGTGAATCACATCGCTGTGCCAGAACACCGTGTCGCCCGCCTGCATGTGCGGTATCGACGACAGCGCGTCGAACAGCGGAGCGTGAAACTCCGGCTTGATGGACAGGGCGCGGCCGGGCATTGCGCCACACAGATCGTCGTCGGCCACGTCGTCCTGAAGCGCGCGGAGCAGGATGTAGACCATCGCATTGGCAATCGGCACGAGTTGCAGCGTGCCGTCTCCCGGCCCTTGCGGCGTCAGCGCAGTCCAACCCTGAAACGTGCGGAACATCGAGCACACAGCTGGCGACGCGATCTCCTCGACGTCCGGCCGGAACGCAGCGTCAAAAGGATCGTATTGCCGCCAGTTGCCGCTGAACACATGCCGGTACACTTTGCGGAAATTTTCTTCGATCCACCGCTCGACCGAACCCCCGTCGCAATGAGCGGACAAGCCGAGAGATTCGGAGCCAGGCGGGCGCCGGCGCAAGCGGTCCGCGTAGGCCGGGACATGTTCCGGATCAAAATGAACCCGGCCTTCGCTCTCACTACGCCACAAACGGTTCAGGAATACGCGAGCCGCCGTCAGCGACGGCGCCTGACGCGCGAGGACCTGCGGTTTCGACCAATACACGCCGTAGATCTGCGGCTTGCTCGAGGCCAACTGACCAAAGTATTTGTCTTCGGCGCGGGTTTTCAGGCGCGTATCCAGATCGTTGCGTTCGACGTAAGCGGCGATATCGCGGTCCCAGCCTTCCACCAGCGAGCGGTCGAATACATTACGGATCACGCACGCACCGCGCGTTTTGACGAGCGCGATCTGTTCCGCTGTCACGCGTTGTTCGGCAATCGCCGAGAACTGGATTTCGGGGATCACATTTTCGCCGCGATTCCGCTGCGCTGCGATCCGCTTCGCTTCGGCGCGGACGGCTTCATCCACTTCGGCGAAGACGTCCCGATAGTTAGGCAGCCGTTCGCGAAGCTCCTGCTTGGCGTGCCGGATGGCTGCGGGCAAATCGTCAACTTTGAGTGCCATGAGTTGTCTCCTTGTGGGGTTCTGTCATGTCCGCAGGATAGGCCGCGCATGCCCATAAGAGTGATACGATCCAGACAATTACTTTGCGGTATCTGCCATGAAGCCAGCATACGAGCGTGTGAACTTTGGCGATAACTGTTCGATTCGGGTTTACCACCGGCGTTTGCCGCGCATTCCTTTTGAATGGCACCATCATCCGGAATACGAACTAACCCTGACGCTGAACAGTCACGGCAAGCGCTATATCGGTGATTCCATTTCAGATTACGCGGATGAAGACCTCGTGCTGGTGCCGCCCAATCTTCCTCATACGTGGGCGTCGAATCGCTCGATCGACCCAGCATTGCCTCAGGTCGCCATCGTAATTTGGTTCGGCGGTGATTGGGCGCGGCGTCTGGCCGATGTATGTCCGGAATACGCGCCGTTGCGCAACCTGCTACGCAGGGCGGCCTGCGGACTGGCCTTCGAGCCGAAAGTGGCCAAGGCGATGGACGCTCAGGTCGACGATCTCCTGTCCAGCGAACCACGCAAACGGCTCGCCGTAGCATTGAATGTCTTGTGTGCGCTAGCGGATGCGCCCGGCGAACCCCTCGCTTCGCCCACCGCGTTTAGCGGCCGCACGGAGGGGCCGTCCGGCCACGAGCCCGAGCGTATCAACCGTGTGCTCGCCATGATCGATTTACGCTTTTCCGAGCCATTGCGGCTATCGGAACTTTGCGAAGCAGCCAGCGTGTCGGAGCGCTCGCTCGCCAGATACTTCGAGCAGCATATTGGAGAGAGCGTTGGACGCTATATCGCCCGGGTCAGAATGGGACATGCATGCCGGATGCTTGCGCATACGTCCGGCCCGGTTTCGGTTATTGCAGCCCGCTCCGGATTTCCGAACGTCGCCAACTTCAACCGGCAGTTCAAGGCATTGAAGGGATTGACGCCCATTGCCTACCGCAAACAGTTTGCGGGCGGTGACAAGGCGGAGGCTGACACGAATTCGCGGATCACCGAGCGCTCGCCGTCTTTGCAACGGAATCGGCGGTTAGTGAAATCGATTGCCTGACCTGCTACGATGGCTCTGTCCCCACACGGAGAAACCGCTGATGACGAACATAGAAGTGCTTCGCGCCTTTTATGCGCGATACGTAACAGCCAAGGGAGCGAGCACAGACCCGAGAATCCAGGCGGCATTTGCTTCGGTGGAAAGGGAAAAGTATCTGGGCCCCGGTCCATGGAACGTGTACACGTTGACCGGATACATCTCGACCAGAGGTGGCCCCGTTCGTTCGGACAGTTTTTTCGATTTTTAAGTGGAACGCTGGGCGGTCACGCTGCCAATGTAATCGCGGGCAGCATCGCGAAATAAGCTTCATCCGGGGTCTTGTCCGACAGA
>NZ_CAAJGM010000236.1 GCF_900996235.1 Paraburkholderia sp. BCC1885
GCACGCCGGTCATGAAGACCAGGCCGAATGCGAGCAGATATTCAAAAGGGGAAGGATAGGTAGGCATCACGGCTCCCGGGGAGGATTCGCCAGCACGGCATTGCGCGGGCGGAGTGGGCAGGCTGCTGCTGCGCTCTGAGCCGTGATATGTGGTTCAGTTTTTTTTGATTCGGCCCGGAATAGACCGAAGGAAGGAGAGAGTCATTGGCTGAGTTCGACCCTGAGCCGCCACTGGGTGCCCGCGAGTTGTGCGGCCGCTTTCGAGATCGGAACGGTCGGTCTCGTCCATAAAGTTGACCGATCGAAAGCAGTCGACCACGCTCCAGGCAATCCATCTCGGTACGAGAACCTTCAACGTCCCCCGTTCCGTCTACATCAGTGCCCCCGCTTTATGCCTGCCAGGAATGACTGTTATCGACGGCGCCTGCCTTCTTCGAAAAGGCGCTGACCTTCATCATTTGATCACCGTCAACCAATAGGAGCAAAACGATGAGCAACTTCCAAACCTACACGATCGATAACGCACCGGCCGCCTCGAAGGCTAGCCTCGAAGACACGAAACGCGCCTTTGGCTTCGTCCCCAACTTGCAGGCGCATATGGCGGAATCGCCCGCGCTGCTGGCCGGTTACTCTGCGCTATGGGACCTGTTCTCGAAGAGCACGCTGACACCCCACGAACAGCAGGTGGTCTACCTGACCTCGAACTTCGAGAACAACTGCCATTACTGCATGGCCGGTCACAGCACGCTGGCGAAGATGATCAAGATGGACGCAGGCGTGATCGCCGCACTGCGCGCCGGCACGCCGCTGCCCGATGCAAAGCTCGAAGCGTTGCATCGATTCACGACGCTCGTAGTGCGTGAGCGTGGCTTCGTCCCGGACGCCGATGTCGACGCGTTTCTCGCCGCTGGCTACACCCGTCAGAACGTCCTCGAAGTGATTCTGGGCGTGGCAATCAAGGTGATGAGCAACTACACCAACCATATCGTCCACACCGAACTCGACGGCTTCATGGCTGGTAATGAGTGGACCAAACCGGTCGCTGTTGCTGCCTAAGCCGTCTCGGGGAGCCGCCTCGCGGCTCTCGTCCAACCGCCTATCGAAGCTTATCGAGGAACCGAAATGTCCACGTTCGACCGCTATAAGGATGCATATCCCAACGCCAAACTGACCCGTACGCCGGACGGTGTGCTCGAGGTCCGCTTCCATACCGATGGTGCGAAGCTCGTATTTAATGGCCATACGCATGAACAGTTCACCGACATGTTCCATCAGATCGGCGAAGACCCGGATATGGCCGCAGCGCAAAACGCGGCCTGACTCCACTGATACATCAATTCCCCTATTCCTCTCGACGGAGAACACTCATGTCACTGCAAGACAAACTCGACGCATTCCGGGCCGACTTCAAGGCAGGCAAACCGCCGTTCAATGCACCAGCGGAGATTCATCCGGTGATGGAACGCGCCACGGCAGAACTGATTGCGAGCGGGCAGGCGGCCCGCGCGATCAAGGCCGGCGACCGCGCGCCGCATTTCAACCTGAAAGATCAGGATGGCAACGACGTATCGTCCGCGGCGTTGCTGGTGAAGGGCCCGCTGGTCGTGACGTTCTATCGCGGCGTATGGTGCCCGTACTGCAATATCGAATTGCAGGCGATCAACGAAGTGCTGCCGCAGATTCAGGCATACGGCGCGAACGTCGTGGCGATCTCGCCGCAAACGCCGGTCAATAGCCGAAAGTCCGTGCGCACCAATGAACTCGGTTTTCCGGTGCTGAGCGACGTGAACGGTCAGACGGGTACCGACTTCGGATTGCGTTTCGCATTGCCCGACTATCTGGTAGATCTGTACAAGAACCTGAAGAACGATCTGCCGGCGTTCAACAACGACCCGAGCTGGACTTTGCCGATGCCCGCGCGCTACGTCATCGGACAGGATGGGATCGTGCTGTATTCGGAGGTCAACCCGGATTACACGCATCGTCCTGACCCGTCGGACATGTTCCCGGTTCTGGAAAAGGCGACGGCCAAGGCCTGAGCTTCACCGCCGACCACGCCGCGCCGGCAAGCCCGATGCGGCGCTTCAACTTTTTCCAATTCGTAGAGGACGTTCGATGACACAACGTACATTTCTCGTAACAGGCGCGACCAAAGGCATTGGCCTCGCGCTGACAGAGCGGCTGATTGCCGACGGCCACCATGTCGTCGGTCTCGCCCGCGAAGCAAGCGATTTTCCGGGCGAACTGGTCCGCGTCGATCTGGCCGACCGTGCCGCAACCGCCGTAGTGCTCGATGATCTCGTGCGACGTCACGCATTCGATGGCGTGGTGAACAATGTCGCGCTAGTCAGACCGCAGCGTCTGGGTGAAGTCGCGCTCAACGATCTCGACGACGTTCTCGCGCTGAATCTTCATCCTGCGGTGCAGACTGTGCAGGCACTGCTTCCCGGAATGTGCGAACGCGGCTGGGGACGCGTCGTCAACATTTCGAGCCTGACGATTCTCGGCATGACGCGGCGCACGGCCTATGCAGCAGCCAAAGCAGCGCTGGTGAGTTTTGCGCGTTCGTGGGCGCTGGAACTGGCCGGCACAGGCATTACGGTGAACGCCGTCGCGCCGGGGCCCACAGAGACCCTGCTGTTTCGCGCGAACAATCCGCCGGGCAGCGAGGGCGAGAAGCGCTATCTGTCCGCAGTGCCGATGGGCCGCTTCGGCCAGCCCCATGAAATCGCCGGGACGATCGAGTTTCTGCTATCCGACGCGGCCGCTTTCATGACCGGTCAGACGCTTTACGTCGACGGCGGCGCATCAATCGGCAAGCTCGCTTTCTGAGGGCGCGCTACCGGTGCCGCTGGCAGCGGCACCGAGTATCTCTTCGACGAAGGCGACGAACGCTCGCGCCTTCGCACTCACCAGGCGTCCGGCCGGGAAGACGGCCCACAGGTCGATCGAGGGCAATTCCCAGTCGGTCAGTACCGCTTGAACCGCGCCATCGGCGAGTTCCGGCGAAAACATCCATTCCGATGCAACCGCAAGGCCCATGCCACCGAGCACCGTTGTACGCATCCCTTCGGCGGCGCTGACGCTGACACGCCCGGACACCACTACCGCCACTTCCTTGCCGTGCTGGCTGAATGCCCACGATTCACCGCCGCCTCGCAACGAGTACACCACCACCTGATGCTGACTGAGGTCCGCCGGCGTCTTCGGCACGCCCGCGTCGGCCAGGTAGGCAGGCGTGCCGACAACGAGCCGGCGACTTTGCGCAATGCGGCGTGCTGTCATCGTCGAATCGTCGAGCGATCCCATGCGCAGGGCAACGTCCACGCCTTTTTCGAGCAGGTCGATGGTGCGATCGTCAAGCACGATATCGATCTGCAGGTTCGGGTGCCGGTCCAGAAACGTCTTGAGCGCAGGGAGGATATGCAGTCGCGCGAAGGTCACGGCGGCGCTGATGCGCAACACGCCGGATAGGCCGGTCGACGCGTCGCGGGCGACGTGCTCTGCAAGGTCCACTTCTTCGATTGCGCGCCTCGCGTGTTCGTAGAAGCGCTGACCCGCATCGGTCGGCGTCAGGCCGCGTGTCGAGCGCAACAGGAGCCGCACGCCGAGTCGCTCCTCGAGTTGCGCGATCGACTTCGAGACGGCCGGTTGCCCGAGTTTGAGCCGCTTGGCGGCTGCCGAGAACGAGCCCGCCTCCACAACGCTGACGTACGTTTCCATTGCTGCCATCCGGTCCATGCCGCTGCTTCTCCTTGAATGACCGTGAAGTCCGTGTCGTAGCTGAGATGTGTTCAGCCGGAAGTCTAGCGCGTCGGAATACCGACCGTGTAATCGCTCGCGTCGAGCGGTCATTGCAATTCCCATTGCAAGCACGATCCGCGGAAACAATCAGCACAAGCCAAACGGCAAAAACCAAACGGCGCAACCGCAGGCGATCCTGCGGTTGCGCCGTTTGGTATAGGTGCAGTCCGATTCAAATAACCGGTGCCGCACTATGGAAGGAATAATCGGTGTAACCGCGTGCATCGCCGCCGTAGAAGGTCGAGCGGTCGTAACGGTTCAGAGGTGCCCCGACGCGCAGTCGCTCGGGCAAATCCGGATTGGAGATGAACAGACGACCAAACGCGACGAGATCGGCGTCGCCTGCTTCGATGATGCGATGCGCACTGTCCGCAGTGAAGCCGCCCGCTGCGATCAGGGTGCCTTTGAACACCTGCCGCAAGTCTTTTGCCGAAACCGCCGACGCGGCCGCGTCAATGTCATCGTTACCGCGCACACGCGGCTCAACCACGTGCAGATAAGCCAGCCCATAGCCGTCCAGTCGACGCGCGACATAGCCGAACGTGGCATGCGGATCGCTATCGGACATCGTGCCGTACGAGCTTCCCGGCGATAGACGAACCGCGATCTGGCTTGCATCCCACACCGAAGCGATTGCATCAAGCACCTCGAACAGAAAGCGTGCGCGGTTCTCTAGCGAGCCGCCGTACGCATCCGTACGGTGATTCGAGCCGTCCTGCAGAAACTGGTCGGGCAAATAGCCATTCGCGGCATGCAGTTCGACACCATCGAAACCAGCCCGTTTCGCAAGCGCAGCAGCGTATCGGAATTCCTCGATTAAGCCGGGAATCTCGTCAAGTGCGAGCGCGCGCGGGACGACCTGTTCAACTTCGACAACCAGGCCGCTTTCGTTGTGGATTGCCGAGTGTTCATAGGCGCGGATGGCAGAAGGCGCGACCGGCACTTCTCCAATGATGTTGGCGGGATGCGCCTGTCGTCCCGCATGCCACAGTTGCAGGAAGATGCGTCCACCTTTCGCGTGGACAGCGCCTGTGACGCGTCTCCAGCCGTGTGTATGTGCTTCGGTGTAGATGCCCGGTGCGCCCACATAGGCGAAGCCGAGCGGAGACACGGAGGTTGCATCGGAAATCAGCAAACCGCCCGACGAAGCGCGCTGCGCATAGTAATCGACCATCAAATCGCCGGGAACGTTGTCGGCGTCGGTGCGCATCCGTGTGAGCGGTGCCATGACGACGCGGTGACTGACCGGATAGGGGCCGACTTGAGTCTCGGTAAAGAGTGGGTTCATTGCGCATACCTGAAAAAAGGGAGAAGACCTCTAGATCTTCCGGGCAAGCGCGAATGTGCAGAAGACAGCACCGGGCGATAACTGTCATTCCTGCGCGGAATACTGAGAAGGGCGAGGCGTCAAGCGTCGTTGGTCATTCCTTGCGGGAATAGCGCTTATCACTCTGGCCGGACTTCACCGGATGTCGAAAGCCACGGAAAGTTCGTCTCACGCCGAACCGATATCTCTCTTAAAGGACCACACGCCGTGTACCACGTTCATGCTTTTGCCACACCCAATTCCGTCAAGGTGCCGATTGCACTTGAAGAGCTCGGCATCGGCTACACGCTGCATGCGGTCAACGTTCGAAAGGGCGAACAGAAGAACGATGCATTTCTCGCGTTAAATGCAAACGGGAAGGTGCCCGTGCTGACCACCGACGACCGCGATTTCACGCTGACCGAGTCAGCGGCCATCCTTGTTTATCTCGCTGAGAAGCACGGCAAGCTCCTCTCGCAAGACCCCGTGCGCCGGGCTCGCACGTTTGAACAACTGTTCGTCCATGCGTCGGGGCTGAGCCCGGCCTTCGGACAAGCCGGTTACTTCCTTAAATTTGCACCGGAAGTGATGCCGCACGCCATTGAGCGCTTCTCGGGCGAAGCGAACCGTCAACTGAAACTGCTCGACGCGATTCTTTCCGGGCAACCGTTCGTTGCGGGCGACGAATATTCCATCGCGGATATCGCGCACTTCGGATGGATATGGCGGCGTACCTTCCCGAACCTGACGCTGGACGAGACGCCACATGTTCAACGCTGGTACGACGCGATGCTTGCACGTCAGGCAGTGACGAAGGCAATCGGGAAACTCGAACTGCTTGCGAAAGAGAACGGTTGATGTCCATCAAGCACAGTGACCGGCGGGAAATCTACGCCGGTCAACTGCTCGCTTGCTGTCCATAACCGACGGGCCAACTTCGGGTCGACCGCTCGGCGGCGCTCGCCGGTCTTTTCGCTTTCGGATACGGCCAGAGGCGCGATATCGGAGTCCTCGCAATAGCCTCCGCCTATGCCGTCGAGCTGATGACTGGTGGCGCACCATACGAGTGTGGCGTCGCCCTGTCCGAGGCTCTTGAAACCCGCCTGTTCAGTCGATAGCAGGTTGCCGTCTGCGTCGGCGGCCCCACACGGCAATAGTCGTCGATATCCAGATGACGTGAGAGCGGCGTGAAGAGCGAGCCGGGATGCAGACTGAATGCGCAAGCGCCCTCCGCCTCAGGATGGTCCACGCCGACGGCAAACAGGACGTTGGTGGTTTTGGACTGCCCATACGTGATCCAATTGTCGTAGGATCGTCGAAATCCACAGGAGACAAGCGATGACCAAGCGACGACACCGAAACCACCCGCGCTTCGTTGCATGAAGGAATGCGGTCCACAAACAGGGCTTGAACTGGAAATGACTCAGCAGGGATCGCAGATGTCAGCGACCGCTCTTGTGGGCGAAAAGAGACGCTCAAAGGAGATTGACAACATGGATGCGAATGTCGCTTCCTGGCCGACTTCTGCCCAACGTGTGGAACGGGCGACTCGGCATACGCGGCGAAGCCTATAGGGGGCTTCTTGCACTCTCGCGCCTTTGGGGGCGTAGATATCTAGCGAGACGACATGGGGACGCTGCTGCTCTCGAATTTGGGCGCTCGCCGCATATGGATCGACATGGATTCATGCGGATCCAAAATGCCTACATGGTGCCTACACGATCTCGTAAACGGATAAAGGGCTGCAGGCGCAAGGCCTGCAACCCTTTGATTCTTTTGGTAGGCCGTACGGGATTCGAACCTGTGACCAACGGATTAAAAGACCCATCCGTCACCAATAGGTAGAAAGGTAAGTTCCGTTAAATCAATGACTTGCAGTGGTAGCCTTCCACTAACCCACTGAGCTTTTAGCCCTTTTGAGGGCGATTTCTGCCTACTTTGGTCAAGTTTTGGTCAAGGTAACCACGATCAACGTGTCAATCGGCTTCTTTTCACGTTGCTCCTGTTCAAGCGTCCTGTGCCCTTTCAGTCCAATGCCGGTTTCGCTCTCCAGGTGTACGTCGTCGCCCGAGCAAACGAGTTCGAGTAACTAGGGAGCAGCTTCATCTTCACGCAGTTGATTCGCAATGTTGAAGACTTCCGCGGGGCCGATCACGTCGAGCCCATCGACCGGTGGCACCCAGAATCACGATTCGCTTTCGCGTCGCCCCTGCAAGCGGGGTGGAGTGTTTCGTCCGTTTTTTCATCGATGCTTCATCTGTGAGTTCAGCTTTTATTTTGGCAAAAATCATGCAAAAACAGTCATTTTTGACGCGGCGAAATTGCCTAATCTTGGAGACCTGTCAATTTAACATCCGCGGAGGATGCCATGAGCACACCTGTCACCATCGGAGAGTTTACCGCTCCGGATTCTAAATTTACCCGCAAAGCCGCTTCACTGTAAGGGCCTCACGAGGGCCGTTGTAGATTTGTGTGCAGGCGCGAGGGATGATGTCGCTTCAGTACCTCATCCTGTCCGGGCCCCGGTTCAATCGATGAGCTTTGGGCTTGGCAAGAAGGCTCACCGCTTTGCAGCGACGTTCCATGGCAGCAATTCGTCGACGCGATTAATAGGGTGATCTGCAATGCGGCTGAGAACATGACACAGATAAGCGCGCGGTTCGATGTCGTTCAGTTTGCAGGTCGCAATGAGCGAATACATTGCCGCCGCGCGATCACCCCCGCTGTCCGACCCAGCGAAGAGGAAATTGCGGCGACCGAGGGCGACACAGCGCAACGCATTTTCAGCTACGTTGTTGTCTATTTCCACGGTCCCATCGCTGCAATACAGCTTCAGCGCGTCCCACTGATTCAAGGAGTAGTTGATTGCCTTGGCCGTTTCCGATTTGCGCGACAAGGTTTGGAGCTTTGCTCGAAGCCAGGCTTCATGGATGTCGAGCAAAGGTTGTGCTTTCTCCTGGCGCACACGTAAGCGTTCTTCGGGAGGCTTGCCGCGAATGCCTGCTTCGATGGCATAGAGTTCGCCGATTCGCTTGAGCGCTTCGGTGGTCGTTTCCGACGGTGTTCGCTCGTGGATTTCGTAGAATTTGCGTCTCGCGTGAGCATGACATGCCGCCTCGCGAACATGCCCGCCTTCTAGCGTCGCGTGATATCCGGCGTAAGCATCAGCCTGAAGAATGCCTTTGAAGTTACGCAGATGTTGCTCGGGGTGTTCTCCTCGTCTATTTGGCGAGTATCCGAACCACGCAGCGGGTGGCTCCAACGACCCGGATCGGCTGTCATCGCGCACATAGACCCAAAGCCGTGCAGTCCTCGTTTTTTTATGCCCCGGTGCGAGCACAGGGATCGGCGTGTCGTCTGCATGCAGCTTGGCGCTACTCATCGTATAGCGTCGCAGCGCCTGGACCAGCGGATCAAGCAATGCCTCGCACATGCCTACCCACCGGCCCATGCTCGCGGTGTCGAGCGTGACATTCTCGCGCGCCGCGATGGCCGATTGCCGGTAAAGCGGCAAGTGGTCGCCGTACTTGCCAACCAGCATGTCGGCCAACAGACTCGGATGGGCAATGCCGCGTTGAATAGGTTGGCTCGGCGCGCCAGGCTGTACGATGCAACGACAGCATGTACAGATCTTCTTGCGACGAATCGTACGGATGACTTTGAAGGTGGCCATGATGCGCCCGAGTTGCTCGGAGACATCTTCGCCCAGCGGCTGCATCTCGGCGCCACACCTGGGGCACGCGAGATCGGGCTTGAGAACGTTCTCTTCGCGCTGCAAGTGGTCAGGGAAGGGTTCACGCGAAGCATGCTCGCGCGGCGTCGAGCTGCTTTTATCGCTATTCTGAGGTTGAGCCCGAGCCGCGAGCATCTCGGCGGCGCCTCGGCTTGCGCTCAGATCCTCCAGGCGAGTCTCAAGCTCTTCAATGACTCGGCCCAGCTTCTCGGACTTACTGCCGAATTGCATACGCTTGTACTTATCGATCGGCGCCTTGAGCTTCTCGATTTCCAGATCGCGCTCAGCCATGTCCTGTTGCATTTGCGAGATCGACGCGCGTGCCTCAAGCAACATGGCTTTGAGTGCATCGACATCATCAGGCGGGAGATCGGCGCCGTTCGACATAGGCGCAGTTTACGAGTATGCCGCGCGGTTTACAACATCGACAACGCGTCGGTGCGACGGGGCTGTCTCCAATCGATGTCCTCAAGGAGCATCGACAGCTGTGCGTAGCTCAGATGGACCTTGCCACTGTCGGCCTGCGGCCAGACGAAACGACCGCGTTCGAGCCGCCTGGCGAGCAGCCAGAGTCCGTCCTCTGTTGCCCAAAGAATCTTTACCAGGTCGCCGCGGCGCCCTCGGAAAATAAAAACGTTGCCGCCCAGCGGGTTCTCCTCAACGTCGTGTGCACCTTCGCACATAGCCCCTGAAACCCGCATCGCATATCGGTGACGCCCGCCGCCAGCCAGATGCGTGTGCCCGCCGGAAGGCTGATCACGATCGTAGGCTCCCCAACACGGTTCGCAACGTATCGGCATCGACCACGCCGTCGACTCTGACCACGGAACGGCCGATATGAATCTCGATCTTACCGGCAGGAGCTACCGGTTTTACACCCTCCGGCTCCGCCGGCAATGTCGGCGCAACGACCGCCGGCGCTTCATTCAGCACAACAACCGGAATGAGCGCCGCAGACCCAGTCTGCTGCCGGGCTCGATATCGCCGTCGCCATGCGAACAGCATGTTCGCATTGATGCCGTGCTCTCGCGCCAGCTTTGCAACTGACACCCCTGGCTCGCAGGCGGCCGCGGCGAGGCGCTCCCGAAGCACGGGGTCGTAGTTTGGGCGCCCCTTTCGGCTGCCCGCCTTCTTCTCTTCGGACTGTGACAAAGTGATGCCCATCAAATTGGAATGATGGACACCACTTTGATGTCGCTCCGCGTCACCGTCTATGACGGTCTATGCGAGGCCCTTACTCATCAAGTCATGCACACGAAAAACCTTCGCAAAAAGGGAGGCGTCCATATAAAAGTCATACTGTCTTAACAATCAGAGACGCTCAAGGGGCCAGAGATCCAAAAAAAAATGTGCATTGATCAGCCAGACGCACCGGACGGTACGTCTGGCGGTGATCGCGCAATTACTACATAAGTACGGTGTCACCCCGGCAAATAACCGGTTCCCGTCAATACTCATTCGGAAGCAGAATCGTCGTCGCTGAACGGTCCGCCTCCGTAATGACTGGACGGCGACAATGAACTTGTCCGGTCAGCCGCATGATCGTCGGCTGGCAGGTCTATGCCGAGGAGAGCGCCGCCCAGGCGAGCGAGGTCCTCAAGGATCTCTGCGCGCGCGAAGCGATACAGCCCAATCAAGTCATTCTGCATTCCGACAACGGCGGCCCGATGAAAGGCGCCACGATGTTGGCTACCTTGCAGGCCTTGGGTGTCATGCCATCATTGAGTCGCCCGAGTGTTAGCAACGACAACCCGTATTCAGAATCGCTGTTCAAAACGCTGAGATACCGTCCGGCCTATCCGCTCAAGCCGTTTGACACGCTATGCGCCGCGCGAAATTGGGTCACCGAGCTGGCGCGCTGGTACAACCATGAGCATCGCCACAGCGCGATTCGCTTCGTCACGCCCGCTCAGCGGCACAACAATCTTGACCAAGGCATCCTGGATCGTCGTGCAGCGCTCTATGAGAGCGCCCGACAGAATAATCCGCTGCGTTGGGAAGGCCAAATACGCAACTGGCAGCGCGTTCATGTCGTCCATCTCAATCCAGATCGCGCCGACAAAACCAGCACCGTTCCACCACCTTTTCACGAGGATCTAAAAGCAGCCTGAATTTTATGCGTCGAGGCGACAACTAGCTTGAAAATTTCCGTACACCACGGCGTACATCGAGCTGATCTTTACCTTCTACCGGCTGTTTGGCTGGGGGATGCGGCAGATCACCGGCTATATGGAGGACTACTGGGCGACGCGCGGGCTGGATATCCCGGTGCCAAGCGCCAGTCAGCTGGGCGAACGGTTTGCTTCATTAGAGGTGAGCGTTACGCAGCGTTGCGAGCAATTGGCCCGACGTCTCGCGCGCGGCGAGAAGATCAGTCTCGTCGTCGACAGTACGGGATTGAGCTTTGGGCGGGCGAGCCAGTGGTACGAGGAAAAGTACGGTCAGAAGGCCGCGCGCACGCCGTGGCGCAAGATGCATCTGTCGATCGACGCGGACATGAACGTTCAACCTGCCCAGTCGCCGACGAGATGACTGAGATGGTCTGTCATCAACCTGGTCGTAAGCCTCTTGTCGCCGGCCAATATCGCGTCAAGAATGGGTAGATGTTCTTCCGCCGACTTGGTCAGCTCCCCGCGCTTCGAAAGAGCCTTCAGGCCATATTGTCTCGTTTGGTCGCGAAGGTTTTCAACGATGGCGACGAGTCTTTCGTTTTTGAGAAGCGACAGCAGTCCAATATGGAAGTTTCGGTCGGCATCCAGATAACCGACAATGTCGCCACTCTTTGCGCTCTTGACCATACCTGCAGCAATCGCCGCAAACTTTTCCTTGTGCGCGATGATCTCATCGGACATTGTCGCGAGTTTGGCCATCGATGGGATTTCTATCAGTTTTCGCAGATCGTAAATATTGCGTCGCTCTTCATCGCTGAGCGGAATGACGCGAAACCCCCGATTCTTGACCGTCTCCATCAGACCGTCATTGACAAGGGTCAGCATCGCTTCACGCACGGGGCTGTTCGAGACGCCTAACTCAGTTGCCAAAGCGGCAGCCGAGTAGATCACTCCCGGAGCCAGGTCTCCAGAAATCAGGCGCATCTTAAGAACGGCCAATGCCTGATCGCGCAGGTTTGTCTGATGTAGGGTAATCTCCACCGAGCCCTCGGAGTAAAATACTAGCGGTGACATATCATACACTTTGAATCACCTCCGTACCATCGCGGACCGTTGCTCGTGGCCTGAAAGTCAAGTTTCTATTTTTCTTTCAGAGGACGATCAACCGTCCCGAGGCTGCCGAACGGTATATTGCATCGACCACCCGTACCGAGGACATCTCGGCTTTGTCGCTGATGGGTGCCTCGTTCCCGAGTAAGGCCGATACTATCTTTTCGAGTTGCAACCGCTGGCCGTCAGTGGGGTATTCTCGCGGGTTGTCAGTGTCTCCAAAGCTGAATCCCGCAGGCGCGTCAATACGGTAATCATCATGTTTTGAGCGACGAAAGACAATCTGGTCGTACTCGCCGTTTATGATGATGGAACCCTCGGTACCTGATATCGACAGCAGGTGTCGCTGGCCTGGATATGCGGCGGTGGACGAAGAGAATGTGCCGAACGCCCCGCTCGCGAACTGGAAAATAGCGACGGCAACATCTTCCGTGTCGATGTCGTGAAACGCAGTTCTCGTGTGCGCGGATACAGAAGTAATCGGACCCAGGATGAACTGGGCCAGATCGATCATGTGCGTCGACTGCGTGATCACGCAGCCACCACCCTCAAATTTTCCAGTACCTCGCCACGCCGCATCACCATAGTAGTGAGGAGGGCGGAACTGGTTGTCGACGATGTTTGCGAGGATGACACGTCCGAGCTTGCCGGCCCTAAGGTCATCAATCGCCCGGTGGGCAGCCCCTGCATGACGTCGTTGATAAATGACGAACAGGCCCGTCCCGGCATTGTTGCATGCGTCAACGATGGATTGAGCTCGCTCTTCGTTGATTTCCAGAGGCTTTTCAACCACCACATGCTTGCCGGCCTGCGCTGCAGCGACGGCGTAATCCATGTGTGTTCCATTCGGCGACGCGATGATAACCGCATCGATGTCAGGCTCCGCGAAAAACTCTGACACATCCGAGTAGTGTCGCGGGATTGAGAAGGCGCGAGCGAATTCCTCTGCTGCTCTCGGACGTCGGGCATAGACCGAAAGCAGGGATGCCCCCTCGACACGCCGAAGCTCGCGAGCGTGGGTTTCCGCCGCGACTCCTGCGCCGATCAGGCCGAAGCGTATCAATCGCCTGGACATTCAATCCCCCTCAAGCCACTTGGCGAGGTTTGCTATCGCGCCGCATGCCGGTCTTGTCGCGTTCCATGAGGCGCGCCCGAGCCCGCTTTGCCGCTTCATGCGCCGAGCCCGTTGCGATTTCCATGTTTCCAATCTCAGCAAAGTAATCGCCTGCAAAGTGGATGTCGACATCCGCACGTTCACAGTATACCAACATGGGTTCGAAATTGAAGTTCGCCGGACGATAGGTATTGCCGGGAATCCAGCGCTGAACAATTGTTTCCTTGATATGCCCCTTCAACTGCGGATACATCTTCAGTACGTCCGCAAGGTAGATGTCGCGGATCTCTTCGTCCGTGCGTTTGAGCAGCTCTCTTGCTGGCGTTCCACCGGAATAGACCATCAAGCTACCGCCTGGCTTTCGTGGCCCACCGGTCCTCAAAGGATTCGCATGATTGAAGAACATGTCGAAGGACAGATCGGGTGTCGTGATGGCGTAGATGTCGTCGTACGGCATCGGCCCGGCTTCGTCCGTAATGATGCCCATCGTTGGGAAGGGGCCGTATTGCACGGACTTGAGTACGGCGCGGACATCCTCGGGCACGTCCTGGACGATTTCAGCTGCCTGGTAAGCCGGCACGGCGACGATAACCTGTGCCGCGGTTACCGTGCGTTCGACACCGCCCACCTCGTATGACACCGTTACGCCGGTCCCCGTTTTCCTCACCGATCGGACCGTCGCCTGGTATTGCACGCGGTCGCCAAGGAGATCCATCATCACTTCTCCAAGGCGACCTGATCCACCGTTAAGGTTGAGCGCCATCGAGTCTCCTTTTCCCGCCCAAACAGCGCCAAACAGCGAAACACCGACGCCGGCGTGCTGATCTTCCATCTCAGCGGCGGCGCGCCGACTCGCGGATTGAAATAGCGCATCGAGCCGGTTAGGCAAACGACCAAGAAAGTCGCGAAACGACAGGTGACCAAGGTATCTGGCCACGCGTGCGCGCCGCCGCTGGTTGTTTTCCCCATAGACTGGTTGCATGGCCTCCTGCCACCCTTTAACGGCCTTCATGGTTCGCATCCCAACCTTTGCAAGTGTGATGCGCTCTCGAAGCGTCATGGGAAGAGTGAAAGGCAAAGCGGAGACGGCCTTCGGAGCATAGACCTTACCGGCCCAATGGATCGCAAACTTGTTTCCAGGAATCCGGATGATGTCCAGTCCGATCGAATGCAGGATGTTGCGCATATGCGAGCCGGCGGCGGGAAAGAGATGGCCTCCGAGATTGAGCCAGTAGTCCCCTCGACTTATTGAATACAGCCGTCCTCCGAGACGGTGCGTCTTCTCGAGCACCAGGATCGTCCGGTCCCGCAACTCCCACGAGGCGGAAATCCCCGCGGGGCCTCCACCGATGACGATAACATCGTAGTCCGTCGCAATCTTGTCAGCAGTTTCCATCTCGTCCTGTTTGCATGGTAGGTAAGGAAAATCGAAAACAGCGGCTTGTCGTTTGCACCAGTAAAAAAGCTTGTCCACTTGATTGGTAAGCGGTAATGTATTACCAGTGAGTCGTTACTGTCAACTGACCACAAAATATGGCTCGCGACACTGGCCTACAACCACATGACCTGAGGAGTTTCCCGATGTACCAACATCGACGTTACGCACTGCGTTTGATTGCAGCGGTACTCACTGGCGTATTCATGACTGTGACCGCCAGTGCAGAGGTAGTCGCCCAGAAGTCGGACAAAGTTGCAGCTCTGCTCCCTGATGACATACGAGGAGCGGGAGTGCTCCGGATTGCCGTTCCGGACATTGGCAAGCCCTTGGCGTTCAAGGACGGGAACGCGCTTAAGGGGATGGACGTGGACCTCGCCAATGCGGTAGCTCAGGTGATGGGGCTAAAACCAGAAATCTCGTTGATCCCGTTCTCCGCGGCGCTAACCGGCCTACAGGCGGACAAGTTTGACATTTCGTTCGGGGAGTTCTACGTAACGAACGAGCGTCTCAAGGTTGTTGACTTCGTGACCGATTGGCAGGACTACAGTTCGTTCTTGGCCCTGAAAAGTGCGAAATATAGGCTGGCTTCGCTAGGGGACATCTGCGGTAGGTCTGTAGGTGCGATGGCTGGCTCTGCCGAACTGGAGAGCCTTAAGGCGGCTGCGCCGAAGTGTGCCAGCAATAATGCCGCCACCGTCAGTAGTTTCCCATCCGTGAGCAATGCTGTTCTCGCAATGCACAGTGCGCGTGTCGACGGCGTGCTGATCAACCGTGGCGGTGCTCAGGAGTCGATCCGGATGGATGACGGCCTTGTTGCGACTGGAGAGATTGGAGGCGGTCCGACTGCAACTGCGATCGCGCGTAACAAGAACGCTGAAAAGCTGGGACAGGCGCTGGAAGCAGCATATGACCAACTGATTGGAAGCGGCGTCTACACTGAGATCATGAAGGCGAATGACACGTCTTACGGTGCAGCGAAGAGTGCGATCATCTATCAGCAGGGGTCTACGCCTCCTAATTACGGTTTTTAGCCACGCCGGCCACGTATGGGTTATTGATCGAGGTGCAGCTCGCGACGGCTGCCCGAGTTTTTTTGCTCGGGTTGGTCCAGGCTTTTCAGTTGTCCAGATTCCTGACAGAACCAGGGGCGCGCGGAGCTCCCGTGGGTCGCTGACGCGCTATCCCGGTGACGGGACGCACCATCTCGACAACAATCAGGTCGAAACCCAGATCGGCGCACGGACCGTCGTTCGATTTAACTGACCATTCGCCGGATCGCCACGCGGGGGCGGCCGCGCGGCCAAAATCATGAGTCTCATCCTTTAGGCGCAATTCAACGGACATACTCCCTATGCGCGTCTTAGGGACATCCTGAAGCGGCAGTCAACTCGCATTGATGTCGCCGCTCTCCTCGAACGGCGAGTCCGGTGTCCACCCGTCGGGTTCCGCCATGCGCCTGCATCTGCTTGCACTAGCACGCTATCCCCTTCCAGCGATGCCGCAATCTGCTTTATTGGCAACCTTGACGCAAAAAATCATAACTGTCACTATGTGCAAGGCTACCGGTTATCGATTACTAGATCGACCGAGCTGGCGAGTTTACACGATGATGTTTGGGGGCGCAGAAAATGCATATGACCGGGAAGCTTCGAGACGAGAGCACGATGACCGTGGTTCCGCTTAAACATCATGGGCGCTGGGTTGCGGCGGGAGTTTTACTTGTAACATTGGTTGGGCTCGCCACATCAATGATCACGAATTCGCGCTTCAAATGGCAGATTGTTGGTCAGTACCTGACGAATGAGTCGATTCTTTCTGGTCTGTTGACCACGATATGGCTCACTGTTGCCGCCATGGCGATTGGGATTGTGCTGGGAACCGTTCTCGCTTTGATGCGGGTGTCAGAGAACCCCGTTTTGAGGACTGTGGCGTCCGGATATGTCTTCCTATTTCGGGGCACTCCGCTGCTGGTTCAGCTCATATTCTGGTACAACCTCTCGGCTCTTTACCCAACACTGACGCTGGGCTTCCCCTTCGGTCCATCTTTCGGGTCGGTCGAGGCGAACAGGATCATCACGGTGTACGTTGCCGCGTTGCTGGGGCTAGGTCTGAACGAGGGGGCCTACATGTCAGAGATTGTCCGCTCCGGGCTGGCAGCGGTGCCCACGGGGCAACGAGAAGCCGCCCAAGCGTTGGGTCTTTCCGGCTTCAGGGTCATGACGAGAATCGTATTGCCACAGGCCATGCGAGTAATTGTCCCGCCGACCGGGAATCAGCTCATCGGTATGCTCAAGACTACGTCGCTGGTTAGCGTCATCGCCCTTGAGGAGTTACTGTATTCGGCACAGTTGATCTACACGGCCAACTTTCAGACGATCCCGCTCCTCATTGTTGCGTCGGTCTGGTATCTCGTCCTGACAACGGTGCTGTCCGTTGGGCAAAGTTTCCTCGAACGGCACTTCGGGAAAAGCGATCGCAAAGCGACTGCAGCTAAAGTGATCGCGATCGATCAAACGAAAATTTCAAACGCCGGGATTTGAATATGCTGAATCTGAATTCCAACGATCTCAAGAAGGATTTCGCCCTCGTTGCCCGCGGCGTGGAGAAATCGTTTGGTCCTCTCAGGGTGTTAAAGGGGGTCGATCTTCGTATTGAGTATGGCAAAGTTGCGTGCATTCTAGGACCGTCCGGCTCGGGAAAAAGCACCTTTCTTCGGTGCATGAACCATCTCGAGCGGATCGAAAAGGGGCTTTTGCAGGTGGCCGGGGAAATGGTTGGTTACCGGGAGCATAAAGGAACGTTGTACGAGTTGAGGCCGAGCGAGATAGCGCGCAAGCGGGCCGACGTCGGGATGGTCTTTCAGAATTTCAACCTGTTCCCGCATATGACCGTGCTGCAAAACATTATTGAGGCGCCGGTAAACGTGAGGAAGATTCCGAGGACCCAGGCGGTGGACGAGGCGATGAATCTTCTCGCCAAAGTTGGTCTGACAGCAAAGGCTTCGGCCTATCCAAACACGCTGTCCGGCGGTCAACAGCAACGCGTGGCCATTGCGCGCGCCCTCGCGATGAAACCGAAGCTTATGCTTTTCGACGAACCGACCAGCGCGCTTGATCCTGAATTGGTTGGCGAGGTTCTTAATGTCATGCGAGCCCTCGCGGCCGATGGAATGACTATGATTGTCGTGACCCATGAACTAGGTTTCGCACGAGAGGTAGGCGATCTGGTCGTCTTTATGGACGGCGGCGTAATAGTCGAGCAGGGAAGCCCTTCAGATGTCTTTAACAACACTCAAACCGCCAGAACAAAAGCATTCCTTAGCAAAGTTCTATAGCAAAAACGGAGTTCTATGATGTCCATTCCTTACGCGGTCCGTACGCAGGCGTTTATCGGCGGAAAGTTTGTCAAGGCAGAAAACGATGCGGTATTCGAAAACCTGAACCCTGCGAGCGGACAACTGCTGAACGTTGTTTCGTCTTGCTCAGAACACGATGTCGATGTGGCGGTAAAGTCAGCACGCAAGGCGTTCGAGACCGGCGTCTGGAGCAAGCTCGATCCGCGCGAGCGAAAAAAAATACTACGCAAGTTTTCCGATCTTATTGAAGCCAACGGGAATGAAATCGCGTATCTGGATTCGGTCGATGCAGGCAAACCCATTTCCGACTGCCAAAACATCGATATTCCGGATGTCGTCAACAATATCCGCTGGTATGCAGAGTCGATCGACAAAGTTTTTGGGAAGATTTCGCCAACGGGCCAGGACAAGCTCGGCCTCGTTGTTCGCGAGCCGGTTGGCGTGGTTGGCCTTGTCCTGCCGTGGAATTTTCCAGCAGGAACGTTGTCGTGGAAGATTGCGCCAGCGTTGGCAGCAGGCAATTCTATCGTCGTGAAGCCGGCAGAACTGGCCCCGCTTTCTACGCTTCGTATCGCGGAACTGGCGTTCGACGCCGGAATTCCCGCTGGTGTTTTCAATGTCGTGCCGGGGTTGGGGCACGTCGCGGGGAAGGCGTTGGGTTTGCATCCAGATGTGGACATCATTTCTTTTACCGGTTCCACGGAAGTTGGGCGTCATTTCCTGCGCTACGCGGCTGAAAGCAACCTGAAGAAAGTTGTTCTTGAGTGCGGTGGCAAGAGTCCGCAGATTGTTATGGCTGATTCCGCTGACCGTCTTGAATCGATTGCGGAGAATCTTGCCGGCGCAGCGTTCTGGAACATGGGCCAGAACTGCACGTGCGGGTCGCGAATTCTGGTGCAGTCCAGCATTAAAGATCAATTTGTTGAACGACTGAAAAAAGCGGCGAAATCCTGGTCAGTTGGCGAACCGACCAATCCGGAGACCAGGCTGGGCCCCTTGATCGAGGCGTCCGCATTAAAGCGTGTCCTGAGCGCCATAGATGAAGCAAGGAAAGACGGTGCGCGTGTGGTGGCAGGTGGAAATCAGGTCATGCAGGAAACCGGTGGCTGGTTTGTGGAGCCGACGATAGTCGACAACGTGAGCCCCACCAGCGCGCTTGCACAAAACGAAGTTTTCGGGCCGGTGGTCGCCATCATCTCTTTCGATACCGAAGAAGATGCAATACGTCTTGCAAATGACTCGATGTACGGTCTTGCGGCGACCTTATTCACCACAAACCTGGATGTAGCGATTCGAGTCTCACGCCGGATTCAGGCAGGGACGGTTGCGGTGAACGGATACGGAGAAGGCGATATCACGACACCTTTCGGCGGGTATAAAACTTCAGGGTTTGGCGGCTACGACAAAGGCATTGAAGCGTTCGATCAATATACCCAGCTGAAGACGATCTACATCTCGCTCGATCTGACTCGATGACCTTGTTTCAGGAAGCGAAGTAGGCGCGGACACGGGGCTGGAGTCAGATCTTTTTCTGGCTGATTCTGACCCCGTGCTGCCTTATGCTGCCGCGCTTCCGCTACAGGGTAAGCGGCTCGGCCCGACCGTTTCGCCATGCTGACTTTTCCAAAGCATGATGAGGGCGTTCAGATCAACGGAGCCAGTCAGCCATGTCGAACGCAGGGGGCGCAGCCCATCCCCGTCGCACGTACGCGCGAAAATTCAAGCAGCAGGTGATCAGAGAGACGTTGGTGCCTGGCATGTCGG
>NZ_CAAJGM010000237.1 GCF_900996235.1 Paraburkholderia sp. BCC1885
ACTCCCGCTTGCGCGTTCGTTTGGTCGTCAAATCCAATCCCAGATTAGCTTGTCTCATGCCCAAATCGTCGCAGTCGACGGCATATTTGGCAACTCAATTCCTGCATGATTTATGCAGACCTTCCTAAAGCGTGCCGGTAATGGCGAGAACAATCAGAAACGGCATGACGAAAAGGCCGGCGTAGAAATGCCAGCGCCATAAGGTTCGATAGCCTGAAGCTGCTGTTCCGCGCGCCGAAGACAGGGAGTGAGTCGTGGTCGTAGACATTCAATTCTCCTGATCACATCCGCAACTTGCCTTCCACGTAGAACGTGCGGCCCGGATAAGGGTGATAGACGAAGTACCGCGCATCGAACAGGTTGTCGATACCGATACCAATTTCACTGAGTTTCGAAGGCTTGAAGGTGTATTTCACGTCGGCGACGGTGTAGCTGCTCGTGCCACCGAATACGTCAGGGTTCGTGTCGGTGTTGGTCAGCGTGTTGTATTGCCGGCCTGAGTAATGCATGCCCGCGGTGACCGTCGAACGGCCGTCGAGGTGGTAGCTCGCCACCAGATCGGCACGCCACAGCGGGATGCGATAGAAATACTTTCCGACGCTTGCCGGGTTTTGCGCATTCGCAAGAATCTTCGATTGTGTGTAGGCGACGCTGGTCATGAGATCGAGCCCGCGCACGAGCACGTCGCTTCCTTCATAGCTCGTCTCGACGCCGCGCGATCGCACCTCACCGATGTTCTGAAAGTTCGTGACGTTGGGCACGACGGTCGTATCCGTCTGGCTGAAAATCGTGTTCTTGACGTCGTCCTGGAACAGGGTGAAGCGAAACAGGCCGTTCCAATGAGCCCATTCAGCAGTAAGTTCTTTTGACAGATCGTTTTCCGGCTTGAGATTCGGATTATTGTTGACGATCGAAAACCCGTTGATCTGCCCTTGAAACAACTCGCTGACGGTCGGAAACCGGTAGGCTCGGCCAATGGATGCGCGCAATTTCAGATCGTCGGTGAGGTCGAACGAAAGCGACGCCTTAGGCGAGAAATGCTGATCGCTAACATCGCTATACGGCACCCGAGCGCCCGCGATGGCCTGGGAACCGTCGTAAGCCTGCCAGTCCTCATAGCGCACGCCGTATACCAGTTTCCAGCGTGGCAGAAAACGCCATGCGTCCTGCGCGTAAAGCGCTTGCGTCTGGGTCTTTCCCGCAAATGCATTGGCAAATGTACTGCCCGTGCCGTCTTGCCAGTTCAGCGTGTTGTAAGTCGTGTTGTCGAGAAAATAATTGTCGTAGTGGTAACCGAATATCAACGCATGGTTGGCGCGACCTGCTTCCGGCGTAGCAGGTGTATAGGATGCCTTAAGATCCAGCGTCTTCCAGCCGGTGCCATTGCCAAAGGTGATGCTGCCAGGGCCGTTTCCCGACCCGCCGGAATTGGCCGTGCGTGCAACGCTACTGCCAATGTCATAGTAGGACGCAATGGCTTCGGCATTCCAGCCGGTTGCATTGCGCGTTTTAAGCGTGACACCGTAGAGCCGGCTTTCACTGTAGCCCGAACTGGGCGCGAATTCAGCCGCTGGAATCGCGTATTCATAACCACCGATGTTGACGTTGCCGCTATAGATCGGGTTGCCATTGGCATCGTGCAGGAATGTCGACGTCTGGCTGTTGTAGCTGTGATGCCAGTATCCCAGTGTGAATCCGCCTTGTAGCGTGGGCGTGAAGTCGTACTGCATCTTCAGCTTGAACTGATCGTTGATCGAATGCTCGACCCCTTCTCCGTTCACACCGAGTACCGCCGTCGGCGCGTTGGTCTGGTTGTTGTAAAAGTACGCGCCCGTAACGGGAATATCAGCGGCCTTAGCTGGCGTATTCGACTTGGCGAGCGTGCCTAACTGCAGCGGCTGACTGGTGTTTTCGAGGTGGTTGACGTCGAGCAGATACGCGAACTTGCCGATCCTGTCGCCTATCGACGCACTCGTTTCACTGCCGTTGAAATTCCCATTTACGCCAAACAGGTTGAAATGCTGGGTGAACCCTTTGATATCCGCATCAACCTGAAAATGCGTCGGCATGCGCGTGGTGATGAGCACGGTCGCACCAAGCGAATTGCCCGGATAGGCGGCGGAAAACGGACCATAGATCACGCTCACCTGCTGGATCTCGTCCGGAGACACCATCGACCACTCGGGTGGAAATGAATAGCTATTGCCGAGCAGATTGCTTAGCAACATGCCGTCGGCGTAGACAAGCCCACGCGCGCTTTGGCTATTGCTCGTGCCGCGCACGGCAATGATCGAATTCAGGTCGCCGATAAAGCGCTTGCGAACCGCGAGGTTGGGCATGTATTGCAGCACGTCCTCGGTGTTCACCACATTCCAGTTTTGAAACTGGGTGGGCGTCACCGTTTCTACCGTGGCCGGCAGATCAGGGACGACGGTGATCGGCTTAGGCGCGCTCGCGGTAACGGTGAGCGCGGGTAAGGTCACGCCTTTGACCGCGTCGTCGGCGTGAGCCCACGAAGGCACAACAGAAAGCGGCAACAGGCCAAGTGTTAGCGGCGAGACATGGCGCGCCATTTTTTGAACGCAAAGGCGCGGTCTTCGCCAGGCGAAGTTGAGCATGGAGGTTTCCCGAATGCATTGGACAAGCGGCCGCGCGCATCCTTCACGGACACATGGCTATGCACGGCCAGCAGCAATAAGCGGCAATCAGGAAACGGCGGGCGGGCCGCGCGGGCGGCCGGAAGGAAAGGCACCAAGCGGCGTAAAGCGCGTGTTCAACACCGGCGTGACGGTCGCACTCAGGATTACGAAAGCAGAAAGCGCGACGGGAGGAAGCGGCGGCGCTGCCACGTGATGTGACAGCAGATTGCAGTATCCGCAGGCATCCAGTGAATCGACACCGGCGTGATGATCGGAAGTGTTGGGTTGTGCGGCCGAGCAGAGCGCGGCGACGGGTTCATTCGCGCGGGCCGAGGCGACCAGCTGGCTCACGACCGGTGCAAACACGATGAGCCACATGGCGATCAGGCCAAGCCACGCGGTCAGGTATTTGCGGTTGCAGAAGGTCATGTTTGATAGGCGCAATAACGCGCCGAAGTCTATCACTTCGATTCGGACATATCCAGACGAGCACCCGAGTTGCGTGTCGTTTTGACGCACGATCGGCGGCCGCGCCTACGAGCCTTTCCCGAATGGAAAGCATCCTTGAGAATCCATCGATTATCAGGTCGCCGGAAATGCAGCAGCATAATGACATGACGTGGAGCAGTCACGCCCTCATTATCGTTATCCGAAATCCGCTGGCCCCGCTGGCGGCATTTCTAATCGTGTGCTTTGCTGAGCGAGGAGTTTGCGATGTCATTGATCGACCATCTTGATCATCTGGTCCTGACTTGCGTCGACCCCGAAGCAACCAGGCATTTCTACACGAAAGTCCTGCAAATGGAGCTTGAGACTTTCGGTGCGGGGCGTCTCGCGTTCCGCTTTGGCAATCAGAAGATCAACCTCCATGTTCGAGGTGCCGAGTTCGAACCCAAGGCACACCTGCCTGTTCCCGGCGCGCTCGACCTGTGTTTCATCGCGTCCGTACCGCTCGACGAGGTGATCGCGCATCTGAACACAATGGCATGGCCGATCATCGAAGGACCGGTCGAACGGACTGGGGCGACGCAAAAAATCCGCTCGGTCTATGTGCGCGATCCGGATCTCAACCTGATTGAAATATCAGAACTCCTGAATTAACCCGGAATCGCGAAGCAAACCGATTCTTTGGATAGGCAGCACGCACCCGGCTCAAGAACCGTGGGCGACACAACAGCATGACCCGATAAATCAAGGAGACGCCATGAGCACCAACAATCTGGGCGAAGGAATAACCGCCCAGTCCGCCTTCACGTCCGCCGCCCCCGGCACAAGCCAAATCACCGCGCATTCACTCAACGCCGATACGCTGACAGTAGGCGGCTGGATGGACAACATGCCGGTGGGATCGTTGCATCGCTTCGTCGTGCTGGTCATCGGCATTGGCCTGTTCTTCGACATGTACGAGATTTTTCTCGTCAGCTCGATTGGTACGGCGCTGCAAACCGAATATGGCATCGATAGGCACAGCACCGACTTCAAGCTCCTGCTGGCCTCGGCATTCATCGGGATGTTTTTCGGTTCATTTTGCCTCGGCAGCATGGCCGACCGGATTGGGCGGCGTAAGGCGTTTCTGTTCAACCTGGTTCTGTACAGCGCGTTCTCGTTGGCCGGGGCATTCTCCGTGAACGCGGAAATGCTCGTGATCTGCCGCGTGCTTACCGGCGTCGGCGTTGGGGCGATCTATCCGGTTGCGGATAGCTTCCTGTCTGAGATTTTGCCCAGGGACCGCAGAGGTCGATTGGCAGCGTGGGCCTATACCACGTCCTATGTTGCCGTGCCGTTGGTGGGATTTCTGGCGCTTTGGCTCAACCCCATGCACCTTGGCGCGGTGGCGGGCTGGCGCGTGATTCTCGCCATTGGCAGCCTTGGCGCCGTGCTGGTTTTGATCGTGCAACATAAGCTACCGGAAAGCCCGCGCTGGCTTCTGGCGCAAGGGCGGGTTCAGGAAGCGCACGCCATGCTTCGACGCTTCGCCGCGAGTGCGGGTGTGACCGTGTCGAACATCGCCCCCGAAGCACCGAACACGCGGCACGCCATCACCTTGCGCGAACGCGTCGCTTTGCTGCGACGCGCACCGTATTGCAAGCGGTATCTGATGCTGACCATTTTTCATCTGTTGCAAGGATTCGGCTATTACGGCTTTGGCACGCTGGCCAGCACGGTTGTGAAAAGCCGCGGATACGACGTCACCGATGGAACGTTGTTTATCGCGCTGTCGTTTCTGGGTTATCCGGTCGGCTCTCTGCTCTCCATCCCGCTACTCAACTGGATAGAACGCCGAACGCTCGTGATCGGATCTATTCTGTCCATTGCGTTGTGTGGGCTGTGTTTTGCGTATTCGAACAACGCGTCGTTGATCGTTTTGTTTGGCGCGCTGACGACCTGCACTTCGAATATATTTAGCAATGCTTACCATGTTTACCAGTCTGAGATATTCCCGGCCGGCGTGCGTTCTACGGCTATTGGCAGCACTTACTCGCTGTCGCGCTTTGTCAGCGGCATCTTGCCTTTTGTCCTGCTGCCGGTACTGAACGATCAGGGTGCGGGGGCAATGTTCGGCATCATCGCCGCCGCCCTGCTGACCGTGGCGATTACCGTGCGGGCGTTAGGTCCGCGTACTACACGGCGTAGCCAGGATGAAATTAATCCGCTGTAGGTGAGAGCCATACAGTCTCTCTGTTTCTTAGGGGAAGCATCTTGGCCAGGCGCTGCGCGAAGATGCTTCCCGCTTACTAGCTCGTTTTTAGAGCTGGATTGGCAAGATTAGTGGCCGCCATGGCCACCGCCACAACCACCGCCGCTTCCGCCGCCGTGACCGCCGTTGCCTTGTCCACCGCTGCCGTGGCCGCTGCTACCTGAGCCGCTGCTGCCGTGGCCACCATCGCCATGGCCACCATCGCCATGGCCGGTGCCGCCATGGCCGCCATCGCCGTGGCCGCCGTCGCCATGACCGCCGTCACCATGGCCGCCATCGCCGTGGCCGCCGTCTCCGTGGCCGCCATCACCGTGGCCGCCATCACCGTGGCCGCCGTCGCCGTGGCCACCATCGCCGTGACCACCGTCTCCATGGCCACCGTCTCCGTGGCCGCCATCACCGTGACCGCCGTCGCCGTGACCACCATCGCCATGGCCACCGTCTCCGTGGCCGCCGTCACCATGGCCGCCATCGCCGTGGCCGCCATCGCCGTGACCACCATCACCGTGGCCGCCGTCTCCGTGGCCGCCGTCTCCGTGACCACCATCACCGTGGCCGCCATCGCCGTGACCACCATCGCCGTGACCACCATCGCCGTGGCCGCCGTCGCCGTGACCGCCGTCACCATGGCCGCCATCGCCGTGGCCGCCATCGCCGTGACCACCATCACCGTGACCACCATCGCCGTGACCACCGTCTCCGTGACCACCGTCTCCGTGTCCACCGTCTCCGTGTCCACCGTCGCCGTGACCACCGTCGCCGTGGCCGCCGTCGCCATGACCGCCGCTGCCAGAACCGCCAGTACCGGATCCATCGCCACCGGAGCCGCTGCTGCCAGACCCACCATTACCGGATCCATCGCCGCCGGATCCGCTGCTACCCGAGCCGCTACTGCCTGACCCACCACTGCCGGCGCCGCCCGAACCACTGCTGCCTGACCCGCCGCTACCAGCACCGCCCGAACCACTACTGCCCGACCCACCGCTGCCAGCACCACCCGAACCACTGCTGCCCGAACCACCACTACCAGCACCGCCCGAGCCGCTACCGCCCGAACCACCACTACCAGCACCACCCGAGCCACTACCACCCGAGCCACTACTCCCAGTTCCACCACTCCCCTTCCCACCACCCGTAGAGCCAGACCCAGACCCCGGGCCGCCCGCCCCCGAACTGCCCAACCCAGCGCCGTCCCCTCCTGCCGCCGCGCCGTTCGCACCGCCGCCCGTACCGTTCGGCGCGGTACTCGCGCCAAGCGAACTCTGCGAACCCGCAAGCCCAGTGCCTTCATCCGAATCCTGAGCACTGCCGATCAACGAATTCATGCGACTGTCGTCTTTCTTGCAACCCAGCGTCGCGCCTTCGGGACAATCCTGCGTGCGATCTTGCGCCAGTACCCAGCGCGCCGGACGAGCCCCATTGCTCCAGGCGGGCGCAGTTTGCGCGGCGCCCGGGTTCGACTGGGCGCAGACCATGCCCGCATATAAAGTCACAGCGGTTGCAATCGCCACCCTGCATACGCCGATCGTGCTGGATGCTTTTTTATCTCTTTTCATCACGTACCCCTAATCATTTATGTAAAGCTATTTAGTAATCAGTCTCTGGAAGTCCGCCTTTTAACGAAGTCGGTTCTTCTCGACCGGTCACAGCAGAATCGGTAACCAACCCTGCCCCGAGCGCCGTTCTTAAAACCGATCTGGACATGACGGAATGTGATCCGTGCGCGCAGCACGTGCACCTCTACGACCCGACACAAATGGGATGCATCCCGCCTGATACAGACGCGAATCAAAGGTAGTTGAGCAGGTGCGAGCACACTGTTCGGCACCACACGCATGAGACAGATGAGAAAGTCCTGAAGAGGGAAGTAACGTTAAAAACTGTTATTTCGCGTTGAATTTACCTGCCAAAGATTCATTCGGTACTTTCAATCTTTAATTATGGATTCCTTATTAATAACAGCACTTCAGACCAATCAAGGGCAGGCTCGACAGTAGACAATTCCCCTATGCGCGCGCGTCCACGATCCGGACTCGAGCTATCACAAGCCCCTCCTACAAGGGATCAGACGGCCCATTCCTGAGAGGCGCGGCAATGGCCGTGTACCGCTCGCAGCGAGGACGAGAGCAATTCCCGAGTCCTCATATCGCGAACTTATTCCCGACGCGAACGGGTGGATCGCAGAGGTGGACCAACATGATCGATAGCGATCCGTATCGTCAAAGCCACGCATCAAATAGTTTCGTAGGACGAATAGTCAAGCTGGTCGTTTCGTTTGAACGCGCCTTGAATAGTTTTCCAAATCAGCAGGCGCGGCCCCCGTCCTTCAATAATCCGTAGAAACCCGCATAAACACCCTTGCAACCCCGCCGCCTAAAACGGTCAACACGCAGAAATATTTTTCGCAAACAGCGCTAGTCGATTTCGTCAAAAAAACGACACTCCTTAGTCGAACTCATTGCATGCACAACTAATGGCAGACCTTTATCGTAGAATTTCCTCGCGGCGAAGGAGACACTTGGGGACCATGTCGCGCGCGTGCAAAACGCATCAATGTCCATTGGCAATATCCCTCAAGCGTTATTGCCCGGACGTTTGCGCCCGCCACTCCAGGCATGCATCCAGACTCGATTCGCCCCAATTCAACAAGCATCAAACGCGCACGATGCACGATGACATCGGCCTCGCCGTTACGTCCTCAGCACCATCGAGCGTGTCGAATGCCATCGGCCAGAAACAATCTTCGACAAAAAACATACGGAGAGAGAGATGAAGAAAACCCACCTCCTGACAAGCACCGGCGCAGCGGCGCTTATCCTGTTCGCCCCTAATGTATTCGCCCAGAGTTCGGTCACGCTGTACGGCCTCGTCGATACGAGCGTCCGTTATCTGACTAACGCGGACTCGGCGAATAACGGTCAGTTGGCAATGGGAGAAGGCGTTGAAACACCGAGCCGCTGGGGCTTGAAGGGCACCGAAGATCTCGGCGGCGGACTGTCGGCAATCTTCAAGCTCGAAAACCAGTTCCAGCTCTGGACGGGCAAACTCGATAACACCAACAACACGCTATTCCAGCGTAACGCCTACGTCGGGATTTCGAGCGACCAGTACGGCACGTTCACCATCGGTCGCCAGCAATCGCCGTTCTTCGACATGATGGGCAACATCTACGATCCGTTGACGGTCGCGGACTACTGGCAGGATAGCTGGGTATACAACCCGGTCGGCCCGTTCCTGTTCACGAACAGCTCCGTCAAGTACAACGGTCACTTCGGTGGACTGAATATCGAAGGCATGTACGGTTTCGGCGGCGTGCCGGGCAGCACGGGCGAAAACAGCATGTACGGTCTCACGGCCTCGTATGCACTCGGACCAGTGCAAGCCGACGTGGGCTTCCAGCAGAACGACGTAGCGGGCAAGAAGTTCAACATCGTGAACGTGAGCACTGTTTACACGTTTACCCCGACCGTGAAGTTCCTCGCAGGCTGGCTGCACTCGCAGGACAACACCGGTCTCGCCGATGTCGACATGCAACAGGCCGGCGCGCCGCTACTGCCAGGCGTGAGCCCCGACCGTATCGACGACAGCTTCTACGTGGGTTCGACCTGGCAGGTGACCCCGCCGCTCGCGCTGACGCTGGCCGGCTACTACGACCACGCGCGCAACGCAGCCATGCTCGACGGCGGCCTCGGCGTGGGTATCAACTACTCCGCCACGGTCCTTGCCGAATACTCCCTGTCCAAGCGCACTGAAGTCTATGGCACAGTGGACTTCACCCGCGGCACGGGTGCGTTCCTCGCGGACTATCCAGGTCGCAACAACCAGACCGGCGTCGCGATCGGTCTGCGCAATATTTTCTGATGTAGCGTTTCCTCCGGGCGGCGGCCGTTCGTTTCAGGCCGCCGCGCCGCGCATCCAAACATAAATAGCAAAACGCGAGCAAAAAAAACGGCGCATTGCCGCAATGGCAATACGCCGAGACGCGCCTCTCGTGGCTGCGTGAAAAACAGCCGGCAGCCAGGCTGCCGGTACAGATCAACTTAGAACGAGTGCTGAATGCCCGCGTACACGCCGGTCTGGCTGTGTCCCGGCACCGGGTTCTCGTTGAACGAACCATCGTTCAGACCGCCAGGGCCTTCGCTGTTGGCATCCAGACCAAAGTTCGCCGTCGAGCTGTTATGCACGCTCGCGATCTGGATATCGAACAAGGTCCGCTTCGAGATGTTGTACGAGCCGCCGATCGTATAGATCGTCGCGTTGCCGCCGCCGTTGTTCGCATTGACGTGATACACCGCGGCGATCAGTGCGGCAGCCGGCGTCGCCTGATACGTCACACCACCCCATTCCATGTCGGCCGTAGTCGGCGCCGACGGCGAGCCCGCCGGCGTAAGTACGCCACCCGAAGTACGCTCAGCCGTGTAAGCCGCCTGCACCTTGAACTTGCCGAGGAACAGGTTGGCGCCGGCGAAGTATTCACGCGATGCGGTGAACGGATTGTCCAGCGCGCCGTTGATCGGATCGCGGATTTCGTCGTAGATGCCGCGCAACTGGAACAGCGAATTCGTGTACGTCACTTGCAGACCGTCGGTACGGCCGGTTGCCGCACCCGGTGCGCCTTCGTTGAAGCTCGTCGAATTCCCCAAACCATATTCGCCGTACACGTCGACGCCGCCAAACTTGGGCGACTGGTACGAAATATTGTTGCTGGTGTGTTCCCAGTTGCGGCCCCGAACCAGCGAAGCAGACGACCAGTTCGACTGACCGAACGGATCGAAGTCCCAGTCGCCGTTAGCGATCTGCAGTTGGCGGCCCATCAAGAAAGTACCGAACTGGTCGTTGGACAGACCGACGTTCGCAATCCGGTCGAACAGCGAGCCGTTCAGACCCAGCGAGCCTGTAGCAGTACTAAATGCACCTTCCAACTGAAAAACGGCCTTGGTGCCGCCACCCAGATCCTCTACGCCTTTCAAACCCCACAGGCTCGTGCCCCAGTCACCGCTTTCCTGGCGGAAGCGCGAGGTGTGACCTGTACCGTTGTTGCCCGGCAAGCCATTCATGTATTCGATACCCGCGTCCAGGCGGCCGTACAGCGTCACGCTGCTCTGAGCGTGTGCAACAGCGCCAGCCGACATCAACGCGATGGCCAGCAAAGTCTTCTTGGACTTCATCATCTCCTCCATACCCTGTTAAATGGAACACCAACTGCGCGGGATACTGCCTACGCCGGCAATGCCGGGCAGGCATCAATTTTTTAAGGGGCGCTCACAGCGGGGGCCACACAGAATTCGTCTCGGATTCACAGGCGTTGCGCCGGATCCGGTCTCCTGTCTGCGCTCCGCCCGTCTTGGAGCGAAACTACATTTATTTGGGATTCGTTTACTACTTTGATTACGAGTCTACCAAAAACACTCTTTTGCGCACACGCGAATCAGATAGATGTCCCAATGACGCAACACGAGTCTGTTGAATGCCGGGACCGGCTGCAATGACCTAAATAGCGTCGAAACACGCACGTCAAGCGGTAAAAAGGGGCCAAATTTTTCGCATCGTGGGGATTGTTAGTCGAATACGAAAAACATGATTATCAAATTTGATAACAATTAGAAAAAGCGACGCCCCGATATCCATTTGTTTCCAATTCAGGAATAGATATTTTCTAAATCCGATGGATATCTGAACGCGCGCCACGGCTCACATAGTGAGCACGTGTTGAATGCCATCAGTGCGAGGCGACGGCTGGCGTAGTGGGAACGGCTTGCCTTGCTGGATTCGGATTCAACGTGCGATTGCGACGCACCGGGTCGAGCCGGTAGCCGTAGTTATAGATCGGCGTGAGGGCGTAGTCGCCGTCGTCGCCTAGCTGAAGTTTCGAGCGGATGGTGGAGATGTGCGCCGTCATGGTGCGCGCGTTGATCCGTTCGTCGTGGCGCCACACAGTACCTGCCAGATAGACGCGCGAAACCGGCCGCGCGAGGTTTCTGAACAGCAGCAAGGCCAGCTGGAACTCTTTCTGGGTAAGGGCGACACGCTTGCCGTCAACTAGGACGTTGCGCTCGTGCGTCTCGAACACGTAGCGCCCGAACTCCGTCGTGCCCGAACTCGCGTACTCGTCCCACGCCCTGCTGAGCGTGCTTTTGACGCATGCCACGAGGCCTCGCACGGAGACCGGCTTGACGAGATAGGCGTCGGCGTCGCGGGTCAGGCTGCTCAGCAGACGTTCGTCGGTGCCGACGAACAGCATCGGCCGCTCAGGCCAAAGTGTCTGCGCGACGAATTCAACCAGGCCCTTGTCGAGCCCATCGCCTTCGATAATTGCCAGATCGGACTCCGCGGACCACGGACTTTCAAGCAATTCATCGATATTAGAATAGCCCCGGCAGTGATAACCTGCATGTCGAAGCGTATTGTTCAAAGACCACGAATTATCGGGATCATTTTCGAGTGTCACCAGTTTCATCGGTAGGCTCGCTTAAATAACTCGCATGAACCCCACGCGCGGGAAGCGTAGTACAGCGCTGCGTAGTTTTATTTAGGCGCATTCAATACGGGTGTCAAGCCACCGCCCAAAGCCAGCATGGTCATTTAGACGATATTATCCTTGCACCCAGAAAGACTGTTTTGTTGAATATCGTCGCAATAAGGAAAATCGTCATCAAGATACAATAAAGGCGTCTCCAAATGGGCAACCTGGCGGTTTGTCTTCCTGATCGATTTACCGCGGCGTGGTGTTTCCCAGCGCGCCGGCGCGGCTCATGTCGGCGCTCCACGGTTCACGTTCACCGGCCCCATGCGCTCGCGGCGGTCCGCGCTATCTGGGCAGCCTCTCAACCGGGAACGGCCGGCAGAGCCTGTCGCCACGTTGTCCGTCTGCGTCACCCCTTTTATTTGTATCTCAGGATTCCGATGGACACCTTGGAAAGCATGCGGATGTTCGCTCGCGTCGTCGAGGCCGGCAGCTTCACAAAAGCTGCGGCCCTGGCGTCGGTGACCACGCCCCAGGCATCGCGCGCGATCACCGATCTGGAGTCGCGCCTGCACACGCGGCTGCTGCACAGAACGACGCGGCATCTATCGCTCACCGAAGCGGGCGAGCGCTATTTGCAGCACTGCGAGCAGATTCTGGCCCAGGTCGATCTGGCGGAGGCCGAGGCGGCGGGCGCCGGCGCGCAGCCGTCCGGCAAGCTGCGGGTGCATGCCACGACCAGTTTCGGCCAGCATCATCTGGCGCCGCTCATCGCGCGCTACCGCAAGCGCTTCCCCGAGGTGCTGATCGATCTCGTGCTGGCCCAGCGGGTGCCGGACATCATCGACGAAGGGTTCGACGTTTCCGTGGTAGTGGCGCGTGAACTGGCGGATTCGGCGCTGGTGTCGCAGCGCATCGGCAGTCTGTATACGATACTGTGCGCCTCGCCGCGCTACCTCTCGAAGTACGGCATGCCGACCCGGCTCGTCGATCTGAACAAGCACACCTGCCTGCAACTGGTATTGCCCGACGTTCCGCTCGGGCAATGGCATTTCGAAGGTGCGGACGAAGCGGTGTTCCGTCACGTCAAGCCCGCGCCGCTCACCGTGAACGTGGCGGAGGCGCTCGGCGAGGTCATTCGTGCGGGTATGGGCATCGGGCCGCTGCCGATTTCCGTGGCGCTGCCGGGCCTGCGCGACGGCAGTCTGGTGCGCGTGCTGCCCGGCCACCGTCTGCGGTCCAACAATATCTATGCGATGTACGCCTCGCGCCGTTACCTCGACGCCAAGATCAAGACCTTCGTCGAGTTTCTGCGGGATCAGGTGCCGCTGGCGCTGGCCGAACAGGACGGCGAACTGATGGCGCTCGGCAGCACCCTCGTGAACGAGCCGTATTCGATCTGAAAGCAACCCGGAGACCGCACGCGGCACGCCGCGCGGCGGCCTCTCCAACTCAAACGCAGCCCGCGAAGCACACGACGCGCTAACGTGAAGTACCGCGCGTACCCTTCTTCGTCCCCGCGGCACGAGGCGTCTCTTTACCCGGCGGCACGCCGGCGGCGCCCATCTGCTCCAGCCACGACAAGGCGTCGACGTAAGACAGAAACTGCTGGAGATAGCCGGGCGACAACTCCTGCATCAGCGAAAGCGACCGATGCACGAGGCTGCTTGAATTGAGGGGACCGGCATTGCCCGGCACCTGCTGCTGCGATTGCTGCAACTGTTTTTCCGTACCGAGCCTGGACCAGACTTCCCTGAAATATTCGAGCACCGCGAGTTCGGGCCACGGCGCCGGTCGAGACGGCGCGGCATGGTCTACGGCGGCTCGGCCAGTCTCCGCTGAAGGTACCCGGCCGGCAATCTGGTCGAGCAATTCGCCCAGCGCACCGCGTGCAGACCCGCGCGGGTTCAGGGGCGCCGGCCGGCCTGGGTCAGGCCCGACACCCGCGGCAGCTGTATCTGCCGCCTCGCCCATCGCAACCGCGGCCTTCTCGAGCGCCTCGGCATAAGCCGCCAGCAAACCGCTCAGGCGCTCGTCCAGAATGCGCCGCGCCGCGCCGCTATGGCCGGCCGTGCGCCGCTCCAGCGCTTCCATGAAATGAAAGCGCAGCGGATCCATGCGATCGGCGCCGCGCGCGCGCCATGCATCGAGCGTCGCGCGGGCGGTGCCGGATTCCTCAAGCGCGCGGTCCACGTCGCTATTCACCGGACTTCACCGCTTCGCCCGAAGAAGGCCGCGGAATCGGCGCCAGTTCCACGCGCCGGTTTTTGGCGCGGCCCTGATCGTCGGCATTGGAGCTGACTGGCTGCTGCGAGCCGAACGCGGCCGCAAACACCGACGAGGCCGGAATGCCCGCGTCGATCAAGGCACGCGTCACCGTCAACGCGCGCTGCGCCGACAGTTCCCAGTTGTCGGCAAAGCGGCGGTTCGCCTCGCCCACCTGGCGGTCATCGGTGAAGCCGCTCACCATCAGGATTTCGCCACGCGCCTGCAGATACGCGGACAGCGGCCCAACCAGGCTCTTCAGCACTTCCCGGCCTTCAGGCTGCAATTGATCGGAGTTGAGCGCGAACAGCACGCTGCCGCTAATGCCGATGCGCCCGTTCACCAGCGTCACGCGGCCTGCCGCCAGCGGCACCGCCAGCGCCTGTTCCAGGGTTTTGCGGCGCTGCGTTTCCATCTGCCGCTGCTTGACCTCCTGATCGAGCCGCGTCGACAGTTCGAGCTGCACGCCGATGACGCCCACCAGGATCAGCACAAAGGCGCCCAGCAGCACCGACATCAGGTCGGCAAAGACGGGCCAGATTGGCGCCGCGGTCTCCATGCCGCCGTCGATTTCCTCGCTCATACCGCATCGACTCCAGCGGACGCGCGCTGGCTGCCGAGCCGCTGCAGGTCTTCGATAATCTGCTTCTGCGACATCATGCTCAGGTCGATCACCTCACGCGCCTGCGCCACATAGTAGGCAAGCTGCTCGTCACTGCGGGCGAGCGATTTGTCCAGCGCGGCTTCGATGCGCTGCAGGTGCGCCACCAGCTTGTCGTTCGACTCGCCGAATACGTGGACCGCCGCACCGAAAGCGTCGCCGAGGCTCGCCACCTCGACGGCACTGCCCGTAACCTGCGCCGCCACGCTGCCCAGCTTGCCGGTCTCCTGCTCGACTTTGTCGGCGAACTGCGTGCCGACCCGCTCCAGCAGATCCGCCGTGGTGGTGATGAGCCCGTCGGCCGCCGAACGCTGCTCGGTCGATGCGTGGTTCACGGCATCCAGCAAGGTCTCAAGTGTCGCCAGCAGACGGCTGCGCTCTTCGAGCATCGCGGTGTCGCGGGCCATGCTTTCGGAGAGCTTCTGGCGCAGTTCGGCGACCACCTCGGCGGCCGCCCGCGGCGCTTCCGAGGCCGCCTGCACCAGTCCGGAAATTTCGGCGATGGTATTGCTGGCGTGCGCCTGGGTCTGCGCGGCGATCTCGCGCGCGGTTTGCGCGAGCGTGTCGCAGATCTCCTGCTGACGGCTCGCGGTGCGCGTGCCCGCCGCTTCCCATTCCCGGCTCAAGGTCGTCGCCATCGTGTCCAGCGCCTCGGTCCAGGCCGTGAGACGCTGCTGATCGCGCGCCGCCAGTTCGGCCTGCAGGTTCGCCGCCGCCTTGGGCGCTTCCGCGGCCGCCTGCACGAGGCGGTCGATCTCGGCGATGGTCTGGGTGGCGTGCGCCTGGGTCTGCGCGGAGATATCCCGCGCCGTCTGCGCCAGCGTCTCGCCCATTTCCTGCTGACGGCTCGCAGTGCGCGCGCCCGCCGCTTCCCATTCTCGGCTCAAGGTGGCCGCCATCGAGCCGAGCGATTCGGTCCATGCCGCGAGGCGCTCTTCATCGCGCGAACCGAGTTCCGTCTGCCAATCCGCATGCGACTGACCGACCGTATGCAGCAGCGACGCCGCGTGCTGCTCGAAGCTCGCCGCAGCCGCCATGAGGGCTTGCTGGTTGTGGCCGGCCAGCTTCTCGCCGGCCTGCTCCTGACGTGCCAGCGCTTCGCCCCACGCCTCGGATACCTTGGCCGCCGTGGCCTCCAGACGCGCCGAGACGCCCTCCAGCAAGCCGGCCGAACGTTGCTCGAAAGTCTCGCTGAAACGGTCCAGCGACGCGCGCAGATGCCCGGTCAATGCCTCGTTCGAGCGCTGCTGGCCGGCCAGCGCCTGGTTCCAGATGTCCGCCACGGTTGTGGTGCTGGCCGCGAAGCCGGACGACAGCCCATCCAGTTGCCGCTGCACGGCATGGGTGACGGTGTCGTGCAATGCGGACGTCTCGCGTGCGAGACCCGCTAGCGTGGCTTCCATGACGGGTTTGAGCGCCGCGCTGGCGGCGCGCGCGCTGTCGGCGACGCTCGACTTCAACGACTGCTCCACGTTGGCGGCCAGACGCGCGTAAGCGGTCTCCGTCCTGCCGTGGAACGCTTCCTGGGCTGCCATCTGCCGTTCGTTCAGGGTGAGACTCTGGCGCTCGATGGCCGCCATCATGGTCTGCAGCCGGTCGACCAGCGTCGGCATGACGTCCGCCTGGCGCTGCAACAGCTTGAAGGTCTCCTCACGCTGATAAGACTGCGAGTAGATGCGCAATACCGACGCAATCTTCACGTCCAACAGTTGTCCCGCGCCGATCCGCTCGCGCCGGCACAAGGCGGACAGCAGCCCCAGCATGGCGGACGCGGCGACGCCCGCAATCGAGGTGCCGAAGGCGAAGCCGAGTCCCTTCACCGGCGCCGCGAGCGACGCGCGAATCGCCTCCAGATCTGTCGAGCTTTCCAGCGCCATGCCGGTGCCGCGCAGGGTCGCCACCATGCCCAGCAGCGTGCCGAGCATCCCCAGCAGCACCAGCAGGCCGACCAGATAGGGCGTGAGCGCCGGCCCCGGCAGCGCCGCGCGCTCGCCTTCGACCCGCAGCCGCACCGCATTGCGCAAACCGGGATGCAAGGGTTCGAGCCATGTTCCGAGGCTGCGCGGCGCTTCGGACAGGTCCGTCACCGCGCGCGTCAAGGTAGCGGTGGCCTCGCTGTAGCGATACAGCTCCAGCGCGCCCGCCAGATAGCAGACGCCGATCAGCAGCGTGACGGCCAGCGCGAGCGGGTTGGCGGCCACATACCCGGCGCCGATCCAGCAAACCGCCGCGAGACCGGCGAGAAAAACCACGAGATTGAGATATCTGGACATAGTGTCCCAGTTAGCGGGTGAGAAGGGCCGCGAGCAAGCCTTCGACCGGTTGAAAACGAACTTCCAGCTCGGCGAGCAGCACGCCCTGCATATCCTTGCGGAACAGGTCGAGCCATGCGCCGGATCGGCCGCCTGCCCCGTCGTCCGAGGCTTCGGCGGCGGCCAGCGCGTCGCGCTCCGCCTGGCGCAAACGCTCGAAGTGTCCGGCCAGCATGCCGGGCAGCGTCGCCAGCAGGTTGTGCTCGCGGGCGCTCAGGGCGCGCTCCATGACGGCATCCACGAGCGCGAGGCGGGCCATGGAGGGCGTGCGCGTCGCCAGCAGGGCGCGCAGACGCCCGCGCAGATTGCCGATCGCCGTCTCCATGGTCTGCTGAATGGAGAGGTAGCGCTGCCGGAACACGGCGTAATCGACCGCGGGTTCCGCCGCGGCATCCTGAGCGGCCCGTGCTTGCGCAGACACAGACGGCGCGCGCCGCCGCGCCACGCCCAGGGTGCCGTCGCCGACGATGGCCTGGGTCAGCGACGCGCGCACGCGGGCACATTCGGCCTCCTCGGCGGGGCCGTCCACGCGCGCCCCGGCAGGCACGGCGGGCGGCTTGCCGCCCAACGCCGTCGACAGCCCAATGGCGTCGGTCCAGCCGAGCCACTGGCTGAGCCGGTCCGAAAGCGATTGACTGGATGCGGGGACGTCGAGGTCCGTCAGGCGGGCAAGTGCGCGGATGAGCGCCGGACCGCTGAGGGCTGTGCGCTGTGGGGCTTGCAACATACCACCGGAGTCAAAAAAGTCAGCAGTTTACACGTTGCCGGGCGGAACGCCGCCAAAGCGCGAGGAATGAGCCTTAAGGAAGACGATTCCAGCGCGCCCGCGCGGCATCCGGTGCAGCCGGGCCATCTTCTCGAAGCGAGCCCGCACGCCTTTGGGATGCCTCGTTCAGCCGCCGGTTTGACGCGCAAAAAACGGCGATATGATAGTCACCCTGGACGCAGCCGTTGCGCCGCACGTACCGCTTCCCGACTTGATGGAATCCGCCATGGGCAAAGACTCTTCCGGCAATCCCCACGACCTGGCGTCAGGTGGCAGCCGCTACCATCAGGTGTATCCCACGCTCGACGAAAAGCAGTTGACCATTCTTGAGCGATACGGCGAGCGCCGCAAGCTGAAGGCCGACGACATTCTCTATTCCGAAGGCGAGCGCCACACCGGCATGTTCGCGATTCTCTCCGGCACCATCGAGGGAACCCGCGGCTCCGTGCACGGCCCTCGCGTGCTCGGCACGCACGGCCCCGGCAGTTTCACCGGCGAAGTGGGCACGCTGGCCGGCCGCGGCGCGGCAGCCACCACGCGCGCCCTGACCGATTGCGAAGTCATCGCCATCGACGAGGAATCGCTGCGCGCGCTCGTCACGGCCGAAGCCGAGTTGAGCGAAACCATCATGCGCGCTTACATCCTGCGCCGGGTCGCTTTCATCCAGGGGCCGCATGTCGGCCTGATGGTGATCGGCAGCACCTCCTCCGCGCCAACCCTGCGGCTGCGTCACTTCCTGAGCCGCAACGGCCAACCCTCGGCTTACTTCGATATCGTCGAGCACGCCGAATCTCAAGAGCTTCTAGCGCGCTATGACGCCACCGAGGCCGACATTCCGGTAGTGGTCACGCTGCAGGGCGCCGTGCTGAAGCAGCCTAGCCACCGCGCCGTCGCCGATGCCATCGGTCTAAGTCCGGACAAGCTCAACGGCGAGCGCTTCGATCTTGTGGTGGTGGGCGCGGGACCGGCGGGGCTCGCGGCCGCCGTCTACGCGGCGTCCGAAGGGCTGCAGGTCGCGGTACTGGACGCCAAGGCGCCGGGCGGCCAGGCCGGCACCAGTTCGAAGATCGAGAACTACTTTGGCTTTCCCACCGGCATATCGGGCCAGGCGCTGGCCGGCCGCGGCCTGTCGCAATGCCGCAAGTTCGGCGCCGAAGTGGGCGTGCCCATCGAAGCGCTGACGATCGACTGTATGGACTCCCAGGTATTTCACATCGGCCTGGATCATAACGAGAGCGTCTATGCGCGCTCGGTCGTCATCGCGACTGGCGCGCGGTACCGGAAGCCGGACCTGAATCGTCTCGAACATTTCGAAGGACGCGGCATCTACTACAGCGCGACCTTCATGGAAGGGGCGTTCTGCAATAACGAAGAGCTGATCGTGGTCGGTGGCGGCAATTCGGCCGGACAGGCCGCGGTATTCCTCGCGAAATTCGCGCGCCATGTCCACGTAGTGATTCGCGGCGAGGGACTCAGTGCGAGCATGTCGGCTTATCTGATCCGCCGTATCAATGCAGCCACCAATATCACGCTGCACGTCAAAACGCAGATCATCGAGCTATGCGGCGAGGCCCATCTGGAGGGCGTGCGTCTGGACCGGCAGGGGCAAATCGAACATAAACCTATCCGGCACGTTTTCCTGTTTCTGGGTGCGCAACCCAATACACGCTGGCTAGGGAAGGTCTGAACAAATCATTTTCAGCCTGACTGTTCGCCACATTCGAAATTGGCGGGTCTCGAAAGTCGTTTTCTTGTTGGGAACCGAATGAATACCGACCAGAAATTGATCTCGATGTTTGAA
>NZ_CAAJGM010000238.1 GCF_900996235.1 Paraburkholderia sp. BCC1885
CAAGCCGTTGACCTGTTGCTTGAGATAGTCGAGCGCGGCGGCATGGATCAGCTCGCCGTCTTCCTGACCGGCGGGGACCGGCTGGGCGGCTTGCGCCGCCTGAGCCGCCTGATTCGCTGCGGCGGCCTGGACCGACTGGATGGACTGCGCGTTCGCTTGCGCGGCGGTCTGTGCGGCCAACTGGGCGGCCGATTGAGCGGCCGACTGGGCAGCGGCTGCCGCCGCTTGCGTGGTCTGCAGGCGCTGCAGCGCCTGCACGGCCTGTTCGCGTTGCGCCGCCTGAGCCAGCGCCTGCGCCTGATTCGGCGCCGCAGCCAGCGGCGACACCGGCGATACCGGCGCGGCGGCGACCCGCGCCGCAGGCGTGGACGCCGCGTTATGAGCCGGATTATGAGCCGGATTCTGAGCCGCGCCATGCACCGGCGCGCTGGCACCGAGTTCCGGCGGCTCGCCGCGTGAAGCGAGACTGTCGATTTCGATGCCGCTGGCCGGCGTGGCTGCCGGCATGACGGCCGGCGGCGCCGCATTGACCGGCCGTACCGCGCCGGCATAGGCGCGCGCGGGCGTCGAGGTCACGACCACCGGCACGACCTGGCTGGCGGCGAGCGCCGGCATCATATTGATACGGGTCAGGCCGGCGTTATTCGTGGAATTCGCGGGATAGGCGGCATTCGCGTGCATCTGCGGCGCGGCCACCAGCGCCGGTGCGCCGGACTCGGGTGTCTCACCGGTTCCCGGAATCACGATGGCGCCGTTGGCATTCGCCAGCGCGAAGAAGCGGTCGGTGGCGGGCGAGCTCGCCGAGGGCGCCACCGTGGCCCGGAGTTGCGGGCTCGGGGTGCGTGCGCCGTTGCTATTGGTGGAACTGGTGGTGGAACTGGTCGCCAGCGCCGTCATCCGGGCGAGATCGGCGGGGTTCTGTTCGCCGTTGCCCGGAATCACGATCGGCGCGCCCGCGCTCTGGGCGAGCGCCGCCGGCGCGATCCATGCGCCCGCTACCGCGCACACCAGCCAGGCGGCAGCGGTGCGACGCGCAACGATGCGGCCAAACGGCTGCGGCACATCGTAAGTGGATCGGGCCATCGTGAATCTCCGGCGTGAGGCGAGGGTACGGATTGCATTCTAGTGACGGTGCCTTACGCGCAAGCGTCGAATAGAGGCGACCTTCCCCGGTTATTCCCGCGATTGGCGCTTGCACGTCCCGCCTAAGATGCATCTCATGCAAAAAGGCCTTTTGGGGCGCCGCAGGGGGTGTGCACGGTAAAGCGCACGCCAGACGCGGGAACGTTATCCGGAGATTTTCATGCTCGACAAACTCGATGCCGAACTGAACTTTGGCCGTCAGGCTCTCGATGTCCGCTCGTACCGGCAGGAACTGCTGTCGTCGAATATTGCGAATGCCGACACGCCTGGCTACAAGGCGCGCGATGTCGACTTCTCGACCGCCCTCGCCGGGGCATTGAGAAAGTCCAGCGGCACGACCCTCGCAACCGGCGCCTCGAACAATTCGACGCTGGCGATGACGCAATCCGCCGATGTCACGACCGGCATGACGATGGCCGCCGACGAGCCGGGCCACATGGCCGGCAAGGCGAGCCTGATTCCGACCGGCGGTCCGAGCGACGACTACGGCAAGCTCGCGTACCGGATCCCCGTGCAGCCGTCGCTCGACGGCAACACCGTGGACCTCGACTCGGAACGCGTGCAGTTCGCCGATAACTCGCTGCATTTCGAATCGGCCATGACGGAAGTGTCAGGCCAGATCAAAACGATGCTGTCGGCGATCACCTCCGGCTCCTGATGGAGCCCGACGTGACGACCGGCACACAAGCTGGATGTACCGCTAAAAACCACGCCCACGGGAAATAACCAAGCCGGAACCTGCCGGCAGGAGAGGTCAGAGAAAGCCATGCCATCCCTGATGAACATATTCACCGTCGCCGGTTCCGCCATGTCGGCCGAATCGCAGCGGCTCAACGTGACGGCGTCGAACCTGGCGAACGCCGACAGTACGACCGGTCCCGACGGCAAGCCGTACAAGGCCAAGCAGGTCGTGTTCGCGGTCAACCCGCTCGGCGGCTCGCGCTCCGCATCCGGCCAGCAGGTGGGCGGCGTGCAGGTGACCGGCGTGGTGGACGATCCGACGCCGATGAAACAGACCTACGACCCGGGCAACCCCGCGGCCGACGCGAACGGCTACGTCACGATGCCGAACGTCGACCCGGTGGAAGAAATGGTCAACATGATCTCGGCGTCGCGCGCGTATCAGGCGAACGTCGAAACCCTGAACACGGCAAAGACGTTAATGCTGAAAACTCTCACGATCGGATCCTGAGGAGCACTCCTTGACAACCATTGGCAACAACGGGACATCGTTCTCGCCCTTGATGAACGACACGATGAGCACGAACTCGCCGACCAGCTCGGCGGCCGGTTCGGCCACCAGCTCGTCGGCCAGCAGTTCGGCCAACTCCGGCGCGTCGTTGCAGAACACCTTTTTGCAACTGCTCGTCACGCAGTTGCAAAACCAGGATCCGACCAACCCGATGGACAGCTCGCAGATGACCTCGCAGCTCGCGGAAATCAACACCGTGACGGGCATCGGCCAACTGAATACTTCGCTTTCGTCGCTCTCGACGCAGCTCAACGCCGGCCAGACCTCGCAGGCCGCGCTGCTGATCGGTTCGAGCGTGCTCGCCCCCGGCAACAGCATCACCGTGGCGAGCGGCAAGACCAACGAGTTCGGCGTGCAGCTGGCCACCGCAGAGGACAACGTGCAGGTCAACGTCGTCAACTCCGCCGGCCAGGTGGTCAACACGCTCAATCTGGGCAACCAGGCGGCCGGCACGGTGCCGATCTCCTGGTCGCCGGTCGATTCGTCGGGCAACGCCTTGCCTGCCGGCACGTACACGCTCACCGCGACCGGTACGCTCAGCACCGGCGCCGCAGGCACCGCCACGACACTGACGCCGGGCACCGTCGAGAGCGTCGTGCAGGGTACGAATGGCGCGCCGAGCCTCGTGCTGTCCAACGGCAATACGGTGCCTCTGACTTCGGTCGCGGCAGTCCTCTAAGCAAACAGTTCAAGCAAATTTAGACCTTTTCCGGAACGGAGACCGTCATGGGTTATCAGCAAGGGTTGAGCGGCCTCGCGGCTGCATCGAGCGATCTGGATGTGATTGGCAATAACATCGCCAACGCGGACACGGTCGGTTTCAAGAGCGGCACCGCGGTGTTCGCCGATCTGTACGCAAACTCGGTTGCCACAGCCGTGAACGATCAGATCGGTATCGGTACGCAGCTCGCCGAAGTGCAGCAACAGTTCTCGCAAGGCACGATCACGACGACCGGCCAGTCGCTGGATGTCGCGATCAACGGCAATGGCTTTTTCCAGATGTCGGACAACGGCGCGCTCACCTATTCGCGCAACGGCATCTTCCAGGTGAACAAGGCCGGCCAGATCACCAACGCGCAAGGTTTGCAACTGATGGGCTACGCCGCCAACTCCGCGGGCGTCATCAACACGGCGCAAACCGTGCCGCTGACCGTGCCGACGCAGAACATCGCGCCGTCGGAAACGACGCTGGTCGGCGCCCAGTTCAACCTCGACGCCCAGGCCGCCGCGACGGTGGGCACGGTCGCGACGCCTTCCACGACCGACACCGGTTCGCTGGTGAGCAGCGGCGTGACGGTCTCGAACCCCGGTCAGGCTTCGAACTCGGACGCCTACACGATCACGTTTACGGCAACCGGCACGCCGCCGACGTACACGTACTCGGTACAGGACAATACCGCCGGCGGCGCGCCGGTGACCGGCACCTACACCGCCGGCACCGCGATTCCGCTCGGCACGGGGCAGAGCGTGACGTTCACCGGCACGCCGGGCAACAACGACACGGTGTCGGTGGCGAATACCACCTTCAACCAGAACAGCTCGACCACGTACAACTACGGCAACAGCTTTACGGCGTATGACTCGCTCGGCGGCTCGCAGACCGTCGACTATTACTTCGCCAAGACCAGCTCGGGTAACTGGAACATCTACGCGGGCGTCGCCGGCTCGACCGCGTCGCTCGTCGGCAGCGCGACCTTCAACAGCTCCGGCACGCTCACCAGCGTGACGAGCGTGACGCCGTCCACCACCTCGGGCGCGGTGCAGTTTTCGATTCCGAATACGGACGGCTCGGGCACGCCGCAGACCATCACGCTGAACCTGACGGGCACCACGCAGTTCGGCGGCACGACCGGTCTGAACAGCGCGCCGACCAACAACGGTTTCGCCGCCGGCACGCTGTCGAGCTATTCGATCGGCGCGAACGGCGTGATTACCGGGACGTATTCGAACAACCAGACCGCCGCACTCGGTCAGATCGTGCTGGCGAACTTCAACGACCCGAACGGTCTCGTCGATCTCGGCAACAACGAGTACGAAGCGACGGCGGCTTCGGGCGAAGCGCAGGTCGGCGTGCCGGGCGGCACCAACCTCGGCGTCCTGCAGGGCGGCGCGGTGGAAGCGTCGAACGTGGACCTGACCAACTCGCTGGTCGACCTGATCACCGCGCAACGCAACTACCAGGCGAACGCGCAGACGATCAAGACGCAGCAGACCATCGACCAGACGTTGATCAACCTGTAAGCGTTACCGGAGCCGAACGAATGACCGACCGTCTGATTTACACCGCGATGTCGGGCGCCACCCAGGCGCTCGAGCAGCAAGCCATTGTCGCGAACAATCTCGCGAACACCTCGACCACCGGGTTTCGCGCCCAGCTCGAGACGTTTCGCGCGGTACCGATGTCGTTCGGCGACGGCAGTTCCGTGAACGACCAGACTACGCGTACTTTCGTGCTCTCGTCGACTCCGGGTGCGGACGAGACGCCCGGGCCGATCCAGCAGACCGGCAATCCGCTCGACGTCGCCGTGCAGGGCGACGGCTGGCTCGCCGTGCAGACCGCCGACGGCGGCGAGGCCTACACGCGCGCCGGCAATCTGCACATCGACGAAAACGGCCAGCTGGTGAACGCGACCAACCTGCCGGTGCTCGGCACCGGCGGCCCGGTCACGGTGCCTCCCGGCGCGGACATCACCATCGGCAAGGACGGCACGATCTCCGCGCTGGCGCCGGGAGATCCGGCCACGGCGATCGCGGTGGTCGACCAGCTCAAGCTGGTGAAGCCGGCGGCAGGGTCGCTGACGCGCGGCGACGACGGCATGTTCCGCACCGCCGACGGCAATCCGGCCGACGCAGATCCGAGCGTGACGCTCGCGCCGGAATCGCTGGAAGGCAGCAACGTGAATCCGGTGAACGCGATGGTCTCGATGATCACCAATGCACGGCAGTTCCAGATGCAGACCAAGATGATCGAAAACGCCGACCAGAACGACCAGACCGCCAACCAGTTGCTCACTTTCAGCAGCTAACGGGACGACGCCCGCGTCGACCCAGGAGAACCTACACCGTGAATCGCTCACTCTATATCGCTGCGACCGGCATGAACGCGCAGCAGTCCCAGATGGACGTCATTTCGAACAACCTGGCCAACGTCAGCACGAACGGCTTCAAGGGCTCGCGCGCCGTGTTCGAAGACCTGCTGTATCAGACGGTGCGGCAGCCGGGCGCCGATTCGACCCAGCAGACCCAGGTACCGTCGGGCATCCAGCTCGGTACCGGCGTCCAGCAGGTGGCGACGGAACGTCTCTACACGCAGGGCAACCTGCAGCAGACCGGCAACTCGAAAGACGTGGCGATCAACGGCAACGGCTTTTTCCAGGTGCAGATGCCGGACGGCACGACCTCCTACACGCGTGACGGTTCGTTCCAGACCAACGCGCAGGGCCAGCTCGTGACCTCGAGCGGCTACCCGGTGATTCCGCAGATCACGGTGCCGGTGAACGCCACGTCGCTGACGATCGGCACCGACGGTTCCGTGTCGATCACCCAGCCGGGCAGCGGCAATTCGCAGCAGATCGGCACCATGCAGATCGCCACCTTCATCAACCCGGCCGGCCTCGACGCGCAGGGCGAAAACCTGTTCTCGGAAACGAGTTCGTCGGGCACGCCGAACGTCTCGGCGCCGGGTTCGAATGGTTCGGGTTCGCTGCAGCAGGGTTATGTCGAAACCTCGAATGTGAACGTGGTGCAGGAACTGGTCAACATGATCCAGACCCAGCGCGCGTATGAAATCAACAGCAAGGCCGTAACCACGTCCGACCAGATGCTGCAGACCCTGTCGCAAATGCAGGTTTAAGCAGTCGGACTTCCAGGCGGTAGGTACACACGATGTCGCACTCCAATTTCAATCCGGTTATCGACGACGCGCGCAGCGCGCTCGTCGCCACGGTCAGCGTGCTGGCTCTGGCGCTGGGCGGCTGCGCGCAGATTCCGAAGCAGCCGATCGTGCAGCAGCCGATGACGGCCGTGCCGCCGGTGCCGCCGCACGCGCAGTCGCCGGGGTCGATTTTCAACCCGGGCTACGCGGGCCGGCCGCTGTTCGAAGACCAGCGGCCGCGCAATATTGGCGACATCCTGACTATCGTCGTGCAGGAAAACATCAACGCCACCAAGTCCTCCGGCGCGAATACCAACCGCAGTTCCAATACGTCGTTCTCGACCACCAGCGCCAATTTCCTGAGCGGCCTGCTCGGCAAGGCCAACCTCGCCGCCCAGGGCGCCAACACGTTCTCGGGGACGGGCGGAGCGAACGCGTCGAATACCTTCAACGGCGTGATCACCGTCACGGTGACCAACGTGCTGCCGAACGGCAACCTCGTGGTGAGCGGCGAAAAGCAGATGCTGATCAACCAGGGCAACGAGTTCGTGCGTTTCTCCGGTGTCGTCAACCCCAACACGATCTCCGCCCTGAATGCGGTGTTCTCGACCCAGGTGGCCGACGCCAGGATCGAGTATTCGGCGAAGGGCTATATCGACGAGGCGGAGACCATGGGCTGGCTACAACGCTTCTTCCTTAACGTGGCGCCGTGGTGATCATGAATCTCGTCTCTTCCCGCCGCCTTCGCCATTTCGGCCACGCCTGCCTGGTGGTCGCGCTCGCGTGCGGCGCGCTGCCGCCGGTCACGCCCGCCGCTCACGCCGAACGGCTGAAGGATCTGGTCGCGATCCAGGGCGTGCGCGACAACCCGCTGATCGGCTATGGCCTCGTCGTCGGTCTCGACGGCACGGGCGACCAGACCACCCAGACGCCGTTCACGACGCAGACGCTCGCGAACATGCTGGCCAACCTCGGCATCTCGATCAACAACCAGTCGGCCGGCTCGAACAACAGCAGCACCTCGGCGCTGACCAGCATCCAGTTGAAGAACGTCGCCGCGGTGATGGTGACGGCGGTGCTGCCGCCGTTCGCACGGCCGGGCGAGGCGATCGACGTCACCGTGTCGTCGCTCGGTAACGCCAAGAGCCTGCGCGGCGGCACGCTGCTGCTCACGCCGATGAAGGGCGCCGACGGTTCCGTCTACGCGCTCGCCCAGGGCAACCTGGCGGTGGGCGGCGCGGGCGCCAGCGCCAACGGCAGCCGCGTGCAGGTGAACCAGCTGGCGGCGGGCCGCATCGCGGCCGGCGGTATCGTCGAGCGCGCGGTGCAGACCAGCATCACGCAGGACGGCACCATGCAGCTCGAACTGAACGACATGGATTACGACACCAACCAGCGCATCGTCGCGGCGGTCAACAACGCCTTCGGTCAAGGCACGGCCACGCCGCTCGACGGCCGCACGATCCAGTTGCGCGCGCCGGCCGATCCGTCCCAGCAGGTGCAGTTCATGGCCCAGCTCGAAGACCTCGACGTGAAGCCGGCGGCCGGCGCGGCGAAAGTCGTGCTGAATGCGCGCACCGGGTCGATCGTGATGAACCAGATGGTGACGCTCGAGAATTGCGCGGTCGCGCACGGCAATCTCTCGGTGGTGGTGAATACCCAACCCGTGGTCAGCCAGCCCGGCGCGTTTTCGAACGGCCGGACCGTGCAGGCCCAGCAGTCCCAGATCCAGCTGAAGCAGGACGACGGCGCGCTGAAGTTCGTCAAGGCCGGCGCCAATCTGGCCGACGTCGTGAAGGCGCTCAATGCGCTTGGCGCGACGCCCGCCGATCTGATGTCGATTCTGCAGGCGATGAAGGCCGCAGGAGCCTTGCGCGCCGAACTTGAAATCATCTAAGGAGCCGCGATGACTACTGATCCGACCACAGGCCCGAATGACCTCAGTCAGCGTTTTGCGCTGGACGTGCAGGGATTCGACAGCCTGCGAGCCAAGGTGAGCGCGTCGCCGCAGCAGGGCGTCAAGATGGCCGCCAAGCAGTTCGACGCAACCTTCATCACGATGATGCTGAAGAGCATGCGCGACGCCACGCCGCAAGACGGCCCGCTCGATTCGCGCGACGGTGCGCAGTTCACCTCGATGATGGACGAGCAGATGGCGCAGCAGATGTCGAACAAGGGCATCGGCGTGGCCGACGCGATGCTCAAGCAGTTGATGAATAACTCCGGCATGCAGACCGGCTCGGCCGCCGGCGGCAGCAATCCGGCGCTCGACGCGCTGGCCAAGGCCTACGGCAATGCCGAGGCGAACGGGTCGCTGGCGAACGGCGTGGGCTATTCGCGCAACAGCGCGCTGACTCCGCCGCTGCGTGGCGACGGCACGACCAACGTGGATGCGTTCGTCGACAAGCTGGCCGCGTCGGCGCAGGCCGCGAGCGAAACCACCGGCGTACCGGCACGCTTCATCATCGGCCAGGCCGCGCTCGAATCGGGCTGGGGCAAGCGCGAGATCATGAAGGCGAACGGCGAGACCAGCCACAACGTGTTCGGCATCAAGGCGACCAAGGACTGGACCGGCAAGACCGTCTCGACCGTCACCACCGAATACCGCAACGGCCAGCCGCAGCGCGTGGTGGAAAAATTCCGCGCCTACGACTCGTACAACGACGCGATGGCCGATTACGCGCAATTACTGAAGAACAATCCGCGCTACGCGCAGGTGCTCAACAGCTCGCACGACGCCGCGGGTTTTGCGATCGGCATGCAGCGCGCGGGCTACGCCACCGATCCGCATTACGCGAAGAAACTGATGTCGATCATGGACCGCATGAGCTGATCGTCGAGAGGCATAGAGAGAAGCGGCGAGAAGCAGCGAGAAGCAGATTTAAGCCAGGGCGGCACGAGGGCCGTCCGGCAGGATGAAAAGCAGGCGACGGGGCCATGTCGCAAAACAAGACGGTGGGGCCGGACGGCACGAAGCAGTGCCGCCGGCCAAGCCGCACAGGTTGAATGAAGTGGATTTGCCGGTTGATGCGGGTTGGGTAAAGAGGGCTGGAAGGCGGGCGGTTTAACGTTTGCGCCAAATATTTCCCTCGGTTACCCTAAACTTTGAGTCCAGACTGCCGCTATTCAGTCAGACCTTAATACCGGGGTAACTTTTCCCGGTCAACGCGCGTGTCACGGGCCCCGGCACTGGACCTCGGGCACGGGCCCGAAAGAACATGCATACCGGCAAGCCCATGGATACCACTGAGACGAACGGCCAGACGGACGGCTCTTCTGACATCGGCAACGACTTCGGTCGCCGCAATCCGCTGGAGATCGGTGTCCAGTTGCGCAATCTCGTCAACCGCGGCGATTTCCTCACCGCGCAGTACAAGGGAGGCCAACTCGTCACCCGGATTCTCGACGTCGACGTGCGTGAGCGCACGTTCACGTTCGACTGGGGCGCGCTGGCCGACCAGAACCGCGGCCTGATGGCTGCGCCCCGCTGTCAGTTTCACGCCCAGCCTGAAGGCGTGCGGGTGGAGTTTTCGACCACCACGCCGCGTGAAACCACCTTCGAAGGCCGTGCGGCGTTCGAAGCGGATTTTCCGGAAGTATTGTTTTACGTGCAGCGCCGTGAGTTTTTCCGCGTCGACGCGCCGATTCTCGATCCGTACCTGTGTACGGGCCGTTTGCCCGACGGGGAGCGCTTCCGTTTCGAGGTGCACGACCTGTCGCTGGGCGGCGTCGGCATGCGTACCACGGACACGCGCGTGGTCGAATTGCCGATGGGCGCGGTGTTCGAAGACTGCGAACTGAGCCTCGGCGCGCCGGGCAAGCTGTCGGTGGATTTGCAGTTGGTGTCGTTCCGCGCGGTGGATCTGCCGAACGGCACCCAGCGGTACCAGATGGGCATGCGTTTTGTCGCGCTGCCCGGCAATGCCGAGAACACGTTGCAGCGGTTGATTACCCAGCTAGAAATGAAGCGTCGCTCGCTGGTGCGAACCTGAGTTTGACGCGCGTCGCGGCATGAATGCGGCGCGCGTTTAAATACGGGTTGCCCCCTCAATTTTGTCGCCAGTGCGCCGATATACAGAGAGTCTTGGCAACTCGGTGGGCGCGTTGCCAGCCCTACAGGATGACGCATGTCGAGCAACCTTATCAGTATCGGTCTCAGCGGACTCAACGCAGCCCAATGGGGGCTGACGACGACCGGTGAGAACATCTCCAATTCGGACGTGCCCGGCTACGATGTAGAAAGCCCGGTCTATGCGGAAAGCTCGGGGATTTACACGGGCTCCGGCTACCTGCCGCAAGGCGTGTCCACCACCACGGTGCAGCGCGCCTACAGCCAGTATCTGACGACCGAGCTGAACAACGCTCAGTCCACCGGCGCCTCGCTCAACGCCTCCTATACGATGCTCACGGCGTTGAACAACCTGGTCGGCAGCCCGACCTCGGGGATTTCAACCGCGATCACCAATTACTTCACCGGTTTGCAGACGGTGGCCGGCAGCGCCTCGACGCCCGCCACGCGGGCCACGGCCATAAGCGATGCGACGACGCTCGCCACCGAGCTGAATTCGATGGGCACGCAATACACGCAGCTCGGTCAGGACGTGAATTCGCAGCTGAGCTCCACGGTGACGCAGATCAACACCTACACCGCGCAGATCGCCACGCTCAACCAGCAGATCTCCGCCGCGAGCGCGCAAGGCCAGGCGCCGAACCAGCTGCTCGATCAGCGCGACGAGGCGATTTCCAATCTGTCGTCGCTCGTCGGCGTGCAGGTGGAGACGAGTTCGAACGGCACCGACAGCGTGTTCCTGCCGAGCGGCCAGACCCTCGTGTCCGGCAACACCAGCTACAACCTGGGCACGGCGCCGTCGCCGGCGAATTCCGCGGAAACCGAGATCACCTATCTGGGCGCGGCGGGCACGACGCCGACCGCGGCCACCACGCAATATCTGTCCGACAGCACCATGCAGAACGCCGGCGGCGCGCTCGGCGGCCTGATCACGTTCCGCACGCAATCGCTCGACCCGGCCGAGGCCCAGTTGGGCGCGATCGCCACCAGCTTCGCGGCGCAGGTCAACAATCAGAACGAACTGGGTCTCACGCTGTCGGGTACGCCCGGCCAGGCGCTGTTCTCGGTGGCGCCTCCGGCGGCCACAGCGAACGCCAAGAACACCGGCAACGCTTCGCTCAGCGTGTCGTTCGTCGACGCGACGCAGCCCACCACCGGCAACTACACGCTGTCGTATAACGGCTCGGCTTACACGCTGACGGACAACCAGACCGGCGACGTGGTCGCGTCGACCACCAGCCTGTCGCAACCGATCGACGGCCTGAACCTGTCGCTGACCGGCACGATGCAGCCGGGCGACTCGTTCAACGTGTCGCCGACAAGCGGCGCGCTCAGCAGCTTCGCGCTCACCACGACGAACGGTTCGGCGATTGCCGCGGCTTCGCCGGTGCTGGTCACAGCGGGTTCGAGCAATACGGGCGACGCGACCTTGGCCGACGAAGGCTCGGTTTCGGCCGGCTACACGCTGCCGTCGACCGCCACGACGCTCACCTACAACTCGTCCACCGGCACGCTGTCGGGCTTCCCGCCGAATTCGGTGGTGACCATCAACACGACGCCGCCGACCACCATCAACATCACCTCGGCGACCACACCGGTGCCGTATTCGGGCACGGCCGGCGCGACGATGACCGTCAACAGCGCGGCGCCGCCGGCCACCGCCGGTCCGATGAACGGTGTCACCTTCACGCTGAGCGGCACGCCGGACAACAACGACACTTTCACGATCGCCCCGAACACCGGCGCGCAGAGCGACGGACGCAATGCGACGGCCATGTCGAAACTCGTCAGCGCCAATACCCTGGACGGCGGCACCACGAGCCTGACGCAGGCCTACGCGAATTACGTGAACTCGGTGGGTAACAACACCAACGCGACCAGCGCCTCCATGGCGACGCAGACGGCGCTCACGTCGCAGATTTCGCAGGCACAGCAGTCGGTGTCCGGCGTGAACATCAACGAAGAGGCAGCGAACCTGTTGCAGTACCAGCAACTGTACCAGGCCAACAGCAAGGTCATTCAGACCGCTGACACGCTGTTCCAGACCATCATTGGCATATTTCAGTAAAAGGCGTTGAGCGATGCGCATCTCTACTAGCGAATATCTCAGCATGAATGTCCAGAACATGGACAATCAGCAGAGCCAACTGGCGCAGTTCTACGCCGAAATTTCGAGCGGCCAGGCCATCACCACGCCGGCCGACAATCCGCTCGGCGCGGCGCAAGCCGTGCAACTCAGCATGCAGGGCGCGACGCTGTCGCAGTACGCCTCCAACCAGAGCGCGGCACTTACCTCGCTGGGCTCGGAAGATACGACGCTCACGAGCGTCACGACGGCGCTGCAAAGCGTGAAGACCCAGTTGCTGAGCGCGGGCGATGCCACGCTCAACGACACCAACCGCAGCGCCATTGCGGCCACGCTGCAGAACCTGAGCAACACCTTGATGACGCTGGCCAATACCCAGTCGCCCTCGGGGGGTTACCTGTTCGGCGGTTTTCAGTCGGCCTCGCAACCGTTCACGCAGAATTCGGCCGGCACGGTGGTCTACAACGGCGACAACGGCATCTCCAGCCAGCAGATCTCCGACACGACCTCGGTCAATACCGGCGACAGCGGCGCGGCGGTGTTCATGAGCGTGTCGCCGGAGACGGCCAGCCCGGTCGCCTATGCGGCGTCGAGCAATGCCGGCACGGGGATCATCGGCGCGGTCAGCACGACCAACACGCTGGCGTCGGCAAGCGGCGACACCTACGGCATTTCGTTCAGCGTGGGCGGCACGCCGCCGGCCACGACCTACACCGTGACGGACACGAATAGCGCCGGTGTCACGACGACCTCGGCGGCGCAGCCTTACACGGCCGGCTCGGCGATCACACTGGGCTCGAGCGGCCAGAGCGTGACGATGACCGGCACGCCTTCCAGCGGCGATTCGTTCACCGTGCAGCCGGCAACCCAGGTTCCGGCTTCGCAGGGCGGCACCAACATCTTCGCGACGATCCAGAACATGATCACCGCGCTGCAGACTCCGGCCGACTCGTCGACAGCCGCCGCGGCCCTCACCAACACGCTGAACGTGGGCCTGACGCAGGTGGAGAACACGCTGTCCAACGTGACGACGGTGCAGGCGACGGTGGGCGGACGCGAGCAGCAGGTTCAGGCCATGCAGACGGTGAGCCAGAGCCTGTCGCTGCAGAACACGAACTCGCTGGCGGATCTCACGCAGATCGATCTGCCCTCGACTATCAGCAAGTACACGCAGACCCAGGACTCGCTGCAGGCATCGCAGGAAGCCTTCGTGCAGGTCGCACAGATGTCGCTGTTCCAGTACCTGAATCAGTAAGCGAAGGGATCGTTGGACAAGAAACGGGAGGCGCTGCGGCGGCCTCCCGTTTTTATTTGCGGCGCCGCTTGGGGTTTTGCGTCGGCGTGGTTTTACGTTGGTGCGGGCTTTACGTCGGCGTGAGCGTCACGCTGAGACAGGCCTTAATGCAGCAGCGCCGCCACCCGCCCCATCTGCTCGACGCCGTTGTCGAACAGGCGCGAGAAGAACGGCACCATGTTCGGCACCAGCAGTTGCAACAGCAGCATGCCGACCAGCATCGTCAGTGGAAAGCCGATCTGGAACACTCCGATCTGCGGCGCCGCGCGGTTGAGAATGCCGAGCGCGAGGTTGGCGATCAACAGCGCCGCGACCACCGGCAGCGACAGCAGCAGTCCCATCGAAAAGATCATGCCGCCGTAATTCGCGTAGGCGCGCCAGCCGGCGGCGGCGAGCATGTCGCTCGAAATCGGCAGCGACTGAAACGACGCGATCAATGCGCTGATGACCTGCAGATGCCCGTCGAGCACCAGAAACACCAGCATGGCGAACACGTTCATGTAGCTCGACAGCACCGCGCTCGAACCGTCCGCCTGCTGGTCGAAGAAGGTCGCGAAGCCGAGACCCATGCCGAGGCCGACGAATTCGCCGGTGGCCTGGATCGCGGTGAAGACGATCTGCATGGTCAGGCCGAGCGCCGCGCCGATCAGAAACTGGTTGACGATGATCCACACGCCCATCGCCGAGAACACCGTGACCTGCGGCAGGGGGCCGAGGGTCGGCGCGACGATGATGGTGATGAAAGAGGACAGGCCGATTTTCACCTGCGTCGAAACCGACATGTTGCCGAACACCGGCGCGGTGGCCACCAGCGCCAGAATCCGCACGAGCGGCCACAGAAACGCGGCCATCCACGTGTTCAGTTGCGCATAGGTGACGGAGAACATGACGAGGGCGCGGCGCTCAGTGGGCGGTCAGTTGGCGAGCGTCGGGATGGTGGTCAGCATCTCGCGCAGATAGTCGAGCATGGTCGACAGCATCCACGGGCCGGCGATCACCAGCGTGATCGCGATAGCCAGCAGCTTCGGAATGAAGGAGAGCGTCGCTTCGTTGATCTGCGTGGCCGCCTGAAACAGGCTCACGATCAGACCGACGACGAGAGCGACCAGCAGCAGTGGCGCGGCGAGCAGCAAGGCGACGTACATCGCCTGGTGCGCCAGTGCCATGACTGATTCGGGTGTCATGATGAATGGGCCGGAAACAGTAAGGATAACTACAGTTAGACGAAGCTCTGCGCGAGCGAACTGATCAGCAGTTGCCAACCGTCCACGAGCACGAACAGCATCAGCTTGAAGGGCAGCGAGATCGTCGAGGGCGAGACCATCATCATCCCCATCGACATCAGCACGCTCGCCACCACCATGTCGATGATCAGGAACGGAATGAAGATCGTGAAGCCGATCTGGAAGCCGGTTTTCAGCTCGCTCGTCACGAAGGCGGGCACCAGAAGCGGCAGCGGCACGTCGTCGGGACCTTGCATCGGCGCGGCGTGCGAGATGCGGGCGAACAACGCCAGGTCGGTCTCGCGGGTCTGCCGCAGCATGAAGGTCTTGAACGGTGCGAGGCCGCGCGTGACCGCCTGGTCCATCGGCAGCGAGCCTTCGGAGAAGGGCTTGTAGCCGTCGTTATAGGCCTTGTCCAGCACCGGCGACATGATGAACAGCGTCAGGAACAGCGCGAGACCCACCAGCACCTGGTTCGGCGGCGTGGTCGTGGTGCCGAGCGCCTGACGCAGCAGCGACAGCACGATGATGATGCGCGTGAAGCTCGTCATCATCAGGAGCATCGCCGGCAGGAACGACAGCACCGTGAGCAGCAGCATCGTCTGCACGCTCAGCGAATAGGTGGTGCCGCCGTTCGGTCCGGGACTGGTGTTGAAGGCGGGCAGGCCGGCCGTCTGCGCAAACGAGAGCGACGGCAGCGTCATCAGCAGGACCGGCAACGCGGGCAACATGAAGGTGGCGAGGCGTCGCAGCGTGCGGACGAACTGGAAGCGCAAGCCGCGCTGGGTGCCGGCGCGGACGTGGCCCGAGGCCGCGTGCCGGCGGCGCGCTGTTGAGTGACTGAACTGCATTTACTGATCCCTGCCGTCTGGCCGGTTAAAACGTTTGCCGACTTCGCCTTTCAGCGCCTCGCGAAAGCGTTGCCCGAAGGTGCCGGAGAGAGCATTGTCCGAGGCGCCGCCGGGCAGATCGCCCGCTGGCGCCGCGCCCGCAGCCGAACCGGCCGGCATGGTGTGCAGCAGACGGACATTGCCGGGTGCCGCGCCGAGCACGAGCCACGTGTCACCGATCTCGACCACCGCGACGCGCTCCTTGCCGCCGAGCGAGGCCCCGCCGACGGTCTTCACCAGACCGCCACGGCCACCCGATTGCAGACCGAAGCGGCGTGCCAGCCAGGCGCAGGCGAACACGAGACCGATCACCACCAACAGACCGAAGATGGTCTGCAGCACCGCACCGAAGCCGAGCGACGGCACCGCGGAGCCGGCGCCCACATGGGAGGCGAGCGGGGCGGCGAGCGGCGCGGGGTGGTTGACCGCATTCATGTCGGCTGCGGCGGCGCTCAGCGAGGGGAGGGCCAGCAGCAGCGTTAGCAGCGCGCTCAGGAAAGCATGCCCGCTGCCGCTGGTGATGCGCCCGGCAAGGCGTTTCATCGATTCAGCTTCCGGATCCGTTCGGACGGCGTGATGATGTCGGTCAGGCGAATGCCGAACTTGTCGTTCACCACCACGACTTCACCTTGCGCGATCAGGCAGCCGTTGACCAGCACGTCCATCGGCTCGCCGGCGAGGCCGTCGAGTTCCACCACCGAACCCTGCGCGAGTTGCAGCAGGTTGCGGATGGCGATTTTCGTGCGGCCGAGTTCGACCGTCATCTGGACCGGAATGTCCAGAATCATGTCGATGTCGTTGCGCGTCGTGTTCGGCTCGACCTTCGACAGCGGCTGGAACACGCCGGCGGTCGTCGCGCTGACGGCGCCGTTGTCGTTCTGCTCGGCGAGGGCGCTGGCCCAGTCGTCGAGCGAGGCCTCGTCGGCATCCGCGCCGGGGAGTTGCGACTCTGTGGGCAATTCCTTCTCCGGCGTTGAGTTCAGCTCAGTCATATCCACCTTCCTTCATCGTGTCCGCCGCGCTGATCATCTTCTGAACGCGCAACGAATATTGACCATTGAAAATACCGTAGCCGCATTCCATCACCGGCACGCCATCCACCTTCGCGGTGATGTGTTCGGGAATGTTGATGGGCAGCACATCGCCTTTGCGCATGTTCAGGATCTGCTCGAACGTGATCGGGATCTGCGCGAGATCGGCGGTCAGTTCGACTTCCGCGGCCTGCACCTGCTGCGAGAGCACGCGCACCCAGCGGCGGTCGATGTCGATCGCTTCGCCCTGGATCGGCGACGAGAGAATGTCGCGGATCGGCTCGATCATCGAATACGGCATGCAGATATGCAGCGTGCCGCCGGTCGAACCGAATTCGATCGAGAACTGCGTGACGATGACAATTTCGTTCGGCGTGGCGACGTTGGCGAATTGCGTGTGCATTTCGGAGCGCACGAATTCGAACTGCAACGGCCGCACGCTTTTCCACGACGTCGTGTAGTGCTCGAACACGAGGTTGAGGAGCTTGCCGATGATGCGTTGTTCGGTCGCCGTGAAGTCCCGTCCTTCGACGCGGGTATGGAAACGCCCGTCGCCGCCGAACAGGTTGTCGACTACGAAGAACACCAGGTTCGGGTCGAATACGAACAGCGAAGTGCCGCGCAACGGCTTCACGTGGACCAGGTTCAGATTGGTCGGGATCGGCAGGTTGCGGGTGAATTCGCTGTACTTCAACACCTTCACCGGGCCGACGGAAATTTCCGCGGTACGGCGCATGAAGTTGAAGATACCGACGCGCAACAGACGCGCGAAACGGTCGTTGATGATTTCCAGGCCGGGCATCCGGCCGCGGACGATGCGTTCCTGCGTGGCGATGTTGTACGGACGGACACCCGAGCGGTCAGACTGCTCGGCTTCCGAATCGGACTCGCCGGTTACGCCCTTGAGGAGGGCATCGACCTCCTCCTGGGACATGAACTCTTCGTGGCCCATTCCTATTCCTCGTGCGTCCCTTGGCGATTGATGATGGCAGCAGCGTTACGCGGCGTCACTGCACGACGAATTCGGTGAACAGCACATCTTCGACGGTGACGGGCGCGGCCCCCTTGTCGGTCGGCTGCTGGATCAGCGTCTTGAGTTCGGTGGCGAGCGCACGCTTGCCGTCGAGGGGCGCGAGATCATCCGGGTGTTTGTTCGACAGCGCGAGCAGAACGCGGCTGCGGATTTCCGGCATGTGGTCGGTGAGCTGCTGCTGGACCTTGGGGTCGTTCAGCTTGAGCGTGAGACCGATGCGCAGATAGTGTTGCTGGCCGTCATCCGATTGCAGGTTGACGGTCATGGGTTCGAGCGGGAAGAACACCGGCACGGCGGGCGCCGCCGGCGTCGCGGCGGCGGCTTGCGCCGGAGCGGGCGGGGCGTCGCGCCGGGACAGGAAGAACCAGGTGCCGCCGGCGGCCGCGCCTGCGGCGAGCAGCGCGATCAGCACGATCAGGATGATGCGTTTGAGCGGACCGGGAGTGGTCGGCGTAACGGTGGCTTGCTGGGTTGCGGTCGTCGATGCCATGGGTGCTTGGTTGCCTCAGTGCTGGTAGGTTGAATTGTTGTTCACTTGGCGCTTGCGTGATGGGTCGAAAAGAAGGGGGTTTGGGGGGTATCTCTTGGGTTTGTTCGTTTGTCTGACTGACGGTTTTTTTTTGCCTGCGGCGGCTTGTTGTCGGGTGGACGTTCTTTTGGTTTTGGCCTTTCCTTGTATTGTTATTGGTTTGCTAGCGATGCCCCTGTGCGGGGCGGCACTTACTTTCTTTGCCGCCGCAAAGAAAGTAAGCAAAGAAAGCGGGCTGCAACCGCTAGCCAGTAGGTGTCCACCACTCGCCCGATCCCGGAGTGGTCCGAGACGAGACCGTCCCTCGCATTCCCCACCCCGGTGACACAGGGCTCATTCATCCCGCCTCCGCACGTCGTGCGTCGCCGGATCGGTTCACCGGCAGGGCGCACACTGCGCGTGGCCCGCGACTGCCGCCCGCGCCGCCGTCCCGCCTCCACCCACCGGTTATGCCCGTCGGCGGGGCGCGGAGCGCGACGCCGGAACGGATGAGCCCTGTGTCACCAGGATTTGGTGGTGCGAGAGAACCTCTTGTGTTGGGCCGTTCCCGGTTGCAGACCGGGATGGCTCACTACGGGCTAGCGGTTGCAGCCCGCTTTCTTTGCTTACTTGTATATTGGTCCCAGTGTCCGGAAACTGATCCTTTCCGTTCACCGGAAGCGGTAGCCCGTTTTGCTTACCGGGGCTCACAGCCCGAAAGAAAGCTGGTGGCGCCGCTTCCACTTACCGCT
>NZ_CAAJGM010000239.1 GCF_900996235.1 Paraburkholderia sp. BCC1885
AGAACGGCAAGCGGCTACCCCAGAAGGATGACCAGTTTACGGTCACGTCCCAGTTGCAGAATCGCGATGGCTGGATGCTTCATCCCCAGGATTCGGAGCTACGGAAGCTTCAACCCGGCAAGCTGCGCACGATTCCCGTCCGTTTTCTTTTCACTGACCCCGATCTCAATCTGCGAGCCGAATTTTCGTGCTTCGATCGCGAGACCGGACGGCCGGTGTGCGTCGGCAACGGTGAAACCTGCCGCCGTGCGGGTGACACCGGCATCGAGCACCTGCCGTGCCCGTCGCCGGACGGCTGCGCGTTCGGAGAGGGCGGCGCCTGCAAACCCTATGGCCGGCTGAACGTGCTGATCGGCGACGAGGACGAGATGGGGTCGTTCATCTTCCGCACGACTTCCTACAACTCAATCCGCACGCTCGCCGCGCGCCTTCACTACTTCGCTGCGGTATCGGGCAACCTGCTGGCCTGCCTGGCGCTGGAACTGAAACTGCGCGGCAAGTCCACGACGCAGAGCTATCGCTCGGCAATCTACTACGTGGATCTCGGCGTGCGATCCGGCTGCACGCTCGAAGCCGCGATTACCGAAGCGCGTGAGCTGGATTCGCGTCGCAGGGCTGCGGGTTTCGATCAGGCCGCACTCGACGCCGCTGCGCGTGCCGGGTTCGGTAACGGCGCGTTCGAGGACAGTATCGAAGAAAGCGCCGCCCTCGCCGAAGAGTTCTACCCGTCCGAATCCGGTCACAGCAACAGTCAGGTTGATGGTAACGCCGAAGTCGGAACGCCGCCCGCGTCCGGACTCAGGGGCAAACTCGAACAGCGCGCCGCATTACTCGGCGGGAAGGCAGCATGACTCGTGTCCGTCCTGCCCTGCTTCTGGCAGTTACGGCGACGGGAACAGCGGTCTGCATGTCGGTACTCGCCGGCTGGCAGCGCGGCGGGTGGCTCACCGAACAACTGGTGTGGGTAGCAATCGGGGTCGTGCTCGTCGCTGGCGCGCACCTGTTGCCCGCGCTGTGCCGGTCAGCTCCGGTTGCCGTTCGCCTGATCGGCATCGTGCTCTGGCTCGGGTGCATGGGGGCGGCGTCCTACGGGCATTGCACCTTCTTCCTGCTGTCGCAGTTCCATGCGGGAGAAGTTCGGGCGTCGGCTGTTCCTGCGATGTCCGCACCACCCCATCGCAATCTGGCCGCTGTTATGGCGAATCGGGCCTCGGTCGTGGCGGAACTGGTTCAGGCGAACGCCCGGCGCTGTATTCGTGACTGCCCGGCGTTGCAGGTACGGCGAACGTCACTGGGCGCCCGGCTCGACGCACTTGATGCCGAATCTGACGACGTTCGTCGGTATCAGGTCATCGAGGACGGTAACGCCGAACGTCGCGTGACTGCTCGTGACGATCCGGTCACGGCACGACTCTCGGTGTTCTACGGGATACCGGAAGCACGGCTGGATCTGTTTGCCGGACTGTTGTTCGCGGCTGTTCTCGAAGGCATGGCCTGTCTGCTCTGGTGGATCGCACTAATTCCTCCGGCCTCAAAGCAATCCGTTACTGATGGTCACGGGGTGGCGCATGACGTGACTGCCGGAACGGCTCCGGTAACGACGTTCGCCCAGTCACCCTCGCCGACAACCATCCAGTCAACCGTTCCGTCAGTCGTACGGCCGACCGTCACGCTCCCCGAATCCGACATCGCAAGGCTGCGTCGCGACATCGAATCAGGGACCGTCAAACCGACCGTCGCAGGCATCCGACAGTCTCTCAGTTGTTCTCAGGCTAGGGCTTCTGCCTTGCGCCGTCAACTCGCCGACCCCGCGGCATAAGCCGGGCGCATCCTGCGCCCGGTCTCTTTTCCAACATCCACACGATCACGTTATCCGGTTCTTCCGGAGGCCCGTGCTCGCCCTTTATCTGGAGCGATCCATGCATGAAACGACGTTCGTTCAACTGCCGCCTCGCCTGTGTCCCGTGACAAAGGGATTCGGCGTCGTGGCCGGTATCACGGCCATCAGCTTCGCCGCAGCCTGGGCTTTCGAGCGGCATCGCCAGCGCGAGCTGGTCCGCATCTTCGCCTCGATGCCCGGTGTCATCAGCCTCTTCCCCTCGCTGCGAGCGCACGTGGAGATGGTGCCCAGGCAGTTCGGTGCAGGCGTTCCGCTGAAGCCGAACAGCCGTAGGCCGTAACGCCCAAACCTGTTCAAGCCGGCGCGCGCAGCCGGGTTTCCCTTCCATTTCCCGCACGCATCCGGCTCGACCGGAGGGGCGTGCCCGTCCATTTTCAGGAGAAGTCGATGTTCCAACCTACCCGCCTTAAACCCCTGTTCCATCCGGGCAAGCTGCTCGTCTCGTACGCAGCGCTCGCCGCGCTGCGTACGAATGGCGTGCCGGTCATCTGCGTCGTGCTGCGTCATATCGCCGGCGATTGGGGCGTTGTGTCCGAGGACGACAAGCGCCAGAACGACGTATCGATCGCGACCGGCCTGCGGCTGATCTCGATCTACCGACTGCCCGACCAGAGCCGCATTCTGGTCATCACGGAATGGGATCGGTCGAACACGACCATCGAACGCCTCAATGATGTCGTGCCCAATAGCAGCACGCGTCCGGCTCAGCCTGCAACCCGTCGTTACCCTGCCTGGCCCAACGCCCACTACGCGCAGGAGGGTCGCGCATGAGCTACGCGAGCGGTCCGCGTTTCCCGATCGGGCGACCTGTCGTCACTCCCGCCGCTCAGACTGCGCTCGACGCGGCGGGCGTCGAAGGCGTGTTGCTGCTCGCGCGGCATATTCACGGCGATTGGGGGGACCTGTCGGTCGAGGATCTTGCAGCGAATGAATTAGCCTTGCTGACGGGAAAACGGCTGCTTTCGAGCTACGACCTTCCAGACAGGCGCAGCAAGATCTGGATCATTACTGAAGCAAATCGTTCCGTGACTACGATTTTGTTAGCGGAAGAGTATTGATTGATATCCGCCAGTGGGCGAACCCAGCGCGCTGTATTCGGCTGGGTTCGACCCGAAGGGGACGGCGGAACAAGCACCAATTAATCGGCAGCTTTCAAGGTACAACGGCCCTTTGATTTTGCGGACCGCCCGGCAGGTCGTCGGCCGAAGGAACACTTCATGTCAATGCGCCGCGCACAGAACTCCAGCGTCGCTTTGAGGAAAACTCGGAGCATTCCCGGTGTCGATCGTGACGAGTGCGTCAAAACTTGTGCGGTCAGCTTCCTTAGGCCGCGCGGGAATGGCCGGAGGCCACTCTTTAGTCAGCGGCAGAGGTTCCGGCGGGGTCCACAGCGGCTAAGGCAGTTAGAATGGTGAGTCAGATTTTTCTTTTCAGCTGGCCCACTACAGAGCGGATCTATGGCGCTTTTCACAACGACAAATTATCCGGTCAATGCCCTGATCGAAGACATTGATCACGGCAAGATCGGACTACCTGAATTACAAAGGCCTTTTGTTTGGCCGAACGTCAATGTCCGCAATCTCTTTGACTCACTCTATCGAGGTTATCCCGCCGGATTCTTACTGTTTTGGGAGACTGGAGCAGATGCGGGCTTAAAAGGGATCGGCGCGAACCAAGGGCAGGCTGTGCCAAAGTTAGCAATCGTAGACGGCCAGCAGCGCCTGACATCGCTCTATGCTGTAATGAAAGGCACAGAAGTTCTGCGCGCTAACTTCAAGAGAGAGCGGATAAAGATCGCGTTCAATCCGCTGTCGGAACGATTTGACGTTGCCGACGCGGCCATATTGAAAGATAAATCCTACGTCCCAGACATTTCTCTGCTATGGCAGCCGGGAACTGACCTATTCGAAATAGCGGATCTATACATTGAGGGGCTTCTGGAAAGTCGCGAGCTCTCCGCCGAGCAGATAAAAAGAGCTAAAAGTGCCATCGGCCGACTACAGAAGTTACCTGACTTCCAATTCGTGGCACTCACGCTGTCGTCTACAGTCGACGCGGAAACCATTGCGGACGTGTTCGTTCGCATCAATGGCGAAGGAAAGAAGCTCAATCAATCTGACTTTATTATGACCCTAATGTCGGTATTCTGGGATGAAGGTCGGGCTCAATTGGAGGAGTTTGCCAAACAGGCAACGCGGCCGTCCGATGGCCAAGCCTCTCCGTACAACCACTTCATTAAACCGGCGCCGGATCAAATGCTACGCGCTACAGTCGGTGTTGCGCTGAAGCGCGCCCGCCTAGCCAACGTCTATAGCGTTTTGCGGGGCAGAGACGCACAGACCGGGATCGATAACCCCAGTCGGCGTGCAGAGCAGTTTGGCTTGCTGCAAGCGGCACAAAAGGATGTACTCAATCTCACCAATTGGCATCACTTTCTTGGAAGCCTGACACTTGCTGGCTACCGAGGAGAGAAAATGATTAGCTCGCAATCAGCGATCATTTTCAGTTACGTGCTGTATTTAATCGGCGCAGCCACGTACGGAATTAATAAGGCAAGAATTAGGCAAGCCATCGCCGAATTCTTTTTCATGGCGGCGCTAACTGGGCGTTATACTAACTCTCCCGAAACTCGCTTCGAGGCCGACTTGGGATTGCTCCGTGATCTCTCTGGCGCGGACGCATTTTTGGCCAAACTTCGCGAGATCTCGGCGACCACCTTAACGAGTGACTACTGGGCAATTACCTTGCCAAGTCAATTAGCCACGTCTGCCGCGCGCAGCCCTTCGCTTTTTGCCTATCACGCTGCCCTGATCAAGCTTGATGCGAACGCACTTTATAGTCCGGTTAAGATCGCGTCATTGGTCGATCCCATGGTGAAGGGTCCAAAAGTTGCATTTGAACAGCACCACCTGTTTCCGCGAGGTTACTTGGAGGAAAACGGTATAACGGATCTTAAGCGAATTAATCAGATTGCAAATTTCGCACTGGTCGAGTGGCCGGACAATATCAAAATTGGCAAGAAATCGCCGTCTGAGTATGTCCCGCTTCTTGACCATAAGCTTACAGGGGGCCAGCGCGATCAAATGTACGGCTGGCATGCATTGCCACATCTTTGGTGGGAAATCCCTTACGACGATTTTTTGGTGCAGCGACGCGTTCGAATGGCTAGCGTCATCCAACAGGCTTGGGAGCTGCTAACGGTTGGCGTACCGAAAGCACCTGAACTTCTACCTGTTCCCGTCAATGAGCTGATTTCCGGCGGCGAAACTGACGCGGTAGAGTTTAAATCAACGCTCCGCACAAACTTACACACGGGCCAAGTGGACGAGAAAATCCACTTGTCTGCACTGAAGACAATAGCCGCGTTTCTGAACGCGAAAGGCGGAACGTTGTTAATCGGCGTAGCCGATAGTGGAGAAGTGCTTGGCCTCGATTCGGATGGGTTCCCGAATGAGGACAAGATGGGGCTTCACCTAGTCAACCTCGTCAAGGACCGTATCGGTGACGTGTTCTTGCCATACGTCCACCCACATTTTGAAGACCACGATGAGAAACGAGTGCTCGCTATCCGCTGCGAAAAGGGACCAAAGGCAGCCTTCGTGAAAGATGGAAGCCAGTTGCGCTTCTTCGTACGGGGAGGCAACGCGACTACAGAGCTAAGCGGTACGTCGGTGACCGACTACGCCAAACAGAGATTTGATTAGCCGAGGGTCGTTACAGTGATAGCGAGGCGCCGCCTCTACGCGTAGTTCGAAAATCGGGGCCTGATTTCTGCATGATCGACGCGAGAGCCGGGTTCGCAGCTAAAGGACCGTCAGCTTCGTCCGACTTGATGTAGACACTTGCTGCGCGAATGACCGGTGTTGGGCTCTAGGCGACAAACAAACGACCACGTCGAGGCGCAAGCCACCGTCCGTGGTTGGCCGAACGCTGCCCGATGTCTACCACCAATGCCGGCTGTACCGGCATCAGCAACCCGCTCAATTCCCTCAGCGTCTGGCCAGACGACCGGCCAGACGTTCGACGATCTCGACCACCATCGTCCGGTCATTCCCACTGAGCTTCGCCAGAAGCTGACCGACGTACTTCCCCTGATCACTGCTGCGCGTGCTAGCCCCAGTCAGCAGATCTGCGGCATCGCACCCGAAGATCTCGGCTAGCTCCACCAGCCGTGCCACCGTCGGCATCACGAGCCCGCGTTCCATGCGCGAAACCGCCTCGTTGCCGATCCCAAGCAACTCCGCAACCTGCTCCTGTGTCTGGCCGCTCTCCAGTCGATGTTTTGCGATCGACCGGCCTATCAGGCCAGCAAGCTCATCCAGATCTACCTGCGTCATGTGCTCTCCCATTCGACCTGAATGGTTGAACACCCCACCTTTTAAATTAAGGACGTTATAGGTTGATACTAAACTTTATACGATGAATTGCCGTTAACTTTACTGGGACACCGATCAGTGCATTACAAGAAAACCTTACAAGTCTGACAGGAACTACAAAACATGAAGAACCGCCGCTACACCTACATTTCCCACCTTGCGCTGGCGGCCGTTATGGCCATCCTGCTTTCTGCATGTGGCAACAGCACCCCAAGCGAATCCAACGCCAAAGCAGTCATTCAATCGCAGCTCGACGGTTGCCCATACCTCTCGCTGGAGGACTTCAAGAAAAGCAACGGCATTCCCGGCGATGACCCGAACAGCTATCGGGTCGATGTTGCGTACACGCTCAGGTTCAAGCCGTCCGACGACGAACGGGACAGCATGAAGCAATGGGGGACGCTGATGAAGCAGCAGGCAGCCCTGAACCAGCAGGAAGAGCAGGATCTCAACGCCGCATCGGCGAAATACACCTCCGGCACGGATGAATCCGCCGCCGCCATGAAAGAGGTCGAAGACAGGTACAAGGACCGACAGGACGATCTGAAGCAGCAGTTGAGCCAGACGCTGGACGCCCGGAGTTTCCTCAACAGCCTGCCGGACAAGTGCTCCGACCTGCCACGCTCCTTCTGGATGAATTTCTTCGCGAACGACCAGGACATCAAGGACATGGTCAGAGGCGGCGTGGAGAAGTCCTACACCGACACGATCTCGATGACCAGGACCGACAACGGCTGGCAGGCCGCCCGGTAACCCAGTCATTCAACCTTATCGCCTGCCGCGTGTTCGGCGGCGGGCGCTCATCCGGGTTCCCCTCGGAGCCCATTACTTCAACAGGAAAAAAGAAATGAAGAACAAACGCGCATCGGGGATCGCGCAGCTTGCGCTGTGTGTTGCCGCGACCGCCGTGCTCACGGCATGTGGTGGCGGCTCGTCGGGTGGTGACTCGTCGGGCAGTTCCGCACCTGGTTCGACGGCGTCATCCTCTGCCAGCTCCCTGGGCGGGACCGTCGCAATCGGTAACGCACTGGTCGGCGCGCCCGTCACCGTGACCGACGCTGCCGGCAACGCAGTCACGGCCACATCCGGGAGTAACGGTACCTACAGCGTCTCGATTGCCGGTATGACTGCGCCGTTCGTGATTACCGCGACTGACCCGTCTGGTGCGACCGGCACCCTCTATTCGGTCGTCGCGAGTACTACAACCAGTAGCGGCGCACCGGTCACGGCCAACGTGACGCCGCTCACGACCGCGGTCGCGGCGCTGCTGACGGCAAGCGGCAACCCGCTCGCCTTGACGCAGAGCGGCGGTCTTTCGGTCGTCACCTCTTCGGCCATTACCACGGCAGTCACGACCCTCGACACGGCACTTGCGCCGGTCCTTGCGGCGAACGGTCTGTCCGCCAAGGCGTTCGATCCGATTGGCGGCACATTTACCCCGAACCAGACCGGGGCCGATGGCGTCATCGATTCGGTCGCAGTCACGCCCTCGGCCTCCGGTAGCGGGATGCAGATCACGAGTCTTGCCGATCCCGATACGGCCATCCAGCTCAATTCCTCCACGACCGTTTCGACAGCGCTCGCGGCGCCGTCCCAGCCGGCGAACTACCTCGCGACTCTGGTTGCTGAACTCGGCCAGTGCATGTCCGATGTGCAGGGCGGCGCGACCGACACGAGCGACACCCCCTGTGCGTCGGCGATCGACGCGAGTTACCTGAACGATGGTCAGGGCACGGGCGTCGCAGGTTTCGCAGTGCGCCACACGCTCTTCACGAAGGGTACGACGCTGCAAGGCGTGAAAACCGTCGCATTCCTGCCAGCAGGCACGCTGCCCGCCATCAGCAATCCTGCGGCACTCGTCTATTTCCTGGTGACCGATCCAACGGGAACGCCGGACTTTGCGAGCGACATCGTGCAGCAATTGCCCAACGGTAGCTGGAACATCATCGGCAATCAGCAGCAGTACAACGTCGCTATCGGATCGTTCCTGGGTCGCATGCAGTTCACGGATAGCGCTGATACAGGCAACGGGCGATACGAGTCGGGGCTGAATATCCAGATCCCGGCAAACGTCACGGTCAGCGGCACCTCGACCAGAGTCGGGTCGGCCCTGGTGCAGGGACCGGGGTTACCGGCGAGCGGGCTCTATCTGCTCAATACCGCCTTCGTTCCGGCAAGCCTGACGATCCCGTCGACGGCGCTCACTGCACCGTGGACAGGGTGTGGGGCCTGCGCGCAGTCGAACAGCACGACCACCCAGTACAAGTGGGACTGGGCGTCGCTGTCCGGCAGCAACACGTTCTCGCCGACCACGGCGGACTACGCTTCGCAGCCAGCTAACGTGTCAGCCATCAAGGTGTTCGGCGAATATACGGTGACGCTGTACTCGATGAATGGCACGCAGATCGGGCAGGCGCAGTCGGTCATCAATGTTGCGCCCAACATCGCGGCGGCGGCTGGTGCAACCGTTCCGTGGCCGACGCTCGGTAGTGACGTGATGAGCGCCTTCCTCTCTCCGGGCGGTGCGCAGACGACGGCCGCGGTATCGGCGCTGAATCTGGACTGGACGGTTCCCACCACGAGCAGCGCATACCCGAACTTCTGGGCATCGGTGGGCATCGTCACGGCCGCAACCGCCAACGGCCCTGAAGAAGCTGCCCTGAACACGAGCTGGGCCACGCCCACGGTAACCGGCACGGCGTATTCGGAGACGTTCAATCCGTCGCCCTACGGCGTCACCAACGAAGCCTTGAGCGCGGAAGCCGCGCGCAATGTGCAGTTGGGCTGGGCGGCCGACGGGGAGTTCTACACAAGCACCTGGCAGGACAACAATTAACTGATGGCGCGAAGCCGTGGCTCAGAATAACGCTGCGGTTCATGGCTTCGTGTTTTGTCGGTAAGACGGAGCCACCGGATTTCCGGGGCTCCATTTTTTTTGCTCTCCGTAGACTTGTAGGGAGCGAAGGTCGCTTGCCGACCCATGTCGGACGTAAGCCTCAACCTGTTGCATACGGCCGATATGAAAGCCAAAGCGGCCGCTCAAGCCGATAAATGTAGTTGAATTGACATGCGATTCGACCTATTGCCGAAACTGCGATCTAGAAAGGCAAGACATGCCGGCGAACACGCCCGTAAAGGTTTACTCGCCAGCGGGTTAGTGCTGCCCGAAACAAGGCACGCCTCGCGCAGGCGTTTTTTGTCGTCCGAAAGCGCACGGAACAGTAGCGCTTTCGCACCGCGGCCTTTGCAATGCCACTGCCGTTGTGCCAGCCCGTTGCACGGGCTAGAATCGGTTGTCTGTCTCAAGGCACTCGACGCTCGGAACTGGGTTGCGCGCCCCGCCGCATCACCGATAGTTTCTTTTTTGACCCTTCACGGATTACTCCGCCTGCGTCCAATCTGCCAGAACTGACGTTTGCGAAATCAGTCGTCGTGATTCCAATTGTGCATCTGCTCGCCCGCGCTGACTAATGCCCGACCTCTCAGACTATGCCCACAGACCGAATCGAGTCGAATACGTTACCACTCGCTCACGCGAACCCGACGGACCAGCGCCCAATTACCAATGACCGCATTTCTGAGTTGGTATCTGTATTCGCCGGCAAGAGTGTGGGGCAAAAATACCTCGGACCTTCTTGGATCAATGAACAGGAGGTTGCTTGCCTAGTTTTTATCGCACACGACGAGCGGAACGTTAAACAACTCCGAGAACAAGGTAAGTGTGGAGTGTTGGCGTGGCGCTGGGACAATACGCCTTCCATGTACCTGTCGCTGACTTTGATTCAGGGTCGCGAATCGATAGGCACTAACGTTCGTTGGATGGGTCCGAGCGACGATCCAGTCGTACGGGCGATTCGTCGGCGCGGGCGATTTCTCATGACCGTAATCGGTCCGCGAGGCGAGCGCGGCGGCTGGTATGAGGCAGCATTTAGCGATAGGCCGTCCTCAGACGGGATGGCACCACTGCAAGCGTTTGAACGCCTCTGGGAAATGCCTCGCTCCGGAATTCCTTATTCCAACGTCAACGAGCGCTACATCCCGTTTCGCAATGAGTCAGACGATGACAGCGATTGCCAGCAAATTCCGCTCTGGGCTGACACGACGACCGATTTTTGGCGGACCTTGAGCTATGAAGGCCCCTGGGCCGCTGACTTGACCTCGCGCGATCGGGTTATGAGCGCTTGGGGGTATCAGGCGTGGCACCTTCGACACCGAGCGGCCGGATTCATACAAGTCCTGTTGGATCGCACCCGGCTAGACGGTGCCCCGTCGGTTTTTCTCGACGATGGCGAATTGGCTTCTGCCGGTGACATGGCGGATCGAGTGCATCAACTTGTGATTCGGTATCCCTTACTCGCCAAGTGGCTCGCCACGTTTGCTGGCCCACGTGCGAATGCCAAAGATGCGCACGACGCTGCGTTTGCGGTACTCTCCGACGCTCGATCCGTATTCGCTCTGCTGGACAAGCAGTTCGCTATCCTCGCAGATATTGATAACGAAGCCGTTACTATGGCCTGCAAAGTCTCGTTTGAGGCCGCCTTGCTTGACCCGCGAATTACGAATGAAGGTACGCGCCGGCCATGGCTTGCCAACACCAAGGATTACGCGATCGAGCTGAAAACGATGTCGCTTGACTTGACAGCCCCGCTGGATGACATTGCGCGTCTTTGGCGATCGGGTATCGAAATCATAGATCTTATTGATGCAGGCTTTTACCTAACGCCATCAGATTTCCCAGCGCCGCTCGACACGCTGTGTGAGGCATTCGAGTCAGTAGTGATCGAAGGGTCAGTTGAAGCAGCAGAAGATCGCCTCTATGACCTCCTGCGTGAGGCACAGGAGGCAAGGCAGTGGTCGATTCCTTGGGGCGCACGCGTCGACATCCGATTCGGTCCATTCGTTGCTCTGCGAATCTTTGAAATTGATGGCGAATTCACCTGCCACTTTCTTGACGAGCTCGACCGTTACTTTCACGTCGCAATTGGTTTGCGCCACCAACCGCCTGCGGTCAGCACGCATCGAGTCGTGCGCCACCGCGCCGATGACGGGGAGACCGTCTGGAATGAAGACGCGGCTATTTCACTAAAGCTCATCGCGGGCGCTATCGTTCGGGACTTTCTGGTTGTTGACGAACGGGAATCGCTTTTCAGCGCCCGACCGATACGTCGTCGCATCCGAGGGCGCGACATTCGCACCGTAATTTATCTGCCGAGAGTCCGGTACGCAACGCCAAGCTTTCAGCAAGAGTTGCCTGATGCGAATGCAAGCGTCCGATCGCGGCACGACGTCGGGCCTCACCTGCGACGGGCGAAAGTAGCGTCCGCGGCGCAGCGTTTTCTTGCACAACGATACGGCTGGCAAGTGCCCGAAGGCTTCACGTTCGTTCGTCCGCACACTCGCGGAACCGACAGCGAAGAAGCGAGGGTAAGGGTCTATCGGAGTCGTTCGGCGTCGCGAATGCTATTTGAGAAGATCGATCAGGCGCCTGCTGGATCTCGGCCAGCATGGTTCGATTTCGAAAAGGACTGCGCTCGTCTGCTAAGGCGCAAAGGAATGAGCGTTATCCATCAAGGTGCTCAGCGCGACGGCGATGGGGGAGTCGACCTATTTGCGGTAGATCAGGCTGATCAGTCCTGGGTGGTTCAGTGCAAATGCTGGGCTAGCCACCGTCGAGTCGGTCCCGAGATCGTTCGTGAGCTACAGGGGACAATGCAAGTCGCCGACACAGGCGCTTCAAAACGGAGCAAGGGGATGATCGTTACTACGAGCAGTTTCACAAGCGGAGCAATTGCTGTCGCGGCGGAGTTTGGTTTCGAGCTCGTCGATGGCGCGCAGTTTGTTCAGATGCTAGCTGCTGTTTAACTCACAACCGCTCGGCATGGAGTCAAGTAGCTCGCACTGAGCGACGCCATGCGCGTTTACAGGCTCGCGCTGGTGAGGATCAGGGAGTCCTCCACAGGGGCCATCGGCTACGAAACGATCACTGACTACTTTGAACCGGCACGGCGCGGGCCTGCCATTGGCATCGCGGTGATGCTGAAACCGGCGAGCGCTAACGACCGGTTTTAAGTCGGAGGTGACATACGAACGTCCGCACAACAGAGCGATCCACGGACCGTTGTTGGCCGATTGGGTAAAGTCGCCGATGGCTGCTTATCGGCACTCCAGTTCGAAAAACTTGAATTTGGCTGACTGACCGGTTTGGGAAAGTTATCTGACCGGAGTGGGTCGGGAAGCGTCAGTCCGCTCCGCAAACTCATCGCTTGGAAGCGGTCACTGGAATTGAGCGGCCTGAAAGCGGCCGGTCGGCAGTGCGTACTCCCGACCCTAACCTGCCGTTCACGTTTCGCTACGCTAAACGACCGCTTAGAGAGGGATTGCGGTCGCCCATCTGTCAAGTGGCGATTTTTGTGGGCCGGCGACCAGTCCAGCATAAGCAACCGGAACAATCCCGCTGTATCTGACAGGCGTTGCATTGCCGACGGGTACGACTCATCGGTGACCGCAGCGACGGGTCGTCCATGCCGGCGTCGTACCGACCACGCACGGCAGTGACACTGAAAACACAGTCTCCGTTTCGCCGGAGCATTGCGGCGCTAGGCGACGTTCAGGCTCCTGGCCATGCGCTCAAATTAGCGGTTACGCATAATCCGCAAGCGCGCATAGGACTTGCCGACCCAAAGCCAGCGACATCGACGCAATGCTGCCGCATAGCTGGCAGCCTCGCTCCATGGCCGCATAAACTCGAGCTGCCTAGCCGATTACCCCCGGCGAACTACAGCTACGGGATTGCGCGGCGAGCGAAGCCGGCGCAGAGGGTGAGTTTGCGCCCTCACCATATGGGTGTAGTAGCCGGAACTATTGTGACGACTACTTGTGACCGAGCATATCGAAGCGTACATAAAACTCGACGGGATTATCTGCAACTTTGAAGCAGTTCATGAGCGCCGGAGGGACAGGAATGAAGATCCTGTTCTTCGTGACGATCGTCGTGGTAATCAGCGGGCAACCACCCGCTGCTCCCGCATTACTGGCGCCACGAAGTTCAATATCGTAGTAAAGATTCTGTGGTGAGTTGGCCAACCCAAACAGAAATACGATGCGTCGCCCGGCCCAAGCAACCTGTGTCGAATGCGGCCACGTGAAGAAATCCCGTTCCAGCTGGAACAGACGATCGGAGAGTGCCAGAAACATGCGGTGGTTGTTTAACTGAGCGACCTCCCTATCCGTGGTCAACAACCTCTCCCTCAACTCCCTGTCGAATCGAAGAATCGGAGACCCTGCAATGGGAGCGGAGATGGGCTGGACTGGCTCCTGACTTACCACTGCATTGACCACATCGCTCAGGACATTTTCGACTTTGCCGACGACATCGCTACTGACCCGCTGTGTCTGAGCGGAGCTTACCTGTGTGGCAGCGGTCAAAACCTGACCGAGTTCGACATTTCCGGCAAGATATTCAGCGAGCAAAGGTTCGAGTTCCCCCCGGTCATCCATCTCCAGACGGTACAGTTCACGCCTTCTCGCAAGCGTTTTCTGAAGAGCATCCAAGCCGGCCCTTTGCGACGAAGGGACAAACGCTTTTATCTTGTCATAGACATGTACGCGCACAAAGTCCTTTGTCATGCCATCGCCGAGATCTGGCGTCGCCTCTATGATGCGGAGCAATGCTTGGACTGCACCCCACGACCTCGAGATCCTGATGATAAGGCGTTCTCCGACCACTTCGGTCAACATCGGCACGTTGTAACCGATTTTCACCCACTCGACCGAGATATCGTCGATGAGGTAATCCGCTCTGAGTACACGCGCTATCGAAAAAGTCAGTGATACCTCTTCCCATGTGAGATCAGCCGGTGCGTAAGTGGCGAGAACCGTGGCGGTCTGAGGAATCTCTTTCAGTTGAAGAATTTCATTCAAGTACCGATTTTGGAGCTCTCGTCTGGGACTTTGCTGACTCACTCGGACGAGCGGATTATCTTCGCTTGAAAAGGTACTGATCGTGTCTGGGTCATGGCCTGCGTACCAGTGCAAATCGACGCTGGGGAAGGTCTCCCGTAGCTTGCCAAGTTCGACGCGGTTATCCCCCGGACTCATTTGAATGGACACCCGGGTAGCCCACGGAATCCGGTTCAGTATAAGCAAATGTTGCTGGAACAGCGGAAGATTGTCGGCAAGCTCTATGTCTTTGATGGTCTCACTTAGAGCCTCTTCAATCGGTGGGATAAGCTGAGAGGAGAGCTGAATGGAGTCTCTCGTCAAGGCTTCGCGGCCTGCAGTCGGAGTGAGAAAGGGAAAATCAATATATCCGCCAAGCTGGTAGTACGTCGGAAGAGGTGCCGGGGCCAATCCGAATCTGGATCGAAGTCCCATGATTTGTCCCGCGCCCTGTCGGAGCCACATCCCGCCGGTCGACGGCCTACCGTCAATGGTGAAGTTCTCCGCAATAACAGCTACCTGTCTTCCGTCGCTTAGCAGATTCGCGTCGAAGGTTGTGCCTCCAACGTTGATATTTTCCTTTCGCGCCAACGACTGCCAGCCGGAGCCAATTCCCGTAGCTTCGCTAGGATCCTGCTTGCTGATTAGTTCGCCGTTGAAAATGACAGGGATCGTGAGGAACTGGACGAAGGGCCTCAGATAATTTCGCAGCGCGTCGACATTGAGAGGTGTTGACGGACTTATGTCCGCTGTCAAAGTGGTTCCAACGGCGATTTGTGAGCTGATCGGTTCCATTGAGATGCATTCCGATCCAATCCTCAGCTCGCTCTTGAGCGCGACCGTGCGAACTCCCTCGTCTGCTCCCAGCTCGCGCGTGTCTACCTGAAGGCGCTCGCAAACGCCGAAATTTGCCATCGCGCCTATGCCAAACGTGCCAATGACGCCGGCAGCCCGAGCCTCATCATTATTTTTGCCGGACGAACCGGCACGCCAGAAGTTCTCACGAAGTACCTGCTCTGACATCCCGATACCTTCATCGCAGATTTCGATGCGCAGAGTCGAAGCCGTGATATTTACTGAGAACTCGGATGGGCTACGACCTTCCTTATTGGCCCGCATGAGTACCGCATCATAGCCGTTCTGCACATTCTCACGGGCCATGGCATACGGCGAGTCGTAGATTTGCTTGGATAGAATCTCAAGAACTCGCGTCGTTTCAACTTCAAATGGAATTTTTGACATTATCAATTCACCCCGGCACGCGCTTTTGCTGTTTCCACACTGATTCGTACTGCGGCATCCGGATTGTCTGCGACGACATCCTGAGCAATGAAGTCTCGCAATGCCTGTTTTTCGCCCAATTGGTACAACGCTTCGCACACGGCTATAATTTCCAAATTGGATTGCGGTACGGCGCAGAACTCGCGGATGCCGGCCCAATCATCTATGGTCGTCATCGCCTCGAGCGCGACTCGGCGTGCGTACGGCTCGTCTGGGTATTTTCGCGCGAGCTTGGCGGCCGCTGGGGCGTCACCAGTCCTGAGAAGTTTCACCGCCTCTCCCGCCGCTTGAATCGGGGATATGGGCTGTACGGCCATCGTCATCTCAAATTTCATGCTCGAGCCTTCAAATTCCGGCACGTAGGCCGCACCCCAGACGGGCAGGCTAAACGAGTTATTCGTCATTTCGCGAACGTGCAATGTTCCGGAGCTGTTTTCGCGGTCAATGATAATGAGATTGTAAGATCGGCGGCGTCCAGTCGGGAGGCTTTGCGGACCACCGCACAATGTGCCCGCGCTGAGCACTGTAAGCGTTCGCTTCTTGTCCGCCGTGAACCGGTGTTCTAGGTATTGAGGACGGTGTTGATGGCCGTGTAGGCCGATTGAGAAATGACCGTCCATCAACGTCTGGAGGAACTCCGCGTCTAGATAGTCTGAATCCTTGGGACCGCCCGCCAGGTTGTGATGCCAGACGGCAATCGGCAGACGCCCCTTTTTCACGTAGGCTGCGACCTCCCGGGTAACGCGGGCAACGTTGTCAGGATGAATTCGCGCCGAGCGATTAAAGAGATCGTTGTCAGCGCAACTTGACAGCCCGGCAACTACGATGCCGAGGTCAGGAAAGTCGTGCAGAGAAAACTGAGCGGCTGGATCAACCGAGAACTCGCGTCTGCCTTCGTAGAAAGCAGTGAAGAACGACGCGAAGGGCTCCATCCGGCGATTGTATTCATCGGGACTCACGATTCGCCGAAGCGCGAACTCGTCCCATACCCAGCGCCATGCGCTGGTCTCAGAACCGAGCTCGCGAGCAAGCATCCTTCGCTTATCCGGTTCAGCCGGCACGCCTACCGCTTCCGTCGCACGCATCACGTGTGGATGACTCACATCGTGATTTCCCGGCACCAGGACTATTCGCTCGCGGTCACCGGCGAAGAAAGTGTCTGCTAGGCGGACGAGAAAATCGTGTGCCTCGTCATATTGCCGCTTTAACGCAGCATCACTGTCCGCATCGCTAGTGTTGACTCCGTAAACGATGTCACCGCTGACGATCGCAACATCGGGCGTCGGGAGCCCTTCATGAAGATAGCGATCCCTGTCGAGGCGTAATGACTCTAACAGCGATTCCGTTGTGATCCTGCTTCCCGTGTCCCGGTGCAGATCAGAAATATGCAGGAGACTAATCATGTTGGGCCGGAGGCTAGCTGTTGGAGACATGGTCTGTGCGGCACTGACCTTGCCCCCGTTTGACGAACCCCATAGCTGGGTGAATTATGCGGCTTCGCCTCTATGAGCCGCGAACCAGTTCTTTTCGAATGTCATGGGGCTGACGTAATCGAGCGTTGAATGTAACCGG
>NZ_CAAJGM010000240.1 GCF_900996235.1 Paraburkholderia sp. BCC1885
TCATGTCGTGCATCTGAATCCCGATCACGCTGAACAAAACAGCGCCATCGCGCAACCCCGGCACCAAGAGCGAAAAGCAGCGTAAATCTTATGCGGCGAGGCGACAACTACCTTGAAAACTTCCGGATTCCAGTGCCGTTTGACAGTCAACCGTTTACCGTTTCTATCGAAAATCCCACAATGAATCTATCACTTGAGGAAGTCAGGGTTACGACCTTACCGGCGTACAGGCCTGCCCTGCCGGCACTCAACCACTGACATGGTTCGGTGCCGAAGTTCTGACGATAGAGCGTCGTGACGTGGGCGACATCACACGTTGTCGATTACGGGACATCCCGGCACTTAACCCTGTACTGTCGGTGACGCACATCATCCGGCGCAGCATCACCTAATGCAAAACCGAACTGGAGAAGCATGCAATGAATGTGCAAACGTATACTGGTTGCGATCGACGGTAGCCGATGCGCCCAACTCGCGCTGGACGAAGCGTTGAAGATCGCCCAGTCGGCGGCTGCGTTTGTCGAAGCCGTGTATGTCGTTCAGCACGCCATGCCGCTCGAGGACATGAACGTCGGCTCCGGTGAAGAACCTCCCCTCGACGAAGCCGGCGTTCGGTCCGCTAACGAAGCGCTGGCGGGAGCGCGCCGGCGCTTCGACGCGCTGGGTCTTCACGGAGACACACGCCTGGTCGACGCGTATAGCGAAAACGTCGCGGAGGCGCTCGCCCGCACTGCGAAGGAATGGGAAGCCGATCTGGTCGTGATGGGCACCCACGGTCGCCGTGGCATCCGGCGTGTGCTGGTCGGGAGCGTGGCCGAGTCCTTCGTCAAGATTGCGGCTGTGCCGGTGCTGCTCGTGCGTTATGGTGCCGATATCGGCCAGACGGCAGCCACCGAGCTAACGTGAGACCTTGTGCAGCGCCAGCGCGAAGAATCGAGCCAGTTCGTCCATCAGCTCGGATTTGGCCGCGGCGAAGTTGAATTCACGCTCGCGCTGCCCGGCAAACTGCGCGCGCAAATCGGCGGCTTTGCGTCTGGCCTCATCGGCCTTGGCCGCATCGAGCGCGGAGCTGCGTATTGCATGGTCGGCCAGCACGATAACGGAATCGTGCCGCACCTCCAGAACGCCCCCTGCGACAAAGATATGCTGGTCGCCGGTCGCCCCAGGCTCGCGAATCCTGACGATGCCCGGCCGGATTCGCGTGAGCAGGGGCGCGTGTCGAGGATAAATGCCCAGCTCCCCCTCCTCGCCGGGCAGGGAAACGAACGCGACACCGCCGGAGTAAAGCAATTCGTCAACACTGAGGATGTCGACGTGCAGGAGCTTGTCCATGGCCGCTTCCATTCAGACCGCCGATGCGCCGCTGACGATGTCGCACAGCTCGGTGGTAATTTCCGCCTGACGCGTCTTGTGATAAAGCATGGTCAGGTCCTTGATCATGCGGTCCGCGTTATCGGTTGCCGCTTGCATCGCCAGCACGCGCGCGCACTGCTCGCAAGCGTTGTTCTCGGCGATGGCCTGATAGACGAGCGACTCGACATAGCGGAGCAGCAGCGCATCGACCACCGGCTTCGGGTCAGGCTCATAGATATATTCGGGCGGCGGCTCGGCGATGCTCTTGCTATCCGGCTTCAGGTCGTCGATCGGCAGCACCCGTTCGAATCTCGGCTCGTAGGAGAGTGCGCTGGAGAGGTGGTTGTATGCGATGTACACCTCGTCAAGCTGCCCGTTGAGAAAGCCGCCGAGCGGCACCGTCACCGCACCGAAGAATGCGTCGAAGTGCAGATCGTCAGCCAGCACGCCCGTGCGCGCGACGATATTGGCGCCATGACGATGCAACGGACCGATTCCGCGGCTGCCGACGACACTCACTTCGGCCTTCATCCCTGCTTGCTGCCATGCTGCCAAGGCCTCTGAACACTTGAGCAGCAACCGGCTGTTGAGTGCGCCGCACAGGCCGCGATCCGTACTGACGACGATCAGCCCAACCCGGGTGACCGGCGTGCGCCGGGCCAGAAACGCCGAAGCATAGTCTGGCTTGTCTTCGTGCAAGCGCACTGCGATGGCGCGTATGCGATCCGCGTATGGCCGGAACACGCGCGCGCGCCGCTGCGCCGCGGCCATTTTCGTGCGGGCCATCATTTCCATTGCGCGCGTGATCTTGCGCGTCCTGGTCACGCTGCCGATCTTTGCTCGAATTTCGCGGACGTGCATGCAGCTATCCTCGCGTGGTGTGTTGCGTGGAACCAGGATCGAGGCGAACGGCCAGACCGTTCGCCGTGCCAACTTACTCCTGCAACGCGCCCTATTGGAGAGCTGACAGAATACGTGGGGAGATCCTACCCACCACTTGATACAGATCAATCAATGACAGGCATGCGTGATTAACATCCAGTGATTCCCCTGATTACGATGCACTTGCTACATCGTGTAGACGGCCTATGCCATTGCTGCGTGACATAGCGGCACGAGCCAACGCGAACCTCACAACGAAAGCAGGATTCCCGAACATGCAAACGCCCTCTTCCTCCGCAAAGGAAGCCGACGCCCCAAGCCGGACATTGCACCGTCGGCACGACCGGCCGGTGGATGCCGTCCTTGTCTGGATCGGCTTCGCGGCGCTCTTCTGCGCGCTCCAGTACATCACGGGCAATCCGGTTGGTGCAGACGATCTGCACGGGTTGACGTTAGGCGGCGTGATCGTTTATTGCGCAGCAGCCGGCATGGACCGCCTTGCCAGAAAGTTCGCTGATTGATCTGGATCATTGGCCGACCGCGATTCCCGGAACAAGATTCGACGTCACCTCGACCTGGAGCCTGCTATGCCGGCAGACCGTTCGTCTCTTTCCGCCCGGGGTTTTCACCCTGCCTTCGTGGTCGCCTGGATCTTCTGTCTGGTCTTTTACTTCGGGCAGTACGCATTGCGTTCGGCACCGGGCGTCATGGTGTCCGAACTCACCCAGGCATTCACGCTCTCCGCGCTCGGCGTCAGTTCGCTGGTCGGCCTGTATTACTACACCTACTCCCTGTTCTCACTGGTCGCCGGTGCGTCGCTCGACCGCTATGGCGCGAAGTATGTCATTCCGCTCGGCGTGATCATGCTGGCGAGCGGTGCGGCACTGTTCGGGGCAGGCCTCGTCAATGTCGCAGGGGCCGGCAGGCTGCTGCAGGGCGCAGGCGGGGCGTTCGCCTTTACAGGTGCGGTGTACCTCGCCACGCACGGTTTTCCACCCCGCTATCTGGCCACCGCCGTCGGCTTCACGCAATGCTTCGGCATGCTGGGCGGATCGGCGGGCCAGTTCCTCGTGGCGCCGTTGATTCACGGCAGCATCACCTGGCAGCAATTCTGGCTCTTTGCAGGCGTGGCAGGCGTCGTGGTGGCGGTGCTCATCCTGTTCATGACACCCCGCGATCATGATGCGCGCACAGAAAGCGAAGCGTCGATCTGGTCGGTATTGACACCGTACAAGACCGTCTTGAGCAACCCGCAATCGTATCTATGCGGCTTCGCCGCGGGATTATTGTTCCTGCCCACGACGGTCGGCGACATGATCTGGGGGGTCGCCTTTTTGCGCGACGGCTGGCACATCGATTACGCGCACGCCGTCAATCGGGCGTCGATGGTGCCGCTCGGCTGGGTGATCGGTTGCCCGGTGCTCGGCTACATCGCCGATCGCATCGGCCGGCGCAAACCGGTTCTCATCGCCGGGGCGCTCGTGATGCTTGCCTCGACCCTGGCCATTCTCTACCTGCCGCCCAATAGCGTGCCGCCTTACCTGTTGGGCGTCGTGCTCGGCTTCGGCTCGGGCGCCGCAATGATTCCCTACACGGTCATCAAGGAAGTCAATCCCGACCATGTAAAGGGCAGCGCGACGGGTGCGATCAACTTTCTGGTGTTTACGTTCAGCGCATTGATGGCCCCCACTTACGGCTGGCTGCTGACAAAGATCTCGGGCGGGGCGGCACTCACCCTGCCGGTCTTCCAGAAGGCCGGCAGCGTCGGTATTGCGGGCATCGCCGTGGCGATCCTGCTGGCGCTGTTTCTGCAGGAAACGGGCAGCGCAGTCGAGCGCCGGCCGGATGCGCGCATCGATCCGCCCTTACCCGCGCCGAACCCGACCGTGGAGCATTGAGATGACCGATCCGAAGCCCGACGACATGACGCCGACGGTCGACCTGACGCGCGCCACAGGCACTGGACCCTCGCGTTGTCAACGTCCTGTCTACGTGGACCTGTTGCCGCCGTGCAATGCGGCCTGCCCCGCGGGCGAAAACATCCAGGCGTGGCTCGGACATGCGCAGGCCGGTGACTTCCACGCGGCTTGGGAAACGCTGATACGCGACAATCCGCTGCCCGCCGTGCACGGCCGCGTCTGCTACCACCCGTGCGAGTCGCATTGCAACCGCGGCGAACTGGATAGCGCGGTCAGCATCCATGCTGTCGAGCGTTTTCTCGGTGACCAGGCAATCGCCGGCGGCTGGAGCGTGCCGCCTGATGCGCCGCCCTCCGGCAAGCGCGTGCTGATTGTCGGAGCGGGTCCGAGCGGCCTGTCGGCCGCGTGGCATCTGGCGCGTCGCGGCCATAGCGTCGAAATCCACGAGGCGGGCCCGTTGCCCGGCGGCATGCTGCATTTCGGCATCCCGGCCTATCGCCTGCCACGCGAGGTGCTCATGCGCGAAATCGCGCGCATCGAACAGATCGGCGTGAAAATCGTCTTGAACCACAAGGTGACGGACCTGCTCGCGGAGAAACAGGCGGGCAAATTCGACGCCGTCTTCGTGGCAATCGGCGCGCACCTTTCCAGACACGTCGACATTCCGGCTCGCGATGCGGTCAAGGTTTTCGACGCCGTGTCGTTGCTGCACGACGTCGAAACCGGGGAGGCCCCCTTGCTCGGGCGCCGGGTGATCGTGTACGGCGGCGGCAATACGGCCATGGACGCGGCGCGCACGGCGAAGCGGCTGGGCGCGTCCGACGCGATGATCGTCTACCGCCGCGATCGCGCGCATATGAGCGCACATGCGTTCGAAGCGGACGAAGCGCTCGCCGAGGGCGTGAACATCCAGTGGCTGACCAGCATCAAGGCCATCGACGGCACCGACCTGAGCGTCGAGAGAATGCGTATCGACGAGCGCGGCCGGCCGCAGCCGACCGGACAGATCGATACCTTGCAGGCCGACTCCGTGATACTCGCGCTCGGCCAGGAGACCGACAGCGGATTTCTCCGCAACATTCCCGCCATCCGGTTTCAGGACGACGGCACGATGATCGTCGGGCTCGACATGATGACGGGCGAACCGGGCATCTTCGGCGGGGGCGATCTCGTGCCGGGCGAGCGCAGCGTGACAGTGGCCACCGGCCACGGCAAAAAGGCCGCGGCACACATCGACGCATGGCTGCGCAACGCGCCGCGCACGTCCGAGCCGAAACATCCGGTGGTCAGTTTCGACATGCTCAAGCTGCCGATCTACAGCGACGCCGAACCGAGTCGTCAGGCGGAACTCGCGGCTTTGCAGCGCGCACAGTCGTTCGACGAGGTGGTGGCCGGACTCGGCGAGCGCGAGGCTGTGCATGAGGCGAAACGCTGTCTGTCCTGCGGCAACTGCTTCGAATGCGACAACTGCTATGCGGCCTGCCCCGAGACTGCGATCGAGCGGCTCGGAGCGGGCCTGCGCTACCGCATCGACTACGACCGTTGCACGGGTTGCGCGGTCTGCTTCGATCAATGTCCCTGTCACGCCATCGAGATGTTTCCAGAACCGTCGCATGCCGTCCGCTCGGATGCGCGCTAACCGTTTCACCGACAAGGAACAGCAAAGTGGGCAATCGAACGACCATGGATGGCAACACGGCTGTGGCCCATGTCGCCTATCGCGTCAACGAAGTCTGCGCGATCTTCCCGATCACGCCGTCGTCGACAATGGCGGAACTCGCCGACGAATGGGCAGCGAAGCGCATCCCGAACATCTGGGGCAACGTGCCGGTCGTGCAGGAAATGCAGAGCGAGGGCGGTGCGGCCGGCGCCGTTCACGGTGCGTTGCAGTCCGGCGCCCTCACCACGACGTTCACCGCATCCCAGGGCCTCCTGTTGATGTTGCCGAACATGTTCAAGATCGCAGGAGAATTGACGGCCACGGTCTTTCACGTCGCGGCGCGCTCGCTGGCAACCTCCGCGCTGTCAATTTTTGGCGACCACTCCGATGTCATGACAGCGCGTACCACAGGCTTCGCGCTGCTCGCCTCGGCATCGGTGCAAGAAGCGCATGATGCCGCCCTGATCTCGCAGGCGGCGACGCTCGAGGCACGCATTCCGTTCCTGCATTTTTTCGACGGCTTTCGCACCTCGCACGAACTCAATACGCTGGACCTGCTGTCGGACGAGCAGATCCGCGCGATGATCGACGATTCGCTGGTACGAGCGCATCGAGCGCGCGCGCTCAGTCCCGAACACCCGTTCGTTCGAGGCACGGCGCACAATCCGGATACGTATTTTCAGGCACGCGAGGCAGCCAACCCCTATTACGCCAGGGTGCCGGACATCGTCGACACCGTGATGGCGCGTTTCGCGGCAATGACTGGCCGCAGCTATCGGCTGTTCGAATACGAAGGCGCGCCGGATGCCGAGCGTGTCGTCATCGCGATGGGTTCAGGTGCCGAGACGGTTCGTGAGACCGTCAAGGCGCTATGCAAACAGGGCGAGAAAGTGGGCGCGCTACAGGTGCGGCTCTACAGGCCGTTCTCAGCCGTGCATTTTCTCGCCAGCCTGCCGTCGTCCGTGCGTTCCATCGGCGTGATCGAACAGACCAAAGAGTCGGGTGCGCCGGGCGAGCCGCTCTATCTCGATGTGGTTTCCACGCTGGCGAATGCATGCTCGAGCGGGACGTTCGGCACGATGCCGCGTGTGATCGGCGGCCGCTACGGCATCTCGTCGAAGGATTTTTCGCCGGCCATGGCCCGTGCGGTATTCGACGAATTGAGCCAGCCCAACCCCAGAAACAGCTTCACCGTGGGCATCGACGACGACCTGTCCCATACAAGCCTCGCTTACGACCCAGGCTTCTCGATCGAACCGGCGGGCGTCAAGACTGCAGTGTTCTATGGACTGGGCGCCGACGGCACCGTCGGCGCCAACAAGAATACCGTCAAGATCATCGCCGAAGACGCGGGGCTGTACGCGCAGGGCTACTTCGTCTACGACTCGCATAAATCCGGTGCGCAGACCGCCTCGCATCTACGCTTCGGCAGCGAGCCGATCCACGCACCCTATCTGATCGGCTCGGCCTCATTCGTTGCCTGTCATCAGTTCGGTTTCCTCGAGCGCCAGGATATGCTGCGGCTCGCGGCGCCGGGGGCCGTATTCCTGCTTAACAGCCCGTACGGGCCGGAACAGGTCTGGGAACGGCTTCCCCGCCCGGTGCAGCAAACGCTGATCGACAAGCGGCTGCGCTTCTTCGTGATCGACGCAACGGAGGTGGCGCGCAACGCCGGCCTGGGCAACCGCACCAACACAGTCCTGCAAACGTGCTTCTTTGCCATTTCAGGCGTATTGCCGCGCGAGCAGGCGCTCCATCACATCAAGGAATCGATCAGAAAGACTTACGCGCGCAAGGGCAGCGACACGGTCGAGAAAAACGACGCTGCCGTCGACGTGGCGTTGAGCTGTCTGCACGAAGTGCCAGTCCCCCTCATCGCAAGCAGTTCCCACGAGTTGACGCCGCTCGTGCCGGCCGGCGCACCGGCATTCGTTCAGCGCGTAACAGCAAAGATGTTCGCCGGTCTGGGCGACACGATTCCAGTCAGTGCGATGCCCGCCGACGGGACCTTTCCGTCGGGGACCGCCGCTTTCGAGAAGCGCAATATCTCGGATCTGGTCGCCCAATGGGACCCGCAAACCTGCATACAGTGCGGTCAATGTGCATTCGTCTGTCCCCACAGCGTGATCCGCTCGCGTTACTACACGGAGGACCAGCTGAGCGGAGCGCCGGCATCGTTCAAGTCCGCGCCGGTCAACGCCCGAGGTTACCCGGAAGCGCGCTTTACGCTCGAGGTGTATGTGGAGGACTGTACCGGCTGCGGCCTGTGTGTCGAGGCATGCCCCGCGCACGACCCTCAACGTGCCGATGTCAAGGCGATCAATCTGACCGAGAAAACGCCGCTGCTGGAAGCGGCGCGTGCAGACATCGCTTTTTTTGAAACGCTACCCGTCAACGATCGCTCGCGTGTCGACTTTGAAAACGTGCGCGGCGTCCAGTTCCTGCAGCCGTTGTTCGAATTCCCCGGTGCCTGCGCGGGCTGCGGTGAAACGCCTTATCTGAAGTTGCTGTCGCAATTGTTCGGCGATCGTGCGCAGATCGCGAACGCAACGGGCTGCTCGTCGATTTACGGCGGCAATCTGCCGGTGACGCCGTGGACACTCAACCATGAGGGCCGGGGGCCGGCATGGTCGAACTCGCTGTTCGAAGACAATGCCGAATTCGGTCTCGGGTTCCGGCTGGCCGCGGACCAGCACCTCGGTATGGCGCAGACCCTGTTGCGCACACTCGCGCCCCAGGTCGGCGAGACATTAGTACAGTCGATTCTCGACGCGCCGCAGACGGAAGAATCGCAGATCCGCGCACAGCGTCAACGCGTTGCCGAATTGAAAACGAAGCTGCTCGGCCTCGAAACGGACACGGCACGCGATCTGCTATCCCTGATCGATCATCTCGTGCGCCGCAGCATCTGGATCGTAGGCGGTGACGGCTGGGCCTACGATATCGATTACGGCGGCCTCGATCACGTGCTGGCAACAGGACGCAACGTCAATGTGCTGGTGCTCGATACCGAAGTCTATTCGAACACTGGCGGCCAGGCGTCCAAAGCCACGCCGCTTGGGGCCGTCGCCAAGTTCGCCGCGGCCGGCAAGCGGGTGGCGCGCAAGGATCTCGCGCTTCAGGCGATTGCGTACGGGAACATCTATGTGGCGCAGGTTGCAATGGGTGCGAATCCGCAACAGACGTTGCTGGCATTTCGCGAGGCTGAAGCGTACGACGGCCCATCGCTGATTCTCGCCTACAGTCACTGCATCGCCCACGGCATCGACATGCGTCATGGTATGAAACAGCAGGACCTGGCGGTGGCGAGCGGCTTCTGGCCACTGCTGCGCTTTAACCCGGCCCTGCGCGAAGTGGGCCTGAATCCCTTCTGCCTCGATTCACCGCGTCCGAACATCCCGCTCAAGGACTACGCCTATAACGAAATCCGCTATAGTGGGCTCGCGCAGTCCGATCCTGATGAGGCGCGCATATTGCTCGACGCGGAGCAGCGCGCGATCCTCGCAAAATATCAGGAATATGAGTCGCTTTCTGAAATCGACGGTACGCAATTTCATCCGCCTGTCCAGACGGGTCGAGCGAACCGCGTGCCCTGAACGCCGGCCCTGCGCTCCCTGGTCACCCAGGGAGCGCGCGGAATGTCTGCGCTTACTTAACCTGTCTCGCGGGCGCACGTTCCCGCACGCGCAGGGCAGCGTTGGCCGCGACCAGCAACGCCGCATCATGCTGACGCACCGCTTCGTCGAGTTCATCAAACGGTTCTGTCGCGGTAAGGCGGTTTAGCCGTACGAAGGCAATATGATGAGGATAGCTTACATCACCAACGAGTAGAACTGGCTGGCCGCAGATGGCTTGATTTGGCCAGTGTGTTTCATCTGTCCTTTGGAGATCATATGCATGATCTCTATGCCACTCAGAATGACACGGGCGCAGTGGAAGTCCTTGAACCCGAGCATCGGCCGGATGACGCGTTTGATAGCACGATGGTCCTGCTCAACCACGTTGTTCAGATACTTGACCTGACGGATCTTGACGGGCGTGTCGCGCTCGGCGTTCATCGCGTGCAGCGCGGCCAGATTGGCTCCGCTTTTGTCGATCGTTACCGTCTCGGGTACGCCGTTTTGCTGGATCGATTTTTCGAAATAACGCAGGGCTGCAGCCTTGTTACGCCTGGCCCGCAGAAGAAAGTCGACCGTGTTGCCTTCCTTGTCCACGGCCCGGTAGAGGTACTTCCATTCTCCTCGAACCTTCACATAGGTTTCGTCCATCCTCCAGCTCTTGCCAACCGCTCGCTTGCATCGGCGAAACGCCTTCTCAAGCACGGGCAGAAGCTTGATGGCCCAGCGGTGCACCGTGGAATGATCGACCGCAATCCCGCGCTCGGCCATCATTTCTTCGAGATGACGCAAGCTCAGCGGATAGGCGACGTACCAACGCACGCAAGTCAGCATGACTTCCAGCGGATAGTGCAACCGTTTAAGCGCCCGTGCCACACTCGGATCCAGCATCTTCATTCTTCACCAACGCCACCGTTTCGATTGAGCAAGGTTACCAGAACGCCCTATTGCGACAAAACCAATCAAAGCCACGGATAGGACGTTCGAGGACAATTGGGTCTTCGCCATTACCGTTCGAAATGGCAAAGTGACGAACATCCGGGAGTACATTGACACGCTTGCACTGGCGCGGGCCTCCGTGGAGTTCTTGACGATCTTCACGGACAGCATGCGGGCGTCGATCGGTACGATCTGGTCCTCGTCGCCATGCAGGATCAGTGTCGGCACGTCGGCCGATCCGCGCACGCTGACAAGTGCTGGAAAGGAGTTTGCGCGGCGGCAACCCTCGTTCGCCGTGACCTGTGGTGTGGCCGCTCCCCATTGAATGGACGCTTGCACCGTTTATGAAATCACGGCCACACATGTGCTCGACGTCCAACTGCGCTCACCGGTGCCCGCCCATGAACGGTACTTCCCTTTACGCGCTCGACGGGCGACTACGGCAGAAATCCGGAGAGCACACCGCATCCTCGTTCGTCGGGAAGGTGCTTGCGCCGTGTATCCGGTAACGGCATCTGCGGTGCGAGTCCCGCGGAGATGACCGGTTACGGAAAAGGCGAACTAACGCTTGGCGGCGTTGACCGCATCCTTGAACGCCTTGCCGGCAGTGAATTTGACCGTCTTGGCCGCAGCAATCTGAATTTCTTCACCCGTCGCCGGATTGCGACCCGTACGGGCAGCGCGGCTGCCTTGGCTGAAAGAACCAAAGCCAACCAGCTGCACGCTGTCACCCTTCGTGACTGCCTGCGTGATGGCGCCGATCACCGCATCGATCGCTTCGCCAGTGACGCCCTTGCCTGCACCCGTAGACGCCGCGACGGCGTCGATCAGTTCCTGCTTGTTCATCAGAAATTCCTCCTGTTACTGTAGTTCCAATCAAGTTTAACCTTCTCGCCAACGTGACCACGAAGCGCAAGGCACGACCGCATACCCTAACCTGGCCGGCGTGCCGGGCACAAGTCCCGCGGTTCGATAACCCTCCGGCGCTTACACGAAGCACACACTTCTTTTCTGTATCACGCCGGAGCAGAGTCATTACCATTATCGTCCGGCGCGAAGCGCGCGCGACCGCTGCGGCCGGAACCCGCTGGGCGAACGCGCGCAGCGCAGTGAAATTCCTACGCGAGTAGCCGCGCCCGCGGGGCAGGATTGGAACTGGTTGACCATCAGAATATTCTGAACTCGTCGAGAGGCAGACCATTCTTCTCGATGTAGTCGTTGTAGCACGCGATCGCTTCCGCGTTTTCCTTCTGCCAACGAGTTGCCCATTCATCTGCCCCAGTGGGTTTGCCATCGGACGGGCCAACTTCCCGCCCCAGCGCTGTCATGGGGTTGTCGCCATCATTTTCGCCCCCGAGAAAATCGTCTGGCCGTAAAACCTTGATCGTTGCCATCGTACTCACGGCTCCAATGTTTTGGTGCCCGCGAAAGTCTCAGCCATGTGGCCTTCGTCCATCCCCGTGTCGAACAAGGAGTGGGAATAGTAGGAACAGGATAACCTGTCCACGGCCCAGGAAGGAATGCTGCAATAGCCGCGCCCCCATAAATCCGTCCGTTCGCGGAAACGAAGATGATGCGTCATCCGATGCCACTCGAGCGCCGTTCGTCCGCCTACGTGGAGATTTGGGATAAACGCCCGCAAATAGGCAATCGTTCCATCGACGCTCGGCTGGTCGCCGCGAAGCAGATAAGCATCCTCCGACAACCGTCGCAACCATCCCTGTTGCACGAGTTCGCTCACCTGCTGCGCGTCAATTCCAAGTGCCGCGAAGGAGCGCAAACCAAGCGGCTGTGATCGTGGCGCGAAGTTCAGCAGGAACTGCACGATTTCGGTCGTTTGGGTAGCGTCAACGTGGTCGGATTTGTCGCCGGTTATGAAGCAACGATTCAACTTCGACAGCTCATTGGCCCGATAATTCAGGTCCAAGGTATCGCTGTGGGGTCCCGTGCTCGTTTCGAGGCCATGAATCGTTGCATTGAATTGCGCAAACTTCGACCGGTAGTCGACCAGGTGTTCACACTCGAAACGGTCGTGGACGCGTTCAAGCATATGGAGTCGGGGGCGCACTTCGGAAAGGTAGTCGAGAAGATCTGAAGCGCAGGTGCAAAAACTGGCTGCAACGCCGCGCGGTAACGTGCAGCGTTGGTCATAGAGATTACAGCGCGGCACAACCCGCCCGCGTCGCTGTAAAAGCCCACCTTATCGGCCAGTTCAGTATCGCGGCAAACTTGCCTCCCAGGGTGACGCCGACCTCTACGGGAAAAGCAATGACCGTCATACGGCAGCAAGACCTCATCCAGAGCGTCGCTGATTCCCTCCAGTACATCCGCTACCACCATCCTCTTGACTACATCACCGCCCTCGGGCGCGCCTACGAGCTTGAACAAAGTGTGGCAGCAAGGGGCGCCACCACGCAAATTCTGACGAACAATCGCATGGCTGCAGAGGGACGTCGCCCCGTCTGCCAGGATACGCAGAAGCTTCAGGTACGTGAGCTGGCATCGCCATGGCAACAAAACGACTGAGAGTCGCTCTCGGGCGGCTTCACGCTTTCTGGGCAGTTGAGGCGGAGGGGGTTTTCACGGTGAAATTGCTACGACACTGCAATGGGCCAATGCGCTCCAAGGCCACGGCCATGCAAGAAATGACTCCTTCCTGCGGCGGACGGCTATTGGGCGGCTCGGAATCAATCCGATGCGGTCTCTGCGCTTCCGATGATTTCCCTGCTTCTTCCGACACGCCGGACAACATCGGAGCCGCGCGCCTCGACCGCTCGATCCTCGCGTTGCCTGTTGCAACGGTGGGATCACCAGCCAGCGTCTGGATCTCCATTAAATTCGCACTTGGCAACCTCGATCACGCGTGTCGGGTCAGTTATGAAAACGTCCGCAGGCAGCGCGCCGTTAAGTAGCGCGTGCGGCGAGTAAAGCCAGAATGCGCGCCGCCATCCCCCGCCACCATCAGGAAAGGGCAAGTTCTCGACCAGACTCGCGATCCCAGGAAGTAGTGCACCATTTAAATCAAATTGAAACCATGGATACACGTACCGGTGCCGCGCGTCAGACCACACCCCGAGCAAGGCACCGGAAATGCGCAAAGCACGGATATGTCCGACAGCATCCTGATCGCGCGGGACACCGATTAGCTCTGCGACCCGCGAGTCGTCGGGCCAGCGATTTGCGAGTAGTTCATCGCGAAAAACAAGCACAGCATCTTTGGGTGTGGGCATATGCCTTGCCTTGACAAGGTCGGCCGGAGGACCGGCACCGCGCAGCACGCCGAGTGACTGCTCTCGCGTGGGCATGGCCCGTGGCGAGGCTATCCGGTCGAGCAACGTCTACGCTTCTTTAGTGGCTAGCCGGTGCGGCGGCAACCTCTCCGAATACGAACGCGCACACCAGATCGTCCGGCGGCTGGATGTGCCGGTCGGCGCGCGAACAGGGTCTCATTTCGCCGCTATCTGTGGAGTACCACAGACGCAATATGGTTTCGACAGGCTCCTTTTCGCGCCAGATGCCCGTAACCTGACGCAAACGTGCGGGGCCGTTTTCCGTCGCGAGGTCCAGTACATACACGCTGAAACTGGCGGGTTCGATCTGCGCGGCTAGCTCCATCAAGGCGTCCGGCCCACCAATCAGCCAACCATCCGGCAGGTCGATGCCATCGCTCACGTCGTGCGCGCTCACAACAAGAAAGTTCAGAACCTCATCGGTCCAGCCGACGCACCGCCAAACCTGATAGGGCTGGGCGATTGCTTTCCTGACTGGGTGCGACTCCGCCCAGCTCGTATCAGTGACCAACATCTACACTCCTTAAGTTAATCCGATCGCCCACGTCAACACGTGGTCCTTGTATTCCATACATATCCCTGACCTGCAGCGTTTCCGTGAAGGCGGCAAGAGCGCCCTGCTCGTTGCCGTTGAGTCGGATGTCCGTCAGTCGGTCCTCGCTCCATCACACACAATCAAAATGTGTTCGGAAAGCCGCAAACCCCAATCAGCACAAGCCGACCAGCCCTTCAAGGGCAGGCTAATTCCTAGTGAACTGGGAAGACAAATTATAGCGTCAAAAGGACAGTGCTCCCATTTCACTGGGAGCAGAATTTGGAAGCAGTCGAAGCCTTTGGGGCGGTCCTGCGCAAGCGCCGTCTTGCGGCAGCGCTAACGCAGGAGCAATTCGCCTTCGAGGCCAACATCCGGCGCAACTACGTCAGCATGCTTGAGTTGGGCCAGCACCAGCCCACACTCAGCATGCTGTTCACTCTTGCGACCGCGCTGCGCTGCCATCCAAGTGACCTGCTGCTTGAAGTAGAAGAGCGGCTCGCAAAGGCGCACACGAAAGAACTGCGAACACCGATCCGGCCAACGCGACGACGCGCACGCGCAACCAGGCGCACGCCAGAATGAAGAGACGCTCCGACGACGCCTGTGAAAGGCGCTCCCTGCTACAGCCGACGTTGGGCCCCCGTGCGAGCAAGCGTTTCCCGACAGCTTGAACATCGCTCAAGGCCGACGGATCATTTGGGCGTAAACGCATACTCGACGACGAACTTTGGGTACTCATCGAACCGTTGCTGCCCCCTCCCAAACCAAGACGCATCCGTTATCCAAGGGGCGCGAGCCGCTCGACGAGCGTACGCTGTTCATGGGCATCGTGTTCATCCTGCAGACGGGTCCGCGTTGGGACCCGCTGCCGCACAAGACTACGGCAGCAGCATGAGTTGCTGACGGCACCCGCGGGGCTGCAAGCTGCCAGTGTCTGGAGCCGACTGCATGAACTTCTATTCATAAACCGCGTGCCGCTGGCCAGATTGACTCCCCTGTCGTTGCCCATGCCTGCTCGATCCGTGCAGTCGGCGCGGGTCAATACCTGGACCGAATCCCACGGACCGCGCACCCCGGTTCAAGGCACCGCCTGTCACCGAAGCGCCGGGCATGTCGCTCGCGCTAAGCCTTACGGGCGCAAAAGGTGGCAGGGGGTTTTGATTGCGCCCATTCACTGCTCCCGGGCACGATCCACCTAACCCTCGCACAATCAACAGGCCGGCGAATCCATGCCTCCTGATGGTTTCCACAGGTGTCATGCCGCCGAAGGCAAACATGATGTCTGCGGCAACTTCCCTGAGCCCCCCTCAGGCAACCACGCAGCGAACTTCCCCGGGCCGGCCGGACACGGAAGGCCTGAGACGAAGGGCTGGCTTCGGATTCTGGCGGAACGCTTGATTCCTCGAATCGTCATGCCGCGTTAAAAAAATGCAGTTAATTAAAAAATTGCGGCATATACTACAATCAGATAACGCAGATGGCAGGGGGCTATGGGCAACAAAACAGTCCAGCGGCTGATGCAGGAGTGCCGGCGCGGTCATCCTATCGATTCCGATATGCTTAGGGACATGGGGGTCAGCGCTGCGCTCGCGGCGCACATGGTCAAATCGGGGTGGCTGCAACGGCTCTCGCAGGGCGTATACCTTTTGACTGGTGACACCCCGACAAGGGATGGTTCGATCGCGTACCTCACTCGACGCATTGAAGGGCTTCACGTCGGGGGAAAAACGGCGCTTTCCTGGCAAGGCGTCCGTCACAACATCGCATTTCGCGAAAAGGTCGTGCTGTGGGGGCAGAAGCCCTACCGCATTCCCTCCTGGGTGGAACAGCACCTGATCTACTCGTTTCAGACCACTGCCCTGTTCGACGATGACCTCCCCTACGGAACGGGCCTCAAGCCGCTTCCTGCCGGTGACCCGGAGGTGAGGGTGTCAGTACCTGAGCGAGCCATTCTGGAAATCGCCAGTGATATTGGCAAAGGTCAGTCGCTTGAAGAAGCGAGTCACTTGATGGTGAGCCTTCGTAACCTGCGCGCAGACGTGCTGGACGAGTTTTTGGGCCACTGCCACCGGGTGAAGGTTGTCAGGCTCGTGCGCGACCTCGGACGAGAGGCCGGCTTTTCGTGGGCGTGGGGAATTCAGAAACATGTAGATCGTCTCGGCGCTGGGAGAAGATGGTCGAATCAAACAAAAAATGGACGGATAACTCGTAAGCGGCTCGGCTGGGCCGTGTCCTCACGCGCGCGCGAGCAAGGCATGATGGTGATGGCGTGTTGGAGTCCGTGTAGATCAAGGGAGATCGTGTCCACGATCGGCGATCGTGGACACGATCTA
>NZ_CAAJGM010000241.1 GCF_900996235.1 Paraburkholderia sp. BCC1885
CGCGGGGCGCGCCCGGCGTTGGCCTCGCACTGGCCATTTCCGCCGTTCGCCTGTCTGCAGCTTCGGGCGACCGGCGCGACCTATATCATTCCCACCGCGATATCGCCGGTGTCGCGTGCGCTGATGTTCGCGGATAGCGTGAACACGGCGACTGGCGCGATCGCGACTAACTCGCTGCTGCGGGGCGCATTGCAACGGGCGAACGCACCGCGTGACAAATCAGTGCCGAGCGATGCGCAACTCGACGACCATGCGCTCGATCTGCCACTGCCCGGAACTGCAGGACCGTCACGCGCCGGTAGCCGGCGCTACATCTATGTGCGCGCAAAGTCATGCCGGTGGATGATGGGTGGGCGACGATCGGATCATGCAATCTGCACGCTACCTCGCTGTACGGTCATACCGAGATGAACGAAACGATTGGTAATCCTAAATAAGTATGCGCGCTACGCAGTCCGCAAATCAAAACGAGGCCTGCCGGCAGGTAATCGAATCAGACCGGAACGGTCTCGCCTGCAGCCTGGACCCGCGGACCTAAGGCACAGCGCGCGCGCCGCGCGCTCCAAGGTTAGAACAAGCGCAGCGCGAGCCCCCTTTCCCGCGCATCCTCAGGCAAAGCGGCTCAGCGAAAACGCCGACAGATCGATCTCGCTCGTACCTGTGAGGCAGCGCTGCGCCACCGCCTCACCGATCGCCGCCGAATGCTTGAAGCCGTGGCCGGAGCACGCCGACACCACCGTCACATTCCTGAGCGCGGGATGATCGTCGATGATGAAACCGTGATCAGGCGTGACCGTGTAAGTGCAGACCCGCGCCTTGGCCAGCTCCGGCGTCACGCCCGCGAAATTGCCCGCCACCTGCGCGCGATACATCTCATCCGCATCTGCCTGGCAGACCGAACGATCGAGTGTTTCGATCGACTCCAGCGGCGCATATTGCTCGGTCGCGATCTTCATGCTGCCTTCACCCGGAATCGGCGGAAAGCCATAACAGCTGTCGGTTTCCCGCGAACCATGAACGAGAATGAAGCTCGGCGACACGGCGGGGAAAATCACCGGCTCGGCCAGCTTGAACCAGAACAACGTCTGCCGGCAGACTTTCAGCAACCGGCTGAACGGCTCGCCTAACAGCTCAGCAGACCACATTCCGGCGCAGACAATCACTTTGCCGGCGACCAGCGTCCGATCGCCTGCCTGGATGCGAACCGCGTCGCCCTCCGGCTTCAATGCGGAAACTGTCGCGCCCGTCATCAAAGTCGCCCCGAGTGCCTGTGCGCCCGCCAGTTGCGTGGCGATACAGCGCTCCGGCCGCACGAAGCCGCCTTCGGGCTCGAAGTACCCCACCGCGCCATCACGGATCGGCCCGAATTGCGGGAAGCGCGCGCGAATCTGCGCCGACGTCAGAATCTCGTGATCGATGCCATAGGTACGTGCCAGCTCGATGGTGGTCGCCACGAAATCGGCCGCGCCATGCAGCGCCGGCGCCATCTCCGTCGACGACATCACGAGGACCCCGCACTGCTCGAACAAGGCTTCACCGCTTTGCGCTTCCAGCTCGCGCCAGATCTGCTGGGACCGGCGCACCAGCGGCACATACGCCGCGCCCTCGCCGACCGCCAGCCGCGTGATACGCGTGTCGCCGTGACTCGATCCCTGATCGTGCGGCGGAGCGAAACGGTCTATGCCAACGACTTTCGCGCCCGCTTTAGCGAGTTGATAAAGCGTCGCCGCGCCCATCGCGCCCAGCCCAACGACCGCAACATCGCATCGATCTTCAAGCACAGCAGCCCCCTTTATCCATTGACGATATTCGCGATCATACCTTCGTTCAGGGAAAACCCCGATCCTCAGCGAGTCCAATTCATACAATCATATATATGAATTTACGAGACCATCGAGCGCCTTACCGTGGACGACCGCATCCCCCGCTATCACCGTCTGCGCGACCAGTTGGCCGCGCGCATCGCCGCGCTCGAATGGCGGCCGCACGATCCACTGCCGACGGAACAGGAACTGGCGCTGGCGTATGGCCTCGCCGTGGGCACCGTGCGCAAGGCCGTCGATCTGCTTGAGCGCGAGGGACTCGTCGAACGCTTTCAGGGCCGCGGCACCTTCGTGCGCCGCGCGACCTTCGACCGGTCGCTGTTCCGCTTCTTTCGCTTTCAGTCGCCCACAGGCGAACGACGCGTCCCCGAGAGCCGCATTCTCGAACGCACGGTGACGAAAGCGCCCAAGGCAGTCGTGGCGCGCTTCAATCTGAAGACGGGCGCCAAGGCGATCCGGCTCGCGCGTTTGCGTCTGATCGACGACGCGCCCATCGTGGCCGAGCAGATCTGGCTGCCTTATGAGCCCTTCGTGGCGCTGGCCGATTGCCCGATCGAAGAATTCGGCGCGCTGCTCTATCCGTTTTACGAGCAACGCTGCGCGCGCGTGGTGGCGCGCGCCGACGAACGGCTGACAGTCGAAACCGCCGGCGAAACCGACATCGCGGCGCTGGGCGTGTCCGCGCACAGCCCGATCGTGGTCATCGAACGGGTGGCGTATGGCTACGACGGCATTCCGCTCGAATGGCGTCTGTCACGCGGCGCCGCGCAGCACTTCATGTACGAAATCGAAATTCGCTGAGCGTGCCGGAACGCAGTCGCGCAGTTTTTGGGGTTTAACCAGCAGCAGCGCCGCGATGCGGCGCGTGGAGTCCAGATGTTTTCCTGGTATAGCGAAGTATCGAAAGACGAGCGGCGCACCTTCTGGGCGTGCTTCGGCGGCTGGGCGCTCGATGCGCTCGACGTGCAGATGTTCAGCCTCGTGATCCCCGCAATCATCGCCGAATGGGGCATCAGCAAAACCCAGGCGGGGCTCGTCAGCGGTGTGACGCTGATCGCTTCGGCGCTGGGCGGCTGGATTTGCGGCGCGGCCGCGGACCGCTATGGCCGCGTGCGCACCTTGCAGATTACCGTGGCGTGGTTTTCCGTCTTTACGCTGCTGTCGGCCTTCGCGCAAAACTTTCCGGAATTCATTGTCCTGAAGGCCTTGCAGGGGTTTGGCTTTGGCGGCGAATGGGCAGCGGGCGCCGTCCTGATGGCCGAGACGATCCGCAACCAGCATCGCGGCAAAGCCATGGGCGCCGTGCAAAGCGCGTGGGCGATAGGCTGGGCCGCAGCCGTGCTGCTGTATGCGGGCGTGTTCTCGTTCCTGCCGCCTGCGATGGGCTGGCGCGTGATGTTCGCAGTCGGCATCGTGCCTGCCCTGCTTGTCATCTACATCCGGCGCAATATCAAGGAGCCCTTAGCACCCGCACCGAAGGTGAAGAAGGATACGGGCGCTATCGAACGCGTGCCGCTGCTGTCCATCTTTGCGCCGGACGTGCTGCGCATGACGTTGATCGGCGGTCTGCTCGGCGTCGGCGCGCATGGCGGGTATTCCGCGCTGACCACCTGGCTGCCCACCTTCCTGAAGACCGAACGGCACCTCTCCGTGCTCGGCACCGGCGGCTATCTGGCGGTGATCATCCTCGCCTTTTTCTGCGGCTGTCTGGCGGCGTCGGTCCTGCTCGATGCCATTGGACGGCGGCAGACCATCCTGCTGTTTTCGGTCTGCTGTGTGGCGACCGTGATCCTGTATGTGTTCCTGCCCATGTCGAACCAGGCAATGCTCGCGCTGGGTTTTCCGCTCGGCTTCTTTGCTGCCGGCATTCCGGCGAGCATGGGCGCGCTCTTCAACGAACTCTATCCGCGCGGCACACGTGGAACCGGCGTAGGCTTCTGCTACAACTTCGGACGCGTCGTCTCGTCGGGTTTCCCGGTTCTCGTCGGGCATCTCGCGAGCCGGTTTACGCTGGGCTTTGCGATTGGCATTTCCGCTGCCGTCGCCTATGCAATTGTTGCCCTGTCGATTTTCCTCTTGCCGGAAACGCGCGGACGTACCCTCACCGACGAACCCGCAGCCTGACGTCGACGAATGACCATGTCTAACGGCACGACCGCCTCGCCCAGCAACCTTCGTGGACACCCGGTCACAGGTATCGACGGCCACGCACACGTATTCGTGCGGGGCCTTTCGCTTGCCTCGGGACGGCGCTACGCGCCAGCCTACGAGGCCACGCTCGACGACTATCGCGCGATGCTCGCAAGCCTCGGGCTATCGCACGGCGTTCTGGTGCAGCCGAGTTTTCTCGGCACCGACAATCGCTTCCTGCTGTCGTGTCTCGACGCTTATCCCGCGCAATTGCGCGGCATTGTCGTCGTGGATCCGGCGCACGATCTCGTGCAGATCGACACGTGGCATGCGCGCGGTGTGGTGGGCGTGCGCGCCAATCTGATCGGCACGGCGCTACCGGACTTCGGCTCGCCGGCATGGGCCGCGTTTCTCGAACGTATGGTGGCGCTCGACTGGCATTTAGAAGTGCAGATCGAAGCGCATCGTCTGCCTGACATCGCCCCGGCTTTACTCCATAGCGGCGTGCGGATTGTCGTCGATCATTTCGGGCGTCTCGATCCCGCTCTCGGCCTCGATGATCCCGGCTTTGCCAGCCTGCTCTCGCTAGGCGCGACACGGCAGGTATGGGTGAAGGTGTCGGGCGCGTATCGCGTGAGTCCCGATCCGCATGATCCGGCGGCAGCCCTCGCCATCGCCACGCGCGCGTGGCCGGCGCTGCTGCGCGAATTCGGTGTCGAGCGTCTGGTGTGGGGCACGGACTGGCCGCATACGCAATTCGAAGACGTGCAGAACGCGCGTCTGACGCTCGATCATCTGCACGCCTTTGTGAACGAGCCGGAGCAGTTGCAGGCGGTGCTAGTCGATACCCCGGCGGCGCTGTTTCAGTTTGCGTAACGCGCAGCGCAGAAGATAACCAGCCACCACTTCCCGCTATTCCAGCCAGGCGACGGCGGTCGGCAGGACGATCTTCCGCATGAATGGCAATGCCTGGGCTTAACTTGCGGCCTTGGGCGAAGCCGCACCCGCCTCGCTCCTGACCGCGTTGCGCCGCGCCTTGGGCGGCACGCGGGACGGCAAAGTGGACAGGCGCATCACGTGCCGCAACGCCATCATCGCGCCAATCGCTTCGAGCACGCCGGCGGGCACCCACATGATCAGGCCGCCCAGGCTCTGATCCAGCGCGGGCGGCACGGAGGTGAAGGCCCGGCCGCATAGCGTGAAGATCGGATAAAGGTCCTGCGAGGAGAAGGTGATGATCGCGCCCACCAGAATCTGCGGCGTCATGGTGATGACCGGCGAAAGCACCCGCAGCCCCGGCCGGGTACGGCTCGGCGGACACGGACGGTGATCGAGCAGCATCCACCAATACAGCAGCCCGCTCACCGCCACCGACCAGTTCATGAACGTGTAGATGCGCCAGTCGAGCATGGCCACGAACTGAACCGACGGAATCAGCCAGAACACCACCGAAATAACGAAGGCCAACGAGATGAAGGCCGGATTCAGCACGACTGCTGCCAGAACCCGCGCGGGCTTCGTGCGCTGCCAGCGCCGCAGCGCGCTGCGCCAGCGCAGCGGCAAACCGGCGCGTAGCGCACTGCCCGGATAAGCGGCCATCAGGACCAGCGGCGCGAGATGATGCAGCACCAGATGCTGAAGCCGATGGACGAAGAACTGGTGCTCGGCGTAGTAATCGAGCCGGGTGTGCAGCGCAATATAGAAGAGCCCCAGCCCGATCCAGAACGCCGCCTGCCGGACCACGCTGATACGGATGCGGCGCGCGCCGCGCGCGAACAGCACCGCCACGGCGACGAAAACGGCGACGAGCACAAACGACGGCTCCCACGGATCAAGCAGGCTAATCAGCGACATGGCGAATTCGACGGTAACGGCAGGGCTGCGCGGGCCGATTCATGGCGCACATTCTCATGTGCCAGGATCGGGCCGAGCGACTTGCATGTTAGCAGGTGCCCGGCGAAGCGCCCGGCAAGGCAGCCGCCGACCGTGAAATCTTACTTCACCCGGCTAAATGGCGTGTCGCCCGCCATGGTCGGCAGGATGATCAGGTCGTGCTGTCTGTCGTAGGCGATGTCTTCCGTGTGGCCGCCCGTGTCGACTTCCAGCGAGCCGTTGCGGTACGAGGCCGAAATCACCGCCCCTTTCATGCCGCCGCCCGTGGTGTTGGCGATAATGAAACCGTCGTCGTTTCTCGTGATTTCGACGCTCTGGCTGGTCTTGGTACTCTGCCATTTGCCGACGAACTCGTCGCCTTCCTTGCTGCCGCAACCGCCGAGCACAAGAAGCGCCACGACGGCCCATATCACTGCACATCCCCGAATCATGAGGTCCCCCTCTGTTTTATGATCGTTCTATTCCCGTCGCGCGCCGCCGTGCGAGCACAAACATGTATTTCAATTGAATGAAAAATCAATGAAAAAGCAAATTGCATTCCAAACAATGTCCCGAATAATACCTAAAGACGACTCGACGTGGTTCACGCGAACCAATGAAATTTACTCATACAGCATATGCGCCACCCCGCTGCCAGGGCTGGGCATGTACACGCTGCGATCACAATAGTGCGCTAGCCCTGCTGGTCGCTGCGTGCTTCACCCATTGTTTCGACAAGGCGAAAAATGTCGCGAAAATTCTCAAATTTTTCTCAAACGAGATCGCTATGGGCAATTCAATGTGCTCTAATTTTTTAAAAATTAAAAATCCCCTTAACCTTGATGCATTTCGTAATCAGTCAACCTCTTGCGATGGTGGCCAATCGTTAGTGATCCTACATTTTATTGTGACTGATTGAAGGCGTGGTTGCCGCAGGCGCCGCGCGGCCTGCCAGCCAACATCGCCACACTCGAAGCGCCCCTCCGCTAACATACAAAACCCTGATAAAACGTCCGCTTTCGGAGACACCCCATGGACCGCGTCCCGCTGATCCGGCAACTCACTCCCACCGATCGCGACATATTCTTCCAGTTGCGCCTGCGCGCGCTGCAGGCGCATCCGGATGCATTCGCCCAGAGTCATCAGGAAGCGCTCGAGAAAGGTCCCCAGCAACACGACGCCATGCTGCAAGGCGGCGCGCACGCGGCGGACGGCAATTTCCTGCTTGGCGCCTTCATGGGGCAAGAACAGACGTTGACCGGCATGGTGGGACTCAAACGCCAGGAGCGGCTCAAGGAGCGCCACAAGGCCTCGGTCATCGGCATGTACGTCGCGCCCGAAGCGGCGGGGCGTGGTGTCGGGCGCGCGCTGCTCATCGACCTGCTTGCGCGCGCCGGCTGCGTGGAAGGGTTGCGGCAGATCCAGCTGGTGGTCGCGAGCCATAACGATGCGGCGCGCCATCTATATGAATCCGTCGGTTTTCGCTGCTACGGACGGGAAACCGGCGGCCTGTGCGTCGACGGAATGCTCAGCGATTCGGACCTGATGGCTCGGTTTATCTGACAACCGGGCGTTGTGCGCCCGCTACAAGGGCCGCCCAATATAGGGTTGTCATATCCGTCCATATAATAGAGGTCTCAGGTAAGGCAGCTTGTTGCGTCGTCCGGAAACATGCAGACGACACTGAAAATCCGCCAGACACTGCCCCTTCCGTCCCTAAATGCACCCTTGCACCCTCGTCTAGTCAACCAGGCGAGCTGACCATAGACGGACCCAACCTGTTACACGTTACATCTCACCCCGAATTTGTAACCGCACCTGTACCAAAGTGTTACAGCCGGATTTGTCCCCGCAAACGGCCTGGTGGGATGTATTTATTACTGAGATTTCTTCATTCTTTCTTTTGCCTTTCTATTCTAATTGCCTATTAGGGTTATCACAGGCAATCAAAGCGATTTCCTCATATCAATCGGTCAAAACGATCTTTCTCAAGCCCAGCGGGCGTCCGCGAGGGACAGGTGGGTGCCGCAAAGTCGTTGCGCGGCCTTGTATTACGGAACCATGAAAGAGTTACCGGAAAATGTTGTATTTTTGTGAGATATTTTTTTGAGAAGGTATTGATTTCCTGAAATGCACTTCATACAATTGCTTCCAAGGTGTTACGAGTTGTAACACCTTGTATCAAGAAGTCAGGACCGTACAAAGAAGTGAACGTAGCCGGAGGTCATCAGTGTCCGGCTAGGATACAAAAAGCATAACGGCGCAAAAAAGCCGATACAGCAATTCGGGGCTTCGGAAACACACAAAATGGACCGTAGCAGCGAGACGCGGGAATCTATCCGCGAGATCAATTTGTCTTACATCATGCTCGCGCAACGTATGTTGCGCGAGGACAAGCCGGTCGGGATGTTCCGCCTGGGCCTGTCGTCGGAACTGGCCGATTTGCTTGCCGGGCTGTCGCTCGCGCAAATCGTCAAACTGGCCTCTTCCGACCAGCTTCTGTGCTTCTTCCGTTTCAACGACCACGCCATGTTGTCAGCGTTGACGCAAACGACGAAGCACGCAGAAGTATCGCCGACTCATGCGGCTATCCTGTTGGCCGGCCAGCCAGCAGAGCAATTCGCTTAACGAGGTGACTGCGATGCTCAAGCGAAGCCTGACGGAAGACGCACAGGAAGTTTTTCGCGCCATTGCTCTGATCGAGCTCGGCGCGCGCATGCAGGTGCTCGAGAGCGAATTGACGCTGTCGCGCGACCGCATGATTCGCCTCTATCGTGAGGTGAAGGGCGTTTCGCCGCCCAAAGGCATGCTGCCGTTCTCGGCGGACTGGTACATGACGTGGCTGGCCAACATCCACGCCTCGCTGTTCTATAACACGTACCTGTTCCTGAAAAAGGAAGCACGTTGCACGCATCTGGACGCGCTGACGAAGGGTTACCGGCTCTATCTGGAACACTGCAAGCACAGTGAGACGGAACCGGTGCTGGATCTGACGCGTGCGTGGACGCTGGTGCGTTTCTTCGACGCCGATATCCTGCAACTGACGCCGTGCTGCCGTTGCACGGGCAAGTTCGTCGCTCACAAGCACGACTTGCAGCACAACGTCGTATGTGGCGCCTGCCAGCCGCCGTCGCGCGCCGGCAAGACCAAGAAAGCCGCCGCTGCGGCCAAGCTCGAAGCGCAAGAGGCCCTGGAGGCTCAAGAGGCGCTCGAAGCTACGCAGATCGCGCAAGCCGCCTGAGCCTGCGGTTGTTGGCCCGTGGCCGGCGTCGGCCCGCTGTCGTGCAGTCGGGCTCAAGCCGGTTCATCCAGTAGTTCTAGAAGTTCATTGCCCCGCAACATCGTGACCGCCAGAGGTTCTGCCAACCTCTGGTAGTGCGCCTTCCCTGTTTGCTCAAGCCCATCATGGCCTGCACTGTCGTGCCGTGCCCAGTTCCGGGCGGCGCTCAGCCGAGCCATCCTATGGTCTGCACCACCAGCCACAGGTTCGCGGCGGTAATCACGACAAACAGCGCCCACGCCAGCAACCGCGTCGGCAGTCGATTGGCGAATTCGCCCATCAGCGAGCGATCGTTGGTCATGCGGATCAGCGGATAGAGTGCGAACGGCAGTTGCAAACTCAGCACCACCTGGCTCGCCACCAGCAGCGTGCCGACCGCACCGTTGCCGAGCGTCTGCACGCCGATCAGCGCGGGAATCAGTGCCAGTGCGCGGGTGATGAAGCGGCGCTGCCAGCAGGGAATCTTCAGCTTTAAAAAGCCTTCCATGATCACTTGCCCGGCGACAGTGCCGGTGAACGTCGAGCTTTGCCCGGACGCGAGCAGCGTGATGGCGAACAGCACGGCCGCAAAACCGGTGCCGACGATCGGCGCCAGCAGCCGGTAAGCGTCCTCGATTTCGGTAACCTGGTTGTGCCCGGTGGCGTTGAACGCCGCCGCCGCGAGAATCAGGATCGCCGCGTTGATCAGCAGCGCGATCACCAGCGCGACGATCGTATCCAGCCGCGACAGGCTGATTGCCGACGCAATGCTGCGCGAGTCACGCTTGACGGCGCGCGTCTGCACGATCGACGAATGCAGATACAGGTTGTGCGGCATGACGGTGGCGCCGAGAATGCCGATCGACAGATAGAGCGGTTCGCGCGAATCGATGGCATGCCACGACGGCACGAGCCCCGCCATCACCGACGGCCAATGCGGATGCACGAGCACCAGCTGCACGATGTAACCCACGCCGATGGTGGCGATCAGGCCGAGAATGATCGCTTCGAGGTCGCGGAAATTTTTGCCCTTCAGGCCGAGCACGATCAGCGTATCGAACGCGGTCAGAATCACGCCGGTGGTCAGCGAGCACTTGAACAGCAGATGAAACGCGAGCGCGCCGCCCAGCACCTCGGCGAGGTCGCAGGCAATGATCGACACTTCAGCCAGCAGCCACTGCACGCGAGCGACGGCCGGCGAGTAACGGTTGCGCGACAGTTCCGCGAGATCCTGGCCGGTTGCAATGCCGAGCCGCATGCTCAGGCATTGCAGCGCCATCGCCGCCAGACTCGACAGCATCACCACGAACAGCAGGCTATAGCCGTAACGCGAGCCGGCTTCGATATCCGTGGCCCAGTTGCCCGGATCCATGTAGCCAATCGAAATCAGCAGGCCTGGGCCGGCGAACTGCAGAATGCGCTTCCATAACGGAGCGCCTTGCGAGACGGCGACTGTGCCCTGCACCTCGGATGGGCAGAACGGCGCGGTGGCGGTAGTCGGTAGATTGAACAAGCCGGTGACCTCTTGAGATAGACGTAGCAGCGGCGCCCAGCTCGGGGGGCCGCAGTCGACCTCAAGTGTACAAAGAAACGTCCGGCAATGTTCCATTCAACGCGTAACGACCGACGTCGCGCACGCGGTAGTCGAGCGGGTCGTGCAGCGTATGGACACGCGCATTGCGCCAGAAGCGGTCGAGTGCCAGCGGCGCATGAGTGGCGCGCGCCCCGCAGGCGTCGAACAGGTTCTGGCTGACATCGAGGGCTGCACGGTGCGCGAGAATCTTCGCTTCCGAAGTGGCGAGCGCCACATGGGCGCGTTCTTCGGCGGTGAGCGAAGCGCCTTTTTGCCAGGCGGCGTCGAGCGCCTGGGCGGCGCGCCCGGCCAAGGCCTCGGCGCCGATCGTCTGCAGACGCATCTCCCCAAAGCGTGCAATCAGGTAGGGGTCGTCGGTGGCTTTCTCGACGCCCGAGTTGATCCAGGGCTTGCCATTCTGCGTCACGTAGCGGCGCGCTTCTTCCAGCGCGCCCTGCGCAATGCCGACGAACAGGTTGACCAGCACCTGTTGCGCAACCAGCGTGCGTAATGTGGCGCGTGGCGTAGGCGGATTTTCGGAGCGGTGCAGGACCTCCTCCGCTTCGATCTTCACCTGCGCAAACGAGACGCTGCCGCTATCGGTTTGCCGCTGGCCGATCGGGTCCCAGTCCTCGTTCACCGTAATACCGTCGCGCGCGGTGGGCACCACCGCGAAAATCGGCTTACCGGTTTGCGGGTCGTGGGCCGAGACGGTCATCATCTGCGAGCCGCGCGTGCCGGAGCAAAAACCTTTCTGGCCGTTCAGGCGGAAACCGCCGTCCTGGGTTGCGCTCGCAATCAACCGCGTGTCGAGCGGATTGACGGCATTGCCCCACCACCAGCGCGCTTCGACCGTGCCGCGCAAATAGCGCGCCCGTTGCGCCTGATTGCCCCACAGGTCGACGCTCACCACCTGCAGACACTGAAAGCCGAGCAGATGCGCGAGCGCGCTATCGACACGGGCAATCGCGCGAATCGTTTCGTAGATCTGTGGCCACGCTGCGCCCGCGCCGCCGAATTCGCGCGGCACGGCGAGCGTAAGCAGACCGGCGTCCGCGATCCACTGCTTTTCCCTCGCGGCATGACCGCCTTCGCGATCGCGTTGCGCCGCGGTGGCGCGCAATGCTTCCAGCAGGCTCGACAGATCGCGCGGGGCCGCTGACGTCCGTGCGTCAAGCCCTGCGGGATGGCCCAACTCGTTCATGCAATCTCCAGATCAGCCGCGCTCGCAGCCAAGGCGAGCGTCATCGTGTCAGTATCGAATACGGCTGCATTATGCGCGTTTTCGTCGCGCAGATAGCCGGCTCACGCGCGGCGGCTGAGCCGCCGCACGAAGCGGTCGCCGACAAACTGCACGGCCGTCACGATGACGATCAGCAGGACGATGACCGTGACCATCACCGTGGTGTCGAAGCGTTGATAGCCGTAGCGGATGGCGAGATCGCCGAGGCCGCCGGCGCCCACCGCGCCCGCCATCGCCGACGAACCGATCATCGCCACCACGGTAATCGTAAAGCCGCCGAGAATCCCCGGCAGCGCTTCCGGCAGCAGCACATGCCAGATGATGTGGCGGCGCTGCGCGCCCATTGCCTGCGCAGCTTCGATCAGACCGCGATCCACCTCGCGCAGGCTCACCTCCGCGACGCGCGCAAAAAACGGAATGGCCGCGATGCTCAGCGGCACGATGGCCGCCCACACGCCGATCGTCGTCCCCACCAGCAAGCGCGTGAGCGGCAGCAACGCCACCAGCAAAATGATGAACGGCGTCGAACGGAACGCGTTGACCAGCGCGCCGAGCGTCGTGTTGATCGAACGTCGCTCGAAAATACCGCCGCGCGTGGTGGTCACCAGGACGAGCGCCAGCGGAATGCCGATCAGCGCGGCAATCACGGCGGACACGCCGACCATCACAAGCGTGTCGCGGATCGCCCCGGCGAGTTCGGAGAGCCACATGTCAGACATAACCGAGCACCTCGACGTAATTGGCATGCTGCCGGGCGCGGTCGACGAGCGCTGCGATTTGCGCATCGAGCGGCGCCGCGGCGGCGTCAGCGCCGTGTTGCGCGGCCGGCGTTGTTCCCACGCCCGAAGCAGCCCCGGGAATCTGCGCGGCCACCACCAGGCGCCCTTGCGCATGCCCCTGAATCCGGTCGATGCCACCGTGCACGAAGCTCACGCGACCGCCCGCCACGCTCAGCGCCTGCGCCAGCGCGCCGAGGTCCGGCTCGCGTTCATTCGTGCCGGTAAAGCGCACGTCGAGCAGCAACTGCGCCTCGCCGCCTTGCGTCAATTCATGTAACGGCTTGACGCGCGCGGCGAGATCCGCCGGCAGGTCGTGCACCAGCGTGCGCAATAGCGCGCGCGTTGCGTCGTGCTGCGGCGCGCCGAATACCTGCCAGACCGGCCCCGTCTCCACTACGCGGCCGCGCTCGATCACCGCCACCGTATCGCAGACTTCGCGGATCACTTCCATCTCGTGCGTGATCAGGATGACGGTCAGCCCAAGGCGGCGGTTGATATCGCGCAGCAGCGCCAGAATCGCCTGGGTCGTTTCGGGGTCGAGCGCCGAGGTGGCTTCGTCGCACAGCAGAATGTCGGGGTCGTGGACCAGCGCGCGAGCAATCCCCACACGCTGCTTTTGGCCGCCCGAAAGACTCGCCGGATAAGCGTTGCGCTTTTCGCTCAGTCCAACCAGATCGAGCAGCGCATCCACCTTGCGCTCGATGGCGGCCTTCGAGGCCCCCGCAATCTTCAGCGGCAAGCCGATGTTCTCGCGCACGGTCTTGGCCGAGAGCAGGTTGAAATGCTGAAACACCATGCCGGTGCGGCGCCGCAAGGCGACGAGGCGGCGTTCATCCAGCTCGCCCACGCTGATGCCGTTCACGCTGATCGTCCCGGAACTGGGTTTCTCCAGCCCGTTGACGAGCCGCAGCAAGGTGGATTTGCCCGCACCGCTGCGGCCGATAATGCCGAACACCTCGCCGCGCGCCACCTGCAACTGGATGTCGGCGAGCGCGGCAACGGCGCCCGGCGCATTGCCGAACACCTTGCCGATGCGGTCGAACACCACCGCCGGGCCTTGCGCCTCAGGCGACGCGGGCCGCGCCGACCACGCCGGCGCGGCCGCGATGAAACCGGGCGTATCGAATAGGGAGGGCATCGAATCCGTCCTTGTTAAAGCATCAGCGCCATCGTCGTGCCGACGAGCCGCAAGCTCATGCGGCTACCACGCGACCGCGTAGAGATTGCCGAACGCCTTGTCGAGCTCGGCGCGCACTTGCGGCGAATGCTGATAGATCGAAATGAACTTGAGGATGCGCGGATCGTTCGCGCTTTCCGGGCGCACCACAAACTGAATCGCAAAGATCTTGTTTTCGACGCCGTCGAACAGCAGCGCGCTATTCGGATCGGCGGTGCCGGCGAGCTTGATGAAGCTCGGATAACCCTCGGCGAGATCCACGTCGTCGAGCGAGCGCGCCAGTTGCGACGCTTCGAGCTGGACGATCTTCAGATGCTTTGGATTCTCGACAATGTCGAGCGGCGTCGCACGATAGTCGACCCCCGGCTTCAGCTTGATCAGCCCGGCACGCTGCAACAACTGCAGGCCACGGCCGCCGTTCACCGGATCGTTGGCAATTGCCACGGTGGCGCCGTCTTTCAGTTCTGCGAAACTTTTGACCTTCTTCGAATACAGGCCGATCTTCATGATGGTGCCGGGGGCAATTGCCACGAAGTTATAGCCGCCCTGCTTCTTCGCGTTCTCCAGAAACGGAATGTGCTGGAAATAATTAACGTCGATGTCCTTGTTGGCGAGCGCCGCGTTCGGCGTATTCCAGTCGGTGAATTCGATGATTTTGACGTCGAGCCCTTGCGCCTTCGCTTCGCGCGCCGCTTCCTGAAGCGCGCCGATCTGCGGCGTGGTGGCGATGCCGATTTTCAGCGTCGGCGTGTCGGCGGCAGCATTCGACGCCGCACCGGCGAACATCAGTGTCAATGCCACGGCGACGGCACCGCTCAGGCGCGCAAACGATGCCTGCGATTTCAGGCGCGCGATGGAATTGGAAAAACGCATGATGGACTCGTTCAATGAAGTGTTTGCGACACGCGAGCGAACGCCGCGGCATGCACGAATACACGCAGCAGGTCAGCAGCCGGCAGGATCAGAGCCGCACGCGCGGCCGGAAAGGCGTGATGCGCCGCTGGATTAGCGCGGACAACGGCACGGTTGACAGGTCATCGCCTCTCTCCAGATGAGGTGCGGACCATGATAGACGCCCCATAAGCGGCGGTCTACGAAGGGATTTTGCAAAGGAAATCGCGCCAGGCGATATACGAAAAGAAAAAGGGCCGAGCGCGCCGCTCAGCCCTTCTTCACACTACAACTACCGCGGCAATGGCCGTTACTGCTTCGCCACTTGCTGCGGCACATCCTTCACAGCGGCCGTGGTGGCCACTACGGCGGAAGCCGGCGCGGCCGCCACCGGCACAGCCGAAGCCGCGCCATCGGCACCCCAACCGCCGCCCAGCGCGCGAATCAGGTTGACCGTCGAGACCGCCTGCGTGCCCTCCAGATGGCTCGCCTGCAGCTGCGTCTGCAGCACTTGCCGCTGGCTGTCGATCACGTCCAGATAGCTCACCTGGCCTTCCGTGTACTGCGTCTGCGACAGATGCGAAGCGCGTTGCGATGCATTTACCGCGTCGTTCTGCGCCTGGATCTGATCGTCGAGCAGACGCAGGTCGGAGAGGTTGTCCTCGACTTCCTTGAACGCCACCAACACCTGCTGACGATACTGCGCCACGTCTTCGTCATACTTGCTGCGCGCCTGGGCCAGATTCGCCTTGCGACGCCCGCCGTCGAAGAGCGGCAAGGTCAGCGCCGTGCCGGCAAACGGTCCGAGCAGGAACGTCCGGCTCGACCACATGAACAGATCGCCCAGCGTGGCCGACTCGAACCCAGCCGCACCGGTAATATCGAGCTTCGGGAAGAATGCCGACTTCGCCAGCCCGACCCGCGCATTGGCCGCAGCCATGGCGCGCTCGGCAGCCGCCACGTCCGGGCGACGTTCGAGCAACGCCGACGGCAGACCCGGCGGCACGCGTGCCGTCACCGGCGCGAGCGGCGTTTCCGGGAACGAGAAGTTGGCCGGCGCCTTGCCGAGCAGAATCGCGAGGCTATGCTCGGAGGCCGCCCGTTGACGCGCCACGCCCACTGCATCGGCACGCGCGCTTGCCAGTTCGTTGCGGGCCTGCGCCAGATCCAGCTCGCTGATATCGCCTTCGGTAAAGCGACGCTGAATCAGCTTGAGCGTGTTTTCGCGCAACACCACCGTCTGACGATACAGGGTCTGGTCTTTATCGAGTTCGCGCAACTGGAAGTAGTTCTGCGCGACATCGGCCTGCAAGGCCAACTGCACCGAACGGAACAGCGCCTCGCTCTGCTGCGCATCCGCCTGGCTCGCATTCACATTCGAACCGACGCGGCCAAACAGATCCGCTTCGTACGACACGGTGCCGTCAGCGCGCCACAAAGTCGTGGTTTCCGAACCATTGCTCTGCGGCAGGAACTGCGAAGCCGACGACAAGGTCTCGCGCGTCGGGCCAAAACCCGCGTCGAACTTCGGGAACCAGTCGGAGCGTGCCGCCTTCAGCGACGCCCGCGACTCCTGTACGCGTGCCGCCGCTGCCTTCAGGTCCTGGTTGGCATCGGCTGCCTGCTGCTCCAGATCGTTGAGCGCGGGGTCGCCGAAAATGCGCCACCATTCGCCACGATGCACGTCGTCGGCAGGTTGTGCCTGCTTCCACGTACCCGCGTCTTGCGGCGCGATGACCGGGGCTTCCTTGAACGCCGCGGATGTGTCGACGTCCGGACGCTTATAGGTCGGCTCCACCGAGCAGGCTGCGAGCAGTGCGACCAGCAAACCGCTGGCTGCCGCCCGGCCCCACCCTGGTAATGATTCAAACCGTTTCATTGTTTTTCTCCTCAAGCATCCGTGACCGGCAACGCGTAGTGCGGCGAGTCTTTTTGCGCGACGTGAACCTTGCCGCCAGCCAGCGTGCGCAGCACCACATAAAACACAGGGGTCAGCATCAGGCCGAACAGCGTGACGCCGAGCATGCCGAAGAACACCGCGATCCCCATCGCATGACGCATTTCCGAACCGGCCCCGCTCGACAGCACCAGCGGCACCACACCCATGATGAAGGCGATCGACGTCATCAGAATCGGCCGCAAACGCATGCGGCTCGCTTCGATAGCCGCCGACAACGGCGTGTGGCCATCGTGTTCGAGCTCGCGGGCGAATTCGACGATCAGAATCGCGTTCTTCGAGGCGAGCCCCACCAGCACCATCAAGCCGATCTGCGTAAAGATGTTGTTGTCGCCATGCGTGAGCCATACGCCGGTCAACGCGGACAACAAGCTCATCGGCACGATCAGGATCACCGCGAGCGGCAGCGTCAGGCTTTCATACAACGCGGCCAGCACGAGGAACACCAGCAGCACGCTGATCGGGAACACCCACATGCCCGCATTGCCGGCTATGATCTGCTGATACGTCAGGTCGGTCCATTCGAGCTTCACGCCACGCGGCAAGGTTTCCGCCGCGACACGCTCGGCCGCGGCCTGCGCCTGGCCCGACGAGAAGCCCGGCGCCGGTCCACCGTTGATGTCGGCCGCGGTGTAGCCGTTGTAGCGCACCACCATTTCCGGACCGAAGGTCGGCGTCACCGTCACCAGCGAAGACAGCGGCACCATTTCGCCTGCGGCGTTACGCGTCTTCAGTTGGCCGATGTCGTCGGCACGTTGACGGAACGGCGCATCAGCCTGCACCCGCACCTGATACACACGGCCAAAGCGGTTGAAGTCGTTCACATACAGCGAGCCCAGATAGATCTGCATGGTGTCGAATACGTCCGTCACCGGCACACCTAGCTGCTTGGCCTTCACACGGTCCAGATCCACGTTGAGTTGCGGCACGTTGATCTGATAGCTGGAGAAGGTCGGTCCCAGTTCAGGCGTGGTGGCGGCCTTCTTGATGAAGGCTTCCGTCGCCTTGTTCAGTTCCGCGTAGCCCAGTGCACCGTGATCTTCCAGCTGCATCTTGAAGCCGCCCAGCGTCCCCAGACCCAGCACCGGCGGCGGCGGGAACACGGCCACGAACGAATCCTTGATCGCGCCATACTGCTGGTTCAATGCGCCGGCAATCGCACCGGCGGAAAGCGCCTTGTCACCACGCTCCTTGAACGGCTTGAGCGTGACGAACACGATGCCCGCGCTCGAACTATTGGTGAAGCCATTCACCGACAGGCCCGGAAACTCCACCGCGCTTTCGACACCCGGTTGCTTCAGCGCTATCGCGCTCATATCGCGGATCACCTTTTCGGTGCGGTCGAGCGAGGCGCCATTGGGCAACTGCGCAAACGCGATCAGGTATTCCTTGTCCTGCGCCGGCACGAAGCCGCCAGGCACGACGTGCGTGATCAACACCGTCGCGCCGAGCAGGATCGCGTAGATTGCGAGCATGCCGCCCTTACGGCGCAACACACCCTGCACGCCCTTGCCATACGAGGTCGAACCGCGATGGAACACCTTGTTGAAGCCGCGGAAGAAGCGACCAAACACGACGTTCATCGCCCGCGTCAGCCAGTCTTCCTTCGCGCCATGACCACGCAGCAGCATCGCAGACAACGCGGGCGACAGCGTCAGCGAGTTGAATGCCGAAATCACGGTCGAGATCGCGATGGTCACCGCGAACTGCTTGTAGAACTGGCCCGTAAGACCCGTCATGAACGCCAGCGGTACGAACACGGCCACCAGCGTCAGCGCGATGGCGATAATCGGTCCGCTCACTTCCTGCATGGCTTTGTACGTCGCATCGCGCGCACTTAGGCCGGCCTCGATATTGCGTTCGACGTTCTCCACCACCACGATCGCATCGTCCACCACGATCCCGATGGCGAGCACCATGCCGAACAGCGACAACGCGTTGATCGAGAAACCGAACGCCAGCAGCAGCGAAAACGTCCCCACGATCGACACCGGCACCGCAATCAGCGGAATGATCGACGCACGCCACGTCTGCAGGAACACGATCACCACGATCACCACCAGCGCAATCGCTTCGAGCAGCGTGTGAATCACCGCCTCGATACTGGAGCGCACGAACTGGGTCGGGTCATAGACGATCTGGTAGTTCACGCCCGCGGGCATGTCTTCCTTCAGCTCCTTCATCGTCGCGCGCACCTGGTCCGAGATCTGCAGCGAGTTCGCGCCCGGCGCCTGGTTGATGGCGAGCGCCACCGCCGACTTGTTGTCCAGCAGCGAACGCAGACCATATTCCGACGCAGCCAGCTCGATGCGGGCAATATCGCGCAGGTAAGTCACCGCGCCATCCGGCGCCGTCTTGACGACGATGTCGCCAAACTCGCCGGTAGTCTGCAGACGGCCACGCGCATTCACCGACAACTGCAACTGCGTGCCCGGCAGCGACGGCGACGAACCCACCTGACCGGCCGCTACCTGAATGTTCTGCTCGCGAATCGCGTTGACCACATCGGTGGCCGTCAGGCCGCGCTGCGCGACTTTCTGCGGATCGAGCCAGATACGCATGGCGTAGTCGCCGGAGCCCCACAACTGCACTTCGCCCACGCCCTGGATACGCTCCAGGCGGTCCTTGACGTTGAGCACTGCATAGTTGCGCAGATACGTCATGTCGTACTGGTTGTTCGGCGAGATCAGGTGGACCACCATCGTGAGCGTCGGCGAGCTCTTGATGGTCGTCACGCCGAGCCGCTGCACGTCGTCCGGCAGACGCGGCAGCGCCTGGTTGACGCGGTTCTGCACGAGCTGCGTCGCAAGGTCCGGATTGGTGCCGAGCTTGAAGGTGACCGTCAGTGTCAGGTTGCCGTCGCTATTCGCTTGCGACTGCATGTACAGCATGTTCTCGACGCCGTTGATCTGCTCTTCGAGCGGTGAGGCCACCGTTTCGGCGATCACCTTCGGGTTCGCGCCCGGATACTGCGCGTGCACCACCACCGAGGGCGGCACGACTTCGGGGTATTCGGAGATCGGCAGCTTGAAGAGCGAAATAATGCCCGCCAGCAGGATCAGGACCGATAGCACGCCCGCGAAGATCGGCCGGTCGATGAAGAATTTGGATATGTTCATGAGAGGCTCTTGAAATTAAAGCGCTGGGAAGCGGCGCGCAGAAAGCACCCGTTGAGCACGCAGCTCACGAGTTCTTCTGCGTCTTCGCATGTCCCTGCGTCTGTGCCACTGATGCGCTGTCCGCATCGTCGTCGCCGTTCATCGGCACGGCGTGCGCCCGCACGGTCTCGCCCGGACGCACACGCTGCGTACCGTTGACCACAATGCGATCGCCGCTTTGCAGGCCTGATTTGACAACGCGCAGATTGCCCTGCATCGAACCGAGCTGCACCTCGCGATAGACCACCTGGTCGCTCTTGTCGACCACGAACACGAACTTCTTGTCCTGGTCGGTGCCTACCGCCGCGTCGTCGATCAGCAGCGCCGCGTGTGGCGCGCTGCCGCTCACCTTGACGCGGGCATACAGGCCCGGAATCAGCGTGCCGTCCTGATTGTCGAAACGCGCGCGCACGCGGATCGTGCCGGACGAGGTATCGAGCTGGTTGTCGACCGAATCGATCACACCCGTGCGCGAATAGCCCGATTCATCGGCGAGGCCCAGTTGCACCGGCACCTTGGTGCCGTCTTTCTCGCGGCCGATGTATTGCAGATAGGTCTGCTCGTCCGCGTCGAACGAGGCGTAGATCGGCGAGACCGAGACCAGCGTCGTCAGCGGCGGCGAGTTTGCACCCGCGGACACGACGTTGCCCACCGTGATCTCGGCACGCGAGACGCGGCCCGATACCGGCGCGATCACCTTCGTATAGCCAAGGTTGATCTGCGCGCTTTCGAGCGCGGCTTGCGCGGCCTTGACATTGGCGCTCGCGCCGCGCGCGGCGTTCTGCTTTTCGTCGTAGTCGCGCTTGGCAATGGCGTTATCGCCGATCAGGCGTTGCGCGCGTTCCCAGTCGCTCTGCGTATAACCGGCCTGCGCCTGCGCGGCGGCCAGTTGCGCGGCAGTGCGGTCCACTTCCGCCTGATACGGGCGCGGATCGATCACGAACAGCGTGTCGCCCTTCTTGACGAGCGCCCCGTCCTTGAAATTCACCGAGACGATCGTGCCCGACACCTGCGGACGCACGGCCACCTTCTCGACCGCTTCGAGGCGGCCCGAATAGCTTTGCCAGTCGGTGATGGTCTTCTGGATGACAGCCGCCACGTCCACTTCCGGCACGGTGCTCGGCGCGGCCTGGGCGGGCGAGCTCGCATCGACGCGAATCGCGCCGAACGTACCCAGCCCCGCAATCACGACAACACTCAGAACAGCTAGCGCCAGACGATGGCGCTTGGTAGAGAAAATAGACATGAACGGCTCCCGTCTTTGTTAAGTTAGTTAGTTAATTGGATTGAAATGGCTTAGCGTTGAGCGCGCGCGTCGAAACGCCACTGAAAAAAGCGCACCGCTTCCTGCAGCGCGGCCGTGTGGTCGGCCAGCGCGGCGTGCGAGACGCTCGGATAACGCACCACCTGGGTCAGCACGCCGGCGCCGATCAGGTTGCTGGCATATTTCTCGGCTTCGACGTGCAGCACGTCGTTTTGCGCGGTGGCAATCAGCGTGGCGGGCAAACCCGCCAGACGCGACGCTTCCAGCGGTGCGGCATACGGATGCATGCGCTGCGAGGCTTGCGGCAGATACGCGCGATAGCAGGCGGCGCATTCCCTCGCGGTGATGTCGGAGCCGAGCCGCTGTTCGTCGCCGAGGCGCGTCAGGCTGGGGTCCAGCATCGGCCCGAACAGCGCCTGCGCGCTAATCCGCACATCGCCGCGATCGCGCGCGATAAAAGCGAGGCAATTGGCAATCTGGCCGCCCGCGTCGTGGCCGGCAAGGCCGATGTGCTTGACGTTGCCGCCGAACGCCCGCGCGCGCGTCTGCACCCACAGCGCGGCGCGATGCGCATCTTCGGGCGCGGCGGGAAACGGAAACTGCGGCGCGAGAGAATACCCCACCGACACCACCAGCGACGGTAAGTGCTCCGCGAAATAGCGCGCGGCGAAGTCCGCCTGATCGAGCGAGCCGCGCACGAAACCGCCGCCGTGAAAATAAAGCAGCACGGGCAAAGTGCCTTTACTGGCCGGCCGATACAGACGTAAGGTGATGTCCTGCGCGTGCCCCTCGATGGTCACGTCGGTTACTTCGAGCGACGCGCGCAACATTGGTGCATCCGCCACCTGAGCAAGGTCGGCAGGCACCAAAGAGGAGTACGGCGGTTTGACTGCATTCATATCGAACGGCGCAACACGCATGTAACTGGAATGGTGCGAATTGTGGGTTCGGCAGACTCCTAAATAAATGCCTATAATCCGGCAACACAATTCGGCGTGCCCAAACAATCGATTTCGCGCCCGGTCAATCGGGACTAATCCCTGCCTGTTCGATTGCGTTTGCGGGCCGCCCGCCCCTTTGGAGGTTAGCCATGGACCGTCTTCAGGCCATGCAGGTGTTCACTCGTGTCGTGGACACGAACAGCTTCACCCGCGCCGCGGAAACGCTCGATCTGCCGCGCGCCTCGGTCACCACCATCATCCAGAACCTCGAATCGTTTCTCGGCACGCGCCTCATGCACCGCACGACGCGGCGCCTGTCGCTGACGCCGGACGGGGCGGCTTACTACGAGCGCTGTGTGCGCATTCTCGCGGACGTCGAGGAGACCGAAGCCAGCTTCCAGAGCGGCAACAAGAAGCCGCACGGCAAGCTGCGCATCGACATGCCCGGCTCGATCGGCCGCCTGCTGGTGATTCCTTCCCTGTGTGAATTCCACACGCGCTACCCGGATATCGACCTGCAACTCGGCCTGACCGACCGCCCGGTCGATCTGCTGCAAGAGGGTGTCGACTGTGTGGTGCGGGTCGGCGCGCTGCAGGATTCGTCATTGGTGGCGCGCCGGATCGGCATTTTCGAAGGCGTGACCTGCGCCGCGCCCGCCTATCTGGAGAAGTACGGCACGCCGCACACGCTGGAAGATCTCGAGTCGCACAGCGCGGTAAATTATTTTTCGAGCCGCACCGGACGCGTGCTCGACTGGCAATTCATGGTGAACGGCAAGGAAGTCGAGGTGAAGATGAAGGGCACGATGTCGGTGAACGACGCGGACGCCTACGTCACCTGCGGCATCGAAGGCTTCGGCCTGATCCAGCCTCCGCTCTTCATGGTGCTGCCGCATCTGGAGTCGGGCCAGCTGGTTGAAGTGCTGCCCGAACATAAGCCGCTGCCCATGCCGATTTCGGCGGTGTATCCGCATAGCCGGCATTTGTCGCCGAAGGTGCGCGTGTTCGTCGACTGGATTGCGGAACTGTTCGACCGTTGCCCGTTGCTGAGCGGCCGCACCAGCCTCGACACGCCGTGCACGAAACGCACGTTCGAGCAGCGCGAATCCGCGCCGGCGCTCGATACGCCGGTGATGACGGAGTGGGTCGCCTGATCCGCCCCGCAATATCAGGCGGTTCTAACTAAAGTCTGAAGAAAGGCAACCGCGGCCGCTGTGCCGCGATTGCCCCGCGATTGTTCCGCTTCCCTGACAATTCATTTCGCTGATCGCAGATTTATCCGCCGGGCGGCGAAGTCTACATTTCACCCTGTCGCAGCGCTGCAAGGCGCCGCCGTTAAATCGACCGACAGGGTGAATCATGAAACGCAATTTCTTCGCAGCCGTTGTTCTCTCGCTGGCCGCCAGTGCGCCGGCTTTCGCGGGCGGTGGTGGTATTGGCCGCGCCGGCAGCTACGGTGGGCCGACCAACGTGGGGCCGAGCCAGGTCACGCGCGCGGAAGTCAGGGCGCAAATCGACACCGCTTACGAAAATGGTACGTTGCCCGCGCTGAACAAGCCCACCTATCCGAATCTGAGCCTCGAAGGCCAGCGCCAGGCTGCAAATTTCGCAGCGGACGGCAAGCCCGACGAAGGCGCCTCGCGTCTTGCGCGCGGCGAATAATCGAACGAGGCAGGAGCGCGATCATGAGCCCATCAGAACTCGATCACTGGAATAGCGACACCCCCGTGTGGATTCCGTTTCGGTCGACGCAGCGAACGCAGCAGCCCCAACGTTGAGCCAATGCGTTCGATGCAGGCAGCGAGCGGACGTGTCGCAGCGAACGTGTGCAGCCGACACGCCCGCTTGACGCGCCTCATTGCTGCGGCACGCCCTCACGCCACTGACTCCAGTGCGTCACGATCTGCTGCACCAGCGGATTGCCCGCCCGAAACAGATTGTCGATTGCAATCGTGAAGCCGCCTTGCGCCGCGTAGTTGAGCAGGTTGTCGACGCTCGTCTGACCTGCATACGGCCGGTCGAAGTCCGAGCCGGCGCGCAGCACCGCCACGCGGTTGAGGTCGACGCGATGCACGCTTGCCGCGCGCTTGAGCGCCTCATACGTCGCGTTGTCTTCCTGCTGAGTGGTGCAGTACACGCCTTTGCCGTCGGTCAGGAGCTTCGTCCAGTCGCGCGCACGCTCGCCGAGCAAGGTGCCGGACCACCATGTGTCGCCCGCGAGCGTATCGCATTGGATCACCGAAGGCGGCAAGTTGGCCGGCGCATAGCCGTAACGGGCGCGCGCGGCTTGCGCTTGCGCGCTGTCCGTCAACGTCGCGTTGCGCGACAGGGCAAACGCCGCATCGGCCAGTTGCGGATTCAGTTGAAACGCTTCCGTGCGATAGTCGAGCGGCGGCTTCTGCTGTGGATTTTGCGTGTTGATGCCAAGATAGCCCGTGTTCCAGTTGGGCGGAATTTCACGCGCGTCGATTTCCCACTGAATGCCGAAGTCCACCAGATACTTCGCCCACGCCGCCGAGCCCACCGTGCCACGCATCGGATCGATGCCGGCAATCCCGGCCACCATGAAATACGTGTGCCGCAAATCGAAGCGCGACGAAAACGTCAGCGCCATCAGTGACGCGGCCGCATTCGCGTGTCCCATGCCGGTCGTCATCACGCACACGTCCTGGCGGTTGCAGTGAACTACGGGATAATCGGGCGAGAGGCCGTCGACGGGAATGTCCTGCCACGGTCCGAGATGATCGAGCCAGACCTGTCCTTCCGGGCCGAACATGGAGACGATCATCACCTTGACCGGGCGGCCGTGTGAAGCGTCGGCGCCTGGTGTCGAGGCGGCGTCATCGGCCTGCGCCGGACCGGTGGAGACAGCGGTGCAAGCCGCGAACAGCAATGCGGTGCTTGCCGCGAGAATACGAGTCAGCATCGGTGTCCTTCCTTTGTTCTGGTATGCGGTTTGGGAGGGCTTTGTATAGAAGCGCGGACGCTGCCCATGCTTCAGCCCGTGAAGTCTGCGCCAATATCGAATATGCTTCAACACGGTATGCACACTGGCTCGCCGAGGCCATTGCATCGCACCCGATTGATTCTCGCTGACTCGCCTAATTGCAAAATCTGCCTTACTCACAGGAGCATGACCATGGACTATGTGAAACTCGGCCGCACCGGCCTCGACGTCTCCCGGCTTTGCCTCGGTTGCATGAGCTACGGCGCATCCGATCGCGGCACCCATGAATGGACCTTGAGCGAAAGCGACTCGCGCCCGTTCATCAAGCAGGCGCTCGATCACGGCATCAACTTCTTCGATACCGCCAACGTCTATTCCGACGGCACCAGCGAAGAGATTGTCGGCCGCGCGCTGAAAGATATGGCCAAGCGCGACGAGATCGTGCTGGCCACCAAGGTCCATGGCCGCATGCATGCCGGCCCGAATGGCATGGGCCTGTCGCGCAAGTCGATCATGGCGGAAATCGACGCCAGCCTGAAGCGTCTCGGCACCGACTACGTGGACCTGTATCAGATCCACCGCTGGGACTACACCACGCCGATCGAAGAAACCATGGAAGCGTTGCACGACGTGGTGAAGGCGGGCAAGGCGCGATATATCGGCGCCTCGTCCATGTATGCGTGGCAGTTTTCCAAGGCGCTGCATGTGGCAGAGCAGCACGGCTGGACCCGTTTCGTGACGATGCAGAATTACGTCAATCTGCTGTACCGCGAAGAAGAACGCGAGATGCTGCCGCTGTGCGAAAGCGAAGGCATCGGCGTGATTCCCTGGAGCCCGCTCGCGCGCGGCCGGCTGACGCGCGACTGGAACACCAGCAGCGCCCGTTCGGAGACCGACGAATTCGGCCGCACGCTGTATGCGCAAACCGAAGACGCGGACCGCCGCATCGTCGAACGGGTTGGCGAAATTGCCGCCAGCCGTGGCGTGCCGCGCGCTCAGGTTGCGTTGGCGTGGGTGCTGCAAAAGAGTGCGATCAGCGCGCCGATCGTCGGCGCAACCAAACTGCATCACCTCGATGACGCGGTTGCGGCGCTCTCGCTCAAGCTCAGCGAAGATGAAGTGAAACGGCTCGAAGAACTGTACGTGCCGCACGCGGTGACGGGTTTCAAGTAAGCGCTTCGCCGCCGCGCGCGATCGACGGGCCTCGTCAAGGCATCAAATCACAGATGTGAAGCGGCCCGTTGATCGTGCGGCACTTCCGGTTCGAAGAACACCCAGCGGACCTGCGGAAAGGTGGCCTGCAAATCCGCTTCCACCACGTTGATGGCGTCGACCATCGCGCGGCCGCTGGGATAATCGATCATCTCCGCCTGCACCGCGACCACCACGTCGCGGCCCCACTGGAGCGTGATCATATTGACGATGCTGCGGATTTCGCTGCGCGCGAGCAGATGCGCTTCGATGGCACGCCGCACTTCCGGGCCGGCCGATTCGCCGACGATCATCGACTTCACTTCGCGCGCCACCAGCCACGCAATCACCATCAGCAACAAACCGACGCCGATCGAACCCAACGCGTCGAAGGCCGGATTACCGGTGATCATCGTCAGCAGCACGGCGACAAAGGCAATCGCCAGACCCGCCAGGGCGGCGATATCCTCGCCCGCCACCACCAGCAGATCCGATTCGCGCGTTTCGCGAAACCAGCGCCACATGGTCTTGTCAGGATGCGTCTTGCGAATTTCCTTGAGCGCCCCGCTCAAGGAAAACGCTTCGAGCACCACCGAAACGCCCAGCACGGCCAGCGCCACATAGGCATGCGACAGGGCTTCGCGCGCAAACAGACGATGCACGCCCTCGTACACGGAAAACGCGCCGCCGACGAAGAACAGCAGCAAGGCCACCAGCAACGAATAGAAATTGATCTCACGGCCCGCGCCCATCGGATGCAGCGGACTGGGCGGCTTGCGCGCCTCGCGCAAGCCGAATAGCAGCAGGAGCTGGTTGCCGCAATCGGCGGTGGAGTGAATCGCTTCGGCAAACATCGAACCGGACTGCGTGAAGGCCGCCGCGGCGAACTTGCACACTGCGATTCCAAGGTTGGCGGCGAGCGCGTAAAAAATGGCCTTAGGCGATTCCTGGTTGTGCTCGGCCATTTACGCGACCTCGACACGCGGCGCGCCGTCGCGCATTTCACCGATCACCGTCGCTCTATCGAAACCGTCCGCGCGGAAAATCGCCAGCACGCCATCGACGGTATCCGGCGCGCAGGACACCAGCAGGCCGCCCGAGGTTTGCGGATCGGTCAGCAACGCCTGGGCCACCAAAGGCAGTCCATCGGCGAGACGGACGTTTTCGCCATAGGAAGCCCAATTGCGACCCGATGCTCCCGTGACCACACCCGCGGCGGCAAACGCTTCGACGCCCGCGAGCCACGGCAGATCCGCGTAACGCAGATGCGCGCTGAGTCCCGCGCCGCGCGCGAGTTCCAGCGTGTGGCCAAGCAGGCCGAAGCCGGTGACGTCGGTCAGCGCATGCACGCCGGCCAAGGCCGCGAGATCCGTACCAGGGCGATTGAGTTGGGTTGTGTTCGCAATCATCGCCGCGTAGCCCGCGTCGTCGAGCTGGTTTTTCTTCAGCGCCGCGGACAGCACGCCCACCCCCAGCGGTTTGCCGAGCACCAGCACGTCGCCGGCTTTAGCGGCCGCGTTACGCTTGATACGCTGCGGATGCACGAGGCCCAACGCGGCCAGGCCGTAAATCGGTTCGACGGAGTCGATCGAATGACCGCCCGCCACAGGGATGCCCGCCTGGGTGCAGACATCTTCGCCACCGCGCAACACGGCCGCGATCACATCGTGCGGCAATACGTTGATCGGCATGCCCACGATGGCGAGTGCGAGGATCGGCTTGCCGCCCATCGCGTAGACGTCGGAGAGCGCATTGGTGGCTGCGATACGGCCGAAATCGTATGGATCGTCGACGATCGGCATGAAGAAATCGGTGGTGGCGATAATCGCCTGCTCGTCGTTCAGACGGTAGACGGCGGCATCGTCGGCGGTTTCGGTCCCGACCAGCAGGTCGGGGAAAGCCGGCAACGGCACAGCGCGTTTGAGCAGGTCGGAGAGGACGCCGGGCGCAATCTTGCAGCCACAGCCGCCGCCGTGCGAGAGACTCGTGAGGCGCGGCACAGCAGGATTCGAAGCAACGTGATCGGTCATGGCGGTCGGGGCGCGGGAATCTGGCGCGCGTTAAGAGTGAAAGGCAATAGTCGGTATTATGGGCAATCCTGGGCCCAGACGTCCAACTGTCGCCGCGCCGTCCCGTCACGACGGCTGGCCGGCAGCCTTTCAGCAAACCTCAAGCCCGCTCCAGCAAGGTCATTTCTCCCACGATCACCAGCAGCACGGAGAGGCTCGCGCCGCCCGACGCGCGCAAATCCGCCAGCAGACGCGCATAGCGTTCGAGCGCCGCCACCCGTTGCTCGCGCCATGTTTCGATCAGTTCATCCGGCGACGCTCCGTCTGCCGCGCCCGTCAACACGCTCGTCGTCAAGGCCCGCTTTAGCCGCGCCAACTCGGTGAGCGCGGCCGCGCGGGCCAGCGTGTCCCAGTGCGTCGGCGTGGGCAGCGCATTGGCGCGCTCGCTGATCCAGCCGTCGTTGAGCAGCGTGCCGAGCGTGAAATACACGCCCGCGACCCGTTCGAGACTCTTGCTGCACGTAGCCGCCACCTCGGCGATATCGAGCATCGACGCGGATATCTCGCCGCTCGCCACGCGCACCGCCAGTTCGCTGTCCACGCCCGCGTCCACCAGAATGCGCTGTCGCTCCGACAAGGCTTCCAGATTTTCGGCCGGCAACAGCGCCGGCCATTGCGACGCCAGCCGCTGGGCGGCATCGCGACAACGCGTCAGCAGGTCCGGCACGTCATTGACCGCGCCGGAATGCAGTTGGCGCAGAAACCACAACGCCGCGCGCTCGACGAGCCGCGCCACCTCGACGAACATGCGCGCCTGCACGTCGTCGGCCACGCGGTTATCGAGGGCGTCGATGCTGCGCCACACGTCGTCGAGATCGAACACGTCGCGCGCCATGATGCAGGCCCGCACGATCTGGCCGGGCTGGGCGTCGGTCTCCTCCATCAGGCGGTGGATGAATTCGCAGCCCACCCGGTTGATCAGCGCGTTGGTCAGATACGTCGCAAGAATTTCGCGCCGCAGTGGATGGCGCTGCATCGGTTCTCGAAAGCGCTGCCGCAGCGGCTTCGGGAAATAGTCGATCAACATGCTGCTTACCAGCGGGTCTTCCGGCATGTCGGATTCGAGCAGCGCATCGTAAAGCCACATCTTGCTATAAGCCAGCAACACGGCTCGCTCCGGCGAGGTCAATCCCTGCTTCGCCGCCAGCCGTTCGGCGATTTCTTCGTCGGTGGGCAAAAACTCGATCACGCGATTCAGCCGCCCGGCCCGTTCGAGCCAGCGCATGAAGCGCGTCTCCGCATCGAACAGTTCGACGCTGTAGCGCCCGGCAATCGAAAGCGCCTGGGTCTGGTAGTAGTTGTCCTGCAACACCAGCAGACCGACTTCATCGGTCATGTCGGCGAGTAAGGCATTGCGCTGCTTCTCGGTCATCTCGCCGTCGGTCACCACGAGACCCAAAAGAATCTTGATGTTTACTTCGTGATCCGAACAATCGACCCCGGCTGAATTGTCGATTGCATCCGTGTTGATACGTCCACCGCGCAAGGCGAACTCGATGCGCCCCAGATGCGTGAGCCCGAGATTGCCGCCCTCCGCCACCACTTTGCAGCGCAGATCCGCGCCGTTCACGCGCAGCGCGTCGTTAGTGCGGTCGCCAACCTGCGCGTGCGTCTCGCGGCTCGCCTTGACGTAAGTGCCCACGCCGCCGTTGTAGAGCAGATCGACCGGCGCCTGCAAGATCGCGCGAATCAGTTCGTTCGGCGCGAGCGCGGCGGCGTTGATGCCGAGCACGGCCTGCATCGCCGCCGAAACCGGAATCGTCTTGGCCGTGCGTGGAAACACGCCACCGCCGGCGGAGATCAAGGCAGGGTCATAGTCCGCCCAACTCGAACGTTCGAGGACAAACAGGCGTCCGCGCTCCGCCAGACTGGCGACGGGATCGGGTTGCGGATCGAGAAAGATATGCCGATGATCGAACGCGGCCACCAGCCTGATATGCGGCGACAACAACATGCCATTGCCGAACACGTCGCCCGACATATCGCCAATCCCGACCACGGTAAAGTCCGTCGCCTGGGTGTCGACACCCATCTCGCGGAAATGCCGCTTCACCGACTCCCACGCGCCGCGCGCGGTAATGGCCATTTTTTTGTGGTCGTAGCCGACCGAACCGCCCGACGCAAACGCGTCGTCGAGCCAGAAGCCGTATTCCTGTGAAATGGCGTTAGCGTAGTCGGAGAACGTCGCTGTGCCTTTGTCCGCTGCGACCACCAGATAGGGGTCGTCGGGGTCGTGCCGCACGACGTCGGGCGGCGGCACGATTTCATTACCCACGCGGTTATCGGTCAGATCCAGCAGACCGCGCAGGAAGGTCTGATAGCAGTCGACACCCTCGCGCAGCCACGCTTCGCGCTCGCCAGGCGGCGGTGGATTCTTCACCACGAAACCGCCCTTAGAACCGACCGGCACGATCACCACGTTCTTCACCATCTGCGCTTTCATCAGGCCCAGCACTTCAGTGCGGAAATCTTCGCGCCGGTCGGACCAGCGCAAACCGCCGCGCGCCACCCGTCCGCCACGCAGATGCACGCCTTCGACGCGCGGCGAGTACACCCAGATCTCGAACATCGGCTTAGGCTCGGGCAAACCGGGCACATTGGCCGGATTGAACTTGAACGACAGGTACGGCTTCGGCCGCCCTGCCTGATCCAGCCGATAATAGTTGGTGCGTTCGGTGGCCTTGATGACGCCGAGAAACTGGCGCAGGATGCGGTCCTCGTCGAGATTCGGCACCTGGTCGAGCGCGGTGTCGATCCATTTAAGCAGCAGTCCTACACGAGCCTCGCGGCTCTCACCCACGGCCGGATCGAAGCGCGCCAGGAACAGTTCGACCAGCTTGCGGGCAATCGCCGGATTGCCCGTCAACGCGCGTTCGATATACGCGTCGCTGAAGGTGGAGCCGACCTGCCGCAGATATTTCGCGTAGGCGCGCAAAATCGTCACCTCGCGCGCGGCAAGCGGCGCCCGCAGCACGAGCCGGTTGAAGTCGTCGCTTTCGATCTCGCCGGTCCACACCTGCTCGAAGGCGTCTTCGAAGAAGCTCTTCACGCGTTCGATGTCGAACTCCGCGTCGTCCGCGAGTTCGAGACCGAAATCGTGAATCCACGCCGGGGTGGCATGGTGCGTTTCGATCAGATACGGCCGCTCTTCATCGACGCGCACGCCCAGATGCTCGAGCATCGGCAAACTGCGCGACAAGGCAATCGGTTGTCCCGCGCGATACACCTTGAAGCGAAATGCGCGCGGGCCGGATTCGATGGGCCGATACAGGTTCATCGCAATCCGCTCGCCGCCCTGCAGACGCTCGATCAGTTCGATATCGCGCACGGCCGTGCGGGCCGGATAATCGTCACGATAGCCGGCCGGAAACGAGTCCGCGTATTGCTGTAGCAGACGGTTGCCCTGCTCTTCGCCGAAGGCATCGAGCAGGGCGTCGGCGAGATCGTCCTGCCAGCGGCGGGTCACCTGCACGAGGCGCGCTTCGAGTTCGCGGGTGTCCACGTCGGGCATCGCGCCCGGTTCGGCATGGACGACGAAATGAATCCGCGCGAGAGGCGACTCGGATAGCAAAGGCGTAAATTCGACGCTGGCGCCGTTGAACGCTTCGGTCAACAGATGGGCGATGCGGCGCCGCAAGTCGGTGTTGTACTTGTCGCGCGGCACGAACACGAGACACGACACGAAGCGGTCGAAGCGATCGCGCCGCACGAATAGCCGCGTGCGCTGATGTTCCTGCAAACGCAATACGCCGAGCGCGATGTCGTAAAGCTGGTCCTCTTCGGCCTGGAACAATTCGTCGCGCGGATAGGTTTCGAGCACCGTCACCAGCGATTTCGCCAGATGCCCCTTCGGCAGGAAACCGGCGCGCCGCACGATGTTGGCGCACTTGCGGCGCACGATGGGAATTTCCGCCGCCGACACGAAATATGCCGTCGACGTATACAGGCCAATGAAACGCCGCTCGCCGATGGTCTTGCCATCCGCACCGGTCAGCTTGAGACCCACGTAGTCGAGATAACCGGGCCGATGCACGGTCGCGCGCGAGTTCGCCTTGGTCAGAAAAATCGGCGAGGCGCCGGTGATGATCTGCGCAGCGGCAGCCGGCAAGGGTGTGACGTCGGCCGCGCCGACCGGCCGCAACGCATCGCGCAGAATGCCGAGGCCCGATTCCGGCAGTGCCCGCAAACCGAAGCCCACGTCATGTGAAACCAGTTCGTAATCGCGCTGACCCAGAAACGTAAAGTGGTTATCCACCATCCATTCGAGGAAGGCCCGCGCTTCCGCACCGTCGACGCCGGTTTCGCTCGCCCGCATATCCTTGATCGTGGCGCGCGCAATCTCGACGATCTTCGGCCAGTCTTCCACCGCGGCGCGCACGTCGCCGAGCACTTTTGCGATATCGTCGCGTAACGCGTCGAGCCTGGCGGCGTCGCCGCAGCGGTCGACTTCGAAGTGAATGAACGAGGCCAGTTGCGATTGCGTGTCGCCGGTGTCTTCGGCGCCTTGCCCGACGCGCACGATACTGCCGTCGGCGCCGCGCCAGATGCGAAACACCGGATGCACCACCGAATGCAGCGCAAGGCCAAGACGGTTGACGGCCATCGACACCGAATCCACCAGGAACGGCATGTCGTCGTTGACGATCTCGATGACCGTGTGATCGGAATGCCAGCCGTGCTGTTCGAGGATCGGGTTATAGACGCGCAGCCGTTCGCTGCCAGGCACGAAACGCTGCGCCGTTTGCCAATGCGCGAGCGCGGCGCCATACAGGTCGGCGATCGCGCGGCTCTGCAGATCGTCGGTGTCGACGAAATCGTAGTAGCGCCGCAGAAAAGGTTCGACGATGGAGAATGCCGGCTGCGGCAATCGCCCACGCGCGAATTCGACGACGTCGTTCAGCAGGTGCGCAACGGATTCTTCGTTCTTCGCTTGCATGATCTCCTCCACAACGGGCGGCAATCGACTGCATCGTTAGAAGAGAATTATGCGCCCGATAGTTGAAAGTCAATGTGCATCCGCACATCGACTCTCAACCTGACGTGCTGCCAGGCGGCAGGCCTCCGCCGGATCGCCCTAGCCGAGGAACACGTATTCGGCGGTATACGGACTGCGGCCTTCCTGTCCCTCCTGCGTGCAAGCACCGGTGGGCGCGACGCCGCCGTGTGTGTTGAGGCGTTGCACATAATGCACGTTGGCGAGCATGCCAGGCCCCGCGGCGTTGGTGGCGCGCAGCAGCAGTTGCGGGATGCTGCCCGGCATGTCGGTGCTCGGCGCCTGTTGCAGAACCTGGCCGGTGATCTTGCTGCCATCCGCCGCAGCCCACGAGGGGCCGGCGCTATGCGTGACGATCAGTTCGCCCGATGCGTCGTACAGTTCCGCGCTCGGCGCCTTGAAAGACCACGACAACTGCCGGTTCGCATCGAGCTTGCACACGTAGATCTGCGTGCCGCTCGCCTTGAGCGCGGCGATTACATGGGTCGCTTCGCTGGGAGTCAGCGCCGCGGGCACCGCGCTCTGCGCGAACGCGCTGCCAGGCACGACAGCGGCGCAGACGAGCGCGAACGACGCGCCGCATAAAACGCGCGCCAGCGAGCGGCGCGAGGCAAAACGTGAAGACATGCAGGATCTCCTGGTGGGTCTGGATGAAGCGGAGTGTGCTCGGGGTGTCCTGTTACGGCCAGCGACGATGTTACGGGTATTGATCAAAGCGTGCAGCGCGGGGCAAAACACGCGGTTCACAGCGCGCGGTTCATAACACGCTTCACAACACGGGCTTCACAACATCTTCCCCGCGGCGTCCGGCGCATCCACCCGCGGCAACCATGCGGCTACCGCATTGCTGGTCCACTGCGGATCGTCGTGCGGCAAGTCGTGGCCGGCCCATGGATGCTGGAGATGCGCCGCGCCCCATGCCGCCGCCAGCCGCGCTGAGCAAACCGGGTTCACCAGCCGGTCCGCAGCCGACGACAGAATCAAGGTCGCGCAATGCGGCACGCTAGCGCCCGCATTAAAACGCGCCGCCGCCCATAACTGGCGCAGCGCATTGGCGCGGCTCACCGGTGCGCTTGCGCGAATCGCGCTCCATGCCGCGAGATCGTCCGCGCGTCCTGCAGGATTATTGCAGGTCAGGCGGTGGATGACGGCCTCCGCTTCGCGTCCGCTTCGCCAGTTGCGCGCCGCGCCCAGCAGCGCGAGCCACGCCTGCGGACGCAGCCGCTCGGTGATGCCGCTAAACGGCCGCATGCTCGTATTGATGAGCACCAGCCGTTCGATCTCGCCGGGATAGCGCTGCGCCCAGGCGGTAGCCACCATCCCTCCCAGCGACATCGCCAGCACCCTATAGGGACCCGGCACGCTGCTCTGCGATAACGCGAGCCGCACGAAACCCACCATCGACGCGACATCGGCAGGTGCACGTTGATCGACGAGCGCGCCGTTGCCCGGCAGGTCGAGTTGCAACAGGCTATCGGTCTCGACGGCGTCGTGCAGAATCGACGGAAAGCGGCCCCAGTGACGCGTTTCGCGTGTCAGCCCGCGCAACAGGACCCACGTGCTCATGCGCCGGCCGCCCGATACCAATGCTCGATGGCGTTCTGCAGCAATTGCTGACGGCGGCTGCCCTGTGGCAGCCAGCGCTGCGACGCAAACGCGGCGCGCGTGAGGAAATCGAGCAGATTCGCATGACGCCGCAAAACGCGCGCGGTGCGATGCGCTTTCACCGGATTGAACATGCCCTGGCGCGAAAACAGTTGGCGCGGATTCTTCTTGATCCACAACCATGAACCGAGTTCGAGCGTCATGGGCAGGAACACGTTTTCCGCTGGCGCGCGGTCGTATGCGCAGTCCCATAGATCGCCGTGCAGCAGATATTGATGACTCTGCGGCTCGAACGCATAACCGTGATGCGGATGCGCGCGCTCGAACATGGTCTTCAGCATGTACATTTCCGGCAGATGCGGCATCAGCTTGCGGGTGCGCGCATACGGAAACCAGATGCTGTCGCTCCAGCCATAGCCCGAGTGACAATCGAGCGCGAAACTCAACGGCCGCGAGGCCAGTTCGTTGTCCACCAGCTTCAGGAGCGCCGCGGCCTCGACCTCCATGGGTGCGCCGCGCCGTCCGCGATACCACGGCAGCCATGCGCCGAGGCGCTGGCCGCCCGCCAGCAGAGGCACGCGCGCGTCCGCATTCTGCGGAGCATTGCGCATCAGGTCGACGCCGTTCGGATTGGCGCGCGTCGCCGCCCACATGCCGCCTGGATTGCAGATGGGCATAAAGATCAGACGAATCGACTGTAACTGCCGCACCAGCAATTCGTCCCATTCGAGCCGCGACAGAAGCGAGCGCATGTAATCGAGCACGAGCTGCGTACCGATGCGCTCGAGCCCGTGAATGCCGCCGAAAAAGCCGATTGCCGGCGCCTGCGGGTCGCTCGAACCGATGCTCGCTGTCAGCACCGGAAAGGTCCTGCCGTGAACCCGCGCTTCGCACAGCGTGCGAATCTCGAAGTTGGCACTGCCGGCATCGAGAATCGCCTTTAAATCCTCGTACTCCGCAAAGCTGTCCGGTAGAAAGCTAAGAGCCTGCATGGTGACGCCGGGTGGATAAGCAAGGTTATTGGGGACGGCACGCGTGACTTCAGCAATATAGCCTGTCGCGGTACATATTAGATGACGACATGTGCATTCCACGGCTTGCGTCACACGACTGACATATTTCAGATCATTCAAGGCTCCGCGTTCCGGCACGCATTTTCATAAACATATAGTCGTCTAGACGTTGAGATACCTTCACTCAACCGTCACAGAGCGTTCCTAAAATGTCCCACACTTTCCGGCACTTGCTGGATGCCTCAACAGGACAAGCATGGAAGCAATCCGTATCGAGCGGTTGAGCAAGACGTTCAGCAACGGCCGCAAGGCGCTCGACGAAATCGATTTGCGCGTCGCGCCCGGCGAGATGGTGGCGCTGATCGGCGCGTCGGGCTCGGGTAAATCGACGCTGCTGCGGCACATTGCGGGCTTCGCCGTCTCCGATCCACAGCCGTCGCGGATTGCGATTCTGGGCCGGCCGATTCAGGAGAATGGCCGTCTCGTGCGTGAAGTACGGCGGATTCGTCGCGACATCGGCTTTGTGTTCCAGCAGTTCAACCTCGTCAACCGGCTTTCCGTCGAAGCCAACGTGCTGATCGGCGCGCTCGCACGGCTGCCGTTCTGGCGGCGCATCACCGGCCGTTTTCCTCGCAGCGAACGCGCGCTCTCGCTGGCGGCGCTCGGTGAAGTCGGCATTGCGGAACATGCGCGCGAACGCGCGGCGACGCTCTCCGGCGGCCAGCAGCAACGTGCGGCGCTGGCGCGTGCGCTGGTGCAGCGCGCCCGCATCGTGCTCGCCGACGAACCGATTGCCTCGCTGGATCCGGAATCGTCGCGACGCGTCATGGACATGCTGCGCAACCTGAACCGCGACCACGGCCTGACCGTGCTGGTCTCGCTGCATCAGGTGGACATCGCGATGCAATACTGCCCGCGCACCGTCGCCCTGCGGCGCGGCAAGGTCGTCTACGACGGACCGTCCGCCGCGCTCACGCCTGCCCTTCTGCAACAGCTTTACGGTGACGAAGCCCGAGAACTGCTGGAAGAACCCGCCAGCAGCGACGCCGCGCTGTCACCTCAGCAGGCCACCCCACCCGATCCCACGAATCCGGACACGGACGCGCCCAGCCCGCAACAACGTTACGCATTTGCCCTGGACCCGGCGCGCCTCGCCTGATCCGTGATTGCCCATATACGCCGCATCGCACTTCTATCTTCCGTCAGCCCTCTTAAGACTACTGGACCCATCCGATGAAATTCCTGCGCTCACTAATTGCCGGCGCGGCAGCGCTCGCCTGCGTCGCCGCCCATGCGGAAGGCCTCAACCTTGGCATCATCTCCACCGATTCATCCGCCGTGCTTTCGCAGCGCTGGCAACCGCTGGTCGACGACATGAGCAAGCAAACCGGCCTGCACGTCAAAGCCTTTTTCGCCACGGACTACGCCGGCATCATCGAAGGCATGCGCTTTAACAAGGTACAGGTCGGCTATTTCGGTAATGCTTCGGCGATGGAAGCCGTGGACCGCGCCAATGGCGAAGTGTTCGCCAAGGTCACGTATGCGAACGGCGACACCGGCTACAAGTCGGTGCTGATCACCAATGTCAACAGCCGCTTCAAGACGCTCGACGATGTATTCAAGAATACTAAGGATGTCACGCTCGGCTTCGGCGACCCGAACTCCACCTCGGGCACGCTGATTCCCGGCTACTATCTGTTCGCCAAACACAATACGCCGGTCAACACGTCGTTCAAGGCCGTCTTGCCGTCCAGCCACGAAGCGAACCTGCTGGCGGTCGTGAACAACAAGATTGACATTGCGACCAACAACACCGAGATGCTCGACACGCTGAAGAAAGATCATCCGGACAAGTTCGCGCAGGTGCGCGTGCTGTGGACCTCGCCGCTGATCGCAACCGATCCGCTGGTGTGGCGCAAGGATCTGCCGCAAGCCACCAAAGACAAGGTGCGCACGTTCTTCCTGAACTACGGCAAGACCGATCCGCACGAAAAGGCCGTGATGGCGGCGATTACCGGCTATAGCGGCTTCGCGCCGTCGTCGGATGCGCAGTTGCTGCCGATCCGCCAGATCGCCCTGTTCCAGCAGAAACAGAAGATCCAGGCCGACACGCATCTCTCGGACGACGATCGCAAGACCCAACTCGCCGCGCTCGATGCGAAGCTGAGCGCGCTGAACGCCGACACCTCGAAGCAATGAACGCCGCCGATCTGACTGCTGCCCGCCCTGCGTCCGCGTCGGCCGCGCCCGCAAGCGCCGACGTGGGCAAGCGAAGCTGGCTAACGCTGCTCGGCTGGATCGTCGTGATCGTCGTGCTGGGGGTCGGCTGGCACGGCGCGGATATGCGGCCGCTCGATTTGTGGTCGGATGCGGGCAACATGGGCCAGTTCGCCAAGGACTTCTTCCCGCCGAACTTCAGCGAATGGCGCACGTATGTGCACGAAATGTACGTGACGTTGTCGGTGGCGGTGTGGGGTACGGTGCTCTCGCTGGTGTGCGCCGTGCCGTGCGGGCTGATGTGTGCGCGCAATATGGCGCCGCAGTGGGTCGTGCAACCGGTGCGCCGCCTGATGGACGCCTGCCGCGCCATCAACGAAATGGTCTTCGCGATGCTGTTTATCGTCGCGGTCGGACTCGGACCGTTTGCCGGCGTGCTCGCGTTGTGGGTCCACACGACCGGCGTGCTGGCCAAGCTGTTTGCCGAGGCTGTCGAAGCCATCGATCCGCGCCCGGCCGAAGGCGTGCGCGCCACCGGCGCGACGAGTCTCGACGAGATCGTCTACGCGGTGCTGCCGCAAGTGCTGCCGTTGTGGATTTCCTACGCGCTGTATCGCTTCGAATCGAACGTGCGCTCGGCGATGGTGGTGGGCATGGTCGGCGCGGGTGGAATCGGCGTGGTGCTGTATGAGGCGATTCGTTCGTTCGACTACGCATCCACCTCGGCGGTGCTGATCATGGTGATCGCGGTGGTGACGGCTATCGATCTGGTTTCCGCGTGGCTGCGGGAGAAGGTGATCTGAGGGCTGTTTTTGCGACTCTGGCGAACCTCGTGAACGTATGCGGCTTCCATGATCCCGTCAGTGGTTGCCCAACTTTTCTCGACATTTTGCCAGTGCCAGCCGTCAAATACTTCGTTCCCCAGCCACACGCCACCTGCCGCTATGACCGGTAACCGCGCGCAGTCTTCGCCCTGCTCAGTGGAATGCGCCAGGAATCGAGGGCGCCGCCGGCAGCGGCGCGGGCGGCAATCCCGGTGGTGGGCCACTGTCGGCGAGACTGAACATGGCCATGGAACTCGGGCATTGAAACGCCCTCAACACGTCGCCGGTCAATGGATTAGCAATGCTGCCGGCACTCGCAATGTCGAGTACCGCCTTACGCCCATCGAAATCGAATTCGACGCGTGTGCGGCCCGGGGTCGCTGTATTGATCAGCGTCCCTTTGCTTAGCAGACGTAGCAGCGCCCACGGCCCGTCGGTTGCGATCGCCGAGGTTTCCGGCCGAATCCGCGGATTGGCCGTGATCTCTGCATGCGCACCTCCGCGTGGCCCGGGCCAAACTATGGAAAACGGCCGGACCGGGCCGTGCTGATACTGTTCGCTCTGACCGTCGATATCGAGCACCAGCCCGGTGATCGATGGATCGAGTTCAGGTATGGTGATATCGGCCTTCCATGCGAGCTTCGCTTGCCCCGGCCCCGTGAAGAACACATCGCGGATCGCCTTCGCGCGCTCGAACGGCACGAGACTGGGTCCCTGTACCGGTTCGGTTGCGCCCGGAAGCGTCCTGTAACGCCAGGGCTTCGCCGACGTATCCACGAAGGGCGCCAGCGTCTTCACAAAGAAGTCGTCGATCACGCCGCCCTGCGCGAATAGACGCGTGAAATCATCGGCGCTTACGTCCTGGCTGCTTCCCGAAGCAAAAGGATAGTTGCCATCGACCGTCAGCCGACACGCGTCGCCGATCGTCGCAACCATCTGTCGTGATAGCAGTTCGCCGATTCCCTGATTGACTTCCCGCGACCCCTGAATTGCCAGGTTTCTTATGACTTCGCGAAACGGAGCGGGCAATGTGTCAGCGGTCAGCTTCAGTTTCACTGCGGCATCGCTGGCCGGAGGCATGCTGTTGTTGGTCAGGGCGTTGTCGGCAACGGTCAATGCGGTGTAGTAGTCGTTCAACTGGCTTGTGAGGCTGTCCAGTTGAGGCGGACCGCTCTGTACGGCGGCCTGGCCGCCTGCCTGCGCTGCGGCCTGCACGTCGCCGCTGCCGGTGACCACCTCGCGCAGGGCCCCAAAGTGGTCATCGACCAGCTCACGCTCCAGACGCTCTTCGGCGCGGATGCCGAGCGCCTGATCGGTCTTCTGGCCCAGTTGACCCGCGGCCTTTTGCAGGAACGACTTGTCATCGACGGCAGCCGCGCGTGTCAGCGTGGTTTCTCTGACCGCCGCCCGCGCCAGCCGGGAAAGCGGCGAGTCGGGCGCCGCGAAGCTGCGTAAAACCTGCAGGTTAAACGCGAGACTCGTCCCCGTTACCGTCCGGACATCCGCCAGGAACGTGTCCCAGCGCTGCGCGTACTCGATCAGATACTGCCGACGGATTTCTCCGGTAAGCGGATCGTCGTCCAAACCGGCATCACTCGCGATTTCAGACGTTTTTTTTTGAGCATCGCCGAGCAGGCTATGACCCATGACCCACGCATCGTCGTCACGCGCCAACTGGACAAACTCCGGAAGGCGTTTGTCGAACAGATTGCGATAGCCGTCGTAGGTAAACAACCCCGGGATGCCGCGTGCCAGCGGTTCGCCACTGGCACGCGTGAAAACCGTGCCGGCCTGCGGCCCGACCGCACGCAGCAGGGTGAATTCCTCCGGCGCTTCCTTCAGCATGGCGGCCTTTGCACGCTCATAAAGGCGCTGGGTTGCGTTGTTCGTGTCGAGGAAAGCGCGGGCCTGCTGGATCAGGGCGTCATTCCTGACGAATGGCGACTGCACCACACGGTCGCCGGAGAACAGTTGCTGGACATGCTCGACCATCGAGGCGCGGCCACCGAACACCGATGCGCTGTCGGTCCTCGCCCAGTCCGATAACACCCATGCCTTGATTTCGTCCGCGTTGTACTTCGCCTTGTCCTGCAGCATCAGATACACGCGCAACGTCTGATAAGCGGTGTTCGCGTCCTTGCTGGCAACAGCATCGGAAAGGACGGCTTCCATGCGGCGCACGATCTGCGGAAGGAGCAGATTGTCTTCAAGCGCATCGTAGGTATGCCGGCTCTCAGCGGCTATGTCGGGGCCTACAAAGAGGCCGTACCGATACGCGCTGTCCGGCGCCGACAGATCGAGTCCGGAATATGTGGGCAGATAGCGGGCGTCGTTCAGCGTATCCGGCACGGCCTCGGGCTTCGGGGTTTTGTAAAGCTGCGCGACCTTGGCTGACAAAGCCTGCGTCTTGCGTGCAATGGCGTCGAGATACGCCCGGTTGTTCCCAAGGCTTACCCACACGCCCGTGGCAAGCCATGCAAACAGCAGCAGCAACAGAGCATGGCCAATCAGGCGCAGGAGACGGAAGCGGAATTCCCAGCGCAGGTTGGGCCGCACGAGATGCGCTTCACGAAAGATGACCTTGGTCAGCAGATCCTGCAGGAAGTAGCTCTGGTGGCCGGACGCAGTGGGCTGCGGCGCCTCGGGTTTGCGCTCCAGCGCACTCCATAGACGTTGCACGATCGTTCGCCGCTCAGCAACGACTGCACTGCCGGCCTGCGCCGCGCTGGTGAAATAGACACCACGCAGTGTGGCGTGCAGTTGCGTCGCGTCGTAGCGGGAATCGAGAAACACGCTGTCGATCAATTCGCCTAGTGGGCTAACCAGCGCTGCAAATTCCTCGTTCAGCGCCGCCAGCTTGCGGCGCTTTCCGGAATCGTATTCATCCTGCAGACGGGTGTTGACACCCTCGGCCAGACGCGTGGCAAGCAGCCCCAGTTCGGCCTGGCAGCGCGCGCGCAGTCCTTCTTTTGCGATGGTCTCCTTGCCGTAAGGCAGTGTGAAGCCCCACGTCTGCGAACGGCCTTCCCCCGTCAAGGACCCGAAGTATTCCCCGAATCCGCTGAGGCGGTCCATCTTCGTGACCACCAGATAGATCGGGAAGCGGATTCCAAGTTCGGTACGCAATTCGGCAAGACGTGCCCGCAGTGCGGCGGCTTCGGCGATGCGCTCGCGGTTGTCCTGGCTGACCAGCTCGGCCAGGTCCACGGTCAGGATAGCGCCATTGATCGGCGCGCGCGGACGGTGCTTGCGCAATAGCCGAAGGAAGCCCAACCATTCGGCGGTGTCGACCTCGCGAGCGAGTTCAGCCGCATCGACCCGTGGTGGTGCAGCCGCGGTCGTCTCTGTTGGCGTCCCGGCGTCGTCGGCTTTTTTGCCGGTGTCGACGGCGCCGCTTGCCGCGGCAACTGCGGCGCGGGCCGGCACATCTTGCTCGACGTCCAAGGATGTCGCACCGTGCCGCGTGTATCGCCCTGCCGTATCGATCAGCACCGCGTCGTTGGTCAACCACCAGTCGACATACCTGGTGCCGTCGGTTCCGCCGAGCTTGCTAATAGCCTGCTGCATCTGTTCTGCGACAGGAAACGCCAGGCCCGCATTCAGCACCGCCGTGGTCTTGCCCGCGCCTTTCGAGCCGATCGCCACATACCACGGCAGTTCGTACAGGTAACGCTTGCCCTGGAACAGGCGGCCAGGTCCACGTGCACCGGTGCGCATCGATTTCAACCGTGTCAACGCGCTGCTAACGATCCGGCTTATCTCTTTCATCTGCCCAGCAGCGGGCGATTCTTCCTGTTTGCCTCCAAATTCCAGCACTCGTGCGGCGAACTGCTCGTCGGTCCGCATCCGATGCCACAACCGGAAAATCCAGTAAATGGCAAACGCGCCCAGCACGACCGCAATCGCGATCGCACGCGTGAATTCTGCCTGGAAGGGTTGCGCGTGACCCAGCGAAAGCAGCGGCGCGGCGTACCAGATGAGCAGACAAAACAGCGCCACGAAGACAACGCCGGTCGACCAGCCCGCGAGCCATAGCAGCAAGCCCGCGAGAAGCATGGTGATCGTCAGCACACGCATGGCGATACTGGCGAGCGGCCTGAGGTCGCCGAACGCAACAAGCGGCCCGACAAACCAGATGACCAGACCGACGACGATCAACGCGATCAGTGCCAGAAACTGTCGCGACACCAGAAACGATAAAAACTTCTTCATTCTCAAATTCCGAAAGCCTGCGATTCCGCCTGAGCGGTCACTCTGCGACGTTGATCTCGACGCGCCGGTTTTGCGCGCGTCCCTGGGGCGTTTTGTTATCGGCGATCGGATCGCTGTCGCCTTTGCCGACGGCTTCGAGACGGTTGGCCGGCACGCCTGCGTCCTGTATCAGTTGCATCACCTGCGTCGCCCGCTCCTCCGACAGCGCCTGATTCGAATCGAACGTGCGACTCCGGATCGGGGTGTTATCGCTATGGCCTATGACGGTGACCTTGCCCGGAACCTTGACGATCTCGGCGGCGATCTTGTTGATGAGCGGCTGCATGGACGTATTCACGGTTGCCTTGCCTGGGACGAACATGTCATCGCCGTGGAAGGTCACTGCGCTGTGGTGCTCGTCTTCGTCGACGCTGACCGTGCCCGCCGCGATCTCGTCCTTGAGCAGTTCCTTCAGGTGCAGAACCGGCGGCGCAGGAGGCGGTGTCATGCGGGCGACATCCGCAATCTGCTTTTCCACGGCCGCGCTACCTGTTAACAGGTCGTATTTCGCGTAGCCGTACATCGCAAGCAGGATCAACAACAGCACGACGGCGCTGATCCAGACCGGGAAATCGTAAAACGGCCGGCTGCGGCCGCGCGTGTCGCCTTCCCAATGCGGAGAGAGCGCGGCAGGAACCGGGCCGCGCTGCGCCGTAATTTCGGAGTAGATGCGCTGGCGCACGGCGTCGTGCTTGCGATGACCGTCGGTCTCGTGGCGATAGCGCCCCATGAAACCGAGGCTCAGGATGCGGTAGATGACTTCGAGCAGGTCGATATGTTCCTTCGGATCGCTCATCAGGCGGCCGATCAGGAGGTATATCTTGTCGCCGCCCTGTCGGTCTTTGTGGAAGGTCGAAGCGAGTCCGTCTTTGATCCATTCAACGCCGCTTTCGCCGCTTTTCCCCCAGGCGGTCTGCGTGGCCGCTTCGTCGAGCGCCGTGCACAGGCAGTAGCTCGCGCCGAGCATGTGGTCGCGGCGGATGTTGGCCTGTTCGCATAGCTTCTCGAAGGTACGGACTTCCTGTTCGAGCAGGCTCCTCCATACGTTCGCGTCTTTCGACGGAAGGTTATCGGGCATATCGACGAGACCGCGCAGCAGAACACGCGACGCTTCCCGCAGCGGATTTTGCGCGGCCCTGACCATATCAAGCCGACGTTCGAAGTTCTCCGCGAGTATGAGAGGCTCTCGCGGAGACGCCTCGTTTTTCCGGATCAGCGCGTCGGGCAATGTCTCCGTGTTGTCTTCTGGGATCGGCGCCGTTTCCGCAGACCCCATCGATTTACGCATCGTCGTCATGGTTATCGCCCCACCTTTGCCGTTGACGCAGCAATAAGCCTGCAACCACACTCCGTGCGGTGACTATGCAAGGCTACTTGTCGCCCCCCAACGCTCAAGGTTGGATGTGCTTCAATGATCCTGTTGATTCCATGCGGACGGCCGTCCGGATACTGTTGCGGACAATCAACCAGATCATGCAGGCGGGCAATCTTCTTTCCGCCAATCTTGTGGGTATCCGAGCCGGTGATGATCCGGCCACCGTGATCGGTGAGGTCACCGACCACTGCTATGCTGATCGACATAATGTTCAGTTCAGGAAGGAAGGTCACAACTGCGGAAGACTATTGAAGTCCACCCGCACAGGTGGCGTGATGTTGAGAGAATCGTTGAGAGTCGACCATCCGGACGCAATGAAGGCACCCAGGTCCGCTTCCTCCTGCCCATCCCGCTGCGCGACAATCGAGGCAAAGTTGTCCTTCAACCCGGAGTGACGTACGCGCGTGTCTTTTCCTACGAAAAAGGTGCGCGCCCAGCCATATCCTCCGGGGACATATTCATGGAAATACGGCGCCCGAAACCATGCACGACTGTCGTGAACGTAGTCGTCCAGCAGCCTGATCGCCGCGGGCGCAAGCTTTTGTATGGCCTCGTTTGAGGTGTGCTCAAGCAGGAATGGCACCATCTGTGGCGGTGGCGTCAAGACAAAGTCGAGGACAGGCTGGTATGGCGCCACGGCGCCGAGAAGCTGGATGACGCGATCGCGGCCCCCCATCCAGACAGATTTCGAACCCTGTCTGGCGTGCTGCGCAACTCCCTTGCGGTCGACTGTCAGGTAGTAGGCATGGGCGTTCTGCTCTATCGACACCGACGGAGCACCTGCGAACGGCTTGACCGACGCAGCAACCGGGACCGACCAGGAGACCTGCCTGAGCGTGCGCTGCTGGGGCCGCAGATACGAAAGCAGCAGGCGGAATTCTTCGGCGGCTTCCAGCAGATCGGTCTTATCGTTCGTCATGATGTCCAGCGGGCCTTCTCCCGGGCGGCTATGCTTGCCTGGACCTGCGGTCGCCTCAAGAATCGCCTTGTCCTTCAATTTGATCTGGTCGCCGAGTTTCGCCGCCTGAACAGCGAAGGGATTGGCGAGTGCAGGAATGGCGGCCACGCTGAGCGCCGCAGCCTCCGCTGCGACCTTTCTTGCCTGAAGCGCAGCTTTCTCCTTCTGCAGCACACCAACCTGACTGGAGGCTGCCGCCTTGCTGGCGAGCTGGGTTTCCAGCCCGTACGGCGTGTACTTGTCTTCTCGCGCGGATTCGAAGAACGGCTGTGCAGTGACGTAGTTCTGCGGGTTGCCGATGTCGGCGCGCAACGTGCGCCACGCGAGCGACTGGGCCATACCCGTGCGAAGCGCGGTTTCGACGCCGTCTTCCGGTTTCAGACTGACCGAGCTGACTGTCGAAAGCCAGTCGTTGAAGGCTCTCGCCACGGTCGGCGACAGGGCGAAGTCTTTGACAAGGTCATCGCGACGACTAATTTCCGACTGCACCATCAGCGGAACTCCCGCCTTCAATGCCTCGATATACATGTTGTGCAAGGGGACCTGGCTTAGTTTGTCGCCTTCGCCTACGCCTTTTTCGCGTGACTTCCCTTCTTCCCCTTTTGCGTAGCCACCGCCGACGTCGGAGTGAACGCCTGGGTAAGCCACTTCGATGCGACGTGCTTCACCGCCCGGGTATTGATTACCTTCACGAATCGCATCGAGTGGAAAGCTCATGCGTTGTTCGTGGATCGAAAAAAAGTGGACGCATTTCTTCACCGAAGCGGGTACGTCCAGCGCGCCTTTGGCACACCACATCCAGTGGCCGTCCAGGTCGTTGACGCTGAGCGTGGCAGTAGCGGTGTCCGGAATGCCAACGGATGCCACGGTATCGAACAGCCCGAGGAAGTTGACCTTGTAGGGAATCGCCCCGGCGATCATGCCACCTTGAGCCCAGCTATTGATCAGACGGCTTACAAATACGCGCGCAGCCGCGGCTCCACGCGAGAAGCCGAAGACGTTGACCCACACTTGCCTGATCGAACGGTTGAGCTGTCCGCCCGGGGCGCTGTTCTTTTTCTGAACCGCGGAGAGTTCGTTATGCAGACGGGTCAGGATTGTCTGCGACCTGTGCCCGTAGTAGTACTTCGCGCCTCTCTGGACGCCATTGGCCGGAAGAGCGACAGGCGGAACTGCGGATGCCTCTCGCGCGAGATGGGCGAGTGTGCCATTGGAGGCAACCATTTCGTCGTCCATGGCTGCGCAAAGTTCGCGGGCATCAGGGTCTTGCATTAGAGGAGGACCTACCATCGCCTGATACAACGCGTTGATCAATCGTGTATAACCCCACGCTACACGCATGCCAAAGCCGTAGGCCACCGCCTTGCCTAGGGAAGTAAATTCCATTTCACCGATTTCAGGAAACGGGGTGCCGACACCGGGAATGTAGTATGGATACACACCTCGTGACATATCGAGTGGGCAAGCACGAAACAGCCTCGCAAGATTGGTATGCGTCGGCGCGTCCGCATTCCGCACGTCCCAGTTCATATTGTTGTTTGTGCCGTCGAAGAACAGATTAACGTGCAAAACTTGAGGGCAGCCCGGTGGGCCATCGTTCAATGCGCTTATACCGCGCGCACGTGCATTGCTGCTCTCGCTCAGGCGTCCTTGTTCATTGATAGCGTCTGGCCAACTGATAACACTCATTGTTCGGTCTCCGGATGATTACGTTGCGGGTCGAGGACGCCCTGCACAATGTACGGGTCGTGTTCGTCTGGCTTCTTTGGGACTTCCTGCTTATCCAGAATCTGCACGCGAATCCTGTCACCTGGCAGGAAGTGCACCCAGAAACCATAGGTGTGCGGGCCGTAAGGCGGTACGTCAGTCGTCGCCGTATACCATTGGCCTGGCGTTTTTCCGTCCTGGACCTTGTCAACCTTCCAACTGACGACAAGCTTCATTCCCGGACGCCAGTTGCGCGGGATGCCAATGCAGCACATTCCGCCACTTTCCGTTCGCTCTTCGCCTGTCCTCCTCGGAAGCATGTTTGCACCTCCCGCAGAAAGATCCTGGCCTTCATTTTCAATATCGAACCGGTCGACGTAGTAGTCGGTGTAATTGAATCCCTTTACGTCCGCCGGATTGCTCTCGTTCGCATCCGTGCAGCCACTCGTAGCAGCTAGCAGTACTGCGGCCGCGAGTCCGACAAGCAGGCTCTTCCACTGAGTCATCTTCATTGTTCGGTCTCCGGATGATTACGTTGCGGGTCGAGGATGCCCTGCACGATGTACGGGTCGTGTTCGTCCGGTTTTATCGGCCATGCCGGCTTGTCCTGAATCTGTACACGGATGCGGTCGCCGGGAAGAAAGTGCACCCAGAAACCATAGGTATCTCTTCCGTAACCCGCGTGATGCTGCCCAGATTCAATTGCGATAGCGCATGATCACTCGATAGCTGCACCTGGATCTTGCCCTTGGTGTCGTCCATCAGAAAATGATTGGCACGACCGCCGCCCAGCTCGCGCGAGCGGAAGCCCGACAAAGCCTGGTTATCCGGCAGCTTCCACGCAGGCATCTGGAACGCGTTAACGACCCGTCCGGTGATAATGGGCCGATCTGCATCACCGCGTAGGTGATCGACAATCACTTCCTGTCCGATGCGCGGCAAATGGGTCCCGCCAAAATCATTACCCTGCCACAGCGACGACACACGCAGCCAGCAGCTGGAGCGCTCGTCATTCTGCCCAATACGATCCCACGCGAACTGCACCTTCACGCGTCCACACGCGTCTGTCCAGATTTCCTGATTGGCAGGCCCCACCACGACGGCGGTCTCGGGGCCGTAAGCTCGCGGCTTCTCGATTGTGCGCGGCGACCGAAATGGCTCGTTGGCCGGCTGGATCACAAAGTTCGTCACGCAGCGATAGCGCTGGTTGTTATCTGCCGCGCCACGCGCCTGCGATTCCTCGTCGACGTTCTCAATCTCAAGGGTGCTCGAGACAACCAGATATTCCCGGTTCGCCACGCTCTGCGGGTAACGGGTCAGATTAAAGGTCTGGCCCGTTACGATCCCTCGCAGATTACCGGAACCGCTAGCACGCAGTCCCTGGCAACGAAATGCCTGCACGCGCACCCGCGCCAGAAAGTCAGCTTCCTGTTTTGGCCGGTTATGTTCACCAGAAAGGCCGGTAGCGCCGGCCTGGGGCTGCGCATAATCCGCCCATACGTAATGTTCCTGATTAGCGAACGCGGTATCGCGCGGATCCTCCTGTTTTGCACCCAGATCCGCGCGAGGCCACGTGTAGTCGTAATCGACGCTAGACACCGCGCCGGTCGTCAGGGCGTTTTTCACGATCAACGCGTGAATGTGTTCCTCGTCGATCCGGCGGCCGGTGAGGTAATGCGCGAAACGCGAGCAGGCGAACAGGTACGGCAGGCGGGCCGACAGATTCGCATTCGCAGTGGCATCCGCATCGGAGTACTCAGCAGGCTTTTGCATCGACTGCGCGCCGATGAAGGTTGCGTGATCGGTATTCTTGCGGTGAATCAGTGGGATGAAGCCATTGCGCGCTAGCTCTGCCTCGCGGCGATCAGAAATGGCGATTTCGGTCGGGCACTTCATGTCGACGCCACCGTCGTCGGTCGGGAACGTGTGGCACGGCAGGTTTTCAACCGTTCCGCCCGACTCCACGCCACGAATCAGCGTGCACCAGCCATATAGCTTGAACGAACGGTTGATGTTCACGCCCATGGCGTAGGCTGCGTTGGCCCACGCGAAACGGCGATGATCCGCACCGTTGGTCTCTTCCTCGAAATCGAATTCGTCGACCGGGTTGGTCTTCGCACCGTAGGGCAGGCGCGACAGGAAACGCGGCATTGCAAGACCCACGTAGCGTGCGTCTTCGGTGTTGCGCATCGAGTTCCACGGCGCGTATTCGAGGTTCTGCGCGAAAATCTTGGTCAGATCGCGCGGGTTGGCTAATTCCTGCCACGAGTCCATCTGCAGCACGGACGGCGACGCACCGGAAATGAACGGCGTGTGCGATGCGGCCGAGACCTTGGCGATGGAACCGAGCAGGTCGACATCCGGCGGCGTGTGATCGAAGTAATAGTCGGCCACGAGGCAACCATAAGGCTCACCGCCCAGCTGACCGTACTCTTCTTCATAAATCTGTTTGAAGAGCGGGCTTTGATCCCAGGCGGCGCCCTTGTAGCGCTTCATCGTGCGACGCAACTCTTCCTTCGAGACATCCATGAACCGGATCTTCAGCTTTTCGTCGGTCTCGGTGTTCGACACGAGGTGATGCAAACCGCGCCACGCTGACTCAAGTTTCTGGAAGTCGTCGTGATGCAGGATCAGATTGATCTGTTCCGACAGTTTGTGATCGATCTGGGCAATGATCGCTTCGATGCTCTTGTAAGCGTCATCGCTGATCGTGATCGACTGTTGCAGCGCCTGTTCGGCGAGCGTCTTCACCGCGAACTCGACGGCTTCGCGCGCCTGTTCGGTCTTCGGCTTGAATTCCTGTTCGAGAAGTTGCGTGAAATCGTTGTAGGTCTGCGTGCCCGCGGCCGCCACCTGTGCTTGCTGTTTTGCCATATTGGATTCCTTGTTGCGCGTGGATTCTGTGGGTTCGATCAGACGGTCCCGGTCACGTTCTCGATGTCGCCGGTCGCTTCCGGCTTCGGCGCCGCAGCGAGTGCCTTCAGCAGCGTCGGGTCTTGCAACAGCGTGTTCACCAGGCCTTCCGCGCCGGACTTACCGTCCATATAGGTCTGCAGATTGGCGAGCTGCGTGCGGGCCTCAAGCAGTTGGGCGAGAGAATCGACCTTGCGCGCGACGGCGGCCGGCGAAAAGTCCTCAATGCTCTCGAAGGTCATATCGACCATCAGATGACCGTCGCCGGACAACGTGTTGGGCACCGAAAACGCAACGCGCGGTTTGATTGCCTTCATGCGTTCATCGAAATTGTCGATATCGATGTCGAGGAACGTACGATCGGCCACTGGCGGCAGCGCCTCGGTCGGTTTGCCGGATAGATCAGCCAGCACGCCCATTACGAACGGCAACTCAATCTTCTTCTCGGAACCGTAAACCTCGACGTCGTATTCGATCTGAACCCGGGGGGCGCGATTGCGCCCGATGAATTTCTGCGAACTGCTGGAACTGGACATGCTTGAATCCTCGACCTGGAAAATGAAGTGGTTTAAGTTTTGATTGCGGCAATCCGCCTGTCAGAGCGTCTGGGGACCTCTTTGTAAAGAGTTAAATCAGGTGCTTGGCTTCACGAGAAAGTGGAGACGGGCGAGACCGTCGCGAGCTTCGTCAATGGCGTCGATCTCGATGCGTGAGAGCGGGGCTTTGCTGGCGAATGCGTCAAGCCACAATGCGGACAGCCGGGGCAGGACGTGCTGTTCGATGAATCCGATCAAAACCCGTGCGCCGGTCTCCTGGACCAGACAACGTCCGACAATGTGATCCATCACCGCGTCTGTATAGACGAGCGCAATGTCGTGGCCGTCCGCCATGCGTTTGACCACGCGGTCCAGATGCAGACGGACGATGCTCCCCAGCGTATCGGGCGCGAGGGGCAAATAGGGCACAACGGCAAGACGCCCGAGGAACGCGGCGGGAAATGCCTTGAGCAACTCCGGCGTCAGCGCGCTACGCAGACCCTCGCTATCCGGTGTCAACGCCGGATCGGCGCACATGCCGGCGGTCAACTCGGCTCCCACGTTGCTGGTTAGCAGGATCGTGGTGTTGCGGAAGTCGATGTAGCGGCCGTCGCCGTCTTCCATGTAGCCTTTGTCAAACACTTGGAAGAACATCTCGTGGATGTCCGGATGTGCCTTCTCGATCTCATCGAGCAGGACAACTGAATACGGACGACGACGCACGGCTTCGGTCAGCACCCCGCCTTCGCCATAGCCAACGTAACCGGGCGGCGCTCCTTTCAGGCCCGAGACCGTGTGCGCCTCCTGATACTCGCTCATGTTGATTGTGATCAGGTTCTGCTCGCCACCATAGAGTGCCTCGGCGAGCGCGAGCGCGGTCTCGGTCTTGCCGACTCCCGAAGGCCCCGCCAGCAGAAATACACCGACCGGTTTATGCGGATCCGTCAGCCCAGCGCGAGCGGTCTGCACACGTTCACAGATCTGGCGCAGTGCGGCCTGCTGCCCGATCACTCGATTTTCCAGCGTGGCCGGCAGCGACAGCACGGCTACCACTTCGTCCGTCACCATGCGGCCAACGGGAATCCCCGTCCAGTCGGAGACGATTGCGGCGACGATTGCCTCGTTGACTTCGGGGAAAATCAGCGGGGTATCCTGCGTGACTTGTGCCAGCGTCTGTTCCAGGCCGCGCAATGTCTCGAGCGCGGCGGTATCGACCGAGCCGGCATCTCCGGCTTCGCTCACGGCGACCGCTCGTGCGCGAAGCAGCGCATGAGCTGCCTCAGACTGGTTTCGCCAGCGCACCTCCAGTTGCTCGGCCTCGCCGGTCAGCGCCCCGATCCGCGCCTCGACTCTTTCAAGTGCCGACCCGGCGCCGACGCCAATACTGGCCTGGCGCCTCAATAGCTGCTGCTCGACCTGGGCAGCATGCAAACGCTGCCGCACGTTCTGCAACTCGCCAGGCGGCGCATGCTGTGACAGCGCAACGCGGGCGCACGCCGTATCCAGCAGGCTGATCGCCTTGTCGGGTAGCTGACGCGAGGGGATATAGCGATGCGATAACGTGACGGCCGCGCGGATCGCCTCGTCGAGGATCTCCACGCCATGATGTTGCGCAAACGTTTGACTGAGGCCTCGAACCATGTCGACTGCGGCCGCCTCTTCGGGCTCCATGACCTGCAGCACCTGGAAGCGCCGCGTGAGCGCTGGGTCCTTCTCGATATGACGCTTGTACTCGGCCCAGGTGGTTGCGCCGATCGTGCGCACCGTACCCCGTGCGAGCGCCGGCTTGAGCAGGTTAGCCGCGTCCCCCGTACCGGCCTGGCCGCCTGCGCCGATCAGCGTATGAATCTCATCCACAAAGAGGATAATCGGCACGGATGACTTCGCCGCTGTTTCGAGCACCCCCTTCAGCCTTGCTTCGAATTCCCCCTTCATACTGGCGCCCGCGAGCAGCGCGCCCACGTCGAGACTCATCAGGCGAACGTCTGCAAGCTTGGGCGGCACGTCGCCGTTTGCGATTGCCTGTGCGAGACCTTCGACCACGGCGGTTTTACCGACGCCAGCTTCTCCGGTTAAAAGTGGATTGTTCTGGCGGCGCCTCATGAGGACGTCAATCATCGTGCGGATTTCGAGTTCACGCCCCACCACCGGATCGATCTCCGCACTTCGCGCCCGCGCGGTCAGGTCGACGCAGTATTGTTCCAGCGACGAACCTTGGCCCGTTTTCGGCATTGCGCCCGATGCCTCCCCTGGTACTGCGGACGAAAGGTCGGTGCCGTCATAGGCGGACTCCACCGCTTCTGGCGAGCCATCGATCCATGCGGGTAACGACTCTTCCAGCGTGTCCGCCGGGATCCGCTGAAACGCTGGCGAAATACCAAGCAGGATGTGCCGCAGTTCAGGCGTCTTCACCAGCGCGGCGATCAACCAGGCGCCGCGCACACAACTGTCGTTGAAGCTGAGAGTAGCCAGCAGCCACGAGCGCTCAATCGCCGTTTCGATATGGTGAGAGAAGTCGCTGATCGAACTGGCTCCGGCGGGCAACGCTGCGAGCGCCCTCGCCATGTCCCGCTCGAGCACCGCCAGATCGATATCCAGGTGTCGCAGGATGCGATGGAGGTCGCTATCTGACAGTTGCAGCAACTGATGCAACCAGTGCACCAGTTCAACGTACGGATTGCCACGCAGCTTGCAGAAGGTGGTGGCGGACTCGACGCTCCTGAACAATGTACCGCTGAGTTTTCCGAATAATGCGTGCCGCTTGATACTCATGATTATTTATTTATAAGATATCGAAATGCCCTGGATGTTTGCAATCCATATTTTCCGATAAATATAAAGGGGCGCGATTGTTTTGTGAAGCCCTTTAAACAACGGGTTTCACAGAATAATTGGAGGATTTACTCTGCGAAATCTAGGAGTAGTCCTATTGTCGAAATTCGCGTAGGCACGCTAGGCGAAACCAAGCATTTACAGCCTCTCCAGACCGATTGAACAATCGGCGCTTTATGCTGATAATCACCTTGTTGTTCAAATCATCCAATCTCAAAAAATCGTCTTTATTGAGATATAACAATGAGCTGGAAACACAATTTTATGGAACCGCGCTGGGCAGAAAAGATTGCCAATGATTTTGAGATTGAGCGCAATCTCCGGCATGCCGGCATACACGACTTATCTTCGGGACAGAACATTTACCCGGATCAGGCCATCGAAAGGGAATTCCACGCAAAGTCTCACGCAGAAAGCGATGACGCCATATACGGGCTGATTGGCACCGATAGCATGGCGTCCGCCGGCAGGTCAGATGAAGCGCACCCGGACGACGTGATTGGATCGCTTCACAAGCAGTATTGGCGCGCGCTCAACGATCCGCTTGCGCCGCTGGGCGTCGATTGGGCGGTGCCGGTCAGCTCAGCCCATCGATCGCTCCCGGAATCGCAACGGGAAGAGCCGCACGAATGCGACTCGATCGAGACGCTGCTGTCGGGCGCTCGCGGTATTGACGACGCGTTCGGCGTGCTCGGAACCGGCGAAGCACTCGACGTGACCGCGGCTGCGTCCGCGCCGGAAATTCTGCTCCTCTTCGCTCCGCCTGAATTCAAGGCAGCGCCGTCCCGCCTGCCGCCAGCGCTTGCGCGCCGCGAACATCACGCAGTCGGCATCGACAGCCCGCTCACGACGCAAACCGTCTCCACCGTCTCAACAGATCTGGGTACTGACGCATGAACGGATCCATCCACACCCCCGTCGGCACGGCCTCAAAAATCTCGCTGGCGGCGCGTCTCGCCGAAACCGAAGCCAAGGTGCGCGCGTATCCGGCACGGGCTGAGCATCGCTGGGAACTGTTCCAGTTACTTTGCGTTATGGCGCAGTGGACACGTGCAATCCAGCAACTCCAGGTCTGCAGCCGGCAGCAACCCGACCAGGCTGCAATGGCTCACGCGTGTCGGGATCTGATTCGCGCCGAACGCTGGCGCAACAGGGTCTTTGGCGGTAGAGAGGCCCCCGGCTTTCTGTTTGAACCACCTGCCTGGATAGGCGGCATGCTCGACGCGCTACGGCTCACTGCAAGCGGCGACGAAGAAGCCGCCGACTGCGCGCGTGAAGCCGCACTGGACGCGGCGCCGCTAGTGCATGCAACAGCACCGCAAGCGCACGTGGAATGGATTGGTGACAGCGACACGCGTCTTGGGCCGGTATTCGAAATCATCACGGCAGGGCACTATCGCTGGCTGCCGCTCGCGGATATTGCCTCGTGGCATGTCGAGCGGCCCGCCACATTGCTCGAACTCGTCTGGACCCCCTGCACGCTGAAGTTGATCGACAGCACGACCGTGCGTGGCTTTACACCTGCGCGCTACCCAAGCCCGCCTCAGGACGACCAACTCGACGATGCGTTGAGGCTCGGTCACCGCACCGAGTGGCACGCGGTCGGGCACACCGCCGTCATAGGCATAGGGCAGAAAACCTGGGCGACCAGCGCCGGCGACTTCAGCATGTTCGAACTGGCGGCCGTCGACTTCACGCGCCCAGCAACTGCGTCGGCCAATACTTCCAAGGACGTCAGCAATGTCGACGGCTAAACAGAACCGGAGTTCTCATGCGGGCGTGCCGATCGCCGCTCCGCGCCGGGCCAACACTCATCTCCTGCCAACGTTGCTTGACCGGCTGCGCGACGACGCGCCGCAACGGCAAACCGAAGCGCCTGAAGAATATGCGGTCACGCGCACGCAAATGCGCGACATCCTGCAGCGCGATCTGGCCTTCCTGCTCAACACGACCAGCATCGAAGACCAGATAGACCGCGTGCGTTATCCCGAAGCCGCTGCGTCGACGATCAACTTCGGCGTGCCGGCATTGGCTGGTGCCTATATCGCTGCACGCAAATGGGTGGATATTGAACAGATCATCCGGCGTGCAATCCTCGAGTTCGAACCGCGCCTGATCCAGGATTCGCTCGCCGTCGTGCCGCTCGTCGGTAACGACGCGCGGAATCACTACAACCTGATGATGTTCGAGGTACACGGAATGATCCATATGGACCCGTACCCGCTCGAATTCCTGGTGCAAAGCTCGCTAGACCTGGAAACAAGCCGCATGAATGTGGCTCACGTGCGTGTGAACTAGCCCGCTTCAACCCTCTTGGCAAACCAGAATAAAGACCTCAGCATGGACCCGCGACTGCTCGACTACTACAACCAGGAACTGATTTACATGCGCGAGATGGCGGGCGAGTTCGCGCAGGCTCATCCGAAAATCGCCCGGCGCCTGGGCATGCAAACGGGAGAAGTTGCCGATCCGTATGTCGAGCGACTCATTGAGTCGTTCTGCTTCATGTCGGCACGCATGCAGATCAAACTCGACGCTGAATTTCCGCGGTTCACCGAACGGCTGCTTGAAGTCGTCTACCCGAACTACGTCGCCCCGACGCCTTCGATGGCCGTTGCGCGACTCTTTCCGAGCAGCAAGGAAGGCAAACTCACGGAGGGCTTTCGCCTTCCGCGGGGTTCGGCCTTCACCGCCCGCGTACCAGATGGCGAGCAGACGGCATGTCAGTTCCGCAGCGGTCAGGACGTCACTTTGTATCCGCTGGAAATCGTCGATGCCAGGCTCACCGGCATTCCGCCTGACGTACCGTCGCTTGACCGGTATGTGCCGGCGCACAGCCAGGTGCGCGGTGCATTACGTTTGCGTCTGCGAATGACCGGCGACGCCACCATTGCGGACCTGAAAAGTCTTGACCGCCTGCCGGTCTACCTTGCCGGCGACGAGCAGGTTGCATCGCATCTGTTCGAACTGCTGCACACCGCCAGCGTCGCATCCCTGACCGGCACGCCTGGCGAGATTGGCCGGGCACCACATGCGGTAACGTCGAACGCAGTGGCTCATGAAGGGCTCGATCCTGATCAGGGCCTGTTACCTCTCACGTGGTCGAGCTTCCATGGCCACAATTTGCTGCATGAGTATTTTGCGTGCCCCAGCCGGTTCTACTTCTTCGCGCTTACGGGTCTCCAGGCGGGCCTTGCGCGCGTCACCGGCAAGGAGGCCGAAATCATCGTCCTGCTCGACCGGGCGCCCGATGCGCTTGCACATCTCGTGGACGCGTCCCGCTTCGCGCTCTTCTGCACACCGGTCGTGAATCTGTTCCGGCAACGCACAGACCGCATTGAACTCTCGCAGAGCGACACGGAGTTCCACCTCGTGCCCGCCCGTCTCCATCCACTCGATTACGAGGTTTTCTCAGTCGAAACCATGTCGGGACAGGTGGCAGCAACGTCAGAGCAACTGCCTTTCCGCCCGTTGTATCAGACACTCAATAATGACGAGGGCAACTACGGACGCTATTTCTCGATTCGCCGCGAGCGTCGGCTGATGTCCGATTCCGCGCGCCGCTATGGTACGCGCACGCCCTATGTGGGTACGGAAACCTTCGTGTCCCTGGTGGATCAGAATGAAGCGCCGTACCCTGAGTCGATCCGCTATCTGTCTGTCGACGCATGGCTTACCAACCGTGACCTCCCCAACCTCGTGCCGCGCGACGGCAAAGACGACCTGAGCGTATCGGAATCCTCGCCGGTCGAAGGCATCGGACTGATCCGCGCACCCAGCGCGCCGAAACCGCCCTATGCCGAGCGTGAAATGGCCTGGCGTCTGATCCGCCAGTTGAACTTCAACTATCTGCCATTGGCAGACCTTGATCACCGTGAGGGCGGTCAGGGTCTACGTGATCTGCTACGTCTGTTCCTGACCGGTGAGGACGAAGCGCAGCAGCGCCAGGTCGAAAGTCTGGTGGGGGTGAAGACCCGACCGGTGACCCGGCGTCTTCCCGGTGGCGGACCGCTCGTATTCGGCCGCGGTATCGAATGCCTGCTAACGGTCGACGAAAGCGGCTTTTCCGGCACCAGCCCGTATCTATTCGGTCTGATTCTCGAGCATTTTCTCGCGCGGCACGTCTCGATCAATGTCTTTACCCAGACAGAACTGCAGTCGATGCAACGCGGGCAAGTGGCGCGCTGGCCGGTCCGGATGGGTGCAAGGGGGGCCACCTGATGGATCGTGCCGCATTTCCCGCCGCAATACACGATATCGCACTTTCGCCCGAATTCATTGAACGGCTGCGCGCTGAACCATGGCGATATGGTTTCCTGAGTTTGCTGCGGCGGCTCGGAGCCGATTCGCGCATGCCGCTAATCGGACGTGCGCAACGCCCGTTGGCAGAACCCTTTCGCCTGGGGCAGCAGCCGAGCCTGGCGTTTGCGCCCCGCGAAATCGCGGAAGTGGGAGAGATCAGCGGGCGTCTCAACGTCACACTGTTCGGCCTTGGCATGCTCGGTCCGAATGGGCCGTTGCCTATCCACGTCACGGAGATCGCGCGGGATCGTAAAGAGAGCCGCCGTGACAGCACGCTTGCCGATTTCCTTGATATTTTTCACCACCGATATCTGACACTTCTATACCGCGCCTGGTCGTCCTCGCAAGCGGCGGCCGGCATGGATCGCCCGGACGACGAACGCTTCTCGTTCTATATCGCAAGCCTGTTTGGACAAAACACCCATGAGATCGGGCGCAGCCGGCTACCCGCCCACGCCCGCATGTCCGCTTCGGCTCATCTGGTTCGTGAAGCGCGCAACCCGGATGGACTGCGAGCCACCCTCGCGCAGTTTTTCAGCGTACCGGTTGTGATCGACGAATACGTGTGGAACTGGATCGAAGTCGATCCCACCGAACACAGCAAGCTTGGCATGCCCGGTTCACCCTCGGTGATGTCCGAAGGCGCGATGCTCGGTGAGCAGGTGCCGGACCGCCAGCACAAGTTCCGGATTGTCATTGGTCCGCTAGATATCAACGAATATCTGCGTTTCACGCCGCAAGGCGATGACCTTCCACGGCTGGTGGAATGGGTGCGCGCCTTCGTCGGCTACGAATTCGCGTGGGAACTCGAACTGCGGATCAAGGCACAGAGCGCACCGCCTGCGGTAATCGGCGGGCCCGAACGGCTTGGCTGGTCCGGATGGCTCGGCCGCTCGCCTACCGGCGAACCGATTACTGGCATGCGCTTCGATCCCGAACAATACACGCTCATCAGACACTAGCTTTTTGACGAATCCATGAATGCGAAGAAACAGAACCCATCAAAATCTCGCCAGCAAGAGGCGCCCAGTCATGACTGGCTGGCGCCGATCAGCGCAGACGCGGCATGCGGAGCCGATCTTGAATACGACCCGGAATACGTTGTGCTGTCTGCGAGGACGGTGCAGCAACCGGACGCACAGTACGGCAATTTTGTGGGTTCGCCCGAACCCGTCGCCTGGGGCGATATTGATCGGGATTGCCGCAGGTTGATGCTGCGCAGCAAGGACATCCGGCTTGCCGTGCTGTTCACGCGCGCGAGGACGCGGTTAGCCGGGAGTGCCGGTTTCATGGAAGGTATGTCTTTACTGGCAAGCTGGCTCGACACGTATCCCGACGCGATCCATCCACAACTTGCAGTCGACGCGGATCGCGACGCCGCGCTAGAGATCCGGGCGAACGCGCTCCAGGCGTTGACCGACACGGATGGCCTCTTGTCCGACCTGCGTGAAATTCCGCTTGTAAAGTCGACCGCCACGCGCCTGCAGGTCCGCGACGTAGAACGCGCGTTTGCGAGACCGCGCGCGGCCGACGCACTTTCACACGATTCGGTAAGTCAACAACTGGACGACCTTCGCGCGCAAACGCCTGCCGTGCTAAGCGGATTTGATCGGGCACTCGCAAGCCTTGAAGCGATTGAGGGATGGTGCAAACAGCACCTCGATTCATTCGCGCCGGACCTGTCTGCCCTGAGCCGACTGCTGCGCCTGCTTGCGCGTCCAGCGGAAAGCGCTGCCGTGCCAAACGAAGTACTGGAGCACGCGGTCGTCGAGGACGCCGGCGTTACCGATGCGCACGCGTCATGCGACGACACGATCGTGGAACACATCGCCGTGGCATCCGAAATCCCTGAACCGGATCAGTTCACGCGAAGCACACGCGTGGCAAGCGATGATCGGCAGGCCGCGCTGCAACGCATACGCGAGGCGCGTCACTGGTTCGAAACCCACGAGCCTAGCAGCCCGATTCCCTTGCTGCTTAAACGGGCAGAACAGTTTGTCGGCAAACGATACGCAGAAATCGTGCGGGCCGTTCCCCTTGAACTGCTGGCGCAATGGGACGCAGAGATATAAGCCCGGATTGGAAAGATATCTTTTGGCTTGCGATCTATACGCGGTCGAGCGCCTTGCGCGCCCAAAGGTGCAAATGCGACGATCGAGACGAAGACGCGCCTGCGCGTTGGTAAGCACGCGCAGGCCGCGATGTCAGCAAACTTTAACCGCGTGTTCGGCGCGGAATCGGCTAAGGCCAACCAAAGCGCACCAAAGCCGCTTAATGCCCACTAAGCAGCACGCTTGCAATCACACCGGTCGCGACAGCAGCGAGAACATAATCGCCGTTCACGCCAACCCACTGATAGCCACGCGGCGGCGCTTGCAGGCCGTGTTCGTGCCAGTCGTCGACCACGTAATTGCGGTCGCGGTATTCCGCCGGCAGACGCTCGCCCTTGTGCCAGTCGCTGTGCGGAATCGGGCCGCCGTCACGGTGGACGTCGGCTTCACGCGGTGCACCCCTGCCGTGCGACGGCGAGCCGCCGCGATGGTCATCATGCTGTTGTGCGAATGCGGCAGCGGATGTGCCGAGCATCGAAACAATCACAAGCTGCGCGATGATTTTTGTTTTCATAGCTACGCCTCAAAGAAAATGGCTAGATGGCGGTTGCGTGGCCGAGGTGACATCTGATCGGCCGCACAGCGTGGTCTTTGCCCTGCGGCATGTAACAGACTAACGCCGGAAGATAATGGCACAAACACGCCTGCTTTGCCAAAAACGTTAAGGCGTCGCGTGACGATTCACCGCAAACGTCTTTAAGCCTCACGCCGCGCTTCCTGACGGCGAATCTCACTGATAAATGTGTCAGGCGTCCACGCGTCCCTGAGCGCGCGGCGAAAAAGTTGCTGTTGACTTTCAGGCGCGAGCCCACCGACCGGCGGATCGCGGTCCAGATTGGTAGGAAACGCATACCCCTGCGCGCACGACGCGATTACCGCATCGACCTCCGCCTCGCTAAAACGCTGCATGGCGACATTGCGCTGCAGAACCGGATACAGCGCCTCGCACATCTTCCGGCGATTTAACGATTCCATTGCCCGGCCGTATGCCGAAGAAATCTGCAACAGATTGGCCATGCGTTGAATCGACGCGGTCTGATTCGAGCCGGCCGCGTGGAAAAGCGCGGGATTGAAGAACAGCGCGTCGCCCTTTGCGAGCGGCAACTGCACATAATGGCTCTCGAAGTAAGCTCGAAAATCCTCGCGACGCCACGCCAGATAGCCTTCAGCATAGCGCTGCGAAAACGGCAGCAGCTTGGTCGGTCCACTGGCTACGGGCATATCGCTGTGCGCGACCGCCCCTTGCAACGTGAGAAACGGCGACATCGCATGCACATGCGCGGGATAACGTTCGGCCTGGGCCGCGGTCTGAAAGCCAAGGTGATAGTCCCTATGCGCCTGCTGCGCCGCGCCGCCCGGCCGCACGACGTTGACCTGGGACGTCACCTGGAAGTACGGACCTAGCCACGCCTCGGCCGCGGCAACCAGCCAGGCATTGGCGTAATAGCGGGCGAAGACTTCCGGCGCGCGCAGGCAGAGCTTTTCCTGCGCGTTCCAGATCCGGTCATTGGCGCCGGCCTTTGCAAAGTGGTCGCCCGCCACCGCGCCTGCTTCGCGCTCGTCGTGGATGATGGCCTCGAAAACTTTTGTCGCTTCGTCGATCGGCGTGGTGTCGGCGAACGCGTTCGCCAGCACCAGGACGCCTGCGCCATAGTTCAGCACGTCCGCCCACTCGGTCTGCAGATCGAGGCGGCGCGACGCGTCAGTGAGGGCGCCGCTAAGTTCGCGGCAGTCGTACACCGGAATATGTTGGCGTATTTCCGTAGCAAAGCGCAGATTTTCATCTTCCGCATACGCTTGCAGCACGGCCGCAAAATCGTCCAGCGAGCAGTCCTGCTCGCGATACCAACGGGTTTTTCGCGCACCGGCGCGCAGATCGTCGTAATTCATGGTGTCTCCTGTCGATCGAAATGCGCGCTTTGGCACCAGAACGCATTTTCCCGATCACGTGCAGCATGGGCGCTGCTATCGTCCATGAAGCATAACGCTCGACCGAGTCACTGCGCTACCATCGAATCCACTTATTCAGCGCGACCGCCGGGCGCCACGCGCGCTGCGCTCACCACGCAGTTCGGACGCCTCGAAGTAAAAGCGCTTGTTTCCCGCTACGCGTGCCACCATAAAGTCGATAAAAGTCCGCACCCGCAGAGGCTGTTCGGTGCGATGCCGATAGTAGATATAAAGCGCCTCGCGCTGCGTGAAATGCTGAACCAGCAACGGCACGAGTTGCCCGTTGCGGATATAGGTGGTTGCCGAGAAGCTGCCGAGTTGCCCCACCGCCAGTCCTGAGAGCACGGCCTGGGTTTCCGCGTCGGTATCGTTGATGCATAGAGTGGTCGCGATGTCGCGGTAGACGATCTCGTCACCGATCAGAAACTCCCAGGGCGCCTGCTTGCCCGTGTTGGCGCGCCGGTATCCCGTGCAACGGTGCTCCGCCAGTTCTTCGATGCTTTGTGGCGCGCCATATTGCTCGATATACGCCGGCGACGCGCAAACAATCAGCTGAATCGGCAAGAGCTTACGCGCAATCGTGCCGGCCGCCGGCGGCGAACCGCCGCGAAAACCGACGTCGGTGCGGTCGCCGATCAGATCGGTGAAAAGGTCGTCGAATTGCACATCCAGGTGAACGTCCGGGTACAAAGCCGAAAACTCGAGAAAAAACGGCCATAGAACAGCATGACTCAGGGCTCGTGGCGCGCTCACCCGCAGCGGCCCCGCCATCTCGTCTTTGGCGCGGCGGGTATCGGCAAGCGCCGAAGACAGGATGGCCAGCGCGGGCTGCACATTGTCCAGCAGCGCCCGCCCCTCCTCGGTCAGGCTCAGCTTACGCGTGGTTCGGTGGAATAGCCGGACGCCCAGTTCCTTTTCCAGTTGCATCACCGCGTGGCTCGCCGCCTGCGGCGAGATGCCCTGATCTACCGCTGCCTTGCGCAGGCTGCCGAGCGTCGCGGCGCGCACGAAGATGGTGATTGCGCGAACTTCATTCATGGGCGGCCCAATTCGCAAATAAAAGTTGCTTATCAGTCTAACAATCAGGGGCTAGTTTGTGTCAATCGGGGCTCCTATTATTCGTTCACGTTCAACCCCACTGCAGGAGAAACATCATGGTCAATGTCACGGACAACAGTTTCAAGCGGGTCTGGTTCATCACGGGCGCGTCGCGCGGCCTTGGCGCATTGATCGCCCAGGCCGCACTCGCCGACGGCAATGCCGTGGTCGCCGCCGGCCGCAACGTCGCGGCGATCCGCGAGCGCCTCGGCGATTCGCCGGCGTTGCTGCCAGTTGCGCTGGACGTCACCGACGATGCGCAGGCCAGGACCGCCGTCAAAGCCGCACTCGATAAATTCGGCCGTATCGACGTGCTGGTGAATAACGCGGGCTTCGGCTTGCTGGGCGCCATCGAGGAATCCAGCGACGCCGACGTGCGCCGCATGTACGACACCAATGTGTTCGGCCTGCTAAATATCACGCGGGCGGTTTTGCCGACGCTGCGCGCGCAGCGCTCGGGCCACGTGATCAATATGTCGTCGATCGGCGGCTATCGGGCGGTGGCGGGATTCGGCGCCTACAGTTCCACCAAATTTGCGGTCGAAGGGCTGACCGAGGCCTTGCGCGCCGAACTGGAACCGCTCGGCATCCATGCGACGGTCGTGGAGCCCGGCTACTTCCGGACCGATTTTCTGGACGCGTCGTCGTTGATGGTCGCAAAGGAAATCATCGCGGACTACGACGCAACCTCGGGCAATGTACGCCGCCGCGCCGTCGACCTGAACCACAATCAGCCGGGGAACCCCGAAAAGCTGGCGCAAGCCATGCTGCAACTGGTCGATGCGCCGACGCCTCCGCTGCGACTGCCGCTTGGCACCGACACGCTAAAGGCCATCGCCGAGAAAAATGCTTACGTGACGCGGGAAACGGAAACGTGGCAGGCGCTATCGGCATCCACCGACTTTGCGGCCTGAAAATATTCAGGCCACGTTGGCGGTCCATCTAAACTAATAGGAACAACAAAGCGCGTCATGTTTAATCATGACGCGCTTTGTTCGTCATCCGAAACAATCACGCAGACACGGCGTCGCGCTGCTCCACCCGCAGTTTCTGCCGCAATCTCCGCGCCGCTGTAATCATGTTGGTAAGCGCGGCTTCCGTCTCCGGCCAGCCGCGCGTCTTGAGGCCACAATCCGGGTTGACCCATAGGCGCTCGGCTGGAATCACCTCGCACGCGCGCTCCAGCAAGCGCTGCATCGTTTCGACAGCGGGCACGCGCGCCGAATGGGTATCGAACACGCCAGGGCCGATGCCGTTCGGATAGGCAAACGCGCCGAAGCCGTCGAGCAATTCCATCGAGGACCGCGACGTCTCAATTGTGATGACGTCCGCGTCGAGCGCGGCGATGGACGGCAGGATGTCGTTGAATTCCGAATAGCACATGTGCGTGTGGATCTGCGTCGCATCCGAGACGCCGCTCGATGCAATCCTGAACGCGCGCGTCGCCCAGTCCAGATACGTCGTCCATTCGGCCTTACGCAGGGGCAAACCCTCGCGAAACGCCGGCTCGTCGATCTGGATGATGCGAATACCGGCCTGCTCCAGATCGCGCACTTCATCGCGAATCACGAGCGCCAACTGCAGCGCCGTAGTCGAACGCGGCTGGTCGTCGCGCACGAACGACCATTCGAGCATCGTCACCGGACCGGTCAGCACGCCTTTCACCAGCCGGTGCGTCAGCGACTGCGCGTGGCAAGCGGTATCCACCGTCATCGGCTCGGGGCGAAACACGTCGCCGTAAATGATCGGCGGTTTCACGCACTGCGAGCCGTAGTTCTGCACCCAGCCGGTTTCGGTGATCGCGCAACCCCACAACTTTTCGGCGAAGAATTCGACCATGTCGTTGCGTTCCACCTCGCCGTGCACGAGCACGTCGAGTCCGAGCTCTTCCTGCTTGCGGATGACCGAGGCGGTCTCGGCACGCATGCGTTCGAGGTAATCGAGCGCGCGCAACTCGCCGCGCCGATACGCGGCGCGCGCCTGACGGATCGCCGTCGTTTGCGGGAATGAGCCGATCGTGGTGGTCGGCAGCAGCGGCAGTTGCAGCGAATGCCGCTGCACGCGGCTGCGGTCTTCGAACCGGCTCTTGCGGCTCGCCATCTCGTCCGTCACGGCCGCGATCTTTCTCTGCACGAGCACGTTCATCACCGCGTTCGAACTGCGCCGTGCGTCGAGCGCACGGTCCGCGGCCGCCAGTGCTGGCTCGGCTGCCGCAGGATCGCGCAATGCGAGGGCAATGGCGCCTAATTCGTCGAGCTTTTCGGTTGCGAAGGCGAGCCACGTTTTCACGTCCGTATCCAGACGCTTTTCCGGACCCAGCGAAACGGGGATGTGCAGAAACGAGCAGGACGGTGCAATCCACAGGTTTTCACCGCGCTCGGCGTGAAGCTGCCGCAGCGAGCCGGCGATTTCGCCGAGATTAGCGCGCCAGATATTACGCCCGTCGATGACACCCACCGACAGCACCTTGTCCATAGGCAGTATCTTCTGCCACGCATCGATTTGTTGAGGATCACGAATCAGATCGATATGCACGCCGTGCACCGGCAGCTTCGCAACCCGCGCTGCATGATCCGCAACGGTGTCGAAATACGTCGCCAGCAACACCTTGACGTCTGCCGCGCCCAGCACGTCGTACACGGCAGAAAACGCTTCGAGCCATTCATCGTCCAGATCGAGACACAACGCGGGTTCGTCAAACTGCACCCATTCGATACCGCGCCGCTGCAGCTTGTCGAGAATCCGCAGGTAACGGATTACGAGCTTCGGCAGCAGCGACAGGCGATCGAAACCCGGCGTATGGCTCTTGGACAGCCACAGATATGTGATGGGTCCGATCAGCACCGGCTTGACCGGCAGATTCAAAGCAAGCGCCTCGTCGATCTCGTCGAAAAACCACTCGACTCCGTCGTTGAAGGTCGTCTGCGGTCCCAACTCAGGCACCAGATAGTGATAGTTGGTATCGAACCACTTGGTCAGTTCCATCGCCGGCTGCGCCTTGTTGCCACGCGCCAGTTCGTAGTGCTGCGCGAGAGACAGCGCCATCGGCTCGAATTCGAACCGCTCGGGCAGCGCGCCAAGCAGCGCGGTCAGATTCAGCATCTGGTCGTAGTACGCGAAATCGCCGACTGTCACGAAGCTGAGGCGTGCCGCGCGCTGCTGTTCCCAATGACGAGCCCGCAATTCTCTGGCGACGCCGCGCAGATAAGCGTCATCGGACTCCCCGCGCCAGAACGACTCCTGAGCGAACTTGAGTTCGCGATGGGCGCCAATGCGCGGAAATCCATGAATGTGAGTGCGAGCCATAGCGGATCCTTGACTGAATGGCCCGTAGTGTGAAAGTCGCGCCATGATTCATCAAGCGACAAGTTTTCATTATTGTATGAGCCACATTCATGTCACGCGTCGCGGCGCGCGCTGGCTACCGCGATCATGCAACGGGTGGCCAGCCGCCGCGGCATCAAGGCGACGTAACGGCCTGCGTTTCGATCAATGACCGGACCCGCTCCACATCCTCCGGCGTCGCCGGGTTGTAAATCACCTGACTGAGATCGGGCCGGCCGTCGACGGCGAAATTCGAATATTCGAATGCAATCGTACCGGCAGTCGGATGCTTCAAATGCTTGACGCCCTCGCCGTGAGCACGCACGTCGTTGTCGCGCCACATCCGCTCGAATTCGGGGCTCACGCGGCACAGTTCGTCCACCAGCTCCGCGACCTGGCTCGTCGCCCCGGCGCGCGCCACGTCGACCCGAAAAGCACCCACGACAAAGCGCGCGGCCGCCTCCCAGTCCGGCTGCGCCGCGCGCACGCGAGGGTCGCAGAAGGCGATGCGCAGAACGTTGCGCTGGTCGGGCGGCAGCGCGCCATAGTCGGTTAGCGTGGCCGCCGCCGCGCGGTTCCACGCAACCACGTCCCACGTCGCGGTTTTTATCACGGCCGGGCTGAACGCCAGCGCGTCGAGCACGCGTTGCAGCCTCGGCGTTACGCCTTCCCTCGCCTTGTAGAGAACCTCGGGCGGCCGGCCGAGGCCGAGCAGGAACAGATGCTCGCGTTCGACATCCGTCAGCATCAAGGCGCGCGCAATGCGATCGAGGACGTCGGCGGAAGGCGCGCCACCCCGGCCCTGTTCGAGCCACGTGTACCACGTCGCGCTGACGTTGGCGCGCTGGGCCACTTCCTCGCGCCGCAGGCCAGGCGTGCGCCGGCGCGTCAGCTCGATGCCGAAAGCCGCTGGATCGAGTTTCGTGCGACGGTCTTTCAGATAGGTTCCAAGCGGATTGTCGTTTGCAGCCGGCATGCTGATCCTGTTAGTCGGTATACCCGTGTAACGTCACTACTTTACCCCGATAGATTATGCGCCGAGAGTAGCCTCCATTCATCGTCGATCCGGAGGATCTCATGCGTGTTTTTGTAACTGGGGCGACTGGCTTTGTCGGCTCTGCGGTGGTTGAGGAATTGATCGATGCGGGGCATCAGGTATTGGGATTGGCACGCTCCGACGCAACCGCGGCGTCGCTTGCCGCGGCAGGCGCCGAGGTGCAGCGCGGTTCGCTCGAAGAGCTCGACAGTCTGCGAACAGGCGTGCTCGCTGCGGACAGCGTCATCCATACGGCCTTTAATCACGACTTCACGAAGTTTGCCGAGAACTGCGAGACGGAACGGCGTGCCCTCGATGCGATCGGCGCTGCACTCGTGGGAACGCAGAAGCCGCTAATCGTCACCTCCGGGGTGGCATTGCTGACGCGCGGCCGTGTCTCGACCGAAACCGATGTGCGTGCGCCCGACCCAGCCTTTCCTCGCGCACCGGAAGAGGCGGCGCGCGCTCTCGCAGAGCGCGGCCTGCGAACCGCGACGGTACGCCTCGCACCCTCGGTGCATGGCGACGGCGATCATGGCTTTATTCCGCGGCTCATTGCGATTGCGCGCGAGAAAGGTGTGTCGGCTTATGTGGGCGAGGGGCTCAACCGTTGGCCGGCGGTTCATCGCTTCGACGCTGCCGTCGTCTACCGGTTGGCGCTTGAAAAATGCATCACAGGTGCCCGCTATCACGCCGTCGCGGAAGAAGGCGTGCCGTTCAGGCAGATTGCCGAACTGATCGGACAGCGGCTGAATGTACCGGTTGTCAGCAAACGTCCCGATGAAGTGGCCGGGCATTTCGGCTGGTTCGGCATGTTCGCGGCGATGGACGTGCCGAGCTCCAGCCAGTGGACCCGCGACACGCTGGACTGGCAGCCAGGCGGGCCGGATCTGCTAACGGATATCGGCCAGCCTGGGTATTACGCCGGCTCGTGAGACGCTAGCCGAGCGCGTTCAGGCCGCGGCGATGACGTCGATGCGCAGCGCCTCTGCCCCGGCCGCGATGGCAAGCAGGAGGTCGACGTTCGGGTGCGCGCCCGGACGGTTGCGCGCATCGGCGGTGTGCTCGGCGAACACGGCGAGGCCATGCTCGGCGGCTTTAGCGTCGAGCGTGCCGAAGCTCTGCTGCAGATAGTTGTACAGCGCAAGCGAGCCCTGCTTGCCCGGCTTGTTCTCGATGCTGGCCACCACGGCGCCCTTGCCGTCGATCAGCTCGATACGTTCGATGCCGTCGATGGCCGGCAGTTGCGCGAGATTGTCCCTGAATACGTTGCCTGGCTGGATCACTGAAAATACTCCGTCGGTTCTGAAAATGGCATGACGGGCGGTATTTTAGCGGATGGCGTATGAGGCTCGCTCAAATCTGAACGCCGCCCTCAGGACCAAAAAAGATCACCCAGGTGCGGAAATCCTCGCTGAACTGCTCGAATCGGTGCTCCACGTGAGCGGGTACGAACAACAAATCACCCGCGCTAAATGCGCATACCTGGTCCGCGCGGCGGAACATGCCCGATCCGGATGAGACGATATAGAGTTCATCGCGCGTATGCGGCGACTGATTGTCGACGCCGCGTGGCGCGTAGAGTTCGACCGAGAGATCGCCGCGCTCAAACAGAACGGCGAACGGCGCCGGCAGTTCGGCCAACGCGCGCGATGCTTCGCTTTCCGAAATACGCAGTACGTTGTTTGGAATACCCGTCATAGCAGAACCTCATTTTCTGAGCCCAATTTGCCGAACTTATTTTCGCTGATTTTGCATTCGTCCTAAAGCCCCACTTCCCACTGCGCCGTTTCACCGCGGCCGCCAATGCCCGCACGCCGCGCGAAGCAAAACTCTCCCGCCTTGCGCCCAACGTAACCGTCCCGGTGATGTCCCGCCTCAGCATCCGCGTACCGTCGCAGCCGGCGAACCTCACGCGCCAGGTTGCCCGGTGTAAAGCGTGGCGGCCGGTCCGCGCATGCTTAAGCTGACCGCGCGTTCCTTCTACTGCACGGTGACCGTCGCCTTCATGTTCGGGTGAATGCCGCAAAAAATCCGGTACACACCCGGCTTGTCGAATTTGAACTGATAGGTTTCGTTCTGATCGAGCGCGGCGGAGCGGAACAGCCCGGCATCGTTGACGACAGTATGCGGCTCGCCGTCGAGATTCTTCCAGGTCACCAGCGACCCGGCTTTGACCGTAAGCGCCATTGGCGAGAACATGAAGTTCTTAATCATAACGGCATTTGCTTGCCCGGCATAGACAAGTTGCCGGCTGGCGGACGCCGCCATCAGCAGCATGGCCGCAAGATTAACGACCAGCGTTTTTCTCATCGTATTCCTAATCATCATGATTTAACCTCTGTAACTTTCTTAAAGCGCGCGAAGTCAAACGAGTGTGGCGTCGTCCAGTGTCGCCTTGAGCGGATGCTGTGCGATCCTGATGCTGGTTACGCCCAGCATGCGCGGCAGTTGATCGCTTGCTACCGTCAACGGCATCGGTCCAGGCCCGTTGCCCGCGATGGGTTGCGGATACGCGGTGGATCGTGCCGTATGGAAAGTGATGTTGCCCTCCACCTTCGAGACGATCTGGTGGATATGTCCATTGAGCACCGTGACCGAGCCGAAGCGCTTCAGATAGCTCATCGCCTGACCGGCGTCGCCGGTGCCCCAACCCCACGGCTCGTAGATCGTCCACATCGGCATATGGGCGAATACGACGATCGGGGTACTCGACGAGCGGCCCTTCAGATCATCCTCAAGCCACGCAAGCTGCTCGTCGCCGAGGCCGCCCAGGCCGTTCGGCTTGAAGTGCATCACGTTCACGAGACCGATGAAATGCACGCCCTGGTGATCAAAGCTGTAATAGCCTTTATTGCCCGATGCCTGGCCGAAGCGGCTGAAGTATTCGGTGCCTGGGCCGTCGGTCACATCGTGTTCGCCGGGCACCGTATGTAATTCGGTGATGTTTAACCCCGACAGCAACTGGGCGGCGAGATCAAACTGCTCCGGTTTCGAAAGATGCGTAATGTCACCGGTGTGTATCGTCAGCGCGGGCTTGACCGGCATCGCATTAACGAAGTCGATGGTCTGCCTGAGCGTGCCGGCCACATCGGGATTAGCCTCCTTGTTAAAGCCGATGTGGGTATCGCTGATCTGGAGAAACAGCGGTACACCGGATATCGATGAGGAATTCTTATCACTGGCGGCGAGCGCCAGTTCGATCGGCGTGAGTATTCCGCCGGCAAGAACGAACACGGTGCCTACGCCGCCAAACGCGAGACATTTCAATGCGCGGCGACGTGACGAACCAGTTGGAAGATCTGACGACATGGTGACCTCACGAGAGAAGCTCAGCAGAGAGTCCACCGGACCATCCGGTGGAATTCCTGACTGGATTCAATGAGGAGACCGCAGCATCATCTGGTTTATTCCAGGCTTCACCGGCATTTTTCTATCGGGTAGGCCTTCGTTTGCAGCGCGACGAAGCCCTTCGATACGCGTTACGAAGCCGTATGCGCGCGCAGATTTGAAATGAAACCATTGAGCTCGCCTTCACCGGCATCGGTGATGACCCAGTAGTTCATCCCCGCAGCGCTCCAGTGGGCGAGGTGATAGCCCTGCCGCTCGTCGATGCGCACGACATTGCCGGCGTCGTTGCCGGGCCAGACGTACAGGTTGATCGGATGCAGCTTGTAGCGGTAGACCATCACCGCGACCGCGTGCCCGCTCACGTAATCGAGCCGGCCGCCCACCAGCGGATAGCCCTGCTGCGCGAGATCGATCACCGGCGGCGCAAAGTCGATCTTGCCGTCGAACCATGGCTTGACCGTATGACGATCCGTCGAAATCACGTCGTACAGGTGATCGAACTGCAACGAACGGACGTGACTGTCCACCAGTTCCTGCGTGAGCCGTGTATCGCCGGAGGGGACCGAAAGATAAAGCCCCGCGCTTGAGGCCAAGGCCACGAGACTCACCACCATCGCGCCGACCGGCGCCCAGCCAGGCAACCCGCGCGCGCCACCGGTACTGCCTGCGCCGCGTGTCGCGTCGAATCCGCCGAAGCGTTGGCCCACTCGCTGCCACAGCGAGCGCCGCATCGGCAGCGCGGCGCGGATGCGTTTTTCCAGTTCGGGCGGCGCATCCAGCCGCAAATCGCCCTGCCGCAACTGCGTGCTGACCTGACGCTGCTGCTCATAAGCACGCTTGCATTTCTCGCAGCTATCCAGATGACGCTCGAATTCGAGCGACTCAGACAAGCTCAGTTCCTCGTCGATATAGCCGGGCAGTAGTTCAAACGCCTGTTCGTGATCCATCACGCCTCCTGATCCGTCGGTGCGAGCAGAGCCGCGAGTTGCTGACGGCCGCGTCCGAGGCGGGACATCACCGTACCCATAGGAATCCCCACGATCGCGGCGATTTCCTTGTATGACAATTCTTCCAGTTCACGCAGCACCACCACCTCGCGGTATTCCAGCCGCAAACTGCGCAGCGCCTGATGCACCCGCTTACGGCTCTGATTGCGAATCAGCGTTGCTTCAGGGCTGTCGTCGTGACTCGCGTGACCGGTCTCGAGGCTATGCAGGTCTTCCTCGAATTCGGTGGTGTCCGCCGCGTACTCCCGGTTCTGCTGATGCCACGTATAAAACGTGTGACGGACGATGCTCAACAGCCAGGCGCGGGCATCCTCGCCCCGGAAGCCGCCGAAATAACGGAACGCGCGCAGATACGCCTCCTGGACGACGTCCTGGGCGTCCTGGTCGTTATGCGTCAGCCAACGCGCGACGTTGAAGGCCGAGTTCAGATGTGGCAAGACAAGCGCCTCGAAGCGCTTCGCAATGATTGGATCGGCCATTGTTGAATCCCTGCGGTACCCTCTTTCTGTGACCGACCTTGATAAGACCGCGCGCAGGGAGTTTTTATTCCCGAACTTTTAATCCTGCGGCGTAACCTGCACCGCGGCTGCCGACACGAACACGGCATGAACCATATCGCCGACCTTCACATCCTTGAGATTGAAGTCCGGCCCGACCTGCAAGGTCTGCGTCTGCGCGGCGCCGCGCAGCGTCACAAGGCGGTTCTTGTAGTCGATTTTCCGCACGGTGGCGAGCACCTCGATTTGCCGCGCCGTCTCGAAGCCACCCGAGGCCGGCGTGTAAACCTGCGTGTCGACCCGCGCGCGAATGCCGTTGTTGCCGCCGGTGACTTTATCGGCTCTGACCAGCAAGGCGTTTTTATACAGCACGTCGACCCGGTCGCCCACCTTGAGATTTTCGAAACCGGCCACCTGCTGGCTCACCATCACGTTGAGGACATTACCTGCGGGTCCCTGCAATGTCAGAGTACGCATGCCTGGATCGATACCGACGATCTCCGCCCTGACATGCTCCGGCTGCGCAGAGCCGACTAACCCGCGCGTGGCATCCGCGAGCGGGTTCTGTGACCACACAGGTTGAGCGGCGGCCACCGCCAACACCAGAACTGCTCCAATGTTCGCTGCTTTCATTGATGCGCTCCTTGAAATTATCAGATCCGACACGACGGCAAAGTAAATACTGAATGCCGATATGCAGCACCACTAAATAAAATCAATCTTGTGGACGAACACTCTTCGACTCACACCAGCGAAGTGATTGTACATGGCGGTCTGGAAACTGCGGGGCCGGATTCCGGACGACGGCCCCTAAAAAGAAAAAGCCCCATTCGCTGCCGAATGGGGCTTCGATGATTTCTTTACTGCATCAAACGCGTTCGATCGCCATCGCAATGCCCTGGCCCACGCCAATGCACATCGTGCACAAAGCGAAGCGTCCTTGCGTGCGCTGCAGTTGATACATGGCCGTGGTGACGAGCCGTGCACCGCTCATGCCAAGCGGGTGGCCAAGCGCGATGGCGCCGCCATTCGGATTCACACGCGCGTCGTCGTCCGCCACGCCGAGCGCGCGCAGCACTGCCAGCCCCTGCGAAGCAAACGCCTCGTTCAACTCGATCACATCAAATTGGTCGATGGTCATGTTCAGACGGGCCAGCAGCTTTTGCGTGGCCGGCGCCGGGCCAATGCCCATGACGCGCGGCGCGACGCCAGCGGTAGCGATGCCCAGCACGCGCGCGCGCGGCGTCAGACCGAAACGCTTCGCGCTCGCTTCATTGGCGAGCAGCAACGCGGCCGCGCCGTCGTTCACGCCCGAAGCGTTACCCGCCGTCACCGTGCCGTCCGCACGCACCACGCCCTTCAGTTTTGCCAACGCTTCGAGACTCGTTTCGCGCGGGTGTTCGTCTTGCGACACCACCAGCGGATCGCCCTTCTTTTGGGGGATCGTCACCGATACGATCTCCTGTGCGAGCGTGCCGTCGCGCTGCGCGCGCGCGGCCTTTTGCTGGCTGCGCAAGGCGAAGGCGTCCTGATCGGCACGGCTCACCTTGTAGTCGGTGGCGACGTTTTCACCCGTTTCCGGCATGGAGTCCACACCGTATAACTGTTTCATCAACGGATTGACGAAGCGCCAGCCAATTGTCGTGTCGAAGATGTCGGCCTGGCGCGAGAACGCGCTGGTCGCCTTGCCCATCACGAACGGTGCACGGCTCATACTTTCGACGCCGCCCGCCAGCATCAACGCCGCTTCACCCGATTTGATCGCGCGTGCGGCGATGCCCACGGCGTCCATGCCCGATCCGCACAACCGGTTGATCGTGGAACCCGGCACCCCTTCCGGCAAGCCCGCGAGCAGCAGCGACATGCGCGCCACGTTGCGGTTGTCCTCGCCGGCCTGGTTGGCGCAGCCGTAGATCACGTCGTCAATGGCACTCCAGTCCACTTCCTTGTTGCGCTCCATCAGCGCCTTGAGCGGCACCGCGCCCAGGTCGTCGGCGCGCACCGACGACAACGAACCCGCATAGCGGCCAATCGGCGTGCGAATCGCGTCGCACAGGAATGCTTCAGTCATAGGATGTCTCCAGTCGGATGCTGCGCCGCTTGCGCGCGTGGGCATGAACCATCGCGCGGTTTAAACGGCCCCAATAAACAGTTCGGTTGGCAGTTCAGATTGTTCATAATACGAACACTGGATCGTATAACGAACATTTAGCCATGATAATAGGCGTGGCGCGGAAAGCATGTCAAGTACGCGTAACCGCGCTCGCCGCGCCACGCGAGTTCAGACCGGCCGAAGATGCTCGTCCTCGATGTAGCTGCGAATCACGTCCGCAAAGCTCGCCTCGCCCTTCAGGCCCAGTTGTTCCGCGCGCGTGGTGTCCCACCGGCCCGGCCAACTGCCGACAATCTTCTCGAGAAACGCGTCCGGTTGCCACAAGATCCGTTTGACCGCGGCCTCGCCCGCGACCTCACGCAACGCGTCGACCATCTCATCGACGGTCACCGAAATACCCGGCAAATTCAGCGCACGCTGCTTGCCGAGCGCCGCGCCATCGAGTTCGAGCCCCGCGATCAGGCACGCAATCGCCCGGCGCGGCGACAACAGCCATAGACGCGTGCTGCCCGGCACCGGACAGATCGCCGTCTCGCCATTCAACGGCTCGCGCACAATTGCGCTCGCAAACGACGACGTCGCCGCATTTGGCTTGCCGGGCCGCACGCTAATGGTCGGCAAGCGCAACACACGTCCGTCGACGAAACCGCGCCGCGTGTAGTCGTTCAGCAGCAATTCCGCGATCGCCTTTTGCGTGCCATACGACGACTGCGGATTGAGCGCCGTGTCGTTGCGCACCACGTCCGGCATATCGCCGCCATACACCGCAACCGAACTGGTAAACACCACTCGCGGACGATGCCCGCGAATGCGGCAAGTTTCGAGCAGCAGACGCGACGCATCGAGATTGATGCGCATGCCAAGGTCGAAATCCGCTTCCGCCTGGCCGCTGACGATGGCAGCCAGATGGAAGATGGCCGAAGTCTGCGTATCGATTACGCGTTCGAGCACGCTGCGCTCGGCGATGTCGCCCACTTCGGCACGCACCCGGCTATCGGTAAAGCCAGTCGCCGCCATGACGTCCAGCAATACGAGTTCGGTAATGCGCTGTGGCTGGCCGCCCACGCCCTTCACTTCGCCGCGCGCCAGCAGTTCACGCGCGAGACGCTGGCCGAGAAAACCCGCGCCGCCGGTGATGAGTACTTTCATGCTGTTTTGTCCTTAAGCGTTTGCCTGAGCCAGCCCAATCCCGCCGACGTCCCCGCTCGCGGGCGATACTCGCAGCCAATCCAACCGTCGTAACCGAGCGAGTCGATCAGTTCGAACAGGTACGGGTAGTTCAGTTCGCCGAAATCCGGTTCGTGCCGCTCGGGCACACCCGCAATCTGGATATGGCCGATGCCCGCCATATCGCGTTTCAGCTTGACCGCCAGATCGCCCTCGACAATCTGGCAGTGGTAACAGTCGAACTGCACCTTCAGGTTCGGCGCGCCGACTTCCGCGCAGATCGACTGCGCGTCGTCCTGGCGATTGAGAAAGAAGCCGGGGAAATCGCGCGTGTTGATCGGCTCGATCACTACGGTGACGCCGTCGGCCTCGGCAGCTTTAGCGGCATGCGCCAGGTTCCGCAAATACACCTCGCGATGCCGCTCGCGCGATTGATCCGCGGCGATCAGCCCGGCCATCACGTGCAGCTTGCGATTGCCGAGCTGGCGCGTGTATTCGAGCGCGGTATCGATGCCGCGGCGAAACTCGTCTTCGCGGCCCGGCAACGAAGCGATGCCGCGCTCGCCCGCGCTCCAGTCGCCCGGCGGCGCGTTGAACAGCGCCTGCGTCAGGCCGTGCTCATTGAGCCGCGCCTTGATCTCGGCGGCCGGGAAGTCATAGGGGAACAGAAACTCTACGGCCTTGAAGCCGTCGTGCGCCGCAGCGGCAAAACGATCGAGAAAGGCGTGCTCGTTGTACATCATGGTCAGGTTGGCGGCGAAGCGAGGCATTGCGACAACTCCTTTTATAGTTACCGCTCGTTGAACATTGAACGGCCGGACGTGAAGCGCGCGCTACCAGCGCGCGCCAAACACCTTGCGTAACTCCTCCAGCGCGGCCGCGTCAAGCGGCGCGGGTCGCGGCTGCGTCATTAGCCATAGCCGCGCGGTCTCTTCAAGTTCTTCCAGTGCATAAGATGCATGCGCCACCGAGCGCTCCCATACCACAGGCCCAAGCCGCTCCAGCAACACGCCGCGCACGGTGTCCGCGAGCGCCGCGATCTGTTCCGCGACCTGCGGATCGCCTGGCGGCCGGTAACGAATCAGCGGAATGTGGCCCACCTTCATCACGTAATACGGTGTGAGCGGCGGCAGTACGTCCTCCTCGCTCCATACACCGGCCAGCGTCAACGCTACCAGATGGGTCGAATGAGTATGGACAATGCCGCGAGCCTGCGCGTTGCGCGCGTAGATGCCGCGATGCAGCGCCAGTGTCTTCGATGGCTTGCCGCCCGACACCGCATTGCCCGCCCGATCGACTTTGGCGATGTCGGCCGGATCGAGGCGGCCGAGGCAGGCATCGGTCGGGGTGATGAGCCAGCCATCGTCGAGGCGCGCGCTGATATTGCCCGCGCTTCCCACCGTGTAGCCACGTTGATACAAACTCGCCCCCGTGGTGCAGATCTCTTCGCGAATCCGCGCCTCGCCATCGATATGGATTCCTAAACTCATGACACCGTCCCGTCGAGATGGCGTAGCGCCTTGGCGAAGAAGTCGGTCGCGCCGAAGTTGCCGGATTTGAGGGCGAGCGCAAGCGGAGTGTCGCCGATGGTCGCCGTCGCCGGCACGCCCGGGTCGATCTGCGCGCCGATGCGCAACGTATGCACGCCGAGCGCCTGGACCACCGCGCCCGAGGTCTCGCCACCCGCCACCACGAATTTACGCACGCCGAGTTCATGCAAGCCGCAGGCGATTGCGGCAAGCGTGCTTTCCACCAGATGTCCCGCCTGCTGCGCGCCGAGTTCGCTCTGCACCGCCTTGACTTCGTCGGGCGTCGCCGTGGCGTAGATCAGCACCGGCTGTCGATTGCCGAGGTGCCCGCGTGCAAAGTCGAGCGCCTGTTCGACGACCGGCTCGCCGCGCGCGGCCGCCAGCGGATCGATGCGGAACGCGGGCTGGCTTTCGCGCCAGGCCGCCACCTGCGCATTGGTCGCTTTTGAGGCGCTGCCCGCCAGCACGGCCGACAACCCCTCGACCGGCGGCAACTGAGCCGCATCCGCTTTGTCTGCCAGCAAGCCGGCGCGGCGAAAGTTCGCCGGCAAGCCAAGCGCAATACCGGAGCCGCCGGTGATCAGAGCGAGATCCGCGCATGCCTCGCCGAGCGTGTACAGGTCCGCGTCCGAGAGGGCGTCGGTGATCGCCATGCGTGTGCCGTCGCGCTGCAACGCATCGAATACCTCGCGCACTTTCGCGGCGCCGTGGGCGACGCAGTCATAGCGCACGAGCCCGACCTTGTAGGGTGTCTGCCGCTGCAGGACGTGCACGAGATTCGCGTCGGTCATCGGCGTCAGCGGATGATTCTCCATGCCCGACTCGTTGAGCAACACGTCGCCGACAAACAGATGACCGCGATAGATCGTGCGGCCGTTCTCCGGAAACGCGGGACAGGCGATCGTGAAGGCCCCGGCCCTCGCCTCCGACTCGCCGGAGGCGCCCGCATCCGACAGCGCGTCGAGCAAGGCATCCGCAACCCGGCCGATGTTGCCCGCATCCGTCGAATCGAAAGTCGAGCAGTACTTGAAAAAGAACTGCCGACATCCTTGCGCGCGCAACCAGTTGAGCGCGGCAAGCGCTTGCGCCACGGCGTCGGCGGCCGGGATCGTGCGCGATTTCAGCGCCACCACCAGCGCATCGGCTTCGACCCGTTCGCCGGATGCCGGCACGCCAATGCTCTGCACCGTGCGCATACCGCCGCGCACCAGCATGTTGGCGAGATCCGTGGCGCCCGTGAAATCGTCGGCAATGCAGCCGAGCAGCGGCCGAGCAGATGATGTCGTCATGGCAGCTCCGACTAAGACTTCGCCGCCGGCACGTCGATGCCGGGGAAAATCTTGATCACCGCCGAGTCGTCCTCGCCGCCATGTCCAGCGGAGGACGCCATCATGAACATCTGATGTGCCGCCGCCGAAAGCGGCAGGGGAAATTTCGAACGGCGCGCGGTGTCGAGCACGAGCCCCAGATCCTTGACGAAGATATCCACCGCCGAGAGCGGCGTGTAATCGCCCTTGAGGATATGCGGCACGCGATTTTCGAACATCCACGAATTGCCGGCGCTGTGGGTGATCACGTCGTAAAGCGATTCCGCATCGACGCCCTCACGCAAGCCGAGCGCCATGGCTTCAGCAGCCGCCGCGATATGCACGCCCGCCAGCAACTGGTTGATGATCTTCACCTTCGAGCCGACGCCATGCTCCGAACCCAGCCGGTAAACCTTGCCGGCCATGCCGGCAAGCACGTCCTCGCAGGCGGCGTAGGCCGCGGCCGGACCTGCGGTCATCATGGTCATCTCGCCGGATGCGGCACGCGCGGCGCCACCGGACACGGGGGCGTCGAGCATCTGCAGACCGGCCGCCTCGACGCGCCGGCCCAGTTCAATGGCGAAGTCGGGCGCAACGGTGGCGCTCGCGATCACCACATTGCCCGGCTTCATGGCGGCTACCGCGCCTTGCTCGCCGAACAACACCGTCTCGGTCTGCGCCGCGTTGACCACCAGCGTGACGACAACCTCGCACTGCGCGCCCAATTCGGCCGGGTTCGCGCAGGCGATGCCGCCGTCCGCCGCGAAACTTTCCAGCACGGCGTGGCGCAGATCACATGCGTGCACGCGAAAACCTGCTCTCAGCAGCGAGCGGGCGACGCCCAGCCCCATTGCGCCCAGCCCAATGACTCCGACATTTCTCGACATGCTGTACTCCGAATCAAATTCGTAGAGAGCGACGTTGCTGCGCCGTCACGTTGCCAAGCCTGCCTGATCGGCCGCGTGCCTGCCTCGCCAGCCGCATGCGCGAGCATGTTTCATCACATCAACAGATGCCGGCTTCCGCCAGACGACGCGCCGCGTTGTACATATGCGTGCGGGCGGCGTTGCGCGCCGCCATCGGATCGCCCGCGCGAATCGCGGCCACCACGGCCGCATGCTCCTCGCGTACCTGACGCGAAAAGTCCTCGCGCAAGGCCTCATTGCGGCGCGTGACCACCGTGCCTGCTTCGAGATACTGATTCAGGAACGCGAGCGTCTTGAGGAAATACGGATTGCCGGTGGCCACGGCAATCGCACGGTGAAAAGCCACGTCTTCGGCGACGCCGTCTTCGCCTTCGGCGACGGCTGCGTCGATGCGGGCAAGGGCCGCGTCGATCGACCTCATGTCGGCATCGCTGCGCCGCATCGCGGCCTCGGACGCTACCTCGGCTTCGATCGCCCGGCGCAGCGCGAGAATCTGCCACACCGACCCGGCTTCCACCGCCTCCGCGTAATCGATACGCAGTGGTCGGATCGCGCCGTGCGCCGCGATGAACACCCCGCTGCCTTGGCGCGGTTCCACCACGCCTTCGTTCTTCAGGCGCGAGATCGCCTCGCGGATTACCGTGCGGCTTACCCCGAACTGTTCGGCCAGCACGGCTTCGGTGGGCAGCTTGCCGCCGCGCGCAAAGCTACCCTTGTCGATCTGCTTGAGCAATTGCTGCGCGACGGTATCGCTCAGGGCGCGGGCGGGAATCTTTTCAAACATCCGGGTCTCGATTGATCGGGTTATCAGGTCATCATACAAATTATGCCAGCGCTCGACATCCCCGAAAACCCTGGTGATGGGCGGCCTTGCAAGCAGGGTTCCGTCCCGGAGACTAAATCGGCGAGGTTGGCGAAATGCAGGGCATAAGCTATCTTCACGGCTTTCCGCGCCGGTCGCGCAACTCGAGGTTTGACCCGGGCGCGGCCTAAAGAGCGCGAGATCCGGCGCAAGGTCCGTCGCACCGTCACCCCTGTTTTCCCGAAGAGGCCCATGAGCAAAGCTCCCCAAGCGTCTCCTGCCGATCCGGCCAGCGCCCGCCACATTGCGGACGCTCCGGACAAACCGGGCGATTCGTATGTGCAGTCGTTCGCACGCGGTCTGGCGGTGATCCGTGTCTTCAACGCGGAACGGCCCGAACAGACGCTCACCGACGTCGCCGCCGCCACCGGTCTCACGCGAGCTGGGGCGCGCCGCATTCTGCTGACCTTGCAGACGCTCGGCTATGTTGAAGCGGAAGGGCGCCTGTTTCGCCTGACACCGAAGATCCTCGATCTCGGCTTCGCCTATCTGACCTCGATGCCGTTCTGGAATCTCGCCGAACCGGTGATGGAAGAACTCTCGGCGCATGTCCACGAAAGCGTCTCGGCGGCGGTGCTCGACCGCAGCGAAATCGTGTATGTGCTGCGCGTGCCGACTCATAAGATCATGACCATCAACCTGTCGATCGGCAGCCGTTTGCCCGCCTACTGCACCTCGATGGGCCGCGTCCTGCTGGCCGCGCTCGACGACGACACGCTCGAGGCCACGCTCGCCTCGGCGCCGATGTACGCGCATACGCCGCGCACGGTGGTCGATAAGGAAGAGTTGAAGAAGCTGATCGCCCAGGTGCGCCGCCAGGGCTGGGCGGTCGTCGATCAGGAACTGGAAGGCGGTTTGATCTCGCTCTCCGCGCCAATCCGCAACCGCCAGGGACGCGTGATTGCCGCGATGAATATCAGCGGCAACGCCCAGCGCAATTCAGCGAAGCAAATGGTGAAGGCGTTCCTGGAGCCGCTGCAGTTAGCGGCGCAGAACGTGTCGGATCTGGTAGCGCGGCGCGGCTAACGACCAGGGTTGACGGGCGGAGGGCGCCCTTACCGTCCCAGATACCGCTCCACTAGCCGCGTCCAGAACGCGGCGCCGACGGTCAGATTGTGGTCGTTGAAGTCGTAGTGCGGGTTGTGCACCATGCAGCCGTCCTCGCCCACGCCATTGCCGATGCGCAGGAATGTGCCCGGCCGCTTCTGCAGCATGAAGGCGAAATCTTCGCTGCCCATCAGGATGTCGGTCTGCGCGACCACTTTGTCGTCGCCCACCAGTTCGCGCGCCACTTCAATGGCGAACTCCGTTTCCGCATCCGAATTCACCACCACCGGATACCCTTCGACGTAATCGACGAGAGCCTTCCCGCCATAGCTCTGCGCCTGGCTCTCGGCCAGTTCGATGATGCGTCTCTTCAGCAGCGCGCGAATCTCCGGACTAAACGATCGCACGCTCAATTCGAGCGTGGCCGTGCTGGAGATGACGTTATTCGCGGTGCCGGCGTGCATGGAGCCGACCGTCACCACCGCCGGTTGCGACGGATCCACATTGCGCGCCACGATGGTCTGCAAAGCCATCACAATGCTGGCCGCAATCACCACCGGATCGACCGTCAATTGCGGACGCGCCGCGTGGCCGCCGACGCCTTCGATGGTAATGATCGCCTTGTCGCCCGCCGACATGAACGGCCCTTTGCGAAACAGCAGCACGCCCGGTTCGGCGCCGGGATGGTTGTGCACGCCGAACACGGCATCGCAGGGAAAACGCTCGAACAGGCCGTCTTCGATCATCTTCCTCGCGCCGCTATCGATGCCGATTTCTTCAGCCGGCTGGAAATACAGATGCACGGTGCCCGAGAAGCCGCGCGTCTTCGCCAGATGTTCCGCTGCGCCAAGCAGCATGGTGGTGTGGCCGTCGTGGCCGCACGCGTGCATCTTGCCGTGGGTGCCGCTCGCGTAAGGCAGACCGGTTTCTTCGATGATCGGCAGCGCGTCCATGTCCGCGCGAATCCCGATGCTGCGCGTGCCGTCGCCCACCTTGAGCGTGCCCACCACGCCGGTGCGTCCCACGCCGCGCGTGACCTGCCAGCCCCATTGTTCGAGCTTGTCCGCGACGAGCGCGGCAGTCGCGACCTCTTCGTAGGCCAGTTCCGGATGCTGGTGAATATGGTGGCGAATTTCACGCAACCGCGCGGCGGCGGGCGCGAGATGTTCGAGTTCGGTGAAATGGCCGGCCGGTTGGGATGCTTCGCTCATCGTGGACTCCGAATGGGTGACGCCGCGGCTCACGCCGCGAACTGGAAAGCGCTAACGCCAGATCTGCGCCATTCTGCCCGAATCTCCGCCGGCTTCTTTAACGCGTGGCGCAAGCGGGCGCGAGCCGCAAGCAACGGCGCGCCATCTTCATAGCCCAAACGCCACCGCGCCGCGCACCACGTCGACGAAGGCGCGGCCCGCGTCTTCGAGCACACCGGAATTGTCGATGGTGGTGAGATGAACCCCGGCGGGCGTGACGAACGGGGCGCGTCGCGCGAGCCGTTCGGCCACCTGTTCGGCGTTTTCGCGTGCGCGCGCGCCGAGCCGGGCTTCGAGCACGTGCGCAGCCGCGTCGATATAGACCACGTCGAGCGCCGGATAGCGCCGCAGCGTTTGCTCCAGATACTCACGCGAACCGTTGATGACCACCGTACAGCCGCGTTCGAGCCACAGGTCGATTTCAATGCCGATGCCATACCGCAGCCCATGACTCGACCATTCGAGCGCGAAGAGACCGAGCGCGGAGCGCACCTCGAACTCTTCGACGCTCAGCTCCACATGCGCCTCGCCGTTGCCGCTCGGCCGCGTAATGTAGCGGTGCGCAAACAGGAAAGGTTCGGTCTTGAGCCGGCTGCGCGCGAAACCCAGCAGCGAATCCTTGCCCGCGCCGGACGGGCCCATCACATAGATCAAACGGCCATTCATCGTTAAACCACTCCCCCAGTTCGAAACGGCAGACGCTGCCACAGCACAAAAGGCGCACCCGGTGCAGGTTCGACAAACAACGCCGCGCTGTCGACCACCAGCGGACCCAGCGCGGCAATCCGCTCGTGCCACCACGCGACCAGCGCGGCGCGCTCGTCGGCGGCTGCGAGCGAACTCGACAGCGTCATGTGAAAACGGAATTCGTCGAAGACGTATGGATAGCCCCATTCCAGCAGCAGGCTGCGCTGGCGCTCGGTCAACGGCGCCGCGAGGCGGCGCGCCAGATCGGCGGCGGAGGGTTTCGCGCGCAAGCCGCCTAGCGTGCGCAGCGCGCTGGACGCCAGCTCGCGCATGGCGGCGTCGCCTGCGGGCGCGGTGGGCCGCAGCGCGACGAAATCGCCGAGCGTGGCGGCTTCCACCGGTAGCTGAAACGGCGCTTGCCGCTGCGCCCAGCCGCGTGCATCGTCGAGCACGCCATCCGGCGTAACGCCGTCAGCGAGTCGAAAGGGAGCGACCAGCGTGCCGTGCCAGCCATAGCGGCGCGGCGCTGTCGTCAGTTCGTTCAACGGACGCGTTAACCCCTGCGGTTGCGGCGGAATACACGAAACACCGCTCTCCACATCGCCGCCTAGCCATTCCGAGCCCGCCTGCCACCATGCGGACGCGCGCGACGGCGCGTAATACACCGCGAAACGCGCCTCGGCCGACCATTCGCGCGCTTCGTTCACCACGCCCGGCGCCCCGCTCATAGGTCGTTTTCCACCATCAGTTGCACGCGATCCGCCGCGAAGTGCGTCACGCCGTATTTGACCGGCGCGCCATCCAGATCGACGTCGACGTTCTCGACCCACAATACCGGTTGCTGGCGGTTGATATTCAGGCGCCGCGCCACTTCCGGCTCCGGCAGCACGCTGCCGATACGGCTCCATTTGCGCAGATAGTCGGACACGCCCAGCTCGGCCATTGCCTTGGTGATGCCGCCGGTGCGCTCCAGCACATCCGGCAAATCCGGAAAACGCGCCGCGGGATACCAGTTGCGCGCAAAGGTCAGCGGCACGCCATCCGATTCATGCAGCGATTCGATGCGGTACACGGCGGCGCCCGCGCGCAGGCCGAGCGCCTTGGCAACGTTCGGTTCGGCCTTCACACGCGCCGCCGACAGCATCGCGCCGCCTGCCGCATGATGCTGCTGACGCAGGTTCTCGGTAAAACGTGTGCGACGGCCAATCGAATAGTCGATGGCACCGGGCTGCACGAAGGTGCCGCGCCCCTGCTCCACGCTCACGAGGCCGAGCGCCGCGAGTCCGAGCATGGCGCGCCGCACCGTATGACGGTTGACGTCGAAGCGTTTGGCGAGTTCGCCCTCGCTCGGCAGGCGTCCCTCTGCGCCGAAACCGCTTGCCGCGATCTCGGCGGCGAGGATCTGTTCGATTTGCCGCCACACGGCAACACCCGCGCCTCGTTCAAGCTGCGAGCCTGGCGTGACGCTGTCGTTCGATGTCATGGTGCTGTCATTCCCTTCGGTTCAAATATTCGTTGTGACGTGCATTGTAGTGCGCAAGCCGTGATGGAAATATGAAAACACGAGCTTGCCGCGGACACAAGCGGTTTACCTCTAAACGTCTAGACGTTTAGATGAATAGATGGTCAAATGACGACTCGCTGGATCAACAGGAACCCCGATGAGTGCCTCTTCCGCCTCGCCTTCCTCCGCCATGCGGCGCGCATGGATGGCCGTGCTGGCGCACACGCCGCGCGCCGAACTCGAAGCCGCACTGAGCCACGCGCTGGAAGGCGCCCGGCCGCCTGAATTCGACTGGCTGCGGCCGCCCGAAACCGGTCTCGCCATGGTGCGCGGCCGCGTCGGCGGCAGCGGCGACGCCTTCAATCTCGGCGAAGCCACCGTTACCCGCGCCACGCTGCGTCTGCGCAACGAGGGCGGCGTGACGCCGGTGGGTGTGGCCTGCCACCTGGGCCGCGACCGCCGCCGCGCCGAACTCGCCGCGCTCGCCGACGCGCTGCTGCAATTGCCGGAGCATGCGCATCTGCATGGCCGGTTGATCGAACCGCTCGCCGCCCAGCTGGCGGCGCAACGCGCAGCACGCCGACAGGAAGCCGCGTCGACGCGTGTCGAATTCTTCACGATGGTGCGAGGCGACTAATGGACAACCTGACTGAAAACGCGATGAACTCCTCACAGATTGCCCTTTCCGCACTCGCACCCGGCTTTAGCGATCCGGTCCACGACACCCAGGCGGTGTTTCGCACACTGCTCGACGCACTGTCGCGGCCGGGCACGGTTGGCGTCGTGGAGAACGTCTTGCCGGCGTCACAGGCAAACGGCACGCATCGTTCGCGCGCCGACCTCGCTGCGTTGGCGGCTCTGCTCACGCTGTGCGATTACTCGACCCCCGTGTGGCTCGCCGAACCCGACGCGGCGCTCGCCTCGGCGCTGCGCTTTCATACCGGCGCGCCGCTCGTCGACGAGGCGCAGGACGCCGCGTTCGCCTATATCCATGACGCCGCGCTGCTGCCGCAACTCGAGCACTTCTCGCTCGGCGCGGCGGAGACGCCCGAGCAGTCGGTGACCCTGCTGATCCGCGTCGAGGCGCTCAGCGGCGGTCCGCAGGTCGTATTGAGCGGCCCCGGCATCGAACACACCGCCAGCATCGCGCCGGTCGGCCTGCCTGAACATTTCTGGCGCGAGCGCGCCAGCCTCGCGCCGCTATTCCCGTGCGGCATCGATTGCTATCTCGTCTGCGGCAACACGCTGATCGGTCTGCCGCGCACAACTCAAGCAAAGGTGAACTGATGTACGTAGCCGTCAAGGGTGGAGAACGCGCGATCGAAGCATCGTGGCGTCTGCTCGACAAGTCGCGCCGCGGCGATACGCGGCTCGCCGAGTTGAGCGTCGGACAGATTCGCGAGCAGTTGCGTCTTTCAGTGGCCCGCGTGATGACCGAAGGTTCGGTATACGACGAAGACCTCGCCGCGCTGGCCATCAAGCAGGCTGCCGGCGATCTGGTGGAAGCGATCTTCCTGTTGCGCGCGTATCGCACCACGTTGCCGCGCTTTGGCTACACGCAACCGCTCGATAGCGAGACCATGGTGGTGGAGCGCCGCATCTCGGCGACCTTCAAGGATCTGCCGGGTGGCCAGTTGCTTGGGGCTACTTACGATTACACGCAGCGTCTGCTCGATTTCAAGCTGATGGCGGATGCACAGGCCAATGGCAGCGCGTCGGATACGCAGGCGTCGCGCACCGTCCGGCCCGGCGCTGCGACCGGCGAAACTGCGGAAGCCGCCGAAGCCGAATCCATGCCGCGCGTCGTCACGCTGCTCAACCAGGAAGGCCTGATCGAACAGGAAACCTCGCTGCCCGGCGCGCCCGAACCGCGCGACCTGACGCGCGAGCCGCTCTCGTTCCCCGCCAACCGCGCGACCCGTTTGCAGAATCTGGCCCGCGGCGACGAAGGCTTTTTGCTGGCGATGGGCTATGCGACGCAACGCGGCTACGCGAATTCGCACCCGTTCGCAGGCGAGATCCGCTTCGGCTCGGTGACGGTGGAAATGGAACTCGACGAACTCGGCGAAGCGGTGGAGATCGGCGAAATCGACATCACCGAATGCCAGATGATCAACCAGTTCCACGGCAATACCGAAGTTCCGCCCACCTTCACGCAAGGTTACGGCCTCGCCTTCGGCCATTCGGAGCGCAAGGCGATGGCCATGGCGCTCGTCGATCGCGCGCTACGTGCCGAAGAACTCGGCGAAACGGTGGGCTCGCCGACTCAGGACATCGAATTCATGCTGTCGCATAGCGATAACGTCGAAGCATCCGGCTTCGTCCAGCATCTGAAGCTGCCGCACTATGTGGACTTCCAGGCCGAACTCGAACTCGTGCGCCGTTTGCGGGCGCAACACGCCGCTGCGCAAACTGCACAGGTGTCCGAATCAACTGAAGCGCCGCAGCCTTCGCAACCGACGCACACCGGTCACGACCAGCAGGAGCAAGCCGCATGAACGCGCCCGAAACACAAGTCGCCAGCGCTTCCTACGACAGCGCGGCTGAAGGCTATAACTTCGCCTATCTCGACGAACAGACCAAGCGCATGATCCGCCGCTCGCTGCTCAAAGCAGTCGCGGTGCCGGGTTATCAGGTGCCGTTCGCCTCGCGTGAAATGCCGCTGCCGTTCGGCTGGGGCACCGGCGGTATCCAGGTGACCGCGGCGATCATTGGTCGCAGCGACACGCTCAAGGTGATCGACCAGGGTTCGGACGAAACCACCAATGCGGTCAACATCCGCCGCTTCTTTGCGCGTACCACCGGCGTGGCGACGACCCGCCGCACGTCGGAAGCGACGATCGTGCAGACGCGTCACCGGATTCCCGAAACACCGCTCACCGACAAACAGATTCTCGTCTATCAGGTGCCGATGCCCGAGCCGCTCTACCGGCTCGAACCACGCATCGCCGAGTGCAAAAAGCTGCATGCGTTAGCCGATTACGGCCTGATCAGCGTGAAGCTCTACGAGGACATCGTGCATCACGGCAGCATTGCCACGACGTATGACTATCCGGTGATCGTCAACGAGCGCTATCTGACCTCGCCCTCGCCGATCCCGAAGTTCGACAACCCGAAGATGCACATGAATGCCGCCCTGCAGTTGTTCGGCGCCGGACGCGAGCGGCGCATCCACGCGATTCCGCCCTACACCCGCGTGCGCAGTCTCGACTTCGACGACCATCCGTTCGAAATCCAGCGCTGGGAACATGCCTGCGCGCTGTGCGGATCGAAGGAGAGCTTCCTCGACGAAATGATCGTCGACGACGCCGGCAAGCGCATGTTCGTCTGCTCGGATAGCGACTACTGCCACGACCGCCGCGAGCAGCAGGCGGGCGAAGCCGGCGAGGCCACTGCCAACGCCGCAGGAGAATCCGCATGAGCGCGCACACGAGCCCGCTGCTGAGCGCCCGCGCGCTCAGCAAGCAATACGGCGGCCGTAACGGCTGCAGAAACGTCAGCTTCGACCTGTATCCGGGCGAGGTGCTGTGCATCGTCGGCGAATCGGGTTCGGGCAAGACCACCTTGCTCAACACTCTCGCATTGCGCACCGAGGCCGATACCGGCACGCTGCACTACCAGGCCACGCACGGCGACACGCTCGACCTGCGGACCTTGTCCGAGCCGCGCCGCCGCCTGCTGATGCGCACCGAATGGGGCTTCGTGCAGCAGAATCCGCGCGACGGCCTGCGTAGCGGCGTCTCCGCCGGCGCCAATATCGGCGAGCCGTTGATGGCGGTCGGCGCGCGTCACTACGGCCAGATTCGCCATACCGCGACACAATGGATGGAGCGCGTCGAACTGGACGCCACGCGTATCGACGAACTGCCGGCGGCATTTTCCGGCGGCATGCAGCAGCGCTTGCAGATTGCGCGCAATCTCGTCACCGGACCGCGCCTCGTGTTCATGGACGAGCCCACTGCCGGCCTGGATGTCTCCGTGCAGGCACGTCTGCTCGACCTGTTGCGCACGCTCACTAGCACGCTGCATCTTTCCGTGCTGATCGTCACGCACGACATCGGCGTGGCGCGTCTGCTCGCGCATCGGCTGATGGTGATGCAAGGCGGCGAGGTCGTCGAAGCGGGCCTGACCGATCAGGTACTCGACGATCCGCAACATCCGTACACGCAAACGCTGGTTTCTTCCGTTCTGCCGGTTTGAGGTCCACGATGTCATCCATCGAATCAGGCGCGTTCGAACGCGCATTCATCGACAACGCAGCGCTGATGCTGCGCGCCGTCAACATCGGCAAGACCTTCACGCTGCATGCCCAGGGCGGTGTGCAGATCGACGCACTCGCGGGTGTCTCGCTCGACGTCGAACAGGGCGAGTGCGTCGTGCTGGTGGGGCCGTCGGGCGCCGGCAAGAGCACGCTGTTGCGTTGTCTCTATGGCAACTATCTGGCGAGTTCCGGCGCCATTGCGATCCGCTCGGCTGCGCACGACGCGCAACACGTTGCGATTACCGGCGCCGAGCCGCATGACGTACTGCGCCTGCGGCGCGATGTGGTGGGCTACGTGAGCCAGTTTCTGCGTGTGATTCCGCGTGTGACGACACTCGCGCTGGTGGCCGAGCCGCTGATCTCGCGCGGGGTGGCCGAGGACGAAGCCAGCGCGCGCGCCGCCGCGCTGCTGGCGCGCCTGAATGTGCCCGAGCGGCTGTGGTCGCTGGCGCCCGCAACTTTTTCGGGCGGCGAGCAGCAGCGCGTGAACATCGCGCGCGGCCTGATTGCCGGCCATCCGCTGCTGTTGCTCGATGAGCCGACCGCTTCGCTCGATGCGGAAAACCGCGACGTGGTGGCCGATCTGATCGTCGAGGCACGCGAAGGCGGCGCGGCGATCGTCGGCATCTTTCACGACGAAGATACCCGCGCCAAAGTGGCCACGCGCCGCCTCGAACTCCAGCCGCCGTCGCGCCAGCCTGCGGCGCTACACTGACATACCCACACAGCAGACTGACTACGGAGCATGTCGATGTTGATCAGAAACGCTCGCATCGTGACGCGAGACGACGTATTTACCGGCGTGGTGCGGATCGAAGACGGCAAGATCCACGACGTCGAACGCGGCACGACTTCCGCGCGTGAAGCCGAGGATTGGGAGGGCGATTACCTGCTGCCGGGTCTGATCGAACTGCACACGGACAACCTCGAAAAGCATCTGGCGCCGCGCCCCGGCGTGCAATGGAATACGGACGCCGCTTTCGTGATCCACGACGCGCAGGTGGCCGCGGCCGGCATCACCACCGTCTTCGACGCGCTTGCGATCGGTTCGCGCGTGAATGCCGGTCTGCGTGGCCGCGATCTGCAAACGCAATGCGCACAGGCCCTCAGCCGTTTCTCCGAACGTAACCTGCTGCGCGCCGAGCACTTTCTGCATCTGCGCTGTGAGATCGCGACAGCCGACGTAGTCGAAATTTTCGATTCGCTTTGCGGCCATCCGCTGCTGCGCCTCGCCTCGGTGATGGACCACACGCCGGGCCAGCGTCAATGGCACGACCGCGAACAATGGCGCCGCTTCCAGGAACGCAACGGCAAGCTCTCCGATGAGCACGTCACGAACGCGCTGGCCGAACTGAGCATCGAACAGGAACGTTACGCCGACGCACACCGCCACGAGATCGTCGCGCGCTGCAAGGCGCTCGGCCTGCCGGTGGCGAGCCACGACGACACGCTCGTCGAGCACGTCGAACAGGCCGCCGCCGAAGGCATCGTGCTGGCGGAATTTCCGACCACCCGCGTCGCCGCCGAAGCGGCCCGCAAGCACCGCATCTCCACGATCATGGGCGCGCCGAACATCGTGCGCGGCGGCTCGCACTCGGGCAACGTGTCCGCGCTCGAACTGGCCAGGGCGGATCTGCTCGACATCCTGTCGTCGGATTATGTGCCGTCCAGTTTGCTGACGGCCGTGTTCGATCTGGTGGAGAAGGCCGGCTGGGCGCTGCCGCGCGCGATGGCGACGGTGTCGGCCGAACCGGCGCGCACCGCGGGCCTGCACGATCGCGGCGCGATTGCACCAGGTCTGCGAGCAGACTTCGTGCGCGTGACGATGCTCGATACGCTGCCGGTGCCGCGCGCCACGTATCGGGAAGGCGCGCGCATCGTCTGACCTTGTTGATCCGGTGGTGGAACTCGTACAATCGCGCGTGCCGCGATCTCGCCCTATGCAGGCAGCATGGCCGAAATCAGCGGAAGACGCGTCGTCCGGCCCCGACGGCGGCCATTGGGCTGATTGAGCGGCAGGTCAACGGAGAACGCCAGGTGCGCGGGGTAGCCGCCATCCGGTGTTTTACTGAGTACGTAAACTTTTTGACCTGATAAGCTTTGCCCGCGCTGCAGGCCGCCCGGTCCGCGGACGTGAACTCTGCCCGGCCGCCGGTCACGCCGGGCACTATCTCGCGGCGGCACAACCGCCAGCGGGAGCAATACGAACTACCACCGAGGAGTAAAACAGTGAAAAAACTGCTAGCGGCTTTGACGATCGCTCTGCTTGCCACCGTTTCGATTGGCGCACATGCGAAAGACTGGACCACCATCCGTTTCGGCGTTGACGCCAGCTATCCCCCGTTCGAATCCAAAGGTTCGGACGGCAAGCTCGTCGGTTTCGATATCGACCTCGGCAATGAAATCTGCAAGCGCCTGAACGCCAAGTGCGTGTGGGTCGAAAACGACTTCGACGGCATGATCCCGGCTCTGAAGGCGAAGAAGTTCGACGGCGTGCTGTCGTCCATGTCCATGACGCCGCAACGCGCGGAACAGATCGCTTTCTCGTCGAAGCTGTTCAACACGCCGACGCGCCTCGTCACGAAGAAGGGTTCGGGCCTGCAGCCGACGCCGGAATCGCTGGCCGGCAAGACGGTTGGCGTCGAACAGGGCACGATCCAGGAAACCTACGCGAAGACCTACTGGGAGCCGAAGGGCGCCAAGGTTGTCTCGTACCAGAACCAGGACCAGGTCTACACCGACCTGCTGTCGGGCCGTCTGGACGCTTCGCTGCAAGATGCAGTGGAAGCCGACCTGGGCTTCCTGAAGACGCCGCGCGGTGCGGGTTATGAATTCGCCGGCAAGGACATCGTCGACGAGAAGGTTCTCGGCAACGGCGCCGGCATCGGCATGCGCAAGGAAGACACCGATCTGAAGGCCAAGGTCGACAAGGCTATCGCCGACATGATCAAGGACGGCACGTACAAGAAGCTCGAGAACAAGTATTTCACGTTCGACGTGTACGGCAGCTAAGCGCCGTCGGCGCGGCTCGCCGCGCCGCTTCTGAATCGATGCAGACGGGCTCCGCAAGATGCGGAGCCCGTTTCGTTTGGAGCGCCGTTCGGATCGCCTCCCGGGCGGCAGCCTGAATGGCCATTCAATGGCCGCACGCGCCGCAAGCGCGCAACCGCTCACGCGAGGCACGCATATCGGCTAAGATCGAGCGATTGCGCCGCGTCGCGCGCCAGCCATGTCCGCGTCGCCGCAAGCCGCTCACATAATCGATTTTCCGAACTGAAATCAACGACATAGCGCGACACCTCGTGAGGCCGCCGCGCTTCAGACACCATGCAAACCCAAACCCATCCGCTGATTTCCCCGACACTCGGCACCGCGCGCAACCTGACGAGTTTTCACTACGGTCCCGGCGGCGGGCAAAAAATCTACATCCAGTCGTCCCTGCACGCCGACGAGCTGCCCGGCATGCTGGTGTCGTGGGCCTTGCGTCACAAGCTGGCCGCGCTCGAAAGCGCGGGCAAGATCAAGGGCGAAGTCATCGTCGTGCCGGTGGCCAATCCAATTGGCCTGAACCAGCATTTCCTCGGCCTGCACACCGGCCGCTTCGAAACCGGCACCGCGCAGAACTTCAATCGCAATTTCCACGATCTGTCCGCCCTCGTGCAACCGGTGATCGAAGCGCGCCTGACCGACGACGTCGACCAGAACCGCCAGGCGATCCGCACCGCGATGCGCGAAGCGCTGGACGCCATTGAGCCGGCCACCGAACTCGACTCGCAACGCCTCGCGCTGCAAAAACTCTCGTATGACGCCGATGTCGTGCTCGACCTGCATTGCGACTGGGAAGCCGCGCTGCATCTGTACACCAACCCGGACCTGTGGCCGGAAGTCGAGCCGCTCGCGCGCTATCTGGAAGCCAAGGCCTCGCTGCTGGCGCTGAATTCGGTCGGCAATCCGTTCGACGAAATTCACAGCTTCTGCTGGTCGGATCTGCGGGGCCGTTTCGGTGACCGCTTCCCGATTCCGAACGGCTCGGTCTCGGTGACGGTCGAACTGCGCGGCCAGCGCAACGTGTCGTATGAATATGCCGAACACGATGCGCAAGGCATCGTCGAATACCTGACGCACCGCGGGGTTATCGACGGCACCGCCGCGCCGATGCCCGCGCTCGAGTTTGCCGCGACGCCGCTCGCCGGCGCCGAGCCGATCGTCGCGCCCATCAGCGGCGTGCTGGTGTATCGCGCCGAAGTCGGCAGCTGGGTGGACGCGGGTCATGAGATCGCCGATATCGTCGATCCGCTGACCAATCAGGTCGTGACGCTCAAAAGCAGCGTCGCCGGCGTGTTGTACGCGCGGCACCTGACGCGTTTTGCGACCGCGGGGCTCGAATTCGCCCGCATTGCCGGCGCCAGGGCGTTCCGCTCGGGATCGCTGCTATCCAATTGATTGATAACCGATTTAGCCCGGCTGACGGTAGCGGTAAAAACACCGCCAGCGGGCTGTCTCCTTAAATGAGACTACGGCGGGATAATTAGCCTTGCCTGGTATTTGATTTACATCGAACCAATGCCACATATTCGTTTCGAATAAAAGCCTCAGACCGCGATTTTCTCTGTTTCTCTCCCGGCCAGTAAAAGTACCAAGGAATGGGGTTATATGCGTTGTTTTTCGCAATAATCTCGATTCTCCCCGTTACACAAACCGCGCCCGGGCGCACGACATTTTCCGGGTCGGCAATTCAAATGTCGCATTCACACTACAGATTCTCCAAATAATCCAGCTGTCACATTCCTTTACCGTCCGCTCCCTTAAATTGGCGACCATCGCGTGACCTGCCAGAAGAGCCAGGCTCGTGATCGCCTCTTTTAATCCGGAGAATCTCTTGAACAAGAAAGTTTTAGCCACCGCTATCCTCGCAGCCTTCGCTGGCGCAGCTCATGCACAAAGCAGCGTTACGCTGTACGGCCTGATCGACGCTGGTGTCACGTATGTGAACCACGCCGGCACGGGCGCCAAGAGCCTGTACCAATATGGTGACGGCGTCTCGCAAGGCAGCCGCTGGGGCCTGCGCGGCTCTGAAGACCTCGGTGGCGGTCTGAAGGCCATCTTCGACTTGGAAAACGGCTTCAACTCGGGCACTGGCGCACTGGGCCAAGGTAGCTCGCTGTTCGGCCGCCAGGCTTACGTTGGTCTGTCGAAGGACGGCATCGGCTCGCTGACGTTCGGCCGCCAATACTCGTTCTCGACCGACTATCTGGGTGGCATCTATGCTAACGGCGGCGAAACCGTCGCAGGCAACTATGGCTACCACATCAACGACCTCGACCAGTTGACGTCGAGCCGTATCAGCAATGCGGTGAAGTTCAGCAGCGCGAACTACTACGGCCTGACGTTCGGCGGCATGTACGGCTTCTCGAATACGGCTGGTTCGTTCCAGGGCGGCCCGTCCGGTTCGTCGACCTCGGGTTCGTCGGCATACAGCTTCGGCCTGAACTACGCGAACGGCCCGTTTGCTGTCGGTGCAGCGTACACGGACATCCGCTTCCCGGCAGCAGCGTCGCCGGCAGCGTTCCCGACGTCGGTGGCGAACGGTTCGGCAACGATCACGGGCGGCACGGTGAAGGATCTGGCTACGACGGGCGTCGGCGCCAAGTACTCGATCGGACCGGCAACGATGTGGGCGCTGTGGACGCACACCAACATCGAAGAACTCGCTGGCCACATGACGACGTTCAACGCGTATGAAGCAGGCGCGAAGTACGCCATCACGCCGGCACTGACGGGCGCATTGGGCTACACGTACATGCAAGCCAAGGACCTGACCAACGGTCACTGGAACCAGGTCGACGCCAGCGTCGACTACGCACTGAGCAAGCGCACCGACGTGTACCTGCTTGGCGTGTACCAGGCTGCCAAGGGCAAGCTGGCAAACGGCACACCGCTGCAATCGCAGATTGGTGTGAGCACGAGCAGCTACCTGCCGGTCGCTGGTGCCGACACGCAGCTGGCCGTTCGCGCTGGCATCCGCGTCAAGTTCTAAGCGGCAGTTGCGTCTCCGGGCAGCCGCAGGCCTCCCGGAACGCGCCGTGTGAGCTGAAGATGAGCTGAAAACGCCCGAACGGGCGCCCGTCATGGGCGCCTCGTCCGGGCGTTTGTGCGTCTGCGGGTGTATCTGAAAGGCCCTCTGCGTCACCCAGCCCCTTTCTCCTCCGGCCTCGCTTCTGTTACCCTGCGCGCTTTGCTACCGCTCGCATCCGCCTGATGGAAACCCCTTTCAACGACCGTGGCGTCTCGGTCACGCGCAACGCACTCTCCGCCGCCGGACAGGTTTTCCCGCTCCGCGAGATTCTCGCCGTGCGGGTCGTCACCGTGCAGAAAAACAAGATTTTGCCCGTCACCATTTCGGTAATCGGAGTGATCGGCGCGATTGCCGGCGGCGTGTTCCGCTCGCCGGCGGGCATTGTCTGCGGGGTCATGCTGGCAGTGGTCGGGTGGCTGACGTGGATCACCCAGGACGTCACGCACCGCCTGATCGTCGAAACCGCCAGCGGCGAGCGTGAGGCGCTATCGAGTGTGGATCTGGACTTCGTGGAACGCGTGGCGCAAACCGTGCGCGCAACCCTCGCGGCGGCAGCGAGCGCGGCGCCGAAGGCCTGATCCGCAAGCCGGCTGCGCGTTAACACAAAATTAACCCGCAGACCACGAGCTTTTGCACCCGCTTGAGACACGCGCGGCTACAGTGGATTCATCTCCACCACACGCCGCTCCGCCCGGTCGCGGCGATTCACGATGTTACAGTCCACCGCCGCGCCCGCCGCTCCTGCCACCGTGCCTCCGCGAGGTTTGCGCTCGCCGGCCCCTGCGGCGCCGGTCCGCGTCCCGCTCGTCACACTCGACGTCACCGTACCCGGCACCTCCTCGGCCATCGGCAGGCGGGCGCTGCATGCCGCGCTCGGCACCAATCTGCGTCTTTATGTGGTCACCATCGACAAGCGCAACGAGCGCATCACCTTCCGCGTCGAAGTGATCTTCCGCACTCTCGATGAAGTGATCGGCGCGCTGGCCGGGGCACTCGACCGCGCCATCCTCGGCCGCGCGGTACAAACCGTGATTCGCCGCCCATTGGATCTGGCCAACGACTTTTGATCCAGATCAAGGATTTACACGCTTTTGCAATTCGATATAGCGAGGCAGGTAGAGTCGGCGGTTCTTTTATCCCGCGGTCCCTCCCGCAGGCCTCGCAAGCGCCTTCATTCCATTGCCGGCAAGGCAAACGGCCCTCGCGACTGTCGCCATTGCTGCACGCTTCACCGTTCACGATGCACCGCCTCCGCCAGGGACTCGCTCTTTTGCAAAGTGTGCCCTCATGTACGAGTTGTCCCGAAATTGTCTGCGCTTTTTCCGCTGCATTCCGTCCCTGTCCGGGCGTCTGAACACCCTCGCGACGGCTGCGCTCGTCGGCGCGGCCACGCTCGGCGGCTGCGCCGTCACCTTTCCGGTTCCCACGCCGCCCGCTCCCGCCGCCACGTTGATCAATAACGGCGCGGACGGTCTGCTGGTACCGCTGCACCTTGAACGCGCCGACGAAGGTCACGCGCGCCTCGGCTTGCCGGTCCAGCTCGACGGCAAGGCGGTGTATATGGCATTCGACACCGGCATCCAGGGTGTGCGCGTGCTGGCGTCGGTGCTGCCGCGGACAAACTACACCGCCACGCAACCGGTAACATCCTTGACGTTCGCAAACGGCGCCGTGGTTTCCGGGCCGTCGGTGAAGCTGCCGTTCAGCATGGCCGGCACCCAGCCGGTGGAAGTCGAAGCGCAGGCCGTCAACGACGTGCGCTGCCAGCGCAACCAGAAAAAATGCCTCGCCATGGACGGCTACACCGGCGAATTCGGCTTTGCGTTCTCGGGTATCGTCGGTGCGGGCGCCGCGCAACCCGACGACGACTGCTGCACGCAACCGCTACGCGCCCTGCCGGGCAATATCGGCCAGCGCTATCTGGTCCGTGCCAATTTGGCTAAACCGTTTGTGATTCTCAGTCCGTCGGCGGCGCTCACGCGCGATTTCACGATGGTACCCATGACGGCTGCGCAAAACGGCGCGTCGCAGTGGCCGCTCGGCTGCGTGCAGGTGGGCGACAAGCTGCGCTTCTGCGCGCCGGTAGTGTTCAGCACCGGCAGCACCGAGATGATTCGCGTGGAGACCGACAAGGCGCCGGCCTGGACCGGCGACGGCGAGGAAAACGACGTGCTCGCGCAAGGCAACTACGATGTCGCGCTGGGCGTCGGGTCGTGGGCGCATCGATATGAAAGCGCGCAGGTAACGATCGCCAAGGCGAAACCCGGCGCCAACCGGATCGTCGTCGGTTTGATGGCCATGCAGAATCTGGATGTGCTGTTCGACTTCCCGCGCGGTCAGCTTGGCGTGCGCGCCAGCAAAACTTCCGAGTCGTTCGCGCCGTAACGCCGCTGCGCGCGCCTCGCCGCAGCGAACCTTGATACGACGCCGCCGGGCCGCATGCTTTTACATGCGGCCCGGCGGCATTTTTACGTCGTCAAAACCCGCGGTATCTTCACGGCGGCGGCATCCTCACGACATATCGAGCGGCTTCACATGCCAGATATTGCGTGCATATTCGCCGATCGTGCGATCGGACGAGAACTGGCCCATGCCGGCCACGTTTTCGATCGCGCTTTCGGTCCACGCGCGCGGATTGCGGAAGCGCTCGTCGACTTCCTTTTGCGCCTCGGCGAATGCCGCGAAATCCGCCAGCACCATGTAGTGATCGCCCCAGTCGACCAGCGTGTGGAAGATGTCCGCGAAGCGCAGCGGATCGTCGGGCGAAAAGAAGCCCGAGCGAATCTGGTCGAGCGCCATGCGCAATTCGGGGTTTTCTTCGTAGAGCTGGCGCGGACGGTAACCGGCGGCGCGCAAGCCGTCCACTTCGTCGGCGGTATGGCCAAAGATGAAAATATTCTCGCGCCCAACCGCGTCGCAAATCTCGATGTTCGCACCGTCCATGGTGCCAATGGTCAGCGCGCCGTTGAGCGCCAGCTTCATGTTGCCAGTGCCCGACGCCTCGGTGCCAGCCATTGAAATCTGTTCGGACAAATCCGCCGCCGGAATGATCAGTTCGGCCACGCTCACGCCGTAGTTCGGCACGAACACCACCTTCAGGCGATCGCCGATCAGCGGGTCGTTGTTGACCTTTTCGCTCACATCGCCGATCAGCTTGATGATGGTCTTGGCCATCCGGTATGCGGAGGCCGCCTTGCCCGCGAACATCACCACGCGCGGCACCCAGTCGCGCTGCGGATTCTCGCGAATCTGGTTATAGCGCGTGATCACATGCAGCACGTTCAGCAGTTGCCGCTTGTATTCGTGGATGCGCTTCACCTGCAGATCGAACAACGCCTCCGGGTCGAAATGGACCTTCGAATGATGTGCGAGATGCTGGGCGAGGCGCAGCTTGTTCTGCCGCTTCGCTTCGCGGAAGGCATCGATGAACGCGCTGTCGTTGCGCAGATCGCGCAGCTTTTCGAGTTCGAACAGATCGCGGCGCCAGTGCGTGCCGATCTGCTCGTCGATCAGCAACGATAGCGACGGGCTCGCCTGCGCGAGCCAGCGGCGCGGCGTGATGCCATTGGTGACGTTGGTAAAACGATCCGGGTAGATGCGCGCGAAGTCGGCGAAGATGTCGCGCGTCATCAATTGCGAGTGCAGCTTCGAGACGCCGTTGACCTTCTGGCTCGCCACAATCGCGAGGTAGGCCATGCGCACGCGCCGCTGACCGTATTCATCCACCAGCGAAATGCGCCGGATCATTTCGGCGTCGTGGCCCGACTGTTCGCTGACGTGCTTGAGAAACTGCGCGTTGATCTCGAAGATGATCTCGAGATGGCGTGGCAGCAGGCGCGCCAACGTCTCGACATCCCACGTTTCCAGCGCCTCGGGCATCAGCGTGTGGTTGGTGTAGGAGAACATCTGCTGGATCTGGTGCCACGCCTTGTCCCACGGCACGTGATGTACGTCCACCAGCAGGCGCATCAGTTCAGGAATCGCCAGCACCGGGTGCGTGTCGTTCAGATGCACCGCCACCTTTTCGGCAAAGCGGCCAAACGTGCTGTGGGTGCGCTGATAGCGGCGGATCAGGTCCTGCATGGTCGCCGAGACGAAAAAATACTCCTGACGCAGGCGCAGTTCGCGGCCGGCCGGCGTGGAATCGTCGGGATAGAGCAGGCGCGAGACGTTTTCCGACATCGTCTTGGCATCCACGGCGCTGCGGTAGTCGCCGCGGTTGAACGCGGACAGGTCGAGCTCCTGCGAGGCCCGCGCGGACCACAGGCGCAGCGTGTTGGTCGCGCTGGTCGCGTACCCAGGGATGACCGTGTCATAGGCCATGGCGTTGACATGCTCGGTGTCGATCCATTCGACGTGCTCGCCGCGTTGCACCGTGCGGCCGCCGAAGTGAACCAGATACTGGATCTCCGAGCGCGGAAACTCCCACGGATTGCCGGCGCGCAGCCAGTAATCCGGCGCCTCGACCTGCTCGCCATTGACGATCTGCTGGCGGAACATGCCGTATTCGTAACGGATGCCGTAACCGAAACCAGGGATGCCGAGCGTCGCCATCGAATCGAGGAAGCAGGCCGCGAGGCGCCCCAGCCCTCCGTTGCCGAGCGCGGCATCCGGTTCCATATCGGTCAGGACTTCCATGTCGACGCCAAGGCTGGCCAGCGCCTCGCGCATCGGCTCGTAGATGCCGAGCGCCAGCAGCGCGTTGGTGAAAGTACGGCCGATCAAAAATTCCATCGACAGGTAATACACGCGCTTCACGTCCTGCTCGTATTGCAGACGCGTGGTTTTCATCCAGCGTGCGACCAGACGGTCGCGTACCGCGAGCGCCGCGGCGTGCAGCCAGTCGTGTGGACGAGCGGTGACGGCGTCCTTACCGACACCGTACATCATGCGATTGGAAATAGAGCGCCGTAGCGCATCGACAGTACTGTTGAGCTGGTCGAACTCCAGATCCACGGCTGTCATTGAAGCCTCCGGTAAGTGCGACACAGCACACGCGAACCGCACAGTTGACGGACGGGAGGCGCGTGCCTGTCAGGCGGGTAAATATGCAGAGTAGGACATTTCCGAGCCTCCTGTCATCCGGAACTCGGACCCTCGATACTGCGCGAAACTCGCCCCGCGCGGGGAGATAAATGCCCGTGTGGGGTACGTCCGGCACAGATACGGTGCAGGCACGCCTTCATCCACCTGCCCGCCTGCACAAGTTTGGCGGAGGAAGAAGGCACGGATGCGACCAAGCGGACTGCACACGCACGTGGCGCGCCTGCCTGCGTTATCGTGGTCGAACGGCTGTCGGGATGGACGCATGATTCATGCTCGCTGTATTTGCTATCCGAGGGCGAAGATGCTCGGAGGCGGCGGCGAGGATTGACCGTTAGTTGCGTTTTTTTCATGCCATCGCGCCGCCAATATCCGCTGTCTCCGGCGCCGTTGCATTGCGCGCCCCCGCCCTGCGCGGCTGCCAGCAGAATTTTCCGGGCTCTGTAACAATCTCCTTAACTCGTCGCGCGCCGTATGCGTCCGTCCGGTCGGCCGTTGCCGGCACGCTCGATACAAGTAAGCGGACTGTCGAGTCTGCGTCACCCCGCTTTATCCTATTAATCCGCGCGATCGCATCGATCCCGCGAGGCGCTCGCCTACCGCCTCGGGGAGCCCGCGCCACCCGTCGAGCCAGCCCTTGTCCGCGAAGACCCCGCTCCCCTCCGACACCGCCCCTCCCGGCGATGGCCCCATGTCCGCCAGCAATCGCCGCGCGATGGCGGCCCTGACGCTGGCCGTCGCGCTCGCCACGCTCGACACGGCCATCGCCAATACCGCGCTGCCGGCCATCGCCGCCGACCTGCACGCCGCGCCCGCCGCCTCGGTGTGGATCATCAACGCCTATCAGCTGGCGATGGTCGCCACCTTGCTGCCGCTCGCGGCACTCGGCGAGATCGTCGGCCACCGGCGCGTCTACATCGCAGGCATCGCGCTGTTTACGCTGGCATCGCTCGCCTGCTCGCTGTCCGGCACGCTGCCGCTGCTGGCCGCGGCGCGGATGCTGCAGGGCTTGGGCGCAAGCGCAATCATGAGCGTCAATACCGCGCTGATCCGCTACCTGTTCCCGCCGCATCGGCTGGGGCGCGGCTTGGGACTCAACGCGCTGGTGGTGGGGGTGTCGTTCGCGGTCGGCCCGACGGTGGCCTCGCTGATTCTCTCGATCGCCACCTGGCCGTGGTTGTTCGCGGTCAACGTGCCGCTGGGCGTCGTCGCGCTGGCGTTCGCCCTGCCCGCGCTGCCGCAAACCACGCGCGGCACGCATCACTTCGACCGCGTCGCGGCGCTGCTCAACGTGATCACGTTCGCCGCGCTGATCTTCGCGCTCGGCGAGGCCGCGCAGCGCGAGCCCGCCCTATATGTGCTGGGCGCGGCGGCGGTGGCCGTCGTCTTCGGGCTCTTGCTGATGCGGCGCGAGGCCGGGCATCCCGCACCGATGCTCCCGGTCGACCTGTTCAAGCTGCCGGTTTTCGCGTTATCGGCGGTAACCGCGGTCTGTTCCTTCGCGGCGCAAGGTCTCGCGTTCGTTTCGCTGCCGTTCTATTTCGAGGACGTACTGCATCGCAGCCAGGTGGAAACGGGTTTTCTGATGACGCCGTGGCCAGTGGTCGTAGCGCTGGCGGCGCCCTTTGCCGGCCGCCTGTCGGATCGTTATCCGCCGGGCCTGCTGGGGGCGGCCGGGCTGGCGGTGTTAGCCGCGGGGATGGCCTCGCTCGCGCTCTTGCCGGCGCATCCGCAAGTGTGGGATATCGGCATCCGGATGGCGGTCTGCGGCGCGGGGTTCGGGTTTTTCCAGTCACCGAACCTGAAGGCGCTGATGGCGAGCGCGCCGCCTGAGCGCAGCGGCGGCGCGAGCGGCATCATCGCCACCGCGCGCCTGCTCGGCCAGACGACGGGCGCGGCGCTGGTGGCGCTGAGCTTTGGTATTGCCGGCCGGCATGGACCGGCACTGGCGCTGGCGACCGGCGCGGTGTTCGCGGGCGCGGCCAGCATTGCCAGCGGCTTGCGGCTGCTCGCGCCGTCGCACCGGGCGCCGGCGAGTGCGCCCTCGTCGACGCGGTGATTTGCAACGATGCCGTGAGCGTCTAAGGGATAGACCCGGCGCGCCTGGGTTACGGCCGCCGGATTACGCCCTCTGGGTTAGGCCCTCTGAGTCACGCTCTCAATGCGCGGCGAAGTAGCCCTTCACCGCGGTCAGGAAGGTATCGATGTCCGCCCGCGAGACGTCCATATGCGTGACGAAGCGCGACGCGTACAGCATTTGCGTGAGGATGCCGCGTTCCTTCAGCCACGCTTCGAGTGGCGCGCAATGCTGCGACGGAAACTGCGCGAACACCATATTGGTGGCTTGCGACAGCACCTTGACCTGATCGATCTGCGCGAGCCCTTCGGCCAGATGTGCGGCGTTGGCGTGATCGTCGGCGAGACGTTCGACGTTGTGATCAAGCGCATACAGGCAAGCCGCGGCCAGCACGCCGGCCTGACGCATGCCGCCGCCCAGCACCTTGCGCCAGCGATGCGCGCTCACCAGCAAGTCCTTGCTGCCGACCAGCACCGAGCCCACCGGCGTACCCAGCCCTTTCGAAAAGCAGATCGACACCGAATCGAACGGTGCGCACAGCGCGGCCAGCGGCTGGCCGGACGCGACCGCCGCGTTGTAGACGCGCGCGCCGTCCAGATGCGTGGCCAGCTTGTGCTGACGCGCGAGCTGCACGGCTTCGGCCACATAACCCGCCGCCAGCACCTTGCCGCCGATCGTATTCTCCAGCGCCAGCAACCGCGTGCGCGCGAAGTGATCGTCGAGCGGTTTGATGACCGCGGCGATCTTTTCAAGCGGCAGCGAGCCGTCAGCGGCATTTTCAATCGGCTGCGGCTGGATGCTGCCCAGCACGGCGGCGCCGCCGCCTTCGTATTTGTAGGTATGCGCCGCCTGGCCAACGATGTATTCGTCGCCACGCGCGCAATGCGCCATCAGCGCAGCCAGGTTGCTTTGCGTGCCGCTCGGGAAAAACAGGCCCGCTTCCTTGCCCGCGCGCTCGGCAACGGCAGCTTGCAGATGCAACACGGTCGGGTCGTCGCCCCAGACGTCGTCGCCGGTTTCGGCGGAGGTCATGGCCGCCAGCATGGCCTGACTCGGACGGGTGACGGTATCGCTACGCAAATCGATCATCTGACATTCCTGTGTGAGAGCGCCTTGGCCGGGGAGCCGTGTTTGCTCGTCCCCGGCATGCGGTGGCGGCGCATGAATCAGCGAGTGTATTCAATTACGAGGGCGCTGAAAACCATACGAAAATCCGCGCCTCCCGCACACCGCGTCTCGTCACACTCAACCGCCCGTTCGCGGCAGCCATGTGAGCGGATCGACCGGGTGGCCGTCCTGGCGCACTTCGAACTGGATGGAGCCGACGCCCCGGCTATCCGCGCCCACCGAGCCGATCACCTGGCCTTGCGTGACGGCGTCGCCTTCCTTGACCAGCAGCGCGCTGTTCTGGCCGTAAGCCGTGATCAGCGAGTCGCTATGCTTGATGATGATCAACGGCCCGTAAGCCTCGATGCCGCTGCCCGCATACACGACGCGTCCCGCCGCCGCGGCCTTGACCGGATCGCCGACCCTGCCGCCAATCACAATGCCCTTGCTGCTACCCGGGATGAAAGACTTGAGCACCGGCCCGCGCAGCGGCCAGTTCAACGCGCCCTGCTGGGCGACCGAGCCGCCCGGCGGCGCAGGTGGGATGGTGCCCACCGGCGGCGGCGCGACCCTCAGCACCTGGCCCACACTGACGCTGGCATTGGGCTGCAGGCCGTTCCAGCGCGCCAGGTCTTGCGGATGCTGGCCGTATGCAGCGGCGATGCCCGGCAGCGTATCGCCGGGATTGACGCGGTAATAACCGGCGGCTACCTGCCCCGTCGGTACGTTCGTCTGATAGCTCCCCGATGCGCCGTTGTAGGACGAGGAGTTATCTCCGCCCCACGGCGAGATCGTGCATCCGCTCAACGCGGCCGCGACCGATACCGTAATCAGAAACAGTGAAGCTGCACGTTGCGACTTTTCTGTCATATTTAATCCCCGGCACGTGAGTCGATCAATTTTCAAGCTCAAATTTCAAACACTTCCCTCGGACTCGACCACGAGAATGCGCGCTTCGCCCAGCGGATGCGCGACGTGCTCGGTGCCGATCGAGGCGAAAAACACATCGCCCGTCTCCAGTAGCACGGAACGCTCCTCCCCCGCTTCGCGATAGCGCATCTCGACCCGGCCGTCGAGAACGGCAAACACCTCTTCGCCGTCGTTGACGTGCCACTGGTACGGCTGATCCGTCCAGTGCAGCCGTGTGGTGATGCCTCGCATGTTGGCGATATCGAGTGCGCCCCACGGACGCTCGGCGGTAAATGCCCTGCTGCGGATAATCTTCATGATGAACGAAATGCCTGGCGGATCAACGAAGCTAAATCATCGTGCTGCACCGCCCGGAAGCGGCCGCGCAAGCCGCGCCAGACCGGCTCGCGCACTGCACCGAACACGCTTCCCGGCAAGTTTTGCTCGTGTCACCATTATAGGGCGCGCCCTCCACGCGCCGCGCTTCGCGGAACCCCGCCGCGCACGGCCGTATTTCGTGTGAGCATTGAATCCCTCCTTGCCTCGCCTATACTGGGTTTTGCTGACGCAACATACAGAAGGCGATTCGCTCGCCGCCATGCACTGTCCGTGAGGAGTTCGGGGATGAACAAAGCCATGTTTCTGGCCGTGCAGTTAAACGTCGAAGATGTCGCCGCATCCCCGGGGTTGGTCGAGTTACTCAACACTCACCTCGTGTTCGCCGCAGACGTCGCCGAAGCGGCCGATGCCCTTGTCCAGCTTGCCAGCATTGCCCGTCTCGCGAGCGGCGTCGAAGCGAGCGTCGAGCTTCCCGCTGTGGCGCTCGAACGACTGCGCGAAGCGCTCGACAATCTGAGCGGCTACGACGAATCGTGGCTGCTCGCGCTCGAACCCAGTAGTTCGCTTTTCGAAAATATCGGGCGCCGGCATCGCACATTGCACTGATTCGCACTATTTCGCACTGCTGCGGGTTCGCGGCCCGCGTCGCTCTGCCTCTCGCTTTCGTTCATCGCACGCACCGCCTTGGCCCGGCATGCTTCAACGTCGGCGCCGCCTGACGGTAGCGGGCGAGCCTTTCTGAGGAACTGCCGTGAAAAGTCTCCTGAACCGACGCAGTGCATTGCTTGCCACTGGCCCATCCCACCTCGTCCCGGTGGCCCACGATCACACGGCCGCCGCCCCCGACGACCCTGCCGCGTCTCTCACGACGGCGCCGGCAAGCGAGGCCGCCGAGACGACCGAGACCGTCCGTCCGGTAACCACGTTGCGGCCCGTACCGGTGGTGCCGTCACAGGTCAGCGGCAGGCCTGTCCAGATGGCCGACACCACCGAGGTGGAGTGGCTCGCCGAGGAAGAAGCGTTGACGCCGTTCCGCGTGTTCCGGAGCTTCGATTACTCGGTCAGCCTGTTGTTCCATGCGCGTGAACTGGCGTATTACGTGGCCATGTATCAGGAAGGCGTTCTGTGGCGGGCCTTGAAAGCTACGGAGCTGGAAGTGGCCGAGGCCGCTTTTCACCACTTTGAAGAACAGGCCACGCGTTTGTCGGACGGCGAAACCCGCCGCGCTCAACTCGCGGCGCAGAATGAACAGCTCGCGCGGATGATCGCGCAATCGGAGGCGCAGGCAGAACGTTTGCGCTGCGACCTGCAGCGCAACGCCACCCAGGAACAGGCAGTGACGGGCCGGCAGCATCAGGTACGCAAGGAGGTCGCGCAACTGGAGGCGCAGCGGGTAGCGGCGCAGGCGCAACTGAACAAGGCGCATCGGCAGATTCATCAACTCAATCTGACGAGCAACGAGGGCGTGCCGCATTTGCCTGGGCGTTGAAGCTCGCTTTGATGGCGCAGCTTACCGCCGCGCTGGTGCGCCAAAACAAACAGCCCGGCCATCCATTGCGGATGGCCGGGCTGTTTGATTCAAAGTCCCGATAAAGACCTGACTAACGCCAGACTCAGGACCAGTTGGCGTGGAAGCTGCCTTCCTTATCGACACGTTCGAAGGTGTGGGCGCCGAAGAAGTCACGTTGCGCCTGCACCAGGTTGGCCGGCAAACGTTCCGAGCGATAGGCGTCGAAGTACGCCACCGCCGACGCAAACGCCGGCACCGGCACACCGGCCTTGATGGCGGCGATCACCACGTCGCGCAAGGCGGACTGGTAGTTCGAGGCGATATCGTTGAAGTACGGATCGAGCAGCAGGTTGGCGATCTGCTTGTCCTTCGAATAGGCGTCCGTGATCTTCTGCAGGAAGCGCGCGCGGATGATACAGCCCGCGCGGAAGATCTTGGCGATGGTGCCGAAGTCCAGATCCCACTTGTATTCCTGCGAGGCCGCGCGCAACTGCGCGAAGCCTTGCGCATACGAGATCACCTTGCTGAAATACAGCGCGCGGCGCACCGATTCGATAAATTCGGCGCGGTCGCCGTCGAACTTGTGCTCCGGTCCCTTGATGACCTTGCTTGCCGCCACGCGTTCGGTCTTCAGCGACGACAGCACGCGCGCGAACACCGACTCGGTGATCAGCGGCAGCGGCACGCCGAGGTCGAGCGCGTTCTGGCTGGTCCACTTGCCGGTGCCCTTTTGCGCGGCGCGGTCGAGGATCACGTCCACCAGATCCTTGCCCGTTTCGTCATCTTTCTTGCTGAAAATCTTCGAGGTAATTTCGATCAGGTAGCTGTCGAGCTCGCCCTTGTTCCATTCCGTGTAGACCTCGCCCAGTTCCTTGTTCGAGAGGCCCACCACTTGCTTGAGCACCGCATAACTTTCGGCGATCAGCTGCATGTCGCCATACTCGATGCCGTTGTGCACCATTTTCACGAAATGGCCGGCGCCGTCCGGGCCCATGTAGGCGACGCACGGTTCGCCATCCGGCGCCTTGGCGGCGATTTCCGTGAGGATCGGGGCAACCAGGTCGTAGGCGTCGCGCTGGCCGCCAGGCATGATCGACGGGCCTTTCAGCGCGCCTTCCTCACCACCCGACACGCCCGTGCCGATGAAATGCAGGCCGGCCTTGGCCAGTTCCTGGTTGCGGCGGATCGTGTCGGTGAAATGGGTGTTGCCGCCGTCGATCAGGATGTCGCCCTTTTCCAGCAGCGGTTTGAGCGAGGCGATGGTGTCGTCGGTGCCGGCGCCAGCCTTGACCATCATGAGAATGCGGCGCGGTTTTTCCAGCGACTCGACGAATTCTTCCAGCGTGTAAGTCGGCACGAGCTTACGGTCGGGATACTCTGCGATCAGTTCTTCGGTTTTCTCGCGGCTGCGGTTGAATACGGACACCGCATGGCCGCGGCTTTCGATGTTGAGTGCCAGATTGCGGCCCATGACCGCCAGCCCCACTACGCCGATTGCCTGTTTGCCCATTTGAATTCTCCAGATTCCAGATTGTCGTGACGCCACGCCGGAATTGCCGTCGGCGGATGTCGAGGATGAAAGCATAAAAGAAATGCCCGATTGCCGCTCGCTAGCGGCCCTCCCGGGCTCAGGTCTTCCTTCAGACCCGCTTCGCGCACTAGCGTTTCGTGAGCACCAGACTGAAATTGTTGGCCGGCATCTCGACCGGCTCCCCACACGCGAAACCCTGCGCCTCGCCGAGCGCCACCACGGCTTCCATATTGCGCACGCCGAAGGCGGGATTGCGGCTGCGCAACTGCTGATCGAAGGCTTCGTTGCTCGGCGCCGTGTGCGCGCCGTGACGCCGGTACGGCCCATACAGATACAGTACACCGCCGCTGCCCAGGAGGCGCCCCGCGCCGTCGAATAATGCCTGGGTCGCCGTCCACGGCGAGATGTGGATCATGTTGATGCAAATGATGGCCTCGGCCGCATCGACGCCCCAAGGCGTGCGCTCGACGTTCAGATCGAGCGGCGCGCGCACGTTGCTCAGGCCGGTCTCGGCGGTCCACGCGGCGATCGAGGCGCGCGAGCCGGCGTCGGGGTCGCTCGGCTGCCAGACGAGTTCAGGCAGCGCCGCCGCGAAGTGCGTCACGTGCTGGCCGGTGCCGCTGGCGATTTCGAGCACGAGGCCGCTCGCAGGCAGCACACGCCGCAGGACAGCGAGAATCGGCTCGCGATTACGCTCGGCGGCGGGGGCATGCTGGCGCTGCGAAGGATCGGATGAGGTCATGTTCAATCAAGGGCTCGGGCGGATTCACTCGCCCCTTGCTGGATGCGCGGTCGGCTTGCCATTATCAATGATCCGAGACCGATATGGCGAGCGATGGCGTCGACGGGCGAGAGTTGGCGGTTCGTGATCCATCTCACCGGCGGCGCCCTCCCCGGACTTGTGGGCATCCAATCAATCCAGCGCAAGGCGCGCGGCTAGCGCCGTCAGCGTCTGCGCGCACGGCGCCGCTACTTTCAGAGACAAAAGAGGATCGGCGCGCGTGCGGCCCAGATTGATCGCGGCAATCGGCTTGCCCATCTGCTGCGCCCAGACGCAGAAGCGATAACCCGAATAGACCATCAGTGACGACCCGACTACCAGCACCGCGTCCGCCGCCTCGAGTGCGCGGGTGGCGTCGTCGACGGTCACGCGCGGCACGTTCTCGCCGAAGAACACCACCGCGGGTTTCAGCATGCCCGCGCAATTCGGACAGGCCGGGATGCGAAAGCCGCCCAGATCGTGCCATTCGAGGTGCGCGTCGCCGTCGGCGGCGGGCTCGGCCACGACATCGAGCAACGCCGGGTTGTCGGCTTCGAGGATGTGCTGGATGGCCGCGCGGGCATGCCGCGTGCCGCAATCCAGACAGGTCACCGCGCCGATGCTGCCGTGCAGCTCGATCACCTCGCTGCTGCCCGCGCGCTGATGCAGGCCGTCGACGTTCTGCGTGACGAGCCTCGGCACATGGCCGGCCGCTTCGAGCCTGGCCAGCGCGCGATGGGCGTCGTTCGGCTGCGCCTCGGCCACCACCGGCCAGCCGATCATGCTACGCGCCCAATACCGCTGACGCGAGGCGAGCGAGCCGAGAAACTCCTGCAGGGTGATCGGCGGCGAGCGTTTCCACTCGCCGTTCTCGTCGCGGTAGCCGGGAATGCCGGAGTCGGTGCTGATGCCCGCGCCGGAGAGCACGAAAAGCCGTGGGTGGCGCTGCACGAAATCATGCAGTTCGTCGAGCGCGGGGGTGTCGAGCAGGGCGGGCTGGAGATCGGTCATGAGCGCGGACGGTTGCGGCGGCCCTTGGGCTGACGCGCCTGCCACTCGGCAAGCGCGGTCGCGTAACGCTCGAGCGCGTCGTCGTAAAGATCGAAGACACAGGGATTGCAACCGCTCTGACAGCAATCGTCGAGGCCGGGCCGCACGGGCGGCAGCGGGCGCGGATCGTCGGGCGGCTGGTCCTGCTGCGGCCTGGCGCGCGATGTGTCCTTCGGCAATGCTTGCGGCACGGCTCTATCCGGGTGACAGGGAACGGTCAGTATAAGTTGATCCGCCGCGTGGCGTGCGGCGTGAGCCACGGCCACGGCCGCGCCCCCACGCGTCAGCCGCGCCCGACGAACGGCATCTTGCTCGCCATGATGGTCATGAACTGCACGTTGGCGGAGAGCGGCAGCTCCGCCATATGCAAGACCGCGTCGGCGACCAGTTCCACATCCATCAGCGGCTCGATCGCGATCTCGCCGTTGGCCTGCGGCACGCCGCGCGCCATCCGCGCAGCCATGTCGGTGGCGGCATTGCCGATGTCGATTTGCCCGCAGCAGATGTCGTACTTGCGACCGTCGAGCGAGACGGATTTGGTCAGCCCGGTGATGGCGTGCTTGGTCGACGTGTAGGCAATGCTGTTCGGACGCGGCGCGTGGGCCGAGATCGAGCCGTTGTTGATGATGCGGCCGCCCTGCGGCGTCTGCGTTTTCATCAGGCCAAAGGCCGCGCGCGTGCAGAGGAATACGCCGGTCAGATTGGTGTCGACGACCGCGCGCCAGTCCTCCACGCTCAACTCGTCGATCTCGACCGGCGGCGCACCGCGTCCGGCGTTGTTGAACAGCACGTCGAGACGGCCGTAGTGCTGACGGATTGCGTCGAAGAGCGCCGTGACGCTCGCCGCATCGCCGACGTCGCACGCCACCGCGAGCGCGTCTTCGCCACGCTGCCGTGCCTCGTCGGCGAGGGCATCGAGCGGCGCCTGGCGGCGTCCGGTCAGCACCACACGATAGCCGTGCTGGAGCAGTCTGCGCGCCGTCGCGAGTCCAATGCCGCTGCCCGCGCCTGTTACCAGCGCCACCTTGTTTGTAGCCGTCACAACGTGTCTCCTTGCAAATGCGCCATGAGATGAATCGCGTCCGACAACGTACCACGTCTGCGGCGACGACGGCAGTGAAGTCCGCAGCGGACTCGGCCTGGTTTCCCGTGGCGGGCTGCCGCCAGCGCAAGGCTCTCGCATGCGGACCGGGAAGATTTCCCGCCGCCGCCCCCCCCTTCTGCTACCCCGACGGCGCGTGTCGATTAACCACACGCACTCAAATACGCGATTGCGGAATTTATTTGTTATGTTATAACATCTCGCAAATCGTCTCCGGACCCGCCCGCCACGCGGCGCGACACACCGGCTGCGGCAAGAGGATTCACCACCCGCACAACAAGAATATGAAACATCACACACTCATTTCGCGCGCCGCCTTGCTGTTGTTCGCGCAGACGGTATCCCTGCATGTCCTCGCCGCGTCGGCGGGTGCTCCCGTGACAGGCACCGTCACCGATACGCAAGGGCATGCGCTTGAAAACGCCGCCGTCTCGATCCAGGACGCCGACGGCCACACGCTCGCGCAAACCCATACGGGCCATGACGGCGGCTTTGTGTTGCCCGACGTGCAGCCCGGCACGTATGCGGTCACGGTCGGTGCGGCGGGGTTCGGCGCCAATACCAGCATCGCCACCGTCGACGGCGGCACGCCTCATCCGCTCAAGGTGGCGCTCGAAAAAGGCAGCGCGATCGACGTCAACGTCCAGGCGCAGCGCCTCAACGTGGCCCGCAACGGCCTGCAACCGGATGTCGGCGCAAGCGTCTACCGTTTCACGCAGGCGGATATCCAGAACCTGCCGCAAGGCGACGAGACACCGATCAACCAGGTGCTGCTGCAGGCGCCGGGCGTCGCCAACGATTCCTACGGACAACTCCACGTGCGCGGCGACCACGCCGACCTGCAATACCGCATCGACGGCATCATCATTCCGGAGCCGATCAGCGGCTTCGGCCAGTCGCTCGACACGCATATCGTCGATCAGGTGAACCTGATCACAGGCGCGTTGCCGGCGCAATATGGCTATAAAACCGCGGGGATCGTCGATATCACGACGAAATCCGGCGACCTCGGCAACGGCGGCGCAGTCGACGTATACGGCGGCAGCCATCAGACGCTGCAAAGCAGCGCCGACGTCTACGGTTCGCAAGGACCACTAAGCTATTTCTTCACCGGTACGTTAGGCGAGAACAACCTGGGCATCGAAGCGCCGACTTCGGACGGCAGTCCGCTGCACGACCATACGCGTCAGGGCAATGCCTTCGGCTATCTGTCGTACATCATCAACCCGCTGACACGCGTGACCTTGATGGCAGGCACGGCCGCCAACCAGTTCCAGCTGCCGAATACGCCCGGCCTGCCGACCAATTTCACGCTGGCCGGCCAGACGGGCTTCAATTCCGCCGACCTCAACGAAACGCAATCGGAGCTGAACAATTTCGCCGTGCTGGCGCTGCAGGGCACCAACGGCGGCGCGCTCGACTATCAGGTATCGCTGTTCACGCGCTATACGCGAACCCAGTTCAATCCCGATCCGATCGGCGATCTGATGTTCAACGGCGTGGCATCGACGGATTTCCGCAGCAATCAGGCCGAAGGCGTGCAGGCCGATACGACCTTTCGGCTCAACGACTCGCATACGCTGCGCGCGGGCGTGTGGGTCGAGCAGGAACATGCGGTGTTCAACGACAGCGTCGCCGTGTTTCCGACCGACGCCAACGGCAACCAGATTTCGAATGTCCCGTTCAACATCAACGACTCCGGCGCGAATACCGGCTATCTGTACAGCGCCTATGTGCAGGACGAATGGAAGCTCACCAGCAAACTGACGCTGAATTACGGTCTGCGTTATGACGGCATGGCCGAATTCGTGCACGCGAGCCAGTTGAGCCCGCGCATCGGCCTGGTGTTCACGCCGACCAATGCGACCACGCTGCACGCCGGTTACTCGCGCTATTTCACGCCACCTGACTTCGAACTGGTTTCGCAGTCGACGGTTTCGCGTTTTGTTGGTACTACCAATCAAAGCGAGGTCAGCAAGGATAGTCCTGTCCAACCCGAACGCAGCCATTATTTCGACGTGGGCGTGACGCAGCGCCTGACGCCGGCCCTCACGGTCGGGCTCGACGCGTACTACAAGATCGCCTCGAATCTGCTCGACGAAGGCCAGTTCGGCACTGCACTCATCGAGACGCCGTTCAACTATCAGTACGGGCGCGTCTACGGACTCGAATTCACTACCAATTACAAGCAAGGCAACGTCTCCGCGTATCTGAATCTCGCGTATAGCCGCGCTCAGGGCAAGGACGTCGATTCCGCGCAGTTCAACTTCGGCGCGGCCGAACTCGCGTTTATCGCCAACAACTGGGTGTTTCTCGACCACGACCAGCGCGTGACCGCGTCGCTCGGCGCGGCTTACGAACTCGGCAAGACGACGTTTACGGTGGATGCGATCGTCGGTAGCGGCTTGCGCAGCGGCTTTGCCAACACGGACAAGCTGCCCTGGTACGGTCAGCTCAATCTGGCCGTCATCCAGCATTTCGACGAGCCGGTGGTCGGCAAATTCGAAGCCCGCCTCGTGCTGATCAACGCAATCAATAGCGTGTATGAATTGCGCGACGGCTCGGGGATCGGCGTCGAGGCGCCGCAATTCGGTCCGCAACGCGCCATTTACGCCGGGCTCACAAAACGGTTCTGATTTTTACTGGCTTTAGCAGGGCCGTGGCAGGAAATCGAAGGAGTTAGAGCATGAACGACTGGACCAATCTCGCCGAGGCGGCCCGTCTCGGCGGCTGGGTGATCTATCCGCTGACCGTGCTGGCCATCGTCGCACTCGCCATTACGCTCGATCGGGCCTACGCGTTCTGGCGCTTTGCGCGGATGCCGGACCTCGCGGTTGCGGGCGGCAACGCGGCGCTTCATGGCGGCTTGCCGCAACGGCACGCCTTTAGCCGGATTGGCCGCCTGCTCGACGATTCCCACGCGCCGTTGTGGCGCATCGAAACGCGCGTCGAAGCCGCCGCCGCGCAGATCGAGCGCGATATGAGCCGCGGTCTGTGGCTGCTCGAAACCATCGTCACGGCGGCGCCGTTGCTGGGGCTGCTGGGCACGATCGTCGGCATGATGCATTCGTTCAAACTGATCGGCGGCGACGGCCTCGTCAATCCTTCGGGCGTGACAGGCGGCGTCGCACAGGCGCTGATCGCCACCGCAATCGGCCTCGTCATCGCGCTGGTCGCGCTGTTTGCATTCAACTTCTTTTCGCGCCGCATCGACCGGTTAATGGACGAACTCGAATCGTTCGCCAACGAAGCCCTCAGCGACCTGCGCCTCGTTAGCGAAAACGCCGGGCTGCCGTCATGAAACTGCGGCGCTCACGCCGCTCGAAACGCGGCCGCATCGAGATCATCCCCATGATCGACGTGATGTTCTTTCTGCTGGCGACTTTCATGCTGACTTCGCTGGCGATGCAACGTCTCGACGCGGTACGCATCGACCTGCCGCAAGGACACGCGCAACAACTTTCGCAGGACAAGCCGTTGACGCTTTCAGTGAATCAAGCCAATCAGGTGTTTATCAACCAGCAGGCCGTGCGGCTCGATCAGGTGACACCGATGATCGCGCGCCTGCTGCGCCCCGACGCCAACGTGGTGGTCGCCGCCGACGATCACGCCTCGCACGGTGTCGTCGTGCAGGCGATGCTGGCCGCGCGTGAGGCGGGGGCCGAGCACTTTCTGGTTGCCGTGCATCGTGAGTAATGGTGTGCAGCGGGGGGTGCAGCGCTTGCTGATGCTCGCTGACCGGGAGCGTGTGCGGTTCTCTGGCGCGGTTGTGTTGGCCGCGGTGGCGTGTCTGTGGTTGCTTGCGCGCTCGGTGGGTTGGCTGTCGGGCCATGAGATCGTGCCGCCGGCAGCGACGCCTGCGCCGAAGACGATCGAGATGCAGCTTGTCGAATTGCCAACGCCGGCTCCAGCACCCGCGCGCGTCGCGCCCTCCGCTCCACCCGCTCCAGCACAAGCGGCGTCGCCGCAGCGCACGCTAACTCACGCTGCGATCCAACTGCATGCACCGATGCAGCAGCGATCGTCAGTGCATGCCGCCCCGGCTTCGGTTCAACAGCCGCATGAAGAAACGCACTCGCCAATCGAACCGCCGGCACATGATCAGGCGCAAGCGTCGGCGGCCGTGGCGCAGGCCGCGTCGAGCGCCACCTCGACCACGTCGAACAACACGAGCCCCGCGCCACTTTCCACGGCCTCCGGCAGTACCCAGGCGCGCCTGCTTTCGCAACCCATGCCGGTCTTGCCCGACGATCTGCGCGAGCAGGGATATCAACTCACGGCCGTCGCACGCTTCAAGGTCCACGCAGACGGTACGTTCGACGTCGAGCTAGTCAGGCCGACGCAAAATCCGCGGCTCAACCAGATCCTGCTGGAGACCTTGCACCGCTGGCGCTTCTTTCCCGCCATGGAAAACGGTCATCCGGTTGAAAGCGACCAGGACGTGCGCGTGCATTTTTCGGTTAGCTAAGTTCCGCGACGTGGCTGCGCTTACATGCGGAAGTCCGCGGCCATGTCCTCGTCGCTACGGGCCTCGAGTTCACCGTTTCGGCAGGCTTTCATAAATGCATCGTAGTCCTTCTCAACCTGATCCGCGTAGCCCGACGAATATTCGCTCAGCGCCTCGCCGAACTGGTCGCCACGGCCGATATACGCGCTGATTTCGATAGCCTTGCCGCTCGCCTTTGCATGGGCTCGCGCCATGACCCAGCCGCATAGCTTGGCGTAACCGAGCAGCAAGTCGTTATCGAACAGTTCGATGTTCGCCGACAGTTTCATGTCGCGCAGTTGTCGAAAGTAAAAATGCCGGCCCGACGGACCAGTTGCCCAGCCGAGAAAAATGTCGCTAGCCGCCTGCAATACCCGTTGCCCGCGCACCACGCGTTCGCCATCATGATGCAGGCTCGCGCCCTTGAAATTCTGCGCGATGACCGACTGGCGCGCTTCCTTGATCTGCAGGAACAGCGGCTTGCCCATGTGATCCGTATTGAGCAGCACCAGACAGCGCGTGCCCACGCTGCCGACGCCGACCACCTTGAACACCAGGTCCTGCATCGAAAAATGACTGAGCAGTTCGCGCCGGTCGTGAGTCAGCGTTTTCAGATATTCGCCGTACATCGGCCCGATCAGCTTGCGCCAGTCGCCGAGTGTGAACCAGTCATCCTCGGTCTCGAACATCGTATTGGCACCATGCACGTGAAAGAGTCCAGGCGGCGCGTCGCGGATGATCAGCTTGTCGCCATCGTGTTCGCACATCTTGTCGAGCATGCTCTCCTGGGTACGTCCGGCCGCCTTCTCCATGCCGCGCCTGACCGTGCGGCGGCGCTCAGGCGTCAATGCCGTTTCCGCCATCCGTTCGAAGGTAATGCGTTCGTACCACAATTCGAGCGAGCCGCATTGCGAATACTGCATCATGCGGTCGCGGTATTCGCTCACCGCGGTCATCACCAGTTCGGTGGCAAAGCCCCGGCCGAGGCGCATGTGCCGCGCGGCGACCACGAGACTCGCTGTCAGCCGCTTGAGGTCCCATTCGAACGGGCCGAGCGCCACTTCGTCGAAGTCGTTCAGATCGAAGATGAGTTGCCGCTCGGGTGTCGCGAAGCCGCCGAAGTTCATCAGATGGCCGTCGCCGCAAATCGGCATCACGAGGCCCGTGTCGGCAACGCGGCTCAGATCGTGAGCCTGGATGATCGCACTGCCGCGAAAGAAAGTGAAAGGTGACACCGACATACGGCCGTAGCGTAACGGCACCAGCTTCTGAACACGCCCTTCGCTGCTCTCTTTGAGCAGATCGACAGGATTACGATGGATCTCGCCCAGCGCGCGATGGCTCGAGCGCTTCGAATGCTCGCGAGCCGCCCGGCCGATGGCTTCCCGCTCCGCGATGGTGCTGGCTTTCATGCTCTCTCCGTTTATGGTGACTCGCCGTAGCCGGCCTCGCGCCGCTACCGTGCCGACGCCGCCCACAGGCGGGCGCGCCGGATTGCACTATTCGTTGTTATTCGAAGACCACACTGCTGCGACGCTCGCTCGCGCCATCGCATTGCTGTATTAAATCCTGTGGTCGACGCGGGCGCAAGTGCCGCGACGCGGCCGCTGTCACGCGAGTGTCACCGGCACGCTCATCCATGCAAAGCTGCGAGATGATCGCTCGCAATGCTCGCTACCTGCTCAAAGGCGGCTCGCGGACGGCCGGCCAGCGGCGCGGCGCTAACCCGGCTGGTAAGAGTCAGCGGGTCAACGGGCTGATTGTTCAGGCGTACTTCGAAATGAAGATGCGGCCCGGTTGCGACGCCCGTCTGCCCGACCGCACCGAGCGGATCTCCGCGGCGAATTTGCGCGCCAACCCGCAAACCGCCGGCGAACGCCGACAGATGCGCATAGTAGGTGGTATAGCCGCCCGCGTGGCGCACGACCACATGCTTGCCGTAGCCGCTATCCACGCCGATGAACTGCACCGTTCCCGCCGCGGCGGCGACAACCGGCGTACCCTGCGCCGCCGTCAGATCCACGCCGGTATGAAACGCAGGTTCGCCGGTTACCGGATGAATGCGATAACCGAACGGCGAGCTGACGCGAACATAGTTCAACGGCATGGCGAAGGGCTCGGCGATGAGACGCTGGCCGTCGAACGAGTAATAGTCGCCCGCGTTCCGACCCGGTGCGGCAAACCACACCGCCCGATAGGTCCGGCCCGCGAGACGGATCTCGAGCGCCGTCACGCGCCTGTGCGGCGAACCTGCCGTGGTCCCTTCGGGGCTTTCATAGACGACGCGATAGTAGTCGCCAGCTTGCGCAGGCCGTGTAGCGTCCAGTTGCCCTTCGAGAATCTGCTTGAGTTGCGCCGCGAGGTCCTCAGGCAAGCCGACGGGCGTCCACGCCGCGCTTGAGCCAGCCTTGATCTGTCCGGCATAGGTGCCGGCGTCCGCCGTGGCCATGACCAACGGCGCGGCGCCTGAAAGCGCTGCATGCTCGCCACTGCTCACGACGCCGGCACTCGCAGGGCGGACGGCGGCGACCCGCCCAGACCATTCGTGCGGGCTTGAAGGCGCCTCAAGCGGCGCACAAAGAGAAGAGGCGGTCCGACACAACGCCACCAGCACCGACTCATTCAGCGGCAGCACGGTCACGGGGCGTCCCCGCAACGTGTCGCGCGCGAAAGGCTGCGTGTATGCGCCATCGGAGAAGACGTGCACGGCGGATAGCAGCGGCAGGTCGCTCGCGCCCGTCCGGCTCACAGCGTCGGGCAGCAGGGGTTGCGCGCCCAGCATGGCCCACTCCATTGCAAGTCCACTCGGACCGGCCGAGGCGGCCTGGCTGAGGGGTTTCGCCGCCACGCCGGAGACATCAGGCGTGGTCAACGCGGCAATCGCGCTGCTAAGCAAGGCCACACTGGCGACGACACCCCTCGGGGATTTGCGTTTGAGATGAGCCTGGCGGCTCGCATCAATGGGCGTGACCTGCTCGCGCGCGAGGATGTTACGTAGATACAGCCACATACGTAGAACTCTCGCAGTCGAATCAAGAAGGCTGCGGGCATGAGCGACCGTGCGACAAAACTTGGCAGCGGCGCAGGAAGATGGGAGACAACCTTCAGGAAGGCGATGACATCGGACTGCGTAGCCCGGCAACAGGAATACCCAGTGTACTGACAGCAACTAGTCGAAAAAATAGGACGATTCCTGTCTTGCTCGAACCCCTCCTATCTCGATTTAACGGCGTAGCCGGAGGTTCTACCGCACAGCAACCCAATGCGGCGACGCGTCGACCGGTTTGCAATTTTTCCGAAGACTTATTTTCACATCTAAATCACGTAATTTTTATTTCGGATTAATCCGATTGGGCGCCCTGGCGCGGGCAATTATTCTCGCCCACGCCTATAGATTGTTGGCAAAAGAAGCGAATCCAGATTTAACAAATAAACACAACCGCAGACAAGGATTTGCAAAAAATTAACGCCTTACTCACTCGCCAAATTCATGATGAAAATGAAGAAAATTTACACCGCCGCGACGATAATCGTTCTGGCGACCCTCTCGCAGGCGCATGCACAAACTGCCCCGCAGAATATCCAGCCCCAAGGCAGTGAATTTTCCGGTCCCTACGTAGGGTTCAAGCTCGGCGAGAATTTCTCCAGCGCCTCCGGTCACATTGCCCGCCCGGAACACAGCACCACGTTCCCCGGCCTGACCGCGGGATACGGATTTGACGTCGGACCACTGCTGCTCGGCGCCGAAGCATTCGCCGACCTGCACCATGGCTCGGTGACCTACAAGGATGCGGGGATCGACGCCAGGATTGGTGTACCCATGAATCATTTCATGCCGTATGCCCGCGTCGGCTTTACGGGCTCATGGCCGGAAACGCGTTTGCACGTTGGACTCGGCGTTGAGTACAAAGTACTCAAGCAGGTTGGTATTTCGGGAGAATGGACGACCGATACGTCCAACACGAGCGGCACTCGTCGGAAAAATGACAGTGTTACTGTTGGATTGAATTATCATTTTTGATTATTTATTTTTTTATGATGCCGGGTTGTGATTGATCGGCGAGGGGAAATGGCGCTTGCTTTTTTGGGGCAAGCGCCGGTTTTGGGTGGACTGTAGATTTGCTGATGAGTGACTTAATATCTATCAACATTCAGCGTGTATCGCCGGCATCACAAGTACCATCAGATAGAAAAATCAGAAAACGCCTGGCTTACTGTATTTCAAGCACGGCTTGCCCGAAGCGCGCCGCGCAAAGCACCAGCGCAAACTTGATATTTGACACCATATATCTTCTCCGTATGCTGTCCAGGTCCTGCAACACGCGAAACCAACCAATCCGGTCCACAGTTTTGCGTCCAGAAAAATGCCTGATCTTCGACGATGAGAATCAATCTACTTCAAGCTCAAATCACACGCGTCCTCATCGATCGACGCTTCCTAATCTTTGGAAGTAAAGAATAAACAACGACAGATATAATATAAACAAGCCACGTGCCCATCGCATGAACTATTATCTTATACAATCCAAGCTCAACAGACTCTCTGAAGCAAAAGAACGAAAAGAAAATTGTTGGCCATAAGCAAATGAAAAATATTGATCTTCCATTGAAAATCAAATAATCAAAACATAAGAATACGGAAACAAGCATTGGAGCACCAATAAAAATGAACAGCCATCCGCCCATCAAATATAGCGAGCCAATTCCTGTTGGCGCAATTATAAGTCCCTTTCCATATCCATAAATTTGCTCGGTAAAAAAATACGCCACAGTATCAAGGTATATGGGCTTTCCCGGCCACAATGCGCGAGGCACTATGGCATATGCCTGATTAAAAAAATAATCAAATCCAACAAAATGAATCCGCCTGTTATCAAATATCTCCGAAAGCGAATCCACCGGGAATACTGTGTCCTTTGTATAGGTCACAATCAATTCCAAGGCTCCGTTGCCAAAATCATTCCCATAACGAACCATAGCGAGAAAGGTAATAGCGGCCACACCACCAAGAAGATACATAGCCAATTGCTTTTCCCGCACAATTTTCATTGCGTAAGCAATCAGCAAAATAGGCATTACCGCAGCAATCAGATAATTTCTTTCACCTCCCAATGTAAGGAATAGAATAACTCCGTACACAATCGTCGCGATCAACGAAAAAATCATGCCGCGCAAGCCCGGTTTTCTGAAAAGGCGCAAAACAGCAATGGAAACGATGACGTAAGACAGAATAGTGAAAGCACCGGTATCCGTGTTTGATTCGAATCGAGAGCCATAATTGCCAACGGACAGCGTTATGCCTTTTGTTGCGGCGAGGCCCACGACACATCCAGTCGCGATGATGCCACCAACGACCATGTATACACGCCCTTTGAGTGAATTGGCGAGATCCGAAAGCAACTGGAGCCTATGTAGCACCGGGCGCAATCGAAAAGCCTTTTTTAAAAAAATTGAAATCAGTATGCTGGATACGAAAGTCACCGTCACATAAAAAAATCGAGATTCGAAATTGGATATTTCCATTCCGTATCAAGAACATAATTACAGATAACGTAGTATGGAACCCATAAAATACAGATTATGTAGAATGCTCCCACTCCAAAAAATGTAAACCCGGGATGGCTTCGCCACTCTTTGAAAAATAGGACAGTGAATATTGTACAGATAATAAATAACAGAATAATCATGATACGTACACGAAACCTTTCGCCGCGACAGGCGAGCAGTTCGTGCTCGACAGCGAAACCTAAGCACGAACCTCGGTAGAAAAATTAAAGCACCCGGGCGGCGGATCCAAACTTATAACGAAAAACAAGTGAGGCAGACTTCACTCGTTCGCGGGTACCGTCATCCAGATTTCCGGAATGTCTGCTCAACTGCGCCCGGGCATAAGCCAGGCTTTTCCCAACATCAACGCGAATTTGCTATTGGTCACAAAATAACGTCTAAACATTCTTTTAGGTTCCTGAAACACGCGAAAAAGCCATTCCAGTCCCGACCTTTGCATCCATGGAGGAGCGCGCCGAACCTTACCCGCCACAACATCGAATGTACCGCCGACACCCATGACAAAATCGACGCCGAGTTCTGATTTCCAGCGATTAATGAAGTTCTCTTTCTTCGGCGACGTAATCGCAACAAACAGCATCCGGGCCCCCGAAGCTCGGATATCGTTCACGACCGCTTGCTCATCGTCCCAAAAATAACCGTGATGATAGCCAGCCACTTCTAAATCGGGATACCTACTTACGCATCTCGCCGCAGCGCATTCGACAACCTCATTCGTCGCGCCCAGAAAATAAACCGGGAAGCTACGCGTAGACGCCTCCTGCAACAGACGATCAAACAGGTCGACGCCAGCCACGCGCTCCTGGACTTTCTTCCCCAGAACCCGTGCCCCCCAAACGACACCCATCCCATCAATGTTAATCATGTCGCAAGCGCGGATGGATGCGGCGAGCTCATGGTCTGTCTGCATATTCACGAGTTTTGCAACGTTCACTACGACGTGCTGCGTGAACTGCTTTTCGAAAACCCGCGTGGAAATGAAGCCAACCGTTTCGTCCATCGACGCCACATCCATCGGACAACCAAATAATTCGATGCGTTTCATACTGAATCAATGAATTTTATCCTGAACCCGCATTAGCGGTGCGCGACAGATACGGGACCGTACAACAGAACGATGGGACCAGGATCTTTTTGTTTCCATCCTCCTGGGATGTAAAGCCCCATTTTCAAATATGAAACGTTATCACCTGGATATGCGTTTTCCACTCCCCTAGATGCATATACTGAAGTCCCATCCTTCCACAATTGCGTTGACGCGTGGTCTCCAGTCGCATCGGGAACATAGCGTAAAGCCCAATGAACCCATTTCCCCTGATCTGCAGTCGCACAACAAATGCTGAATACCGTTCCCTGGTCGGACTGGCTACCACTGTGTTCCGCAAATGTGTAATTGCCGCCGGTAATCGTAAGCATGATTGGCGGAGAGCCACTAGCTGGTCCCTGATGGATCTGAGTAATGATCTGACTGGAATCGAACGCATACGCTGATGGAATATATGTACTCCACCTGACGAGGTAGTCGGTCCCCTGTGCAAATCTGACAGATTCGGGAAAAACCAACTCGGCTCGCGGCAATCCATTGGCAACCTGAGAGAAATTTTCGTTCTTCGCAATACTCACCTGCAAAGCCTTGCGTTCGCTCACGACTGGGTCGTTCACGACCGTAATGTCTCCAGGATTGGCACGCTGAAGAATCATCGCTGGATCAATTCCGTCCTGCCAATCAACTTGGTACATCGAATCAAAGGTGCTTTCCAGAGCACTCATGCTAGGGTCAGTCCAGCGCACCGTTAATTGCTGAGCGCTCGACAGACCACAGAAGGCTAAAAGCATCGCTCCGAGTACCGATTCCAACCACCGCCTTATACAGTCACTCACCTTTTACCTCGCGATAACACTGAATATACCGATGAACAATAGCTTCTGAAGAAAATAACTTTCTGGCCCGATCCCGGCCGGCCGTCCCCAGGCTTGCGGCAAGCATCGGATTCTCAATCAGAGTCCGAATATAAGCTGCAAGCGCTTCGTGATCGTTGGCGGGAACCAGATATCCCGTCACACCCTCCTCCACCAAGTCCAGAAATCCGCCGAGCCGCGTACCAATAACAGGTACACCGGAAAACATGGCCTCAAGCGTCGCAATCCCGAAAGATTCGTAATGACTCGGCATGCAGAATATCTGCGCATTTCGATAGAACGCGAGTTTTTCGTCTCCGTCGATCCATCCTAAAAACATCACACAATCATCAATTCCATACTCGCGCGCAACTTGTTGCCAGTGGCCAATATCGCCTCCTCCAGCTAACTTCAATTGCACGAGGCACCCTTGCTTCCTGAGAAGCCCGACTGCCTTCATCAGCTCTCTAATTCCCTTTGCTTCCGTGAGGCGCCCTGCAAAAGCGATATAAGGAGCGACATCGCCCTCGGGCGACCGTGCGACTTCTCGACTCGCAACAGCCTCTACGAGGCTTGCTGTATTACCTATGATGTGGAGAGTAACTTCGTCTCCCCCTAGACGATGCACTTCCTTGCCAATTGCCGTGGACACAGCCACCGTGGCGTCTGAATTGCGCACAAACCATGAAACCGCGCGTCGAGTCACTTTTCCGGCACGTGATTCAAAGAGATCGAAATTTCCTGCATGGAGATGAAAAATTGTTTTCTTACCGCTCAATCTCGCGATCAGACACAAAACAAACTTGCGATAGAACGAACCACGCACGGAGACATGAAAATGAACAATATCCACTCGTCGCATCATCGTCACCACGAAACGCGGCAGATCAAACAGGGCAAAACCAAACAGATGTTTCTTACGTTGAAATCCGTGCGTCTCAAAGAATGAAAACGAGATAGCGTCTCGCTGAAATCGGTCTTTTAGAGTGGCAAGTTCGCAAAGAACCGACGCAATGCCGCCTCGCTGCCCCCATCCCGGCCCGACATGAAGTACCTGTATCGAGGAACGAGCGGAAGATTGGATCGACACGCTATCAATAAAGTCGGCCATGCTTTCCCTCGCATCGGCTGGTGAGATATTTGTATATGCACCTACGTCGAACATGTCCCTGACTCATCGTTTCATAAGTAGCGAAAAATACGTACGCAATTGCGGTTCGCGGACAATCAAAATGACGTAGACCACCAGAATCAAAGCCTCGGCGATCAGGAACGACGTAGCGGCACCTTGCGCACCGGCACCCGGAATAAATCTGAAAGCCAGCACGATGTTCAGGCAACCCGCCGACAACATGACGAGGGAGCGCTTGCGGCTCTGTCCGAACGGCACGAGCACCTGAAGCCCGAGGAAATAAGCAAGATTGCCGAACAGCGTCGAAAAACACAGGACGAGCAGCACGGACGAGGCGCCATGAAAATCGTTGCCGAGAATCAGTCTGGTCAACGGCCCGGATAGTAGGAAGAACACCCCCACGCTGCCGATGGAAGTCACTACAGTTGCAATGGCACCGATCACCGTGAGTTTGGCGGCCGCCCGCTTATGTTCCTTGAAGAGCCTCGAGATGCGTGGGTAGAGCACGGCGCTGATCTGGGCCGGCACGAGATTTCCGACCGTCTTGATCTTGTCGGCAGCAGCGTAGATACCCACCTGATACGGGCCGGCAAGCGATGCCAAGATAATCGCGTTCGCCGCACCGAACAGTGTCACAGAAGCGGTGGCGACGAACATGTCCGCACCATGCGCGAGCCTGTGGCAGATAGAGCGCCAGCAAAGATCCGGTCTTTTCAATAATCCTAAACGCCAGGCGACACCGATGGATAGAAATGCGCCGACGGCGGGTCCTGCAGCCTGAATGGTCGCCGCGATGGCCACGTCGTCGGGGCCGTGCACTAGCAGAAACGTCAACGGTAACGTGACCAGGCGGTTCGCGAACACCATTACGGCGATCACGTAGAATCGCTCCAGGCCCTGAAACAACCAATACAACGTGAAGACGTTGGCAATAACTGCCAGCCAGGACAGCAGGACCACCGCTCTCGAAGACGCAAGATGCCGATCAAAGTGCATCAACGCTAACAAGGCGACGAACGACATCAGACAGAGGCCTACCTTCGCACCTGCGATTGACCAGATCAGCTCATTGAGCGCACAGGGATGGTCGCGGCAATCGACGACCGCTTTCGGTCCGCTCAGGTTAAAGCCCCATTCCGTGAACAGTGTTCCGTATGCGGCAATCGCCATCGCATAGGCCAGAATACCGAAGTGAGTCGGACCGAGCACGCGCGTTAGGTAAGGAAACGTGGCGAACGATGCCAGGTAATTGCCCACGAACGTTACGATCATCACGAAGACATTTCGCCCAAGGCGTGAGCGTCCTCGTGATTCGCGTCCATCCTGTTCGATGTTTCGCGGTGCGACGGAACCGTTCATACGGTGCTCCGCTTAAGCACCGTACGCGTCTCTGTGACACTTCGCGCTTTCACCCGCTTATCCATGCGACAGCAAGCCGCGCGTATCGATCACCACCTTCGCCTGCAGCCGAACCGGGTCGACCCGCTTGAACTGCGCGTGATCGACCAGAATCACCACCACATCGGCTTCAGAGAGCGCTTCGTTCAGTTCGTAAAGACGCACTTTCCCGTCGAGCGAGTCTGGCAACTTCCTGATGTTCGGCTCAACCACTACCACCTGCCCAGCAAAGCGCTCCGAGAGTTCGTGCGCGATTTCGAGCGCTGGGCTTTCACGCAAATCGTCGATATTCGCTTTGAACGCCAGACCTAGACATGCGATCACCGGCTCACGAAAACGTTTCGCTGCGCGCTCGACCCGATCCATCACATAGCGCGGCTTGTCGTCATTGACCGTACGTGCTGTGCGAATCAAACGTGCCTGCTCAGGTGCTGAATCCACAATGAACCACGGGTCCACCGCGATGCAATGCCCGCCCACGCCCGGCCCCGGTTGCAAAATGCTCACGCGTGGATGGCGATTGGCCAGGCGAATCAACTCCCACACGTTGATATCGAGCTGATCGCAGATTAACGACAGTTCGTTCGCGAATGCGATGTTCACGTCGCGGAATGAGTTTTCGGTGAGCTTGCACATCTCAGCCGTGCGCGCGTCGGTAAGAATGCAGTCGCCTTGCACAAAATTTTTATACAGCTCCCGAGCTTGATCGCTGCAACGCGGTGTCATGCCGCCGATCACCCGATCATTCTCTACCAGTTCGCGAATCACATGCCCCGGCAAGACGCGCTCCGGACAATGCGCCACGCGAATGTCCGATTCCTCGCCCCGCTGCTGCGGAAAGGTAAGGTCCGGACGTAGCTCAGCCATCCAGTTCGCCATTTTTTCGGTAGCGCCTACAGGTGAAGTCGATTCAAGCACGACAAGATCGCCCTTCTTCAGCACAGGCGCAATCGCCCGGCTAGCGGATTCGATATAACTAAGGTCCGGCTTGAATCCGTCGCTGAACGGCGTCGGCACAGCTATAAGAAATGCATCCGCAGGCTCGGGCGTCAGCGTTGCGCGCAGGTAGCCCTGTGTAACCGCCGCGTGAACCAGCATATCGAGCTCCGGCTCGACTATATGAATTGAACCTCTGTTGATAGTGTCAACCGCATGCGGATTGGTATCGACGCCAATCACCTGCTTGCGTCGCGCAGCAAACGCCGCCGCGGTGGGCAAGCCAATGTAGCCGAGTCCGACGACCGAAATGACATTGAAATCCATGACATGTTGCCTTTAATCGTGTTGTTGAATGTGCTGTTGAACAAGATCGATTTGCGAGTGCATACCGGCAGGCGCCGGCTTATGAGGTCGCCGTAAGTATGTTGACGATGCGCTCGGATGCTCGGCCATCGCCATAAGGATTGACGCCGCGACTCATCGCGTCATATGCAATCGGGTCGTCCAGCAGGCGCAGCACGCCGCTTACAATGGCTTCGGTGTCAGTGCCAACCAGCTTCACGACGCCGACGTCAACTGCTTCCTGACGCTCAGTGGTCTCGCGCATGACCAGCACAGGCTTGCCAAGTGACGGCGCCTCCTCCTGCACGCCACCTGAATCGGTCAAGATCACGTGCGCACGATCCATCAGCAAAACAAACGGCAGATAGTCGAGTGGTTCGATCAGATGGATATTTGGAATGTCGGTGAGCAAGCGATTCACCGGGCCGCGCACTGCGGGATTCAGATGAACCGGATAGACCACCTCGAGTTCGGGGCGCTCGCGTGCAATCCGCGCCAGCGCGGCGCAAATTCGTTCGAAGCCGTCGCCAAAGCTTTCGCGCCGATGCCCGGTGACGAGCAGCATACGGTGCGACGGCTTCATAGGCGGCAGACACCGCTCAGCAGCGGCGCGCAGTTCGGCGTTCTCCGCGAGCATTCCACGCACCTGCAGCAGCGCGTCGATCACGGTATTGCCTGTCACTGCGATTTGCGCATCGGGCGTGCCTTCCGCCAGCAAGTTCTGACGTGCCCTTTCGGTCGGCGCAAAATGCAGTGTGGCCAGTGCGCCGGTCAGTTTGCGATTGGCCTCCTCGGGCCAAGGCGATAACAAATTTCCGGTACGCAGGCCCGCTTCAACGTGCCCAACCGGGATGCGTTGATAGAACGCAGCGAGACTCGCCGCCATGGTCGTAGTGGTATCGCCGTGCACCAGCACAAGATCCGGCCGGCAGTCGCTTAGCACATCGCGCATGCCAAGCATGATGGCGCTCGTCAGACCATAGAGATCCTGTCCTTGTTTCATCACGTTCAGGTCGAAATGCGGCCGAATCTGAAACAGGTCCAGCACCTGATCCAACATCTCCCTATGTTGACCGGTCACGCAGACGAAGCAGTCAATCCCGTCAGTCTCTTTGAGCTTTTTGACAAGCGACACCATTTTGATGGCTTCGGGTCGAGTCCCAAAGGCAAGCAGTATTCGTTTATTCATTGAGGTACGAAGGCAAGAAGGATCCACACCTTCCGATGCCAAGGTTGGCGGCAGGTTGGCTTTTTCCATCTGATGTAGTAAGCGGTGCTGTGATGAGCGGGAATCGATTAATCGACACCAGTCCATCACCGACCTCTCTTCACGCGTAGCGCATCGCCGATACGTCGGAACAGACCGCGCTTTTGCGGCGTGACGCCGTAGTCGTAGCTCGTATACCGATAGTCACCGTGTTTGCTGCCATATGCATAGCGCGCCGATCGCACCGGCAGGCCGTTCAGGACTACTCCGGTCGGCTTCGCCCCGCCCGCCCGCAGCCGCTTGATCGATTCGTTCAGATCGCCGATACGGGTTTCGCCCGCGCGCGCCACCAGCAATACCGTGCCGGCGTGTTTGCCAAGCACCGCTGCATCGTCGACAGCCAGCATCGGGGGCGCATCGATCAGCACATAATCGTAGTTGTCACGCAGCATCTCGACCAACCGACCGGTGCGCTCCGACAGCAGCAATTCCGCAGGATTCGGCGCCGTCGTACCGGCCGCAACAAAGTCGAGGCGTGGCTGCGCGATCCGTTGCACGGTCTGGTGATCGGCCTCTTTGCCCGCAATTAAATCGGATAGTCCCGGCATGCGCCCAACGCCAAAATACTGATTCAGATAACCGCGGCGCAGATCACCGTCGATTATCACCACCCGTTTTCCCGTCGATGCCAGCACGCCACCGAGATTGGCGGTCACGAACGATTTGCCCACACCAGGCGCTGCCCCCGTAACCAGCACGACCTTGCTCAGATCGCTCAGCATGGAAAACTGCAGGGCTGTGCGCAGACTGCGCAGACTTTCGACCGCCTGATCCTGCGGCGCTTCCGTAGCAAGCAGTTGTACGTGACCCGGCCGGTCGGCCAACCGTTTGTGAAGTTCCTTTTGAGCAATCGACATCGGAATGGACGCGAAGACGCCCAACCCGGTGCCCCGTTCAATCTCATCGGCAGTGGTTACGCCAGCAAACAGCAATTCGCGCACGAATGCGAACACGAGGCCCAGCACCAGCCCGACCACGGTTGCGCCAGCAATCACGACCGGACGGTTCGGTTTTACGGGCTGATCCGCCACAATTGGGCTGTCGATCAGGCGCACACTTCCCACCTTGCCGGCCTTGACGAGCTGCAGTTGCTGCGAGTTGTTCAGAAGTGCCGTATAAAGATCCGTGTCGACCTTGACGTCGAGCGTCAATTCGGCTGCATCCCGCTCGATATCCGGCAATCGTCGTAAAGATCCTTCCATCACGTCTTGCTGCTGGCGCAGAATGCCGATCTGCCTGTCGAGCGCGACGATGTCCGGATGTTCATCGTTGAAGCGTGTAGCGAGTTCAGCGCGCTTTTGCTGCAGCATCAGCAATTGCGTTTTCGCATCCGCGCCTTGCTGAAGCGCGAGCTTCGCTTCCTCCGAAAGATCGACCGTGCCGCGCTGGTTGCGCATCGTCGTGTAGCGCTGCTCTGCATCTCGAAGTTGCTTCAGGAGCACCGGCAACTGCGTGTTGAGAAATGAAAGCGACTGGGCTGCGTCGGCGGACTTGCGCTCGATGTTCTGGCGCACGTATTGGTTCCCGACTTCCTGCAATGTACGGCTGACCTTCTCGGAATCACCGTCGGTCAGCGTCGCGACGATCACGCCCGACTGCTTGACCTTCTCCTGGACGTCGAGATTGCTCTGCAGAGTGGCGATCGTGTCAACGCGCGAGTTACGGATCAGCTTAAACCGGGTTCCGGGTTGTGCATTGAACGACGTTACCTGGAGGACAATGGGACCGTAACCGGTACTGAAGGTCGATGCGACGCCTACCTGGCCGTGTACTGGTTGATCAAGATCGGAACCGGAGAGTCGATAGCGGCCATCCGCTTCCATTGTCAGCGAGAACTTGTCGCCTTCGATCTCCTTGGGCACATCAAAGCGCGCAACGTCCACACTTTCTTGCCCCCAGGCATAGCCGCCGATTCCCAGCACGCCCGGCCGCGTGATGCCCGTGTTGAAACGCGACACGAATTCGCCCACAAGCGGAAAGCGCTTCGGCGATGCATCGATGTAGAGCCGCAATGCATCGACCGAACGCGCGACAACCAGGCGCGAGGTAATAATCTGCGCCTCGGCCGCAGCCGACGATTTGACGTCGAACAGTGACGACACCGTACCCAGCAGGCTGCTCGCCGCTGCATCAGGGCTGTCCTCCACCTGTACAAGAATGTCCGCCTGATATTGCGGATGCGAAAGAAATGCCCACGTTACGCCAAGTAAGGCGAATACTGCCGTGATCAACAGGATCGACCAGCGGTTCGACACGATCGTGTCGATGACGGTGACGAGATCGAGCTCGTCCTGTGTATCGGGGCGGTCCCCAGCGGCAGATGACATGGCAAATTAGTGACAAAAAAAGACCGGCGTGCGGCGTGCACATTCCGGAGTTAGCGGGCGGACAAATCGGCCGCGGGCCCTGCGTGTTCGTGGGTGTCGTTGATGCAGGGGTTCTGCGTTGCTGTCGCGTTACAGTGCCCCTCTCAGGACGCCAGACGACTTATTACATCGAGCCAGCGCGAAACTCCTCGTTCGATCTGCGCCACGGATGTATCGAAGGTGGCACGATCCTGCCGGTACGGATCGACTACATCGAGGTCGTCGCAGAGACGATAGACGCGTCCTCTCGCGAATGGGTACGCCGTCTCGATGTACTCGCGCTGTGCCTGTGTCATCGTCAAGACAAGCTGCGCTTCGCGAACGACTTGCAGGTTCAACGCCATCGCACTGTGTCCGCGCAGATCGATTCCGCGCACATCCATTAACTCGACAGCGACAGGGTCTGCGCCATGCCCCAGCAACGCACCCGTTCCTGCGGAAACCACCGTCGCACGCGGCAACTCACGCGCAAACAGCGCGCGCGCGATTGGGCTACGGCAGATGTTGCCTTCGCAGATGATGAGGAGGTTGTCGATCACTTGGCCACCACTCCCGCAGTCAAACCAGCGTTAATCAGCGGCATCAGCAAGCTCAAAACACGGTTGAAGCGCACCAGACCGCTGCCGTCGACATAGACCACATCTTTCGGCTGCAGATCGAACTCTTTGGCGATCAACATGGCCACCGGAGAGCGACCGTCGAGGTGAAACACCTGCGGCGTGCCGTTTAGCGAGCCACGAATCACGAACATCTGAGCGGCGTCGGCCGTGCTCGAATTAACGCTGCCTGCTTGCGACAGCGCGTCAGCAAGCGTGATGCGACCGGTTCGGCGGGGGATGGCCGACACCGGTTTGTTGACCTCGCCCATCACGTACACGTCGTTCTCGTCGCGCGGCACCACACGCAGCAAATCGCCCGCCTTAAGATACAGGCGCGACGGACTCACCCCTTGAGCAAGCATTTCCGTCAGGTTGACCGGATGAGATACGCCGTTGCGCACCAGCACGAGATTGCTCTGGTCGGCCGTGTCGCTAAAGCCGCCGGCCCGGCTGACTGCTTCATACAGCGTCATCGGCACGTCGTTCACTGCGAGTACGCCGGGGCTATGCACCTCGCCGTCCACGTACACCTCGTGCGCACGGTACGAAGACATGCGCACCGTCACCTGCGGCTTAACAAAGTATTTCGCCAACGCTGCCGTCAAACGGCGTTGTACCTCGTCGGTACGCAGACCGGCCACGGCTATCGTGCCGGCATACGGGAAGGAAAGGTTGCCGCTTTGATCGACCACGAAGCCAGCCATAGGATCGCCCGGGTGCGACGAAGACTGTGTCTGCGATGTGCCGAGCGCCGCAGCAAACTCGGGGTGGTCCCAGACGACAATCTGCAATACATCGCCGGCACCGATCGTGTACGCCTGCGGCGCCTCCGACAACAGCTGGGCCTGTTGCAATTGCCGCTGTGCTTTCGATTCGAGCATGCGTTTGAGCAGCGTGCCGTCGATTTCGGTCACCGGAATCTCCGGTGTACTTTGCGTGGCATTGGTCGAGGCTGCAACTGTCGTTGCGCCGCCGGTTTGCGCGGTGGCCGCCGCGGCGTTGCCGCTGACTGGCGAAGTGTCCATGCGCATGCCCGGCGCGACTGCGCAGGCGGACAGCAGCGTCGCGATTGCTGCCATCAAGAGCCCTTGACGACCAATGGCCCGGGTATGGGTCACAGCTAACATCCTGTTCAACCTGTTTCGTAAGTTAATTGCACTTCTTTCGTTACCCGCATAATCATGGGCGTAGAAACGTGCCTCAATACGCATTGCGATGCGTGAATCCTTTCATTACCGTTGCGGCCACGATTCGCATATCCAGTCCAAATGACCAGTTCCGTAAGTAGTACAGATCATGCTCGACGCGGCCTTGCATCTTTTCGACTCGATCGGTCTCACCGCGAAATCCATTGACCTGCGCCCAGCCGGTAATACCCGGCTTGATGCGATACCGGTGAATATATCCATCGACGATCTTCTGATAATGATCATCGTGTTCAATTGCATGCGGGCGTGGCCCAACCACCGACATTTCGCCACGTAGCACATTCAGAAACTGCGGCAGTTCGTCGAGACTCGTGCGCCGCAGAAAACTCCCCACCCGGGTAATTCGCGGATCGTTTCGCGTGGCTTGCCGGATCACACCGGCTTCTTCGACGTGCGCACGCATGGTGCGAAACTTGAAGATCCGGAAGACCTTGCCGTCAGCGCCTTTGCGCCGCTGCGTAAACAACACCGGTCCTTTTGATGACAACTTCACCGCTATGGCAATAGCAGCTAACAGCGGCGACAATGCGATAAGCGCAATTGCCGCAAAAAGCCGGTCGAACGCCGCCTTTTGCAGACGTGCCCGAACCGATAAAGGTGAAGCCATCAGGTTGATGGCCGGCGCGCCTATCAGGTCGACCATCTCGCCGTCGAACATGGCGAGGCTCGGCACGTCAGGAATGAAGCGGAGATTGACGAGGTCGCCACCGAACTCGTCCAGCATGCGCAAAACGGTCGCCTCGTCGGACATTGACAAGGCCAGCCACACCTCCGCCACGTGTTCGGCGCGCACCCATGCGGCGAACTCATCCAGCCGGCGATACACCCGCATATCACGCTGAGCAGGCTCGATACCACCCGGGGTGACAAATACACCTACTGCGCGAAAGCCCGAGGCCGGAGATGCCGCGACGTTGCCCAGCACCTGCTCAAGATGCGCGCCGGCGCCGACAACCGCGACAGTCCGCAGGTTTCGCCCCGCACGCCGCAGTCTGGCCAGAGCCGCGTACAACACCGAACGCGACACGACCAGACCAACAGCCGTGCTAACGGTCCATGAGGAGAACCAGACACGCGAAACGGCCGTGGTGCGATGAAGCGCAAACATCAACGCCAAACCGCTGACTTGCACCAGAATCCACGCCAGCGAAAGCCTGCTCGCCAGTCCTATCTTTGAGCGCCCTCGCCACGAGCCGTACACCCCAAATGCAGGAAACAGTACGACTGCGAACGCGACGGCAAACGCTACAAATGCCCCTTCCGCAATTGAATGCGTAACGTGAACAAACGGAAAGAACGATGCGGCAACAGCACCTGACGCAATCAGTAAGATGTCGAGCAATCGGGCGAGAACTTTTTCGAGTTCCAGCGAGTCGCGCCCACCCCATTGTCGAATGGCGGTATGCATGTATTGCCGCCTATCCTTCTCGCAGCAGGTTAGCTGCACCGGGTTCCGGCGCAATCGCTAACCACTGCATATCCAATTTAACCGCTACAAATCTACTTTCCATGTGACCGAAAAACATTGCTTCCCGCTTTACCGAATAGCTGCGTAAAAGGCTGTCACGCAGGCTACTCGAGCGACGTCACAGTGTTGAAGAGTGTATTTTGCACCGGACCTCCGGCTGAAAGGCCTAGGAAGTTTCCCAAACAACGGACATCCAATCTGAACAATTTAGGAGAAGGCGATATGCGATCACGCGGTGCCTGACGCTCGTTGCGAAAATCGCACCATCTCTGTGTTAACGCGTAAAACGTGCGGCAACCACGTAATTCGACTCAAACGTGGATTGTCTAAAGTCCGGTGTCTCATTATTCTTCGGGGAGCCTTTATCGCAAATCGAAGACACTCCATGCCCACCCCGATATCAATACCCTCCCAGGCCGACAGTCCCATCACCGCCAGCAAAGCCCGCCGGGCCGCTCTCGGCAGCTTTATCGGCGCGGTGGTTGACTGGTACGACTTCCTGCTCTATGGCATCGTCGCCGCCCTCGTCTTCAACACCCAGTTTTTCCCGCACGTCAGTCCGGCGATGGGGACGCTTGCCGCCTTCGCGACGTTCGGCGTCGGCTTCCTGTTCCGCCCACTCGGCGGTTTCATCTTCGGCCACTATGGCGACCGCCTCGGCCGCAAGCGCATGCTGGTGCTGACCGTCATGATGATGGGCCTGTCGACCGCCGCCATTGGCCTGTTGCCGTCGTTTCTCCGTATCGGCTGGTGGGCGCCGGTTTTGCTCGTGACGTTGCGAGCGATTCAGGGTTTCGCGGTAGGCGGCGAATGGGGTGGCGCGGCCTTGATGGCGGTCGAAAGCGCGCCCGAGAGAAAGAAGGCGTTTTACAGCAGCGGCGTGCAGGTCGGCTATGGAGTCGGTCTCGTGCTTTCGACGGGTCTCGTCTCGATCATCAGCCATTCGATGGACAACGCCACCTTCCTCGCCTGGGGCTGGCGTCTGCCATTCCTCTTTAGCATCGTGCTCGTGTTGATCGCGCTGTGGATCCGCTCGAACATGGATGAGTCTCAAGAGTTCGTCGAAAAGGTCGTCGAAAAAGGTACCGAACGCACAGGACTGCCAATCATCGAAGCGTTGCGCTCGCATCCGCAGGCGTTTCTTTTAATCATCGCGCTGCGTCTAGCCGAGCTGTTCACGATGTATATCGTGACCGCGTTCGCACTCAATTACTCGACCGCCAACCTCGGCATGCCGCGTACCTTCTTTCTGAACATCGGCTTGCTGGTGGGCGCGCTCAGTTGCGTGACGATCCCTTGCTTTGCCATGGCCGCAGACCGCTTCGGCCGCCGCCGCGTCTACATGCTAGGCGCGCTGGTCGGCATGCTGAGCGCGGTGCCGTTCTTCCTCGCGCTCGACGCGCGTTCGACGGTATGGATCGTGATCTTCGCGGTGATGCTCGCTAACGTCGCGCACGACATGATCGTCAGCGTGCAGCAGCCCATGTTCACCGAACTGTTCGGCACTGCCTACCGTTACAGCGGCGCGGGCGTCGGCTATCAGGTGGCGAGCGTGGTGGGCGGCGGCTTCACTCCATTTATTGCCGTGGCGCTGGTCAGCCTCGCGGGCGGATCGTGGCATCCAGTGGCGGCCTACCTTGGCGTCGGATGTCTGATTTCGCTCGTGGTCTCCGCGCGTATGAAAACGGGCCGGCCCGCTTCCTAACATCTGGCCGCTTTGATGCTGCGGCGCGCAACCGCGCCGCGCGCTGTCGTCCGATGGTGTTTGAAAGCACCCCTGCAGGCCTTTAAAAATGCCACTGTGCGCAGTATTCGGCGTTTTTGATGCGCTGCCAGAACCCGCGCAATCGTATCTGCGGCCCGACGCCTAGTTGATACCAGGCGAACACCTTATGCATTGACGTCTCATATTGCCAATGCAAAGGACACCACCTATCGTGTGGCTGAAGGCACACGCGTTGCTATGCATTCGTGATAAATATGAAAACAAAGTGCCTATATCGCGCGACGGCGTAGCGCGCATTTTGCGACGCGGCGCGGTTCGCGCGGTGACCAATAAGCGCCAATAAAGCGCCGATAACAAACAAGACACGCAAAACGGAGACGCATCATGAGCAGCATTACCGAGCCAAGGGGAAAGTCTGGCTCCGCGCCATTCTTTTCCAAACAGGCCACCGTTGCAGGCCCCGGTTTTTCACGCTGGATGGTACCGCCCGCCGCCCTCGCCGTGCATCTATGTATCGGCCAGGCTTACGCGTTCTCGGTGTTCAACGGGCCGCTTACGAAGGTGATCGGCCTCACGCAATCCGCACCCGACGACTGGTCGCTCACCGCGCTTGGCTGGATTTTTTCGCTGGCAATCGTGTGCCTCGGTTTTTCAGCGGCGTTTGCCGGAAAGTGGCTTGAACGGGTCGGTCCGCGCCGCACGATGTTCACTGCCGCATGCTGCTTCGGCGGCGGCTTTCTGGTCTCGGCGGTCGGGGTCTGGATGCATCAGATCGTGTTGCTATATCTCGGTTATGGCGTGATCGGCGGTATCGGCCTCGGGCTTGGTTATGTATCGCCGGTATCGACGCTGATCCGCTGGTTCCCGGACCGTCGCGGCATGGCAACCGGTATGGCGATCATGGGCTTCGGTGGCGGTGCGATGATTGCCGCGCCGCTGTCCGTCGCGTTGATGAACCATTTCCGCAGTGCGAGCGGTAACGGTGTCGCGGGAACCTTCGTTGTACTTGGCATTGCGTATTTCATCTCGATGTCGATCGGCGCACTCGCGATTCGCGTGCCGCCGCCCGACTGGAAACCGGATGGCTGGACGGCGCCCGTCGGCACCCAGAACAAGATGATCTCGCGCAATCACGTGCATATCGATCAGGCGCTGAAAACCCGGCAGTTCTATTTGATCTGGCTAGTGCTGTTTCTGAACGTGACGGCGGGTATCGGCATACTCGGTCAGGCGTCGGTGATGATTCAGGAAAGTTTCAAGAATACGGTGACAGCGGCTGCAGCTGCGGGCTTCGTCGGGCTGCTGTCGCTCTTCAACATGGGCGGGCGTTTTGTGTGGGCCTCGGCGTCCGACTGGATCGGGCGCAAGAACACCTACCTCATCTTCTTCGCGCTCGGCGCCGTGCTGTACTACTTCGTTCCGGGATTCGCCGCGTCTGGGCAGATCGCCCTATTCGTGCTGGCTTATTGCGTGATTCTCTCGATGTACGGCGGCGGTTTCGCGACTGTGCCCGCCTATCTGGCGGACATGTTCGGCACGGCCTTCGTGGGCGGCATTCATGGCCGTCTGCTGACGGCATGGGCGGCCGCGGGCGTTGCCGGTCCGGTGCTGGTGAACTACATCCGAGCCTACGAAGTGGCGCACGGCGTGGCCAAGGCGGATGCCTACACGATGACCGTGCACATCATGGCGCTGCTGCTTGTCGCCGGTTTCGTGTGCAATCTGCTGATCAGGCGCGTGGATGACCGGCACCATATGAGCGAAGCACAGGTCAAAACCGGTCAATAAGGAGGCCGAAATGAGCACAACTGAAACCACCCAGCCGGCTTCAACAGCCAAGCTCGCCGTATTCTGGCTGTACGTGCTGATCCCGCTAGCATGGGGTGTGGTCAACACGCTGCTGCAGGCGATGAAGCTGTTTGGCAGGTGACGCCGGTTCCACCGCGATTCGATTAGCGAGCCTAGCAGCCCGGCTCGCTCACCCGGCCACCTCCAGCTTCATTGGGAATGTGATATCGAAGCGCGTCCCCTCGCCTTCATGCGAATCGAAGCGGATCTGCCCGCCCAGCACCCGCGTCAACTCGCGCACAATCGCGAGCCCCAGGCCTGCACCGGGGATGTCTTCGTCAGTGGCGCGCTCGAACTCCTTGAACACGCGCTCACGGTCCGACGCGCCGATGCCTACGCCGGTATCCGCCACCCGCAAGCGCCACTGGTCGCTGCCGTCAGCCGTCATTGCCAGTTCCACCTGGCCTGCCTTGGTGTACTTCGAGGCATTCGTCAGCAGATTGAGCGCAACCTGCTTTAGCTTGAGACGGTTCGAAACGATCGCACCCAGGTTTGCGTCGAACGTACCGTGCAAGCGCAGCCCCTTGGCTTCGATAGCGGGACCACACGACGCCAGCAGTTCGTCGAACAATTCGCGCAGATCGAATTTCTCGACCGTGAGATGATTGGTATCGCCAAGCACTACCGAATATTCGACCAGTTCGTCCACCAGTTCCTTCATGTCCGCGGCCTGGCGATTGGCGAGCGCGAGCGCCGCTTCCACCTTGGCGGGCGAGCGCGACATCAATTGCAGCGCCATCGAAAAGACATTGAGAAAATTACGCAGATCGTGCACCACGCTACGGGTGAGTTGCATGCGCGACTCATACAGATCGCTGACGAGCCGCTGCTTTAAAGTCAGTTCGTGATTCGCGCGTTCCACCCGGCCGGTGTACTCGTCGATCTTGCGGTCGCGCTCGGTGACAACCTCGCGAATCGACGTCAGCGTAACGAAACTGACAGCTTCGTCGATAAAGTGGCGGGCCCGCTCTTCGTGACGCCGCGTGAAATACGGTCTTGATTCGCTGAACTGGACAATCTGACCCGCCAGCATCTGCCGAAACAGATCGAGTTCGCGCACCAGTTCGTCGATGCGGTAACCCTGTTTCCAGCGCAGTTTGCCGTGCTTGCGCGCATTGCGCTCAATGGCCGGCTCGACCTGGTCGAGGTCCTGATCCTCAAGCGCGCTGCAGATTTCCTCGAGGATGGCCGGCACATGGTCCGAGAGTTGTTCGTAGGTCAGCTTGTCGGCATCGCTCAGTTCGGTGTCGTCGAAAACAGCCCTCATCCACCGTTCGGTCAGATTGACCTGGTCCAGACGAAGACTTTCTGCGAATGCGCGGAGTGGACGTACTTGCGTATCGGGCATGAATCAGGGCCTGCCGCCACGAAGAAGGAGAAAAAATGCCCCGTCAGCGTATCACGCCCGGCGCGCGTTATGAGTCGGAGAACTTACCTCTGACAATTGGAGCAATCCGTATAGGATAAGTCCAAAGTGGCCGACGCGCGATTATGCTGGCCCTGCGCCTCGTCATGCGAGTTCGAACAGCACGTCCTGCGCGCCTTTCCACAGCACCTTGGTGCCGAGTTCGCGCAGATGTTCTTTGCCTTCGACGATCGTCAGAAAATGATTGCCCGCCAGTTGCCCCATCTTGCTGGCGAAACAGCATGAACCGTAGGCAAGGATGATTTCCGTTTCGCTATAGCCGCCGGGATAAAACAGAATGTCGCCCACCGACGGGTGGCTCGTATGGTTCTCGAAACCCACGGCCTTGCCGCCGTTTTCGAGTTTGAAATCGCCAAGCGGCACCCAGCAGCCTTCGCCGCTCCAGCGGACATGGATGATTTTCTGGCGATACGGCAGAAGTTGCAGAAAGGCGGCCACCGTTTGTGGTGCGTCCGGATGGGTCTCGGCGATAAATTCGTGGCCGCAGGAGGATATGCGAAGTCGCGTCATTGCTGTCTGTCCACTTGATCGGGTTGAATGGGATGGTCGGCCGGCCGTCATTTTGCAGGCGAGGGTTGCTTGTCAACAGATACAGTTTAGACCGCGACGGTCAGGCCAATTGCCGACGATGCGCGACTCGCAAGAGGCCATCGCGCCGCGCATCGCTTCAGTGCGCGAGCAAGGCCGGCACGATATCCACAAAGAGAATCTTGACGATCGTCATGCCCGGAAAAATCATCGCATAGCCGATATCGGGCTCATCCGTGGGCGCCAGCTTGTTAGCGTAAGCAAGAATAGCCGGATTGCCGCAGGCCCCGGCGACGATGCCCGCCACCTGATCGAACGACATGTGGCAGACGAACATCCCCAGCAGAATGACCGGCACGGCGAGCGCAAGCAACACGACGGCGCCAAGCCCCAGCATCAGCAACCCCGTTTCCGACACCGTCGCGGCAAAACGAGGCCCCGACGCCATGCCAACCTGGGCCAGAAACAGCGTCAGCCCCAGGTTGCGCAGCACAAGATTCGCAGATAGCGGAATGGTCCAGTTCAGGCCAGCCGTGCGGCGCAATTTGCCGAGAATGAGCGCGACGATCAGCACACCTGATAATCCAAGGCCTATTTTCCCGATGCCTGGCAGAGGAATGCTGATCGCACCGACGAGGAATCCGAGCGCCATGCCAATGCCGATAGAGATATAGCTAAACTCCGCGGTCCCCTTGATCGAATTGCCGAACAGCTTGCGCAATGCCGCGAAATCAGCGGGATTTGCCAGCAAGCCCACCCGGTCGCCGAACTCGAGCACGAGGTCCGGGCGTGCCAGCAAATCGGTGTCGCCGCGACGCACGTGAGCAATGACCGCAGCATCGACGCCCGGCAGATCGAGCTCACCAAGCGCCTTGCCGACAATCGCGGCACGGGAAGCGAATACGCGTAGATAGTCGAGATGCGCCCGGTCCTTGAGCATCCGGCCCGGCTCCGCTTCGCCCAGCCGCTTGCCGGCAAGTTCGAGCGTCGTGCGATTCGGGCCCACCATCAACAGCACGTCATGTTCGGCAAGCACCGCATCAGGCGTGGCCGGTTCGTTATGATGAGCGCGCCGCCGCGCGACGATCTGCACATCGTCCGGCAAACCCGCTGCCAGTTCGGCTATCGTCTGGCCCGCAAACTGTGGATTGCCAAGCGCGACCTCCAGTATCTCCATGCCGCCGCCCGCTGGCGCGGCAATCTTCGGTTTGAGCACGGCAAACGCGATGTACAGCAAGATGATCGGGCCTGCTACCCCAAACGGATAAGCCACCGAATAGCCCACTGCTGCGTCCTCATTGCCGAGCTCGGCAATGGCCGCCTGCAACGTAGCGGTGCTCGTGCCCGCTCCCGCGAACAACCCCAGGGCGTGGCCAAGGCCAAGTTGATAGACCTTCATGCACACGAGGCTGACCACGCCGGACAGCAGTACACCGACCAGTGCGATGAGATTCGCCCTTCGTCCGTAAGTGCTCGTGAAGCCGAGAAAAAACTGCTTGCCGTACTGTGCTCCCACCGCGTAGAGGAAGAGCGCCAGTCCCAACGTGCCAAGCATTGCTGCGGGAGCCGCCTTCGGCGCAAACCAGCCGACCGCCAGCGCGACAAACAACACCGCGCCCACGCCGAGAGAAAAGCCCTTGAGATTGATTTCTCCCACCCCGTAGCCAATTGCGATCGTGAGGAACAAGGCGAACATCGGCTGCTGCTCAAGCAACGTCTTGACGAACTCCATGGTGGCCTCTCGTCCCGGTTGGGTCCCGGTTGGGTAGAATCGTTTGGCGCACGCCGGGCATCGACCTTAAATTGCCTGGCAATCCAAACTGAACAGATCGACACGCAGGCACCAGCACGATACTGACGGCCGCGCTACCTTTGACTGATTCCCGGGCTTCGCGTGACTGCGTCCTTGCTACGTCCTCACGCACCACCGCAGCCGGACGGTCTCGCCAAAGACCGACCAAATAACTTTAGTATCTCCGGCGCGTGTTTTCAATAAACGGTGACGCTAGGTTTTCAGCCGATACCCCGTCTTGAAGATCCATGCAACGATCACGAGAAATATCGCCAGAAACAGCGCGGTCATGGCGAGGCTCACGGCGACGTTCACATCGGCGAGGCCGTAAAAGCTCCAGCGGAACCCGCTCACCAGATACACGATCGGATTGAACAGGGTCACCACTTTCCAGAACGGCGGCAGCATGTTAACGGCATAAAAACTGCCGCCGAGAAACGTCAGCGGCGTAATGATCAGAAGCGGCACAAGCTGCAGCTTTTCGAAACTATCCGCCCAGATGCCGATGATGAAACCGAACAGGCTGAAGGTCACCGCCGTCAGCACCAGGAACAGCACCATCCAGAACGGGTGCTGTACCTGCAACGGCACGAAGAGACCGGCCGTAGCGAGAATGATCAGCCCAAGCAAAATGGATTTGGTCGCAGCCGCGCCGACATAACTCACCACGATCTCGAAGTACGAAACCGGTGCGGACAACAGCTCGTAAATCGTGCCGGTAAAGCGTGGAAAATAAATCCCAAACGACGCGTTCGAAATGCTTTGCGACAGCAACGACAGCATGATCAGACCCGGCACGATGAACGCGCCATAGCTGATGCCGTCCACTTCCTTGATGCGCGAGCCGATTGCCGAGCCGAACACGACGAAATAAAGCGAGGTTGAAATCACCGGCGCAATGATGCTTTGCATCAGCGTGCGCCAGGTCCGCGCCATCTCGAACCGGTAGATCGCCTTGATAGCGTAAATGTTCATTGATTACCTCTTAGCAGGCTGACAAAAATGTCTTCAAGCGAACTCTGCGTGGTCTGCAGATCCTTGAAGCGGATGCCTGCGTCGTCCAGCGCCTTCAGCAAGGCAATGATGCTGTTGCGCTCGCGTTCCGTGTCATACGTGTAGATCAACTCGTTGCCGTTGTCCGAAAGCGTGAGGCGATAATCCGCAAGTTGAGCCGGCACCTCCTGCAACGGGCTTTCGAGCTGCAGCGACAACTGCTTCTTGCCGAGCTTGCGCATCAGTTCGGACTTCTCTTCAACCAGCATGATCTCGCCACCGTTGATCACGCCAATGCGGTCGGCCATCTCTTCGGCTTCGTCGATATAGTGAGTGGTCAGGATGATCGTCACGCCGCTTTCGCTCAGCGAACGCACCAGTTTCCACATATCGCGGCGCAATTCGACGTCGACGCCGGCGGTCGGCTCGTCGAGAAACAGCACGCGCGGTTCGTGCGAAAGCGCCTTGGCGATCAGCACGCGCCGTTTCATGCCGCCCGAGAGCGTGATGATCTTGTTGTTGCGCTTGTCCCACAGCGACAGATCCTTGAGGACCTTCTCAATGTACGCGGGATTCGCCGGCTTGCCGAACAGTCCCCGGCTAAACGACACCGTGGCCCAGACCGTTTCGAACGCGTCCGTGGTCAGTTCCTGCGGCACGAGTCCGATCAGCGAGCGCGCCGCACGATAGTTGTTGCTGATGTCGTGACCGTCCACCAGCACGACGCCTTCACTTGCTTTGACGATCCCGCAGACGATGCTGATCAGCGTCGTCTTGCCCGCGCCGTTCGGTCCCAGCAGTGCAAAGATCTCGCCGCGACGAATCGACAGATTGATGTTTTTCAGTGCATGGAAGCCGGTTGCGTAGGTCTTGCAGAGATTCGTGACGGAGACGATAGGCTGCATGGAGGACACCGGTGCTGATGCAGAGGCCGGTTGTGTGTGCCGGGCCGTAGCCCGAAGGGATGATTCAGAATCGATGATGGTCCTCGCTATGGAAAGGGAAGTCGCCGGGCGCGCCTCGTGGAACGCGCTGCGGGCAGCGCTTATTTCAGCTACCTGCCCCCGGCGGATAACGCATTGTGCCGCAGAGCAGGTCAGCTATCGTTTGGGAATCTCGAACACCAGACAGGTGGTGGTGGCGTGGGCGTACAACGTGCCGTCGGGGCCCACCAGACGGGCCTCGGCAGTGGCCAGTTGACGGCCGCAATGGATCACCTTGCCCTCGGCGCGCACGCGCGTCACGCGTGGAGTAAGCGCCTTCACATAGTTCACGCTCAATTCGGCCGTGGTATAGCCGCGGCCCGGCGGCATCAGGGTATGCACGGAGCAACCGAGCGCCGAATCGAGCAACGTTGCAAACCAGCCGCCGTGAATCGTGCCGAGCGGGTTCAGATGCTGCGTGAGCGGCGTACCCTGAAACACGGCGCGCCCTTCGCTAACTTCGATGAGGGTGAAATCGAGTGTCTTCGCAATCTGCGCATAGGGCAGCTCGCCATGCAGCATGGCCTGCAGCACTTCGAGACCGGTCTTGCCGGCCACCTGTTCGGGGCTCGCCAGCCCGGGGCCGGGCCCCGCCTCCAGACGGCTGCGCACTTGCGCCTCCTCGGCGAGCCATGTCTCGATCGTTTGCTCGGATGTCAAATCGGTTCTCCGGTTTTTATGGCGACCAGCGTCGCTTCCCCTGCTGTCGGGCCTCAGGTGCGGGGTGTCGCCCCCATCGCTCGACGGGGCTTCTCAGCCCTCCGTACACGCCATTTTCGGCTCCAAGCCGGCGCGCACCTCGGGCCACCCGGCGTCAATGATACTGAAGCGTACGGAATTGCGCTTACGGCGGTCCGGCACACGCAGTTCATGACGTCGAATGCATGGCGTAACAGCAGGAATTTGGCCTCGGTATCGATGCCGGTGCGCTGACCCGACGCCGATGGGTCCACGTCGGAGGCCTGGCGTAGCGCCAGATTATGCAAGAACGCAGGGCGCAAGAGAAACGACGGCATCGAGGAGCCGTCGTTCGTGCTGCAGGCAGAGAGGAGAAGGGTGCGCGGTCGGCTCACGACCGCGGAAAGCGGGACATCAGGCGCAGCAAGCGCCGCGCCGCTTCGACTCGATCAGCTAGCCAGCTTGCGGAACGTCTCGAGCACAGCATCGCCCTTGAACGGCTTGACGATCCAGCCCTTGACGCCCGCCGCCTTGCCGCGCTCTTTCATCGCCGGGCTGCTTTCCGTGGTCAGCATGATCACGTTGACCGTGCTATTGCCGAGTTCGCCGCGAATCTTCTCGACCATCGTCAAGCCGTCCATATTCGGCATGTTGACGTCGCTGATCACGAGCTTGATGCCGGGGCTGCTCTTGAGCTTGGTGAGACCATCTTTGCCGTCTACCGCCGTATCGACGTCCAGCCCGTTCTTTCGCAGGAAGCCCGCGACCTCGTCACGCACGGTGCTCGAGTCGTCCACAACCAGAATTTTCGACATGTCTGTTTCCTATGGCATCAATCAAAATAAATCGAGCTCGCCAGCGCCGATCGTTTCTTCGGCAGCTTGTTCGAACTCCTGAAAATCTTCCGGCGACCAGCTCAGGCTAAAGGCAAAGCGCTGATGCAGCTTCACGATGCGCCCTGATTGCTCGTCTTTCAGGCGGTAGGTAAAGCACAAATGCGGGCTCTCGGAACCGAATGAGATGTACTTCTGCTTATGGTTGATCAGCAGCGGCACCTGAACCTGGTTTTTCGACAGCGCATCCGCATCGCCGACATAGCGATTCTTGAAAGCGCCCCAGATCATGTTGGTCAACTCGCCGAGCAGACTGTTCAGATCGCGGAAATCGGCCGTACCCTCGGACGTCTCACGGCGGTTGAGCAGGTCGAGGATCGGCTCTTCTTCCGCCTGAATCATCATGTAGCCGCGGCACCAGGTGCTCTCCAACGGGATCAGGCTGAACACCTCGCCGAAGATGATGCGGTCGCGCACGATGCACGGCGCGTCCACCTCGACGCCCATATCGCTAAACAGACTGCCCAGCACCGAGCGGGTCAGCTCCGAGATACCGCGCACCAGCGCGTTCGGATATTCGCGGTTGAAAATGTATTCGTCGATCACCTTGCGCAGCGACGCCATGTCGCTCGCCACATAGGTGCCGCATATCATCGCATCCAGGTCCGCCGGCAGATCACTCGGCGCGTCATGGGTCTGGCGTCGCATGATGATCGGCAACTCAGGCCGCGCCACGTGAATCTTGCGCGCAATTGCGGCGCTCTCCTCGCTCGATCCGCCGTAGCTTTCGGCGAGGAAAATGGCGCCCAGATCGAAATTCAGGCGCAACGCCGACGCAACGCGGCTTCTCGCCACCTTCACGCCAATCAGATTGTTCTCGTCGCAGAAATTCCTGATGACTTCCACGTGCGCCGGACAATCCTCAAGGACCAGCACCTTGCTGACTGGCTTGTTCTCGTTCATTTTGCTTCCCTGCTTCCCGCAACGTTCAAATACAGCATTCAAAACAGTTCGAGTTCACCACCGGTATCTTCGACTGTGCTTAGATCCGCGACAAAATCGATCGGCGCATGCGCGCACACGCAGATCGTCGCTCCCAGATTGACGGCGCCGTTGATCGTGACCGCATACGACGCCAGAAACTCCGGCTTGAGCGCCTCCAGATACGGCATGCAGCGCGCGCTCAACACATACGGCGTCGACATGCCCAGGTCCGGAAAATAGTTGAGCAACTCCTGATTCACCGCGCCGCAGCACAGGTTGCAGATTTCAAAAAATACTTCCAGAAACGCGCGCTCGGATTCTTCCTTGACGAAGTACCGATGGGTCGTTTCGTCCTCTTCGAAATGCACGATCAACAGCAGCCGGAACGCGATGCCAGAAATGGTTAGCACGACCAGGTTCGCGTCGGGCATGCTGGGCGCGCCATGATCGCCCACGGGTACGATTTCGCAGACGTCACCCGCGTCCATCGTCAACCGCGACCTGGCCGCCTTGAAGAAGATGCGTTCGATGCTGTCCTTCGCATGCGCACTGATCACGTCGATGCCTAATGAAGCGTGGATTGAAACTGATTCGCCAGCGACTCGACGCTGGACAAGGAGGCCGTAATCATCTTGCCGCCGGCCTGAATGTCCTGGAAGGTTGCCGTGGTGGTCAGGTCGTTGCGATGCAGACTATCGCGGTAGCTTTTCGACAGTTCTTCGGAGCGCGCCGCCAGTGCCCGGACCTCGCTCGCCACCACCGCAAAGCCGCGGCCCGCCGTGCCGGCACGCGCCGCCTCGATCGAAGCATTCAGCGAAACGATCACCACATGCCGCACAATCGACGACAGCTCGCGGTTCTTCGCGTGCATGTCCTGGTTCTGCGTCATCAATGAAATCATCTGTTCATGCCAGCGCTCGAAGGTGCTTGCGAGACCCTTCAGACGCGCGGCTTCGGCCGCCAGTTGGGCTGCCTTGTGAGCCAACTGGTCTTTGCCTTCGAGGGCCGCCTTCAACTCCGCACGCACTTCGTCAGCGCTCTCGGACTGCCGCTTGAGATCCTCACGCAACTGCGCAATAGAGGCCTCCAGATCCTGCTTCTGCTGCTCCTGCAAAGCGAGCAGTTCGCTTTGCGCGGCATTCGCCTCGCCGAGCGTGTGCGCCTGACGCTCCGATTCGGAGCGCAACCGGCGCGTCGTCTTCGCAATTGCCAGCCGGCGCGCCGTCAACGCCACCAGAGCGGTGACAACGACGCCGCCCAGCGCGCCTATCAAATACGGTTGAATCACAACTCATCCTTCCGAGTGCCCATCACAACGATGAGCGTGAAGTTAGCGGCTGCCTTGCGACTTAGTCCGCCAGCGTATCCAGTTGCAGTTCGTTCGCGTCGCCGCGTGCCGGCACGCCAAGCGTGTCCACCGCGAGCTTTTCCGGCAGATTGACGATGGTCTGGAACTGGCGGAAGTCCGCGCCCTTGTGGTCGTCGGTGAAACGCAGCGCGATGCTGCCATGCTCACGCTTGAGAAAATCGCGCACCGCGTCCATGCCGACACCGCGTCCCGATACTTCGGTAACCTTATCGGCGGTGGAAAAGCCCGGACGGAAGATCATTTCGGCGATTTCCTCGTCGCTCACATGCTGGTCGGCTTCGATCCAGCCCTTCTCGATCGCCATGCCGCGAATCCGCTTGAGCGCGAGACCGCGGCCATCGTCGCTCAGCGTAATTTGCAGCGCGCCTTCGTCGACACCCACTTCGATATTGATGACGCCCGCAGCCGGCTTGCCGTGCGCGCCGCGGACCTCGGCGCTTTCAAGTCCGTGGTCGACCGAATTGCGCAGCAGATGCATGAATACGTTTTTCAGCGCACTGCCGGCTTCGCGGCGCAAACGGTAGCCGTTATCGGCGATACGCACGACCGGTGCATCCTTGCCCAACTCGGCAGCCAGCGACGGCAGCGACTCGATCACACCGGCGAGGGTCTCGCCCACCGTTTCCGTGCCGAGCACGCGCAAGGTCTTGCGCACGTCTTCGCGCATCGACTGCAGCGCGTGCAGATCATCGGACTTGGCGGCTTCGATCACGCGCAGACTCTCCTGGATATGCGCGATGTCGACCATCAGATAGCGTTCGGCGCTTTCGCGACGGCTCGCGCTCTTACGGCCAAGGCTGACTTCGTTGATGGTCGCGTAACTTTCAACTGCCGCGCGAACACGCGCGAGTTCCTGCATCAGGCTGTCCTGGTCCCACGTCTCGTCAGCTTCGGCGTGACGCAGTTCGTGATAGCGCTGCTCCGCCTCGTGCACGATGTTGGTCAGATGCTGCAGGTTGTAGGTTCGCGCATTGCCCTTGATGGTGTGCATGTTGCGGAACAGTTCGCCAATCGCCTCGCGGTCCGCCTGCGAGTGCTGGCGGATGATGCGCTCGTTCTCACTGATAAAGCCTGCCGAGCTCTCGAGGAAGTGATGGAATTTCTCTTCGCTCACCGCGAGAATTTCACCGATCATTTCCAGTCGACGCTTCTGCTCGCCCGCTTCGGCGGCCAGCGCGCGCAGCTCGGTGACGTCGCGCACGCACAGCATCAGGCGCACGATCGTATCGCTGTCGTCGGTAATTGCCGACCAGTTCAGGTCGAGGATCTTCACGCGGCCATCCGGCATGCGCTTAGAAATTTCCGTGACCAGCAGATGCTCGTTGAACGCAAAGTTGATGGCGTCTTCGCCCAGGCACGCATAGCTCGCCGCATCGACTTGCGACAGCACGTCGGCGCCGAGATCCGTGTCGGCGAACACCAGGTCCATCAGACTGCGGCCGGCAATGTCGTTCGTCTCGAAGATGGCTTCCAGATACGCGGAGTACTCCGAATGAATCACCGCTCCTTCGACGACAGTCAGGATACCCTGCTGCATGTTCTGCAACATGGCCTGAATGTCGGCGGTCTTCTGTTTAAGCTGGAGCGAGCTTTCCTGAATCTTCTCGATCATGCCGTTGAACGCCACGATCGAATGGCCGATTTCATCCATGCGGCCCACCGGCACCCGGCGCGTGAAGTCCTGGCTGGAGGCGATCTCGCTCATCATGGCCTGCATGCGCGTCAGCGGACGCGTAATCTGGCGGTACAACAGCGAGCCGATCGAGGTCAGCAGAATGATCGCAATGCCGGTGACAATGGCAATGGCAGTGGTGGTTGTGGAAAGCGTACCGTTCAGCGCCGTAATCGCCTCGTCCTTCTCGCGATTCTTTTCGATGCGCAGCGTTTCGACAATGCCTTCGAGTTCGTCACGATACTGCGCCACGTTCGCGAACAGATAGGCCTGCGCCAGATCGTTCTTGCCGGCCGCTTTCATCTTGGCGGTATCGTCGATGGCCGAAAAATAATTTTCGATGCTCTCGGCCGCCTGCGAGACAAGCCCCTTCTGCGCCTGCCCCGCCGCGTCACGAGCCTGCAGCGCCAGCGCCTGTTGCAAGGCTGCTTTCTTGGCCTTGAGTTCGTCCTGCGCCTGGGCGACGACATTGCCGTCCGGTGCATAGACCAGCGTCATGATCGCGAGCTGCACGTCCTTGACCTGTGAGACGAGGTCGGCCGAAGCGAGCGCGCTTGGCACCACACCTTCCGTCACCTGCTTGACCTCGACGGCGCTGTGCCGGGTCTGGTAGACCGCATACCCGCCAATGGCGGACAGCGCGACGAACATCAGAATTACCAATAGCGTGATGCGATGACGGATAGTCATGTGTGTCATTCCCCGGGTGAAGCGTGCGTGGCGTGCTCTTCTTGAGAGCTGTTCGACCTTGTGTGGTTGGCCGATTTGTCGAGCGTCACGATTATCGAGGATGGTATGTGACGGATATATGACTAAAGATAGAGCCCCGATTTAATCTGCTGAGGATTGCGCCGGAAAGAGCAACTAATTGTTGCGCATATCAAATCGCCGTTATTTTTTGAGCCGTTTCGCTAAAGTTTTATCCATTTGCGCCGTTAACCGTCAGCCCTTCAACTTGAACCTGCCGTGAATCCAGCACGAACTTGCGCTGCGCCCTAGTTCAGCACCCTAAGATGACGCCAACGTACATCCATGTCTTTTAGTAGCGCGATGTAACTGATGGCGCGTTCCGTGCCGAGGCTCGCGCTAGCTGCTTCATTCGTCTCGTTCCACAGGCGCTCGAAACGATTCGCCGCTTCCACCCTGGCGAGCGGCTGGTTCAGCAGCACCACAAAGGCAAACGACAACTCTTCGACGCTTCGATGCATCGGCGAATGCAGGTAGATCGATTTGGCAGAGCGATTCAAACGTCCCTCAGACAATAATTTTTATGTGAACGTAGACAAAGCGCTGACGCACCCACCCCGGCGGCGCACGTGCCGCGGCAGATCGTCTTAAGAATACGTCTGTCATCGGCACGCAAAACTCTTCCCGCACAATTCTCAACAAAGATTGTCACCAGAATATTACGGGGTCGTTCAATGAGCCAGAAGTGCAATGTGTTGTTCCTGTGCCGCGCCAATTCCGCGCGCAGCATCATGGCCGAAGCGCTGCTTCGCGAGTTGGGCGCCGAACGCTTCGAAGCCTTCAGCGCCGGCATCGAACCCGCGCACGACGTTCACCCTCTCACGCTCGCGCAGTTGCGTCCCACCATCAGCGATCTCGGCAAAATCAGGCCGAAAAGCTGGGACGTCTATATGCAGGCCGACGCTCCGGTCATGAACGTGGTGATCGCAATGTGTGAAGAGGCCAGCGAATCGCATGCGCCCGAGTTTCCCGGCAAGCCGGTTTTCTGCCAGTGGAATTTCGCGGACCCGCTCGAAGTCGACGGTGACGAGGCCGAACAAAAGCGCGTCTTCGAGCAGGTATTCCGGCAGATTTTGCGCCGCATCAGCGTGTTCGTTGCGCTTCCGCTGCATTCGATGCAGGCGCCCGAGCAACGTCACGCGGTCAATGCAATGGATGAACACGCGCCGCCTTCGATCGCGGTCGAATGAGCACCGCGCAGCGCGCCACGCAGTACGAATCAATCCGGCGCGTCGGCGCTTGCACCGGAACCCGGCGGGCATGCTCCCTGCTGCCAAAGTTCGGCGTACCACGCGAGCCGCCATGGCGGTTCGCTGTCACTGACTTAAAAGGTTCATCGGGGCGACCTAGCATGAAATGTTCGCATTCACGGAGCAGCTGACCGGCATCCGCGAGCTTGCCCCCCACCGCTTCAGGGAACGCAAATGCTCGTTCACTTCATGCCCTCGTCGGGTATCGTGATTGCCATGCTGGTCGTCTGCCTCGTGATGGTGCTGGCATTCGAGGCCACCAACGGCTTCCACGACTCCTCCAATGCCGTTGCCACCGTGATTTACACGCAGTCCTTAAGACCTGTGCCCGCTGTGATCTGGTCGGGTCTGATGAATTTCATCGGCGTGCTGGTGGGCGGCATTTCCGTCGCCTATGCACTGGTCGAGATACTGCCGCCCGATGTATTGACGCCGCCCGACGGATCGCCCGCAGTGCCGATGCTGGTGTCGATCTTCGCCGCGGCCTTGTTCTGGAACATTTTGACGTGGGCGTTTGCGATTCCTAACAGCAGTTCGCACTGCATCATCGGCGCGCTGATCGGCGTTGCGGCCGCGGATGCACTGCTGAAAGCGCGCAGCATGACGCAAGGCGTGGACTGGAAGCAGATCGTGATCGTGCTGAAGGGATTGGCCATTTCACCGATCCTCGGCCTGCTGCTCGCGGGCGGCCTGTACGCCATCATGCGGCTTGTGGTGCGGCGCGGCCACCTGTTCGAACCGCCGAAAGAAGGCGAGCCTCCCGTGTGGTGGTTGCGCGGTTTGTTGATCCTGACCTGCACCACCGTCAGTTTTTCGCACGGCACCAATGACGGCCAGAAAAGCATTGGCCTGATCATGCTAACGATTATCGGCTTGCTGCCGGCGGCTTACGCACTCAATCCGCAGGCGACCGGCCAGATGACCGCGCTTAGCCAGAACGCGAGCGCCGCGATTCCGCTGATTCAGCAATACGGTGATGACGTAAAGGACCAGGCGCTCAGGTCCGCCACGCTGCTGCAGAATGCCGGGCCACAGCTGGAAGGAGAAGCACGCGCGTTAAAGACCAGCGACAAAGCGGCCGATTCGCCGCAGACGGTGGCCGTGCGCGCACAACTGCGCGGGGCCGTGTACGATGTGCTGTCCGAACTCAAGCACGTCGGCGAGCAGCCAGGCGCCAGCGCGGCGGACAAGTCGAAAGCCAGTGATTTGCTGAAGAAGATGGCGCCGCCCGTGCAATACGCGCCCTGGTGGGTGCGCGTGCTGAGCGCGCTGTGCCTCGGCATCGGCACGATGATTGGCTACAAACGCGTAGTACGAACGTTAGGCGAACGGCTCGGCAAGCAGCATATGACGCCGGGCCAGGGGGCCAGTGCGGAACTGGTCGGCTCGGTGCTGATCGGCACGGCTGGATTTACCGGGCTGCCGGTCAGTACCACTCACATCATTACGTCGGGAATTGCAGGGACGATGGTGGCGGGAGGCCAAGGTGTGCAAGCGGGTATGTTATGGCGCATCGCACTCACCTGGCTGGTCACGTTGCCTGTCACGATCCTGCTTTCCGCATGTTTATTTTACTTCCTTGCGAACCCCAATCTCTGACGACGAACACGAGCGCGGCGCCGGTTCCGCGCAACACGCCCAGCCACCCGCAGGTGTCTGGGCGAAACTCATGAGCCGGCTTCACGTGCGTCACGCGGCCACGTTGCTCGCCGTGCTCGGCGTCGGTCTCGCGATGGGGGCGCCATTCGTTTTGGGCGCACATGACGTGCTGGCCGGATTGCGCAGCGTCTCGCTGCAATTGTTCGCGGTGCTGGCTGCGAGTGCGGCCTTGAGCGCGGCAGCCAAGGCCGGCAAGCTGCATCTGATGCAAACGGCGCTTGGACTCAGATTGCGCTTCACGCGCACGCTGACACTTACTGTCGTCACCGATTTCGCGTTTCTCGTCTCGCCGCTGGGCGCAGCGGGCTATGGCGTCAACATGGGCTTGCTGCAGCGCTCGGGCGCATCGTGGGCGCTCGCCACGACCGTGGTAGGCGCAGATCAGGCGCTCGACCTGACCTTCTTCGCCGTCGCCGTGCCGTTCTCGTTTCTGCTTGCGCTCGGGCCGCTCACTCAGGTGACGCCGAACTTCCCGCTGCCCGTCGTCCTCAGCAGCCTGGCTGGCCTTGCGCTCGTAGCCAGCGTGTTGTGGCTGTGCCGCCGTCCTGCCGCAGCGGCACTCGACGCCGCCGGGCGGCGCATTGTCTGGCTGCGGGCGCGCCGGGCGCGCTGGACCCGGTTTCGCCAAAGCGTGCGCCAGCAATGGGGGCTGCTCCTAACCGGGGCGCGCTGGCGCCTCGTTGCCTTGCTGCTGCTGACCACGCTGCAATGGCTGCTGCGCTACAGCGCGCTGTGGTTCATCCTGCGCGAGCTTGGCTACCGCCTGCCGCTCGGCTTCGTGCTCGCCGTGCAGGCCGTGGTCCTGCATGCCGCGCTGTGGACAGGTGTGCCGGCCGGCGGCGGTGGTGGCGATCTGGCGTTAGCCGCGACCTTCGCGCCGTGGGTTCCGCGCGCGGCGATGGCAACCGCGTTGGTGCTATGGCGCTTCGCAACGCTTTATTGCCCCTTGCTGCTCGGCGCGATAGGTTTTATCGCGCTGGCATGGCGGCGGCGTGAGCCCGCACCCATAGCGCCGTGACGCGTCACCGCAAATCACGCAGCCGTATCGCGCGGCTTCCTGATGCGCACCGAAAGCCGCGCGCGTCCCGGATGATCGACCCGCAGCGCAAATAGCCGCAGCGTCTGCGAAATCAATGCGAGCGGATAGGTGGCCTTCATCAGATCGGAGATCATGCGCCATTCCGCGCGTACGCCCTTCCAGTAGCCGAGCTTTTCGGTCTTGCGCGCCTGCGTGACGTGCGGCCAATGGGTGACCGCAATCGACAGCCGGCGCGCGATGATGCGCCGGTTCATGAACACCTCGATGCCAAAGCGCGGCAGGCTGTGAATTTCCTTGAGCGCTTCGTCAAGCAACTGCTTTCTGACGACGCGTTCGCCGGAGACGAAATCGAGGCCGATAAAGCGGAAAATCAGCAGACTGTTTTGCCGCAGGCTCATGCTGACATCCGCGCGGCCGCTCAGCACGGGCGCGGCAAGCGCGCTGATGTGGTCGGGCGCGAGGCCTTTGAGGTCGGCGTCGAGCAGCATCAGCCACTCGTGTTCCGCGGCGGCGATGCCTGCCGCCATCGCCGCGCTCTTGCCGCCGTTCTCCGCGCATTGGATCAACCGCACCGAAGGAAAACGCCGCACGACGTCGGCGGTGCCGTCGGTCGAACCGTCGTCCACCACAATGACTTCAGCTAACAGCGGATGGACCGACGCCACCGCCAGCACAGCAGCAATACGCGGGGCTTCGTTGTAGGCGCAGATGATGCAGGAAACTCGGTGACCTCTGGATGGCATAGAAGTAGTCGTCGTATGGCGGGAGCAGGACAGCCCAATGATGCGGCTTTGAAAACAGCGAATAGCCGATTTTGACGGCGCTTTGTGACGGTATCATCTGTTTCGGGATTGCCAGCAGAGAACCACACGAAGAAGTCGCCAGCGTGACAGCATCCGTCACGCGCTGACGTCATGCGTCCCGGCCCGAGCCCGGCTGCCATGCATAGACGACGTCGGGACAGCCTTCGTCGTTGTCGCTACCGTCGCCGAAGGCAATCGCCACGAAGCCGTGCCGCTCGTAGAAGGCGCGTGCCCTGGCGTTCTCGGCAAAGCAATGCAGATGAACCGGCGAGCGCGCATCCGCGAGCACCTGCCGCAGAAGGGTCGTGCCGATGCCTTGACCGATCGTCGGCGGCAGGACGTAGAGGTGATCGAGCCACAGCACGCCGTGCGCTTCGGAGGTCGCGGCGAGGCCGACCACCAGACCTTGTGCGTCGATTGCCACCGTTGCGCGTCCGGTTGGAATCAGCCAGTCGCGAATCCACCGGTATACCGCGTGGTCGGTGTGCGCAAGCGGCGCGAACGGCATCAGCTCGCGGCGAGCCCTGAGAAAGACCGTGGCGATGTCGGCGAGATCCGCGGACATCGCCGCGCGGGTGATCACGTCTGATTTCAACTTCATGGCGGTTCAGGTTTCGGCCATCTTATTGGGGCATGCCAGGCACCGTGACCCCGAGCGTTTGCAGCAACAACACGAAGTTCAGCACGAGGACTGCAATCGCCGAGGCGCTGGCCGCCGCGATCATCACCGAGCGGTTGCGATACCGGCCCATCACCCGCTCGCGGCAGGTGAACCATACCAGAGCCGCCATCGGCACCGGCAGCGCGAAACTCAGCACCACCTGGCTCAGCACGAGCGCGCGCGTCGCATTGACCCCCAATGCGACTACCACGAACGACGGCACCATCGTGATCAGACGTCGCAGCCACAGCGGAATCTGAAAGCCGACGAAACCCTGCATGATCATCTGGCCCGCCATGGTCCCCACCACCGAACTGGAAATGCCCGAGGCGATCAGCGACAGCAGAAAAATGCCCGCCGCGCCGATACCGAGCAGCGGCGCCAGCGTGTGATACGCCGTTTCGATTTCAGCGACTTCCGGATGACCCGCGTGAAACGCCCCCGACGCCATGATGACCATGGCCATATTGATCAGGCCCGCAATGGTGAGGGCGATCACCACTTCGATGTTGGAGAATTTCAGCAGCGTGGCGCGCTCGCCCTCGTTTCTGGCGGTGACGCGATTTTGCGTCAGGCCCGAGTGCAGAAACAGCGCGTGCGGCATGACGGTCGCGCCGATGATGCCGACCGCGATCGTCACGGCGCCCGCGTCCGGCAATTGCGGTGTAAAAAGGTGCCGGAAGACACCGGACCACGCCACCGGCGCAATGAACAGCTCGGCCAGATACGAAAGACCGATGATGCCCACCAGCGCGCCAATCGCCAGTTCAAGCGGCCGAAAGCCGGCCTTTTCGAACCAGAGCAGGCCATACGTGACGAGAGCGGTAACGATCATCCCGGCCAGCAGCGGCATGTGAAACAGCAGCGCGAGGCCGATGGCGCCGCCCAGAAACTCGGCCAGATCCGTCGCCATGGCGGAGATTTCGCTTACCGCCCACATGACGTAGACGAGCGGCGTGGGCAAATGGTCGCGGCACAGCTCGGCGAGATTGCGCCCTGTCACAATGCCGAGTTTCGCTGAAAGTGCCTGAAACAGCATCGCCACGACATTGGCGAGCAGCACCACCCACAGCAGCGCGTAGCCGTAGCGGGCGCCCGCCTGGATGTTGGTGGCGAAGTTGCCCGGGTCCATATATGCAACCGAGACCACCACCGCCGGCCCCGCGAACGGCAGCACCATCGCCGCGCCGCGGCGCCGGCCTTCCAGCACCTCGCGAATAGCGAGCGCGGTACGCCCTGTGAGGGTCGTGGGAGCGGTTTTGTCGCGAACGCGTTCGTCCATGCGTGCCTTCGTAGTTCGCCCGGACAGTAAAAGAACGTATCCGCGCGTTTTAAATCGGCCCATGCGTGCTAATTTCTCACATTTGCCGCGCGCGTGCGTCATCGAAATCCACACGCGATGCGTTAATGAAGTGCAGCCAAGCTGCACTTCCATGAAGGCACAGCTTTTCGGTGTCGCTTTACACCTTCGGATACTTTACAGAATGCCTTACTCGCCGGTTACATTTCTTTCGAGAGCAACCCTGGCCGCTGCAGCCGCCTTCTCCCTGATCGGCCCCCTGAATTCCGCTTACGCCGCCGACCGGGTCATCGTGCTGGACTCGGGCGAGGCCGAACTCTCGCTGATCGACGAAGCCAGCCACAAGGTCGTCGGCACCGAGCCGACCGGCAAAGAGCCGCATCACCTGATGATCACGCCGGACGGCAAATCGCTGATCGTCGCCGATTCGATCTCCAATAACCTGATGTTCGTCGACCCGCACAGCGGCCAGGTGCAACGCACCGTCGAAGGCATCGAAGACCCGTATCAACTCGGTTTCTCGCCGGATCACAAGTGGTTTGTCACGGCCGCCCTGCGCATGGACCGCGCCGACATCTACCGCTATGACGGCACGAATATGACGCTCGTCAAGCACATTCCGCTCGCGAAAACGCCAAGCCACATGACGTTCGCCTCGGATAGCCGCACCGTCTTCATGACGCTGCAGGACTCGGGCGAACTCGCCGCCATCGACCTCGCCACGCAAACCGTGCTGTGGAAAATGCACGTGGGCAACGAACCGGCCGGCCTGTGGATGACGCCTGGCGACAAGTATCTGCTGGTAGGCATGACAGGCGAGGACGACGTGACCGTGGTCGACTGGCGCAAGCAGCAAATCGTCAAAAAGATCCACACGGGCCGCGGCGCGCACAACTTCCGCAATCTGGACGACGGCAAACATGTGGTGGTGTCGAATCGGGTCGAAAGCACCATCAGCATCATCGATTACGACACGCTCACGAATGTCGGCGACATCACCGGCCTGATGCCGGGACCGGACGATATGGAACTTACCCCGGACAAGCGCTATCTATGGGTGGGGTTCCGCTTTGCGAAGCACGTCGGCATCATCGACCTGAGCACGCGTAAGCTGATCGACACCATTGCGGTGGGCCGCTCGCCGCACGGTATCTATTTCGACAATCGCGCGCCGGTGATCGCGCCGAACCCGGACTAAGCGGCGTATTGCTGCAAGCCTTTGCACGAATAGCCACACACGAGGATTCTGATGTTCCACGAAATCGTCGCGCAACTCGACAACATGGTGTCTGCTTTGCAGACGCTGCTGTACGTCGACGTGGTGCAGCCGTTTTTCTACCGCTTCGGCCTGATGGGTTACGACGAGGACACTTACGATGCGCTGTACTGGGTGATCATCGGCGCGTTCGAGATCGTCGTCACGTATCTCGCCCTGCGGCCGCTCGAGGCGCTGCGTCCCATCGAAAAGTGGCAGGACCGCAAGGCATTGCGTGCCGATGTGATCTATACGTGGATCGCCAAGCTGGGCATCATCAATATCGCGTTCTTTTTCATGCTTCAGCCGCTGTTCGATCATTGGCAGAGCCTGATTGCGATCTACAACATCCCGAACATCGATATCGACAGCATTTGGCCAGGCGTGACCGATCAGCCGATCGTCTCGTTTCTGATCTACCTCGTGATACTCGATTTCGCCGGCTACTGGTATCACCGCTGGCAGCATCGCTTCGGCGTCTGGTGGGAACTGCACGCGGTGCATCACAGCCAGCAGCAGATGTCGTTGTGGAACGACGACCGCAACCACTTTCTCGACGACATCATCCAGGCGGCGTTTTTCGCGGCGATCTCGCTGTTTATCGGCGTGCAGCCGAATCAGTTCGTCGTGCTGGTCGCCGTCAGCAACTTCATGCAGAGCATCCAGCACGTCAATGCGCGCTTGCCTTATGGGTGGCTACTCGAACGGATTATCGTCAGCCCGATTTTTCATCGCCGTCATCATGCGGTGGGTTACGGTCATGAAGGCACCGCCTACGGTTGCAACTTTGGCGTGCTGTTTCCGTGGTGGGACATGATGTTCCGCACGGCTTCGTGGAACCGCGCCATCGAGCCGACCGGCATTCGCGACCAGTTGCCGGCTCCGCTCGGCGATGGCCGTTCCTATGGCCGGGGGCTGCTCGCGCAACAATGGCTGGCGCTGGGCCGCATCGCCGCACGCGTGACCGGACGTCGTGCTTACGCGCCGGGCACCACCGACGCCGCAAACTGAGTCACCCACGCGAGGCGTCTTGCTGCCTCGCCGCCGCGTATCTATGTATAAATTCTTACGCAACCCTAAGCAAATCAGTCCGGCCGCAACGATTGCGCGGTACTGAGCAGATTGATCGGGCTCACGCGAATGATGCCGCCGCGTGGGCTGTCGATATCCGCAATCAACGCAAACGAAGTAGACACCACCACCGGCAGCACGACCAGCAGCGTCAGACCGATCCTGGCCGTGCGCGCGCCATAACCGACCAGCAGATTGCAGCACACCGCAATCGCCACCATCAGTCCCCACGCTGCGATCGGAATACGATTCCACCACGCGGCCTGGGTGTATCCCTGCGAATTCAGCACGTCATTCATGCCGGCGACTGCCAGCGCGGTGACGGGATTCGGCTGTGCGGCGGCAGCGTCGCGCACCGCACCCCAGAGCGCTGTTTGCAATTGCGACGTCGTGGAGTTGATCTCATCGAGTGCGTTTGAATCGCGCGTTTGATAGAAAAGGATACGTTGCCCGATATAACGTGTCAGTAGCGTGCGCACCTGCTGCGCGTCGGCGGCCGGCAGCAGATCGGCCCGCACGTATTCCGTGCCGATGGCATTGGCCTCCTCTTCCTCGTAATTCTTGCGCTGATCATAGCGGCCCACCGCCATTGAAAAGCTGAAGCCGATCATCAGTGCGAGCAGCGTCAGCGTGGCCGCCTGAACCACATTGAAGTCCTCGCGCGCTTCCGCCGTGAGACTTTTCACGCGCCGAAGCACACTCGCTCCGATCCAGGCCGACAAAGACATCGCCACCAGCGTCGACACAAACACCACCGACGGATAGTCCATTGCGTTTCGCATACGCGCTCCCCCGACGAGTCAGAACCCGGGTTTAAGAACCCGTCTTTAGATAATATCGGCCATCGGCGGTTACTTTCGGACCAAACCGGCATGCGCCGGCGGAGCCGTGCGTGACCACGTCGAGCGTCTCCGGCTCGCTGAGCCTGAACTCGATAAGGCACTTGTCGGCGTGGCCGTCGTAGGCGGCGAGGTTGCTCACCTTCGTGGTGGCGTCGAACGGCACGCCGTCCGGTTGATCCGCCACGGCAACCCGCGCAATGGCGCCATAGAACCGCACGTTCGCCAGCACGGTGCCGGTACTGACCGCCGGTTGGCCGTCACTGCTGACGCCTGGATAGACGAAGCTGGCGACGAGACGGTAGACGCCGCGGCGCCCTTTGAGCGGCGTCAGCACCACGCTGCTCCATGCACCCAGCTTCAGATAGCGCGCGAACCGCACGCCCGTCGCGGGCAGACCCTCCACCACCTGTTTGTCCGCGACGCCGGCCAGGCGTTGCTGTGCCAGCGTAACGACGCGGTTCAGCATGATGTCGTCGGGCGCTTCCTTGCCGCGGCTTGCAGCAGTGCGATAAAACGCGCGCGCATTCGAAAACGCGCCCTCGCTCGCCTGCACGTCGCCCTCATGGATCAGCGCCATCGCCACCCGCGCGTGCGCCGAGTTGATCGCCTTCGGTGAATTGTCTTCTTCGGCTTGCAAGGTCGCGGCATCCGCCAGCATCGATTCCATATCCACCAGCGCCTGCGCGTCCTTGATGCGCCCCGCATCGAGCGCGGCCACGCCGAGTGCCGCGCACGAGGCATTGGTGCGGCATTGCACGTCCTTGCCGGCGAGCACATAGCGCCGGTACAACTCGGCACGCGAACCGCTCTCGAACGCCTGAGCGGCTGCGAGAGACGGCACCAGCATAACGAGAACAGCCGCAACAGCCAGAGGTTTTGCTCGCATGAAAACGGAAGGGTTGGTAATCACGTACTCGATAACGAAGCCTTGGTCGGTAGCGCGCCCGTCACGTGAAGCTGCTTTCGCGGGTTCAGGCGCTATTAGCGATGCTGACAGAAAATTGCTGAATGCGCGAACCCGTATCGAAACTTCCTGCTGTAAAGAGACGCGCATAGCGTCCACTCAAATACGCGCGCTGCATAATCTCGCAGATAAGCCTGGTGGCCCAATCGATCCACGCCAAACTCCCTCCGCTACGCGCCAGGACTCGCGGCCAGCATCGCGTTTTGCGATCCTGGCCGCGATTGCAGGGAATACCTTCGCTCGTGGATTACCCTGACGACAGCCCCGAAATACCTCCGCGAAATCCTGCATTGTTGATGTAATTTCGTTAAATAAATCGTGCCCGCGGTCGACAACAGGTTAAGCCGTCTCTCCTTACACGGCTGGACTAAACATGCTCGGCACTTACAACTTTTGGTTGGCGGCGGTCTCCTTCGTCGTCGCGGCGCTTGCGTCGTATACCGCTCTCGATTTGACCGGACGCATCGCGATGTTGACCTCGTCGCGCCTGCGTCACGCGTGGCTCGCGGGCGGCGCGGCCGCGATGGGCGTCGGCATCTGGTCGATGCATTTCATCGCCATGCTGGCGCTGTCATTGCCGATTCCGCTCGGCTATGACCTGACACTGACCGGCGACTCGCTCGCCATCGCCGTGGTGGTGTCGTATTTCGCGCTCTTCATCACCACGCGCGCGCAACTGACGCCCGTCCACCTTGTGAGCGGCAGCGTGCTGATGGGCCTCGGCATTGCCGGGATGCACTACACCGGCATGGCGGCCATGCGCATGCAACCCGGCATTCACTACCGGCCAACGTGGTTTGCCATTTCGCTGGCGATTGCGGTCGCCGCCTCGATGGCCGCGCTGCTGATCGCACGCCGGCTGCGCGACGAAGCCGCGCGCAACGTCAAACGCACGCGCTTCGGCGCGGCGCTGGTAATGGCCGTGGGTATCAGCGGCATGCATTACGCCGGCATGGCGGCGGCCGATTTCCCGGTCGGCGCCATCTGCGCAGCAGCCAACGGCGTCGACACCGAGTGGCTCGCCACCGCGGTGATGCTGTTCAGCTTCTCGATTCTGATCGTCACGCTGATGCTGTCGCGCTTCGATGCACGCACCACCTTTCTGGTCAGCGCCGTGTCGAACCTGAACGGACAGATCGTGCGCCTCGCCACCGTCGATACCCTGACCGGCCTGCCGAACCGCGCGACCCTTACCGAGCGGATCGAATCGGCCATTCAGATGGCGTGCCGCCGCAACAATGTGTTCGCGATCCTGTTCATGGATCTAGACGGCTTCAAGACCATCAACGATTCACTCGGCCATTCGGCGGGCGACCAGGTGCTCGCCGCCTTCGCGCACCGTCTACAGGCCTGCGTGCGCGCCACCGATACCGTCGCGCGGCTGGGCGGCGACGAATTCGTGGTGTTGTCGGAGAACCTGCGCGAGCGGCAGGATGCGGGCCTGATTGCCGACGCCGTGCTCGACCGGATGCGTGAAGGCGTGTGGAGCGACAACGAGCCGTTGCAGGTCATGCCGAGCATCGGCATTGCGCTGTTCCCGCAGGACGGCGACAACTTCGACACCCTGCTCAAGCACGCGGATGCCGCGATGTACGAAGCCAAGCGCGCGGGACGCAGCACCTACCGCTTCTTCGAAGCCAGCATGAACGAGGCCGCGACGCGCACGCTGCAAATCCAGCACGCGCTGCACGAAGCGCTCAGCGCGGACTATTTCAGGCTGCATTTCCAGCCCAAGTTTCGCGGCGACAGCAACGAACTGGCCGGCGCCGAGGCCTTGATCCGCCTGAACCATCCGCTGCTCGGCGTGCTGGCGCCGCTGGAGTTCATCCCGATTGCCGAACGCTCGGGACAGATCGTGCAGATCGGCTACTGGGTGGTGCGTGAGACGTGCCGGCAGATCCGCCGCTGGGTCGATGCCGGACTGCCGGCGATGAAGGTGGCGATCAACCTGTCGCCACGCCAGCTCTCGCAGCCGAATCTGGTCGCCAACGTGCTGGAGATCGTGCAGGCCGAACAGGTGGACAGCGAACTGATCATGTTCGAGATCACCGAAACCGTCGCCATGCAGGACGCGCCCCGCACGATCGAAATGATCCGCGAGTTTCAGACGAGCGGCTTCGAGATTGCAATCGACGATTTCGGCACGGGCTATTCGAGTCTCGCCTACCTGCAACGCTTTCGCGTCAAGCAGCTCAAGATAGACCGCTTTTTTACCAACGGTCTCGACGACCATGGTCCCGAAGGCACGGCAATCGTGTCCGCGATCATCGCGCTCGCGCATTCGCTCGACATGGACGTGGTGGCCGAAGGCGTCGAAACCGCCTCGCAGCTCGGCAAGCTCAAGGCCATGATGTGCGACGAAATGCAGGGCTTTCTGCTAGGCAAGCCGCTCGAACCGGAGGCCTTCAGCGACCTGCTGAAGGAACGCATGGTTCTGGCGCAGACGGAGATTTCATGAGATTCGACGTAGCGACATTCAATTCGCTTTGCCTGATGACGTTCCTGTGCAGCGGTATCGTCACGGCTGCCCTCGCGCGCATTTTTGCGCGTGTCGCGGCGTTTCGCTTCTGGTCGGCGTCGTTCTTTCTGATGAGCGCGGCGGCGGCCTGTTTCGGTCTGCACTCGGTATGGCCAACCACGCTGCTGCTGATCGCCACGGCAACTCTGGCACTGCAGGCGCGCATTCTGGTGTGGACCGGCACGCGTGTGCTGTTCGGCGCATCTGCCTCGCTGCTCCAGGGCTTCGCCGTCACCGCGCTGTTCTGCGTCCTGTTTTCGCTCGCGCACGCACTGAAAGCACCGCCTGTTTTTCGCGGCGCGCTGCTCACGCTGTTTTTCCTGCCGTGCCGCGCGCTGACGCTCTATGAGGTATGCCGCCGACGCCGCCCCGATCTCGGGCCGGCGCGCATGCTGGTGGCAATTGCCAGCGCCATTGCCAGCCTCAACGCGGCGGTGCCGCTGACGCTGGTGCTGCTGAACCGGGGAAATGCGTCGTTGCTGCTCGGCAACCCGCAGACTACCTCGGCGGTGTATGGCGTCGTGTTTGCAGGCGATCTGCTGCTGATCATCGGCCTGATCGTGCTTGCCTTGCAGCACCTGCTTGCCGAACAAGGCATGCTCGCCAATCTCGACAAGGGCGCCGCGCAGCGGCCCAATTCGCTCAACCCCGCCCCGCGCGGCGAACTGGCGCCGGAGTTGCCGGACCGGCCCGCACAGAAAGCGTCCGTATAGCGGGCTCAGCGGACTTCTGTGGGTCTGCGCTAAAGACCGCTAAAGGCGCTCGGGGTAACTGAAGGTGGCTGAAGGAGAGTAATGCTGGTTAAAGGAGGCTAAGGGCCGCCAAGACGACTTTAGCCACCTGAAGCGTCTGTACTCGCGCCGACGTTCGCACTTACGTCCGCGCTGTTATCCCGTTTCTCTGCCCGCGGCGAAATCCCGTTTGCCTTGGTACGCGGCGGCTTGGGATCGGCTGCCTCGCTACCGCTCGGCGGCGAGGTCAACGTCGAGATCGGTGCTGGCAGCGGATCGCGCCGCGTCAACTTGCCGTCGACCGAAGCACCGCAATCCATGCGCAATTGCTGGTAGTAGATGTTGCCGGTCACATGCGCGTTGGGCTGCAATTCGACGAAATGATCGGCAATCACATCGCCAATGATCTTGCCGTTCACCACCACATCGTAGCCATGCACGTTACCCTCGATCGAGCCGCGATCGCTCAGCACCAGCAAGGTCTGCGTGTTCGCCTTACCGGTGACGTTGCCGCACACATGGCCGTCCATGCGCAGGCCGTCGCTGAATTCGAGGTCGCCGGTAATGCGCACGTCGTGGGCGACCAGGGTGGCGAGCTTGGTCTGCTGAACGCTCGTGGTTTTCTTCTTGCCGAACATAAATAACCTCTCACTAATATCAGGAAAACGGGGGGTGCGTGACCTATCGCAGGGTCAACGGCGTTTCTGGCTTTGGCTGCGCAAGAACATCAATTCGGTATTCAGACGGGCCGCTTCGGCGGCTGAGGCGTCAGCAGTCTTCTGCACTGCTGCACGCGCAGTGGACTCCTGCGCCAGCGCGAGCCGGGTGCGTTCAAGCTCTGCCTGCATACTGTCATGCGAAACCGGCGCGCTCGCACATTGGGACGGCGGCACGGCGCGCTGCGTCGCGTACCAGTTCATCGCCGCGGCGCCCAGCGCCACACTGCAGGCACATACGCCGCTCCAGAGCGCCACGCGCAGCGCGCGCGAGCGCACCGGTTGGAGTGCATAGACGCGCTGCGTGAGACCACCCGCGTCGCGGGCCGAACGAAGATCAACCATGAGGATGGGCGCCGAACAACGCAAGATAGGCGGTCGGATCGACCGGAGAGCCGTTCACCAGCACTTCGAAATGCAGATGCGGACCGGTCGAGCGGCCGGTGCTGCCGATGTCCGCGACATGTTGCAGCGGCAGAACCAGATCGCCTTCGTGCACGAGAATGCGCGACGCGTGCCCGTAGCGGGTAATGAGACCGTTGCCGTGGTCGATCTCCACCGCGTTGCCGTAGCCGCCCTTCGGCCCCGCGAAAATCACCCGGCCGCCGGCCGCGGCGAGAATCGGCGTACCCGAGGGCGCGACCAGATCGACGCCCGGATGAAAGCTGAGCCTGTGTGTGAACGGATCGATGCGATTGCCGAACGGTGAGCCAAAGCGGGCGCCCTCGGCCGGCATGCGACCCGGAAAAGCGTTAAACGCGACTTCATGCACCTCGGTCTCATGCTCGAGCGCGGCGAGTGTGGCGCTCAAGCATTCGAGTTGCTGGCGCGTCGAAGCAGCATCGCTACGCGACGGCCGCGTCACCGCTTCGACACAGCGCCTCGGCGGCAGCGACGGACCGCCTTCGCCGTCGGCGTCCGACGTCTCCTGATCCGCCGGATCGGCAGGCGCATGCGGCGGCGCTTTCGGCGTGTTCAGACGCGACTCGAAATTGCGCAGCGCGCCGACCTCGGTCGTGAGCCGCTCGATGCGCGGCTCGATCTGCGCCATCGACGCATTGAGCTTGCCAAGCTGATCGATTGCATAGTTATGCTCGACGCGGCTCACCATCTGACCGCCGCGGGCCGCCGCATCATGCGCGGGTAGATAGATCCCGATAACGACACCCGCCGCCAGCGACAGCGCCGCCGCGCCCGCTGCGGCCGCAAGCGCGATCGTGATGGCCATGCGCCGGGTAACGAAGCGAATTTCGCCGCTGCTGAGCCGGCTGCCGGCGCCAAGGATCGACGACATCAGCGGCTCCCCGCACGCGCCGCGACACGCCATGCAGACGCGCAACGACACGCCCGATCGCGGCACGCAAACGGAATAGTAAGGACAACGAAAGCGAAGGCGGGATTAGCCGGCATGCAACGTATGCGCCGGACAAGCGCCGACGTGAGATGAAAAACAGAACCGCCGATTATCCCTCTGTCCGCTCAGGCATCATCTCAAATTCGAAACGCCGACGAATGGGACATGCGCAGCTTTACGTGAAACTCACGCGCGCTTCATCACATTCAATTAATATGGATACCGAATTAATTGAATTGCCACCTCGGCATATAGACCTACATAAGCACCAAACGCCGCAAAGAGGCGTGATAGATGGCGCCGTCGGCGAACGGCGTAACGACAGGAACTCAAGCCGGCAGATGACGCGGGACGGCTTTGACTGTTCCGTCGCCACCTCTGACGAACGGTCAAACCAGCCCCGGCCAGATGAGCGGCCATTTTTGGGCTTTTGGCGCTAACGACCGCGCAGGCCGGCGCCACGCCCGCGAATGCAAGCCGGGCGACGGTCAAGCGAAGCGGCTGGCCGCTTTGCATGCCGGGCGGTGCAACCGGCCATAGCCTTTTTGCCAAAACTGCTTGACTTCTCGCACAGCCAAACTAATATACGCACCGCGTACATCAAACTGCCCAAGAGGTGCCTCCATGAGCGTCCCGCAACAAGCCTTTCTCCGCGACGCCATGCGTCGCCTGAACATGACCCGCGACACCTTCGCGAGCCGTATCGGTGTATCGCGCCGGGCTTTGGACACGTGGCTGCTGCCGGACGATTCGGCGGAATCGCGCGCCATGCCGGAGATTGTCGAGCGCTTCGTGTCGGAGATCGTCGTCAGCGGCGAAGCGGGCGATAAGTATACGCAAAGCGTAGACTCACAGTCGCTCGCCAGCCAGATGCTGTTCGAAGGCAGGCCGCAGTTGCTGTCCGTGGATCAATTCTCGCGCGACTCGGTCGAAGCCCTCTTTCGCGTCGCGGACATCATGCAGCCCATCGCGCGACGCCGCAAAATCTCCCGCGTGCTCGAAGGCGCGGTGCTCGGCAACCTGTTCTTCGAGGCCAGCACCCGCACGCGCGTGAGCTTCGGCGCGGCGTTCTGCCGGCTCGGCGGCTCGGTGTGCGACACCACGGGTTTCACGTTTTCTTCGATGGCCAAGGGCGAGTCCATCTACGACACGAGCCGCGTGATGAGCGGCTATGTCGACGCGCTGGTGATCCGCCATCCGGAGCAAGGCTCGGTGGCCGAATTCGCGCGCGCCACCAACGTGCCGGTGATCAACGGCGGCGACGGTCCCGGCGAACATCCGAGCCAGGCCCTGCTCGACCTGTACACGATCCAGCGCGAATTCTCGCGGCTCGGCAAGATCGTCGACGGCGCGCATATCGCGCTGGTGGGCGACCTGAAATACGGGCGCACCGTGCATTCGCTCGTCAAATTGCTGGCACTGTATCGCGGCATCAAGTTCACGCTGATCTCGCCGCCGTCGCTGGAAATGCCGAGTTACATCGTCGAACATATCTCGCGCAACGATCACGTGGTCGAGCAGACTCACGACCTGAAAGCAGGCCTGCGTGGCGCGGACGTGGTGTACGCCACGCGCATCCAGAAAGAGCGCTTTGCGGATGAATCGTTCGAAGGCTATACGCCGGACTTCCAGATCAACCAGGCGCTGGTGGATAGCGTCTGTGGGCTCGATACGCTGATCATGCACCCGCTGCCACGCGACAGCCGGCCGGGAGCCAACGACCTGAGCGTCGATCTGAACCACGATTCGCGCCTCGCCATCTTCCGTCAGACCGACAACGGCATTCCGGTGCGGATGGCGATTTTCGCGGTGCTGCTGGGGGTCGAAAAGCTGGTGCAGCATTCCATGCGCGACGCGGCATGGCGTCCGCCGGTATATCTCGGCCCGGACGATGCGGTGTTTCACGGCATCGATTGAAGCAAATCAGCCGCTAGACAACCGAACTCGCGCGTATGCAGGTGCGCGTGCAGGCGCTTCGACGAGCGCTGAATTCTGCCGCGCCGCCTGATCCATCTCCGTCACCGCGAGGCTCACCTACCCCACGCGTTTGCTGCGGCGATACCGGTCGAACAATACCGCGAGCAACAGAATGCCGCCTGACCGAGAGCGGTCGCGGCTTTCTGTTCGTTGATGAACCATGCGTGTTCCGACATCTTCACCAGGAAGCCGATCTTGAGTGGTAACGGCGCCGCTCAATCGACGAAGGCTTCGACCGCGTGCCGATGGCCTAACAACAAGGCGTCGGCCACGTGTTCGAGCGGGCGCAGGTCTACGTCGCTCGCACCGCTGCTGACCAGTTCGAAAAAGCGCTCGTACAGGCCGGGGTATTCGCGTTCCGGGCCTACATTGACGGCCGCGCCGTCGATATGCAACAGTTTGCCGCCCTGCGAAAGACGCAGAACGCCGCTGCCAGTCGTCACCTCGATCTGCCACAGTTCTTCGGAACCGTGGCGCCAGTCGAACTCGGCGCGGATCGGCGTATCGCGGTCGTCGGTGAAATTGAGGTTCGCGGCAATCGGCGTCTGCCGGTTGGACGGCACCCACAATTCCGCGGACTTCAGGAAGAACGCGCGCGGCAAAATCCGCGTCACGATCGACAGCGCATTGATGCCCGGATCGAAGACGCCCAAGCCGCCGGGCTGCCAGATCCAGTCCTGATTCGGATGCCATTTACGGACATCTTCTTTCCAGAGCACCTGCACCGACTTGATGTCGCGCTCGGCAAGCCACGCGCGGGCCGTCTCGACCCCGGGCGCATGGCGCGAATGCCACGTCGCAAACAGGCTGCGGCCGCGCTCGTTAGCCAACTCGGCGAGCAGCTTAACCTCGACGACGCTCGCGCCCGGCGGCTTTTCCAGCATCACATGCTTGCCGGCGAGAAGTGCGTCGCGCGCCTGCTCAAAGCGTACTTGCGGCGTCGCGCAGAGCGACACCGCGTCCAGGTCTGGTTCGGCCGCGAGCAGTTCCTGAATGGTCTTATAGTTGCGCACGCCTTCGACCTGCGCATTGCGGCTCGCGCCCGCAATGAGCCTGAAGCCCGCGTTTGCCGCGATAGCCGGCAAGTGCTGATCGCGCGCAATCTTGCCCACGCCCACGATGCCCAACCTGATTTGCTGCGCCATGATTCGGCCTCACTGATTGACGCTGCGTACTGGCACGCGCCTTCCAGCGCGAGACACAGCCGTCCATTCATTTTCGAATAGTCACACTATATTGCGAATGATCGGGCACCAATATTCGTGAATACCCTAGTGAACAGGCTAAATAGTCTTACTATAATGTGGGATTAGGAGGGCACCATGCCAGACAACAAACGAGCACTGCGCTCGGCGCAATGGTTCGGCACCGCCGACAAGAACGGCTTCATGTACCGAAGCTGGATGAAGAATCAGGGCATCCCCGATCACGAGTTCCAGGGCAAACCGATCATCGGAATCTGCAATACATGGTCGGAATTGACGCCGTGTAACGCGCACTTTCGCAAGATCGCGGAGCACGTCAAGCGCGGCGTGTTCGAAGCAGGTGGCTTTCCAGTGGAATTTCCAGTGTTCTCGAATGGCGAATCGAATCTGCGCCCCACGGCCATGTTTACGCGCAACCTGGCCAGCATGGACGTGGAGGAATCGATTCGCGGCAATCCGATCGACGCCGTGGTGCTGCTCGCGGGCTGCGACAAGACCACCCCCGCGCTACTGATGGGCGCGGCCAGCTGCGACGTGCCGGCCATCATGGTGAGCGGCGGACCGATGCTCAACGGCAAGCATCATGGCCGCGATATCGGCTCGGGCACGGTGGTCTGGCAATTGAGCGAGCAGGTCAAGGCCGGCAAGATCTCGTTGCACGAATTCATGTCCGCTGAAGCCGGCATGTCGCGCTCGGCAGGCACCTGCAATACGATGGGCACCGCCTCGACGATGGCCTGCATGGCCGAAGCGCTCGGCGTCACGCTGCCGCACAACGCGGCCATTCCCGCCGTCGATGCACGCCGCTACGTGCTCGCGCATATGTCGGGCATGCGCATCGTCGACATGGTGCTGGAGGACCTCAAGCTGTCGAAACTGCTCACGCGTGAAGCATTCGAAAACGCGATCCGCGTGAATGCGGCAATCGGCGGCTCGACCAATGCGGCGATTCATCTGAAGGCGATTGCCGGGCGCATTGGCGTCCCCCTCGAACTGGACGACTGGACCCACGTCGGCCGTGGCACGCCTACTTTGGTCGATCTGCAGCCGTCGGGCCGCTTCCTGATGGAAGAGTTCTATTACGCGGGCGGTTTGCCAGCCGTCGTCAGGCGTCTGGGCGAAGCCAGCCTGCTGCCGCATCCGGATGCGCTGACCGCCAACGGCCAGTCGCTGTGGGACAACAACCGCGAAGCGCCGATCTACAGCGACGAAGTGATCCGTCCGCTCGACAAACCGCTCGTCGCCGATGGCGGCCTGTGCGTGCTGCGCGGCAATCTCGCGCCGAACGGCGCGGTGCTCAAACCGTCCGCGGCGACGCCGGCCCTGCTCAGGCATCGCGGTCGGGCCGTGGTATTCGAGAACTTCGACGACTACAAGGCGCGCATCGCCGATCCGGATCTGGACGTCACCGCCGACTCCGTGCTCGTCATGAAGAATTGCGGGCCGAAGGGTTATCCCGGCATGGCCGAAGTGGGCAACATGGGCTTGCCGCCGAAGCTGCTGGCGCAGGGCGTCACCGACATGGTGCGCGTCTCGGATGCGCGCATGAGCGGCACTGCCTACGGTACCGTGGTGCTGCACGTCTCACCCGAAGCGCGCGCCGGCGGCCCGCTCGCGGTAGTGCGCGAAGGCGACTGGATCGAGATGGATTGCCACGACGGCCGCTTGCACCTCGATGTCAGCGCGGAAGAGCTGGCTGCCCGCCTCGCCGACTGGGCGGAAGGACAGCAGAAGACAGCGGCCGATTCCAGCGGTTATCGGCAACTTTATGTCGAACACGTGCTGCAAGCGGACCAAGGCTGCGATTTCGACTTCCTGGTGGGCTGCCGTGGCGCCGAGGTGCCGCGCCACTCGCATTGAACGAGAGCACGAGTCGCTTCGACGAGGCGGCTCGCGCGAAGTCATGCTCCAGGCAAAAATCAACGCACGAAGTAAAGCGAGGTCCTCTGCAAAGAGCACCTCGCGTTTCACGCTTAACTGACGTCTATTACTCTGCTTATTACGGACGACGATGGTCGTCGCGATGATCATTGCGGTGGTCATCACGATGATCGTTACGATGATCAGCACGATGGTCGTCGCGGTGAGCTGCGTCGTCGCGATGCGGCACTTGAGCTTGAGCAAGCGGCATTGCGCAAATCGAAACACCGGCCAGAACGGCAATAGCAAAGACTTTTTTCATCAAAACCCTCAGTTTTTTAAAGAATTATCTGATCGATTGCCTTTTGGAAGGCATGACCTGCATTGCATCTACGTTTGTTCTATAGGAAGCAGCGCTGCGGCTACCTGATGGAACTCGGGAGTGACGGCCAAGCAGACTTAGCTTGTCGTCTTCTTTTCTGGCTGCTTGGCGGCCGGCTTGGCCGGCGCAGGCGCGGCCGCTGCGGGCTTGGCGGGCGCCGCCGCAACCTTTGTGGCGGCCGGGGCCGCCCCAGGATGCGCGGCCGCCATAGCTGCGGTAGGTTGTTTGCCGTTCTGAGCCGTGGCCCGGGTTGCCGCGCCGCCGTTCTTCACAGCGCCGGCGTGGGTCGGCAGCGTGCCGCCGTTATGCGCGGCCACGCGTTGCAACTGGGCTCGTCGTGCCTGCAATTGCGCGCGCTGATCGCCACGGCCATATAACACGCGATGCCGATGTCCGTTAGGATCGGTTGCCCAGACATAGGTATTGCCGCCTGAAACCTCGATATCCTGATCTGATGCAACGGCGATATATTTGTCGTTGGGCGCCGGCTGGTAATTGCTGTCGCTGTTATCCGCGCTGCTATTGCTGTCATCGCTGCTGCTGTCGCTATTGCTGTCGCCGTTCGTAGATTGCGGCGTGAGCAGTTTGCCGATCACAACATTGACCTGATTGGTATCGATCACGGCTTGGCCCTGATCGTTAGTCGCGCAAGCGCTTAATGCCGCGACAACGCCCGCTCCCCACGCGATTCGCACGATGTTTTTCATATCACCCCGGTTCATTTTTTCTGGCCAATTGTTTGTTGTATTGAACCGCGCCGCAGGGCTTCAGGTCACGCATTGAAAGCCCACTATCGCACTGGGTCTGGCAGTCCGATTGAGATGTCTGCGGTGCAGCCGAAACTGACACGGCACTTTTCGACATTAACGGCGCACTGAATGCCGACCTTGCGAGTCCGCTTCAGCAATCCGCTTTAAGTCAAGTGCTCTATAACCCCTAGCCGCTTATCGGTATAAAAATAGCAACCTTGGTAACGCGACAAGACGGTTATGTCATAGCTGGAATAGCGACATAATTCCGGTTTACTTTAGGCCGGACGACATCACAAAAAATTACTATTGATTACCATGCGTATCGGGAATTTTTCAGACCAGATCCCATTAATTGAACAGCAACTGAAATCTCAGTTTGGCAATCTCGCATGGGTCATTTTGCGCTGGTTATCTTTTACTCCGCCGATGTCTGCTTTAGCAGAAAAAACCTCGAGAACAATATCTCTGTCACAACGCCGCTTCATTATGCGACTGAGTGAATCAGGCACGGTTAGCGGCGCGGCAATACTCACATCCCGACTACGTCGCATTCCTAAAGTTAGGGTTGCGAAATAATTTTCGGGCAATCCATCCATGTGACCCCGGCGCGACAGCACTCCGCGATATCGCACAAGACTGTGTTGCGCTTTCCCCGCGAAACAGCGCGCAATCCTGTTTTACATTGGATATATAGTGAAGCGCACCCTGCCGCGTGCAGCACGGCCAGGGCATCGAAATTGCTATCTGATTCGTTGTGCTCGCATGCGTCGAACGTCCGCCGCGTGGCGAGATTGCATCGACCTTTCATGGAGCAAACAGAACGTTATGTCCAGGAATCGAGTCCCAGCGGGTTCGGACGAAGAACCCAACACCACGCCTGACAAGCCCGCACGCCGCCGCTTTCTGCAATCCGCGGCAGCGGCCACCGCTGTCGGCGTAGCGCCCCATGTCCGCGCACAGAGCCAGCCGGACGTCGTCACCCCACCCGCTCAGCCGCGCGCGCCCGAACCGCCGCGACCGGTCACCTTGAACATCAACGGCCGCCCTTACACGCTGCAACTGGAGCCGCGCGTGACGCTGCTCGACGCGTTGCGCGAATACGCCGGCCTGATGGGCACCAAGAAAGGTTGCGATCGCGGACAATGCGGTGCGTGCACCGTGCTAATCGAAGGACGGCGTGTCAACTCCTGTCTGACGCTTGCCGTGATGCACGAAGGCGAGACCATCACGACCGTCGAAGGCCTCGCGAGCAGTGGCGCGCTAAGTCCCATCCAGCGGGCGTTCATCGAGCACGACGCGTTCCAGTGCGGCTACTGTACGCCCGGGCAGCTCTGTTCCGCGACAGCGCTGCTCAACGAATTCCAGAGCGGCACTGCCAGCACCGTCACCGCCGACGTCCGTACCCGACCGCCCCAACTCTCCGACGACGAGATCCGCGAACGCATGAGCGGCAACATCTGCCGCTGCGGCGCGTACGCCAATATCGTTGCCGCCGTGCGCACCGTGCACGGCGGCGATTCCGGCAACGCCTGACGGAGCACCGGCATGGACGCGATTTCCTATGAACGCGCTGCGGACGTGAGCAGCGCGCTGCGCGCGGCGCAGCAACCCGGCGCGATGTTTATCGGCGGCGGCACCAATCTGCTTGATCTGATGAAAGGCGGCGTGGAGCACCCTGTGCACCTCGTCGACATCACCCGTCTGCGCGGCCTCGACGGCATCGGCACGCTGCCGGACGGCGGCTTGCGCATCGGTGCGCTGGTGCGCAACAGCGACGCCGCGAATCACGCGCTGGTGCGCCAGCAATATCCGCTGCTGTCGCAGGCGTTTTTGTCCGGAGCGTCGCCGCAGTTGCGCAATATGGCAACCGTAGGCGGCAATCTGATGCAGCGCACCCGTTGCGGCTACTTCTACGACACCGCGTTTACGCAATGCAACAAGCGCCAGCCGGGCAGCGGCTGCGCGTCGATAGAAGGACAGAACCGCACGCACGCGATTCTCGGCGCCAGCTCGCAATGTGTCGCGGTGAATCCGTCGGACATGAGCGTGGCACTCGCGGCGCTCGACGCCGTGGTGCGCGTCAGCAGTCTGCGTGGCGAGCGCACGATTCCGATTGCGGATTTTCATCGCCTGCCCGCCGACCGTCCCGAGGTGGATACGACCCTGCAGCCGGGCGAACTGATCACGGCTGTCGATCTGCCGCCGCCGCTATTCAGCGATCATTCGCATTATCTGAAAGTGCGTGATCGCGCGAGTTATGCATTCGCGCTGGTCTCGGTCGCCGCCGGCTTGCAGATGGACGGCAATACCGTAAGGACTGCACATATTGCGCTGGGCGGCGTCGCGCATAAGCCCTGGCGCGCGAGCATCGCCGAGCAGATGCTAAGCGGCAAGCCGCTTAGCGATGCGTCGCTGCGCGAAGCCGCGGCGGCCACCATGGGCGAGGCGCAGCCGCTCAGCGGCAATCGCTTCAAGGTGCTACTCGCGCAACGAGCCATGGTGCGCGCCGTCAATCAGGCCGCCGGCCGCACGGGAGGTCTCGCATGACTACCAACCTGAATGCCCCACTGGTCGGTCAACCGATGGACCGCACCGACGGCGTGCTGAAAGTCACCGGCGAAGCACGCTACGCGGCGGAATTCCCCGAGGCGCGCATCGCCCACGCAGTGCTGGTGACGAGCACGATTTCGAGCGGCACGATTGCCTCGATCGACGCCAGCCGCGCGCAAGCGCTGCCGGGCGTGCTGCTGGTGATGACGTATCAGAACGCGCCGCGCCTGCCCAACAATGGACGTCCGCCGCTCGCGATACCGGCGGGCCGTCGACTCTCGCTGTTGCAGGACAACCAGATTCACTACAGTAACGAGCCCGTCGCCGTGGTGGTGGCCGACACGCTCGAACGCGCCACCGACGCCGCCCAGAAACTGCGCATCACCTATCAGGCAACCCCCGGTGCGCACGATTTCACCAGCGCCAAGTCGAGCGCGCATGCGCCGATCAGTCCACAAGGCCGCCAGACCGACACGCAGCGCGGCGATTTCGAAGCGGGTCTCGCGAGCGGCGCAGTGCGTATCGACGCGGTCTATACGACGCCCGTCGAGCATCACAATCCCATGGAGCCACATTCCACCATGGCGCATTGGGACGGCCCGCAATTGACGCTGCACGATTCCACCCAGGGCGTGAGCGGCACGCGCACGGCGGTGGCGAAGACGCTCGGCATTTCGCCCGACAATGTGCGGGTAATCTCGCCGTTCATCGGCGGCGGCTTCGGCAGCAAGGGCTCGTCGTGGTCACATGTGGTGCTCGCCGCGATGGCCTCGCAGCAGGTCGGCCGCCCGGTGCGCCTCGCACTGACCCGTCCGCAGATGTTCGGTTCGGTCGGCGCGCGTCCGCACACCGAGCAGCATTTCACGCTCGCCGCACGGCACGACGGCACGCTCACCGCGATGCGGCACGACAGTTTCTCGAACACGTCGATGATCGAGGACTGGACCGAGACCTGCTGCATGATCACGCGGGTGCTCTATGCGGTGCCGAATCAGGTGACGACCCACCGGCTCGTTCAGTTGAACCTGGGTACGCCGACCTTCATGCGCGCGCCCGGTGAGACGACCGGTTCGTTCGCGCTCGAATCCGCCATGGATGAACTCGCGTGGGCGCTCAAGATGGATCCCGTCGCGCTGCGGCTCAAAAACTATGCGGAGGCAGATCCGCAGGAGAACAAACCATTTTCGAGCAAGGCGCTACGCCGGTGCTATGAAATCGGCGCGGAGAAATTCGGCTGGTCGCGCCGCACGGCCACACCGCGTTCGATGCGCTCCGGCAGCACCCTGATCGGCCTCGGCATGGCGACAGCCAGTTACCCCGCCAACCGCAGCCCCGCCGGGGCGATCGCGCGAATTTTGCCCGACGGCACCGCGATGGTCGCTTCAGGCACGCAGGATCTCGGCACCGGCACCTACACGGTGATGACCCAGGTGTCCGCCGACGCGCTCGGCTTTCCGCCCGAAAAAATCCACTTCGAGCTAGGCGATTCCTCCCTGCCGCAGGCGCCGGGCTCGGGCGGATCGCAGTCGGCGGCAAGCGTGTCGCCCGCCGTCCGCGATGCCTGCATGCAGGTGCGCAGCCGCCTGATCTCGCTCGCGGTGGCCGACAACGCCTCGCCGGTACACGGCATGGATCTGTCCGACCTCAGCGTGGAGAACGGCTGGGTGGTGAGCCGCTCGAATCCGTCGCTGCGCGACCCGGCGGCCGCGATTCTGGCGCGCGCCGGCGGCCAGCCCATCGAGGCGGTGGTGAGCCTCAAGCCGGGCCAGGAGCGCAGCGAATATTCGATGCACTCGTTCGGCGCGGTATTTACCGAGGTCCACGTGGATGCCGACCTGGGCACGATCCGCGTGCCGCGTATCGTCGGCGTGTACGACGTTGGCCGGGTGCTCAACGAAAAGACCGCGCGCAGCCAGATGATGGGCGGCATGGTGTGGGGCGTGGGCGCCGCCTTCGAAGAAGACACCTTGCTGGACGAGCGCTATGGCCGCTTCGTCAACATGAATCTGGCCGAGTATCACGTGCCGGTGAATGCCGATATCGGCACGCTCGACATCAGCTTTATCAACGAGCCCGATCCGCACATCAACTCGCTCGGCGTGCGCGGCATCGGCGAGATCGGCTTGACCGGGGTGGTCGGCGCGCTGGCCAACGCGGTCTATCACGCAACCGGCGTGCGGGTGCGCGATCTGCCGATCACGCTCGACAAGGTGCTGATGCCGACCACGCGGGTCTGACGCGGCCGGACGACGGACAGAAGGGCAGGACAGAATGGCGTCGGGTGACGCAAACGGCGCGGGCGCACCGAGATTGGTGCTTGCCTGAGCGCCGGTTGCGCCGCACAATCGACGTCATTTCCTTTCCAGGTGCCGCCCCATGGCCTATGCTTCGCTCGCCACCGGCGTGCTGCTCGCCGCCGGTTACGGCTCGCGCTTCGACCCGGAGGGCCTGCACAACAAGCTGCTCGCGCAAATGCCGGACGGCGCCATGGTCGCCCACGAAGCGGCGCACCGGCTCCTGCTGGTGGTGACGCGGGTGCTCGCGGTGGTGCGGCCGGGCTCGGAGGCGCTCGCCCGCATGCTCAACGAAGCCGGCTGCGACGTGGTGTTCTCCAGCGACGCCGAGCGCGGCATGGGCGCGAGCCTCGCGGCGGGCATCGAAGCCAGTTCGGACGCGGAAGGCTGGATCGTCGCGCTGGCCGACATGCCGCGCATCGCAATTCCTACGGTGGAAGCGGTGGCGCGCACGCTGGACGGCGGCGCGTCGATCGTGGTGCCGTTTTATCAGGGGCAGCGGGGGCATCCGGTCGGCTTCGGCCCGGAACACCGCGACGCGCTGATGAGCCTCGACGGCGACACCGGCGCGCGTCATCTGCTGGCCACGCAGCAGATTGCGCGGCTCGACGTCGACGACCCCGGCATTCTGCGCGACGTCGACACGCCCGAGGATCTGCACGGCCTGTGAACGGCGGCGGGACACTCCGGCGCTAGCGCGCTACCGGCCGCGTTAGGCGCGCGCTTAACGCGCCTCTCAGGCACACGGCTTGCGCGGCCACCTTCCGCACGGGTCGCATCAATACGGTCTAAGCTGATGTGACGCTGTCCCGTCGTTATGCGGATGCGGCCACTCGCGCGCCTCCGAGAACCCATTGCGATCCCATGAGCGAAACCAGCCCGCGCCTATTTATCGTCTCACCCCATTTCGACGACGCCGTGTTCAGTTGCGGCGCCTTGCTCGCCACCCATCCCGACGCCGTCGTCTGTACCGTGTTCGCCGCCGCGCCCGAGCAGAACATGCAGACCCAATGGGATAGCGAGGCCGGTTTTGCCGGCGCGCACGAATCGGTCAATGCACGCACGCTCGAAGACAACCGCGCGCTGGAACTGTTCGACGCGGTTCCGGTGCGTATGCCGTTTCGCGACGGCCAGTATCAAGATTCGCCGTCGATCAACCGGCTGGCGGCGGCGCTCGAAGAAACCATTTACCGTTCCACGGCAAACACCCTGTTGATGCCGCTCGGTCTGCACCACGCGGATCATGTGCTGGTGTACGACGCATGCTGCGAAATCCTGCCGCGGCTGTCGCACCTGGCGTGGTTCGCTTACGAAGACGCGATCCACCGGCTGCAACCGGGCGTCGTGGCCGCGCGTCTGGACGATCTGGCGCGGCGCGGCATCGAGGCGACGCCGGCCCATCCCGCCGCCGACCATACGATCGACGAGGAACGCCAGGCGTCGCTCAAGCGCGAGGCGGTCGCCGCATACGAAAGCCAGTTGCGCGCGTTCGGGCCGCAGGGCTACGAAGACGTGTTCAATGCCGAACACTACTGGCAGTTGAACGTGTCCCGAACGCCGGTTCACCGCTCCCATCCCACGAGGTGACGTCATGACTTACCGCATGCATACCAATCCCGTCCCCGATCCGATTGCGGATCCGACCCGCGACCCGGAAGGCGATCCGCTTTCGCCGCCCTCGCCGGGTCATCACAACGACGAGCCGCAGCGGCCGGAAGGGCCGCCGGATAAGGATCCGGTTTGAGGGAGTAGCGGTTAAGGACGAAGGGTTGGGGTGCTTTGTAATTGCAAGCCGCCGCTCTCAGGCGAGCAGCGGCACCCCGCCTTTAACGCGTCAACGCGGCAAACCCTTGCAGCAGCCGCTCGACATCCGCCGGATGAATATTGCCCATGGTCGAGATCCGGAACAGTTCCGCCGACAGTCCGCCCTGCCCCGCATAAATCACGAAGCCGCGCGCCTTCAGCGCGTCGTGCAATTGCACGTAGCTGACGCCCGCAGGGAGGCGATACGCCCGCAGCACCACCGACGACTCAGCCGGCGGCAACACGCTATCGATCCCCAGCGCAGCCAGTCCCGCGCGCGCCTGTTCGGCCAGCGCCGCGTAGCGCGCATGACGCGCGGTCCAGCCGCCTTCGTCCGCGAGTTCGCGCAACGCTTCGACGAGCGCGTAGTAGGCGTGCACCGACGGCGTGAACGGCGTATTGCGCTGATCCTGCAGTTTCGCCAGGCGCGCGATGTCCAGATAATAGGTCCGGCTCGCTGCCTGCTTCAGCGCCTCGCGGCGCACCATCACGAACGATGCGCCCGGCACGCCATGCAGACACTTGTTGGCGGTCGCCGCCACTGCCGCAATGCTGCCGTCGGCGAAGTCGATCGACTCGGCGGCAAAGCTGCTGACGCCGTCCACCAGCAGACGCACGCCACGCGCACGACACACCGCCGCCAGCGCCTGCAGATCGTTCAGGCGGCCCGTGGTGGTCTCATGATGAATCACCGCCACGTGCGTGAAGCCGCCGGCATCGAGCCGCGCGGCGATGCGTTCGAGATCGGGCGCCTGCATCCATTCGTGCTTCAGCGCCTCATGCGCGATGCGGTACTGGCTCGCGATCTGCGTAATGCGCTCGCCGTACACGCCGTTTTCGATCACCAGCAGCTTGCCGTTCTCCGGCACGAGGCCGGCGATCATGCTTTCCACCGCCGCCGTGCCCGAACCGGTCATCAGCACGGCTTGCCACTCGGCGGCATCGAGCTTGTAGATGTCCACGAGACGCGTGCGCGCTTCTTCCTGCAGATCGAAGAACTCGCCTTCGCGATGGCACAGGTCGGGCTGCAGCAGACTCTGCCGCACGCGCTCCGTCAACGTCACCGGCCCGGGATTGAGCAGCAGCATCATCGAACTCCTTGAGCGGCGCCGAGGTGGCGCATCAGGCGCGTCTTCACGTCCGGCGGAGTAATGGTGGGACGCGGCAGACCATCGGGCGTGCCGCGACGGATCGCGAGACGCACGAAGCGCGGGCCGTCGAGTTGTGGCGACGCGAGCACGCCGTCGAGCGTGGCGAGCTCGTCGCCTTCGACCGCCGAGGCGTAACCGCAAGCCGCGGCGACACCCGCAAACGACACCTGTGCCGACACGGTGGCCTGGCCGCCGGTCGAATCATGCGCGCCGTTATCGAGCAGGACATGCGTGAGATTTGCCGGGCCATATGCACCGATGGTCGCGAACGCGCCCATGCGCATCAGCGCGGCGCCGTCGCCGTCGATGGCGACTACGTGCAGATCCGGACGCGTCAGCGCGAGACCGAGTGCGAACGGCGTCAGGCAGCCCATCGAGCCGACCATGTATAGCTGGTTCGCGCGGTCGTCGAGTGCGTAGAGTTCACGGCCGCAAAAGCCGGTGGAAGCAAGCACCACCGTCGATTCCAGCGGCGTGTGCGCGATCACGCGCTGCAATGCGGCCTGACGCGTCGGCAGCGCATCCGCCGCCACGCCGCGCCACTGCGCCTGCGGCGCCACCGGCGTGCGACGCGCGCCGCTTGCGCCCTGCTTCAGTTCATAAGGCGCGACGCTGCCCTTTTGCATCACCAACGCATATGGGCGGCCGGTTTCGTCCATGTGGGCAATGGCGCGCTCGAGCGCCGGGCCGATGGCATCGGCTTGCGTCGGGAAGGTCTCCCACGGAATCTCCATGGTGTCGAGCATCGCCGGCGTGATCGGACCCATCAGCGCATGCTGCGGTTCGTCGGCGACACCGGGTTGGCCGCGCCACGTGACGATAAGCAGTTGCGGCAAACGGAACGTCCACGTGAGCGATGTCAGCGGGCTCACCGCATTGCCGAGCCCGGAGTTCTGCATCATCGTGACGCCACGACGGCCGTTCTGCGCGCCGAGCGTGACGCCGGCAATCAGCGCCACCGCATCGCCTTCATTGGCCGCCGAAACATAATGCAGCGACGGGTCCTGCAGCACGTAGTTGATAAACGGCGTCAGATACGAACACGGCACGCCGGCATACCAGTCGAAGCCACGCTCGCGCGCCGCTTCGACAAACTGTGCAGCCTCGATCATTGCGCCTCTCCGCCGGCGGCGCCGGTCGCGAGCGGCGCCTGCGCGTGGGCGAAATCGCCGGCCCGGCGGAAGTCTTCCAGATCGTTGACGCCGCGCCAGTGGCCGTGCACGTATTGCACTTCGATGGCTTCGCCGGCTTCGATCAGCGCGTTGAGCAGCGCGGGCATGTCGAGCTTGTCGAAATCAGGACGCGCACGCAGCGTGGCGAGCACGGTTTGCAGACGCTCACGGCCTTCGCCGCGCACGTTCAGCAGACCGACCCAGCGGCCGTCCGGCAAGCTGGCTTCGCCCGAAGCCGCGTCCTGCAGTTCGCTCGACACGCGCTTGAGCAGCACCTTGTTGCCGAACAGCCCGCGATCGTCCGGCGCCGAGCACCACGCGAAGTCGCGCACGCTTTTGTTGACCGGCTCGGTGAGCGTCGAATCCACCACCACGCTGAACGGCGCTTCGCTTTCCACCAGATCGCGCACGATATAGCTGCGGAACAGCAGGTCGCCGTAGGAGATGACCGTGTCCGACTTCAGCGCGTCGACGGCGCAGGCGAGCGAGGCCAGTTCGCCGGTTTCGGCGTGGCGTTCGTTGACGACCAGCTTGATGCCGGCGGTTTCGATGGCGTCGGCGCGATAGCCGCCGACCACGGTGATGTCGTTGACGCCCTGCTTCTTGAATGCGTCGACGAGCCAGCGCAGCAGCGGCTTGCCTGCGATCGGCAGCATGACCTTGGGACGATCCGCCGTCACGGCTTCGAGACCGGCGCCACGGCTGGCGGCGAGCACGACAGCCGAAGCCGACGCGCGCGAAGCCGACAGGTAGCGGTCTTCCGCTTCCGAGTATTCGTCGGCGTCTTGCAGGCGGAAGATTTCGCTGACGGAGGCGACGCGGTCTTCGATGTCGACGAGCGTTTCGCTTTCGTGGATCTGTTTGGCCACCGCCTGCATAGCCGAAGTCGCGGCGCGGATCAGGTGATTTGCCCAGATTACGGTGCTGATGCCGGCTTCGCGGAACACGTCGGTGGGCGTGCTGTAATACTTCGTCGGCACGATGACGAGCGGACCGCGGCCGGCCCATTCGCGGGCGAATTCGAGAATTTCGTCGGGACGCGACAGCTTGCTGTGAATCAGGATCGCGTCGGCGCCGGCCTGACGATAGGCTTCGGCGCGGCGCAGGGCTTCATCCATGCCCCAGCCGGCGATGAGCGCTTCGACGCGCGCGACGATGGAGAAATCTTCGTCGGTCTGCGAGTCTTTCCCGGCTTTGATCTTGCCGCAGAACTCGTCCATTTCGGCGAGCGGCTGACGTTCGCCGTTGATGAAGCTGTTGGTCTTGGGAAACTGCTTGTCTTCGATACAGACGCCGGCGATGCCGCGTTGTTCGAGCTTGCGCACGAGCCGGCGAACGTTGTTGAAGTTGCCGTAGCCGGTATCGCCGTCGAGCAGGATGGGCAGATCGCTGGCGTCGGCCATGAATTCGAGGTTATCGACCACCTGGGTCCAGCTTGCCTCGTTGTTGTCGCGCACGCCGAACTGCGCGGAAATCGCGAGACCCGAACCCCAGATAGCCTTGAAACCGGCTTCGCGGACAATGCGCGCGGAGAGGCCGTTATGGGCTTCCATCATGAATTCGAGCTGATTGCTGGTAAGCATCTGGCGCAGACGGCTGGTGCGCGAGGCGGCAACGAAAGCGGGTTCGCGGGCGTTCATAAGGGTGGATTCTCCTGCTTGTCTGGGTGCTGTTGTTTCGCTTGCCGCGGGGCGTGGTATTGCGTGGTGTTGCGCGCGACGGGCGGAATTCGGTTTGGGTTTTATTACCGCCGGCTACGGGTGAGGTTCGCGAGTTTTCATCGCTGTGTCACCCGATTCTGAGCCTGATCGGCGCCTGAAAGAAAGTGACTATAACGGATGCGGGTGATTTTCGCTTTTGTCCGGACCTTCTGTCTGCCATTTATGGCGAATTTTGTGGAAATGTGGTGTTTTTTGCTGTCCGTTGTATCGTTGTTTGCTTGTTTCTTATTCTGATTTTGGGTTTTCTGGATTTTTGAGTTTGGATGTTTTTATTGGTTTTACTGCCGGTTTTTTTATTCATTTCATCTGGCTGGTTTTATGCGGCTGCTGGCTTTTCTTGCATTCTTAATGGTCTATTGGTGTTGCCCCTGTGCGAAGCGGCATCCATAAACCGCCAACGCAGCAAGGAGAGGCCAACAGCCCGATAAAACCAGACAAATTAAAAACCGGGATAAATCAGACAAATGAAAAGGCGCAAACCAAGGGTTCACCCCTACTACACCAAAATCCCCGCAAAGCCGTTAAACAGCATAAGCAAACAAAGATGGAACTCCGCGCAATGCACACCATGACCTTGAACAAAAAACTCGGGTCGATGATCGTCGTGTTATGGATCGGCCTGATCCTGATCGGCGGCTTCGGCGCGTGGCAGAACCGCGCATCCATGATCGCCGAGCGTCGCGATCAGCTGACATCCGTCGTCCAGGAAGCCGTCAGCATCATCAACCATTACTACACGCTCTCCCAGCAACACACCATCGCCGAACCCGAGGCCCAGAAGCAGGCGCTCGCCGCCCTCGCCGCCCTGCGCTACGGCAAAGACGGCTACGTCTCCGTCAACGATTCGCAGCCGGTCGTGCTGATGCATCCGTTCAAGCCCGAATTGGACGGCAAGAACGTGGCGCAATTCGCCGATCCGGCCGGCAATCACCTGTACGTCAATATCGTCACCGCCGGCAATCATGAAGGCGGCGGCTTCGTCGAATATCTGTGGGCCAAGCCGGGCCACGATCAGCCGGTCGCCAAAACCAGCTTCTCGCTGCGCTTCGCGCCGTGGGACTGGTACGTCGTCAGCGGCATGTATATGGACGACGTCCAGAGCGCGTTCTACTCCAATCTGGCCTTGTGGCTCGCCATCACCGCCGTGCTCGGCGGCGCGGCCACCCTCGTCATGGTCCTCGTATTGCGCAGCGTGCGCCGTTCGCTCGGCGGCGACCTTGAAGTCGCCGTCATCGCCGCGCAACGCATGGCGAGCGGCAACCTCGCCGTCGGCGTGCCGGTCAATCTGCGTCACACCGGTAGCCTGCTGCATGCGCTGCATACGATGCAGGCCGGTCTCGTCGAAACCGTCTCGCGCGTGCGCACCGGCACCGAGAACATCAACGTGGGCGCGACCGAAATCGCCGCCGGCAATACCGATCTCTCGCAACGCACCGAAGAACAGGCCGCCGCGCTGGTGCAAACCGCGTCGAGCATGGACCAGATGACGGTCAACGTGAAGCAGAACGCCGAAAGCGCCAACCAGGCCGCGCAGCTCGCCGGCCAGGCGGCGGACGTCGCCACGCGCGGCAGCCGTGTGGTCGACGACGTGGTCCGCACCATGGGCGAAATCACCCATAGCTCGCGGCAGATCGGCGACATCATCGGCGTGATCGACGGCATCGCCTTCCAGACCAATATCCTTGCGCTCAATGCGGCCGTCGAAGCAGCCCGCGCCGGCGAACAGGGCCGCGGCTTCGCGGTGGTCGCCGCGGAAGTGCGCAGCCTCGCGCAACGTTCGGCCACGGCTGCCAAGGAAATCAAGGCACTGATCGAAACCTCGACGCACGCCGTCGAAGCAGGCGCGTCGCTGGTCGCCAACGCCGGTTCGACGATGGGCGAGATCGTGCAGTCGGTGCGGCGCGTCAACGAGATCCTCGAGGAAATCAGCCACGCCTCGCGCGAACAAAGTGCGGGCATCGAGCAGGTCAACCGCGCGGTCGGAGAGATGGATCAGGTCACGCAGCAAAATGCCGCGCTGGTCGAACAGGCCGCCGCCGCTGCCCATTCGCTGAAGGACCAGGTCGGCTCGCTGCGCGAGGCCATTTCGAGTTTCGCCCTGCCGGCCTGAACGGCAGACTCGATACCGCGTGCTGACTGAAAAGCCCAGCTCCGAAAAGAAGGCGCCCGCGCACCGCTTCATTGCGAAACGGTTCTAAACCGGGCGCCTCTAAACACGCCGCGTCGGAGAAGACGCACTCATTGAACGAATCAGCCGCACGGATTTTTTAATCCGCGCGGCTTTTTTTACGCCTCACCGCTCTTCGCCTGCCCGGATCTCGCATTTACATTACGTTTTCATTACAATCATGGCACGCGCGCGCGCCGCCGCCCGTGCCTGTTGCCCCGCTGTTGCTCCGCCTGTTGCCGGTATCCGTGTCCATGATCAAGAAAACCAAATCGCAGCCGCACGACCCATACGCGCCGGTCGCCCGCAACCCGGTGCTCGCCTCGCCGCTGCCGGCGTGGCGCTCGAAATTCGTCGTCCTCGTGGTGTTCGCCGCATTTGGGATGCTGGCGGCGCGCGCCTTCTGGGTGCAAGTCGTTAATCAGGATTTCTACGTGGTGCAAGGGCAGAAGCGCTATCAGCGCACGATCGCGCTCGACGCCACTCGCGGACGGATCGTCGACCGCAATGGCTCGATGCTCGCGGTCAGTCTCGCTACGGTCGAAATCTGGGTCACGCCGAAGCTGCTCGACGAAAGCAGTATCGTGCCGCTCGCCGGCCTGCTCGACATGCCGCTTGCGGAAGTGCGCCGGCGGGTCGCGGGCGACAAATCGTTCGTGCTGCTCAAGCGCCAGGTGGATGCCGACACCGCCAGCCGGCTCGACAAACTGGCGCTCGCGGGCGTTACGCAGATCGTCGACTCGAAACGCTTTTACCCAGAAGGCGAATCGGCGGCGCACGTCGTGGGCTTTACGGATATCGAGGACCAGGGCCAGGAAGGCGTCGAACTCGCGGCCAACCTGCAACTGAACGGCGCCGCGGGCGAGCGCGAAGTGATCCGCGATCGCCTCGGCCGCGCGGTCTCGGAGACGCGCCCGCTGGTGCCGGCCCATAACGGCGCGACGATCCGCCTGACCATCGACCGCCGCATCCAGCAACTCGCCTACGCGCAACTGAAGGCGGCGGTGGCGAAACACAGCGCCGAAGCCGGCAGCGTCGTCGTGCTGGATGCGCGCAACGGCGAGATCCTCGCGCTCGCCAACTATCCGAGCTTCGACCCGAACGACCGCACGCGCCTGAGCGGCCGGCAATTGCGCAACCGCGCCGTCGTCGATACTTTCGAGCCGGGTTCGACCATCAAGCCGGTCGTCGTCGCCTTGTCGATGGATCAAGGCAAGATCGGGCCGCAAACACTCGTCGATACCTCGCCGGGTTGGTATCGGATCGGGCCGTCGATCATTCACGACACCTCGAATCACGGCGTGATGACGGTCGCGGAAGCGGTCCAGAAGTCGAGCAACATTGCGCTGGCGAAAATCGCCCTCAACCTGCCCGCCGAAACGATCTGGAACAAGTATCAGGAATACGGGCTGGGACGCCGGCCCGAACTGACCTTCCCCGGCGCCGCGGCGGGCAAGGTGCGGCCGTTCAGGCGCTGGCGGCCCATCGAACAGGCCACCATGGCTTACGGCTATGGGCTGTCGGCGTCGTTGCTGCAGCTCGCGCAGGTGTACACGGCGTATGCCGGCGACGGCACGCTGCATCCGGCGCGGCTGCTGCTGAAAGAAGAGACAGCGGCCGCTCCGGCGAGTGACCACGCCGATGCATCCGATGGCGCCAACACGCTTTTTGCCGCTGCAGACCCCGCCCATCCGGTGACGACACCCGCAACCGCGCGCGCCATCCGCTCGATGCTCGAAATGGCGACCGGAACGGGCGGCACAGGACAGGCGGCGCTCGTCGGCGGCTACCGGGTTGGCGGCAAGACCGGGACCGCGCGCAAGCAGATCGGCACCTCATACGCGAAGAATCGCTATCGCGCGCTGTTCGTCGGCATGGCGCCGATGAGCGATCCGCGTTTGATCGTCGCGGTGATGATCGACGATCCGGCCGGCCGCGCGTTTTACGGCGGCACCGTGGCGGGCCCCGTGTTCGGTGCGGTGACGGGCGGCGCGCTGCAATTGCTGGGTGTGCCGCCCGACGCCTGATGCTCGCCTCAACCGCGCAAACTGCGAGGGATAGCGCCGTCAAACGACGCCTGCCGAGGCCGCCCTTCTAACGACCACTCAGCCAACGACAACTCAGCCCGCGATTCAGCGCTCCGGGCCGAACACCACGCACACCGGGCTGCCGGTATCGATCACCGTCGCTTCGGATTGCGGCAGCAGCGTCGCGGCATCCAGAGCGCGGCTCACGATGGTATGGCTCAGTTCGTTGGCCACCAGCAGACGGCGGCCGTCGGGCGTCAGCGCGATGAAGCGCGGGCAATTGCCGAGTGCCGGCGCGAACGCGACGGGCGTGCCGGCGTGGCCGTCGGCGTCGAGCGGCACGCAGGCCACGGAATCGTGGCCGCGGTTCGACACATACAGCATGCGGCCCGACGGATGCACGACGATACCGGCCACCCGGTTCGAACCGCTGTATTCGGGCGGCAGTGTCGAGACATGGCCGACGCAGGCAAGGCCGCCGGTTTCAGCATCGAACGACAGCGTGGTGACGGTGGAATCCAGTTCGTTGGCCACGTAGATCAGCGCGGCTTCCGGATGAAACGCCGCATGGCGCGGACCGGCCGATTCGCGGCTCTGAAAGCGCTTGATGCGGGTTTCCGCCTGATCGACGCCGAGACGCACCGCGAACACCGCGTCGAGTCCCTTGTCCGGCACGATGTGCCACGCCGTAGCCGCCGCGCGGTTGACGAAGCGCGGCGCGTGATGCGGATGGGCGCCGTTCTGCTCGATACGATGCGGCCCCGGCTGGCCCGGCATCCCGACCAGCAGACGCACCGGCTCAAGCATGCCGTCGGCGGCGATACCCAGCGCGGCCAGCGTGCCGGTCGCATAGTTGGCGATCACGAGTTCGCGCCCGTCGAGCGACAACTCCAGATGGACGGGATTGATGCCGTTGCAGGACTGCCGGTTCAGAAAGCGCAGCGTGCCATTGCCGGCATCGACGGCGAAACTGCTCACCTCGGCCTGGTCGCCGTGGACCGTGTAAAGCCGGTCCCGAGCGCGATTCAGCGTAAGGAACGAGGGATTTGACAGCCCCTCGACCACCTGCCGAAGTTGCCAGACGCCTGACGCCGCATCCACCCGATAGACACTCAGACCCTTGCCGAGGGCTTTGCGCGCCGCCGTCGTGCGGCTACCGACGTAGGCCAGCCAGCCCGGCGCGTCGTTCGTGTCGTTGGTCGTTTCGTTCAAAGCCATCTCTCCACCGTTTTCGATCCGCCGCCGACGCCTTCGCGGCTGCGGCCCGCGAATTCATCATTGACTTTTGTGTTTACAAAACGCATTGTACCGATTTTCGCGCCCGCTTCGCGGCGCGCCGGATCGAGCCGCGAACAGGACAGCGTGGCCTACAGGATTGGAGACACAAGTGAGCTTCAGGCGCGGCTGGGTACTGCTTTTCCTTTTTTCCCTCACGACGATCAACTATATGGATCGCGTGGTGCTGTCCGTCGCAGCCAGGCCCATCGCCAGCGAATTTCATCTCTCGCCCATCAGCCTCGGCTATCTGTTCTCGTCCTTCATCTGGACCTACACGCTGTTCCTGATCCCGATGGGCCAGTTCGTCGACCGCTTCGGCACGCGGCGTGTGGCGGCGGCGGGCATCGGCATCTGGTCGCTCGCCACCATCCTCACCGGCGCCGCGAGCGCCTATAGCCTGCTGCTGGCTTCGCGGCTGGTGATGGGCGCAGGCGAGTCGAGCAGCAATCCGGTGTGTGCAAAAACCGTGCGCCAATGGATTCCGGCGCGCGAACGCGGCGCGGCCAACGCGGTGTTCAATGCCGGTTCGTTTGCCGGGCCGGCCTTTTGCCTCGCGCTGATCGGCGTGCTGATTTCGGCGTTCGGCTGGCGCTGGGCCTTCGTGATCTCGGGCTCGGTGGGTTTTATCTGGCTGGCGCTGTGGCTCTGCTTCTTCAATACGCCCGAACGCACCCGTTGGCTGCCGCAGGAAGAGCGCGCGATGATCCTGCGCGAACGCAACAACGGCATGCTGACGCTCGATGAAGGCCAGCCCGACGGCCTGCTGCGTCTGCTGCGCTCGCGCACGCTGTGGGGCATCGCGCTGACCGAAGGCTGCAACATCTACGCGCAGTACCTGTTCCTCACCTGGCTGCCGTCGTATCTGCAGGCGACGCGCCACGTCTCGATCACCAGCAGCGGCTGGCTGAGCGGCGTGCCGTATGGCGGTGCGGTGGTGCTGGCGATTCTGGCGGGCTGGCTGAGCGACCGCTACGTGAGGGGCGCGGGCGTCGCGTCGGGACGGCGCCGCCATGCCATCGCCATTTCGATGCTGTGCGGCGCGGCCATTCTGCTGGTGCCGCTCGTGACCGGCTTTGCGTCGCTGGTAGTCGTGCTGACGCTGTCGCTGAGCGGCATCGCCGCGACCAACGCCACCAACTTCTCGCTGCTCTCGGACATGCTGCCGAACCAGCGCGATATCGCCAAGGCGATGGGCTTCGTGATCGTCGGCGGCAATGTGTTTGGACTGCTCGCGCCGATCGTCACCGGCTACGTGATCTCGATCACCGGCAAATACGATTACGCCTTCGCGATTGCCGGTGTGCTGCAACTGACCGGCATCGTCATCACCCTGACCATGACTTACCGGCCGATCACGGCCGGCGCCGCCACGCCGCCGCTTCGAGCCCGCGTCTGAAAACCGGCGCCTGAAAGCCGGCGTCTGAAAAACGGCAGGCGGCCTCGAAGCGGCTGCGTCCGCCGGTGCGTTGTGGGTCAATCGCGTGCGATCAGCGGCACGCCGGCTTCTGCGGCCACCTTGTCGAGTCCCGCGAAAGTGTCGGCGGGCAACAGAATGCCGTCCGTGAGCTGCTTTTCGTGCGCGCGCGCTTCTTTTTCGCCGGGATAGAACACCTCGTCGACGCCCTCGGCGAGCGGCACCGCTTTGAGCGTCTCGATGTAACGCTCCATGCGCGCATCGAATTCCGCGAGCGGCTGAAAAGCGGCCACGTTGAGCGCGATAAACAGATGCCCCGCACGGCTGCGGTTGACCGGATCGTAGGGGCCGTGCACCTCGTCGAGGAAACCGCTGCCCGACAAGACGCCCGACAGCACGTCGACAATCGCGCCGATCGCGTAGCCCTTGTGGCCGGCCATCGGCAGAATGAAGCCTTTGAGCGCCTCTTCGGGATCGGTGGTCGGGCGGCCCTTGCCGTCCACGGCCCAGCCAAGCGGAATCTCTTCGTGACGGGTTTGCGCGAGGAAAATCTTGCCGCGCGCCACGCCCGAATTGGCGACGTCCATGATGAGCGGCGCGTAACGGCCGGCCGGCACCGCCACCGACCACGGATTGGTGCCGATCAGCTTCTTCAGGCCGCCCCACGGCGCCATGTTCGGGCCGCCGTTGGTGGTGGCGAGCATGATGCAACCCGCTTCGGCGGCCATGCGCGTGAAGTACATGCAGGTGCCGAAATGGTTCGAGTTGCGCACCGACACCGCGCCGATGCCATGCGCCCTGGCGCGCCGGATCGCGTCGTGCGCGGCGTGTTTGGCGACCACCGGTCCGATGCTGTCGCCGCCATCCATTACGGCAATCGCACCGGCGTCGACCGGAAAGCTCAGGTTGGTCTGCGAGCGCATCGCGCCCGAGCGCAACCGCGCGTAGTACCAGCCGAGGCGCAGCACGCCGTGCGATTGATGGCCCCAGAGGTCGGCCTGGACCATCGCGTCCGCGGCGACGTAGGCGTCCTCGGGGCTCGCGCCCGTGGTCTGATAAACGGCGGTGACGAAATCGCGCAATGTATCGGGCGCGACGCGCTGGAAATCGTGGGTGTCGGTCATGCTCACTTGGCAAACTCCTTGGATCAAACTTCGCCGCCGGGTCGGGTGGCGGGAACGACTGGCATGGCCGGGCCGGCGGCGCGGCCGCGTGGCTTATCGGCCGCTCATGGCTGGTTAGCCGCTGCGGCCCGTATCGAAACTTTGCGTGCGGGGACTCTTGAGACGGCGCGCGCCGTCGAGATGGTTGCGCATCAACGTCGCCGCGCTGAGCAGATCGGAGCGCGCGATGGCATCGAGAATCGCCAGATGCTCTTCCGCCTGGCCTTTGCGCGGCTTGCGCACACTGGTCTGGCTGTATTCGACGAGACGGCGCAACTGGTTGATACGGCGCACCGCGTCGTGGATAAAGCGATTACCCGACCACCTGGCAAGCGACTCGTGGAAATGGCTATTGGCGTCGAAAAGTTCGGCGGCCGTCATCAGCGACCAGCCGCCGTCGACGATGCGCTGCTGCGTCTCGCGGATTTCCTCGAGTTGCGCCGGCTCGCAGCGAAACGACGGGCTCAGCAAGCCCGTCACCTCGATCGACTGGCGAAAGGCAAAACTTTCGTCGTAAGCCTCGGGCGAATCGATCATGCCGAGAAAGCGCCAGCCGTGGCCCACGCCCTGCTCGATCCAGCCTTCCCGGGCGATGCGCGCAAGCGCCTTGCGCAGCGTGGTGCGGGCCACCTCGTAGCGGCGCATCAGCTCGGCTTCACCGACCTCGTCGGGCAGCGCGCCGGTCAGCCGGTCATTGGCGATCTGCAGATAGAGCGGCTCGTCGGGCGAAGAGGAGAATTGCTCGGCGATGCCGGTAAGCGAAGCCGGCTCGCAAGCCAGAAAGAAGCCGCGATTGGCGTCGTGCCGGACCACCCCGAGTTCGGCTAGCCATTTCAGCGCGGCATTGACCGGCGAACGCGACGTGCCGATCTCGCGGGCGAGTTGGCTTTCGGCAAGGTGAGCACCGACCGGGCAGGCATCGCGGCGCACCAGCGCCACGATGTCGCGTGCGATGCGCACTTGCAGCGAAGTGGGAGAAATACCGCTCATGTCGATTGGTCGCGCTATGCGCGCTGGCCCACCCTTGCGAAGGATCGGCCACGACCGCATAAATTGAATTATGTGATCATAAAAGACTATTTACGCTTGAGCAAGCGACATGCACGCTGGCGGCCTCGGGCGACGGTACACGTCAGACTTTCTCGCAGATCACCTGGACAAGCGCCGCCCGCCCTTCCTCCAGATTGCGTCGGAGATTGACGGTGGCCTGGCCGAATGCCGGTCCCATCACAGCGCCGAGCGCGAGCACCGGCGGCACGGACGACTGCGCCCGTTCCGCCTCGCGCTGCAGAAACCAGTGGATTCCCGCTTCCGTGGAGTCGATCCACGACGCGACGCGGAACCCCTGGTCCTCAAGGGCCGCGCGCATCTCGTCCGCCGTCACGAGAAAACTGATTTCCGGCCCGCTCGCCCACGGCACCGGGAAATGCAGCGGTTCACCGGAAACGGCGATCACATCGAAGATGGCGAAGTGGCCGCCCGGACGCAACACGCGCGACGCTTCGCCATATAGCGCAGCGCGGTCGGCGATGTTCATTGCCACGTGCTGCGTCCACGCGAGATCGAATGCGTCTGCGGCAAATGGCAAGGTCAGCGCGTTGCCGTGCCGATAGCTGACCTTGCTCGCGAGCCCGGAGCGCCCGGCGAGAAAGTTGGCGGCGTCGACGAACGATTGACTCAGATCGACGCCCTGCACCGTGCAGCCGTAGGTTTCGGCGAGGTAGCGCGAGGGGCCGCCCAATCCCGAGCCGATGTCCACCACCCGCGTGGCCTCCGTGATCGGCAGCGCCTTTGCCAGTTCGACGGTGGCCGCGAGGCCCCGCGAGTGGAACTGGTCGAGTGGCGCGAGATCTTTTACCGAGAGTTGCTTCTCGCCAAGCCCGCTCTTCACCAGCACGGCGCGCAACTGTTCAACCAGGCTTGCGCGCTCGTAGTGTTGGCTAATGCCGTCTGCTTCATTCATCGTGCTACTCCTTCTTTATCGGCGCGTTAGCGCAAGATCCGGCGCCGGCGGCGTGCTAGCCGGCGCTGAGCTGATCGATGTGAGCGCGCGCAAACTCGCCCACGGGCTTCGGACAGTTCGGCGGTCATCTGCTCGTGATCCGTCTCGACGGGCCGGACAGGTCGATGGTTATGCCGATATGCGCTTCGGGATGCTTGAGCAACGCGGCGATGGCGCGGCCCTGGTCATCCGCGGCGATTCGAGCATTACACATTCAGACCCAGCCGGACACCTGCGGCGCCTGGATTTACTTCTGGATCAGGCGACCCAACGGCATGAGCGGGCCGACCGGCATCAGGTCATACGACATCAGCCCCTCGGCGACCAGCGGCAGTGTATCCAGCGTTGCCTTGGCCTGTTCGACGGATTCGACATTCATCAGAAAGATCGGGCCAGCCTTGTCACGGAACCAGAACTGCTCGACCTTGCCGTCGAGGTAGAGCTTGAGCGTGGCGGGCACTTCGTCGGACATGTGCTGCTGGATTTTCTCGGGCGTGAGGGCCGGCGTCGGGGAAGCAATAGCGAAAACTTTCATGGTGATCTCCTGAGTCAGTGAGGGGTTGCGACATGCAACGGGGACCACTTTAGGGCTCGGACGGCAAAACCGGTATCGTCGTAAATGCCAACTTTGAGGTCATTTGCGCCAATCTCCACGGATACTCGGAATGGCCCATTTCAAACCAGTCGTTGCAGATAGATTGTGGTCACCATATAATCGACTCCATTGAATCGGTTGAGAGCTTCATTCATGAGAGTCAGTCGTGCACAGGCAGAAGAGAATCGGCGCGCAGTCATCGAGGCGGCCGGCCGGCTGTTCCGCGAGCGAGGTTTCGACGGCGTGGGCCTGAACGACCTGATGGGTGCTGCGGGCCTCACGCAGGGCGGCTTCTATAAACAGTTCAAGTCGAAAGACCACCTCGCGGCGCTCGCCTGCGAGCGCGTGCTGTCGGACAGCACCGAGCGGCTGACGCAACTGGTCGAAAGCAGCGGCGAAGACGCGCTGCCCGTCATCGTGACCCAGTATTTAAGCCCCGAGCACCGTGACCAGATCGCGGAAGGATGTATTTTTCCCGCGCTGGGTCCCGACGCGGCCCGCCACAGCCCGGAAGTCATCCGCAGTTTTGAAACGGGGATCCGGTCGTATCTGGAAGTCATCGACCGCGCCGTGCAGACTTCGTCCGATCCGGCGGCGGAAAGCGACGCCGCTGTCGTGCTGTCGACGATGGTAGGCGCGCTGGTGCTATCGCGTCTTGCGGAAGACGAGACACTTTCCAGACGCATCCTCGATGCCGCTATCGGCAGCCTCCTTCATCGCAATGGCAGCAACGATCGCAACGACGAGCCTGCAATAGAAACGGCTGATCCAGACCGTCCATAACAATTTCATCACTCGGCGGCGCTTCGTTGCATCGGTGAACTTTAGCCAGTCTTCAAACCTGATATTAAGGAGTACGATTGATGCGTTATAAACTCTTCGGCAAGCACACGGGCTTGCGAGTCTCCGAACTGGTGCTGGGTGCGGGCAACTTCGGCACACGCTGGGGACACGGCGCAGAACCGGACGAGGCTCGCCGCATCCTCGACGCCTATGCGGACGCCGGCGGCAATTTCATCGACACGGCCAACGGTTATCAGTTTGGTCAATCCGAGGAAATCTTGGGCGATCTGCTCGCCGGTCGCCGTGAAGACTTCGTGCTGGCCACGAAATTCGCCATGAGGACGGACGATAGCTCGGGCATCCTCGTCACGGGCAATAGCCGCCGGGCCATGGTCGCCTCGGTCGAAGCGAGCCTCAAGCGGCTCAAGACCGACCGCATCGATCTCTATTGGGTGCATGTATCGGACGGCGTCACGCCGGTGGAAGAGATCGTGCGGGGTTTCGACGACCTCGTGCGGGCCGGCAAGATCCTCTACGCGGGCCTCTCCGATTTCCCCGCCTGGCGCGTGGCGCGCGCCGCGACGATTGCCGAGTTGCGGGGCGCTGCGCCCATCGCGGGGCTTCAGGTAGAGCACAGCCTGGTCGAGCGCAGCACCGAACAGGAGTTGCTGCCCGCAGGCCAGGGGCTTGGTCTTGGCGTGGTGGCCTGGTCGCCGCTTGGCGGCGGCATGCTGACCGGCAAATATCGCCGGGGCGAGAAAGGCCGGGCGGAAGGTTTCGGCGGCAAGGTATTTCAGGCCGAAAACTCGCCGCAACGCACGGCCATTCTCGACGAGGTGATCGCCGTTGCGCAGGAAGCGGGCGTCACGCCGAGCGAAATCGCACTCGCCTGGGTCGCGGCCAAAGGCCCGTTTCCTATCATCGGACCACGCACGCTCGCACAACTGGAAAACAATCTCGCCGCGCTCGACGTGACGCTGTCGAGCGAGCAGATGGCCCGCCTCGATGCCGTGAGCGCCGTCCCATTCGGCTTTCCCTATACGGTGATCAACGACGAGCCGACCCGTCAGTTGTACACCGGCGGCAAAGCCGCGCAATTCGATGCCCCAACCGAAGCCGTCGCCTAAGGAACCCGACCATGACCCAGATTCTCGTTACCGGCGCGACTGGCGCGCTAGGCCACCAGGTGGTCGAATTCTTGCTGCAACGCGTTCCCGCCGGCGACATCGTCGCGCTGGCGCGCGATCCGGCCAAACTGCAGGCGTTCGCGGAGCAAGGCGTCCAGGTCCGCAGCGGTGACTATCTCGACCCCGCTTCGCTCGAACGCGCCTTCGCCGGCGTCGACAAATTGCTGCTCGTTTCAGCGCGGGCTTTCACGGATGCATTCAGGCAGCATACCAACGTCATCGAAGCGGCCAAGCGGGTCGGCGTGCGTCATCTGCACTACATCTCGCTGCAGCATGCTGAGGGCAGCACGGTGGAAATCCCGCAGGTGACGCAATGGGAAAAAGAAACCGAGGCGCTGCTGCATGCCTCCGGTCTGCCGGTGACGATTCTGCGCAACACCATGTATTTCGACACGCTGCCGTTCGGCAAAAGCGTGGAGAAAGCCGGCCTCAGGGCGCCTGCAGGCCACGGCGTGGGGGCTTTCGCCAGCCGCCGCGACCTTGCGGAAGGCGCCGCAGCGGTGCTGGCGAGCGAGGGCCACGCAGGCAAGCTGTATACCCTCACCGGTGGCGAGGCCGTCGATATGGCCGAGATTGCCTTGGCGATGTCCGAGGCAAACGGACGAGAAGTCGAATATCGTGAGGTATCTGTGGCCGAGTTCGTGGCGGCGCGCATCGAGGAAGGATTTCCCGAGCCGGTCGCCAACTTCCTCGCGGCCTGGTTTCAGGCCATTGCAGCAGGTGAATTCTCCGAGGTCACGACCGATCTCGAACGCCTTCTGGGGCGGCCGCCGCAAACGGCGCGTGACTTCTATCGCGTTTCGCAGCATGCTTGAGAGCCGTGCTTCTTTCACGACGGATGCGTTTCGAATCAATCGAAACGTAATCTGCACCGCTTAGCAATTCCAGAATAGCCGGCGTTGACGAGGCGTCCGGTTCCTTGCCGGGCCGTACAAACGGGCCGGCCTACATCTGCACGTCATAGGAGAAACACATGCCTTTTGTGACTACGAAAGATCGTACCGAGATCTTCTACAAAGACTGGGGGCAAGGTCAGCCCATCGTGTTCCATCACGGCTGGCCGCTCAGTTCGGATGATTGGGATGCGCAGATGCTGTTTTTCCTTCAGCATGGCTACCGCGTAATCGCGCATGATCGCCGGGGTCATGGGCGGTCCACCCAGACCTCTGGCGGTCATGACATGGATACCTACGCCGCGGACGCCGCAGCCGTCGTCGAGCATCTGGACCTGAGAGACGCCGTCCATATCGGCCACTCCACCGGCGGTGGCGAAGTGGCGCGCTACGTGGCCCGCCACGGCAAGGGCCGGGTCGCCAAAGCGGTGCTGGTGAGTGCCGTCCCGCCGCTCATGCTCAAGACCGACAGCAATCCTGAAGGCACGCCCATCGACGTGTTCGATGGCCTTCGTGCGCAACTTGCCGCCAACCGCTCGCAGTTTTTCCGCGACGTGCCGCTGCCGTTCTATGGCTTCAACCGGCCGGGCGTGAAAGTGATCGACGGCGTGGTGGACAATTGGTGGCGTCAGGGCATGATGGGCGGCGCCAACGCCCATTACCAGGGCATCAAGGCTTTCTCGGAGACCGATCAGACCGAGGACCTGAAAGCGATCGACGTCCCGACCCTCGTCATGCAGGGCGACGACGATCAGATCGTCCCTTACAAGGACGCTGTCCTGCTGCAGGCCAAGCTCATCAAAAACGCAACGCTGAAGGTCTATCCCGGCTTCCCGCACGGCATGCTCACTACTCACGCCGATGTGATCAATCCGGATCTGCTCGCCTTTATCAAGGGCTAATGTGATGCCGCCGGCGCGAGGGTTCTGATGCATCGCGCCGGTTTGCTATCCCTTGCGTAGCTCCTTGACGAGGTCGACAAACGCTCGCAATCCGGCCGGCACCAGCCGATGGCTCGGATAGTAAAGACAATGGCCCGCCAGCGTCGGCAGCCAGTCCAGCAGGATCGGCACGAGCAGGCCGTTATCGATGGCTCGCTGGGCCGCTTCGGATGTCACGTAGGCAATGCCCACGCCCTTGATCGCCGCGTCGACCATCAGCCGGATGTGATCGAGCGTGATCTGTCCGGTAACATCGACCCGCAACGGCTGCCCATATCGTTCGAACTCCCAACGATAGGTTTTTCCGCTAGGCATGCGAAATCGAATGCAGCGATGCTTCGCCAGATCGTCCGGCGTTTGCGGTTCGCCGTGCGCGCGCAGATAAGCGGGCGAGGCGACAGCCAGGAATTTCACTTCGTCGCCGAGCTGCACCGCCACCATATCCTGCGGCACGGCTTCGGCAAGGCGCACGCCCGCGTCGAACCCTTCAGACACGATATCGATCAGACGCCCCTCGGTCACGATATCCACATGCATGTCCGGATAGCGCTCGAGAAATACCGGCACGACGCCATTCACCAGCAGCGCGGCCGCTGCTTCCGACGCATTGATCCGCAGATTGCCGGAAGGCCGGTCGCGGAAGCTGTTGACGTCACCGAGCGCGAGATCCAGTTCGCCCAGCACCGGCGTCAGGTTGCGGAATAGCCGGGCGCCGGCTTCGGTGGGGGCCACGCTGCGCGTCGTGCGGTTAAAGAGCCGCAAACCCATGCGCTCTTCCAGCGCCCGCATCATGTGGCTCAACGTGGAGGGCGAGATTGCCAGTTCGTCGGCGGCGGCGCGAAAACTCGCATGACGGACCACCGCCGTGAAAGCAATCAGTTCGGTCAGGCTTGGTCGTTGATTCATGGGTTTTTACCACTAAGTCATGCCGATTCTACCGCATAGACCCAGCAATCGCCCTCGCCTATAGTCATCCGCAGACGGACCTCATCCCTTTCACAGGCGGACTCGATGACTCGGCATCTCACCTCGCTATGGGTGGCAGCGCTATTCGCCACGACCGGGCTGCCGGGCCCGGTGCTCGCTCAACCACCCTCCTCCATGACGGACCAGGCAGACATGACCTCTTCAAACAGAACCGCAGTCGAAACCATGCTCAACGCGTGGATGGCCGGCGACACCAGCGCTTTCCCCGCGCTTTTGTCCGACGATATTGAATGGACGATCAAGGGCAACTCGGTGGCGGCCGGCACTACCCACGGGCGCGCAGAGTTGATGGCAAAGGTCCTCACGCCATTCGGCGCCCGTTTTGCGCAATCCGGCGACCGTTTCCGCCCGCGCCGCATTCATGCCATCTACGCAGACGGCGACCTGGTGGCCGCCTCGTTCGATGCGGCCGGCATCGCCAACGACGGCACGCCTTACTCGAACAGCTACATATGGCTCGTGACGATGAGCAACGGCAAGATCGTCCGGGCAACCGCGTTCTTCGACGGCGCAGCTTTCGACGATTTGTGGCGGCGCGTCAAGCCGACGCAGAACTAACTGTTTGTCCGCGCCGGCCGCTATAGCAATCCACGACAGCGCGTCATCCGATTCGGTTAATTCCTGGCTCGGCTATTGCGAACGTGTTCCGCTTGCAAAGGGCGGTCTAACGCTGCTGCGTGCATGACGTGCGGGAACAATTGAATTGCCGCACGTCATGATGATTTCGTGTCAAAACTCGTCCAGAATGGAGGGTGTCGCCGATTTCATCAGGAAAAGCCATGAAACAAGCCATCAAAATCGATTTTGTCTCCGACGTTGCATGCCCGTGGTGTGCCGTTGGCCTGTCCTCGTTGCAGATCGCCCTGTCACGGCTGGGCGATACGGTCGACGCAAAAATCGCCATGCATCCGTTCGAACTCAATCCGCAGATGGTCGACGAAGGCGAAGATCTGGTCGAACATATCGGCAAGAAATACGGGCGCACACCGCAACAGGTTTTGCAGGCGCAGGATGAACTTCGGCAGCGTGGCGCGGATGTGGGTTTCACGTTCGGCACCCGCACGCGCATCTACAACACGTTCGACGCGCATCGCCTGATGCATTGGGCCGGTATTCAGGGCAAACAGCTTGAACTCAAACAGAGGCTATTGCAGGCCTATCACGGTGAAGGCAAGCCTACGAGCAACCATGACGTTCTGGTCGAAGCCGCGGAATCTGCGGGACTGGACGGCGCCGAAGCGCGCGCCGTTCTGCAACGCGGCGACTATGCCGCTGAAGTTCGCGCTGAAAAAGAGAAATATCAATCGATGGGCATTCATTCGGTCCCGTCGATTATCTTCAACGACCGTTATCTGCTGACGGGCGCACAACCTGCCGACGCATTCGAAAAAGCGATTCGGCAGATTGTGGCCGACGCCTGAGCGACGTCACCTCAAACCAGGACGTGGCCACCGTCGACAACGATGACCTGGCCCGTGCTGAAGCCCTGCTGCATCAGGTAAAGATAGGTCTGCGCAACATCGCTCGCCTCTCCGACCCTTCGCACAGGCATCTTTTCGGCGATGAAATCGTAAAGACCCTGGCGGTCGGCTTCGCTCATGTTGTCCCACAAGGCCGTGCGCAACACGCCCGGCGCCACGGCATTGACACGCAGCGGTGCGAGTTCGACGGCCAGGGTGCGCGTCAGCGACTCGATCGCGCCCAGGATGCTCGACGGAATCGTCCATGCAGGCAGCGGACGCGACGATGCCACGCCGCTCGTCAGCGTGATGGAACCGCCGGCGCGAAGATGAGGCGTCGCGTATTTGACGGCCTTGAGCGCGCCCCAATAGCGCACTTCGAAAGCGCGCTGTGCATCCTTGATGCTGAGCTCTGCGAGGTTTTGCAGCAGCAGCGATTCGCCTGCGGTGTAGACGAAGTGATCGAAAGCGCCGACGCGCGCGAAAAACGCGCTCACCTGTGCCTCGTCCGTGAAATCAAGCGGCTCGCCGCGCGTGCCTTCAGGCAACCGTGCAAGCGCGGCCTCGACGCGTTGCGGATTGCTCGACGCGATAATGACCTCGGCGCCGGCACGCGCAGCCGCGTCCGCCACGGCAAAGCCAATGCCTGATGTGCCACCGGCTACGACAATCCGGCTTTGTTCAAGAGTGATGCTGGAAAGTGAGTTGTTTCCCATGCTCGAAGTTTTCGTAAGAAAGAAGTCCACACGATGACATCGAGCGTAAAACAGCACCTGCTGTCCAGGCGGAATCGATGCGCCATCGCGGCCGCGAGAGAGTGTACGTGCTTTACGAACATCGCGTCGTAAGCGGTGTCAGCGAAGCATCCGCTATGACGTGGGCGCCATCTGACGGTCAGGTTCGCGACAGACTTGACGGTTTTTTGCGTGCGCAAAGGCGCGGCGAATACGCCGGACGCCATCGGCCTTGTGAATGCCGTGACTTGTTATGCGCTGGTCGACAGCAGTCCTGTCGTGAGACCGCTTGCCAGCATCAATTGGGCGAGCGCACCTTGCGCGCCTTGCAACTGGGTTTCGACCTGACTGATCTGGCTGGTATTCGAGCCTTGCAGCGCTTCGCTTAGCGCGCTTTGCGCACTTTGCAACTGGGCCTTGACCGCGTTGATCTGGCTCGCGTCAGCACCGCCCGCCGCACCGCCGGCACTCGACGACACCTGCGCCAGTTGGGCTTCGAGCGACGCGATCATGGCATTCATCGCGTCGAGTTCACTTGTTGATGAGTTGCTGGAAGCGGCTGAAGCGCCGCTACCGCCTCCGCCGCCACCTCCATGGTGTGCGCCCGATGTCGCCGTGGTGGAAGAAGAGGTTGGCGGCGTCGATGAGGTTGAGGACGTCGACGCGTCGCCGGTCGACGCAACGGACGATCCCGCGGTGCCCGAAGGCGTTCCGGTCGCCGTGCTCGTCGTTGTGGCCGTGGCGGCCGCCGTGGTGGCCGCTGTGGTAGCGCTAGTTGGCTGGATCTGCATGGGATCTCCCGGTTGGCTTGGCAGGGCGGCGGTAAATTCAGAGAATTGACCCATTACCGCCCTATCTTCTGCGTAACGGCAAACTTAAGGGTTTCTTGAGACCGTTTGGCAGATTTTTTTGCTTTCATTTAGCCGCGCGGGAATTGTGGACGGAAACTTCCGTTCCGTAAGTCGACGCTTGCGCGTTTCGAGGCGATGTAGGTCGCCAAGAGACGTTCGACACGAGCCGAGGGATCGCCGACAATCAACGGACTCTGTCAAAGGCAGCCCCGACTGTCAGGCCGGTTTAGGGCAACGAATACGGTCTGCCAATCCGCAACAAACTTACCTGGCGTATTAGCACCTCCATGACGACTTCATCTCCCGTCGCGCTTGTCACCGGCTCGACTTCCGGCATTGGGGCCGCCATTGCGCGGCGACTTTCCAAGGACGGATTCTCAATCGTCCTGCATTCGCGCAGTTCAGTCGCAGTAGGGCAAGCACTGGCCGATGAGCTCGGCTCAGCAGCGTATGTGCAAGCCGATCTGGCCAATGACGCGGACAGGGTGAAGCTCATCCGCGAAGCGCTTGCCGTGTGGGGCCAACTCGATGTGCTGGTCAACAACGCAGGAATCAGTCGCGTGATCCCTCATGCGGATCTGGCAGCGGCCACGCCGGATGTCTGGCAGGAACTGCATGAAGTGAATGTGGTTGCCCCGTTCCGCCTGGTCGCCGAAGCGCAGTCCGCGCTGCGTGAAGCAGCCACGCGAGGAAGGCCCGGTTGCGTCGTCAACGTGAGCTCACATGCTGGCGTGCGGCCCAAAGGCGCATCCATTCCTTACGCGGCGACTAAAGCGGCATTAAATCACGTGACCCGCCTGCTCGCTGTTTCGCTTGCCCCAGAGATTCGCGTGAATGCGGTGGCGCCCGGATTGGTGGATACGCCGCTAACGGCGGACTGGACGCAAGCTCAGCAACTTTGGAAGGAACGTGCCCCTATGCGTAGGGCCGCTAGTCCCGAAGATATTGCTCAGGCTGTTGCGCTGTTAGTCGCTTCGGATTATTTGACTGGAGAAATTCTGCTTTCGGATGGGGGATTGAATCTTACTTAGAGGTGTTAACAAAATGCGTTTTTCAGCTGTCGCCAGCAAATGATGCAGCAGGCCAGCTTCAGGAAAGCTCCATGGATAAAAGCGAGGCGCTCGAAGCGGGCACGCAGTCGACAAATGTTGTGAAGCCATGCGATGGTGCGCTCGACAACCCAGCGTGTTTTGCCCAGTCCGCTGCTGTGCGGCTCGCCGCGTTGGGGGCAGTGAGTGCCTGGATAGGCTCATTCAGCCGCTCCGGTCCGCACCGGCTATTTGTAGCTACCGAAGAGGAGCGATTGCTCGGATTCGCAGGAAGCCAGCAATATCGTAGTCACCCAGCTTTCCGAAAAACGATCGAGACGAGCATCTATGTCGACCCCGAAGCATTAGGTCATGGCGTGGGGTCAGCGTTGTATGAGAATCTTTTCAAGGAAATCTCGGGAGAGGGCCTGCATCGCGCCGTCGTTGGCATCGCCCTCCCAAATGAAGCCTCAGTAAGGCTGCATCGAAAAGTAGGGTTCACCGACGTCGGGACATTCGCAGAGTATGCGATCAAGAACGGCTGCTATGTGAGTTCGGTCTGGATGCAGCGGGACCTCACCCCTATCTGATCCGCCGTTCCATGACGATGAGTTCGGCGGGAAATCGCGGGTTGTGCGCACGACGGAGTTCCGTGAAACCCTCGCGCTGCCAGAAAGCGATTCCGCGCAAATTCGTGGAGAGGGTCGCGAGTTGTATCCGGCTGCAATCCCACTCCAGTGCCAGCGCCATGACCGACGCCAATGCGGCTTTTCCGTAGCCACGATTCCTATGCAATTCAGAAAAAAGCAATAACCCGATCCATGCGCAATCGCTCGTCGGATATGAACGGATCAAGTCGATGCAACCGACCATATCGGGTCCAACGTAGCAGCCGAACACCGATTTCTGGGAGATATCCGTCTTGGGGGGCGCCCCGAAGAAGAGGTCGTCAACATCCGCTTCAGACGGCGAACGAGATTCGTGAAGTTCGACATACGATGGCGCCTCCATGAAGATGCGCAGCGCATCGGCGCGATCAACATGCGACTCGCTGGTGAGTGGGCGAATATCTATCATTTTCGGCAGTGATCTTTCAAACCGGTGCCTGACGCCCGGAAGACGGCTCCCTTGCGGCCACGGGCGCAAGGCAAAGCACAACCACGAGGAATCCAACCTGAGCCAGATAAAATGGCGCAAGCCATTGATTGCTCTGGTCGACATAGTACGTATTATGTATAACATCGCTCACGATAATCGCGGCGGTCAACCAGACTCCCATGCGCGGCTTGATAAACAAGAGCACGGCGGCGAGCGGGTCAAGAATAGTCAGCACATCCCAATAGACCTTGCTCACCAGGGCAATCTTGTTTCCGTAGCCATAATCCCAAAGCAAGCCATGCTGAAAAATGGCGTAGACGTGATTGAAGGTTGCGGCAAGAAGACATAGGGCGAACAGAATCCGGATCATGATCGGCGCTCGGTGCATTCTGACTCTCTTGGGAAGATTTTTGCTCAGCTTATCAGAGGGAAATTGCCGCGACGCAACTCCAGGAACTTGCACAGGCGGCGGCGATGTCGCGCGCGACGTTTGCTGCCTACTTCAAAACGGTTGCCGGCATGTCGCCCCTCTCATATCTGACGAAATGGCGAAATGCACCTTGCACAGCGCGCGCTTCTGGAGAGCCGCACGCACGTCAATGTGCTTGCGCGCTCACTTGGATACGCCTCCGAGAGTGCATTCAGTCACGCGTTCAGACGTGTCGTTGGACGCTCACCGAAAGACTTTCGGGTACAGGCGGCGAAGGAAATTGAGGCGGGGAGTGAAATCGAAATCCGCTGACGTGTAATTGATGTCCAACGCCATGCGCGCCGCATTATGTGCGCAACCGTTGAAGGCGGGTATCTCTGTTTCCTGGCTCGAAATTTAGCCTTGTTTGTAATTTGTTTTTGCTTCGGATTACGAAATGATTGAGTGACTCTCCGAGGAAAAGTCCGCGCTACGTTGGGGCAAGCACACTGACCCGGAAGAATATTGGCACGCATTACGTCGTCATTGCGACACGCACACCTGTCGGTCCGAACAGCCCTAAGGACATCAAACAGGCTCACGTCGCCTGAGCCGGTCAATTAACTGATACTTTGAATGCGCAACCCTCACTCCCCGCCCCTTGAATTAGCCATAAAAACCGCTAGTTGAGCGTCAAAAGCACGCTTGTAGGCGGGCCGCGCCTCGCCGCGCGCGACGTAAGCGGAGAGATTCGGATATTCGTCCAGCAAACCTGACGGTCGCACTCTGAGTAACACCGACACGATCATCAGATCGCCCGCGCTGAACGCGCCATCGAGCCATTCGGCGTTGCCCAGGCGCTCGGAAAGCTCGCCCAGCCGGTCACGAATGCGGTCCTTGACGAGCGGCAGGCGCTGCTCATGCCAGGGCTTGTCGCCCTCCTGGTACATCGCGGTCTGGAGATCGAGGATCGGGGCCTCGACCGTGTTGAGCGCGGCAAACATCCAGGTGATCGCGCGAGCCCGGGCGTTTGCGTCCTCAGGTAGCAGGCCTGCGTGGCGCTCTGCAATATGGAACACAATCGCCCCTGACTCGAATAAGGCAAGCGCGCCTTCCTGATAGGTCGGAATCTGCCCGAAAGGATGTAGCGCCCGGTGCGGGGGTTCCTTCATGGCTTCGAACGAAACAAGACGAACCTCGTATGGCTGTCCCACTTCTTCAAGCGCCCAGCGAACCCGCATGTCACGCGCCAGCCCGCGGCCGCGATCAGGCGAGCACTCAAAGACGGTGATAACCGGGATCAGTTGAAGAGGCATGGCGACTTCTCCTTTGCTGGATGTCTCGGACGAGCACCAGGACGCACAATCCCGGCGCTCATCTACCCGACGTTCGAGACAGGGCTAAATCGACATCCCCAAACGACTTTTTCTCAAAGCCGGGCAAATCCACGTCCCGACCGAAGCACTCCCGGCAAACGCATCACTGCGGCAACGCCGCTAGCGCGATTTGGCCCGCGTCGTCCAGTTGCTCGACATGCCAGCACTTTTCGATCAGTGCATGCGTTTGAGCTGGCGACAGAATGCCGTCGGCGAGGTCGGTAAACTTCTTCTCGAGTTGCTGGTCGGTCATCGGCACTTCCGTACTGCCGATTGCGTGCTCGATAAACTTATGCAGCTTGCGGCCATCCTTGAGCGTGATGGTCATGTCGACCTGTTCCGGTTTGATCGAGGGATCGACAATCGTGTTCACCTTCTCGCGCAAGGCGACCGTCACCGGGTCGCGCACTTTGGCATCGCTGAACTGCTTTTCGCCGCCTGCGCCGTCGATGATAGCAATTGCGACTGCATGATAAATGCTGAACTTGCCTTCGAGTCCGGTCTGCGGCGTCTTCTTGCCGGTCAGTTCGATCACGAGCGGATGCACGCGAAGATCGATTTTGTCGATCTGCTCGGCCGTCAAATGATATTGATTACGAAGCTGGATCGCCGCATCGATTGCCGGATGAATGACGATGCCGCAGGCAAACGGCTTGTACGTATTCAGTGTCGACTCGTAATGCACGCCGAGGCCTTCGGTGATTTCGCGGTAATCCTGCTTGGTGCTGATGGTGTTCGCCCAACCGCGCTTCGCTTCGATCATGCCGTCCGAACTGGTGTAGTCCTTTGCAGCCAGCAGCGCGGCGAAAATGCCGTTCGCGGCCGCACGCCCCGGATTAAAGCTCTTGTTCATCGAACCAAACGATTCGCGCAGGCCAACCGGTTGAGACGCCGCAAGGCCCAATGCCCACACCATCTGCTGAACGCTCAAGCCCATCAGTTTGCCCATGGCCGCCGCCGAACCGAATACGCCGCAGGTGCCGGTGATGTGCCAGCCGACATCATAGTGATTGGGGTACACCGCATTGCCGATGCGCAGTTCCGTTTCGACGCCTAGCACCAGCGCGTTCAAAAAATCCTTGCCTGAGACAGGATGGTATTGCGAGTACGCCAGAATCGCAGACGCGACCGGTCCGGCCGGGTGGATGATCGTTTTCAGATGCGTGTCGTCGTAATCGAAGATATGACTGCTGACGCCATTGATAAACGCCGCATTCATGATGTCGAAGCGCTCGGTGCGGCCTAGCAAGTTCGCCTGTGGTGGCCCCGAAAACGGCGTGAGCGCGGCGACTGCGCGGTTGACGGTTTCGTCGTGCGAACCGCCGACGGCAACGCCCACCCAGTTCATCAAGGTCCGCACGCCTTCCTTGCGAACCGGCGCGGGCAAGTCCTGATAGCCGGTCTTGACGATGAACTCGGCGAGGATGCGGGTGACCTTCGGCGGCCGGTCATTGGTGCTGCCGGCAGACGCGGAAGCAGGCGCAGGCGCGGCCATGGACGCCGCCTTGGCACCGTCGGGCGTATCGGCGAACACCGCCTTGCTGACGGCTGCAGATGCCAAAGCGCCGACAGCACTGGTTTTCAGAAAGCGGCGTCGATCGAGGTCGGACATGCGGTTATCTCCTTCAGGTTTGATATGTAGTGCGGCTGGATGTGGCGAAGTTTGCGGCCACGCAAAGTGTCGACACTTATTTCATTTTAATGAGATAAATCGAAAAAATGCAATCGTCATGGCATAAGATGTACACACTTCGAGATGCACCTTGGCGAGCTACGCCTCTTCTTCATAGGCGGCAAAGCGGCGGCCGTTTGCTAGAATCCGCCACCAGCCGGGTCGGCGACCCCGGAAGCAACGGGAAAAATTCGATGAGCCAGAATGTCGACAGAAGCAAGTTCGAGGAAGACGGCGAATCATCGCGGGTCGGCGAGATCGTCGACTGGGTGGCGCGCGGCGTCATTGAAGGCCGCCTCTTGCCGGGCGATGACCTGAACTCCGTCGATCTCGCGAAACGGTTCAACGTCAGTCGCACGCCGGTGCGTGAGGCTCTTTTCGTATTAAGCCGCGAAGGTTTGGTCGACTGGTCGCCGCGCAGACGTCCGCGAGTGTCGGTCGTCAGGCTGGCGGAGGTGCGCGAGATCTATCAGTTGCGCGCGATTCTTTACGCGGAGGTGTCTACCGCTATCGTCGAACGGGCCACCGAAGCGGACATCGAATCGCTGTGGCGTGCCCATGCAAGTCTTGCCCGGGCCGCCGCTCAAGGCAACGTCGACGGTTATTTTTGGGCGAATGTGGCCTTTCGCGATGAAGAACTTCGCGTATGCGGTAACGGCATCTTCAAGGAAGTGCTCGATTCAATGCGTATGCGCACGAACCGGTTGCGCCGCCTGAGCACGTCGTTGCCGGGTCGTTTGCAGCGCTCGTGCGCCGATCATCAACGCTTGTGCGAGGCGTATGGGGAGCGGGATAGCGTGCTCGCGGCGGCGCTAAACCGGTCGATCGTGTTCGGCGCGCTTCAGGCGATCGAACAGGCGTGGGAGCATGTGCCGGTTAGTGCGGAGGTCGCCGCTGCCGGCGAGTGATTGACGGGTTTGTGGCGACGCTATCGTCAGGTGCACAAACCCATGCCATCAGAACTTGTGACGAATCCCAATGCGCGCCACGAACTGATTGCCGTTCGACGAAATGGCGGTGGTATCGGTAATGGCCGCGACGGCCGGGCCGCCCGTCGAGTCGTCGCCGAGCGCGCGTTGATAAAGCGCCATCACATACACGTCGGTGCGTTTGGACAACAGGTAATCGAGCGTCGCGTTGTATTGCAGATACTTGCCGCTTTCGACCGCCTTTCCGTTCTTCTCCGTGAGCGAATTGCGATCCACGTAATCGGACGCCACGAGCAACTGCCACGCAGGCGTGATCCGATAAACGACATTGACCTGCACGTCATTAAAGGTGGCCGTGCTACCCGTCGCGTAGCCGGCGGCCGGACCCTTGGCGCCGGTCGGCATCGGATTACTGCCCAAATCCATGAACTTGGCATTCGTATAGGTGGCGCCGAGCGTCGCCGGCCCGAATGCGTAGGACGCGCCGACATCGATCAATTGAAACGTGTTCGCGCTCATGAAGCCGGAGTAAATCGGCGTCATCAAGGTTTCGGGCAGGCTCGACGCGGCTGTGCTGAACATGCCGGTACCCGGATTGCGCGCGTTCAGGTAGGCGGCGCCGAGGGCAACCGGCCCCCGGTTATACGAAGCGCCGAGCGACCAGATCTGGTTGTTGGTGAAATTGCCGGCCGTGCCGCCAAGACTATAAGTGCCGCCAAATTTTAGGCCTGCAAAATTTGGGCTTGCATACTTGATGGTGTTGTTATCGTGGTAATCGATGTTCGAGTTATCGAGGTCACCCGGATGCGCGCCATAGACGCCAGCACCTAATTGGCCGGCCGCGAGCGGGGCGGCGTAATCAAAAATTGAGTCGTACTGACGACCGAACGTGACCGTTCCATACGGAGTCGCAAGGCCGACCCAAGCCTGGCGGCCGAACATCAGGCCGTTCTGGCTCAGCGCGCCGCTGTTGCCGTTAAAACCATTTTCGAGCTGAAATACCGCCTTCATGCCGCCGCCGAGGTCTTCAGCCCCCGTCAGCCCCCACCGGTTGCCCTGCATCACGCTCCCCGCCAACTGGTAGACATGGCCGCCCTTGTTGTTGGTGATCATGTCGAGCCCTTCGTCGATGATGCCGTACAGGGTGACACTGCTTTGTGCATGTGCGGCGCCGGCGAGTGTGCCGAGCACGGCGAACGCGATAACTGTTTTTTTCATCTGATATGTGATTGTTGTTTATATGTCTCGAAACGCTGATCAAAGTGTCGTAGTGCTTCGCTCCGAATCCGCGTTATCCGCGCTCAGGCACCTTCGCGACCCGATGTGGCAAAGCCCCGCCGCGACCTGGTCTAACGTCGCCCAAGCCCGCTCGACACGAAGGCGTCGGCGTCCCGCTTCACGGCATCCGCTTTATCCGATAACGAAAAGTTGTCCTAATTACTTTCCACTTTCCATATCGATCCTTCTCGTACAGAACCCGCCACTCCGCTAACCAGGCGAAGCAGCATCGGTCACTAATTCCGCCCCAAAGAGGCAACTGATACGGGGTAAAGCGTTCGCACCACATGACAGGAGTCCGTAGTGTCAATCTGTTACCGACAACGTAACGGAGCAACAATGCCACTACTCAGAACGCTCTTAAATCAGGGTAAATTCGAAGGACAATGTCCTATCGCGTAGCGCGATAACTTTGCTATGCTTTGCGGCGAGGCGCCCTCCGGGAGGGGCGCGATGGCAGGCCTTCGATTTGTCTAATGAATAGAGCTGACTGACTGGGCGCTGCATCGAGCGCCGCGTCGTCGCGGACATTCAAATGTGAAATGCCCGCACCTTGGCCGAGGTGCAGCATTTTCTCAAACGAACTCGCGGCGCCCCAAGCATGCGTCGGTCCAACCGAGACACCGATCTAAACGAGCATGTCCTTCACGGATAGTTTCGTTCAACGTCACGCGGTACGCGCGGCGAGTAAATCGACAACAGTCTTCGCCGCAGTCGCGCCCATCGTGCTGGCTCTCAATGACTCTGCGACCTTCCTCGGAACAACTGCGGCCGGTGTGATTGGCGCTATGGACATCCAGATGGTCGGCGGCCCCAAGCTACCGAAAGAACAGTCCAGCCGTTCCTCATTTCCGCCGCTTCGCAGCAGCGACAGGCGCATTGCGATGCGTGACGTTCGCGTCGACGGCTTTATGGCGGCGCTCCGCGTGCGACAACCGCCAGCGCATCAGGTCGTCAGCCCCTGGCCCTTCCTCGATGGCAATATCCTGGGCGCTCAACTGCTCGCCCGTATCCCGATCGATAAAACTCCAACCTACTTCAGCGCCCGTGTTTCGATTCACGATCTTCATTGGCGGAGCCGGCGCGCCGGAGACGTCGAGGCGATCTCCGATCTGGGCGAGCACCGGCATCACGGCGGCGATTTGCCAGCCACGCTGGGTCAACAGGTATTCAAACCGCTCCGGATTTACCTGGTAGCGCCGTCGCTCGACGAGACCATGGGCTTCCAGATGCTTTAGCCGGTCGCTGAGTGTCGCGTTGGTCACGCCAGACGATTGACGAAAATCGTCATATCGGCTGAGACCGAGGACGAGGTCACGCAGAATCAGCAACCCCCACCGATCGCCGATCACCGCCATCACGCCGGCGATCGAACACACCATTCCGTCGAAACCTTTCGAGCGCATAAGCCGTTTCCTTGAGATGCCCGAGGAGAGCCATCGAGTAAGTCTCATTATAAGAGCCATCGCTGCCTGCCAAATCATTGCTTGCACGCCAGGCTACTAACTCTTATTATAAGAGTTAGTAGCCTGGCTGGCGATGAAACTTCCGCCTGGAATACCCGCGAAGCTGCGCGGGTCCCGGCGAGATGTCCCTCGACTGAGCGCATCACTCCGATCGATTCGCTCAATCAAACCTTAGGAAACGACGATGTCCTCCCACACCCCCTCCCGCATTTTCGTGATTGGCGGCACCGGCGCTCAGGGCCTGCCCATCATCGGCGCACTCGTCGCCGACAGGAAGTATTCCGTTCGCGCTTTAAGCCGCGATTCCCACTCCCGGCGGGCAAAAGCGCTTCTCGCGCTCGGCAACGTGTCCATCCTGGAAGGCAGCTTCGCGGACGAAGCCGTGTTACGGGAAGGCTTTCGCGGATGCGATGGGGCGTACATCAATATCGACGGGTTCAATACCGGTGAGAAGACGGAACTCTATTGGGCCATCCGCAGCTACGAGATCGCCATTGAAGAAGGAATCAAATTCTTCGTGTACGGAAATCTCGACTACGCGCTCAAGAAGTCCGGTTACGACTCCAGATTCCGTGCAGGCCACTATGACGGCAAAGGCCGCATAGGCGAATGATCCTGTTTCAAAACCAGCAGAACCGGGCGCGGATGGGCGCGGCGGTGCTAACCACCGGGCCGTACATGGAGATGGCGATCTCGGCGATGACACCCATGTCGCCTTCCGTGGAAGACGGTGTGGTGACCTGGCGCGTTCCGCTCGGCAACGGCGCGGTTCCTCACGTTGCGCTTGACGATTGCGGACACTACGCCCGCTGGCTCTTCGACAATCCCGAACGGGCGAACGGCATGAATCTCGAAGTGGCCATCGAGCATGTCGAGTATCACAAACTCGCGGCGGCGTTCGAGAGCGTGACGGGGCATCCGGCGCGATACATCGACACGCACCTCGATACCTATTGGAATGGCCCGCTCAAGATGGCCGCGGGCCTACCGGCCGGATACAACGCCGATCCCAGCGACAAAAGCACCATGAGCTTCCGCGACAACTTCACCGGCTTCTGGAATATCTGGAAACACGGCATCGTTCAGCGAGATTACGCGTTGCTGGATGAAATCCATCCCCGCCGGATCAGAAGCGTCGAAGAGTGGTTCCGGCATGAAGACGCGGCGGGACGGGCGCAGGGGAAAGGAGGTCTCTGGGAAAGGGTGCAGCCGGAAAATCTGTTCCGGTTTCCACCGCTCCTGAAGTTGTCTGAAGATAAACGGACGGGGATCCTGTGATGAATCGCGAGACCAAAGTTCGTAAACGCCACGGAACACGCGTCCTGCTGGGTGCATTGGCGCTATGGGGCCTGGCGGTCGTCGCGGCCGCCGAGACGGGAGCCTTCAGCGCAACCTACCCGTTGTTGCTTGCGCCCATCATCGCGCTGGGGATTGTGGCGCTGGGGATTGTGGCGCCGGTCATTGTCTACGCCATGTCGAAGGGCTTTCGAACCTACATTGAAATCGTCGGGCTGCGGCCATTGACGACGTTTCATATCTGGCGGATTGGCGCAGCGTTGCTTTTCTTCTGGTACGGGGCGCACGATCTTTTGCCGCCCATCTTCGTCCGGATCGCCGGTTGGGGTGACCTCGTTGCCGGGCTTCTGGCTCTCGGCGTTACGTTGCTGCCGGAAAACCGTGCGCGATATCTTGTCTTCGAGATCTTCGGCTTCGCCGATTTTGTCGCCGCCGTCGGCACCGGCTTGACGATGTTCATTCTGCACGACCCGCGCATGGCCGGCATCCAGACCTTGCCGATGGCGTTGATTCCGTTTTACGGCGTCGGCATTTCAGGCGCCAGCCACATCATGGCGTTCGACCTGTTGCGACGCCGGGTTGGGATGAAACATAACGTGAAGTCCAACGCTGTACCCGCTTAGCCGGAAATCGCATTGCTTTATATATAAAGTACAACTGATCAATTCAAAGAACGTCAGCCATCATCAATAGTGTAAGGAAATCATCATGACGTTTCGACGTACTCGCGCGGCGCGCGATGCTTGGACTAGTATTCAGCGGAACAATCGTTGCAGGCACCGCATTCGCTCAATCGGGCTCACAATCGGCCTCAGCGGCCAGTGTGGCGGCCTCGCCATGGGACAGAGGAACGAATCCCGCCGCGACGCAAGCGGACGCCCGCTTCGACAATTACACATTCCGTGACGGAGAAACGCTGCCGCAAGTCCGAATTCATTACGCCACCCTCGGTACACCGCATCGCAATGCCAACGGCGAAATCGACAATGCCGTGCTCGTTTTGCACTGGACCGGAGCAGACAGCCGTGCACTGCTCAGCCCGACCTACACGAAAGCCCTTTTCGATTCGGGCCGTCCGCTTGACGCACATCGCTACTATCTGATTTTTCCCGATAGTGTCGGTCACGGTCAATCCAGCAAGCCGAGCGACGGCCTGAAAACAAAGTTCCCCAACTACGATTACAACGACATCGTCGATCTACAGCACAAGCTGGTAACCGAGACACTGGGCATCAGGCATCTCCACGCTATTCTCGGCATGTCGATGGGCGGCATGAATACGTGGCAATGGGCGGAAGCCTATCCGGACATGATGGACGGCGTGATGCCGGTGGTCTCGCTGCCGATCACGGTCTCAGGCCGTAATCTCCTCTGGCGGCGCATGGTGATCGATGCGATCCGCACCGACCCGGAATGGAAAAACGGCGACTATACCGAGACTCCGCGCGGATGGATCGTGGGGTACGGCATATTGCGCATGATGATCGACAGTGCGCCGGCGCTTCAGCGCGAAGTGCCGGATGGGCCGGCCGCGGACAAATTTCTGGGAGTCGATCGTTTCACAGCGGAACATGTCGACGCAAACGACATTCTTTATTCGCTCAAGTCCTCATTCAGCTACGACCCTGCGCCCGGACTTTCCCGGATCAGAACGAAACTTTTCGCGCTCAACTTTTCTGACGACGAGTTCAATCCGGACCAGTTGCAAGCGCTCGAAACGGTCGTGCCGAAACTCGCCCAAGGCCGTTATGTCGTGCAACCGGGGACGGCGTCATCGCCGGGGCATTACACGATGACGCGCCCTGATCTTTGGGCTCAGCATGTCGCCGAGTTCATGCGCTGGCTAGGAGATCCGCCGCCTTCGGCGAGCGAATAGCCCGTTCGCATTCACCGTCCCGCAATTTTCGCAAGCGGTGCCGTGGTCATGGCACCGTTCGACATCGAATCGCGATCGGCCTCTTGCGCGGCGACATGGCTCGTTCTCTTCGCATCGAGCAACTTGCCGATACGGTTCATGTACGCAATTACGCCGCATTCAGTATCGGGCAAGCGCTAGCTCAGTTCTCCACGTCCTCACGAGCGTTGCGGCGAATAGCCTGCGGCGGTTCACCGAAGGCCCGCAAAAAGGCGCGCCGCATTCTGTCCGGATCGGCAAAGCCGGTTTCCCGTGCGACGACGTCAATCGGCAGCCGTCCCTGTTCGACCATGAGACGTGCGGCTTCCAGCCGTAAATTCTCGACAGCCTTCGCCGGCGATTGCCCCGTCTCCTCGCGGAATGCCCGGCTGAACTGCCGCACGCTCAAATTCGCGGCTTCAGCGAGTCGATCGACCGTTAGCGCAGTATGCAGATTGCGTCTCGCGTAGACCAGCGCGGTTTGGATCCGGTCGCTTTTCGCATCGAGGTCCAGCAGCGTCGAATGCTGAAGTTGGCCGCCGGCGCGCCGATGGAACATGACCATTCGCTTGGCGAGCGTTCGCGCTATTTTCGAACCCAAGTCCTTTTCCACCATCGAAATCGCAAGGTCGGTCCCGGCGGTCATTCCCGCAGACGTCCATACCGGGCCGTCCACGATAAATATCCGGTCTTCCTCTACTTTGACTTTCGGATATGTCGCCTGCAATTCGTGCGCGTGAGCCCAATGAGTGGTGGCGCGCCGATCATCCAGCACACCGGCCTGAGCCAAAAAGAACGCCCCTGTGCACATTGACGCAACACGGCGAGTGTTCTTCACCGCACCTCTCAGATATTCGATCAGTGCAGAGCTCGCCGGATACGCACCGCTGATGACGCCGCCGATGATCACCGTATCGAACCCGCCTTCATCGAAACGGTCCGTCATCACCGAATATCCGAGCGAACTTTGAACCGGCCCGCCGCTTTCAGATATCAGACGTATTTCGTAGAACGGCTCTTTGGTTAGCCGGTTGGCGAGTTCGAACACGGTCAAGCCGCCGAAAACCATGACCTGAAAGCCTGGAACGACGATGTAGCCAATGCGCAGCATGATAGGTCCCGGAAAGTTGATTGGCATAACGCCATGCCATGCACGCTAACGCCTGACGCGAGCCGTCGCCTGCCATGGAGTGATTCTAACCATCGATACCAACGCCGATAAGGGCGGTCGCAGCAGCATGGCCAGAATTGTCGGATATACGTCCTTCTCGCCATTCCGAGGGCTTCTAACATGAGCGGATTCCCAAATCTCATGTTGGATCCATCGAGAAACCCCATGGAAAGCAATCTCTCTGCAACCGTTTCTACCTCTCAACCGGTCGTCACCCGCCGCGCGTTTCTCGCCAGCGGGACCGCTTTTGGTGCAAGCCTACTGCTGGATCGCAGGGCGCAGGCGCAAGGTTTTGGCGCCGGGGGCGCCGCTGCTATCAAGGAATACGACGTCAATACTAATGGTGTCTCATTGCACGTAACCGAGCAGGGTGATGGACCCGCAGTGCTTTTCTGCCACGGCTTTCCGGATACCTCTTACACGTGGCGCCGGCAGATGGCAGCGGTGGCGGCCGCCGGATATCGAGCCATTGCCCCGGACATGCGCGGCTATGGCCGTAGCTCGGCGCCAGCGGACGCAATCTTGTACACCCCGCTGCAAACCGTCGGTGACATGGTCGGCCTGCTCGATGCATTGAAGATTCCGAGTGCGGTTCTTGTGGGTCAGGATTGGGGCGCGACCCACGTATGGCAGGCCGCGCTGATGCGCCCCGATCGATTCAAAGCCGTGTTTTGCCTGAGCGTGCCGTTCGTTCCGCGCGGGGACGTCAGCGTCTTCGAGAAGATGCGCAAGTCCGGTCATCAAGACGATTTCTACATGTTCGAACAGATCCGGCCGGACGCCGACCAGATCTGGGCCGATGCCGCGGTGACCATTCCAGGAATCCTGTACTGGGCATCGGGCTCGGCTCCCGCAGACAAACGGTGGAGCCCGATGGATCCAGCACGAAGCCTGCATCGCGCGGCGCCCGGACCGTTGCCGTCATGGGCAGAGCCGGATTACGTCGCGCATAACGTGGCGGAATTTCAGCGCACTGGCTTTCACGGCGCCCTGAACTACTATCGCGCCGCCGAACCGTACTTCTATTTGTCCGCTCCGTGGAAGGGCGCCAGAGTCACGCAGCCATCATTTTTCATCTGGGGAAACGCGGATGGCCTGAAGGAGCTCTATCCGCTTACCGCGGACCAGATGCGAGCCGGCGCCCCCGGTCTTGTGGGATGCCTCGAACTCGACAACGCGGGCCACTGGGTGCAACACGAAGCGCGAGACGTGGTCAATGACCAACTCGTGAGGTTTCTGCGAACCGTATCCCCCGCCTGAGCCGCAACGGAATTGAAATGGAACTAACGATGACGACCGGCAAAAGCCCCCTCTACAGGTTGAACAATGGAATCGGGATGCCCGCGTTCGGGCTTGGGATGTTTCGCATCGAACCTGAGAAAACTGGCGTGCTGAAGGCACGTCTCCCATTCCAAAGTTCGTGCGCCCGGAACGGACTGCCGAGAACATCGAGGTCTTCGAGTCAGAGGAAGTTCAGGCAATCAATGCGCTCGACACCGGCGAACGCGGCGGCCCCGATCCGGAGCAGGTGAGTCCGCAGACCTTTCCTATAACCAATCGTGACTAACCCGGACCTTCTCATGTCAGCCATGTCGCGCCGCACTCTTCTCACCCATGGAACCGCTTTTGGCGTCAGCCTGTTGATGAGCAAGGGCTCTTTAGGGGCTGGATCTGCAACTGTCAGCAGCACTGCAAATCCAGCCGCCAATCCGGATAACGTCCCTGTCCTTGCGGTACGCAGCTTCAGTTCGCCGCGCCATACGACGCGTTATCTGGAAGCCGGCCCCTCCGACGGGCCGTTGATGATTTTCCTCCACGGCTGGCCCGAAATCGGCCTCATGTGGCGCGCACAGATCGAGGCGTTCGCCTCCGAAGGCTGGCGCTGCGTCGCGCCGGATATGCGCGGCTATGGAGGCTCGTCGAAGCCGGCGGCATCCGAGGCGTACACCTTGAGCGAGATCGTCGACGACATGGTCGAGTTGCATGAGCATTTGGGCGCGCGTCCCGCGATCTGGGTTGGCCACGACTGGGGAAGTCCGGTGGCCGCAGCGCTGGCGGCGCACCACGCACAGCGCAGTCGCGGCGTGGTACTGATCTCGGTTCCTTACTTTCCAGCGGGCTTCGCGCTACCCACTCTCGTGTCGCTGATCGACCGTCAGTTGTACCCCGCCGATCAATACCCGGACGGACAGTGGGATTATTTCCGCTTCTACCTGACGCATTTCGCCCAGACAGTGAGCGATTTCGACGCCGATATCCCCGCAGCGCTTGCGTCGATCTATCGGCGCGGCAACCCTGCGTCGATAGGCCAGATTTCGCCGTCCGCCTTGATCACAAAGAATGGCGGACGCTATGGTTCGGCGCATCGTGCCCCGGCAACGCCGCCAGACCCAGCGCTTTGGACTCCCGATGATTTTAATGCGCTGGTCGAAGCGTTCGACGTCGGCGGTTTCCGTTCGGTCAATGCCTGGTATCTGAACGACGCCGCCAACATGGCCTACGCACGCACCGCACCCGATGGCGGCCAATTGCGTCAGCCCGTGCTGTTCGTCAACGGTGACTGGGACGCGATCTGCGACATCAACCGCAGTCGCCTCGGGGAGCCGATGCGTGGCGCTTGCCGAGACCTTTCCGTAACCAGCCTGCCCGCCGGCCACTGGCTTCCGCTTGAGCGCAAGACCGAGCTTGTCGGGGCCATCCATTCGTGGCTTAAAACGAGTGGGTTGTAGCAGCCAGCCTGGCTGTCCGGTGTATCGTCATCGGCATAAAAATGCCTTTTCCATCAGCGTGGAGCGTTCGAAATGTCTGATCAGAAGATTTTCGTTGCCGGAGCCACAGGCGATACCGGCGGAGCCGCCACCGAGGCACTTCTAGCAGTGGGCGAAAAGGTCCGCACGCTGGTGCGCAAAGAGGACCACCGTTCGGAACGGCTGAGGTCGCTCGGAGTCGAGGTTCTGCTCGGCAACCTTTCCAGTCTTGACGACGTGGCACGCGCTCTGGAAGGCATTTTCTCGGCGTATTTCGTCTATCCGATCGAAGCAGGCGGCATACAGGCGAGTGTCTACTTTGCTCAGGCGGCCCGGGAGGCGGGAATCAGCGGGATCGTGAACATGTCACAAATTTCCGCGCGCAGAAACGCAACCAGTCACGCGGCACGTGACCACTGGATCTCGGAGAGGGTGTTCGACTGCTCGGGAACGCCCGTTACCCACATTCGCCCGACGTTCTTCGCGCAATGGCTAACCTATCCCGGCCAGGTTGCGAACGTCAAAGAGCACGGCGCGTTGCGACTGCCCTTTGGCGACGGCCGTCATGCACCGATTGCCGCGGAAGACCAGGGACGGGTGATCGCCGCCGTTCTTCGCGACCCGGCCCCGCACGCCGGCAAGATCTATCCGCTATACGGCCCGGTCGAGATGAACCACCATCAGATTGCCGATGAGATGGGCAAGGTCCTCGGCCGGGAGGTGAAGTATCAGCCGATCGACCTCGATGTGTTCGAAAAGCGCCTGAGCAGCGATTCGAAATTTAGCGATGCCTTTTCGCAGCATCTGCTGTCCGTGGCCGTCGATTATCAGAATGGCGTTTTCGCCGGTACCAACACGCTGGTCGAAGAACTGACGGGTACTCCGCCAATGACCGTCGAGGCGTTCATCCGCAAGCACATCGCTGTCTTCGAAGACTGAGTGGCATCGAAATGGCGAAGTCATGCGCGCGATGAAATACCGCTTCGCCGCTCAAAGCACCTGGCCTTGATCGGCTTCGACGTCGAATCCATTGCCAGCGCGGTTGGCTACGCCGACGCCGCGACACGGCGCGCGCAAATGCGCTAACGCCGCGGCTGCGGCTGAATCCGCACCGCGCAGCCGGCCGCATACTGTATGGATGAACAGGTACAATACGGCATGTCTTCGCCCCTGTTCTCCGCCAGCCATCCATGAGTTCCGGAATTCGCCGCATTGCGCACCTCGACATGGACGCGTTTTATGCGTCCGTTGAACTGCTGCGTTACCCGGAATTGCGCGGGCAGGCGGTGGTGATCGGCGGCGGCAGAAACGCCGTGCCGGAACTCCTGCCGGACGGCAGCCGCAGATTCGCGCGGCTGCGCGATTACGCGGGCCGGGGCGTCGTCACCACCTCCACTTACGAAGCGCGGGCGCTGGGCGTGTTCTCGGCCATGGGCATGATGAAAGCGGCCCAGCTCGCGCCCGACGCGATCCTGCTGCCCACCGACTTCGACTCGTACCGGCATTATTCGCGGCTGTTCAAAGCGGCGGTTGCAACGTTCACGCAGCAAGTCGAAGATCGCGGCATCGACGAAATCTATATCGACCTGACCGATCTGCCCGGCGAGCCGCGCGAGATCGCGGCGCGGATCAAGCGCGCGGTCAACGAGGCAACCGGCCTGACCTGCTCGATCTGCGTGGCGCCGAACAAGCTGCTGGCCAAAATCGGCTCGGAATTGGACAAGCCGGATGGCCTGACCATCCTCACGCCCGCCGACATACCCTTGCGCGTCTGGCCTCTGCCCGTGAAAAAAGTGAATGGCATTGGCCCGAAAGCGAATGAGCGGCTGGCGTCGTTAGGCATCACAACCGTTGGCGAACTCGCCGGCGCGGACCTCGGCCTTCTGCAGGAGCATTTCGGGCGCAGCTATTCCGCGTGGCTCGCGGAGGTCGCTCAGGGGTACGACGAGCGCCCGGTCGTCGTCAGTTCCGAGCCGAAGTCCATGAGCCGGGAAACCACCTTCGAACGGGACATGCATGCGCGCCAGGATCGGCCGGCATTGTCGGCCGCATTCACGGGCTTGTGCGCGCGCGTCGCGGACGATCTGACGCGCAAGGGCTACGTCGGGCGCACCGTCGGCATCAAGCTGAGGTTCGCCGATTTCAAAACCGTCACGCGCGACGTAACACTGCCCGAACCCACCGCCGACCCCACCGCTATCCGTCGTGCCGCCACCGAGTGTCTCAAGCGCATCGTGCTCAACCAGCGGCTGCGTTTAATCGGGGTACGTGTGAGCGCGCTCACCACCGCCAGCGCCACCTCGCCTGAACGCATGGCCGTGCAGCAGGAGTTACCGTTCGACGGGGACCGTCCTGCGGCTTATTGAATTCCTCATACATGCCGCGGGTAATCCCGCAGTAGAAAAATCCCCTCAAGCCTCAGCCTCCGCGTGCCGTTAGCAAGATAACGTATCCCATCAAACGGACCGGCCAGGCGTCCATGCCGCATGCAGACCAACAACATATCGATCAGGCGGGTTGAGGTTTTGTCCTTGTACTATCGAGGAGCGTTTTTCTATGGTTGACCCGTCCACGCACCGAAACCCGGCTGTCAACATAGCCCCGGGTGCGCCGACGATCGAGGCCCAGCTGCAAGCCATGCGGGACGGTTGCGAGCCCTGGGCCAGACAATGGGCGTGGTATCGCGCGGGCGAGCAGTTGCACCTCGCCGGCCAGGGCGACGCGCCGCCCGAATGGCCGCAAAGTATCTCCTATGAACGGCTGACGCAGCTGTGCGCCGAACGCGGCTGGCACCGCTGGCCGACGGGATTTGGCGAGAGCGTGCTGGGCTGGCTCGTTGCGCCCGCCGCCTTCGACAACGACGCGTCCTTGCGCGAATGCGCCCGCACGCTCGGTGAGCGCGCGCAGACCGACGCCCTTGCGCGGGCCCAGAACACGCAGCGCGTGCTCTACGAGATTGCCTATCTGGCGAGTTCGGTGCCTGATCGCGCGCAGTTTCTGCAGCGCGTACACGAACGTCTCGGCACGCTGATCGACGCCGAGAATTTCTACCTCGCGCTCTACGACCGCAAGAGCAACCGGATCACCTATCCGTATTATGTCGACGTGATCGACACCGATGTCATCGAAGCAGAAAACTTCGACATCCTGAATCCCGAGCGCCTGTCGATGACGGCATACGTGCTGACCACCGGTCAGCCGCTACTCGTCAATGCCGCGATGATCCGCGACGCCGAAGCCGAGGGGATGTTCTATCCGATCGGCGGCGACCGTCCCGAGTTCTGGATGGGCGCGCCGCTGAAAAACGCATCGGACGAAGTGTTCGGCGTCATCGCGATGCAGGTGTACGACGTCTCCCGCATCTACAGTGCCGAGGATCGCGCGCTCTTCCTCGTGGTCGCGCGGCACGTGGCCATGGCGCTGGACCGGATCCTGCACCGCGCCGATCTCGAGGAAAAGGTCGCGCGCCGCACTTCCGAGTTGTCGCGCGTGAACGAGGCATTGCGCCAAGGCATCGCCGAACGGGAACGCGCCGAACATCTGCAAGCCACGCTGTTCCAGATTGCCGAACTGTCCAGCCGCCCTGGCGACATGGTGGAGTTTTTTCGCAGTCTGCATCACATCGTCGGCGAGTTGCTGGACGCGCACAATTTCTATATCGCGCTTTTCGATACCGAAACGCAGATCGTCTCGTTTCCGTACTACGTCGACGAACGCATTCACGAAACGCCGATGCCGCGCCTCGGCAAGCGCGGCCTGACCGAATATGTAATCCGCCAGCGCCGTCCGTGCCTGATCGATTCGGATGAAGCGTTACGCCTGATCGTCGACGGTGAAGTGGACATGGTGCGCCAGAACGTGCTGCTCTCCTCGTGGCTCGGCGTGCCGTTGTTCGACGGCGACGACGTGCGCGGCATGCTCGCCGTGCAAAGCTACGATTCGCTCGTGCGCTATTCGCAGCGCGACCAGGAACTGCTGACGTTCGTCTCGCGCCATATCGACACGGCGCTTTCGCGCCGCCGCGCTGCCGATGCACTACACGCGGCCAATGCCGAACTCGAAGCCCGCGTGCAGATCCGCACGCGCGAACTCGACAACGCCAATGCCCGCCTCGTGCACGAGAATTCGCACGACGCTCTCACAGGGCTGCCTAACCGCAGCCATCTGATGCAGCGCCTGCGGACCGCGTGGTATGCGTATTGCGAGGACGGCCGCGAGGTCACCGTCATGTTCATCGATCTGGATCGCTTCAAGATCGTCAACGACAGCCTGGGTCATCATTTCGGCGACATGCTGCTCGTGCAGGCGGCGGCGCGTCTGCGCGGCTGCCTGCGAGCGACCGATCTGCTGGCGCGGCTTGGCGGCGACGAGTTTGCGATCCTTTCGCCGGATGCTTCGTTATGCGATGCAGTGGCCATCGCGGAACGCATTCTGGTGGCATTCGACCTGCCCTTCGACATCGACGAGCACGTAGTGTTTTCGTCATGCAGCATCGGCATTGTGAATGCCGACAGCCAATATCACACCAAGCCGGCCGATCTGTTGCGCGACGCCGATATCGCCATGTATCGCGTGAAAAACGCGGGCCGCGACAACTTCATGGTCTTCAATCATGAACTGCGCCGCGAGGTGCTGGACCAGGTGGAACGCGAAGGCGCATTGCGCAACGCACTCAAACGCGACGACGAACTGATGCCGTTTTTCCAGCCGATCGTCGACGTCGCCAGCGGCGAAGTGGTCGCGCTCGAAGCGCTGATTCGCTGGCGGCAACCCGATGGGCGCGTGATCGCCCCCGGCGAATTTTTGCCTGCGGTGGAAGGCTTGCGGCTGATCGGCCGCCTCGACCTTTACATGCTCACACGGGTCGCTGTCATTCTCGCCAAGCAGGAACACGCGAACTGGCCGCCCGTTCACGTGAACTGCTCGAGTTTCAGCATCACGCGGCCGGAGTTCGCCGACGAGGTGCTGGCCTTGCTGAAACGCTATGGGGTGGCGCCGTCGCGCGTCTGCCTCGAATTGACGGAAGGCGCGCTGGTGGCCGAGCCGGAAATCGCGCGCAGCACGATGCAGCGTCTCGCGGACAACGGCATGTCGGTGGTGCTCGACGACTTCGGCGCGGGTTTTTCGTCGCTGAGTTACGTGCATCAATATCGCTTCAGCGGCCTGAAGATCGACAAGTCGTTCATCCTCGAACTCACCAGGAGCCCGCGCAGCCGGGCCATCGTCAGAGCGATCGTGCGCATGGCGGAATCGCTCGGACTGACGCTGGTGGCGGAGGGTGTCGAAGATGCCGGCACACTCGCCGTGCTGCGCGACATGGGCGCGGCCCAGGCACAGGGTTATTTCTTCGACAAACCGATGCCGCTCGAAGCCCTGTTGCGCTCGCCGCATTGGGAGCGCCAGGCGACCGCGGCCCATCGCCCATGACCGCGCATTCCGTTTTTGCGCGGGTCAGAAACGGTAGTTGATCTTCAGGCTCCCCGCTTGCGCCGACGCATGGCCTGAAACGTCAATCGGCAAGCACTTCCACGCGGTTGCGACCGTTATGCTTCGCTTGATACATCGCGCGATCCGCGGCCTCGATCAGCGCCTGACCGAGCGCGGCCGCGTCGTGCGCGGCGCCCTTGATCGTGCGCGCCGCCACGCCGATCGATACCGTCAATGCAATCCGCTCGCCGTGGTCGTCCTGCAGATCCAGTCGCTCGACGGCATGGCGCACGCGCTCGGCGGCGATCAGCGCGTCGGTGCCATCGCCCTGCAGCAGCGCCGCGAACTCTTCGCCGCCGTAGCGCGCAAGCGTGTCGCCGAGCCGCACCTGCTGCCGCACACACGCCGCGACGGCTGCCAGCGCGCGGTCGCCGGTGAGGTGGCCGTAGGTGTCGTTGATCCGCTTGAAGCAATCGACATCGATAAACAGGCACGCCACCGGCACCGAATAACGCGCGGCACGCTGAATTTCCTCGCGCAGGCGTTCGTCGAAATAGCGGCGATTGGCGAGACCGGTCAGCGAATCGGTCATGCCCATCTGCTTTAAGCGCTCGCGGTGCGCGACATTATCGAGGCTGGCTGTGACAATACTGGCGAAGCGTTCGAGAATGTCAGTCGCCATGCCGACCCCGAACCGCGCCGCATCCTGGCTGCCGAGACACAGATAGCCGGACACCTTGCCGCCCGCCGCCAGCGGCAGCACGATCGCGCTGGCCGGCATGGCAGGCAGATCGAAAAACGTCGCCCGCGACACCTCATCCATCTCGTCGACACGGCCGAGCCACGGCCGCCCCGTCCCGCATAAGCGCGACGCCGCCAGTCCGCCCGCGCGGCTAACCTTCAGATGCGGCGCGTCGAGTGCACGCAGCGCTGCGTGATCAAGCAGATCGCGCAGCATCGGCGCGCGATCGTCGAGCCATAGCGTCACGCTCGCCAGCGCGAACTCCTGCGGCAAATGCACAAACAACGTGTCCAGAAACGAAGCGAAATCCTGCGCGCCGATCAGGCGCAACTCCACATCCTGAAAGCGCCGCAAGGTGCGCTCGTTGTGCTGCACGGTATCGACAAGCGCGCGCAGGCGGTCGGAAAGCGGTGTTTGGGCGGGATTGGTCACGTTTTAGGGAAGACAGCCCGTGGGCGGAGCGGGGTCGGCGGCCCCAACCGCCTTAATAACGGCTATTTTTGCGCGGTCTTGAGGGTCACAACTGCGTTCGCGCATACAGGAATGCGCGTTCTGCCGCGTGCACGGAGCCGGCGAAAGCACCCGCCCGAGCACATTCGCACTTTTTATGACGCGCTCTTAAGTCTGGCTTAATTTTCCGCTGCAACCATGTGACTCAACATCCCCTGTTGAGCCGCCTGAGCATCGGCGGCGTTTTTTTATCTTGAGGATGGGGCCGGCGCGTCGCGAGAGATGCAGCGTATTCCTGCGAGGGAAACCACACATCATGGTTGAAGACACGGTATTCGAACATCTGCGGTCCATGCCCGGTCACGACTGGGTGCGCCAGATCCAGTCCTGCACGGTCTCGGATCCGTTGCAGCCGCCATGGGGCCGCTCGTACCGGCTGGTGGAATGGACCATGAAGCACACGCCCGATTCATGCCGCCGCGTGGTGCCCGCCGAAAGCACCCCGCTCGAAATCGCTCAGGCGATGGCTTCGCATATTCCGGGACGCCGCTTCTGCCAGCACGGCGACAATTGACGATTGCCCGATGGCCTAAGCACGCGGTCGCTTAGCCAGTTAGCGGGCGGCGCGAAGCGGCATAGGGCTTCAATCAGCGCGCCGCGTCGAACCGCGCATGCGCGCGAATACCCTGCGTCAGCGCGGGACTGGCATCGTCGAAGCATCCCGCGGCAATCGATACGTACTCCACACCTGTTGCATCCACAAAGCCGCGTCCAAAACTTGCACCACCGCAGTTACGGCAGAACAGATGATGTCCGCTGCCCGTTGCGGACCGATAGTCTTCCAACTCGGATTCGCCGGCCAGCAGGCGAAAATCCTCCGGTTTGACCAACGTCTCCCACGCGCGCTGCCTCGCGCAGATCCAGCAATGGCAGCGTCGACGGCCATTGTTGAGGTCGATATCGGCCTCGAAACGCACCGCGCCGCACTGGCAGCTGCCTCTATATGTCTTCTTCATGGCTGGTTCTCCGCAATCCCTTGCTGGGAAAGGCTCATAGGTGATGTTGCGGCTCATTCTAGGGAGGGGCTCCTGCCAACGTCGTGTCAGGAGGGTCGCCAGCACGGCGGGAATCCAAGGGACGGTAAAGGCGCGCACGGAGTTGCTCGCCATTGAATGCGTCCCGCCTCGAATTGCACGGCGCGTGCGCCTGTGCTCCAATAGCCCACATCGAGACTTCACATGCGTTCAAGGAATGTCAATCCCGCTCGTCCGCCTGCCCTCGCTGGAACTGATTCGCGGCTTTGTCGCGGTCGGGCGTCGTATGAGCATTACCCTGGCGGCGCAGGATCTATGCGTTACGCAATCCGCCGTCAGCAGGCAGATTCATGCGCTTGAAGAACAGCTTGGGGTGAAACTGCTGGTGCGCGGCCACCGCGCCATCCACTTCACTGCCGAGGGCGAGCGGCTTTTTCGCAGCGCGGACGGCGCGGTGCAACAGATGCAGGATGTCGTCGGCGAAATCAGCACCGGCGGCGTGCCGCGTCCGGTGACGTTGAGCGCCAGCATCGGCTTTACCGGCCTATGGTTGCTGCCGCGGCTGAGCCGCTTTCAGCAGCGCCATCCGGGCGTGGATGTGCGGGTCAGCGCCAACAACGGACTCGTCGATCTGCGCCGCGACGGCATCGATCTGGCGATTCGCTACACCTCGCCTGCACTCGCGCCCAGCGGGGCGACGCGGCTGTTCGGCGAATCGATTGCGCCAGTGGCGCATCCCTCGCTCGGGCTCAAGACGTTGCGTCTCGAGCGCGCCTTCGCGCAGCACGCGCTGCTGGAATTCGACGACGCGCGGCATCAGTGGCTGCAATGGCCCGGCTGGTTTGCCGCGCACGGCATGGCGCCCGTGAAACCACACGGCGTCCTGCATTTCAACCAGTACGACCAGGTGATCCAGGCGGCGCTTGCCGGTCATGGCATCGCACTCGGGCGGCTCGAACTGATTCAGCCGCTGCTCGCGACACAGCAGTTGATCCAGCTGGCGCCCGCGCTCGAAGCAAGCGAAACCAGCCACGCCTACTGGCTGATTCACGGCGAGGACGAGCCGCGCGACGCAGTCCGCCAGGTCGCCGCATGGATCGAATCCGAGTCGAAGACCGGCGACGCCTGAGATTCAGCCGCCCGCGCGCAGTCGTCCTGCCGCCCAGACCAACGCGTCCTCCAGCCGGTCGTTGCCCCAGAACATCTCCGTGCCGGCAAAAAAGGTCGGCGCGCCGAAAATGCCCATCGCGCGGGCCCGCTCGGTCTGCTCGCGCAACTTCAGTTTGTTGGCGTCCGCGAGCGCGGCGTCGATGATCTGTTGCGCCGGCAAGCCGCGCTGCATCAGCACCTCGCTGACCGCCTCGAGCGTATCGATCTCCCGGTCCTGCGCGAAATTCAGGCGCATGACGTCGCGGCAAAACGCGCCCACCCACGCCTCGTCTGCACCCAGCACCGCCACCCGCAAGGGCAGCAACGCGCGGCGTGGAAACGCGGAGGGTTTGCGCCACGGCAGCGCATATTTCCGGCACTGCCGGTCCATGTCCTGCCACACGTAAGCACCTTTTTCCTTGTGCACTACGAACGGCGAGGTGTCATAGCCCAATGCCTTGAACACCGGACCGAGCAGAAACGGCCGCCAGCGAACCGTCACCTGATGCTGCGCCGCCAGCTCCTCGATGCGCATCACGCTCAGATAGCTGTAGTTGCTGCCGAAGTCGAACCAGAAGTCGATTGCCGGCAAACGTGGATCAAGCGTCAATGTGCTCATGGGCAGGATTCCTCATTCATACACGACCAGACAGCGCAACTCGATGCTCTCGCGGCCTGGCGCATCCGCCGGCGCCTGGGGGTGATCGAAGGCCGCGTGCGGCGTGAAACGCGCCACGCCGCTCAGTTGCGCGTCGAACTGCTTGAATACCAATGCTTCGTGGCGGTCCATCGCAGAGAAGTACGCCCAGCGGTGCAGCGGCGAATGCAGCGCCACATAAATTTCGCCGGTGCGACGCGGGTACCGCACGTCGCTGCTCACCAGATCCGCAGCGAGGACCGTGCGCGCATCGCAGACAGCGAGCGGCGTATCCAGCACCGGCCCTTTGATCGAGCGCCACACGTTGACGATACTGTAACGCCGCACCCGCGCGGCCACCGCGGGGTCGATCAGAACCCGATGCAGCCGGCTGCGCCCGGAGGCTTCCGTGTAGTCGTTATGGATGCGGCCGTTGGCGGCCGCCACGCCGTCCGCGCCGCGACGTCCGAAGGTCAGCGCCGCGCGTTGTGGCTCGCGCCGCCGCACCAGATGATCGAATACATGCGCCCGCTGCCCGCCCGTCACCGCAAGCGCGAGTTCGGACGCTTCCGCGTAGTAGATCGAGCGCACGGCTTGCTCATCGAAGAAGTCCTTGACGGCGCTGGGGGCGTCCCATAGCTCGAAACCCTCGCGGTCGATCGAGGTGCCGCCCGCGAGGCCGCGCGCGTCCAGGATCGGCATGTCATGCGTGACGTAGACGCAGTTTTCGCGCGGCACGCCAGCGGGCGGATCGAAGGCGTAGCTAACCGGACGTTCGTCGGTGGGGGCTAGATAGCTCAGGCCGGCGACGATCTCGTCACACGCTTCGGACATAGACGAGCCGTCGGAAGAAGCCCTGCTGCGCCGGTAACAAGGCACCGGTGGCGAGGACAACGATTCGGCAAAAGTAGGCATAAACACTCCGTATGGACGAACCGGCGAGGCATTCCGGCGCGAGCACGATCGCCGCGTCCGCTGACCTCTCCATTGCTCCATTGGAGCGAAATCGCCGCTCCGGCTCAAACGACATTTCGGTGCGCTTCACATGCGCTGCAGGAATGTGACTTCACCAATATGAAAGCCAAAAAATGCCACATAACGCCTTTATTTTGCAATCGTTGACAGTCGCCCGACGCGGATCGGCCTATGATCGGCCATCGATTCACGACGCTCAGGGTTACCCAAAATGACCTATCCCTACGACGTTTTGACCGCCGCCTGCCTGTTCATCATCGTGGCGTGCGCGGCGATCTTGCTGATCGTTTCCTGACTGCACCGAGCCGCCGCGTCGGGCGCATTTCACATGCGTTCCCTGTAGCACGCCGCATCGCACCGCCATCCCGGCCTGGCAGCCTCACCACGCCAAAACGCGAGATCAGCGACAATGATCTGGCAACTTTGCCGCTGACTCCGTAGATCCGCCGTTCAGGCCACCTGCCCGCATGTGCTCTTCAAGCCGGTGGGAGTCGGCACTGACAATACGGCCTGAAAGCCTCCGGTCAGGCATGTTTTTCGCCCCTTTACCCTGTGCACCTCGCGGCCGGCAACGCCGCGCGGCACTTCCACTCCCATTGCATCTGCATATCGAACAGGAGATTCCCAAATGATGAATCGAGATAATCCCGTCTGGCTGATTACAGGCTGCTCGACCGGCTTCGGCCGCGAACTGGCTAAACTGGTGCTGGAGCGCGGCTGGCGCGCGGTGGTCACGGCGCGGGACCCGTCGAAGGTGAAGGACATCGCCGAAGGCCACGCCGACCGCGCGCTGGTCCTGCCGCTCGACGTCACCCAGCACGCCCAGGTCGAAGCCGCCGTCGCGCAGGCCAAAGAACGTTTTGGGCGCGTCGACGTGCTCGTCAACAATGCGGGCTACGGCTATCTGGCCGCCATCGAGGAAGGGGAGGATGCGGCCGTGCGTGAGATGTTCGAGGCCAATGTGTTCGGCCTCGTCGACATGACCAAGGCCGTGCTGCCGATCATGCGCAAGCAGCGCAGCGGGCTGATCGTCAACGTGTCGTCGATTGGCGGCATCACCAGTTTTGCGGCCACCGGCTATTACCACGGCACCAAATACGCGGTGGAAGGCATTTCCGAATCGCTCGCCACCGAAGTGAAGCCGCTCGGCATCGACGTGCTGCTGGTCGAACCGGGACCGTTCCGCACCAACTGGGCGGGGCCGTCCATCAAGCAGTCCGCCACGCAGATCGACGATTACGCGGCCACGGCCGGCGAGCGCCGCAAGCAGACCGCGGCGCGCAGCGGCAACCAGGCCGGCGATCCGGTCCGCGCCGCCCAGGCGATCATCGACGCCGCCCTCTCGGACTCGCCGCCGCTGCGCCTGCTGCTCGGCAAGGCTGCGCTCGAACTGGCGCGCAAGAAGCTCGATTTCATGCGCAAGGATTTCGACACGTGGGAAGCCACGACCGTCGGCGCGGACTTCCCGGAAGGCACGCAATAACGTCGGCTTAAGTGTTAAGTGTCTAGATCAACCCGAGCGTCGATGCCTTGAGGGTAGCCGCCGCCCGGGTTGAGCACTCGAGCTTGCGGAACACGCTTTCCACGTGCGTGCGCACCGTGCTCGGGCTCATCTGCAGCGTGCGGGCCACTTCCTTGTTGCTCGCGCCGAGGCTGATGTGCTTGAGCACCTCGGATTCGCGCGGCGAAAGCAACGAAGCGCGGGCCGCGCGGGTTCGATCGGCCGCCGGCTCGTGACCGTCTTTCTCGAAAGACAGCAACGCGTCCACCGTGCCTGCGTCGAAGCGTCCTTTGATGGCTTCCTCATTGAGCAGCTTCGCCGCCTCGTCGACGGATAGCGCGGCGCGCCACGGACGCGGCGAGCGCAACGCGACCCAGCATGCCGCCGTCGCCAGCACCCGTGCTTCCGGCCCGATCGCCGCGCCGCTCGCGCCGCGAAAATAACCGGAGCCGTCGAGCCGCTCGTAAGCCTGCGAGGCGATCTCCGTTTCCTGCGCGAGCGCGCCGATCTGCTTGCCGGCGCGCGCGGTCCAGTACGGCACCAGCCGCACCTTTTCCCACGCGGCGGGCGACAGCCGCCCCGGCGTGTTCCAGATGGCATTCGACACCGCCATGCGTCCCATGCCGTGAATCAGTCCCGCCAGATAGATTCGCTGACGCACCGCTTCGTCGAAGCCGAGGCGCGTGCCGCAGCCCGCTGCCGCCTCGGCCACGCGCCGCGAATAGCCGGCCATCCACGGCAGCTTCAGGTCGATCACATCCGCGACGATTTCGGGCGCGGTGCCTTCCTGCATCGGCAATGCATCGAGCGGCGCGTCGCGGCCTACGGCGGTTTGCTGGTCGAGTTCCTCGAGCCAGCCGCCGGCCTGCTTGCAGGCGATGCGCGACAACTCTCCCGGGTATTGGCGTCCCGCCTTCTGCGCGATCAGTTTCTGCGCACCGTCCAGCCCATAGACGCGGCTAAGAATCTCCAGATCGCTCGCGAGTCCGACCAGAAACACGGCCTGCGGCACGCGCGTGCCGTTCAGCCGCTCGGGAAGGCCGCCGCCGTCCCATGTTTCGAAGATGTGCCGCAACGCCGTCTGCGTCATGTCCTTCAGACCGAGCATGCGGGCGATTTCCCCCGACACCTCGCAGTGAATCTGCGCGAGCGGCTGGATGGTCGCCTCGAAGCGCCCCTCGGCTTCCGAGTCGCCGCTCCAACCCGGCCGCATGGCAAGCATCGCCTCGCGGCCGCCGATATCGTCGCCGAGCCATTCGGAAAAGCCCGCCGCGTTCGCCGTGCAGCCCGACCAGCGCAACAACGAGACCTCCTGCACGACGCTGCACTGCGTATCGTCGTGGCCGGCCTCGGCGGCCAGCCGCGCGGCCAGCCAGCTGGTGCGCAGCGAATGATCCGTCGGCTGGCCCATGCTGAGGTCGCCGATGAAGGCCAGCGCCTTGACGGCGTCCAGCGCACGGATGGTTGAAACGTCTGCCATGTATGTCGACCTGTTTGAGTTCTGTCTCGCGGTTGCTCGTCGGCAGGCACACGGCCGCCGGGCGCCCCATGATCCGGCCCTCGGTCATTCGACCGATATTGCCGCGCGGCGGATCGGCGCATCCTTCACTCCGTCCTAACTCTTCTCAACGAGAACTCTATTATGAATACCCTGCTCAAAAAATGTCTGGGCGCCGCAGTCATGCTCGGCAGCCTTCTTTCGATCAGCGCGCTGACGCCTGCCAGCGCCGCAGCACCGTCCGACGATCTCAAAGGCAAGAATGTCGTGCTGGTGCATGGCGCGTTCGCCGACGGATCGAGCTGGAACAAAGTCATTCCGCTGCTGGAAGCCAAAGGCCTGCACGTCGTGGCCGTGCAAAATCCGCTCAACTCGCTCGACGGCGACGTGGCCGCCACGCGCCGCGTGATCGAGCAGCAAAATGGCCCGGTGATCCTGGTCGGCCATTCGTGGGCCGGCGCCGTCATCACGCAAGCCGGTAACGACGACAAGGTCAAGGCGCTCGTCTACGTCGCCGCCTTTGCGCTGCAAAAAGACCAGTCTATCAACGACCTGCTGAAGGGCAAGCCGGCGCCCGAATGGGCCGCCTCGCTGCAAAAGGACTCGGCAGGCTATCTGACGCTCTCGACCGATGCCGTCATCCACGACTTCGCGCAGGATCTGCCGGTGGCGCAAGCGCGTCTGGTGGCGGCGACGCAAGGTCCGCTGTTTGCCGGCTGTTTCGACGACAAGGTAACGCAGCCCGCATGGCAAAACAAGCCGTCGTGGTTCGTCGTGACGCAGAAGGATCGCATGATCCCGCCGCAACTGCAGGAAGCGATGGCGCAGCAGATCGGCGCGACCGAAGTGAAGGTGGATTCGAGCCACGTGGCGATGCTGTCGAAGCCGACTGAAGTCGCCGCCGCGATCATCGCAGCGGCGCGTGCGGCGCACTAACTGCCAAATCACGGCGAAATGACCGCACAGCAAGTTAGGCCTTCGAATTGAATCAGATGCTTTTTGTCTGGATGGGCTGAGCCGAAAGCAACGTCATTCGGCTCAGCGGATAAAAAAGCGGCGCCGGGATTTCTCCCGGCGCCGTTTTTTTGCATCTTCGTTTCTTTGGCGAATGCTCACAGCCGCATTCGCCCACAGCCTGAAGTTAGATCACCAGACGCGAAATCTTCGAGCCTTCCAGCGAAACGCCGGCCATCAGCCCTTCGTTGGTCATCACGAATGCCTGCACCGGGCTCGTTGCCGTCGACGTATCGATGTCGCCGTTCGCGCCTACCTTCAGCACGGCCACCGTTGCATCGCCGCCTGCAGCCCAGCCTTGGCTTTCGCGGAATTTGGTGAGCGCGTCCTGCGTCATGAACAGGAACACAATTGCCTTGGATTGCGCGCCGATCTGCAGACCGAACGATCCCGCAGCAATGCTGTAGTACCCCGAAGGACGTCCAGCCACGCGCAGCGCGCCTTGGCCATACTGACCGCCCACCCAAAAGCCCGCCGCGATAACCGACGGGAACACCAACACGCCTTGCGCCTTGGCAACCAGTTCGCGCGAACCGTGCACGGTGTCGAACAGGCGCGAGAGTGTCGAATCGACGCCGGCGTTGATAGTCTGACGCTTGCCTGCGTCTTGTGATGCCCCGGTGTCGGATGACGGCGGAGTCGTCGTACAGCCAGCCAGTGCGAGACCGCTGGCAGCGAGCGCAGCACTGGACGAGAGGATGAATTGTCGGCGACGCATGGTTGATTCCTTTCTTTTGTGGTGATGGGTGTTTTAGTTAAATCAATCGGTCGATCTGGCGATGATCGGCAACGACGCTCCAGAGCATCGCTTTAGCCGAGCGTCTTCCTGATCCGCGCCCTGGCCTTGCCGAAGGACTGACGGATTCCGCCCGCGGCCTGCTGCAGATCGCCTTTGAGTTCCTGCGACCGGTTGCCGGTTGCTTTACCGACCGCTTCATTGAGCTTGCCTTTGGCCTTGAGGGCCACGCCTTTAATCTGGTCTTCGTTCATGTGAGCTCCTTGAATGATGAGCCAGCTTCTCGCGGCTACTCTCCTCTACTGCAAAATGCGGGCCATGTCACGAGATGTGCAGTGTCGACGAGGCTGCATACGCAATACGCGTGCCGCGCAGGGCGCGATAGCATGGGAAATGAAGGCGGGAGGAAAAGGACAGTGAAGTGCCGATCAGCCGCTACCACCAGGGAAAAACGACATCCGACCGGTAGGACTTACGCACGAGCTCGCAAGTCAAGGGCCGTGGCCCTGCGAAGCTCAGGTGCATGAAACCACCTAAAACCCATCTAAAACCTTAACGCGGCGGGCGAGCACTTGCCCGCCGGTTTTTCCAGCTTTGGATCAATAGAGCGATTACCCCGCCTAGCGCAAGCGTCGCCACATAGCCCGCCGCACGGACGACCCCTTCGCCGTAGCCGCTCGAAAAGAGCGTGACGAGCGTCGCTACGACAAACAACGCCAGCAATCCGAGCATCGGTTTCATGTGTCACGCCTCTGAAGTTGGCGTCCGGAAGACTACTCCACGTGAAATAAGAAACTCGACGAATAAAACACGCAAGTGCGGCAAACCCGACGCTGCGCTGTGACCAAGCGCGTAGCTGGTCAGGTTTTCGGCACGCGCGTATCTCAGCTACCAAAGAACGGCGTGCAGAAATCGACCGGACCGACGCACGTATCGGCCGTCGCCTTGTGGTTCGTCGTGTCGGGCTGGCCGCTATTGCTGGAACCCGACATGGCCGCGCCAACGCCGCTGGTGTCGCGCTGTTTGAGTTGGACGACCTGTTGCGCGTAGATCGGGCTTACGTCGGGATAAGACGCGTCGGTCACGAAGCGCGAACCGTTGTTCTCAGCCTGGATCAGTTCCTGACGCACTTCGGCGCGGGTCTTTTCCTGTGCGAAAGCATTCGAGAAAACGCCTGTCGAGGCAAGCACGGCAACCGACATGGTGATCATGGCAATCTTTTTCATTTCGAACTCCTGATTGATAGTGAAGAGATGACGCATTCATCACGGCGAACATCGGAACGGCGTCGAGTATGCTCTGCTTCCAAAAAGCTCAAAAAAACAAATTCAGCAGGCCAGAAAATCTCTGCAAATTTAATTCGTACTGCTATTCGATGCAGAAACGCCGACGACCTTGCTGGCGTTTGCCGACGAAGCCGCGGCCTGTTGCTGCAAGCGCGCCACCTGTTCGGCGTAAATCGGGTTGACTTCGGGATACGAGGAGTCGGTCACGTAGTTGAGGCCGTTTTGCTGGGCCTCGATCAGTTCCTGATACACCTGCGCGCGAGTCTTCCCTTCTGCGAAGGCGCTGGACGAGGCAAGCACGGCGACGGACAGAACAGCAAAGGCAATTTTCTTCATGATGAACTCCGGTGAGTTTGGGTCAGCCTACGTATGGGAGAACCCATCCGGCCAGTCTTTTATTCCCGGCAATGTGAAAAAACACGTGCCAAGCGAGAAAAATTTCGTTGGCGTACAAAACCTTGTCACACAGGAACCGACGGGGGAATAAATCAGGCACTGGCCGTGTTAGCGCCTACGAACAGGTCCATCGCTGCTCGCACGATTAGCAATGGACACGTGGCCGAATCATTCGGACCCGCACCTGCGAAGAAACCCGTGCATCTGAACGCAGAGCAGCCCATGCGAAATGTCTTGACCATCGAAGGTGGCGAACGCGTCACGCGCAGCTTTGTCCCGACGCTGAAGCAAAGCGGCTTTTGCGTCGACGTGGCCCTGTCGGGCCGCGCCGGCGTCACACGTCTGATGGCGCGACAGTACGACGCCGTGATTCTCGAACGCACGCTGCCCGATCTCGATGGCCTCGCCGTCGTCACGACGCTACGCGGCATCGGCATGGATACGCCGGTGTTGATGCTCAGCGCAACCGCCGACGTTGAGCAACGCATCGAAGGATTGCGCGCCGGCGTGGACGACTATCTATGCCTGCCATTTTCGCCTGAGGAAATGCTGCTCAGAATGGAAGTACTCCTGCGTAGAAGGCCCGACCGCCTCAACCCCAAAACCGTGTTGCGGATCGACGAACTCGAACTGGACCTCATCAAACGCAAGATGGCGCATCAGGAGAGCGCCGAGAACCTGCAGCCCACCGAATTTCGCCTGCTCGAATTCATGATGCGGCATGCGGGCCAGGTACTGACGCGCACCATGATTCTCGAAGCGGTGTGGGGTATCCACTTCGATCCCAGCACCAACCTCGTCGACGTGCATGTGGGACGGCTGCGCAAAAAGGTGGCGGCGCTTGGCGCACGCCCCGTGATCCAGACCATCCGGGGCGCGGGTTACCGCTTTGGCTAAGACGATGCGGATCAAACGATTACACGCGCATTCGCCGCGTCAACGGCTTCATGTATATCGGCTTTGCGCGCTGCTCAGTTATGTCAGCGCGGCCATGCGGATGAGCTGTCCCGACACGGATACGCTCAAGCCGTGAGGCCGTGTTTGTCGCGCTCTGCGGAGACAGCGCGCGCTGCGCCAAGCCACGCCAAGTTGCATGGCGTTACTCGAAGCGCTACCAGTTGACGACCAAAGGATGCGTGACGCGGCTCGATGCACCGCCCGGTCCGGCTGGATCGGGATTGCCGAAACGCGGCAAGGCGCCGTCCGCGCGAGCCTGCTCCAATTCCATGCGGACCTCGGCACGCGTTTTCGGCTCCTGCGCGACTGAGCTCGACGGTGGCGTCCATGCAGGCACTGACTGCGCCTTCTGCACACCCTGCACCTCCTGTCCGCTCTGCGACGCCTGCGCCAAAGCAGGCGCAGGGGCCGGCGAAGGCGCTTGCGCCTCGGACGGGAACGTCAGCCGCGGTGCGAAGTTCATCTCGGCGTTCGCCGGAACAACGGACGGCGCGGAGCGCATCGCCGCCGGGGCCGCTGCTGCCCCGGTTTGCGGCGCGCGTGCATTGGCGACGTAATCAGGAGAGGTACCCGCCCGCCCGGCGGTCCTCCACGATGCACCATACCGATGCTCATAGCGTCCGGCGTACCGCGCCGCCCGCCCCGACCGTGACGACGCAGCCGACGCCGACGGCTCGACGGCCCGCGCCTCGCCACTCGCCTGTTCGCGCGCCTGCAATTCCCGCTGCAACGCCATGACCCGCGGGTCGTCGCGGTACAAAGCCCGCTCGGCACCGAGCGCGCCCAACAAGACTCGCGCGGAGGCGAGGTCGCCGTGGTTGAGGCTCGCTCGAACCGCATCGAGAACCTGCGTCACATGCGCGTCCGCCTGGTTCTGCGCGGCGACCTTGCCGGACGCCAACGCCGTCGGCCTTGGATGATCCGGCGCGCCCGCCGACGACGCATCGCCTTGCCGGAACCCGGATGGATCTGCGGGTTGACCGCCCGTTTCGGGCCGCAACGCCAACGCGGCTATCGTCAGCGCGCCGACCGCCATGCTGGCCAGAATCGCTATCTTCGGATGAACAATCGGGTTCGTGATCATGAAGTCAGTTCCGTCTTGTCGTATAGGCGGACGCATATCGGGTAGCACCGCAGACGCCGCCTAAGTGGCTCCGATGCCTTACATCCTCAATTACGGGCTTGCGAGTCACGCGGATGCGCCAACGTTTAGCCCTGGTCCGCCAGGACGGCCCGATTCAAGCGCGCCCTTTCGCCCACTTCCTATTTCGACAACAACGCCCAAGGACCACTTCTATTCGTCAGTTCAATCGGTGAATTCGCCGGTATGATCGGCCTGAGCGACCGCCACCAGGGTGTCGCCACATCGCAGACACGCTTTCAAAACACCGACGAACAAAATGACAAAAGGCCACCTTCGCAACCTGATGCTGTTCGCCGTGCTCGCCACGGATCTCGCCGCGCTCACGCCTGCTCACGCGGCGCTCGGAAGCGCGCCCACCTACGCAATGAAGGCCCACGCCGCAAGCAACGGCACCGGCGGCACCGCGCAACTCACAGCGGCATCCGGTAGCGCCGCGGCGAGCTTCACCGTGAACCAGACCACGCTCCCCTCGGGCACTGTCGTCAACGAGTACGTGGCGGCCAACAACACCGTATTCGCCCTGAGCTGGCATGGTCCGACGCAAGCGCCGCTGCAGACGCTCCTGGGAAGCTACTTCCCCGCCTATGTCGATGGCCTCGCCGCGGTGCACGCAGCCAACGGAGGCGGTCACGGACCGGCCGCCGTGCATCAATCGGCGCTCGTCGTCGAAACCGGCGGCCACATGGGCGCGTTCTCCGGCAGGGCGTATCTGCCGCGCGCCCTGCCCCAGGGCGTCAGCGCCGACGACATCAAATAAATTGCCCGGAACAATTAGAAGAGGAAACAACATGCGCCAGATTGCATGGATCATCGCCGTGACGCTCGGTCTTTGTGTCGCCGGATGCGGCGGCGGCGGTGGCAATAATAGTTCCGCGCCGGCCGCGACCAATTCATCGAACAGCCCCAGCACGACAAGCAGTCCCGTCGGCAATACACCCGATACCGCCGCCAGTAACGCGCTGGCCGTCGACGCGTCCGCCGTGCCCACGGCCGTGAACTCGACCAATGCGATACCCGTCACGGTATCCAACACCGGCATCCCGAATCAGCCGATGGTCAGTGTCACCGTGTGCGGCAGCGGCAGCGCGACCACAGGCAACTGCACGACGATTCCGAACGTGCTGCTCGACACGGGTTCATACGGGTTGCGGCTGTTCCGCTCGGTCATTCCGGACAGCACGTTCAGCGCATTCGCACCGGTGACGGACAGCGGTTCTGGCCTGCCGCTCGCCGAATGTGCGGTGTTCGTCAGCGCCTATGGATGGGGCACGGTGCATCAGGCAAACGTGAAGCTCGGCAGCGAAATCGCCACCCAGGTGCCGATTCTCGTGATGGCCGACCCGGCGCTGACGGCCCCGCCGCCAAGCCCCTGCGTCACCGGTACGGAACTGACGGCGCCGGCCGCGCTGGGTGCGAATGGCATCCTCGGGGTCGGCCCGAACGTGCAGGACTGCGGCATCGGTTGCGTGCTCGCCACCCAAGACCAGTTCTATTACACGAGCGCGGGCAATGTCACGACTGCACCGATCGCGAAGCAGGTCGCCAATCCCGCCGCGATGTTCACGCAAGACAACAACGGCCTGATTCTGGAGATGGCGCAGGTGGCCGATAGCGGCGCTGCCACCGGAAGCGGCACACTGGTGTTCGGCATCGACACGCAGAGCAACAACGCGTTGCAGGGAACCAGCGCGACGCTGATTCCCACCGACTCGGGCGGCAACTTCACGGCCGCCTTCAACGGCGCCACGCTGCAGGACGGCGCGTTTTTCGATTCCGGATCGACGGCCATGTTCTTCGGCGACACCTCGATCGATCACGCCAGCAGCAACGAAAGTTCGCTGTATATCCCGGCCACGACGGTGGGCCGCATGGCGACGCTGTTCACAGGCAGTGCGAGCACCGCCAGCGTCGGCTTCAATATTGCGAACGGCCTCACACTGAGCGCGTCGGGCAACAATGCGTTCAACGATATCGGCGCCTTTTCGAGCGGTACGCTGGACTTCGGTCTGCCGTTCTTCTACGGGCGTCACGTGTACTACGGCTTCGCGGGCAAAACATCCTCGGGCGGCGGCACTGGGCCATACGTGGCATACGTTTCGAACTGAACCGGCTCTTGCCGTTCAGTGCGGCGCGTTAGCGGGCCCACGGGCCTTGCTAACGCGCGCCGACGTCGCATTACGCCGCGTCGTCGCGGCTTCGATCATGGCCGTAACACGGCCACTTCGACAATCATCCGCATGGCATGCGGTATCATGCCCAACGGCACTGATATCCGATGGGAGTGCACTATGCGCGATGCCCGGATTTTTGTTGCAGCGCTTCTAGCGACGCTGTTTGTACAAATTCTTCAGCCGGGCGTCGATATTCCCTACTGGAAAGACCTCACGTCAGCGGCCGTGGCCACGGCGGCCGTGGCTGTGTTTTACCGCGTCGGCGATTACGGCAGGCGGCATCAACGAGAGAAATAACGGACATGAAAACCGCCTCATCCGCTACGACTCATACATTCAGCAAGCCCTGCTTGTCTGAATCCGGACGCGCATGAAACGAGGCTTCTACACGATCATCGCCGCGCAGTTCTTCTCCTCGCTTGCCGACAACGCACTGCTGATCGCAGCGATCGCCCTTCTCGCCGAGCAACATGCGCCGCCCTGGATGACGCCGGTGCTCAAGCTGTTTTTCGTGCTGTCCTATGTGGCGCTGGCCGCTTTCGTGGGGGCCTTCGCCGACGCCTTCCCCAAGGGGCGCGTCATGTTCGGCACCAACCTCGTCAAGGTGGTGGGCTGCGTGGCCATGCTGGCCGGCGTGCCGCCGCTGATTTCATACGGCATCGTCGGACTCGGGGCGGCCGCGTATTCGCCTGCCAAATACGGCATTCTGACCGAGCTTCTGCCGCCGGACCGGCTGGTTGCCGCCAATGGCTGGATGGAGGGCACGACAGTGCTGTCCATCGTGCTCGGCACCGTATGCGGCGGCATCCTGATCAGTCCGCACATCGTTCAGCAGATCATGCACCGCGGCATGCCGTTCACCGGCCACGCCCCGCGAGCGGCCATTCTGATCATCACGGTCATTTATGTGATCGCCGCCGTCTTTAATCTGCGGATTCCGGATACGGGGGTGCGTTATCCGCCGCAGCAACACGGCCCGATCCGGCTCGCGCAAGACTTTGCCAACTGCTTTTCGGTGCTATGGAAAGACCGTATCGGGCAGATCTCTCTCGCCGTCACGACGCTTCTGTGGGGCGCGGCCCAGACCCTGCAGTTCATCGTGTTGCAGTGGGCGCAGCATTCGCTCGGGCTGTCGTTATCGCAGGCGTCGATCTTGCAGGCGTTCGTCGCCATTGGCGTGGCGATCGGAGCGGTGGTCGCCGCCGCGAAAGTGCCCCTGCGCAAGGCCTTGAATACGTTACCGGTGGGACTCGCGATCGGCGGGTCGATCCTGTTGATGGCGTTCTTCTCGCGCGATCTGGTTCCGGCTGCGTGGATGCTGCGCGTCGGCGTCTATCATGTGCCGGCATATATTGCGGTGGCATGCGCGTTTCTGGCGGGTATCGGCTTTCTGTCCGGGTTCTTCGTCGTGCCGATGAATGCCGTGCTGCAGCATCGCGGACACGTCCTGCTTTCCGCCGGTCATTCGATCGCGGTGCAGAACTTCAACGAGAATCTCTCGATTCTCGTCACGCTGTGCCTCTACACCGTCATGGTCTGGTTTCACGTCTCCATCACGACGATCATCGTCACATTCAGTTCCTTCGTGATCTTCGTAATGCTCCTGATCATTCGGCAGCACCGGGACAACCGGCTCAGGGATGCGGCGCCGCATTGGTGAATCCACGCCACGGCGGGTGAAAATTGGGTTTTCGCCCGCACAATCGTTCAAGACGGCGCACGCCGTGTCCAATTAATATCTCAAGTTGACGCCGCCGGCACGACGCTGCTGCTCGCGCAAGGCGAAACCGGCCATGCCGCATGCGCGGCTACAGCAAAGGATGGAGGCATCCATGCAGATTGGATTCATCGGTCTGGGCGTCATGGGACAACCCATGGCGCTCAATCTGGCCCGCGCGGGCACGCCGCTCATCGTGTGGAACCGTTCCGAAGACAGACTCGAACCGTTGCGCTCAGCGGGCGCCAGCGTCGCAAAGAGTCCTGAGGAGGTATTCCGGCAAGCAGACGTCGTCATCCTGATGCTGGCCGACGACGAGGCGATCAATACGGTGCTGGGCCGCGGCACGCCACAGTTCGGCACCCATGTCGCAGGGCGCATCGTCGTCCACATGGGAACGACCTCGCCTGAATACTCGCGCGAACTCGGCGCCGAAATCCGCACCGCCGGCGGCGACTACGTGGAAGCGCCCGTCTCCGGCTCGCGCAAACCCGCCGAGGCCGGGCAACTCGTGGCGATGCTCGCGGGCGAGAGCGCCGCCGTCGAAACCGTGCGTCCGCTACTTGCACCGATGTGCCATGAAACGATGCTCTGCGGTCCGGTTCCGAACGGACTCCTGATGAAACTGGCGGTCAATCTGTTCCTGATCACCACGGTCACCGGTCTTGCGGAAGCGGCGCATTTCGCCGAGCGGCACGGACTCGACATGCAGCAGTTTCGCTCCATCGTCGATGCGGGACAGATGGCAAGCGGCGTCTCACGTGTCAAAGTCCTTAAGCTCGTGAACCGTGATTTCGAGGTTCAGGCTTCGATTACGGACGTGCTAAAGAACAACCGGCTTATTGCCGAGGCCGCCAGAGAGGCCAAGGTAGCGTCGCCGTTACTCGACATCTGCTACGCGCTTTACGGCGAGACCCTGGCGCTTGGACATGGACGCGCGGACATGGCGGCCGTTGTTCGTGCAATCGAGGCACGTACCGACTCATCAGGCGCCTGAGTTCTTCTGCAATCTCTCGCCAGGGCGGTCTTCCGACCGCCTGCGCGTGCGCCTCATGTCGCGGCGGCCGCCCAATTTACAAACACGGTCCCCACCTCGCGCAAAACCGCCTCGCGCGAATCCATACTGACATGAGGCGCGTCGTAGTACGCGGCGACGAGAAGCGGGGCGCGCCCTGGCGGACGCACGATCGCATAGTCATTCGTTTCTGCTTCGATGCTGGTTCCGGGCCGGTCGCCCGCTCGCCAATCCGCAGGCAAACTGGCGCGAAGCCGGTTAAGGCCGGGCTTGCAGGCGATCATCCAGCTTTCCAGTTGCGTGCGCGATTGGGCGCTTAGCACATCACCCAACAGAATGCGGCTTACCGCTCCGATAATGGCTTTGGGACTCGTCGTATCGAGCACACCGCTGTATTGATTCGAGGCAGGCTCATACCGGTCTGAGCGCGTGACCGTATCATCAAGACTCCGAACGAATTGCGTCAGGGCAGCAGGACCGCCCACGCTTTTCATCAACAGGATAGCAGCCGTGTTGTCGCTGACTTCCACAATAGCCTGGCACAACGCGCCCACCGACATGGCGCCCTGTGCAACGTTCGCTTTCGTCACGGGAGAGGTAAAAATGAGGTCCTTCCCGGTGTAATTCACGAGACGATCGAGACGCTCTTTGCCGGCGTCGACGCGCGCAAGCACCTGCGCCGCCAGAAGCCCTTTAAAGGTGCTGCACATCAGAAAGCGTTCATCGGCGCGATACGCGAGGGTTCGACTTGAAGCGGTATCGATGGCGAACACGCCGAGACGTCCACCGTGCTGGCGTTCGATATCGGCTAACGGCGAGTCCGCTGCGTAGAGAGGACGGGTAACGTCAATCGCCAGCAGAAGCGGCAGACCAAGGATCAAACGGCGGCGCGTAACGGAATGGATCACTGATTACCTGTTTAATCGGGAGCAATTGTGTATAACTGAATGCGTAAGCCTTGCGTGATGTGGCAAGGCGCTACAACGAAGTCCGAAGATGCACAGAACTTTGAAAGCCGGTTGAATGCTCGCAGGAAGATTCCGCTTACGCAGCGTTACAAAGCGCCCTCTTCGTAATTAGCGGTAAGTCTTCCTCCCATGCCCACTATCGGCGTGACACGTTGCGCTGCTATGCTCGATGCGCTTATCTCGTCCGGCAAGTTTTTCCTATCACCGCCAGATACCCGAACCGCATCAGCTCGCTTTCCCGCCTCGCCTACATTTCATTCATAACACCGCCTGCTGCGCTCCTTGAACATGCCCATTGAACAACTTCTTTCCGCTGCCTCTTCCGATCATCAGGAAGGCCGTTTTGAACGGGCCGAGGGTCACTATCGCGAAGCGCTGAGTCTCGACCCGCATCACTGGAATGCGAGCTTTGGACTCGCCCAGGTATTGATCCGGCAGAAGCGCTTCGATGAAGCCATCCGCTGGCTGAATCCATTGCTGGGCCGCCCCGGTGATCATGCCGCCGTGCATCGCCAACTCGGGCTCGCGCATGCTTGCGTGGGGCGTCGCCAAAACGCGCTCGATCATTTCAAGCGGGTGCTCGAGCACGAGCCCGATGATGCCGCGATCCTGCACGTGGTGGCAAATTTTCAGCAGGCGCTGGGCCTCGCGCGTGAAGCCGACGCAACCTATCGTCGTGCGATACAACTCAAGCCGCTCGTCACCGTGCCGGCCGCCGTCATGCCGCCGGATTTCCGTGCACTGTTCATATTCGGTCCCAGCGCCGGCAACACGCCCATCGAATATCTGATCGAGCATGCACGCTTTGAAAGCAATATTTTCACGCTGTTGCAGGATATGGATTATGACGTCGATCGTCTGCGCAGTTACGCCAACGTCGTCGTCAATCTGATTTCCGATGTCGATCGTGGTCAAGCCTTCCTCGCGCCCGCGCAAACGCTGGCAGAGCGCATCGGCGCACCTGTCATCAACCTTCCGCACTTGATTGCAGGCACCGGACGTGAGTCGATCGCGCAGCGCCTGGCGCCGTTGGCCGGTTGCCGCGTGCCGCAAACGCAGCTCTATCGGTCCGCCGACCTGCGCGCTCTGCTCAATTCCGCTTCGCCCGACCTGCCAGCGTTTCCGTTGCTGGTGCGGCCCGCCGGCACGCACGGCGGCGACAACTTCGAAAAGATGGAAAACCCTGCCCAATTGCAGGCTTTCCTTAGCGGACATGAGCCAGGCAGCTATTACCTCAGCGCGTTCGTCGATTACCAGGCGGAAGATGGCTACTTCCGCAAATACCGGTTCTTTTACGTCGGCGACGAAATTCTGCCGTATCACCTCGCCATCGACGATCAGTGGAAAGTCCATCATGTGAGCACCAGCATGGCCACTCATACGTGGATGCAAGACGAGGAGCGGGCGTTTCTCGACGATCCATGGCAGGCGTTCGGTGAGGCGCAGCAAGCGGCGCTGCGGGCGATTCGTGAGACGATCGGCCTGGACTATTTCGGCATCGACTGCGCGCTAGACCGCGACGGCGCCGTCGTCGTATTTGAAGCCAACGCGAGCATGCTGGTGCACGGGAGAAACCAGCAGTTTCCCTACAAGACGGTGGCTGTAGAGCGCATCCGGCACGCCTTTCAAGGATTGCTTGCGCAGCGGGCGCAACAGTCCGATAACCCTGGCATCTGATTTGCACGCGGTCTATCGAAGTCATTTTCCCGTTTCCACTCCTGTGGCACACTTCGGTCTCTCGTCCACGCGCAGGCCCTAGATGAAAACATCGCCGCCTATAGCAAGCCCGGTCTTCCTTTAGCAGACCGCGTGGCTTAGGCGATTTCCGCCTTCGTCAAGAACTCGAAGACTGATCGAAGCGCCAGGACCGGTTGATAGAATGAGAATGCACGCTCTTAAAAGACCACAGGTGGACGACACTCAGGTAGTCATCAAACCTTTGACGCGTAATGACGCAGAGGCCTTCCGCGCGCTTCGTCTGAAAGCCATTCAGGATTCCCCGGCGGCGCTATGGCCGACCTATGAGGAAGAAGCACGCGCCACTCTCGAAGCGGTCATTGAGAGAATCCGCAAGACCGACCACCAGATTGTCTTCGGCGCGTTCAACGACCTTGAGTTAATTGGCGTGACTGGCTTAAGGCGCGAGGCGCTTGCGCAAGTTGCTCATAGGGCCATGCTGTGGGGCGTATTTGTGGATGTAGCCTGGCGTGGCCGAGGTATCTCTCGACGCTTGCTTGAAACTGCGATTGCTCATGCTCGCGAGACTCATGTACTGCAAATCCATCTTTGCGTACATACGGAGAACCTTCGCGCAGAAGGCCTGTATCGATCGGTTGGATTCGAGGAAAACGGCCTCGAAGCGCGCGCCATCCGCGTCGGAAATCGTTTCTACGATGAACGGCGCATGATGCTGCGCCTGGATGACTGACTTCAAAAGCAAGGCCTCCCGTCCAAAATCTACCGCTCGGCCCTTCTTGAGGAGGTATCGGCACAATGAGCAAGTCCGATTTAAGCTATCTGGACGATCTGGTCGAAGAGGCCATGGAGCATTGGCAAATTCCAGGGCTCGCGCTCGCGGTGCTGCAAGGCGACGAAATCATCAAGCTACAGGCCTATGGCACGCGAGACGTGAGCACACGTCTGCCGGTCACGGTCGACACGCAGTTCTCGATCTGCTCGCTGACGAAGTCGTTCACCGCCGCGGGACTGGGGCTACTCGTCGACGAAGGGCGGCTTGACTGGAACACGCGAGTGCGAGATGTCTTGCCCGATTTCCAACTCTATGACGCGACAGCCTCGGAGAATCTCACTGTCCACGATCTGCTAACGCATCGCAGCGGCCTGCCGCGTCACGACAGAATCTGGTCGCCACCCGCCGAGCGTTCGCGCGCGCAAATGTTGGAATCCATGCGCTACCTGGAACCGAATCGCGGCTTTCGCGACATCTACCAGTATTGCAATCTGGGCTACCTCGTTGCCGGAGCGGTGACCGAGCAGATCAGCGGACATAGCTGGGAAACCTTCACGGCTGAACGCCTGCTAAGTCCACTAGGCTTTAAAAACTTCAACTTTTCGACGCAGCAACTTGAAGCATCGAACGATCACGCCCATCCTCATCCACGCAATGGCCGCCGCGCCTATCGCGGCAGGTTGTGGCCCATGCACGCGGCGCCGGCGGGCGGTATCAACACCTCTGCTTCCGAGATGACAAAGTGGCTAGGTTTCCTGCTTTCCCAAGGCAGGGCCAATGGAAAACAGTTGCTGTCGTCAGCCGTCACACGGCAGATGATGACGCCACAGATCCACGTTGAAGAATCCGAGTTTGGCGAGATTGGCACCCGTCACTACGGGTTGGGACTTACCTGCGAGCAGTATCGCGGCGAGCGCACCATTTCGCACACAGGCAGCATGCCGGGGTGGGGTTCGATGATGAGCATGCTGCCGGAGCATCGCATTGGGGTGGTGGTGCTCACCAATCGGGATCCCAGCCCCGTGCGCGATATTTTGATCTATTCCGTTTTCGACCGGCTACGTTCCCGCGAACCGCTTGACTGGCTAACCACGCATCGCACACGGCGACGTAAAAGCCTCGAAGCGGAAGAACAGGAACGTCTTGATCGCCTGACGCTTAAATCGACATGGAGTCAGCCCATCCATCCTTTGAGTGCTTTTATCGGCGAGTATAGAAATCCGGCATACGGGGAAATTTCGGTATCCGAAGTTAGCAGCGGACTCGCATGGCACTGGCGAGGCCTGACCGGCACACTGCAAAGCTGCGACGGGAAAACATTCGAACTGGTGGAAGACGGCGACGCACGTTTCAACCCGCCGCTGCAGGCCACTTTCCAGTTCAATGCAGACGGCGTGATGGAGAGCCTAAGCTGCCTGCTCGAACCCACCGTTGCAGCGATCAACTTCAAGCGTAATAACCTCCCCGCCTTCCGCAGCTAATACACGTCCCACGGCGGCGGCTCACCGAAAGCATCCGCCAGATACTCGATGAATCGCCGCACCTTGGATGGGACGTAGCGCGCAGTCGGATAGACGGCATGAACCGTTAGTTCAGGGGCCCGGTATTCGGGCAACAGCACCGTCAGGTCGCCGGTGCGGATATGCGGTCCAAAAACAAAGGTCGGGCCATATGCGACGCCCAACCCGGCAAGCGTCGCCGATAGCAGCATCTGCATGTTGTTCGCCTGCATGCGGTATGGCCCGTCGATGGTATGCACGCGCCCCTCTGCGTCGCTCAATGTCCACTCAGGTATCGAAACCGCTTCGCTAAAGGCCAGGCGCGGCGCGCGCTGCAAATCCTCCGGCGTGAGCGGTACGCCCTCGCGCCCGATAAACGCCGGAGAAGCGCAGACGGTCATCCGGCATGGCGCAAGGCGCCGTGCGACGAGTTGAGAGTCGGGCAAGCGGCCAATGCGAATCGCCACATCGATGCCGTTGTTCTGCAGATCGACATAACGATCGTCAAGCGACACCTCGATGTTCACGTTGGGGTGATTCTCGAGGTAGCGCGCGACGACGTCGCCCATATGCAGCGCCCCGAACGTCACGGGCGCGGCCACACGCAACGTCCCGCGCGCCGTGCTGTGTGCATCGCTCGCTTCGCTGTCGGCGTCGTCCAGTTCATCGAGAATCCGCTTGCAGCGCAGGTAATAGGCGCGGCCGGCATCGGTCAAGCTAAGGCTGCGCGTACTCCGCTGCAACAAGCGCACATTGAGCTGCGCCTCCAGCGCGCCCAGATATTTACCCGCCATTGATGCCGACAACCCAAAGCGCCTGCCGGCCGCCACGAGACTCCCTTCGTCCACTGCGGCGACAAATACGGAAATGCTCGCGAAACGATCCATGACGCACCCATTCGATAGTTTGACGATCGACTGATGATAAGGGATGCGGGATTATCGCGCTCGACGATCCAATTTACCATCGCTTCATGGTCCGGAAACGGCATCGTATCAACGGAAAAAGAGGGAGCGTTGCAATGAAAATCGTATCGAATGGCGTTCAGATCCACGTCGAAGATCACGGCGGCGGCCTACCCGCCATCGTGTTTTTGCATTACTGGGGCGGTTCATCGCGCACATGGAGCGACGTCATTGCGGCACTGCCGCAGACGTACCGCACGGTTGCCCTCGATCATCGCGGCTGGGGACAGTCCGACGCTCCTGCCAGCGGCTACGCGCTCGCCGATTTCGCCGACGACGCTCAATGTGTCATCGACACGCTGCAGCTTCAGCAATTCGTTTTGGTAGGGCATTCGATGGGCGGCAAAATCGCACAACTGCTGGCATCGCGCCGTCCCGCTGGATTGAAAGGGCTGGTGATGGTTGCGCCCTCGCCGCCGGTGCCACTGGATCTTCCGCCAGAGGTGCGGGCGCAGATGGAGAACGCCTATACGTCTCGTGCTTCGGTGGAAGCGAGCATCGATCAGATGCTTACCGCTCGCACGCTAAGCCCGGCTAATCGTGAGCAGGTTATCGTGGACAGCCTGCGCGGCGCCCCTCAGGCCAAGCTGGCATGGCCGGCCTACGCCAGCCGCGAGGACATCACCCGTGAGGTCGCGGCGATCGATGTGCCTGCTATTGTCATCGCCGGCGAACTGGATCGCGTAGACAGCGTCGACACGTTGCGTACACAACTGCTTCCCCACATTCCGCAGACTCGCATGCATGTGGTGCCGGGCACAGGTCACCTGTCGCCGCTCGAAGCGTCGCACGAGGTGGCCGCTCTCATTCGGGATTTTGTCGATTCGCTTAGGCTTGCAAACTAAAATCACGCTCGCCGCACGGCGGTCAGATCGGAGACATCGAAGACGATCGACGCGACCCCCGGCGGCGAGCGTCGCCTCTTAAAACCGATGCCGCATCCCCACGCCTACCAATACTTGCTCATTCGTCGACGAGGGCGTCTGTCCGCTGATATCGGCCGTGAGTCCCGAGCCGTCACTGTTAATGTGCTGATAACTGGCTTGCACATACAGGTCCGTGCGTTTGGAGAGGAAGTAGTCGGTCTGCACCGACACTTCCTGCCACTTCGGATGATGCTCGCCGCTCGCCGTAGAAAGCGCGGCGTCCGTATAGGTGTATTCGCCGATCAGCTTGAGCGTCGGGCTTAACGAATAACTCGCGTTCACTTCATAGTTATTGAAGCTCGCGCCCTGGCCGTTCTCCGTGAGGCCTAGGCTATTGGCGCCGTTGATCGTGTCGAGCCCACCCAATTGTGTCCGCGTCCAGACGAAGCCGAATCTCGCCGCGCCGACGAGGTAGTTCACGCCCGCGCCATAGGTGCGTTGCAGTGCCGCGACGAAACTGCGATCCGTCAAGGTCAACGCGCCATTCGTGTTGCTGCTGCCACCGTTGTTCGCCTGCAGATAACCCGCAGCGAACCTGAACGGCCCGGCGTCGTAAGCAGCTCCAAAGCTGTACAGGCGGTTGTCGTCGAAGCCGCCTGCTTCGTCCGAGAAACCATACAGCGCGCCGAAACGCAGCCCCTCGTATGGCGTACTGGTGAACTTCACCGCATTATTGACGCGGAATGAGTTATTCAGGTTGTCGTTATCGAACGGATGCGCGGAAAAATTATTGCCGCCTGGCCGAATGCCCGTAAAGCTGAGCGGCGCAACATAGTCCACCACCGAGTCGTACTGACGGCCAAACGTCACCGAGCCCAAACGGTTATTCAAAAGTCCCACATACGCCTGATAGCCGAACTCGCGGCCACCCTGACGCAGCGTGCCGTTGGTCACGCTAAAGCCATTTTCGAGCTGAAAGATCGCCTTGTTGCCGCCGCCCAGATCTTCGGATCCAGCGAAACCCCAATGACTTCCGGTTACGTTGCCGCTGCCCGTTTGCCATTGCGCGCTACCCTTCGCATTGTTGGTATACGAAAGCCCCGCGTCGATCACCCCGTAAAGCGTCACGCTCGATTGTGCCTGCGCCCCGCAGGCGTACACCGCCGCGCAAGCGGCCATGACCAGTGTCTTCTTCATGTGTGTCCTGAAGTTTCTATTGAAGGCCGCCCGTGCGCGCGCCAAAGCGACGCCACGCTGACGGGCGTCGTCGGTACGGCATAAGCGGCATGAAAGGGGCTGGCTGGGCCGTGTGGTTAACGGCTGGCGATGCCCGTCTAAGCGACGAGTCCGTCGATCAGAACTTGATGGTGGCCGCGCGAGCAGGGCTCGATACGCGCGGCGACACCGAATACCTGGCCGAGGGTCGCAGGCGTGACGACTTCGGACGGCGGCCCGAAGCGCACGATGCGCCCCTTGTGCAGCAACATTGCGCATTCGCATGCGCGCATTGCCGCGTTGATATCGTGCAGGACGACTACGGTTACGATGCCGCTTTCGCGCGTGACGTCGCGCAGCACCTGCATCACCTGAAACTGATGATTCAGATCGAGCGCCGATAGCGGCTCGTCGAGCAGCAGGACCTGCGGGTCGCGCACGAGTGCCTGCGCGATACCGACCAGTTGCCGCTGACCGCCTGAGAGTTCATCGAGCGAACGCGAAGCGAGATCGTCAATGCCCAGCTTGCGCAAAATGCCATGAGCGTGAATGAGATCGTCGCCATGCGCGGCGTGCGGCGCCGCGGCGCCATATCCGCGCGTCGCGCGGCACGCCACCAATACGGATTCCAATACCTGCAGATGCACACCTGCGGGCAATGCTTGCGGCAAATAGACCACACTGTGCGAACGGGCGCTCGCCGCCGAGAGAGCGAGCGTTTCGCCGTCGAGAGAAAGCGAGCCTTGATGAACCCGTGTCAGACCGGCCAACGCACGCAGCAGGGTGGATTTGCCGCTGCCGTTGGGACCCAGCAACGCGGTGATCCGACCGCGCGGCAGCGGCCCTGCTTCGAGCGAAGTCAGAACCTGGCGCTTGTCGTAGCGCACGCTCAAGTCGTGGATGCAGAGGCCGTTCGTCCCTTCGTTCATCCCATCTGCCCCTGTGAGCGCACCACAATGCCGAGAAACAGCGGAATGCCCACCAATGCCGTGACAATCCCGACCGGAATCAGCACGCCCGGAATGATCAGCTTGGATGCAATGGACGCCAGCGATAACGTCAGCGCGCCGATCAACATGCTGCCCGGCAGATAGAAGCGATGGTCCTCGCCGAACAGGGTGCGCGCGATATGCGGCGCAATCAATCCAACAAAGCCGATCGTGCCGACGAACGACACCGCAAGCGCGGACAACACCGACACGCGCAGCAGCGTCGAAAGCCGCAGACGCCGCACGTCGATGCCGAAACTGGCCGCGCGGTCCTCGCCGAGTCGCAAGGCGGTCAGGGTCCACGCGTTGCGCATCGATAGCGGCAGCGCTAGCGCGAGAGCAATCGCCAGTACGCTGATCTTGGGCCAGTCGGAGCGGGCCAGTGAACCGAGCGTCCAGAACACGAGTCCCTGAAGGGCATCAGCCGAGGCCATGAACTGCATCAACGAAACGAGCGCATGAAAGGCGAACACGAGTGCGATGCCGAGCAATACGACGCCTGCGGTGTTCATGCCACGCCAGCGCGCAACCGAATCGAGCAGCAGCGCGGAAAGCAGCGCAAACACGAAGGCATTTGCAGAGACAATCCACGTCTGCGATACGCCCGGAATCGCGACGTCCAGCACAATCGCCAGCGACGCGCCAAATGCGGCCGCCGCCGACACACCCAGCGTATAAGGGCTCGCGAGCGGATTGTTGAGGATGGTCTGCATTTCCGCGCCCGACAGTCCCAACGAAGCGCCCACCAGCAGCGCCATCACTGCATATGGCAGGCGAATCTGCCAGACGATTACGCTGGTCGCCGGATCGGCTGAGGCGCGATCGAAAATGGTATGCAGCAACGCGATTAACGGCAAACCGGACGGTCCGGTACGCAGATCGAACAGCAACGCGCAGACGATCAGCACCATCACCGCGCAGAGCCACATGACACGCCGATGAGTCAGACGCCGGTAATGCCGCACGCTGACATCGTGCGGTGCGGCCTGGTGTTGAAGAGTCGCCATGTACCGCTCTCGCTCAGTGCGACGCCACGGGCGTCATGGCGGACGAGGCCGCGGCGCCGGGCGCGGCTGCGCCCACGCCATCTACCCAATACGCGCCGTCGGGAGGCACCGCGAGAAAGCGCCGATATAGTTCGGACTGCGTTTGATTGACGTCCAGGTCCTTGAACTGCTGCGGATAGAACCACTTGGCGAATGCCTCGATCGCTACGATGTTATACGGCGAATCGTAGTAGTTGTGCGAGATGCCATGCACACGGCCGTCGTGAATCGCCTTGATCGTGTCGAAACCCGGCCTCGAGACTAGCGCGGCGAGGCTCGCCTGCGCGTCGCGCTGGCTCGTCAGCGCGCCGACGCGCAAAGACGCGAGGCCCGCTTTGCTGCGGCTGCCGGTGGCGATGTATACGTCCGGCTGCGCCGCGATGATCTGCTCCATGCTGATGTCGCCTAGCACGCCCGGCATCAGGCCGGCGGCGATGTTGCGGCCGCCGGCGACCTGGATGAATTCGCCAAAATTGCCGTTGCCCGCCGTGTGGCAGCAACCCGCGTCCCAGACACCGGCGAGCAGGTCGATAAACACCTTGGGCCGCTGCTGCGGCGGAATCAGGTTCACCACCGCCTGCACGCGCGCCAGATGCTGGCGGTAAAACTGCACGTATGCGTTGGCTTGCTGCTCGCGATGCATCACCCTGCCGAGCAGTTCGATGCTCGGTAGCGTGTTCTGCATCGGATGCTCGCGGAAGTCCACGAATACGACCGTCGTACCCGTTGCCTCCAGTTGCTTGACGAGCGCGTTATAGCGGCTCGGGCCGTGGCCCGCGAGGCTGAAGATGGCAAGGTCCGGTTTGACGCTCAGCGCCTTTTCGTCGCTGATGCTATCTTCGGTCGCTTTGCCGATTAGCGGAACCTGCTTGATGCCGGGGAATTTGTCGGCGTAGGCATTGAAGGTCTGCGGATCCATGGTCGGCAAATCGCCCTGCCAGCCGACGATGCGAGCCAGCGGCTGTTTGCCTTCCAGTAGCGCGACGGCCATCAGCAGACGGCTTTCGCCCAGCAGAATCCGCTGCGGGTCCGCAGGAATGCGAACTGTGCGGCCCGCCAGGTCGGTTACGGTCTGCACCGGTGCGGCAGATGCGGCCGGCGGCGTCGCGGCGTGCGCGGCCACGCTGGCCCCCAGGCTCGCGATGCCGAGCACCGCGCAAGCCGTCAACGCCCGCGTCATCGCGCCGCCTAAACTTGCAAGCTGCGATACAGGCGAACGTGCAAATGCACGCGCGAACGGCTGAGGCCGGAAAATCGACATGGTATAGTTCTTGAATGAGAATGATTGCCATTAGCGGGCTCCACTCTAGCGGCCCGATGTAATGGCAATGTGTTGAAACAAGGCTGTTTTGTAATGGAATGTGTTGGCGCGAACGCGCGCAAATAGCAGCGTGGCATTGAGCCTGCGCCACCACCCGAACCTGACGATGGACCACATACTCGTTGTCGATGACGACCCCAACATCCGCCAACTGCTGCAGGACTATCTGCGCAGCATGGGCTATGGCGTCACCGCCGTCGAAAGCGGCCTGCAGATGAAGCAGGCTCTCAACACGTCGCAAGTCGATCTCGTCGTGCTGGACCTGATGCTCGAAGGCGAGGACGGTCTGGACATTACGCGTGATCTGCGGCGCACGCATGCGGTGCCGATCATTATTCTGAGCGCGCGCGGCGGCCTGCTCGACCGCATCCTTGGCCTGGAAATGGGCGCTGACGACTATTTGCCCAAGCCCTTCGATCCGCGCGAACTCGTCGCCAAGATCAAGGTGGTGCTAAGGCGCACGCGCAGTGTGCCGGGCGAACGGCTCACCGACTCGTCCGCGTATGTGAGCTTTGCCGGCTGGAAACTCGATACGCGCATGAAGCAGATGCTCTCGCCCGAAGGCGTGATCGTGTCGCTCGGCGGCTCCGACTATCGCGCGCTGCGCACGCTGCTCGATCATCCCAACCGGCCGCTGTCGCGCGAGTTTTTGCTGGACCGCGTCTTCGGCAAGGAACGTACACCGCTCGACCGCTCCATTGATGTTTGCATCAGCCGCCTGCGTCAGCACCTCAAGGACTCGCCGCGCGGCGCCGGATTGATTCGCACCATGCGCAACGAAGGCTATATGCTGGCTGCCGATGTCACGCACGAAGCCTGAGCCGCGCGGCGCGATGAAAGTGCCGGTCTGGTTGCGCCTTTGGCCCAACACGCTGTACGGGCGGCTTGTGCTGATTCTCGTCGTGGGCATGTTCGCGGGGCAGCTTTTCACCAGCACCATCTGGTTCGAAACGCACGACAACCGCACGCTCGAAATACCCGCACGGCTTTTTGCCAGCCGTCTCGCGGACACGGTCCGTCTGCTGCAACACGCGCCGGACGACGCGTCGCGCCGCACGATCGCCAGCGAACTTGCGGATCAACGCTACCGTCTGCAATGGATCGACGCGCCCACCGCGGCACCCGCCGGCTCGCTTGCGCAACGCACGGTCGGCGATCTGATAGCGGGGGTGATCCGTCGGCGTCTCGGCGAACCGGTTGAGATTCGCCTGCTCGACGCGCAGCTGCGTGATGAAGCCGGCCACCACCACGGTATCCTCAGCCTGTTCAATTCACGCATGCCGTCGGGCGATTTTCATTTGCAGCTGATGCTGCCGCAGGGCGAGTGGCTCGACGTGCAGGCCAACGAAGGGCAGGCCGGCATGCTGACCGAACCAGGTCCGCTCGTGCTCGACTATCTGCTGCGGATTTACCTGGTACGACTAACGGCTGTGCTTCTACTGGCGCTGGTAGCCGTGCGCTTTGCCGTAAAGCCGCTAAAAGACCTCGCGAAAGCCGCCGACGCACTGGGCCGCAACATCTACCGGCCGCCGCTGCCGGTAACGGGACCGCTGGAAGTGCGCACCGCCGCGCAGTCGTTCAATTCGATGCAGGAACAACTCACGCGCAGTCTCGCCGAGCGAACGCGCTTTCTAACAGCCGTCTCGCACGATTTGCGCTCGCCGCTCACCCGCCTGCGGCTGCGCATGGAGATGCTGCCGGACAGTGAGGCCCGCGACCGTCTGCGCGGCGATCTCGATGAGATGGAGGCAATGGTGGGCGCCACGCTCGACGCCGTCCAGGGCGTCGAGATTACCGAGCCGCGCCATCCCATCGACATCAATTCGATGCTCGAAGGACTCGCGGAAGATGCGCGTGAAGCGGGTCATGCGGTCAGCGTCGAAGGCGAGGCGGATCGGCCCTTGTCGGGGTATCCGCGCAATCTGAAGCGCTGTTTGCAGAACCTGCTCGATAACGCAATCCGCTATGGCGGTTCGGCCCACGTCAGCGTGCACGACGGGCGCGCCATGCTGCGCATCGTCATTCGCGATCAAGGCCCCGGTATTGCCGACGACGCTTTGCTTGAACGCGTGTTCGAGCCTTACTTCCGCATCGCTGGCTCACGCAACGGTGCAAGCGGCGGCACTGGCCTCGGATTGACAATTGCGCGCAGTGTCGCGGCAGCGCATGGCGGCACGCTCACGCTGCGCAATGGTGCCGTCAAGGGACTGGAAGCGACGCTCGCATTGCCGCGCGATGAACACCCAGCAGAACTGTCATGGCGGATGGGCTAGACACACGCGCGGCGCGTGTCCGCCTGCATCACGCTTTCGCGCGGCCTGTTGCCGCTTCGGCTCGCGCGGCGTCCTCTTCCTGCAGCTTGCGCCACAGTATCTTGCCGCTACCCGACTTGGGTAGCGACGTCACGAACTCGACCAGCCGCGGGGCTTTATACGACGCCATCTGCTCGTGCGCCCACGCGATGATGTCGCTTTCGGTGAGCTTATCCGCGTAACCCGCAGCCGGCACCACGAGGGCTTTCACGGTCTCGCCGCGGCGCTCGTCCTTCACCCCGATCACGCAGACTTCATGAATGCCCGGATGCCGGTACATCAGCGTTTCGACTTCCGCCGGCCAGACCTTGTAGCCCGACGCGTTGATCATGCGCTTGAGGCGGTCGGTCATAAAAAAATAGCCATCCTTATCAATATGGCCTAAGTCACCGGTACGCAAAAAACGCTTGCCGTCGAGTTCGATGAACGCGTCAGCGGTCCCCTTGGGATTGCGCCAGTACCCCTGCATGACCTGCGGCCCGTTCACCACGATCTCGCCAGTTTCGCCTTGCGCCAATTCCTGCAGCGTGGCCGGGTCGATTACACGCGCGTCGAGATCGAAGACCGGAATGCCCAGGCACTGCGGCTTGGGACGATGCGGCGGGTTGATATGCGTCGCCGCGATCGTCTCGGACATGCCGTAGCCCTCCACGTAGTCAAGGCCGGTCAACGTCTTGAGCTTGGCGGCAATCGCGGCGGGCATCGCCGCGCCGCCGCCACGCGTGCCGCTTAGCGACGAAAGATCGTATTCGGCAAGCCTGGGGTTGGACAGAAAATCGACCATCATCGTCGAAATGGACTGCCACGATGTGACGCCGTAACGCTGCATGCATTGCGCGGCGGCATCGCGATCCCAGCGCGGCAATATCACGATTGTCGAGCCCGCGTACAACGGCCCATTCATGCCGCCTTGCATGCCGGTGACGTGAAACAAAGGTAATACCGATAGATGCGTGCTGTCCTGTGATCCTGAGAACCACACGTTGCAGCCCACCAGCGTGCTCATGACGCTTCGATGCGTATGCATGCAACCTTTCGGCTTGCCGGTTGTGCCGGACGTGTATGGCATCACGCAGAGATCGTCCGGGCCGACGGTCAAGGGGCCCGGCGCCAGGTGACGCTCAAGCATCGTGGCCCAGGCAGAGACGCCGGCGCGGTCGATCTGCTTCCTTGGCGCGGCGACAAAATCAGGTGGCGTAATCGGCGACGGGCATTTCAGATAGTCACTGTAAGTCGCGACAATCGCATGCTTCAACCCCTGGTGTGGCGCGTCGCCCAATAACGGCTCGATCTGCTCATAGAGGTCTTGCGGCACGATTGCGGTCGTCGCACCGCTGTCCTCCACGTAGTGACGCACCTCGTCGGTCAGGTTCATCGGATTAACCGGCACGACAACGGCATTCGCTCGCAAGATTCCGTAGTAAGCCAGCACCCATTGCGGACTGTTCTGCATGTAGAGCAGCACTCGGTCACCTGCCTTGACTTCGCATTCCTGCTGCAAAAAACCGGCCAGGCGTTCCGCCTCATCCCTGAACTGCGCGAACGTGACGGCCGTGTCGTAGAAAATGATGAATGGCTTGTCGGCAAAGCGCGTCGCCGCGACCTCCGCGTTATAAAACAGGTTCGTTTTGGGCAAGCTCAGGTGATGCGGCACGCCAACCGGCCAGTGCGCGTGATGAAGCGTGTTCATGGTGTCTCCTGTTCGCGCCTGCGCCGTCACACAATGCTTGAACCGCCGTCTACCGCCAGATACTGGCCCGTGATGTGGCGCGACGCCTCGCTGGCGAGAAACACTACCGATCCCTTCAGGTCATCGTCGCCGCCGAGCCGGTGCAATGGCGAATGCGCAATGATCGTGTCTTCCATCGTGGCCAGCAAACCCGCCGACATCTTCGACGGGAAAAAGCCCGGACAAATCGCATTGACGTTGATATTGTGCCGCCCCCACTCCGAAGCCAACGCCCGCGTGAAGTTAATCGCTGCGGCCTTCGACGTGTTATACGCAATCGTATTCATGCCCGCCGGCGCACCCTTTAAGCCCGCAATCGAGGCGATGTTAACGATCTTGCCCGCGCGGCGTGGAATCATGCTGCGCTTGCCGACTTCACGCGCAAGAAAAAACGGTGCGTTGACGTTCAGATTCATGACTTTGTGCCACGCCTCATCGGGGTAGTCTTCCGCTGGGGCGCCCCACGCGGCGCCCGCGTTATTGACGAGAATGTCGATGTGGCCAAATGCGGCCAGCACGTCGCTCACAAGATCAGGAATCCTCTCTAGTTTTCCAAGATCGCAAGCAACGGTTTGGACTTCGATGCCTTGTTCTTCCAGATGCGCTTTCGCCTCGGCGAGTTCGTCGGCTTTGCGCGCGGTAATCGCCACGCGGCAGCCCATTTCGCCCAGGGCTTCGGCCATTTGTAAACCGAGCCCGCGTGAACCGCCCGTCACCAGCGCTACCTTACCTTCCAGTTGAAACAGGTCTTTCACATGCATCTGGCGTCTCCTTGATGAGGGTCCCGCTTGGCGGTTTGCTCTGTTTTGTTCGACCCATCATACGTGCGAGGATTCGCCATGTAAATAAAAGCATGGTCGTTTCATTCTGAGTAGCCCGCGGCGGATTGCCTGTCATCGGGACTTACCCGACTGACCGCTTTCAGGAGCGCACCGTTCTGGTTGCGCGCTGCGCTGCAACATCGCGTCTCGCATGCATCCCACGTCGCATCGTTAGCGCGGGGCGTTAGCCGGTAGAATCGAGCCCAACGGAATCAACCCGCCGGCATGCATGCCGCTCGCCCCATCACAGTGACTTCCACTCTCGACCAACTATGCGCCGGACAGTTGTCCGGCACCCAGCGTCTCAAGCTAAGCTGCGGACTCGACGAATTTCCACGCGCAATCTTCGATCTGGCGGATACGCTGGAGGTTCTCGATCTCTCCGGAAATGCACTCTCGTCTCTGCCCGACGACTTGCCACGCTTGCGCAAGCTGCGCATTATCTTTGCCTCCGACAACCGGTTCACTGAGCTACCTGATGTGCTCGGCCAGTGCGAGCAGTTGAGCATGGTGGGTTTCAAGGCGAACCGGATCCGCACGGTCTTCGGCAAATCGTTGCCTCGCGCACTGCGTTGGCTGATTCTGACCGACAACGAAGTCGAAGCACTGCCGCCTGAAATCGGTCAGTGCGCGCAACTGCAGAAACTGATGCTGGCAGGCAACCGCCTGCAAACGTTGCCGTCGCAACTGGCTTCCTGCTCACGTCTTGGACTGATCCGGCTCGCAGCAAATCAACTCACAGCGCTTCCCGCATGGTTGCTGACATTGCCGCGACTTTCCTGGCTGGCCTATGCGGGCAATCCATTTACTGCGGATCTGGAAGCCGCTGCGTTGAACGAAACGCCCATTCCGGATATGCATTGGGATTCCCTGGACCTGCATCATCAACTCGGTGAGGGTGCTTCCGGCGTTATCCATCGTGCGGTGCATCGGATTCCTAATGAAGAGATGCGACACGTTGCCGTCAAGCTATTCAAAGGCGACGTCACGAGCGATGGTTTGCCGTACTCCGAGATAGCTGCCTGCATCAACGCCGGCGCCCATCCCAATCTGATTCCGGTGCTCGGCAAGGTGACGCGCCATCCTGCCGACAGCCACGGACTCGTGATGGAGTTGATCGATCCGCAATTCAAAAACCTGGCCGGGCCGCCTAGCTTCGATTCGTGCACGCGCGACGTGTATAGCGACGACACCCGCTTCGATCTCTTATCCGCGTTAGGCATTTCTAAAGGTATCGCATCGGCTGCGTGTCATTTGCATGAGCGAGGCATCATGCATGGCGATCTGTACGCCCACAATATTCTGCATTGCGGACAAGGGCGGGCATTGTTGGGCGATTTCGGTGCGGCCTCGTTCTACGCGACGGATGATCGGACGCGAGCGCCATGGCTTCAGCGCATTGAAGTACGCGCCTTCGGTTGCCTGCTAGAAGAACTAATTGCGCGTTGTGATGGGCTGGGGTCGGCGACGGCCATCCTGGCCGCTATGGCGCAGCTCAAGTCCGTCTGCTTGAGCGGGGCCGTCGCAAGCAGGCCGTCGTTTGCGGAGATTGTCGATACTCTTGCCGCGTTGACGGCGCGTCTGGAAGCAGATTCCTGAACGCAAATTCGCCGCATCGCACAATGGATTTAAGCAAATGCTGGTCAGATTAGACGGATGCGATAGCGCACGGCGGTCTCGTCGGGCGGCGGGCATAGATAAGGGAAAACGACAGGAATTCGATCAGGCCTGATCGCACAAAGACGCAATCAATACGTCACACTAAACAAAAAGCAACGGCCCCGATAAGGGGCCGGATTATGTCTAGCGAATTGTAATGGGTTGAACGAGGTCAGTCGCGAGCAACGAGCTGGTCGTTGATGCGTGCCTCGCCTGTGACGAGACAACTCGACAGGAAGTTCTGGCCTTGCCCGCTGGAAGCGGCTTGGGAGAATCCCTTGTCCATTGCGCTTAGCCGGATCATCTCGGCGCCTCTTTCGCACGACACCGAACCTTCTTCTCCGGCTTGCGCGTGAGTCAGTGCGCGGCCCACGGTCAGGTACGCAAGGAGCATCAGTACAGCAATATTAAATACGCGTCTCATGGTTTGCCTCCTCTGGTAAGAAGACTAGCGCGAACCATGCTCACACGGTGTTAGGGCTTTCCCGATTAGGGGAAGCAAGATGATTTAAGTCAATCAGGACGCCACAATTTACCGAACGCGGGTTTTCCCTTTGTCGAAATGTCGCATTTCTCCGTTGTTGCAGACAGAAATCATGCACCGCAGCAAATGCTCGTTTAGTACAGCAGAGCGCCCGCCCCGCCCTTGACTGCCCTACCTCGCTGAGTTCTACTCAAAGCCAATTTCATCGATTGCTTTGGCAAAGACTGCTGCACGCAGCAGCTTTCATGACGACAAGGAGAAAGCCATGCTTCCCGCAGCGCAGACTTACGAAGCGTTGGCCGCACGCTTTGCATGGCAGATTCCGCAGCGCTATAACATCGGTGTAGATGTATGCGACAAATGGGCCGACGGCTCCGGGCGCCTTGCGTTGATCTACGAACAGCGCGACGGCAGCGCCACGCGATATAGCTTCGACGACCTCAAGGCCCGCTCGAATCAATTCGCCAATGCATTGCGCCGCAGCGGTGTCGTTCAGGGCGACCGGGTGGCCATCTTCCTGCCGCAATCGCCTGAGACCGCCATTGCGCATCTGGCCGCCTATAAAGCCGGCTGCATCGCAGTACCGCTCTTCGCATTGTTCGGCGTCGACGCGATCCAGTACCGCCTCGCGGACAGTGCCTCAGCGGCGCTCGTCACCGACGCGGCAGGCTTGCGCAAACTCGCCGAAATTCGCCATTTGCTACCCGAACTGAAAGCGGTGTATTGCGTCGACGCCGATCAAGCCGCCGCAACCGGCGTGCAGCCCTTCTGGGACGCGCTTAACGCCGAGCCCCAAGCATTCGCTCCGGTGAATACGTCGTCTGACGATCCTGCCGTCATCATCTATACCTCAGGGACCACGGGAAAACCGAAAGGCGCGCTACACGCGCAGCGCGTGCTGCCCGGGCATCTCCCCGGTGTCGAGCTATCGCAGGCGCTGTTTCCGGATCACGCCAAGGTGATCTGGACTCCTGCGGATTGGGCATGGATCGGCGGTCTCTTCGACGTCCTGCTGCCCGCCTGGCATCACGGCATCACCGTACTCGCGCGCCGCTTCGATAAGTTCGACGGCGAGGCCGCTTTCGATCTGATGGCGCGCCATGCCGTCACGCACACGTTCCTGCCGCCTACCGCTCTCAAGATGATGCGCACCGTCACGCATCCCGAGCGCTGGAAGCTGTCGCTACATGCAGTGGCAAGCGGCGGCGAATCGCTCGGCGAGGAACTGATTGCTTGGGGACGTGCCGCGCTCGGCGTGACCATCAACGAGTTCTATGGGCAGACCGAGTGCAACGTCGTGGTGTCGTCGTGTGCATCGCTGTTCGCCCCGCGTATCGGCGCCATTGGCAAAGCGGTACCTGGACACGATGTGGCGATCGTCGACGACGATGGCGCGCCCGTACCGGACGGCACGACGGGCAACATCGCGGTTGCCGGTCCCGACCCGGTGATGTTTCTCGGCTATTGGCGCAATGAGGCCGCTACGCGCGAGAAATTCCGCGGGCGCTATCTGCTGACGGGCGACCTGGGCCAGCGTGACAGCGAAGGCTTCATTCGCTTTGTCGGCCGAAACGACGACGTGATCACGAGCGCCGGGTATCGAATCGGTCCGGCTTCGATCGAGGATTGTCTTTTGCAGCATCCCGCCGTATGCATGGCGGCAGTCGTGGGCGCGCCCGACGCCGAGCGCACGGAGATCGTGTTGGCGTTTGTCGTGCTTAATGCCGGGTTCGTGCCGAACGACGACCTGGTGCGCGAGATTCAGCAGCATGTGAAGACACGTCTTGCCGCACACGAATATCCGCGCGAAATCCGCTTCGTGGACAGTTTGCCCATGACGGCGACCGGCAAGGTGATGCGTAAAGAACTGCGCGCCAGTCTCGCGCCGGGCAAGCCGACTGCGACGTTGGCCTTAAACGGGCATAATCCTCGTGCCGTAGCGCGCCCGCCCCGCGCGCCTCGATAAAGCCAACGGAACACTCGAATTGCAAAGTCTACGTGCAAACGAAGCGCTCACCCATCCAGGATCGCTGCTTGCCCCGGACGGTCGCGTCATCGCGCCGTTCGATCTGGAGCAGCGCGATGCGGAGATCGGAGAGCACGTAGCACTCGCCAGCCAGCCAGACATTCTCAACGCGGCGGCGCAACCGTTCGAACTGGATTACTCCAATCTCAACGTCGCGCACGTGATCAACGGCATGGGCGTCACGCTCGGCGATTCGATCGTCGGCCTGAGTGCGCTCGCCGCAATCAGGCACGTGTATCCGCAGATGCGTTTCGTGGTCTACCGCCCCGAGCTTGCGCCGCCATACGTCGAACAACTCTATGCTCTCGCCGCGGGCAAAGTGGCGCAGACGCGATCGTTGCCGTGGCCACTCGCCAGTATTCCTGCGGATGAGACGCGCATCGACTTGGGCAACCATCTATTTTGGCCCGGCTTCATGTCGTTGCCGATGATCGATTTTTTTCTTGGTGCACTCGGTGTGCGGGCTGAGCGTATCGCGTCCTCACATAAAGCCAACCGCTGGCTGCAGGCTCTCGAGTTGCCACATTTGCCCGAAGCCTGGCGGAACCAGCCTTACGTGTTGTTTTGCCCTGCGGCAAGCACGCCAATCCGCAGCATCCCGCATCGGGTGCACGCTACCTTGGTAGAGCGTTTGTCCGAGCGCTTTGACCTACCTGTGCTCGGCTTTGGCCCCGTGGATCATCCACGCTACATTGACGTTGCAAGTGCTTCCGCCAACACGGCGCACTTTCTCGCGTGGGTGAAACACGCGCGCTACGTGCTGACCTCAGATACCGCGGCCGTGCATATCGCTGCCGGCTTCGATATCCCCAGCACCGCGTTTTTCACCACGGTCGCGCCGGAGTTGCGGGTGCGCGACTATCCGCGGTGCCTGCCTGTCACGCTGAATCTTCCTGAGTTGCGCAATGTACAGGCTAGCGATCGGCAGCAGGACATGCTGCGCCTAAACGCGGCATACGACACCGCCTTGAAGGCGGAATTGCCGTTCTCGCCGCGACGCGCAACGCTGGCCTCCACCGCGCTAAACCAGCCATAAAGAGAGTAGGCACGCGCAATGCTGGATAGCAGTCGTACTGCAACCATCATTCAGAGGAGAACTCTCATGCCTTATCTTCTTGGCTGGCTACTTGGCGTGCCGTTGATCGTCCTCGTCATTCTGTATCTGATCTTCCATTGACGTCACGTCTTAAGCGCTTAAGCTCCCGGCGATAAGGCGTCCGCTCGTAAGCGGACGGCATCCTGTGCCTTATCGGAACGCCTATCTTGGCATTGGCCGTTGCGCATCCATGAGATTCATGGACGAGCAACGGCCAAGGTTCGTTCGGACGCGTGGGTCCAATTTCAGCAAGCGTCTTGATTGTGCTTTTCAGCCTCGTACAATGTGATCCGGCAGCGCAGTTACCCGACAACACTGGCCGCTGACGTAACGCCTCGCACGGCACCCGGAAATGGACAGCGTTCGAGGCGTGTATTAAGGAGCGCATTCATGGCAAATACCGAGTACTTGCTATCGCATCAGGACCTCGTCAAGGCCGTGATCATTCATCAGAACATTCACGAAGGGTTCTGGCGCCTCAACATCAATTTCAATGTCGCTGCCATGCATGGCAAAGACGTGCCGGACCCCAGCCTTGCCGTGACGATTCAGGGCATCGGCATCATGCAGGCGGATTCCACGGACGAGATGGCGGTGGACGCGGCACGCGCCAATCCGGAGAAGACGGTATCCGCAGCCAGCGAGGCGCCGCGCGCGCCAGCCGGCATGCAATTTTGCCGCGACGTGTATCGCAACATCGAGGTGCGTCTCGATGACGCCGCGCGCCCGGTTAGTGCCTCAACCGCCGTCGACCTGCGAGCGCGGCAGCAGCATAAATAAACATGCTGGGCGGCGTTCCGCTCGCACGTCATATGCGCCTTGCCGCCCGCATCATCGCGACATACAGCACAGCGCCAACTATTGCGCCGATTAGCCAGCCGAAGTTGTTGTCCGGCAAAACGTGCAACAGTTGCGTGCAAAGCTCCCAGCCGACCGAGATGATTCCGGCAATCACGAGCGCGGAAATGCCTACCTTGTTCCAGCCGCCGTCGTAATAGAAACGCCCGTTCGGCGCCATGCTGTACAGCTCGGCCGTCTCTATCTGTTGCTTCTTGATGAGATAAAAATCCGCCATCATCACGCCATATAGCGGCGCGAGCACGGAGCCGAATACGCTGACGAAGATCGTAATCGCCTTGGGGCTGTCTACGAAAATCCACGGACACACCAGCACCGCGAGGATGGAGGCCACAAGGCCGCCCTTCTTGAAGTCGATATGCTTGGGAAACAGGTTCGCAATGTCGTAGGCGGGCGAGACGAAATTAGCAACAATGTTGATGCCCATGGTCGCCACGATAAACGTCAGGCTGCCGATCACCACGGCCGCCTTGTTCTGGATATGCGCGACGACTGCCACCGGGTCCATGATCATCGAGCCGAATACCGTCGCACTACCCGACGTCACGACCACGGTGATGATGGCGAAGACGATGAAATTGACCGGCAACCCAAGGAAATTACCCACTTTCATTTGCCGCTCGCTTTTGGCGAAGCGCGAGAAATCGCCGAAGTTGAGCAGCAGCGCGGCGAAGTAGCTCACCACCAGCAGCATGGCGTTGCCCATGCTGGCAAATTGTTCGGCGCCGGATAGAACCTTGCCGCCGAGTGTGAGGCTAAGACTGCCCAAGCCCGCCTGCGAAAGAATCCACGCCATCAGCGCGAACATCACGACATACACGGCCGGACCGCAAAAGTCGATGAACTTGCGGATCGTCTCCATGCCGCGCTGGAAAATGAATAACTGGAACGCCCACATAAATAGAAAGCTGATCCAGCCGAGGCCATCGAGCCGCAGGAAACTGAAATCATGCAGTGCTGTGGCCGCAGGAAAAAACAGAATGACAAGCGTGGCCACCGCTTTTGACGCGAAGTAGGTCTGCACGCCATACCAGACAATGCCAACCACTCCACGAATCACGGCTGCGAGATTCGCCCCCATCACGCCCATGCTGACGCGGGCCATGACCGGAAACGGAATGCCGTGCACGTAACTAGGTTTCCCGACCAGATTCATCAACAAATAAACAATCAGGATACCTACAGTTAGCGCGATCAGTACCTGCCAGCCCGAAATGCCCAGCAAAAACAGACTCGCCGCAAACGTGTAACCGCCAACGCTATGCACATCCGACATCCACATGGCGAAGATGCAATACCCGGTCCATGTTCGGCGGTTAAGCGGGACTGGCGCGAGATCGTGGTTATACAGACGTTCGTCGGTCGGTGCGATGTGCCCACCCGCATCGAGTGGGGCGCCGCTATCAATGAGCGGTGAGGTCGACATGTCTCCCCCTTGTGCTTGACTGAGGATTGGTCCCGACGCCGTTCCCTGTCGGGTAGTGGATGGACCGCGGGCCGCGCTGCCGGCCGCATTGCCACTGCAACAATGCAGATGGTTCCACGACAAAAAAGATCGCGCCGAAATAATCGAGCGGTGGTAATGGAGGTAAAGCGCAAACCTTGGGATAGGCGACGAACGAATTGATAATGCTTAGGCCTGCTGCTAAAAACCGACCGCCCAAAGGGATGACGAACGAGGACATGCATGCGGGCATTGCAAGCGCTCGTCCGTCTCCGCAATGTTTTTCGTTTTAAATAAGTACAACAAACGAATTAACTGACTGCTCTCTCAGGTCTAACAGCACATGCTCGTAGCGGGGCGCAGCGCGCTGACTTCGGGTGCTCGCGTATCGAATCAGTTCGGAGATGCGGTCCGCGCGCCGAAGAAATGATCTTAATTCGGCGCAACGCAAATGATCAATATGTGGGAAATATTTATAAGATAAGTGCCGGCAGATGATTCCCGCGTGAAGCGACCTCGCAATTTGCGTTTGGCCGAAGCGGGTAGAGCGTTTGAATGGTGCGCGAGGCGAAGGCGGAACCGCCGATTGACAAGGCACTGCCAGGGTAAACAGATGCGATGCGTCGGGTCCGGTCAGATTACGGACCAGGAAAATGCATCCATGCCCGGCGGGCACAACATCCTGTGCGGGTGAACCCAGGAGATTGCCCGCCACGCCGTCTACGGTAGGGGTCGGCGTGGTACCAGGTGGCAGCTTTTGGCTACGCCGGTTGAAGCGGAAGAATCATCCGTCCAACCGGAAGCTCGTCCCGGGCATGAAAGCACCCTCAAAATATACCGGTAACGCCAGTGGACGGGCTTCTTAAATGATCGCCTCAAACCACTCCGCAAGGGACGATATTCCGATAAAATCAGATTTAGCTAAACATTATTCCACTTTCGACGTGACAACCCGAAACCGCCCTCTGGACACGCAGGATCGCAAGATCATGCGGGAGCTGCAAAAGAACGCGCGCCTTTCAAACGCGGAACTCGCAGACCTGGTCGGCATGTCGACCACTGCGTGCTGGAATCGAACGCGTCAGCTCGAAACCGAAGGCTACATTCGCGGCTACGTGGCGTTGCTCGATCAGCAGAAACTGGGCTTTGCCGATGTGGTCCTCCTCGAGGTGACGCTGGACCGTCACGACGAAGACGCGCTGGCGCGCTTCGGTGCCGAACTGGCGACCCTGTCCGAAGTGCTCGAGGCGTATCTGGTGTCCGGCGAATACGACTATCTGGTAAAGGTCGCGGTAGACGGCACGGCGGGCTACGAGCGATTTTTGCGCGAGAAGCTGTATCGGATCTCCGGCATTCGCCACAGCCGCTCGATGTTCGCGCTGCGCTGCATGAAAAATATTGCGTCGGTGCAAATCTAGGCATGCCCGTTCAGGTCGGGCCGGCCTAAGGTCGCGGCGCGGCGGTTTCAGCGCGTCGGTTGTGCGGACATGAAGGGCTTGGGCGTGCTTTAGTCGGAGCTTTAATCAGGCAGTTGCCATGATGGCGCTGCAAACCTCGCCATCATGACAGCGCGCGGCGCTCAGGCGCGTGTGGGACAGGGGACGTCTCCCACGCAACGCAGGCAGCATAGCCCACGGGCGCGGCGAGCCAGCTTGCCGACAGATTGCGCGCCTCGTCAGGCACTTCGGCACGCAAAGTGACGCGCGAGCCTTCGCGCGGCAGCACGGTCAGGCGTTGCAAGCCGCGCACCACGCCAACGCCGGTTGTCTTGAGCAAGGCCTCCTTGGCGACCCACGCGTCGTAGAAGCAATAGAGACATTCGCCGGCATCCCGTTGTTCGAGCCATACCGCTTCGCTTTCGGATAGCGTCATCGAGGTGAGCGCGCGCCAGTCGAGTTGTGCGTCGTATCGTTCAATATCAACACCAACCCGGCGACGCCTCGACAGTGCAATCAGGCCGCGCGCGCCGGAATGGGACACGTTGAAATCAAGCGGATTCGGCTCAAGCTCCCGCGCACAATCTGGCATTCCAGCCATTGCGGCCAGGCAGGGACGTCCCATCGCATCACTTGCAAGCTGCACGGCTTTTGGCTCGATGCCCAGTGCGTCGGCAAGCAACTGGCGCAGCGCCGCACGGACGGTGGCGAAGCGCAGCGCGTCTTCTGGGCGGCGGAACACGCGCGCCCGAGCATGCTCGTCGCTCGCGAGCGCGCTGAATGCCGGGCTTTCGAGCGTTGTATCAAAGGCGATATCGACCCGCCAAACCTGGACGTCGGACGGGCCGTCGTGAGACACCGGAACGAGGGAGAAACGCTGCATCGCAGATTCGAGAGGGCTAAGGGGTGCGCTGGAAAGCGGCCACTGTACCTGAATTGGCGGTTGACTCCGAGACGACGCCGACACTTGCGGCCGGCCGGAATTGAGTATCCCTATCGTGCAGGCCGTTACCGGAACATTTTCCGAAGAAGCGGGTCTTTAACTGCGGCCGGTCGGCAACATAGTCCGCGCCATGACCAGCGCTGCTGGCCACCCGGTCACCCCGCCGCCACTACGACGACTCCCCCGCCGCCGGCTCCGGTTCATGCGCGAGCCGCGCCTTCGCATGGCGCATCTTCTCCAGCGTCTTGGGTCCGGCCTTGAGCGCCACGCCAATCGCCAGGGCATCCATGATGCACAGATGCACCAGCCGCGACACACCCGGCGTGTTCGGATCAATCGCGCTCGGCACGCGCAGCAGCAGCGGAATATCTACCAGCCACGCGAGCCGCGAGCCGACATTGGTCAACGCAATGGTGGTCGCGCCACGCTCCTTGGCGATCTGAATGCTTTCGTTCACCTCGACGCTGCGCCCCGAGTGCGAAATGGCAAACGCCACATCGCCTGGTTCAAGAAGCCCGGCGTAAAGACGCTGCAAATGACCATCGGTAAACGCGCTCGCGGCGATATCGAGCCGCAGAAACCGCAGCGCCGCATCCTGCGCCACCAGTCCCGAGCCCGAGCCCACGCCGAAGAAATACACCCGGTGCGCTGCGGCCAAGGCGGCGATCGCGGTCTCCACGACGCCCGGGTCGAGTGCTCCACGTGCATGCTGAATGCCTTCGACCGCCGCTTCGCCGACCTTGTCCATCAGCGTCTGCACGTCGTCATCGCGCGCCACGGCAGTCGACGCATACGGCAAGCCGCCCGCCACGCTCTGCGCCAACTGCATCTTGAAGTCGCGCAGCCCGTTCGCACCCACGGCGCGGCAAAAACGCGTCACCGAAGGCTCGGACACATCCGCGCGCTGGGCGAGTTCGGTAATGCTCGCGCGCATCGCAAAGTCGACGTCGCTCAGCACCATCTCGGCGACCTTGCGCTCAGCCGGGCGCAACTGGGGCAACGCGCCGCGAATGTGGGGGATCAGGTTGGGAGCGGACACCCGTGTGTTCCTTTTGGGTTCAAGGTCTGGAATCCGCGTCGTTGGACACTGTCAAAACCGCGGCCACGCGCGATTTCAGTCGAGCCTGCGTCCACTCTCCGTGTCGAACAGGTGAATGTGCCCGGCCGGCAGGCGCAGCGCCACACGTTGACCAGGCTCGATCGCCGAGCGCTGGCGCGTCGTCACGCACCACGTACTGCCGCCGATTTTCCCGTACAGATGCGTCTCGGCGCCGGTCGGTTCCACGACTTCGACTTCCATGGAGACGCCATCCGGCGACGCCAGCGTTTCGATATGCTCGGGCCGAATGCCGAGCGTCACCTTCGCGCCGGTTTTAGCGGAAGCCGGCGCCTGCGACAAGGCGATCTCACTGCTATCCGCCAGTTTCAGCACCAGTCCGCCGGCCCCACTCACGAGCACGCCTTCCACGAAATTCATCGAAGGCGAGCCGAGGAAACTGGCCACAAACAGATTCGCAGGGCGATCGTACAAATCCAGCGGACGGCCGATCTGCTCGATACGGCCCGCGTTCATCACGACAATGCGGTCCGCCATTGTCATCGCCTCGATCTGATCGTGCGTGACGTAGATCACCGTATTCTTCAGGCGTTGATGCAGCGCCTTGATCTCCGTGCGCATCTGCACGCGCAGCTTGGCATCCAGATTCGATAGCGGTTCGTCGAACAGGAACAGCGACGGCTCGCGCACCACCGCGCGGCCCATCGCCACACGCTGACGCTGGCCGCCGGAAAGCGCGCGAGGCAGGCGGTCGAGGTAACTGCCGAGATTGAGCATTTTCGCTGCGGCTTCGATGCGCGGCTTGAAGCTGCTGGACGATTCCTTGCGAATCCGCGGTCCGAACGCAATATTTTCGTACACCGAAAGATGTGGATACAGCGCGTAGCTCTGGAACACCATGGAGATATTGCGCTGCTGCGGCGCGAGCGTGTTGGCGCGCGTGCCGCCGATCATCAGATCGCCGCCGCTGATCTCTTCGAGCCCCGCCACCATGCGCATCAGCGTGCTCTTGCCGCACCCCGACGGCCCGACCAGCACGACGAATTCGCCGTCGTCGATGTTGAGGTCGATGCCATGCACCACCTGGGTGTCGCCGTAACGCTTGAAAATGCCGCTCAGTTGCACTGCTGCCATGCTGTCCTCATCGTCGTCCGGTGCCGCCGCCGCGCGGGTGCACCACGTTCACTGGTTCAAAGCGTCTCGAGCGTCAATTCCTCGGCCATCAGCCGGTTGCCCGCCATCAGGCCGCCGTCGACCGGCAGGGCTACGCCGGTGATCACACGCGCCATCGGCGAAGCGAGAAACTGCACGGCGTCGGCAATATCGTCCGGCGTGGCGAAGTCGCGCAGCGGATAGTATTTCTTCAGGTTTTCGAAGACCTGCGGGTTCTTGTCGACCCGTGCCTGCCAGGCTTTCGTCTTCACGGTCCCAGGACACACAATGTTGGCGCGAATGCCATGCTTGCCCAATTCCAGCGCCAGCGCCTTGGTATAGCTGATCAGGCCGGCCTTTGCCGCGCTATACGCCGGATGACCGAGCGAGGCGAGGCCGTTCACCGAGCCGATCAGCACCAGCACACCCTGCTGGCGTTCGATCATCGAGGCGCGCACGGCTTCCACCGTGTGATAGGTGCCGTTCAGGTTCAGGTGGACGTCGCGGTGCCAGCTGGCGACATCGGTTGTGGCCAGCGTCAGCCCTTTGGCGCCGCCCGCGTTGGCGACCAGCACGTCCACCGGTCCGCGCAGCTTGACGGCCTGAGCAACCGCCTGTTGCACCGCCGCGGCGTCCGCGAGGTCGGCCACTACCGGCGTGACGTGCTGCGCGCCCAGCCCGGCAGCCAGCGCATCGAGCGCCGCCGGGTCGAGGTCGAGCGCCAGCACGCTGTCGCCCAGTTCGACGAAGCGCCGGCACAGCGCGCTGCCAATCCCGCCACAGGCACCGGTCACCAAAACCACTCGATTCATATCCGCTCCACCGTTTTTGCTACCCGCCCGGCTTGCCGGCACCGCGCCGAAACCACCGGTCAAACGCTCTCAGGTTCCTCTCCAAAGGCTTCGCGTGCTGTAAATTTCCAACACAGCCTACCTGCGACGCATATCTGACGCTTCGCCGACACGCGCCGCACCCGCCTTCGCACCGCACAAAATACGCCTTCTTTACAGCATCTTATGCAAAAAAGGCTCCAAGAAAAAATATCGTAGACCCTACGTGACAACATTTTTTTACTCCTGTAGGATTTTTTCAAACAATTTGATAACCCAGCAGCCGGCGACGGCGGCAGACCACCCCCCATCGTCGTTGGATGGGACCGGAGTAAGCGCTAAAGCGCTAACTCCGATCGACACAGGAGAGAGAAATGTCGTTGCAAGCCCGTGCTTCCTTCGCGCTCGGCAAGATTGCCGTAGCGCTCGCGTGTGCAGGAATGGCCGTAGCGGCGCATGCCGACACGGTCCGCGTCACCGTCGCCCATTACAGCGACGCGACCGCGCCGTACTTCGAGAAAGTGGCCCAGGACTTCGAAAAGGCCAATCCCGGCACGACCATCAAGATCGAAGACGTCAGTTGGGACACGCTGCAACAAAAGCTGCAAACGGACATTACCGGCGGCGCCAACGCCGACCTGGCGATTGTCGGCACGCGCTGGCTGCTGGACTTCGTGAAGGACGACGTGGCTGAGCCGCTCGACGGCTACATGGACACGAGCTTCAAGAGCCGCTTCATCGGCCCGTTCCTCGCCCCGGGAGAAATCAACGGCAAGATCTACGGTTTGCCGATCGCCGCTTCGGCTCGCGCGCTGTACTACAACAAGGATCTGCTGGCGAAGGTCGGTTATCCGAACGGCCCGAAGACGTGGAATGACGTGATCGACGCGTCGAAGAAGCTGAAGGCGCAGGGCATTGCCGGCTTCGGTCTGCAAGGCAAGGAAATCGAAACGGACGTCTATTTCTACTACGCGCTGTGGAGTTACGGCGGCGACGTGGTGGGTAAGGACGGCAAGGCTGCCTTCAATTCGCCGGCTGGCGTGAAGGCCGCGACGCTCTACAAGACGATGATCGACGAAGGTCTGACGGAACCGGGCGTGACGGGCTATAGCCGTGAAGACGTGCAGAACCTGTTCAAGCAGGGCCGGGTGGCGATGGTGATCTCGGCGCCGTTCCTTTCCAAGCAGATTGCGAAGGAAGCGCCGAACCTGAAATACGGCATCGATCCGATCCCGATGGGCACGAAGAACGCCACCTATGCCGTGACGGATTCGATCGTGATGTTCAAGAACTCGAAGGTGAAGAAGAGCGCCTGGAAGTTCCTCGATTATCTGTTCACGAAAGAACCGCGCGTGAAGTTCACCAGCACGGAAGGTTTCCTGCCGACCACCAAGGCCGAAGCAACCGACCCGGCGTTCGACAATCCTGATACGAAGGCATTCATCGCGCTGCTGCCGAGCGCGAAGTTCGCTCCGACCATCACGGGTTGGGAAGACACCGCCAAGGCCGTCTCGGACGCAATGCAGTCGATCTACCTCGGTAAGGCCCAGCCGGCAGCCGCGCTCAACGCCGCAGCCGACAAGGCAAACGAATCGCTTGGCAAGTAATGCCAGGATAGTTGCTAACGCAACCCTGTAGACCGGCGCGCGCTACTGCCAACTGGCGGCGCGCGCCGTGTTGTACCCGGCCCATCCCGTTGCGCCAGCTCAGAAGCCAGGCGCAACTTACGATCGAGCACGCATGAGCCGTCCTGCTTCCCCGCGCCTGTCGGCGCCCTGGTTGCTGATTGCGCCGAGTCTGATACTCGCGCTGTTTATCATCAGCTATCCGATTTTCAACATCGTGTATCAGTCGCTGCACGATGTGTCGCGCTTTGGCGCGATCCGCGACTTCACCGGCCTGAAGAATTTCTATACCGTCTTTGCCGATCCGGAATTTCTGGGCGCATTGCGGCGCACGATCTATTGGACCTTTTTCGTGGTGGGCGGCACCGTGCTGATCTCGGTGCCGGTCGCCCTGATCCTTAATCAGGACTTCTATGGACGAGGTGTCGCGCGCACCATCGTCATGCTGCCCTGGTCCGTTTCGCTGACGATGACCGCCGTGGTATGGCGCTGGGCTTTCAACGACGACTACGGCATGGTCAACGTCACGCTGCATCGACTGGGCCTGATCGACGGACCCATCCATTGGCTTGCCACGCCGGAACTGGCCTTTCCGGTGGAGATCGGCGTCGGCATCCTGGTGTCCATCCCATTCACGGTGACGATTCTGCTGGGCGGCCTGTCGTCCGTGCCGGGCGATATCTACGAAGCGGCCCGCATCGACGGCGCGAGTGCGTGGCAACAGTTCCGCAAGCTGACGCTGCCTCTGCTCAAGCCCTTCGTCAACATGGCGATCCTGCTCAATGTGATCTACGTGTTCAACTCGTTTCCGATTATCTGGGTCATGACGCAAGGCGGCCCGGATGAAAGCACGCACATTCTCGTGACCTATCTATACGAAGTCGGCTTCAGGCTTGGACGTCCCGGTCAGGCGGCGGCGGTGTCGCTGATCATGCTGGTAATGCTGTTTGTGTTTTCGATGCTGTATCTGCGCATGCAGCCGTCGAAAGAAGGAGAAGGCACATGAGCCTCAAGATGAAACGCACGCTGTGGTGCTGGCTCGCGCTGTCTCCGCTGATCGTCCTCGTGCTGTTCCCGTTTGCCATCATGCTGTTTACCGCGCTCAAGCCGGCGAACGAAGTGTTCGTTTATCCGGCGCGCTGGCTGCCGGTGCACTGGCAATGGAGCAACTTTGCCGACATGTGGGAAGCCGCCAACTTTGGCGTAGCCTTGCGCAACAGCGTGGTGATCAGCCTGCTTTCGATGGCGCTCGCGTTGGCCGTCAGCCTGCCCGCGGCTTATGCGCTGGCGCGCTTCCCGTTCAAGGGACGCGGCCTGTATCGCCAGTTCCTGCTCGTCACGCAGATGCTGTCGCCTATCCTGCTGGTGGTCGGGCTGTTTCGCCTTGCCGCGATGATTCCCTATGGCGACGGCAACCTGGTGGATTCGAAGCTCGCCGTGATCGTCTCGTATGCGGCATTCAACATTGCGTTCGCGGTGTGGATGCTGTCGTCGTACTTTCAGACCGTGCCGCGCGATCTCGAAGAATCCGCGTGGCTCGAAGGCTGCGGACGCGCCAAGGCCGTGTTCAAGGTGTTTTTGCCGCTGGCCGTGCCGGCGATCGTGGTCACCGCGATCTTCACGTTCATCAACGCGTGGAACGAGTTTGCGGTGGTTTATACGCTGATCCGCTCGCCGGAAAACAAGACGCTGACCGTGCAGGTCACGGATATGGTGGCCGGCAAATACGTCGTCGAATGGCACCTGGTGATGGCCGCGACCTTGTGTGCCACGCTGCCGGTTTCGGTGGTGTTCGCATGGCTGCAGCGCTATCTGGTGAAGGGCCTGGCTTTAGGAGCGGTGAAGTAAAACTCGCCCCTTGAACTGAACCCACCAGGACTCAACTCGCGTTCTTCAACACAAGCCGCGCTTCCAGGCCACCGCCAGCGCGGTTTTGCAACGACAGGCTGGCGTCCATCGCCAGCGCGAGTTGCCGCGCAATCGCGAGTCCAAGCCCCGTGCCGCCGGTGTGGCGATTGCGCGAGCCTTCGAGTCGCACAAAAGGTTCGAACACCGCTTCCAGCGATTCGTCAGGAATGCCAGGTCCGCGATCGAGCACCGAGATCGTCACGTGGCCGTCCTGCGCTTTAGCAACGGCAATCTGCGCCGCGCCACCGAATTTCAGCGCGTTATCCACGAGATTGCCGATGATGCGCCGCAACGCCTGGGGACGCGTCACCAATGCCGAGGCGACCTGCCCCTGCAACGCCACGTCCTTGCCCGCATCCAGATAATCGCAGACGAGGCTGTCCAATAGCGCATCGGGATCGATACGCAGCGGCACCTCGCTCGCGCCGTGCATGGTGCGGGCGTAGGTCACGCCCTCCTTCACCATCGTTTCCATATCATGCAGGTCCTGCTGCAGTTTTGCGCCCTGCACGTCGTCGTCCATCACGTCGACGCGCAAACGCATGCGCGTAATCGGCGTTTGCAAATCATGCGAAATGGCCGCGAGAATCTGCAGGCGTTCGGTCATGTATAACTTCACGCGGTCGTGCATGGCATTGAAAGCGCGCGCCGCGCGAGCAACTTCGTCGGGGCCGTCTTCGGGCAGACGCTCGGCTTTCAGGTCCGGACCTAGCGTGTCGGCCGCGTGGGCCAACTGGCTTAACGGACGCGTCGCCAGCCGCACCGCCAGCCAGCAGCACGTACCCAGCACGATCAACTGCAGCGCCAGCACTACCGGTAGCCACGGCGACAAGGGTACGCCCGCCATCGGCCGGTAGTCGATGGTCAGCGGCGCGCCGTCGCTCAAACGCAAATGCACCTGTAGACGGGATGGGTCGCCGGGGACGGCATTCGCGGTCAATGCATAGCGCTTGCCGATACCGTCTTCTATCGATTGCGCCACCCGCGCCGACAACTCCGCATTCGGCTGCTCCGCGCCTGCGACGCCCGGCCCGAGAATGAAGCGATACGTGCGCCGCTCCAGACGCGGCAGCCATTCGGCACGCTCGTTGGGCGGCAGATGATCGAGCAGCGCAACGGAGCTGGTCACCTCGCGCTCGATGTAGCCCACCATCACATTGTTCATGGTCTGGTTGCGCTCGGTCAGAGTGAGCCAGACCGACATGGTCTGCGCCAGCGCGAGCCCCACGAACAGGATCAGCGCGAGTCGTGCAAACAGCGTGCGTGGCCAGTGCGGCCATGCATTGAGTTTCATGGATTGCCTTCGAGCATGGTCACGGCCGCCGAAAACACATAGCCTTCGCTGCGCAGCGTCTTGATGTAGCGCGGCTCGCGGGCGATGTCCTGCAGACGCTGGCGCAAGCGGCTAACCAGCAGATCGATCGACCGGTCGAACGGATCGGCCTGACGCCCTTGCGTCAGATTGAGCAACTGATCGCGCGTAAGCACGCGTTGCGGATGATCGAGGAACACGCGCAGCAGACGATATTCCGCGCCGCTGAGGGCAACCATGGTGCCTTCGGCGTCGAGCAGATGCCGAGCGACAGTGTCGAGCCGCCAGTCGCCGAAACCGATCATCGGCGCGGTTTCCGTCACCTGCATGCCCGGCGGCAGCATGCGCGCGCGGCGCAGCACGGAGCGGATTCGCGCGAGCAGTTCGCGCACGGCGAACGGCTTGGCGAGGTAATCGTCGGCGCCCATCTCCAGCCCCACGATACGGTCCGTCTCCTCGCTGCGGGCGGTCAGCATCAGTACCGGAACCGCACGGAACTTGCCCGCGCGCAATTCGCGGCACAGCACGAGACCGTCTTCGCCTGGCAGCATGAGGTCGAGCACGATAAGATCGGGCGCGCCCTGCTCCAGCACGGCACGCATCTGCCTTCCATTGGCGGCAAGCGAGACGCGCATGCCGTTCTTCTCGAGGTAACCGGCGATCAGTTCGCGAATGCCGCGATCGTCGTCGACGATCAGCACGTGGTCGATGGTTTCCATCATGCGATCATTCCTCGCGGCGTGTGAGACGCACCCGGCTCACGTTGACGAGCGAACACTGAAGCGGATGCGCCATTTCCGCCGCGAATCCGCCCGCCAGAATGACCAGCATGGCGAGCAGCCGGCGAGCCGGCGCAAGGGCCGCGGCGGCCTGTTTTGGTCGGGTCGTCATGAAGCGCTCCACGGTAGTCACGACTGCTTTATAGCGCAGTTCGCGGAGCGCTTTGTATCCCAGTGTATCCGGAGCTTCGCCCGACACATAACATTGCACCGGTAAGGCGCAAAAGGCGTCGTCAGGCCACGTTTCGTTCAACGTGGCCCGGAAACGATGCGCCAGGCGCGTGCGTCACACGCCTTCGACGAGAACGGCGCGATAGCGCGATCCCTTGAAGCGATGCTGCGCGGCTTCCTGATACTCCGGGCTGTCATACCACGCACGCGCTTCCGCAGTGGACGGAAACTCCACGATCACCACCCCCTCCGGCGCGTCGCCCTCCAGCACCTGCTGCGGCCCATAGGCGGCGAGAATCTTGACCGGACGGTTCTTGAAGGTGGGGCCTACCTTGCTGGTATAGATGTCGAGCTCCGCCTGGTCCTGCGTGCTCTCCCGCGTGAAGACAATATAAGTCGCCATGATGTACGCTCCTGCCGTGCTGTGAAAGTGCGTTAGATGATGCCACGAAGAGCGGCTTTGCGTCGGCTCCGCGGCCATTGCGATAGACTGCTGCCATACCGGAGAGCGCCACTGTGTCCACCCTGCAATTCAGGCTTGTTTGCTTCAAGATGGCTTGCGCTTTCGCCTGCGCGTCGGGCGCGTCAGGTGTGTCGGCTGCGGCTTACGCAGCATCGCCCGCGTCTGCGTCCGCCGCCAGTTCCGTCAACGCCGCGAGCCAGCCGGTGAGCACGGCCACCACGGAGATCCTGTCGGTGCGGCCTGTGGTGGGTGACGACCCCATTGCCATCCGCGATACGCTGGCAAAACACAGCATCCACGGCAATGCACCGTCATTGCGCGACCGCATTCGCGCACTGCTTCCTTTGCGCAAGTCGTCGCACAATCTCGACCTCACCAAAGCCAGTCTCGATCATGCACTCGTGTTCGTGGTACCGGTCGGCTACGGTGTGCTGTACCGCTCGAACACGCACGTGCTGACGGTCGACGCCGATCTCGCCAGCGAGGACACCCCTGGCGCAATCCTGCTGAAGAAAACGGTGACCGGGCCGGATGGCCGTGGACTGACGGTGGCCGCGGAAGCCAAGGCGAAGGGATATGTCCAGCAGATCGATCTCATCGGACTCAAGCTCGACGAAACCAGCAAGACGAAGATTCGCGGACACCTCACGATCTCGCCGGCGATGTTCGCCAAAGTGGATGGCGACTTCGCCATTGCGCTGATCTGCAATCTGACGCCACCGTATCTGAACGATCAGCGCACGCACACCGATCCGACCGACGAAGAACCGACCGACATCACCACCCGAACCTCGACCCTTTACACCGAGATTCAGGCGGTCTGGCTGATCAGCCCGCAGACGGGCACCGTGTTGGCGAAAAACCTGCATTTGTCGGATTGATGCGGCGCCGCGCGAGCGGCACGCTTCAGACTTCAGCCGGTTGGACCTGAAATTCCGCCGTCGACCCGGCGAGCGCCTGACGCAGCGCCTGCGCCAGTTCACCGGCCGCAAACTTCGCGATATAACCGTTCGCGCCGGCATTTTTTACGTGCGCCTCATTGGCCGCGCCGGTGAGCGACGAGTGAATCACCACCGGAATATCACGCATGCGCGCATCGCCCTTGATGTGACGCGTGAGCGTGAAGCCGTCCATTTCCGGCATTTCCAGATCGGTCAGTACAAGGGCGATCTTGTCGCGCACCCGCACCTTCTCCGTCTGCGCTTCACGGGCAATCTGCTGCAGCATGGTCCATGCTTCTTCGCCGGTTTTCGCCATGATGTACTCGGCGCCGATCGCGCCCAGCGCCTGCTCGATCAGCTTGCGGGCAAAGCCGGAGTCGTCCGCGGCGAGAATCTTCGAGCCGGCCGGCATGCGCAGGCTATCGCCGACGGCTTTGGGATCGACCGCGGGATGCTGCGCCGGAAAGACGTCGCGCAAGACCTGCTCGACGTCGATCACCTGGGCAAGACGCGAGTCGCCGGTATTGCCGTCGATACGCGCGATGCTCGTGATGGACTTACCGGCGGCGGAGCCTTCGGCCGTCAGCACCTGATTCCATTCGAGGCGCACGATGTCGTCCACTTCTTCCACCGCGAACGCCTGGGTGGAGCGGGCGAATTCCGTTACCAGCAGAATGTTGAGACCGCGCGTCGGCTGGCATCCCATCAGGCGCGGAAGATCGATGACCGGAATGATCTGGCCGCGAATGTCGACGGCGCCCATGACGAATTCCGATGCGCCGGCAATCGGCGTGATGGAGGGCATCGTCGAGATCTCGCGCACCTTGAAAACGTTGATGCCGTAGAGTTCGTGGGCATCGCTGTCGGGGACCGAGCCGAGACGGAACAGCAGTAATTCGAACTTGTTCGAACTGGTCAAGCTCGTGCGCTCGTCGGTCACGCGAAAGTCTGCCGCCATTGCCTATTCTCCGCTTCGATTTTCAGGCACCACGTGTAGATGTCGCTGATCGACACCGATCGAACGCTTCCGCCTCATAGGTGGTTATCGGCCTGGGATGCGCAAAATTCAGGGCTCCGAGCTATTTTGTCCGGATTTGCGTGCGCGTTTGCGGTTCGCGCGCGACACGCAAACGATTGCGCATCACACGAAAGCGGTGGCCAAAAGCAATTGAGCGAGTCTATTCAGCGCGTGCTGAATCGCTTTCTTTTAATGGCGTTCCTTTCAACAAGCCGATACGGCCGGAGTCCTGAGCAAATTTGTCTGCGGAATGACGGACTGCGATGCCACGCCAAGGCGACCCTGCGGGCGGCGGTCAACCCTCTCGCAGGAGGCATGGCATACTCGTTTCACCATCTTGCGCGAGCGCCGCCTCCGGGCATCCGTTATCGGCGCCGCACGCCCTTATAACCAACCGGCCACGCAGGAGTCGCTTCAATGCAGCAAGCCATTCGCCATTTTCACGTCACCGCGCCCGAACGCGGGCTCGTCGAATTCACCGCCGACGTCCGCGAGTTTGTCCACGACCAGTCCATCGAGACCGGCCTCCTGACGCTGTTTTGCCGTCATACGTCAGCCTCGCTCCTGATTCAGGAGAATGCCGATCCGTCCGTGCAACGCGATCTGGAGACGTACTTCGGCACCATCGCGCCGGAAGACCGCAACCGTTACGAACACGACGCCGAAGGGCTCGACGACATGCCCGCACATCTGCGGACGGCCCTGACGCAAGTGCAGCTATCCGTGCCGATCGAACATGGACGCATGACGCTCGGCACGTGGCAAGGCATTTACCTGTTCGAGCACCGCCGCCATCCTCAAAGCCGCGATATCGTTGCACATATCATTGGTGAGTGAGGGTCGGTCCTCGCTCACGAATTCGTGTTCTGGCTCGCGCGTCCGAATACGGTTCGATCAGCAATCCAAACTAATAGCATGCTGACACCCATCAGTGGAAACAAAATACCAAGCAGTATCAGACCGGTTTTCCACGCCCGCATGGGAGGCGCAAAACGTTCGCGGCCTGGCGCGCCAAGCGAACCTTTGGCGCGCCGTTTCCACCACATCACGCAGCCTGTTAGCGCCATGGCGGCAAGACCTAACGAGATCAGTGCGCACACGATCTGGTTGGCTGGCCCAAAGTAGCGGCCCATATGAAGCGAGGTGCCGTAGGAGACGGCTTTCGACACTGCTCCGTAGTCGCTATAGCGAATGTCTTTGAGGACGGCGCCGCTATATTGGTCGATAAAGATTGTCCGCTCCTGCTTCGGGTCGGGCGGGTAGTAGGAAACCGTATAGACGCCCGTCGCCGACGCGGGCATGACGATGTCGTAGCCATTCGTCACGCCAAGCGACGCTGCCAGATCTACAACGCGTCCGAGCGCAAAGCGCGCTTGGGTGGCGTCACTTTGCGAGCGGGCGACCGGCATGTCGCCGGTGGCCCACGGCTTCGTCGGCAGAGGCAGATCGTCCATGACCATACCGGGCATCGACTCCATGGTGGCTTCCTGGTGCCCTGTCTTCGCGGGTTGAGGTTTCGCTGCCCCTGCCGGCACTCGGGAGTGCCATGACGATCCACCCCACGCGCCCGGCGGCGCGCCGAGATTGGCGCTAGTCGCCAGCGCCTTGAACTGCCTTCCCCACGATCCCGACCACGGCAGCCCTGACAGCACGAAGGCCAGCGCGCCCAACGCGAGCCAGATGCCCAGGACGGCGTGCACGCTTTTCCAGAGCGCGCGGCCTTTGAGCGCGAAGTCCGGCCGTAACGCACTGCGCAGCGCCATCTCGCGTGGCCACCAAAGCGCGATGCCGGTGCCGATCATCACAAGCGTCCAACATGCGGCCAGTTCCATCAGCAATTCGCCAGGCTTGCCGAGCAACAGCTTGCGATGCAACATGCGATCGACCTGCATGAAACGGTGTTCGACGCTCAGCGTGCCTAGCACTTTTCCTGTATATGGATTCAGATAGACGCTTGTCTTTTCGCCATCCGGCAATCGAAATACGAATTCGGCACTGCGCGCGGGATCCCGGCTGATGGTAGCGGTCGTCGCCATAGAGCCCTCGGGCATCGCCAGACGTGCGCGGGCCAGCAACGCATCTTCGTTTAAGCGCGGTTGCGCTTGCGGCTCGACCACCATGCGATGCCGGTACAAAAGCGGCTCGATTTGCGGCTGAAAGCAGTAAAGGAAGGTCTGAACAAATCATTTTCAGCCTGACTGTTCGCCACATTCGAAATTGGCGGGTCTCGAAAGTCGTTTTCTTGTTGGGAACCGAATGAATACCGACCAGAAATTGATCTCGATGTTTGAA
>NZ_CAAJGM010000242.1 GCF_900996235.1 Paraburkholderia sp. BCC1885
GCGCCCGGCTACGTACGGAGCTGGGCCGGGTGCTGCCAGACTACATGGTGCCGTCGGCGATCGTTGTGCTGGAGACAATGCCGCTGAGCCCGAACGGCAAGGTGGACAGGAAGGCTCTGCCCGCGTTGCAGTTCAGGACCAGCAAAGAGGTCGTTGGACTCGCGCCGATGCCGCGCACGACGATCGAGGCACAGTTGCTGGAAATCTGGACGCAGGTACTGGGCCACGAGGAAATTGCGATAACGGACAACTTTTTTGATGTTGGCGGAACATCTCTGGATGCCCTGCAAGTGGTAAGTCTCGCCGCAAAAGAAGGAATTCCGAACCTTACGGTCCAGTTCATTTTTGCGCAGCCGGTGCTGGCTGACCTCGCAGCGACACTGACTGGAGGTAACGTCCCGTATCCGCCGTATCTATTGCCAATGAACTCGATCGCGGGTCCAAGAACGCTGTTCGCAATACATCCGGCTTTTGGGCTGGTGGCCGACTATCGCTTGATGGCGCGAAGACTGGAGGGACAATTCAACGTTTTCGGGTTGACGACGCCGTTCTATACCAGTCCCGACTGGGATCCGAAAACCCTTGAAGAAATGGCAAATGACTACGTGCAGGCAGTCCGCACCGTCCAGCCTCATGGTCCGTACCACTTTGTAGGCTGGTCAATGGGCGGAGTGATTGCATTGAATATGGCTTACCAGCTCCGCGCAATGGGTGAAGAGGTGGCTTTTGTCGGAATGGTCGATTGCTTTGTACCGGCGTCGATCCCGGATGATCCGCATAACGAAGAGCCTGACGATCGCATGCTAGAGAGATTAGGCGAAGTCGATGCTCAGTACTGGCGGAAATTTCATGCGGTCGGCCGGAAGCTCAAAGACATCTCCATGACCCATGTACCGAAAAGCGAGGCAGTCAATTTGAAGCTTTGGTGGGCCAAGGACTCGCCCCTGGGTGACCCGCAGCCTCACACGGAAACGTGGCGCGAGCAGACGCGAGGGGAAGTCGAAGTCGTTCGGGTCATTGATGCGGACCACATGCGGATTATCAAGCACCCTGATCTGCTTGATAGTGTGTATGAAGCGCTCTTGAGACTGGATAAACCGATGAGCTGAGAGGCTGTCGGCAGCGGATATTGGACAGCACACAGGTTCGTCGTTGAAGCCGGTGCATTGATGTATTGGATAAACGTGTTTAAGGATGGGCCGATGGGAATGAGAAGAAGAGACTTCCTGCTTGCGTTGGCAGCGGTTGGTGGGCAACAGGCTGCGATGGCGGGCATGCACGCACTCGGTTTTGCTCCGATGACGGATAGCAACGGGGCGCAGCGCCTGGATCTGTCTCCGTCCACTGGAGCGGGGCAGCGTGTGGTGGTCGTGGGCGCGGGTATTGCCGGGCTGGTCGCCGCCTATGAACTTTCGAAGGCAGGATTTCGTGTGGATGTACTGGAGGCGAGAGATCGCACAGGAGGTCGAAACTTTACGGTTCGGAAGGGCACAGTACTGGGTATGAATGGGAGCCCCGACCAGCAGTCCGCTTTCGATGAGGGGCTGTATTTCAATGCCGGCCCGGCCCGCATACCCTCAACTCACGTCAATCTGCTCGGGTATTGCCGCGAGTTCGGGGTGCGGATGGAGGTTCTCGTCAACGCATCGCGAAGTGCTCTTTGCGCCGCACAGGATGCATCCCTACCGCGCCCCGTTACGTTAGGGCAGCTTGAGAACGATGCTCGCGGATATATTTCCGGGTTGTTGTCCAAGGATATCCGGCGTGGTGCGCTTGACGAGGAATTTTCGGCAGAGGACAAGGAGAAGCTGATCCACTTCCTCAGTGAATATGGTGATCTAGATCCAGACGGGGCATACACTGGATCGAGTCGTTCAGGCTACCGAAGATTGCCCGGCGCAGCAGATGATGTAGGAGTGGCAAATGCGCCCCTCGATCTGCATGTCTTTCTGGACAGGAACGTCTGGCGTCCCCTGGTTCACGAAGAAGTATTCGACTATCAGGCGACCATGCTGGAGCCCGTCGGGGGAATGGACCAGATCCCTCGCGGGTTTGAGAGCCGGCTGCCTGGCGTGATCCGTCTGGGTCGGGTTGTGTCAAGGATAGAGCGAACGCCCGATGGCGTAATCGTCTCCCATAAAAGCGCAGATGCCGGAGAGGCAGAGCAGATCCGCGCAGACTATGCTGTGGTCACGACGCCGTTGCCGGTGCTTGCAAGGATTCCGACGAACTTTGACCGCGAGTTCTCCGAGGCGATCCGTTCTGTGACGTACGACTCCGCCTGTAAGGTCGCGTGGCAGTCTCCACGTTTCTGGGAGACACAAAACCATATCTACGGAGGCCTATCCTTTGTCGATACTGATCTGGGTGTGCTGTGGTATCCAAGCGGGGGATTGTTCGACAGCAATGGTGTTCTCGTGGCCGGATACAACGCCGGACCTCAAGCGGACCGCTTTGGACAGCTTTCGCGCACCGCTCAGTTGTCGGCTTCGCGCGAGACAGTCGAGCGGCTTCATCCCGGGTTCAGTGAATCCTTGATCAGGCCCGTCGTCATATGCTGGCAGCACGTACCCTTCAGTCAGGGCGCGTGGGCAAACTGGAAAACCCCGCAGTCGACCGCATACAAGGCACTGAATGAGCCACAGGGAAGGGTATATCTCGCGGGAGAGCATCTCAGTCAAATGCCGGGATGGCAGGAGGGGGCAGTCGTGTCTGCCCTTCGTGCAGTCAGGCTGATCGCTGACGATGCAACTGCCTTGCAGAAAAAGGCTGCAACGAGGTGACATGCCTGATACTGAAACCGGGCCCGAGATGTTGGCGCGATGCGTCGGTCTGAACTGAGTGCTCGTCGCACTCGAAACCAAAATCGAGGTACCTGATGCGGATGTATAGAGTCTTGGCCACGCTGCTGTTTTTGATCGTCGAAGCCACGCGGGCGGCGACCGTTGGAAACGTTGCTGATCAGGTGGAGATCCGGCGCACGGCGTTTGGTATCCCCCATATCAAGGCTGTCTCGGAGCGGGGTCTGGGTTATGGGATAGGCTTCGCCTATGCGCAGGACAACGCGTGCCTGCTTGAAGACGACGTAGCGACCGTTAGTGGAACCCGGTCTATGTACTGGGGACCCGAAAGCAAAACCGAATATGGGGCAACTAACCTCGAGACCGACTTTTTTTTCCGGTGGTTCAACAGCCAGGAAGCGGTTGACCGCTTCTGGATAGCTCAGCCTCCTGGGATTCAGGCGTTGATGACCGGATACGCTGATGGGTTCAATCGTTACATTGCCCAGCAGGTGGCTGATGGTCAGGCTCCGCTATGTGGTGGGGGAAAATGGGTAAAGGCCATTTCCACTGACGATCTGGTCCGGCTGACTCGAAGACTCCTGATTCACGCAGGCTTAGGCCAATTCATTCGCGCTATCGTGGCTGCGGCCCCGCCGACGTCAGCGGCACACACGGATGCCCAGTCCTCAAACCATGTAGTCGGGCAGCCAGTTGATAATCTCGTGGATCTTGAGCAGTTTAGCAGCCGGTATGGCAGTAATGGCCTGGCTATTGGCGGCGCCATGAGCCGCAATGGAAAGGGCATCCTGCTGGGCAATCCACATTTTCCGTGGGATGGCCCGTTGCGCTTTTACCAGATGCAGTTGACTATCCCCGGCAAACTTGACGTGATGGGCGCGGCTCTTCCGGGGCTCCCGGTGGTGAATATCGGATTTAACCAGCACGTTGCGTGGACGCACACAGTCGATTCCTCGGTTCACTTCACGATATATCGACTATCACTCGGGCGAGGAAACTCGATGGAGTACGCTGTCGACGGGCAGCTCCGACCGATAAAGAAGACAACGGTTACCGTCGATGTGTTGACACGGAATGGCATGACACAGCGTTACCACAGCTTCTATGAATCGGCCGATGGCCCGTTAATCGTATGGCCGGGTCATTTCGGCTGGACAGACAGCAGTGCTTACGCGTTGCGGGATCCGAACGTGGACAACACACGGGCGCTCGCGCAGTGGTATCTGATGGACGGGAGCAAGAGTCTCGATGGCCTGCGGGCGGCATTGGTTAAAACGTTGGGGATCCCCTGGGTTGACACGGTCGCAGCGGATTCGAAGGGGCAGGTCATGTTCGCCAATGTTTCCGTTATTCCTGCCGTGGATGACCGGAAGCTCGCGTCATGCGGCGTGGGAGACATCGGCGAAAGCAGCAGGTTGGTTGTGCTGGATGGAAGTCGCAGCGAGTGTAACTGGGTTGACGATGTACACGCGCCGCAAGCCGGGGTGTTTGCGGGAACAGATTTACCTGTCGTGATCCGCAACGACTTCGTCCAGAATTCCAATGACAGCGCATGGCTTGTCAATCCTGCAGCGCCCGTGGAGGGATACCCGGTCACTGTAAGCCGTGATGGAGTACCGGTGGGTGCGCGTGGCCGCTTTGCACTGCATTGGGTGAGCAGCTTGAGGGTACCCGATGGCAAGGCCGGTCAGTCAACTCGCAGGGTCGGTCCGGATGATCTGGCAGCGCTGGTTACGGGTAATAGCGTGTTTCTCGCCTCGATCAGCCTGGATGATATGCTGCGGCTATGCCCGGACGTGCCGTCAGGGACGAACGGTGCCAGCGAAGGGATAACGGCGGCATGCAGTGCGTTGCGCACGTGGGACAGGACCGCGAACGCCAGTTCTGGGCTGGGATACGTTTATTTCGCGGAGGCGATGAATCGGGTACTGAAAATGCCGGGCGCCTGGACGACTCCATTTGATCCGGCGCGGCCGCTCGACACACCCAGTGGATTGAACATAGCCAATGCTGGGATCGCATCAGCGATCAGGGCTGCACTGGTCGAGGTCGACCGAGAACTCACCCGGGCCGACGTGTCCCCAGAGACAACGTGGGGATCGCTGCAGGTCAGTGACCGCCAAGGACGTCCGATCCCGATACCCGGTGGAGATGGCACACTCGGGGTATACAACGCGATCCAAAGCGTCCCGGACAAATCGGGGCGGCGGGACGCGACTTACGGCTCAAGCTACATCCAGGTTGTGTCATTTACCCGGAGCGGCCCGGTCGCACGGACCCTGCTCACATTCTCGGAGTCGTCTGATCCGGCTTCGCCTCATTTCGCGGATCAGACATGGCTATTTTCCAAGAGCCAGTGGGTGCAGACGCCGTTTTCTGAGCAGGATATCGCGTCGGCGGCCAGTGATCGGCCGCTAACCTTGGACGTGCCCAGTCCCTTGTCCAGGGCGGTCGGAGCGCATGACGGAAGTGCTGGCGCCAGTGTGAGCGATCGTGAACCGGCGGCAACGGCGCGTTGATGAAGGCCGGAGACGGGCGCCTCCACCGTCCCATAGTGCCATGAGCAGGCGACGCGGGCAGACAACAGGTATCTGCATAGCCGGAAACGCAATGTGAATGGCAATGCAGTGCCAGACGGCCAACGAGTGACGGCCGTCATTCTTTCGGGTATTAACGGAAAACGCCATGGATTCAATATCAGATCAGGCAACGGAGCAGCATTTCAGTCGTGAACTGTTTCGGTTGCTTCGACCATTCTGGCGCATCATGCTGCTGGCCACCCTGATGGGTCTGGTCGGCGGCGGGAGTACTGCATGGCTTCTTGCGACGATCAATGCTGGTCTTCACGTCGTCGGCGATATTCCCTATAAATTGATCGAAACGTTTGTGGCACTGTGTCTTGTTAGCCTCATTGGTAACATGATCGCGGGTGTGGGGAATGTGACTATCGGGCAGAGGGTGGTTGCGACGCTGCGCAAGGACATTTCAGCAAGGATCATTTGTGCACCTATCGCTGCGATCGAGCGATTCAGCATTCACCGGATCCTCGCGACGCTCAACAACGACGTCGACACAGTAAGCGTATTTACCTTCAATTTTCCGGTCTATGGGGTGTCCTTTGCGATTATTACCGGATGCGTCGCTTACATGTTAATGCTGTCGCCGTTGCTTTTTGCGATTGCGGCAGTGGCGATCGTAATCGGCTTGCTGATCAATCAGTACTCGTCGCGACGCTGGAGACGTTATTACGAAGGAGTGCGCGGCGCACAGGACGAACTCCAGAAGCAGTATCGGGCAATTACCGAGGGTGCGAAGGAACTGCGCCTCAGCCGGGAAAGACGATTTCGTGTTTACTCGTCGCATCTGTCGGGAGCGGCGGACGAGGTGGCGAATCTGAAGATTCACGCCATGCGTCTTTTTTACGCGACCAACGTGACGGGGGCAACGCTGTTCTTTCTCGTCATCGGACTGATATTGCTACTTCGAACCCGGTTGGGAGTGAGCACTGAGGCCGTGAGCGGTTTCGTGGTTGTCCTCCTGTATGTGCGCGGTCCCGTGGAACAGCTTGCCTCGGGTGTTCCTGCTTTCAGCCAGGCGCGCATTGCGTTCCAGAGAATTGCGGAGCTCGCCGGCAGGTTTCAAAACAGGGAAGCTTTTTTGCTATCGGACACGTCCGTACCTCTACAAGGTGAGATTCGCAGCATCGAACTGAACGCAGTTCGCTACAGTTTCCCGGCAGCAGCGGGTAAGGATCCGTTTCAACTCGGGCCAGTCGATCTCGAGGTACATCGGGGTGAGATGCTTTTCGTCGTGGGTGAAAACGGGAGCGGGAAGACAACGCTCATCAAGCTGTTACTTGGCCTTTACACGCCCGAGTCGGGAACGTTACTTGTCGATGGACAGCCCCTTGATGTCCGGCATGCGGATGCCTATCGCCAGAATTTCTCGGCTATCTTCTCGGACTACTATCTGTTTGATGAACTGGTGGTTCGTGACGAGACTTTACTCGAGCGAGCCAATGAGTACATGGAGCAGCTGGAGATTGCCCACAAGGTGCATGTTGCCGATGGACGGTTCTCGACGATCGATCTGTCGAGTGGGCAGCGCAAGCGGCTGGCACTTGTTCAGGCGATGCTGGAGCAGCGTCCGGTGATGATGTTTGACGAATGGGCGGCTGATCAGGATCCGACGTTCCGAAGGCTGTTTTACACGCAGTTCCTTCCGGAATTGAAGCGTCAGGGAAAGACGCTCATCGTGGTCTCCCACGACGACCGTTTCTTCGGCATGGCCGACAGGGTCGTGCGTCTCGAGCACGGCAAGATTGTCGAGATTTCCACAGGGGCGGCGTTCCGCTACGTGGACGTCTCCGGATCACTCAAAGAAGACGATGGCAGGGTATCAGGGGCAGCGACATCGGGTTTGGCAGTTCCCGAATTTCACGAGGGCCGCCGGACTGCATAGACCGTGACGTAGCGCGAGCGTCGGTCTGGAAAGGTCCTGGCCATTCGTCATCGCTATCGATTTCGGTTATTCGATAGCTAATCATATGACCTTGGGATCGGTACAACAATCTAGATACGAATAAATATCGTTTATATTTACGGCTCTGCGATTGCGCCCAAACCACTGTGTTGAATCATTCTCTCAAGCCGACGCCGGCTGACGGGCCGCTGTACCAGCTCGCCGACGTCAACTTCTCGATTGCGGGCAAGCCACTTCTGCGTTCGGTGACGCTCGACCTTGCGGCCGGACAGGTTACCGGACTGATCGGGCACAACGGCTCGGGCAAAACGTCGTTAGTCAAACTGCTTGCGCGCGTTTATCGCCCGACCGGCGGGAAGATCGTGTTCGGCGGTCGGGAGCTTGCTGACTGGCCGCACAGAATCTTTGCGCAGCAGGTTGCACACTTGCCCCAATACACGCCGGCCACCGACGGATTGCTCGTTCGGGAGCTGGTTTCGCTTGGTCGCTATCCCTGGCATGGTGCGCTCGGGCGGTTTTCGGTGGAGGACCGTCACTACGTGGATAGCGCGATGACTGCGACGGATGTGATGAGGTATGCAGACCGGGCGGTGGACAGTCTATCTGGGGGTGAGCGACAGCGTGTATGGCTGGCAATGCTTATCGCCCAGAACAGTCGTTGTGTATTGCTTGATGAGCCAACCTCTGCCCTGGATGTGGGGCACCAACTGGAGGTTCTTGGCCTGGTCCGGAAGCTCGCAGACGAGCATGGTGTTACAGCCGTCGTCGTGCTACACGACGTCAATATGGCGGCACGGTTCTGTAATGAGCTGGTTGCCTTGCGCGGTGGCCAAGTGCTGCTCAGGTCGTCGCCCGACGAGATGATGAGACCGGATTGTCTTGAGCAGATCTATGGCGTACCGATGGGGGTGCTCAAGGACCCAGATAACGGGCACGCGATTGGTTTTCCGCGATGAATGGGTCGAGCGACGGTGTGGGGCACATGCGCCATCGGGCACGACGCAACTTTCTCAAACAGGCTGGCCAGTCGGCGATATGGGCGTCGTGCCTTGGAATGTGTGCTGGCCAGCCGGTTGCTGCCGCATCGAAAATTCCTCGTCGCGTGGTGGTGATGGACTGGCCGCTGACTGAAATGCTCTTAGCGCTCGGTGTCGTTCCTGTGGGCGTATCTGCGCCCGACTGGTATCGACGCACGATCGTGGATCCTCCATTGCCGTCGGATGTGGTCAATATAGGGCTGCTCTACTCGCCAAACTATGAAGTCCTGGAAGAGCTTGCCCCAGATCTGATGATCATTACACCCGGCCATGCGCCGGCCCGCCCGTTGCTTGAGCGGCTGGCGCCTACGCTGACACTTGGGCGATACGCACGGAGTGCGCAGCCATACGATGCTCTGCGCGCTGAAACCACGGAGATGGCGCGGGTAGTTGGCCGGAGTAATGTGGGCGACGGACTGTTGGAGAGAACAGACAGCGTGGTGGGTGGAGTGAGAGCGCGCATGGAACTGCACCCGGAGTTGCTTCGCCGTCCGGTGGTTCTCGCGGAACTCATCGACGATAGATATCTACGTGTTTATGGCGCGGGCAGTCTGCTTGACACGATGATGTCGAAAATCGGAGTGACAAACGCAGTGAATCAGGGGCGAGGGCAGCCTGCCTGGTCAACCGGTTCGGATGGTGTCGCCGTAGTGTCCATGCAGCGTCTCTTTGACTCATCCCAGGCGACCCTGTTGCTTCTGGGCGATATCCGTTCGTCGCAGCGCATGTCCCTTCGACGCAGTGTGATCTGGCAGGCGCTTCCGTCGATGATTTCGCGGCGCGTGACAGTTTTGCCGGTTATTGCACCAAACGGCGGCCTTGTTTCGATGCAACGTTTCGTCCTGGCAATTGAAAGGGCGCTTACCGATATTGCTGGCGGGAGAGGCGGCCTTGGCTGAGTTCATTTCGTCTGGCCATGTGCGTACGCGCAACTACTGTGTGCCGATCCTGTTTCTGCTCGCGGCCACAGCGGCGGCGCTGACAGTGATGCGCGTGTATGACGAATTACATGGTGCGAGCTTTTGGGGTGCCATCTGGTCCGCGCATTCCGGTGATTTCCATCAGTTGATCGTGCGCGACAGTATCCTTCCTCGCGTCGCTGTTACGCTGCTTTGCGGGGCTGCACTGGCGCTGGCGGGGACGCTGGCCCAGCAGGTTCTCCGCAATCCCCTGGCCGAGCCCATGACTCTGGGTGTAATGCCTGGTGCGTACCTCGCGGTTACCGTGGCGGCGATCTGGGCGCCTGGCTGGCTGGACGGGCGCAAGGAACTGGTCGCGCTTGGCGGTGGCGGGACAGCGATACTGCTCGTGTTCTTGCTTGCATGGTCGCAACGGATGTCCACATTGGCGGTCATTCTCGCCGGCATGGTCGTGAATCTCCTTTGCGGGGCAGTCAGCATGGCGATTGCCTGGACGCACTATGAACTGTTGCAGGGCGTAATGATCTGGGGAGGAGGGGCGCTTGACCAGAGCGGGTGGGGCGTGTCTGAGTGGCTCGCGGTTCGGGTGGGGCTGGCTGTTCTTCCAGTGTGGGCGTTGAGCCGTCCACTTGCGGTGTTCGAAGCCGGAGACTCGACTGTCCGTAGTCTTGGCATTAGTGTGCAGCGAATGCGCCTTATCGCGCTGCTGGTAACGGTGGCTCTCGCGGCATTCGTGGTGGCTTCTGTTGGCGTCATCGGTTTCGTTGGACTTGCGGCCCCCATCATCGCCAGGCTTGCCGGGGCGCGACGCGTTGCTCAGCGGCTTGTGTTGGCACCATTGCTCGGGGCGCTGCTGTTATGGGCGACGGACGAAGTTGTTCAGACGATCTCTGCTGGTGGATTTTTCCCCGGGCATTTGATCCCGACCGGTACGGTGACCTCGCTGCTAGGCGTGCCGTTTCTCATCGCGATGTTGCCGCGGTTGCGTGCGGCGCCGGACGTCGAATCGGCTGACGCTGCACGGGCACCGACGCGCATGCCGGGTTGGTGCCTTCCACTCTGGATTGTCCTCGCGCTGGCGACGCTCAGCACATCGCTACTCTTGACCCGCAGCTTTCATGGCTGGCGGCTTCTTGCGCGCTTTGATCTGCTCTTATTGTGGGGCCTTCCGCACACCCTCGGGGCTATAGCGGCGGGTGCGTTGCTTGCCTTGTCCGGCACGCTTCTTCAGCGAATGACGGGGAATCCCATGGCGAGTCCCGATCTGCTCGGCGTCAGTTCCGGCGGTGCGCTCGGCATCGTCTTTGTCATGTTTGTGGCGAACCCGATCACCCCGGCGGTGTTGCTGGGTGGATGTCTGAGTGGCGCCATGGTAACGCTGGGCATGCTCGTCTGGCTGGGTGGGCGGACGGGATTTGCGCCTGAACGGATGATCCTCATCGGGGTGGCGCTGACTGCATTTTTCCAGTCGGTGGTCGGAGCAGTGATGGCCAGCGGGGATTCACGGGCGGCATTGCTGCTGAACCTGATGCTCGGCAACACGTACTTTGTCCAGCCGGCGACAGCGTATACGGCTGTAGGTGTCGCATTTTTGGCTCTCGTGCTCGTCCCGCTCCTTGCTCGCTGGCTACAGGCACTCGCGCTGGGAGCCCAGTTTGCGGACGGCATAGGAGTGCCGGTCATTCCGGCGCGTTTTGCAGTCTTGCTATTTGCATCAATCCTGACTGCGGTTTCCACCCTGGTGGTCGGCCCGTCAACATTTGTGGGGCTTATTGCTCCCCACCTTGCCAGGTTCTCCGGTGCACGTCGACCAGCCACCCAGGCGTGGGTCGCCGCACTCATCGGCGGAGTACTTTTGGGTTTGTCGGAATGGCTGAGCCGTCAGGTTGCGTTTCCGGAGGCCATGCCTACTGGCTTGGTCGCGACCCTGGTGGGCAGCGGCTATTTCGTCGCCATGCTGTTGCGTCGGCGGTCGTAAGAGGAAGGCGCGACGGGCGCGCTGGGCATTGAGCCAGCTAATGCCCTTCGGTATGTCAGATATTGTAAATAAGACGCATTCTCGTGTAATATCGTGGGCGATCATCGCCACGCGTGGAATTGCGGTGTCCGGCGCGGGGTAGCGCCGAGTCGCAACAAGGTTTTGAGTGGCCTGATTGGAGGTCGATCGACAGCCTAGGTCGGTACCTGGAATCGCGCCAGGCCAAATTCCTTGTCTCCGAACTTACACAATGAGAAAACATATGAAACAGCGTCGCGCTGGGGTTCTGTTCCGGAATGCTTTTCGTTTCAGGTTCAACGTGTTCGCGCTGGCCGCTGCCGCCGCGTGGACCGGGGGCGTCCACGCGCAGGAGGTTCCGGGCGCTAGCCCGTCCGACAGCGGCGCCGCACCCACGAGTGTGCTGCCCGCCGTAACCATTACGTCCCAGCGCGAAATTGATGCAACCACAGAGGGGTCCGGTTCATACGGGGCGCAGGCGGCGACGATCGCCGGGAAGGTGCCGCAAAAACTGCAGGAGATCCCGAACTCCGTTTCGGTGGTGACGCGTCAGCGCATGGACGACCAGAACATGACAACGCTCGACGATGCGTTGCGGTACACGACTGGTGTTCAGGCGGTGTCTTATGCTGACACCGCATACTATTCGGCACGCGGCTACCTGCTCGGCATCGAGTTCGATGGTGTATCGCTGATGAGCGGTGTCCAGTATGAACCGCAACTGGATCTTGCTTTTTATGACCGCATCGAGGTTTTTCGGGGTCCGGCCGGGGTGATGGATGGAACGGGCAACCCGGGCGGGACGGTGAACATGGTGCGCAAGCGCCCGCTGGATACCTTCCACGTCTCGACCGAAACACAGGTATCGTCCTTTGGCGGCGCGCGACAGATGGTGGATGTGACTGGGCCGCTGAACAAGGAGGGGACACTGCGGGGACGGGCTGTTATTGTGGGATCTGACGAACATCAGTCCATCGATCGCTATCGAGAAAAAGAGGGGGGCTTTTACGGCATCCTTGAATACGACATCGATCCACGTACCACCGTTGCCCTGTCAGCTGCGCATCAGGTCAATGCAGATACCGGGTTTGACTACGGCGTTGGCGGGATGAGCAACGGCCAACGCCTGCCCACTTCATGGTCGCAGAACTTCGGTCCGAGCTGGAACTACCAACGCAATACTCTTGATGAGACCAATCTTAACCTGACGCACAAGTTCGAGAACGGCTGGAGCTCGTCGACGACGGTGCTCTATCGACGGTACAGCTTTAGTGGCACCTATGCTTACCCATTCGGGGCCACTGGAAGTAACCCGTATGACCAGACGTATTATGCCCAAAAGCAGAGCGGAACCTATAACTGGTTTGCGATGGATACAAATGTATCCGGACCGGTACACCTCTTGGGACGTGATCATACGCTAACGTTTGGGGCGACCTATAGCCAGCTTTCTGAAACGAATCCTTTCGTTAGTCAAAATATCGGTACATTCAACGTTCTGGATGCGGCCAGTATTCCGGAGCCGGCTTTTTCCTCCGGCTCCAATACCAATTTCCGTTTTCAACAGGGCGGAGTGTATGGCCAGGCCCACATCAAGATCACGGATCCTCTTTCCGTGACCCTGGGGGCTCGCGAAATCTGGTATCAGTCGGAAACGCAGACAACGGGAGACTGGAAGGTCAATTCCCGTATGAACGGAAAATTCGTTCCGTACGCGGCGATCGTTTACAACATCGTGCCGAATATCTCGGCCTATGTGAGCTATTCGTCGGTCTTCGCGCCACAGACAGGAACGAGTTTCGGCGGGCAGGGGTTGGCGCCTGCGTCCGGCAAGCAGTACGAGGCGGGTCTGAAGGGAACATTCATGAACGGGCGACTCAATACCAGTGTTGCCGCGTTCCGGATCGACAACGATCACTATCAGCTTGGTGATCCAATCCATACGGGCTTTTATCTGGACGCTGGCAAGGTACGGAGCCAGGGATGGGAATTTGAGGTCAGCGGTGAACCGCTGACCGGCTGGAATATATACGCTGGATACACGCTGCTCAATGCTGACTTCGAGTCAGGTTTGACCGCTACCAGCCTCGGCAACGGAGCCGGCCTCGAGTCGCCGCGAAATCTATTCAAGCTCTATACGACGTATCGGTTCCAGCAAGGGATGCTGCATGGGTGGATGGTGGGTGGTGGTATGTATGCGCAAAGCGCGACGAGCCGGTTAAGCTCGCTATACGAGCAGGGCGGCTACGCCATCTTTAATGCCCAGGTTGGATATCAGTTCAACAAGCACGTAACTGCGTCTCTGGCGCTGAACAATATCTTCAACAGGGGATACTATTCGCGAACTCCGGGCACTTTCTACGGTCAGTTTGGCGATCTCCGGAATGTGATGCTGACTGTGCGCACGGATTTCTGAGGATGTTGCGTTCGATCGTCTGAAGATTTGGCGGCACCGGCTGGCTAGCGGGATGCCCATGGGAGTGGTGGCGGGTTGTTTGCAAGATGCGATCGGTTGTGGGCGACCGACCCATGACTGGTTACCTCCGAGCGTTACGTGAGGCACGATGTGTAGGCCGGACGATGGGCCTGTGCAAAGCGGTGTCTTCGGACAACTCTTCAAGTCGATGAGTCTTGGTATTTGGCTTGAGACGGAAGTCGCGGATTCCGTAACGTCAGGCGCTGGCAGAGATACCTCTTTCGTGCGCGCTCTGGGCTGGGCGCGACTTTATCGATGCCGAAAGGCAGGAGATCGATACGATGAAACTTGCGGATTCCATCAACCACTTGTTTGCCAAAGCGTCGGCCATAACGGGCACGGAAGGCATCTACCGGTTCGAGGCAAACGGCGACGATGCGGTCACAGTAGTGGTGCGCCAGAACGTGCAGGTCACGCGTGAATGCAAGGAGCAGCCAGACGTCGTGTTGCGGGTTGCTGCAGAGGACGTGTCGGCGGTCGCTGCGGGAACTGCCAATATTGAGCAATTGTTCGCAGCCGGGAAAATCGGGATTTCGGGCAATGCCGCACTTGCTACACGTCTTCCGGAGATCATCCGCCTCTCAAGGGCGACGGTGCAGCAGACAGAAGATGGACTGGCGACAGAGAAACGCCGCTACCCCACGCCCTCGCGCTATAGCGAGGCAGTTTCTGCACGTCAGCCGGTGATGCTTGGCATCGAAAGGAAGCGTAGCCACGACTTCACGGTCGGGGACTTCCGCACGCGTTATATGCTTCGGGGACGTCCCCTCATCATCGAAGATGGCCTTTTGAACTGGAGGCTTTTCCAGGCGAGCCGGGAGGAGTCGCTTCAACATTTTGCTGACTTGCAGGGAATTACGCGTCATGGTGATTACATCAAGGCTGCGTTTTCCAACGAGCGGGATTTTCGCGCCACCAGCATGGCCGAGTTCATCAAATCGGTTGACGAGGCTTCGGCAGGGGTCGGGGCACTGCCCGCTTACATGGGGAACAACGTTCTGCCAGAAAAGCTGTTTGAACTGATTGAACGGCCGCCGTATTTTCCGGCGTCGGTATATGACCCACCTCGAATCTGGATCGGCCCAGCGGGCACGCTGACGCCCCTGCATCGTGACGCGAGTGATAATTTTTTCGCGCAGATATGGGGCAAAAAGCGCTTTGTGTTAGCTGCTCCACATTACCGCAGGTATCTTTATGCATGGTCCACGACTCCCTTTGGCGGATTGGACGGTTGCGATTTCAACCCCGAGGAGCCAGACTTCGACCGGTTTCCGCTGGCGCGGAATGCGACCTGCATTTCGATCACGCTTGAGCCGGGCAATCTTTTGTATCTGCCGGAAGGTTGGTTTCATCAGGTCCGTTCGGAGAGTACTTCGTTGTCCGTAAACTTTTGGACCAAGGTTAAACGGCGGCCGAACGAATCGGTCGACATGGACTGATCGCTCGGGTCATTCCTGTCGGGAACGGGTAATAGGGTGAACACGCGTACCGGAGTCTTCGGCTCTGTCATCTGTGCTCACAGGTAACGTTGCGTTTGCGGCTGCCGTCCCTTTTCCTTCAGGACCTGGAACGGCGTCTCGTCGCAGTAGGCCACGTCTGCGTCCAGCAACGTGTCGCGTCTCGGCAGCGATGCCTATAACAACATTAGGCAAGCCCTCACCGAACGGCTTGTTGCACTGGAGGCAAAGGACATTGCAATGTCCACCGATTTTGATGCCTAAGCTGTTGGCGTAGTACGCCCTATCCACGATCTATCGGCGTTGCCGCCACGTCGATGGCATCCCAAAACCGGCGTTAGCCTATCCCTGCTGTAGGGACTTCCTCGATGAGTCAAGGTTTTTGTTTACATTAGCTCTCCTAGGCATGAACCGTTATCCAGGTATGTGCACGTTAGCGTCTCAAGGTAAGCAGGCTGCATCTCTGTAGCCGGCCTTGTTGCGCGAAAAGTGGTTTGCATGTCGCGCGGGCCATCATACTTAAGTCGCACGAGAACCCCCAATTCAATAGTAGGCTCAGCACTGAAGCGGGGATCAACCGCTCACAGTTGGTTGCTGGCCAGCAGGATAGCCGGGGTTGGCTCTCGTTCGGTCTGACCTCTATCTGCTATCGCACATCGCAGCGATGGGGAACGGTTGATGGATTACACAACTGCATGACCGGGCGCGGTTCGTTGCCATGCCAGTGGGTCATAGACTTCGCCTCGCGCCAGCATGGCTCATAGCATCCGCGCGTGCTTGTTGGCGATGGCGACCAGTGTCTTGTGATAGCCCTTGCGGTGAAACAGCTCGACAACCCAGCGCATGAGACGGCTGAGCTTGTCCGGCTGGCACCGTAAGGCGGACTGGAGCACGCTGCGCGCGCCCTGAACGAGCAAGCCACGCAGATAGCCATCGCCGCGCCTGGTCACCTTTCCGAGACGGCTCTTGCCCCCGGAACTGTTTTGCTGTGGTGTGAGTCCCAGCCAGGCGCCGAACTGGCGGCCATTCCTGAAGCTGCTGGCATTGGAGACGGTGGCAACCAACGCGCTGGCCGTGAGCGGACCGATACCGAGCAGTTCTCGGACTCTCCTGGCTGGCTCATTGTCAGTGAGATGAGACCTGATTTCCGCGTCGCAACGCGCGAGACGGACATCGAGCGCCGCAAATTGCTCGCGTGCTTCGAGTAGCAGTGCGCGCACTCCGTAAGCGGCTCGGCTGGGCCGTGTCCTCACGCGCGCGCGAGCAAGGCATGATGGTGATGGCGTGTTGGAGTCCGTGTAGATCAAGGGAGATCGTGTCCACGATCGGCGATCGTGGACACGATCTA
>NZ_CAAJGM010000243.1 GCF_900996235.1 Paraburkholderia sp. BCC1885
TTCAAACATCGAGATCAATTTCTGGTCGGTATTCATTCGGTTCCCAACAAGAAAACGACTTTCGAGACCCGCCAATTTCGAATGTGGCGAACAGTCAGGCTGAAAATGATTTGTTCAGACCTTCCTTAGGTCTGAGTGGATCGAATCCCACGTCTTTCACCGACACCGGATCAACTAGATTCTCGTGCCGTTGGCTGGGCAACGACAGTCTTTGAAGACGGGTTATGCATGGGTCGCCGTTGCCTAGCATAAGGCACATTAGCAGTTGTTTCAAACAAATGGAAATAGCTTCCATTGTTCAAGTCATTGCGTTAGCATGCTGCTATGGACTTGATCAATGAAACGTCTTCAACTGTGGACATTGAGCGTATGGATCCTCTTGTCGTCGTTGGTGCGGGGCAGGCTGGCTATTGGGCTGCGCGCACGTTGAAGCAGGAATGCGCCGCGCAAGTAGTGCTGATCGGTGAGGAGTGCCATGAGCCGTACGAGCGCCCACCGCTTTCAAAATCGGTATTGGCTGGAACGGCTGGACCGGACGCAGCACGTCTTAAATGGCCAGGCGGGACGTTGCACGAGGAAATTGACTTCGTTTCGAGCACACAAGTAATTCGTCTGGAGCGCTCCGAAAAGCGAATCGTGCTTTCCGACGGGCGAATTTTGCCTTATGGAAAGCTTCTTCTCGCTACCGGCGGACGCGCAAGACGCCTCGGAGTGCCTGGCGGGAATCATGAACGGGTCCACTACCTCCGTTCTATGGACGACGCCGTCAGGTTGAAGGCAGGTCTTGAATCTGCCACATCGGTCCTCGTGCTCGGGGGAGGCTGGATCGGCCTCGAGGTGGCTGCCACTGCGAGGGCTATGGGCAAACGCGTCGTGGTGTGGGAGGCGGCTGCCTTACCGTGTGGCAGGGTGTTGGCGCCATCCGCTGCCAAGAAACTTGTCGAGTTGCACCGTGCGAAGGGCGTCGTCCTGCAGTTCGGCTGCCAAGCGGCATGTGTGACCGACGGCTTAAATGGTGGCGTAGTTGTGAGAAGCGACTCAGGCCAGGCGTTGGAAGTCGATCTGGTCGTGGCCGGTATTGGGATGGTAGCGAATGATGAACTGGCGTTCGATGCAGGCATAGCGTGCGACAACGGGATTCTTGTGGACGCTGCAGCTCGAACGTCAGTACCAGACATTTTTGCCGCCGGCGACGTTGCGAAGCAGGTGATCTATCGGGACGGACCGGCGGCGAGGCTTGAGTCGTGGCTTAACGCTCAAGAACAGGGAATTGCAGCGGCGAGGTCAATGTTGGGAATTGACGTGGAGTACCGCCCTTTGCCCTGGTTTTGGTCGGATCAGTTCGACGTCAATCTCCAACTCGTTGGGAGGGTTGACGGAATCAACCAGTCCTCTCTGTACTGGCAATTCGACGAGAACGAACTTATGCAGTTGCAGTTTGATCCCGTCGGGAGGCTTGTGGGTGCTATCGCGTTCAATAGAGGCCGCGATTTGCGAGCGGTACGAAAGGCGTTGGAACGAGGATTCGAAATCGACAGGTCGAGGTTTGACGATAGTTCGATGGATCTCAGCGATCAACTCAATCGCGCAATAGACGCGACTCAACATGGGAAGGAGATGACGTGAACGGACCAGACCATTGGATGATGGTTTGCCCCCTCAGCGAGGTTAAAGAGGGGCGGCCGGTTGGTGTCGATGTGCAGGGAAGAAAGGTGGGTGTCTACCTAGAGCGGGGAGAGATCCATGTGCTTGACAACATTTGCACGCACGCCTACGCGCTGATGTCCGAAGGATTTCAGGAGGATGGATACATTGAGTGTCCGCTGCACGGAGGGAAATTCGACATCCGTACGGGAAAGGCGCTCTGCCCGCCGCTGGAGCGCGATCTGACCGTATATCCGTCTACCGTCGGCGAAGGCACTGTCTACATCCGAATAGTTCCGGTGGAAAGCGCAACAGATTAACCGGGGTGCTGCAGGTAAGTGCACGGGTCGAAATAGCAGGGTGAGTCGTTCGCTGCGTAGCAGGGAAGTTGCCACACGTGAACGTGGTCATTGAGGCATCGTTCATGAAAACATCAGGAAGAACAAATGGATGAATCCGTTAAGCGTCTAAGCCGCCTCGATTGTTGTGCTGTGTCCGATGCGATGGATGCGCTCAGCATATCGGATCAGATCGCAAGCGGCTTGCGGCAGGAATCTGGCAGTCGCCGCATCGCGGGGCGTGCGATAACGCTGCGTTTGCTTCGGAGCGCTGAAGTTGCTTGCAGCGGGGCGGCGGCGAGACATCTTGGCACGCACGCTATCGAAAATGCGTCTCCAGGCGACGTGATCGTTGTCGAGCAGCGCACCGGCATCGATGCGGGAAGCTGGGGTGGCATCCTGACCCTCGGCGCGAAACTGAGAGGCGTCAGTGGCGTGGTGGCTGATGGCCCGGTGCGAGACATCGACGAGGCACGCGGATATGAGTTCCCGGTGTTTTGTCGCACGCTTACGGCACGTACCGCACGAGGAAGAGTCGCCGAAGTCGAAGGCGTAACGACGATAACAATTGGCGGCGTGACTGTCAAAGCTGGTGACTACGTCGTCGCAGATGCTAGTGGCGTGGCATTCATACCTGCTGAGGATGCCGAACGGGTACTCGACGTCGCAGAGAGAATCTTTAGGAAAGAAGCGGCGATGGCTAAGGCCCTCCTTTCCGGCAAGCGTATCACTGAGGTTATGGGCAGCGATTATGAACACATGCTGCATATGCCGTCTGAAGGAGGACACCAAGATGACTGACACGAATCTGGAGCGGGCCGCGAGGTTGGACACAGCAACCATCAGTGACGCGGTGGACCGTCACGGCATCGTCGGTCAATGCTATGGGATCAAGCCATGCGCCGACGAATTCAAGATGTGCGGACGTGCGTGGACGTTGATGTATGGGCCGGCTGCGTCGCCACCGGGCACTGTCGGAGATTACATCGACGACATCCCGGTTGACTGCGTCATTGTTCTCGCGAATGGTGGCCGTGACGATGTGACCGTTTGGGGTGACATCTTAACCGAAGTTGCACATCTTCGAGGCGTACAGGGGACGCTCATCGACGGCGTGAATCGCGACGTCGCGCTCTGTCGTAGCCTCGGCTACCCGATCTACAGTCGCTCTTCATGGATGCGAACAGGAAAAGACCGCGTGCAGGTGGTGAACACGCAGACTCCCGTTTCTATTGGCAATGTTCGCGTCTGTCCGGGCGACATCGTGCGCGGCGATAGCGATGGTGTAGTCGTGGTTCCTCGTGAACATGAGGAGGCGATACTTAACGCCGCTGAAAGCATTCAGGAGGCTGAGGATGCCATTCGAACCGCCGTCAGAACAGGTTTGACCTTGCGCGAAGCACGTGAAAAGCATCGTTACCATTCGTTGCAAAGCCGCAAGGTGATCAGCCCATGAGCACCGGTCCGAAAGCACCAGGAGGTCAGACAATCCAACCCACCATTGAACGGGTGTCGCCGGACATTGTGCAGGCAGCGCGAGCGCTCCCGGCGTCGACCCTACATGAGTCCGGTGGCAGAATCGGTGCGCTTCCGGCCGCCATCAAACCCATTGATGTAGCGTTTCGGATCTGTGGCACTGCTGTAACAGTGCACGGTCCGTCTGGAGACAACCTCTGGCTTCATCGGGCCATTTACGTTGCCCAACCCGGAGAAGTGCTTGTTGCGCATGTCTCGGGCGGATACGACTTTGGCTACTGGGGGGAGATTATGTCCAGCGCCGCGCGGGAGCGCGGGCTCGCAGGGCTCGTCATTGACGGCTGCGTTCGCGATGGCGGTGTGCTGCCCGAAGTCGGTTTTCCGGTCTTTGCCCGGGGGCTCTCCATGCGTGGCACTGGTAAGGACTATGGCGCCGTGGGTTGGATCAATTTTCCCATTTTGATGGGTGACGTGGTAGTGGCGGCCGGGGATCTGATCGTCGGGGACACGGATGGAATTGTAGCTTTGCCGCGAGCCAGGGCTCCCGCAATCGTAAACTCAGCCGCTGAACGGGAAGCGAAAGAGTCCGAAATCCTGCGGCGTCTCGCAAGCGGGGAGCGAACACTCGAAATTTATCAATTTTAGCGCATGTCGTTAGGCGCACTTGTCCAGACTGCCCAGGAATACCGCTAATGTCGAATTCTCAAAAGGTCATCATCAGTTGCGCGGTCACAGGAGCGATACATACTCCGTCAATGTCTGCCTACTTGCCTGTTACGCCTGAGCAGATCGCGGAGTCGGCCATCGAGGCAGCACGTGCAGGGGCAGCAATCCTTCATCTACACGCTCGTGACCCGAAGACGGGAAGACCTACCCAGACGCCCGCGGCGTTTACGAAGTTTCTCGACCTGATCGCGAACAGCGCCGACGCTGTAATTAACTTGACGACGGGCGGCTCTCCCTACATGACGGTCGAAGAGCGGATGGAGCCCGCGAGGGTATTCGAGCCAGAACTTGCTTCGATGAACATGGGAACGATGAATTTCGGACTGTTTCCGATGTTGCGTCGCTACAAAGACTTCCAGCACGACTGGGAGCGATCATATCTTGAAGGCAGCAAGGATCTGATCTTTCGTAATACCTATGCTGATATCGAAACAGTCCTTGTCGAACTCGGTGCCAAAGGCACCCGGTTCGAATTCGAGTGTTACGACACCTCACATCTTTACAATCTTGCGTACTTCGTGGACGAAGGCCTTGTCAAGCCACCATTCTTCATTCAGACGGTGTTCGGCATCATGGGTGGCATAGGTGCTCATGCCGACGATGTTATGCACATGAAGCGTACGGCAGACAGGTTGTTTGGCGCGAGCTACAGATGGTCGGTACTTGGCGCTGGCCGCCATCAGATGCCTGTTGCGGCCACTGCCGCCGCGATGGGCGGCAACGTTCGGGTCGGCCTGGAAGACAGCCTTTGGCTTGGGCGTGGCAAGCTCGCCCGGTCGAATGCGGAACAGGTAGGGCAGGTACGTCAGATCATCGAAGCTCTGGGACTCGAGATCGCTTCGCCCGCCGACGTTAGGGAAATACTTGAGCTCAAGGGTGCCTCGTCAATGAAACTGGTCACTGGAGAATAAAGAATGGCACGGATCGTTTTAGGTGTGGGGGCTTCGCATACGCCGCTACTGACGTTGGACAGTACGCAGTGGCAGCATCGGGCAGAAGTCGATTTTGCCAATGAACGTCTCAATCTATCTGACGGTCGTTGGGTCGACTATCCGCAGTTGCTGAAGGAGGTGGGTCCCAAGTACGCGGAGATCGTGTCGGCGGAAGCGTTAATGGAAAAGTCCAAGCGTTGCAACGAAGCGCTTGATCGTCTCGCTGCTGCGCTGGAGAAAGCTGCACCGGACGTGATCGTGATCGTCGGTGATGACCAGTCCGAACTGTTCGATGCGAGCAATCAGCCTCTTGTTGCGATCTATCATGGTGACGAAATCGTCATGCGGGACAAATTCGGCGAGAATCAGCCTGCAGAATGGATGCGGACAATGGGAAAAGGATACCTGATGGACGCATTGCACCGGATTCCGGGCAACGCCTCATTTGCGCTCCATCTGACTCAATCGATGGTTGACGCGGACATCGACGTCGCGAGCGTGGCCAACGTCAAAGACCCAACCGCATCGGGCTTCGGGCATGCATACGGTTTCATCGTCAAGCGGTTGTTGCGGGAACGGCGAATCCCGGTTGTGCCCGTACTCCTAAACACCTATTTCCAACCGAATGTGCCGACCGCGAGGCGTGCGTACGACATGGGTGTCGCGTTGGGAGATGCAATCGATGCGGCTCCGGACGATCTTCGGGTCGCCATTGTGGCTTCCGGCGGGTTGAGCCATTTCGTGGTCGACGAAGAACTCGACAGGGGAGTGCTTAGGGCGTTCGTTTCCCAGGACCCCGACGCCTTGCGGACGATTCCTCGCGGCGCACTTAATTCCGGCTCGTCCGAGATCCTGAACTGGATCATGACAGCGGGTGCTATTGGTACGAGGTTGTCGGTGCAATGGCATGAATACCATCCTCTTTATAGAACGCCCGCCGGCACGGGGGTGGGCGCCGCATTTGTGCTTTGGAACGAAGCTACGTAGGACAACCCGATTGCCGCCGCTGCGATCCTTTCACCTTAAGCCTTGGGCGCGTGGAGGCTGCGTGATTCGCATCCCCCCGGTCACATCGATACGCGAGGTCTGCATCGTATAATCTGTAGTGAGACGCCGCCTGGCGGCAGAATCATCAGCATCTCGGTCCACGGCGACGTGCCTTTTCAACTTCGTTTATCAAGTCAATGAAGAAACGTCTGGCAGACGTGCAAAGTACGAAAGCGCCGCGCAAGCCCCGCGTTCGCGAAATAAAGGACGACGTCCGCTTCAACACGGCGCTTGCGCGAGGCTTGCAGATTCTCGCGATCTTCCGTGAAGGCGATGTCGATCTTGACGCCAATGAGATCAAGGATCGTACGGGTATCCCTGCACAAACGCTTCAAAAGCTGACGCTTACGCTCTGCGAATTGGGATATATGTTGCTCGACGAGTCTACCGAGCGGTTTCGGTTGGCGCCGAGCGTGTTAGACCTCGGTTATGGCGTGTTGTCGAACATCGACATCGACGTCATAGCGCGCCCGCTTATGATGGAACTCGCTGACGAATGCGGGGGTGTTGTCAGCCTCGCCGTCTTGGACGGAGACAGCATGATTTACATCGAAACTGCGCGCGGCGCAGGCCCTATGCTGCGCAACATTTCGGTTGGAATGAAAGTGCCTGTCGCCAGTACAAGCCTTGGTTGGGCATGCCTTGCGTCAATGCCGCAAGCCGCTCGGGAAGAGGTGCTTAAAGAAATTCGATCGAAACGGCCACCTGACTGGTCCTCGATTCAGGAGAACATTGCTCGTGGTATCAGCGAAGTGAGCGCGCGTGGTTACTGTTGTAACATCGGTAACTACGTCACCCAGTCGAACGCCGTGGGGGTGCCGCTTCCCGGCGGATCGGGCGATAGGTATCTGGCGTTCAACTGCGCTGGACCGGCCGATACGTTCACCGCAAAACAACTGACAGAAAAGTGGGGCCCGCGGCTGCTCGCTCTTGCTAGAGCAGTCGGGGGCAGGTCAACCGTGTAACTTCGTGAATGGCAATGAGTCAGCTATCAAGGCTGGCCAATGGTTGCATCGATCGGAACTTGATGTCCGCTTGTGGTGGATTCGCTGCTGCCCGATTTCATGACAGGATGTCGTTGGCCCAGAATAAATGCGGCCACGCGTTCGCCGATCATCATGGCTGGGGCATTCGTGTTGGCACCGACGATAGTCGGCATGATTGACACGTCCGCTACCCGTAGTCCTTCGACACCGTGTACCCGTAATTCGGGGTCGACGACCGCAAGCGGGTCGGTTGATGGCCCCATCTTGCATGTTCCGGCTGGATGATAGACCGTTCCGGCATATTTCCTGACGAACTCTGAAAGCTGGCTATCGGACTGAACCTGCGAACCGGGTAGCACTTCGGGACCACAATATTGAGCCATGGGCGGCCTGCCAACAATATCGCGAAAGATCCTGATGCCGCGGATCAAGATCTCGACGTCGCGTGTGTCGGTGAAGAAACATGGCCGGATCAGCGGTTTCTCGAACGGATCTGCGGATCTCAGTCGAACGATGCCTCTGCTTTCAGGACGCAGCAGGACTGCGAATACATTAAAGCCGTGATGCCGGGGGACCGTGCGCCCGAATTGCCTCATCATCGGCATAAATTCGAGCTTGAGGTCGGGGATGAGCAGATCATCCCTCGTACGCACGTATCCGCCGCAATTGATGACGCTTTCGGAGAAGACGCCTTTGTGCCTGAAAAAATAGTCAAACGGCGTCACTGCCAAACGCGCCATTCCCCGCACAGTCGACGCATGGCTTACGCGTGCGAGGTCGCGGGCCGCCAGTGTGATGCTTGGATGATCCTGGAGTTTCTTTCCAACGCCGGGCAGTGCACAGATTGGCGGAATATCTAGGCGCGCAAGCTCGCTAGGCGACATCCACTGGCGTTCGGGGGAACTTGTCGTTCATGGCAAGGGGCAAATGGTGGAGCATGTCCCGCTACCTTCCGAGGTTGGAGACGCGATCGCAACGTACCTTTGCGACGCTCGTGGAGCGAGCGCATCTCGACGGGTATTCCTTCGCACGTGCGCGCCGCGCGTTGGTCTGGCGGGACCGGCGGCAGTTGGCCACATTGTTCGTCTGGCGTTCGCTCGTGCCGGGTTTCGCCCTGCGTGTCGCGGCTCAGCACATCTGTTTCGTCACGGTCTGGCGACAACGATGATTCGCCATGGTGCGTCGATGGCGGAAATCGCCGAGCTGTTACGGCACCGCTCACAGGTCAGTACCGCGATCTACGCAAAGGTCGCGTTTGAGGACCTGCGCGGGGTAGCGCGCTCATGGCCCACGGCGGGAGGTGCAACATGACTGCGATCCGTGACTCCCTTGCGCAGTACGTGGCAGCCCGCCGGGCTCTCGGGGCGTCATTTTATGAACGTGCATTGGCACTCGGTCATTTCGTTGATCTTCTGGAGCACGAAGGCGCCGAGTTCATTTCCACCGATCTGGCTCTGCGCTGGGCGACGACGCCCGTGTCCGTCGAACGCGCCACCTGGGGGCGGCGCCTCTCCCAGGTAAGAGGATTTGCCAGGTGGATGAACACCGTCGACAGTCGAAACCAGATTCCTCCGGCAAGACTCCTGAGTGCCCGCCGACGGCGCAACGCGCCACATATTTACACGGAACAGGAAATCAACCTGCTCATGATCCAGGCTGCGCAGTTACGCTCGCGCACAGGCATGCGAGCACTGACCTATTCGACGCTTATCGGGCTTCTGGTAGCGACCGGCCTCAGGCCGGGTGAAGCGCTTCGACTCAACCGGTCCGACGTTGACCTCGTCAGCGGGATAGTCTCCATCCGGGAATCGAAGTTCGGCAACTATGCCGCGTTCGTGGCAATGCCGATCAAGCCGGGATTGGATCACGATGATGCTTGTAAAGAGCCAGCAGGAGGTCGTTCTCAGGTCGCCCGGATCGGCATAGTTTTAATGGCTATAGACCCTTGAGAAACGTCGCGAGCTTACTGTCGGGCCGGTATCGTACGGGCTTGCCATCATGTGGTCCGACACGAGCGAGAATTTTTTCCTTCAGCTCCAGACTGGCATCCAGGTACATCTGGGTTGTCTGGAGCGACTCATGGCCCATCCACAGGGCAATGTTGATTGGATCCACGCCAGCTTGCAGTAATTCCATGGCTGCCGTGTGCCTCCTATGTCTCCGAAGACATAGGGCAGAGATTTTTTTGGTTGGCGGTCGCGGCAACCAGCGTATCGCCATGTCGTTGGACCTGATCCGCGACCGGTAATCAAAAAAATGTTTGTGCTAAACCGCTCCACAGGCGGTGGCCGCTATGGGCATTGAATGACCGCCGCGGTAATTTGTGATGTCTTGCAGGGGCGATCACAGACGGACTTCGGGCGAGAGTGGAAGGCATCACGTGTAAAGTAAGCGCGAATGTGCGCGTGAACCGGCAAATCACCCGCCATTTTGGAGTACGCTGGTGCGCCAGCAGATCGAAGGCACGAGTGCAGCCGCGTTGGCCTCGTCAGGAAAGGCGAACGTGTACGGAAACAGGTGCGGTGGCAACTAGCGCGCATGGGTGGGAGCTGGCGGAGCTCGTGGAAGGCATGCCGGGCATGTCTTCGATGCGGAGCATGTGTCCCTTGCCACATAGGGGGCAGTCGCGCAGTGACTTGCCGGTGAGTCGTTGGTAGCGGTCACGGTAGTCTTCCCCGGGCTCGGCGGCGGCCGCGGCGGGAGCCTCGACACCGAGCATCTGCCTGCAGGTGGCGAGCTTGTCGGCACGGTGGCAGTTGGCGAGCCACCCGTAGCTGCGAATGCGTTTGAAGCCGTCAGGTAGCACATGCAGCAGGAAGCGACGGATGAACTCGTCGGCCGTGAGCGTCATGGTCCTTTGTCTGGACTCGTGCCGGTAGTCCTTCCAGCGGAACTGCACGGTGTGCCCGTCGAAGGCGAGCAGCCGGTTGTTGGAGATGGCGACGCGGTGGGTGTAGCGGCCCAGGTAATCGAGCACGTGTTCAGCACCGCCAAAGGGTGGCTTGGCGTAGACCACCCACTCCGCCCGTGCCGCGGGTGCAAGCCAGGCTGCGAATTGGACGGGATCGCTCAGGGATTCGAACTGACCGTGCAGGCGCAGCCCGCCGGCGTCGTAAGCGCGGCGCAGCTGTTCGAGAAACAGACGGCGAAAGAGCCGTGACAGGACCCGGACGGACAGGAAGAAGCCGGGACGGCAGGCGATCCAGCGCTCGCCGTCCGGGGAGATGCCGCCGCCCGGCACAACGCAATGCACATGAGGGTGATGCTGCAGATTCTGTCCCCACGTATGCAGGATCGTAAGGAAGCCGATCCCGGCGCCCAGGTGCTTCGGATCGGCGGCGATCGTGCGCAACGTTTCGGCGCTGGCGCGAAACAGCAGATCGTAGAGCGTCCTCTTATTCTGGAACGCGAGAGCGGCGATGGATTCGGGAAGCGTGAAGACGACATGGAAATACTCGGTCGAGGGGAGGAGCTCCGCATGCCGGCGTTCGAGCCATTGCGCGCGGGCGAGTGACTGGCACTTCGGACAGTGCCGGTTACGGCATGAGTCGTAACTGATGCGCTGATAGCCGCATGCATCGCACTGCTCGAGATGGGCACCAAGCGCTGCGGTACGACACAGCTCGATGGCACTCATCACGCGTCGCTGCACACGACTGAGCCCCTCGGCATGGGATAGCCGGAAACTGGGCCCACACTGGCGGAATATGTCCGCCACTTCGAGCGCCGGCCGCATGACTGCGCTCAGAAGTACTCGGGCGCAGGTGGCGGGGATGGAATGGGTGCGGGGTGCGGCAGCAGATCGAAGGGACTGGTGGTGGCGCACACGGTGCTGGTGGCCACCTTCAGGTACCGGGACGTTGTCGCAAGGGACCTATGGCCCATCAGCAGCTGGATCCGGCGCACGTCAGTACCGGTTTCCAGCAGATGCGTGGCGAACGCGTGGCGCAAAGAATGGGGCGTCACGGGTTTGGGGATGCCGCTGCGCTTGCGTGCAAGCTCGCATGCGTCGCCCACGGCATGGCGGGTGATGGGCCGCCCCGGAATGTTGCCTGGAAAGAGCCATTCCTTCGGATGGGCGTCCTGCCAGTACAGCCTCAGGATCTCGAGCAGCCTCGGCGAGAGCATTACATAGCGATCCTTACGGTTCTTCCCCTGGTTTACACGGATGACCATACGCTTGCTGTCGATATCGGTGACCTTCAGATGCACGACTTCCGACACCCGCAGGCCGGCGGCGTACGCGGTCATCAGGATGGTGCGGTGCTTGAGACTGGCGACCGACTCGAAGAACGTGGTGATCTCCTCCAGGCTGAGGACGACCGGCAGTCGGAACGGCTTCCTCGGCAAGGGAAAGTCCTCGTCACTCCAGTCGCGTTTGAGCGTCACGCGGTAAAGAAAGCGCAGTGCACCGATCGTTGCGCCGAGACTGGCGGGTGCCAGCTTGCGCTCTTCGAGGAGGTAGACGAGCCAGGCCCGGATCTCGTCGGGACCCAGCAGTTCGGGCGAGCGGTGGAAGTGCCGGGCGAAACTGCGTACCTGAATCAGATAGGACTTCTGTGTGTTCTCGGCGAGATTACGGATCTGCATGTCGTGCAACATGCGTTGGCGCAGCGGCGTCATGACTAACCTCCTGGAAGCAGTGGTGGAGCCCGGTTGGACATCCACATACTGCTCCTGGAGGTATCTGCCTCCCCCCGTTGGGATCCTGCGTCAGCTAACCGCCACACTGAACGTCAGCCATCAGCTCTCGCACTCCTCCCACTACCGCGTCAGCGGTTTAGTGTACGCCCATGATGGCGTGCCATTTGCAGGGTGAAAGTCCCTGCCGGAGTTGGCCACAGCTCCGTAGCTGAAGGTAACTGCGTCGTCGTGAGGCGGGGTGGGGAGTAACCGGAAGCGAACTGTCGGTCCGTAGGTTAACGAACCTGTTTCGGCGGGGTATGGCGGCGAGCCTGCACTAAAGTGGCGAAGCCTGGAAGTAACACAGCACGCTGTCGTGGCGGACAAAGCGGTGCGGTGGCGTACCACGTGTTTGAGGACGGAACGATGGGAAGGTGGCACGAAGCAAGTGGGGAGACCTGCCGGCGAGGTGAACGCTGGCAGGAGTCAGAGTCCCGATAGTACTGCACACGGAAGAGTCGAGCCGTGGAGACCTGCGTCAGAGCAAAAGGCGCACTAGGGAAGCGGGGCAGGAAAGTTGATAGCAAAAGACCGGAAGGAAGCAAAGATGAAGATCGAAGCATCGCCAGTGTCGGAAACGACTAGACGAGATGCAGACGCGCTGGGAAGCTGCGTGCAGCGGAAATTCGCGTCAGCTTCAATCTGGACGGACGCTATGTTGGCTGCTCTACGAAATGGAGTTAAAGGAGGTAAGTGGCACAGTCTGATTGACAAGGTGTTTCGCCTGGACACGCTCGCGCTGGGGTGGACTCAGGTCGAGAAGAACGCCGGGGCGGCGGGAGTGGACCGCATGAGCGTGAAGCGATTCGCGCAAGCGCGGGACCGCTACCTTGCCGAACTGGCGCAAGCATTGCAGGATGGTAGCTATCGCCCGCAGCCGGTGCGGCGTGTCTACATACCGAAAGGTAAAGGACGTCGTCCGCTCGGTATACCCGCTGTAAAGGATCGCGTCGTTCAGGCGGCCCTGAAGCTGGTAATCGAGCCGATCTTTGAGCATGAGTTCGAGCCGAGAAGCTACGGCTTTCGCCCGGGCTTGGGTTGCAAGGATGCGCTGCGCGAAGTGGACCGGCATGTGAAAGCGGGCTACTGCTGGGTGGTCGATGCCGACCTGCAAAGCTATTTTGACTCGATTCCACACTCACCTCTTCTTGCGAGAGTGGCAGGGCGAATCTCGGACGGCCGGGTTCTGGAACTCATCCAGTACTTTCTCAAGCAAGACATCATGGAAGACATGACGCGTTGGACGCCGACTTCCGGCAGTCCTCAAGGGGCGGTTGTCAGCCCCTTGTTGGCAAATCTGTACCTGCACGAGCTTGACGTGGAAATGCGACAGGTAGGGCTGGTCATGGTGCGCTACGCGGATGACGCCGTGGTGTTATGCCGTACACGTGAGGAAGCGGAAGCTGCGCTCACTCGCATGCGGGCTTGGGTGGATGCGAACGGCTTGACACTGCATCCTGACAAAACCCACGTTGGGGATTGCCGGCTGGAGGGTCATGGGTTCGAGTTTCTGGGTTACCGGTTCGAGGCGGGTCAACGTTGGGTGCGCAAGAAGAGCCTCATGGGGCTACGGGATAAAATCCGGGCCCTGACCAAGCGTAACAGGGGTGACTCGATCGAGGACATCATTACGTCGCTCAATCCACTCCTGCGTGGTTGGTTCGGCTATTTCCAGCAGGCCCACCGATACACCTTCTCGTCCGTCGACGGCTTTGTTCGTCGCCGCCTTCGAGCGATCCTGCGTCGACAGCTTCATCGTCCGGGTCAGGGTCGATGCCTTCGCGATCACACGCGATGGCCAAATGCCTTTTTCGCTAATCTTGGGCTGTTCACGATGTCCGCAGCCCTTGAATCGGCGCGCCAATCCCGATGTGGAAACAACTGACTGGAGAGCCCGTCGCGGGAAAACCGCACACCGGGTTCGGAGGGAGGGGACGGCGACCGCCGTTTCCTACCCCTATACGAGCGGCACTATGTGCCCTTCCTGACTATGTCTTGCAACTGAGAATTGTCCCCATTTTGCAGCAGTTGCGCGAAGCAAAGTAGAGATAGTCTTGATTCCTTCCACAGCCCCCGGCGTCCGGGAAGGAGTCCATCATGAGATACGTCGTTTGTCACCGGGTCGGTCTTTCGCACCTTCCAGAAGGTCCGCTTGCACCCTACATCGTTTCATTCGCGAACTCGATGGAGTCCCAAGGATATAGCGTGCAGTCACTCCGGCATCAGGTGCGCATTGTTGCTGGCTTTAGCCATTGGCTCGCACGATCAAGAGTGGAATTGCATCGCGTATGCTCCGAACACGCGTCGCAGTACTTGCGATATCGAGCTCGACGTGTGCGGGCTGGCCGGGGGGACAGCGCTGCACTTCGACATCTCCTCGAGTTTCTGCACCACAGTGGCGTCGTTCGTGCTCAACGCACAGACACGCGCCGCGGGACGGCGGCTGAACTCTATGCCCAGGCGTACGGACAGTACTTACGCGAGGTGTGGTCTGGCCGAAACAACGATTGCGTATTACTCGACGTTCGCCACAGATTTCCTGCAAGACCGCTTCGGCGACGGGCGAGTCAATCTGTCACGTCTGCGTGCGAGCGATGTCATTAGATTTGTACAGCTTAAGGCCCAACGTCTGCATTTGAAGCGTGCGAAGCTCATGACCACCGCTTTGCGCTCCTTTCTACGCTACGCACGCTATCGTGGCGACATGGTGCCGGATCTTGCGGATTTCGTTCCGGTCGTTGCCAACTGGTCGATGCCGTCAATCCCTCGGGCGATTGCTCCAGATCAGATACGGCAACTGCTGTCCAGTATCGATCGCAGGACCGGAATGGGCCTTCGCGACTACGCGATCCTGCTGCTGCTCGCACGGTTGGGACTACGCTCTGGGGAAGTAGTGTCGCTTGAACTTACGGATATCGACTGGAGCGCGGCACGTTTGACTGTGCGAGGTAAATGCGGCCAGCGCAACGAGTTACCTTTGCACGCCGACGTCGGCAAGGCGATCGCTGCATATTTGCGGCACGGCCGACCGCATAGTTCCTGCCGCCGGGTATTCTTGCGCACGAAGGCGCCTATCACCGGCTTTCGCGGAGCATGTGGCGTCGGTTCCATTGTTCGGCACGCGCTCCAGCGCGCTGGCATCGACGCCCCAACTACGGGAGCACATCAGTTTCGCCACGGACTGGCTGCCGACATGCTGCGCCATGGCGCATCGCTGAGCGAGATTGGGGAGATCTTAGGGCATCGTGATCCACAGACGACTATGATCTATACATAATGTGCAGTTTTCAAATACGTGGAGTCCGGCGGTTGATTGCCAATCAGAGACGGTTTTCCTGTTCCCGAACTCCACATAACTTACTACAGTGCACGCAGCCACTTCACAAGGTCGGCTTCAACCAGCGCAAACTCAACAAACGATGACGTCGACAACACATCGGGAAACACCTGGGTTAGCGCCTGCCGTTTCATGTCCATATCCGCCCTTGCATAGACCATTGTCGTATTCAGACAGCTATGCCCGAGCCACTGGCTAATGGTAGCGAAGTCCACACCAGACTTAAGCAGCGCGATGGCGGTGCCGTGCCTCAGCGAGTGCGGATGGATACGCTTGGTGCGTAATGTATCGATGTCTGTAGGTAAGCGGCTCGGCTGGGCCGTGTCCTCACGCGCGCGCGAGTGAGGCATGATGGTGATGGCGTGTTGAAGTCCGTGTAGATCAAGGGAGATCGTGTCCACGATCGGCGATCGTGGGCACGATCCA
>NZ_CAAJGM010000244.1 GCF_900996235.1 Paraburkholderia sp. BCC1885
TTCAAACATCGAGATCAATTTCTGGTCGGTATTCATTCGGTTCCCAACAAGAAAACGACTTTCGAGACCCGCCAATTTCGAATGTGGCGAACAGTCAGGCTGAAAATGATTTGTTCAGACCTTCCCCAACGAACAGCACCTGCTTGCCGACCGGCCCGGCAGGCATGGTGGGATGTTGGTCCAGCATCTTGTCTTTGGTCGGCCGGTTCTCGGGTGTGTAGCCTTCGGCGGAGCGGATTCCGGAGAGTGGAACTATCATGGGGCCGCGAGCGAGATTGGTGATGAATAGTTTGTCCTCGTCCCCATCACGGAAGGCGACCATGCTAATGGGCTGGCCGTTGCCCATGTCACCGATCGTCTTGGCCCTCACTTTCGCGCCATGCTTCAGCTCTGAAACCGGAATGGTGACGAGCGGACTGCAAGCGTAGGCAGCGACAAGCGTGTCCTCGCCATTGATGGAGGCGAACTGCATGGCCCGGATCGGCGCACGCGTTTCGTAGAGGCCGTGCGCGAGATGGTAGATTTCCACTTGGGTTTCGCTGGCGGCCCCGGTGAACGGATAGGGGATACGCCGTAGCGTGGAGGAGAACTCCTGGTTCGAGACGCCGGCGATGAACACTTCGCCATTGTGAAACTTCATATCCACGATCGTCATGGATCGGAGTGGTGTACGCGCCTTCTCCTCGAAGACCGCCGCTGGCGGATACGGGAAAGGACCACCTGCCCGCGACTTGAAGTGTTTGCTTTCGTCGGGGATGTCGGTCAATTGCTGTACTGTCATCTTTGACGATGAGAGATCGAAGGGGCGGACCTCGCCGGCGAGCGAGACGCTCACGACCGCGGGCTCCAGGCGATCGCCATTGCGCACGCCGACGGACAGGTATGGCTCGCGCGTGATGGGGTGGATGGCCATCCCGTTCATCACCAAGCTCTTCACCGTCACGCCCAGCGCGTCGGCGATCTTCTCGTCGAACGACTCGAAGAGGAAGGGATCCAGCGAGGCTGGAGCCTGGCCGCGTTCCGTCTCGAAGGCGAAGACGGCTCCGAGCTTGCTGTCGCCTACGAAGAGAACCCCGTCGGGGCTGAAGGTCAGAGCTCCCGCCGATTGCGGAGTGACTTGGTTGATCGCGTTCATGATGGTTTCCTTATTCCGCGCCTGACGAGGGTCCGGCCGCGACGGTGGTCATGCCGGAGGAAAGTAAGCCGGATATTGAAGAACCGACTTGCATCAGCACTTCGATCCCCCGAGTCGCAACGATCTTTAGAGCTTGGCGTGGCTACCATCGCAGAAAACGCCGCTCTTGCTGTTCTTGCAGCCACAGAGGTAAATCGTCCTGGTTTCTGCGGCCTCGAACTTTATCGGGGAGAGCCCGCTGCTGGCGTGGCTGCCGTTACAGAAGGGCTGAGTCTCGCTCAATCCGCAGGAACACCAGTAGTAGCTCTTTCCCGCTTCAACTTGAACAGGATATGGACCCTTCTGAGCGATTGTTGGTACTGACATTTTTAGCTCCTTTGCCTGAGCTTCGCGATCTGGTAAACTAACTTGATGAAATAAGGTAAAGTACTTTGACGATATGGTCAAGAAACTTGATGATAAATTTGCACTGTGACGACGTAGGTGCTCGTGAGTAACTCAACGAAAGAAAAGGACGACAGCTTTGCACCGGCCCTGGCTGCCGCCAGCCGCGCCTTGATCGCCGCCATGATGGCCAAGGTTGCTAGTTGTGGGTTCAGCGACATGACGCCTGCCTTCGCGAGTCTCATGCCGCTACTGGATGCGACCGGCGCCCGTCCCACCACCTTGGCGCAGCGCGCAGGAATCACCAAACAGGCGATTAGTCAGCTGGTTCGGGAACTGGAGGCGCGCGGCTATGTGGAGCAGGTACCTGACTCAACCGACACACGCGCCAAGATCGTGCGCCTGACGAAGCGCGGGGTTGCCATACAGGCGGCGTGTGCGAAGGTGAAACATGAACTACAGTCCATGGCTATCGCGAAGCTTGGAAAATCGAGAGTATCGCGATTGCATCGGGATCTCGTAGAGCTCGCCGCCGCTCTTGAGGACATGCGCACGCGCTGAAAACGCAGGGCATCCTTGCCCGTCTCCGGGAGCCTTCGCGATTATTATGATGCTCTCGCAGACCATGAGTGAAGTAGATCTTCTTCTCTCCGATCAGCTGATAGAGCGTGCCGCTGGACTTGATCTTCGCCTATGGACTTGCGTCACATGCGTTGTTCATCGCTGTAGCAGAGGAACTGCACTTCGCGCGCGCCGCGGAGCCGCTGCATATAGAGCACCCACTCTCACTGGCGATTAGCCGCATCGCCGATGCCGCCGCCTTCGCCGCCATCAGCAGTTGCCCGGCGATTGAGCCTCCCGTGCGCAGCGCCAGGGCCACATCGAACTGAAAGGTTTCATGGCCACTCAACCCTACGCCTCATTTGTACTGGACATCCCGCGCTGCAGTAGCGATGTCAGCGTTCTTATCGGCGGCTGGGCTGTTTGTGCGCTGAACGGCGTGTCGATGATGAGCCCGCAGTCATGGTGCTCAAGGCACAATACGTCCGCCAGAGCCACCGTGTTCTCGTAGTGCCGAAGCTAAGGCGTCGATGTACTCGTCGCGAACGCGCAAATCGGTCAGCGCGTCGGCCAGGCGCAGGACGTATTCTGCATTCGTGCCCAAGGGCCCAGAGGCAGAGGCGAGTATCGGTACGATCGTTTTTACAGACGCGTCCTTGCACCAGTAGGGATGCGCTCTATCTGCGACAAAAACAAGCGACGTGACGCGTCGTCCGCCCCTTAAGATGACGGGCTGCCAAACCGGCCGGTAGGCGCCGCTGATCATCTCTCGCGCCCAAACGAGCGGCAGTTCATCATCGAGCGAATCTTCGTCAAACCGGATGACGACTCCTTGCGTTTCGCCACCGGGCTCGAGACCAAGCATCCGGCCTGGATGCGCTGCGCTTGCCCGACCAGACCTAAGGCCAAGCGTGAAGCTGCGACTCCATCCAGGTAACGTTGCCGACTCGCGCTCTATAAAATGCACGACCGGATTCCATATGAGTGATCCGTAGCAGAAGAGCCAGACGTCACTGTCTACCGGCCTTTTCGACAGTGTCTCGCGCATCGAGCTCCCGATGCGTTCAGGTGACCACCGAATATGCTCTGGTAGCGACGCAAGCACGGCCTTGAACTCGTCAGACTGCAGAAAGTGACGCTTCAGCATTGGATGCAAATCCTGTTCACGTCGCGACGAGCGTCGGCGACAGCCTGCCCCGGTGCGAGTGGCACCGGGTTCGACGGGGAAATGACTGGGGCTTAGGGCGGTCAGGCCTGCGGTGGCATCAGCGCCTCGACTCGCTTGATGGCACGCTGAACAGCCGGCCGTGCAGTCATCGCTTCGTACCAACGCGCGACATTGGGGATTTCTTCGAAGGTAACGTTCGCGAATTCGCGTCGCCACATCCAACCAAAGTGTGCGATGTCGGCAATGGTGTAGTCGTCACCTGCGACATACCGGCGGCGAGCCAGCACCTGATCGAGGATCGCGGCCGTGCGATTTGCTTCGCTCTGGAACCTGTCGATTGCCAGTGGCAGTCGCTCGCTTGCGTTCTTCTGGAAGAACCCGGACTGACCAAAGGCAGGAGCGATCCCCGATGCGTGGAAGAACAACTGCTCGAATACGCGTGCTCGGGCCATGCCAATCGTTGGGAGCAACTTTCCGTGACGCTCGGCGAGATAGACCAAAATAGCGGCAGACTCCGCCAAGGCGTCGTCGCCTTCAGCATACTGGTCATCGACGAGGACAGGCACTTTTCCGTTGGGGTTGAGCGCCAAATAGTCCGCAGACTTCTGCTCGCCCTTGCGGATGTTGACGCCAATGAGCTCGTACTCGAGTTCCAACTCCTCTAGACCGATGACAGCTTTGAGGCTGTTGGGTGAGGCAAACGCATAGAGCTTGTACATAGACGCTTCTTAATCGATGGAGATTTGATTGTAGGTCGACGCATCCAGCGGCGGTAGGCAGACGGAATGGATAACACCTATGTCTTGAGCGAATGAGCGATCACGCTTGAGCGCCATGACTTCAACGAAGTAGGCTAGATGTGACTTTCACAAGCGTGCAGATGGCCACCGCATGAGCCCGAGCCTGGCAGTGACGCACGCCAGCGTGTCAGGCGTGGGGGCGGTGACGCTTTTGCCAACCGAGGCGGTATTTGCCCACGGCCAGCAGAACAAAACGCTGAGTGGCGAAGGCAAAATGCTGAACGCGACATCGCGGCGGCGACTGCTAGTGCGTCTCAGCTCTGCGGACTCCAGGATCGAACGGTAATCGCGATCAATCCTATGGCCGAAAGAAGGCGCGCTGGACGGGTCTCTTCGGCGCTCTTTGTTCGCCCGGTTGTCGGTTTTTGATCGGCGCCGGAGGGAGGTGGCCTTACGCAGTCGGGGGTGCCTTAAAACAGAGCCAGCATCCCGATTCCCGCAACTAACAAATAAGTCTTATCCGTCGCGCGTATTGGAAACGCGTTCAAGTCGGCGTGCTCACGGGAAGAGGGTAGACCTTCTCCATGGTCTCATGACGATCAACAGCCCTACCGACCATCTGTTATTTCATACGCGACATATTTGGGGCGGCTGCCTGGTCCAAGCTACACTCCTCATATGAACGATAAGCTGCTGGCCCTTCGACTCTTCGTCCGCGTTGCTCACACCGGAAGCTTCTCAGCGGTGGCGCGAGAGCTTGATCTTTCTCAGCCGTCCGTGTCGCGCATCATCGCAGCGTTGGAAAAGAACGTTGGCGGTGCGTTGATTGCGCGCACGACACGGGCTGTCACGCTGACGGACGTCGGTAACGACTATCTGACTCGTATCGAAGCGATTCTGGCGTCGCTTGAGGAAGCCGATCACGTAGCTCGCGGATCGCAGGAGCTGCGCGGCGAGTTGCGTGTTGCCATGCCCACAAGCTTTGGTGTGCGCGAAATCGTTCCCGTGATGCCAGTTTTCCTTGCACGCCATCCCTCGTTGAAGGTCAGCCTGCTAATGAGCGATCAACGACAAGACACTATCAAGGAAGGCGCCGATGTCGCGCTCCGTCTCGGCGACCTGGCCGACTCGAGTGCGACCGCGCGCCTGATTGGACGAACACAACGATTGATCGTCGCCTCCCCGGCCTATCTCAAGACGAATGGCGCGCCCGAGAAGCCCGCCGACCTGGCTGCCCACGCGGCCATTATCGGCCCTGCGGGAACTAGTGCCGGTACATGGTCCTTCCAGAAGGACGGCCAGCGTGTGTCAACCCGAATCAACAGCCGCCTGAATGTATCCGTCAACGAAGCAGCCGTAGCTGCCGCGGCGGCCGGAATGGGTATCGTGACCACAGCTCTATGGGGCTGTCGTGCTGAACTCGCCGATGGTTCGCTGATTCAGCTGCTCCCCGATTGGAACATGGGCGAGGTCGAAGTCCACGGCATGTTCGCGGCGGGTCGACTGCCGAAGCCCGCAGCACGTGCACTCGTCGAGTACCTGATCGCAAAACTGCGTCGCTAAGCTTCGAGCTTACACGAGGCTGCAGGGTGATTTGTCGCCCGGCGCCGCAGACGTTTGTTAGCCAGGCATCTTCACCGCGAGTAGATCGACCTTCTCGATCGTCGGCGGCGAACTGAGCAAGGCGGCCGCGTTAGCCATCAGCGCCGCGGCGATTGGGCCGTTCAGGTGGGCTTGACGGCCTTGCTCGTCCGCAAAGGTGTCGAATACACCGAACGTCGAGGGACCGAACCGCAACGCGAACCAGGCAACGGTACCCAACTCGGCATTGGCGAGCGGCAGCGCGCCGGCCAGAAAGTTGGCAACAGCGGTCTCTTGACCGGGCTTGGCTTCGAGGCGAACGAAAAGGGCATAGTTGGACATGGAGGGCTTCCTTTGATGAACGGATTCGGCTGACTGTGAGGATTTCGAGAGAACGAGCGTCGAGGTAGCAACCGCTGCGAGCTTCAGGAGTTCACTGCGCCTGCATTGACGGGTTTGTGTTTGGCTTGTCCATCAGGTCTTTCAGGTGAACGAGCGGTGAGTCGCCAGTTTCCACGCCACAGGTTCAATTGGCCAGTGGCAAGATGGTCAATATTGATATCATTGTTGCCATGCGCATCCACGTTCTCGTTCTCGACGGCGTGTTCGATCTGGGACTTGCCGCCCTGACAGACACTCTCAACACCGCCAACCAACTGGCAGGGGCGCTGGACCAGCCGCCAGCGCCAGTCGAGGTGACAGTAGTCGGCGTGAGACGCCGAGTGCGAACCGCGCAGGGACTGAGTGTCCCGGTAGTGCCAGCGCACCAGGCGGCGAAGCCCGACGTCGTGCTCGTACCCGCGCTCGGTGCCAAGACGCCAGATACGCTTGCTGCGCGCCTTGAGCAGGCAGACGTCCCGGACGCGGTTTTCGCCTTGCAACGGTGGTCAAACTCTGGAGCTGTGGTCGGCGCCGCGTGTACCGGCACGTTCTTACTGGCCGAGAGCGGGCTGCTCGATGGTCAGCGCGCCACGACATCCTGGTGGTTAGCGCCGATGTTTCGACAGCGCTACGCGCGCGTGTCGCTGGACGAGTCTCGCATGCTTGTGCATTCAGCCAGCTTTGTCACGGCCGGCGCGGCCTTGGCACATCTGGATCTTGCGCTGAGCGTCGTCCGAAGCAGCAGTCCCGCGCTGGCAGCCTTGGCGGCACGCTACCTGCTGATCGAGGCGCGCGGCTCACAAGCTGAATTCGTCATCCCGGATCACCTGTCTCACGCAGACCCCGTCGTCGAGCGCTTCGAATCTTGGGCTCGGGAACAACTCGCGCGAGGCTTCTCGCTTGAGGAGGCAGCCATCGCAGTAGGCGCCAGCAAACGGACGCTATCGCGGCGCCTGCAAAGTGTGTTGAGCAAGACGCCACTGTCTTATTTCCAGGATCTGCGCGTAGAACGCGCGGTATATCTGCTTCGCACCGGAAGCGAGAGCATCGACCAGATCGCGGCGCAGATAGGGTATTCGGATGGCGTGACCTTGCGCGCATTGTTGCGACGCAAGCTGGGACGCGGCGTGAGGGAACTGCGCGCTCGCATCTGATAGCTGAACTCGGCCTCAAGGTGATTCGCGCCGCGCGACACGGATAGCGCAGAAGATCACCCATTCTGGGCAGGCGCCAGGCCGAACTGCGCTCCGAGTGACCGGCGCCATATCGCGGCCTGCAAAGTTTGCCCGCGTAACGTCTAACTGGCTTCCCCGAATGGGAGGCCGTTGGCCGCGCGGTGAGTGGCCGGCGTGCTTCGTTTGGAGCCGGCTACCTGTCACGCATCTCCTGCCGGTTGGTGTGACTCGAGTACGTCGACTGGTTCCTCATGGGCGCCTCGCCAAGATTTGCCACTTTCGCCGCCTGGCGAGGCGGGATCTATCCATTGGACGAATAAGTCTTACTTGCCGCCGCACCTACTCACCTGTCTATCGATCGACGACACTCCGTCGGAGCGCCAACGTGGCGCCGTCAATTTACAGGACAGATATCCATGACCACACTTACCGGAAAAGTCGCCATCGTTACCGGTGCTTCCAAAGGCATTGGGGCCGGCATTGCAAAGCTCTACGCCAAGGCTGGCGCCTCGGTTGTCGTGAACTATTCGAGCAGCAAGGACGCAGCGGATGCTCTGGTCGCCGAGATCAAGAGCTCCGGCGGTAAGGCCGTTGCAATCCAGGCCGACTTCTCGAAGACCGCCGACATCAAGCGCCTTTTTGAAGAGACGAAGCGTACCTTCGGAACGCTCGACGTCCTCGTGAACAACGCAGGCGTCTACGCCTTCGGTCCGCTTGAAAATGCGACTGAGCAGGAATTCCATCGCGAGTTCAACACGAACGTGCTCGGCGTCATCACCGCTACGCAAGAGGCGGCGAAGTACTTCGGCCCGAACGGCGGCAGCATCATCAATATCAGCTCCATCGCCAGCGTCGGCTTTATGCCGAACTCGGTGGTCTACGCCGCGACCAAGAGTGCTGTCGACGCAATCACGCGCGTCACCTCGGTCGAACTCGCCCCGAAGAAGATCCGCGTCAACAGCATCGCTCCGGGTGCGACCATCACGGAAGGCATCGCAGCTCTGGGTTGGCCGGAGGAGGCCGTCAAGGCCGTGGTCGCGTCGATCCCGTTCGGTCGCCCGGGCCAGCCGGAAGACATCGCACGCGTGGCGCTGTTCCTGGCCTCCGATGATTCGGCCTGGGTCACCGGCGAGCGCATCACCGCCTCCGGCGGCCAACGCGCCTGATTGACCTGGCCTCCTAGACGACGCCAACCATACGGTGCCGAATTCTCTCATAGCGAATTCGGCGCCGTTTCACATGGGCGTCGATGTCGGCTGGATCCAAAAGAGGTCGACAGGCTGCATGCCACGAGCATTCGCGAGGTCGCGTGCTTCATTCGTCGCTTCGCGAAATGCTGAAGCGTCAAGATAAGTTAGCCTTTGACACGGTGGCCGACCCGACCAAAGCCCTCTACAAGAAACTCGGCGTCGAGACCTCGCTTTCCGCTCCGATGCATCCTCGCGCGTCGGCGGCGTCGATCACAGTCGAGGAACTCTTCGACCCTGCGGCAAAGGCGGACAGCCTTCAGACCAAAAAAGTAGCTGACGGTGGCAATCCGGCGACGGTGGCCATCGAACAATCATCGCATTCGAAATGCCGATCACCTGGTGCGAAATGGTCGTCACATTGATCTGATCACCAGCGGGCCGTCTCACAACTCTGAACCGAAGGAAAAGATATGACGAAGCTCACTCTCCTCGCCGCGGCAAGCGCGCTCATGATCACCGCGTCGGCTTTGGCGCCCGTGCTGGCTCAGGCAGCCCCTGTGTCTTCGGCCGTCGCGTCCTCACAAGCTGCCGCGAAGCTGCAGTACGCCGGGACCCTGACGTTCAGTCCGGACGGAGTATTGTTCGTCGGTGACAACATCAGCGGCGCTGTGTTCGCCTACCCGATAGGCGAGGGGGCGACTCCCGCCGCCGCGCCGCCACTGGAGGTCTATGGCATTGACGGTCGAATCGCAACGCTGCTCAAGGCGCCCAAGTCCAGCGTCCACATCAATGGCATGGCGGTCCATCCCACCACTCATGACGTCTATCTCTCGGTTGCGTTCGGCGCTGGGAAGCCGGCCGTCGTGAAGGTCTCGCCGGCCGGGGTGCTTTCCCAGGTCGATCTGGCGCGCGCCAAATCGACCAGCTGGGTCGTCCCCAACGCGCCGACCCCGGATCAGCACTTCCGCGATCGGACCGGCGATTGGCCGGTGCCAGCGGGCGATCAATACCATCTCAAGGCGATGACGCCGATGCGGTCGATGACCATTGTCGACATGAAGTTCCACAATGGGGAGCTGTTCGTTGCCGGCATCTCCAACGAGGAATTTTCATCGACTCTTCGGCACGTGTCCTATCCCTTCGACGGCCGGTCTTCATCGACGGCCGTCCGGATCTACCACGTCGCCCACGAGCGCTACGAGACCCGCGCGCCCATCCGCGCCATGCAGTTCGCCACGATCGATGGCGAGGACACCCTCATCGCCGCCTACACCTGCAGCCCGATCGTCCTCATCCCGACCGCAGAGCTGAAGGACGGCGCCAAGGTGACAGGCAGGACGGTCGGCGACATGGGCAATGGTCAGCCGCTCAGCCTGGTTTCAGTGTCGTTCAACGGGCAGCCGAGCCTGTTCGCGACGAACGCTGGCCACAGCCCGCGCATGATCCCGATTTCCGGTCTGCAGAAGGCGATGGCATACCTGCCCGACAACTCGCCTCATGGCGGTGTTGGAGACTGGCGGCCCGAATACCCGCTGGGCCCCGTGGGCAAGTCGCTGATGTTCGTCGGGTCATCCCTCTTTGCGGACAAGCTCGATGACAAGTTCCTGGTGTCCGTGACTCGTGATGCCAATTCCGGCTCTCTCAATCTTGAGGCCGTGCCGACGTTCCCGCTACCGATAAAGTTGGACCAGATCTGGGCTGAGTTCGATTTTCAGGGCCGCGGCCCCGGCCAACAGTGAACGCGATCTTCATAGCCTCAATGGTGCTGGCGTCGACCGCCTCCGCTCCGCAAGTGGCGGCGGTGGCGTCGACGACCTCCGTTCCGCAAGTGGTGGCGATCTCGCCGGCTGCGAAATCGATCCCGGCAAACACCCTTCGCCTCTACGTCACCTTCGACCGGCCAGCGCGGGGTCTAGTGGCAACGCGGGACGTGCGTCTGGTTGACGCTGATGGTCGGGTGGTCGACGGCGCGTTCATGGACTTCGGTCAGGACCTCTGGAGTCCCGATGGCAGACGCCTTACGGTCCTGTTTGACCCAGGCCGGGTCAAACGAGACGTCGAAGGGGACGGCGGTAGCGTCGCCCCTCTTCAGGCCGGCCGCAGCTATACAGTCGAAGTTGACGGCAAGCGATTTCAATACCGGGTCACGCCGGCGGCCCGTACCCCCATTAACCCACAGACCTGGAGCCTTGCCTCTCCCAATGCGGGGTCGCGCGAAGCTCTAACGGTTACATTCGACAGGGAGATGGATGGCGCGCTTCTCCGCGACCAGTTGGATGTTGTCGACGATCAAGGACGATCCCAATCTGGGCGGGTGACAGTCTCCGCCAGTGGGCGAGTCTGGCGCTGGCGCCCGGACCGCGGCTGGCCCCCGGGGGCCTACAGACTTGTCGTCGGGAGCAGTCTTGAAGACGTCAGCGGCAACCGGGTCGGAGAAGCGCTTGACCACGATGTCGGCGCCCCCGATGCGGCCCCCGAGAATTTGGCCGTCCGTTTCACGGTCGAGCATCATGTTGCCGGGGCCGCGCATTGAATGACAGGCGGCGCTCGAGGAAGCGGGGCGAAGCCAGATTTTCAAAGAAATGAAGGAGGTCTTGACCTCCGTTCGGTCTCCGGCTGACGAGCGACCGGCAATTCACCGGATACGCTAGAAGCAGGGTGTGCAGGTTTCACGATGGTATCGGGCGCTACGGTAGAGGTCGAGCCAACTCTCTTCAACACCACTATATTTGGGTCAAAGATGAAAACACGCACTTTCCTGATTACCGGCGCGAGCAAGGGTATCGGCCGCGCACTCTCGGACAGGCTTGCTGGCGCAGGTCATCACGTTGTGGGGATCGCGCGCAACGCGGACGACCCGATGTTCCCCGGCACACTCGTCTCCGTGGATCTGAGCGACCGGCAGGCGACCGCTCAGGCATTCAAGGAACTGACTGAACAGTTTTCTTTCGACGGAGTGGTGAACAACGTCGGATTTGTTCGACCCGGCAAGATCGGTGAAATCGATCTAGACGTATTCGAGGACTCGTTGCGCAGGAACCTGACGCCTGCGGTACAGGCTGTTCAGGCGGTATTACCCTCGATGCGCGCGAAAGGCTGGGGGCGCGTTGTCAATGTGACGAGCCTGACCATTCTCGGCGTCGTCGACCGCACGTCGTATGCCGGTGCGAAAAGCGCGCTGACGAGCTTCACGCGTACCTGGGCACTGGAACTTGCCTCGCAAGGCATTACCGTCAACGCTGTAGCTCCAGGGCCGACCGAAACGGAATTATTCCGTGTAACGAGCCCCGTCGGAAGTGAAGGCGAGCGGCGCTATCTGTCGATGATTCCGCTCAATCGTCTTGGGCGCCCCGATGAAATCGCCGCTGCGATTGCCTTTCTTCTCTCGGAAGATGCGGGCTTCATGACGGGTCAGACCGTGTTCGTCGATGGTGGCGCATCGATCGGCAAGTCCCAAGTCTGACAGTCTAATGACTACATGACATACGCAGTTGTGGAGCCGGCGTCGGCCAAGCACGGTCGACGCGTGTCATTTGACCGAGGGCGATCAGATGGCGGTACAACCAGTCGACCGACGCCCGCGACAGTGGCTCATGGGGGCAGTAACCTCGTGGATCGAAGAGGACGCCTGTCATGTACGAGTGGTTATGTGTCGCGCAATCTTCAGTGTCTCGGCGAGAGCGGACGTCACATCACCATCGCGGCACAGGGCGGCAGGCGGGCCGAGATCGATCTGGCGTCGGTGATGGTTCGCCGTCTCATGCTCACCGGATCGACCTTGCATGCACGTCCCACCGCGTTCAAGGCCCAGGTGGCGGATGCGTTGCTTCGTGCCGTGTGGCCGCATGTCGTTGAGGGGCGGCCGAAGCCGATTATCGAGGCGGCGTTCCCGTTGGCCAAGGCCGCGCAGGCGCATGCTCGAATGGACGCGGGTGGGCATGTGGGCAAGATTGTCCTGAGGCTCGATTGAAGCGTGGCGTTACCCCGGTCTGCGTCCTAACCGACATGAATGTTGATCAAATTCGAGACAACCCGTTTGCGATTAGATATCGCTGCCTGAATGGTTTATGCCGTTTGATGTGGTGTCGAATATGACCGATGTCGATGCGATTTTCAAAGCCCTGGCCCACCCATTTAGGCGGGAGGTGCTGCTGTGGTTGGCCGACATCGAGGAATATTTCCCAGATTACGAGCATTTATTCTCGGGAAGTATTCCGGCTAACGCTGTGGGTGCTCGGAGCAATTTGTCTCAGTCAACGGTTTCGATGCATATCGCGCAATTGGAGCGATCTGGATTGGTGACTGTCAGACGGATTGGACAGTGGACGCTGCTGTCACGCAATGAGGAGACTATCCGAAAGTTTGCAAATTGGATCGATGCAAATCTGTTGGGAAGTCAGGGTTCGGGCATTTGATGGATTGGATATCTCGGCAGGAATCGCATTGCCGATCAGGAAGTAACCGCCCCTATACTGTTGGGGTGTGAGACTCGGAGGCGGGAATGGCGCTTCAGTGGATTGGATATCTGAAGCAGAGTGGCTGGATGGACCTGCTGAAGATCGGTGGTGTCGCAAGCATCGTTAGCTCGGTCGTCACGTTTGGTTGGAATGAATTTCGCAATGCCAGGATTGTCAGACGCGAAGCGCGACACGCAGCGCTGACCGTGGCGATTTCCTTGGAACGGTACGCGCGAGATGCCCAGATGATGCGCCGTGCAGATTGGGCCGGGAAGGAGGCCGTCCGCGAACGACGCTACGATCGACTTGAGAGCGTCACCCTGGTCGAGTTTATGTTTCCTGAGCCGATCGATTGGAAGTGGTTGAGCCACAAGGTGGCCTCGCAACTTCGAGAGTTTCCGGCTTCGCTGCATTCGACTCGTCAATCCCTGGCGCCGGAAATGGCGGCCCTCGAGCGTACTGAGCGTGCATTCACGTTGTTTTACACGGGGACGATAGCGTCGGGTGCGATTTCGCCAGTCATCTACGGCTTTCTTGGCGACCGGATCGGCGTATACGACGCTATTTTTTGCCACGGCGCTTACCGCGGTGGTGATCTTTCCGTTATCCCAATTCGCACAACGTGAGGATCGCCGGCGGCGCGTCGCAGCTCGGGCCGCATACGCATTTCACATGGGACACCTTTGGCGTTCAGATCCGCAGCACCGTTGCCGAATACGTGCCGGGATCGAGGCTCGGCTGGTTTGGCTATGGGCCGAAGGTCGCGGCATACCACACGTGGTTCTCGTACCTGGCGTGCAGTCGTGCCACGTCGTGACCGAAGAGGCCACTAAGGGACCTGGCGCGATAGCGAGCCGTCAATCGAATCCGGCTGGCCTGCACGACGGACATGAATTGTGGATTACGCGCCTGAAAAAGCTGTCGGAAGACTGAGCGGTTATCGCCCGTTCCGGTCTCCCCGTCTTTTTCGATTCGTGTGCAGCGGTGAGAGATACCGATGAGGCGCCCTCGAATAATTCGTCCGGGCGCGCAATTGACGAGGGTAGTCATCGGATCTTCCCGGACAGAGCCAACAGGTCATCGACTGACCACTGGTCGTAAATGTGTTCGCCATAGTGACAGGCAAGTACCCGCCCGTCCTCGGCGATGAGGAAATCGGCTGGCAGGCCCAGCTTGCCGCCTTGGGAACGCAAGGACGTTACGGGTTGCCTGTCTCGCAAAATCCTGCCGAGGCTACGTAACACACCGCGCAAGATCGGAAGCCAGGCCCGCGGGTTCAATAACGCGCGGGGCGACGTTTCCGCACCGAACTCCGTATAGAGTCTTTTCTCTGGATCGGCAACGACCGCGAACGGTAATTCGATCGTGAAAGGGCGCAAATCATCAGCACCGGAGTGGAATACCGCGACCTCGCGAATCCGGGCGGACACGATCTCATCATGCCGTTGTGCGATGGAGTGCAAATGGAGATCGCAAACGGGACAGCCAGCAAAACGCCGGAATTGCAGATGAACGAGTCGATTCGGGTCGGGCAGATCTACCATGCCATCTAATGCGGTAATCTGGCGCGGGGCAATCATGTGGCCTAGCTTGAGTCGCAGACGCCCGGATGAGGTGCGCATGACTTTTCTCCTTTGTTGGAGTACAGTGTACGCTAACAAAGTCAACTGCGGAAACTTCATTGTCTGACCATGCCACGTCCCCGTTCGCTCACGCCTGGCGACATCGCAACTGCGGCACTTCAAGTCATTGATCGTGATGGGCTGGCCGCGCTCTCCATGCGAACAGTTGCGACGGAACTTGGCGCGGGGACCATGTCGTTATATCGCTATGTCAAGGATCGCGAGGCGCTGGAACAGCTGGTTGTCGATCAGGTGCTGGCGAGTGTCGATACTGAACTGATTCCGCGCGCACCATGGAATCAGCAGATAACGCAGCTTGCGGAGTGCATGCGCGTGGCCGTTGGCGCGCATCCATCAATCGTGCCGCTACTGACGCTCCACCGCCATGCATCGCACGGAGTGAAACGGTGTGCCGAGGCATTCTTGATGATACTCACAGAGGGCGGGTTTGCCGATGAGCAAAGGGTTATCGCCTTGCGTACCCTGGTCAGCTATCTCAGTGGCCTGTTCCAGGCCCAACACGTTGGCCCGCTTGATGGCGCGGGTACTCAAGCGATGGCCGAGTTGTCAGGGAACCAATATCCCCTGCTATCAGCAACGGCTCGAGTGGCGCAGCGTCTCGGGCCCGATAGGGAGTTTCGCGGCGGCATCGCCATCGTATTGCAGGGGCTGGAGTGCATGCGGCGGAAGAATCACAGCGAAGAATCGTGACGACTGCGTTCGAGGCAGAAGATTGACTAGTGTTCCGTTCCGCTGATTCGCGTACAAAGTCTTTGTAGCTTTGCGAGGATGGAGTCAGCGGAAGCGGTCCATGTAAACGCTTTGCAATTCTCGTTGTAGTGGGACACGAATTGATCGATAC
>NZ_CAAJGM010000245.1 GCF_900996235.1 Paraburkholderia sp. BCC1885
CCGACATGCCAGGCACCAACGTCTCTCTGATCACCTGCTGCTTGAATTTTCGCGCGTACGTGCGACGGGGATGGGCTGCGCCCCCTGCGTTCGACATGGCTGACTGGCTCCGTTGATCTGAACGCGCTCATCATGCTTTGGAAAAGTCAGCATGGCGAAACGGTCGGGCCGAGCCGCTTACTGACTGGCACGGGCTGATTGATCTGGTCTGCTCGGAGGAGGAGCGGTGGGCGTTGATGGTCGAACCGGTATGGCTGCAGCGACAGAGTTTTTTCCGATGCTGGACCGCCAAGGAGGCGCTGCTGAAAACGCTGGGTCTAGGCATTACGGAGGGCCTGCGTGCGCTGAAAATCGATCCTGCTGGAGATGGTCTCCGTCGGCCAGTCGTGAATGGGGAGGTAGTCTTTGCCGGTGCTCGGACATTGCAGTACCACTGGCTGAACGATCTTCCCGGTTACGTGGGTTGCGTGGCGTTTGGGGAGGGGAACGGAATTCGCACCCGCGAGACGGAAGCGGCGATCGCCTGTGCGCCGCTGGATTGAGGCAGAAAGCCGTGAATCCGCGTGAACCGCGAAAAAAGGGGGGGCGTTGTCACGCTTACCGCTACAGCGTGACGGGGAGGGCCTGACATCTGCTCCCAGGGGCACAGCAAAACAGCTTGGCAGCGAGGACCTTCTGAAAGGAGTCGCCGCATTGAAATCCTCCATAACGCAGCGCGCTATGTACTGAGCCTGGCGCGGCTCGGCACACTGATCCTGAGGAAGTAGCACGTCGCACCGGGTATTGTGGGGACCACCTCAGCAGAGGTGTTTGGCCAGCCAGCCGATGTGAGCCTGCCCGCGCGCAAGACTAGACCCCTTCGATGCGCGAGCGGGCTGATACTCAACGCCAGCTACGCCGTCTTTTTGCGTATCCCCGAAACGTCGGGCGAGTGGCACCCGCACGCATCATGGACGAACCATCTCCAGGTATTGCGGCGACAGGGGCGATACAGTCATCCTGATGAGAGCGCATCTTTGAGCGTTGCGCCTTGGCGGAATGAGTGCACGCGTGCGATAGAATCGGGCGGCTCATCCATTTTTCCATTGCCCATGCCTGTCCTGAGCGCCCTCTATACTTATCCGATCAAATCCTGCAGAGGGATAGTTCAGGGCGAGGCGAGCCTCACGTCAATCGGGCTCGCCTGGGACCGGCACTGGATGGTAGTTGACAGCGATGGCCGGTTCGTCTCGCAGCGCGAATATCCGTCCATGGCGCGCATCGTTCCGATGCTGACGGAGGCAGACCTATTGGTTCATGCGGCGAATATGCCCATGCTGTCCGTCTCACTGGACATCGGGTGCGGTCGCAACCTCCGTCAGGTCACGATCTGGAAGGACCACCTGCCAGCTCTTGACGAGGGCGATCTAGCAGCACAGTGGTTCTCAGAGGTCATTGGAGTGAGCGTCCGGTTAGTGCGTTTCGATGACGCTGTTCAACGCCGCGTGAGCGCACGTTGGACTGGCGGCGATGCCGCGTTCACCCAGTTTGCGGACGGTTTTCCGCTGCTCGTGACGGTGCAGGAGTCGCTCGATGAGCTCAACGCGCGTCTGCTGGCGAAAGGCGCCCCTGCGCTCCCGATGGACCGGTTTCGGCCCAATCTGGTGCTCTCGGGACTCGAGGCGTACGACGAGGATTTTCTCAATACCATTTCCATCGGCGCAGACGGTGCGATTGTCCTGCGTCTGGTCAAGCCATGTGCCCGGTGTCCGATACCGACAATCGATCAGGCGACGGGCACACGCGATTCGACGTGGCCGAATGAACCGCTGGATACGATGGCCGTTTATCGCGCGAATCGTCTGGTGGATGGTGGCTTGACGTTTGGGCAGAACGCGATTGTCGTGCATGGTGAGGGTCAGCGGCTTCGAACCGGGACCGACCTCCGCTACGAGTGGAACTTCACGGAAAATAGCTCAGGTGCCGGCGTTGAGGGCTGACGCGGTTTCCACGTGGTGTCCGCCTGCTCTGCTGATCGCCGCGGGCTCTCAACGCGGAGGTACGCGAAAGCGAATGCGAGTCATTTTCATGTCGAGTGTCGTAGGCGGTACATGTGGGAATAAAAATCACTCCTATTCCGTTATAACCGGTGAGCGATCGCATCCAGAAGCGCATCGCGGCGGTTCGAATATTAATGGACACGTTAGAATCGACGCCTTCGGAGAGCGCGAAGGGCGGAGTTCGCCGTGGCTTGCGAGTTCGGCACGTGTAGTGAACCATCGCAGTGATCGGTTGTTCTAACTATTTCCCCACCCAACGGATTGATGTGAAACATGCCCATGCAGGATATTGAGCAGACACTTCAAAGTGCAGGATTGAAGGCGACCACACCCCGCGTGAAGGTCCTGGAGTTTTTCCATGGCAGCAAGCATCGGCACTTCAGCGCGGAGGAAGTGTTCCGCCATCTCGTTGAGGAAAAAATCGACATTGGGCTCGCGACTGTATATCGGGCGCTGGCCCAACTGGTCGAAGCCGGCATATTGTCCAGCGGCACCCTGGGTTCCACTACCGCCGTGTTCGAACTGAACGAGGGCAAGCGTCACGACCATGTGATATGCCTCAACTGTGGGCGGGTAGACGAGTTTTTCGATCCCTTGATCGAAGCGCGACAGAAGACGGTCGCGGAAGAACTGGGCTATCTGCTGTCCGGGCACCACCTTGTCCTGCACGGCTATTGCCGGGATTGTCGCCCTACAAAATCCAGACCGGAGGGCAAAAAGGGTCGGGGATAACGACCGCTCCCACAGCTCGCTCGCATCGGCGAGAGTCCGCGGGAAGAATCCGCGTTTGAGGCGCTGGGACCTCTGGCGCTACCCAAGGACGTAATGCCGATTGCAACGTCTGTATTCGGAATCCGTTACAGGTGGTCAATATAAGGTCGGGTGACGTCGAGCTTTAGGATGCATCATTAAGATGACACGTGCGCGGGTTGCGCCGGTTATGGGACATGCTACGATGGTTTCGCTCCCGTCTCCCGGTTCCGGATGAATCGAGTCGCAATCGTGGCGACGGGAAGTCCAATCATTGCTATGGATAACATGATTCGGCATCCTGAATTTACGAGCTAGCGTGAAAATGCTTGATCCATTTGACGCGGATATAGTCCAGGCAGTCTCTTCGTAGAGCGCATTGAGCAGGCTGCCTGTACACTCCATCGGTGCGACCCGCGCCCCCCTTGGACTCGGGCCTCGTGCATAAAGCGAGATGGTCTCGTTATCACAGTCGGTTTAGCGCCTGTGATGGCGCTCCGCCAGCATCGCCTCGGACGCAATCCGTCGATGGAGTGTCGTGTCGAGTGGTAACTCACCACACGCCCCTGCAGCTTGTTGAGGACGGGTATTTGCCCGTGCGATCAGCGACTGCCTCGCTCTTGCTGTGGTGCAGGCGTTCAGATATCTTTGTTGCAATCGGCCATTTCAGCAGTATCTTTGTGACCTGCCGGAAGAAAGGTTGTCGACCATCGGATCTTCTGGCTCCGCCAGTTCGACAGCGGGCTGTCTGCTGTCCTCGACGTCAGGGGTGGCATTCTCACTCATTCGCTACCGTCGTACCCCTCCGATTGCTCGCAGCGTCGTGTCAACGGCTGCATACGCAAAGCGATTCACGCCATCCGCAATGAGGGCAAACCGCGAGGACGCGCGCTCCGCGGTCGCCTTGTCGGCACACTACGCGTTGCGCTCGAACGGCCAGATTGATGACGTAACGATGTCGTTTGCTCCAGATCGCACTCGCCTGTCACATGTGGTCGCGTGGAGAGACGGGCCGAATTACGATAAAGGGAATCCTAAAGGGTAACGAATCCGTCACAACTGCTTTCTACGATAGACCAGTGGTGATGCGAGAGGGGCATTTCAGTCACGGTGGTATTGATTTCTGTTTATTTGAGAAGTGAACAGTAATTTTGCCAATCGCCGGGTGTGGAAGTACTCGATATTTCTATTGCAAATATCACCAGGCCGTTGTCTCGAACCTTGCTGCCAGCATGTCTCGTGCCCTGATCGCACAAGGGGTTGTATTCAGGGCGCATTGCAGAAGACATACGAGAAGGCCGGCGTATCGGCGTGAATTCGAAATGGTCGTGACGCGCAGATGGAAATGCCTTGACAATCGATCTTGTGGGGCCTAATTTTCATCTGTTGATTGAGAATAAGTCTCATTAATTGGGCGGGAACAAGCTTATGCGTTCCGTTCATAAGGCCACGGCCGTGACGTTCGAAATGTCCGGTCGCGAGGACGATGTTGCTACGCGCGCAGAGGATACGAAATGAGCTGGGACGACGAAAACGCTGAATTCGAAGTGGTGATGAATCAAGAGGAGCAGTACTCGATCTGGCCGAGCTACAAGGAGATCCCCGGCGGCTGGCGGGCAGCGGGCAAGAAAGGTAAGAAGGCTGAGTGTCTGGCGTATATCGAGGAGCACTGGACAGACATGCGCCCGGCCAGTCTGCGAAAGGCGATGGACGCGGGCGGCGCCGCGCAGGGCCAGACCGAGCGGGCATCGTTGCACTGATGAGCAGCGGAATGATCCGATCCCCATGGGCTGTCGACACACTCAACCTGTTTTGCCTTCCCTATGCGGGTGGAAGCGCTGCGGTATATCGCGAATGGTCTACCCGACTACCGCAGTGGATCAAGCTGGTGCCGTTGCATATGCCGGGGCGCGGTGCGCGTCACAGCATGAAGCCGATGCACCGCTGGCCGGAATTGCTCGATCTCCTGGTCGAAGACGTTCAGCCGTATGTGACATCACCGTTCGCAATCTTCGGACATAGCATGGGTGCGCTGGTGGGCGTTGAACTCGCGCATGCGATTCGCGACCGCTACGGCCTGTCGCCGGTATGGTTCGGCGCATCGGCCTGCACGGCTCCAAGCCGTCGAGAACTTGAGTTGCACTGGCTGACCTGTCCGGAGCAAGAGTTCCTGGATGAAGTGCGTTCGTTCCAGGGGATGCCGGACGAACTGCTCGGGAACCGGGAATTTATGGAGCTCGTGCTGCCTTTTCTTAGGGCGGATTTTCACCTGTGTGGCAGTTACGAATTCCGGCAACGCCTTACGCTCAACTGTCCAATGCTTGTGCTCGGCGGCGCGGATGACAGCGAGATAGCCGATGACCCGTTAAAGCTTGCGGCCTGGGCTTCGGAAACCACTGGCGTCTTCGAGCAGAAGGAACTTCCGGCTGGCCACTTCTTTATCAACACCCATCGCGACAGGGTCATCGATCTGGTTGTCGACAGCCTCGCGAGGGCGTTTCATTCACGCGGGCAATCCGGCGCGCGACAGCGATCGTGCGCCTGACAGCCAGCGTCTCTCGTGGAGGTGTATATGGTGGACAAGTCGTCTCCGCTTTTCGATTTCGCCCCTTACCTTGGCCAGCGCGAAGAGGTGATCGGGCTGATCCGGGAGTTCGCATCGCATCACGCGTTTCGCAGCGCAACCGTCGAGGAACTGGCGCTTGAGGAGGATTTCTATCGGCGCCCGTTGCGTCCGGAGGACCTCGAGTTCCTGCAGTTCAAGAAGCCTGTGCCGGCAGAGCGGGTGAGCCGGCTGCCAGCGCTGGCGACCCAGCGGTTGTTGCTGAGCCTGAACGAAGTTGGCGTGGCGCGGCTTCCGCGGCTTGACGTTGAGGGAGAGTTTGCGCGCTTCGATGCGTTCTACGGCGAACGCAATCAGGTGCTGGGTGCCCGCATCCGTCCGTTTCTGGAGCACTACGGTTTTGCATTCCTTGGCAACGAGGCGCAACGTGGCGAGGCAGCGACGACATACGTCGAGCGGCTTGGCAGCGTGATCGACGACGAAAAGGCGTTCTGGGCAGAGATCTTCGCCCTGCTCGTGCGCAACAACTATCTGGTGGAAGGTCTGCGCTTCATCATGATTCAGCGCTGGAGCCTGGCGCCGTCCCGGCGCGTTGCGGTCGAGCGGGCCGTTGCATCGGGCTACTTCAACAGCGTGATGGGTGATGACCGGCCCGACCTCGCGACGCAGACAACGGATGCGTTGCTCGCGCGTGTTGCGGAGTTTGTTGGTGTGACGCGCCGTGAGCATTCGTACTGGCAGTTCTATCTGCCCACAAGCATGGCGAAGAGCAATTTGTTGTACGCACTGGGCTCGCGACCCGACCGTGCATTTGCACTGCTTGGTGCAGCTTTTGTCGCGGAAGCGGAGGCGATTGCATTTTCGGCCGCGTTGGCAGAGGCGTGTCCCCACCTTGTGTCGCCTGGCGTGACACATGCCGATGCGACGGCCGCCGCCGAGCGCCTCGTCTCGCGGTTTGCGCGCGCGCTGGTGCAGATGGAAAGCCGCTTCGGCGGCGAAGGAATCTTCCGGACCGGCCAGGGGGTTGCCGTGGCCGAGAAAATGGCTGAGCGCGCACGTTGGGATCTGGGCGAGCAGTTGAAATGGTTGTCAGCGCTGGAGCGCTTTGTCCAGTTTGCAGAGAAGATCGACAAGCGCATTGCTGACGAGTGCCCAGATATCGACCGAGAGACGTTTGTTGAGCCGCGGGACATGTGTTCGACCACGCATGTCCATAACGACCACCGGCTGGTGGTGATCAGAAGTCGAGGTGAAGCACCAGGGGCGCCCCAAATGTGGTTCTGGGGGAACCTTGGTATGCGGCACGAAATGAAAGAGGGGGACAAGGTGCTGATTCCTGACGGACGGCTGCATGGCTCGACCGTGGTCTGTGAAGAGTGCACGTACGACCAGCCAATCATTCCCGAAGAGTGGATAGAGGAACTTTTGCGGGGATTGCCCGCACGTGTGACGGCAGCGGCATAGGTCTCTGCTCGAATAGTGTCGCGAACCGGATGATGTCGCCAGGAAAGTAACTGCCCAGCCCCGTTCTCCAAAAGGACGATCCGGACTACTAAGTGAAATGAAGATGGCTTGTATAAGACAAGCCGGGGGCTTTTTTTGCTGATCGCATCCGCTTTCGCACAAACGCGAAGCCCTGATAAAACCGTTTCTGATGGAGAGGGTCATGCAGGCTGACGACAACAGTGGTACCACGCTAGAAAGCAGGAAACGTCCGGTAAGTGATTGGCGTACCCGCATCATTCTCAAGGAGAACGTCGGGCTCACAGGCTTTCCCGAATGGTTGGGAAGCTCCTATGAAAAGCTGCGCTCGCTCGTTATGCACCCGGAATATCCCTGCTTTTTCGGTACCCTCGCCGAACGGCGGGGTGAGATGTTCTATTCCTATGTTCCGAGCAAGGATATCAGCGGACTACCCGCAACAATGGCGACGTTTGCCCGCTTGGCGAACCAGCCTGAGTATCGCAGGAATAACATTGCGATTTTCTTCGAACCGGATTCGCAGCCACTGTCGCATCAGGCCTATCACGATTACTTCTGGGGTGCGCTTCAGCATCTGCACAATACGGACCCGCACCCCGAAGCCGACTTCCAGCCGGATCCGGACGACGAGGCATGGGAGTTCTCGTTCGGTGGCTTGCAGATGTTTGTGGTTTGCGCCTGTCCGTCGTTCAACAAACGACACAGCCGCAACCTCGGGCCGGGCATGGTACTGCTTTTTCAGCCGCGCGCCGTTTTCGTCGACACGATTACCAACAAGGTGATCGGCCGTGAAGCACGTAACCAGGTGCGCGAGCGTCTGCGTGCGTGGGACCAAGTGGAACCCCATCCGGATCTCGGCTTTTACGGAGATCCCGGGAACCTCGAATGGAAGCAGTATTTCCTCGCTGACGAAAACCTCCGTGCAGCCGGCCGGTGCCCTTTTCTCAATCGCGCAACGCGGGCTGACCAGTCCCGAAACGGTTCACCGACCGCTCAACCGGGGTTGACGGCAACGGATACCGGTGACGCAGCGACATCATCCTCCGCTTCCCTCGGTGGGGTATCGGAGCCCCCCTTCTGGAGCGACGTTGGCCGGGAGCCGACCCACGGCGTCGGCCGGGTACGCCAGCCAGACGCCGGACAGTCATCGGGGGATGCGGAGAAAACCGGACACGTTCAGATGAGTGGGGTCCCGGTTGCACGCCTTCATCGCAAGCAGACTGCGGATGAGTAAGCCGCAAGCCTCCTCGGGGAGACACGAGGCGAGACATAAACCGTGAGGCCGCCGGTGCTCGACGCATCTACCGGGACGGCATACGGTGCTGGAACACATCGTCGTTGCTGTTGTGGCGGCGACTGCCCTGTATTGAAAAGGTGAAGACATGGACGTGCGTAAGAAGTCTCCCGCGACACTCGCGGCGTTGCTGGCAGAACGGGCGACCGAGCACCCTGATCGCGTCGCGTTGCGATTTCTGGGTGATGGCGAAGCGCTCACCGATACATTGACCTATGGCGAACTGGATCGGCGGGCGCGTCGCCTGGCGACGCGTCTCCACGAAGCAGGTGGCGCCGGGGAGCGTGCGCTCCTGCTGTATCCGACTGGCCCACAGTACATTGTCGCGTTTCTCGCCTGCCTCTACGCACGCGTGATTGCAGTTCCGGCCTATCCTCCGGAGACCGTGTCGACCCAGCAACTGGACCGCGTCCTGCGGATCATCGGTGATGCCCGACCGAAGTTCCTGCTGACACAGGCCGACATGCTCGCGCCGCTGGAGACGTTGCGTCGGGGCTACCCGGCACTTGGACAGATCACCGTCATCGCGAGCGACGCGACAGGACAAGACGGCGCAATGATTGAGGCGGCCGATATTGCTGCGGGCGAGCTTGCGTTCCTGCAATATACGTCAGGTTCGACCTCGCAACCGAAGGGTGTACAAGTCACGCATGGCAACCTGCTGGCCAACGAGGTCGTGATCCGCGAGGCGTTCGGTATCGACGATGGCGACACAGTGGTGAGCTGGCTGCCATTCAACCACGATATGGGCTTCATCGGGGGCCTACTGCAGCCGCTCTTCAGTGGCATATCGGCTGTCCTGCTCTCTCCCCAGCATTTTCTTGAGCGGCCAGTGCGATGGCTCAACGCGATCAGCCAGTTCGGCGGGACCGTGAGCGGTGGTCCGGATTTCGCCTACCGGCTTTGTGTGGAACGCATCCCCGAAGAAGCGCTTGCATCGCTTGATCTGAGCACCTGGCGCATTGCATTTTCGGGTTCTGAACCGGTCCGGTTCGATACGCTCAGAAATTTCTCGCAGCGGTTCGCCGACTGCGGCTTCGACGCTTCTGCGCTCTATCCGTGCTATGGCCTTGCCGAGGCGACGCTTTTCGTCACAGGTGGTGCGCGTGGCCGTGGCATTCGCTCGGCCAGTTTCGACGCGGACGCACTGGCGTGCAACGAGGCGATCGAGCGGGAAGATGGGCGCACGCTCGTCAGTTCGGGCAGTACCAAAGCGTTGCACACGGTCAGGATTATCGATCCGGCTACGGGCGAGGCATTCGATGACGGGCGTGTTGGTGAGATCTGCGCAAGTGGTCCGAGCATCGCGCACGGGTACTGGAAGAACGAGGAGGCAACGGAGTCGATTTTCGTCGTAAAGGATGCCGCAACGTGGCTTCGTACGGGGGATCTTGGTTTCCTCAAGGACGGCGAGCTGTATGTGACCGGACGGCTGAAGGACATGATCATCGTCCGTGGCCAGAACCTCTATCCGCAGGATATCGAGAACGCCGTCGAAAGCCAGGTGGAACTGGTGCGCAAGGGGCGTGTCGCGGCGTTCCCGGTCGAGATTGACGGGCAGGAGACGATCGGCATCGCCGCGGAAGTCAGCCGTAACGTCCAGAAGCTGGTCGCTCCCGACGTGCTGGCGCGGGAGATCCGGGCGGCGGTTGCACAGGCGCACCGGGAACCACCTGGCGTGATAGTGCTGCTCAACCCGGGGGCCATTCCCAAGACCACGAGCGGCAAACTGCAGCGCGCAGCCTGCGCCAATCTTTGGGAGAAGGGGCAGTTTGACAGCTTCGCAGCGTTCGTGAACGGCACCCCGTTGTCGGCTGCCGGGATTAATGGCGAGCTGGCTGCGGAACAGCCCGCAGACAGCGACGTCGAGCTGCTCGTGGCTGAAGCTTGGTCGGAGGTCTTGGGCGTGAGCCAGATCCATCCGGACGAGAGCTTCTTCGCGCTAGGCGGCAGCTCGCTCTCGGCGGCCCGGATCGCAGCGAGAATCCAGGACCGCACCGGCCGTACACCTGAACTGAAGGCATTTTTCGAGACCCCGACCCTGCGCGGATTTGCCCACGCGTTCGCCGCGCAGGCAGCGGTGCAGGGGCAGACGCGCGTGGACGTGATCCCGGCGCGCAGCGACCAGAGCGTTGCGCCGCTGTCTGCTGGGCAGCAACGCATGCTGTTCCTGTGGCAGCTCGATCCGGGCAGCGCGGCCTACAACGTTTCGGGCTCGCTGCGTCTCGAGGGCGATCTGGATCTGGGTGCGCTGCAGAAGACTTTCGCAGCGTTGAAGGAGCGGCACGCGGTCCTTCGGACCACGCTCGTCGAAGAAGGCGATACGGTCATCCAGAAGATTTCCGGCGACGCCTCGTTTGCGTTACCGCTGGAAGACCTCGACGACGCATCGACACCGGACCGTGTCAAGGCAGCCGTGCAGGCGGAGAGTGAGAAGCCCTTCGACCTTGTCGGCGGCCCGTTATGGCGCGTAAGGCTATTCCGTGAAGCGCCGGCTGTTCATACGCTCGCCGTGACCCTGCATCACATCATCTCCGATGCATGGTCGATGAACGTGCTGATCGACGAGTTCGCGACGTTGTATTGCGCATTTGCCGCCGGAACGAAACCGGCCCTGCGTCCGCTGCCAGTTGATTATGCCGACTACTCGGCCTGGGTGAAGCGTCGCCTCGAGGGCGGTGAGGAAGCGAAGCAGATTGCGTACTGGCGCTCGCAACTCGGCGACGAGCACCCGGTGCTGCAACTGCCGGCAGACCGGCCCCGGCCGTCCTCGCGCACCTTCGAGGGATCCGGTGTTTCCGTGGCGCTTCCGGACGAACTGGCCGCGCGGGTCCGCGCATTTGCGACGGGACGCAACACGACGCTGTTCGCGGTTCTGCTCGGTGCATTTTCCGTACTACTCTCGCGCCTTTCGGGCGCGTACGACCTGCGCGTTGGCGTGCCCGTCGCAAGCCGCGCCCGTACGGAAGCGGAAGGCATCGTTGGGCTTTTCGTCAACACGCTGGTCATCCGTTCGCATGTCGCACCTTCACTGAGCTTCCTGGCGCTGACCAATGCCGTGCAGCGTACTGCGCTTGAAGCGCAGTCGCATCAGGACGTACCGTTCGACCGGCTCGTGGAGGTTCTGCAGCCTGAGCGTATTCCCGGACAGAATCCGCTGTTCCAGGTGATGTTCAACCATCTGCAGCGTGACTTCAGCGCCTTGTCGTCGGTTCCTGGATTGCATGTCGAAGCATCGCTGCAGGATGCGGCCATCGCGAAGTTCGATCTCGGACTGAACACGGCGGAAACGGCTACGGGTGCCGTATCGGCCACCTTTGTCTATTCGACCGACCTCTTCGACCGGGGCACCGTCGCACGGATCGCGGATGATTTCATCCAGGTGCTCGACACGGTCACACGCCGTCCGGACGGCCCGCTGGGCGGGCTCGAATTCTCAAACGAGGCGCAGAAGAAACAACTGCTTGCATGGAGTGGTGTGGATGCCGGACCCGGTGAAGCGGGATTTGTCCATCTCCAGTTCGAACGGCGGGCGCTGGTTACACCGGATGCTGTTGCGCTACGGCGCGGTGAGCACGTCATGACCTACGCCCAACTCAACACGCGGGCGGAGCAGATTGCGGCTGCACTGCGCAGTGCAGGCGTCGAGCCGGACAGGCCCGTCGGCGTGTCGATGGAGAGGTCGTTCGATCTCGTGGCGTCGCTGCTGGGTGTCCTGAAAGTGGGGGGAGCGTACCTGCCGCTCGATCCCGACTATCCGCTCGAGCGGCTCGCATACATGATGGAAGATTCGGGTCTGTCCATCGTGCTGACACAGGGCGACATCGCAGAACGGCTGACGCCCGCGCCCGGTGTAGGGTTGATCAATGTCGACGCGCTTCCGGATGATGGCGAACCTGTCCGGAAGGTGCCCGTCTCGCTGCATCCGTCCAGCCTGGCTTATGTGCTTTATACGTCCGGCACCACGGGGCGTCCGAAGGGTGTCGCGAACACGCATGCCGCGATGCACGCCCGTCTCGCATGGATGCAGTCGGAGTATGGTCTCGGTGAGGGAGACACGCTTCTGCACAAGACGCCGCTTGGGTTTGACGTCGCCGTCTGGGAAATCTTCTGGCCGCTGATGGTCGGGGCGCAGGTGGCGATCGCGGAGCCGGGCGATCACCGCGATCCGCGCACTCTTGCGCGCCTGGTCCGTGAGTATGGCGTGAGCGCCATTCACTTCGTGCCGTCGATGCTGCGCCTGTTCGTGTCCGAGGAGGAAGCCGCCCGCTGCCATAGTCTGCGTTACCTGTTTTCCGGCGGCGAGGCATTGAGCGCCGAGCTTCAGGCGAAGGTGCTCGGTACATTCCCGGCGGCGCGGTTTGATAACCGTTACGGGCCTACGGAGGCGCTGATCAATGCGACGTACTGGACCTGCCGCGTCGAAGACCGCGCACTGGTGCCTATCGGGCGGCCGATCCCTGGCAGCCAGATTCATATTCTCGATGCTGGCTTGAATCCGGTACCGGTTGGCGCCGAGGGCGATCTTTACATCGGGGGCGACATTCTCGCCCGCGGTTATGCCGGCCGCCCGGCGTTGACCGCCGAGCGCTTCTTGCCAAATCCGTTCGATGGCCGGACGGGCTCGCGCCTGTATCGGTCCGGTGACCGGGCGAGGTGGCGTTCCGATGGCGTCGTCGAATATCTCGGGCGCGATGATGATCAGGTGAAGATCCGGGGCTTTCGTATCGAACTGGGCGAAATCGAGCAGTCGCTTGCGGCATTACCGGAGACCCATAGTTCGGTGGTGGTCCCGCGAAGCGGGCCGGGCGGTAGCACGCGTCTCGTTGCCTACGTTGTGCCCAACGGGCCTGTCCGTCTGAACCAGGTGCGTGAGCGGCTGGCAGCGCAACTACCGGAATACATGGTTCCGGCGAAGATCGTTGCGCTCGACAGCCTGCCGTTGATGCCCAACGGCAAACTGGACCGCGCTGCACTGCCCGATGTGGAATGGGATGTGGAGGGTAGCGTGATCCCGGTCACGCCGGTCGAGATCGCGGTTGCTCGGGAATGGGAAGACATCCTGCAGGTGAAGGGTGTGGGCCTGACTGACAGGTTCTTCGATCTCGGTGGACACTCGCTGCTCGCCACGCAGGTCGTGACGCGCTTGCGCAGGCAGTTCGATATCGACTTGCCCCTGCGAGCGGTCTTTGAGGCGCAGGATCTGGCTGCATTCGCTGCGCACGTCCAGCGCGAAATCGATGAAGGTCGCCGAAGCGGTCAGCCGCCACTGGAAAAAGTGGACCGCAGTGAGCCGCTGCCGCTTTCGTATTCCCAGGAGCGGATGTGGTTCCTGTGGAGCCTCGAGCCGGAAAGCGCAGTCTACAACGTCGGCGGCGCGGTGCGCCTGACCGGTCCGCTCGATCTTGCTGCGCTCGATTGCGGCCTGCAGGCAATGGCGGCCCGCCACGAGGCGTTCCGCACGACATTCCAGAACGTGGGCGGACAGCCCGTCCAGCAGGTTGCCGCAACCGCGGACCTTCGGATCGAACGGATCGACATGTCCGCGCTGCCGGAGAACGAACGGCAGGCACGTGTGCAGATCCAGGCACACGAGGAAGCCCACCGTCCCTTTGATCTCGAGAAGGGCCCGCTGATCCGCCTGAAACTCGTCATACTGGCCGATCAGGAGCACGTCCTGCTCGTGACGGTTCACCACATCATCGTCGAGGGATGGGCGATGGAGGTGTTTGCGCGCGAATACATTGAGCTTTACCGCGCTCACGTGGAAGGGCGCAGTGCGACGCTCGAGCAGCTTGATATCCAGTACGCTGATTTTGCCGCGTGGCAGCGCAAATGGCTCTCGGCTGGCGAGGGCGAGCGCCAGATCTCGTACTGGAGGAGCGCACTCGGGAACGAGCACCCGGTGCTCGACTTGCCCACGGATCGTCCCCGGACTCCAGTACAGACCTTCCGGGGCGATTATATTCGTTTCACCCTCGACAATGATCTTTCTCAGTCGGTCCGGGCGTTCAGTCGTTCCCGGGGCCTTACTCTTTTCGTGACCGTTGCGATCGCGCTTTTCATTCTGCTTCGACGTTATTCGGGGCAAAGCGACCTACGCATTGGGTATCCGGTGGCCAACCGGATCAGGCCTGAGTTTGAGCGGCTGATCGGCGCGTTTTTGAATACCCAGGTGCTGCGCTGTGAGATTCCCGACGAGATGACCATTGCGGAGCTTGTCGAGCTCGTTCGGCGGGCTGCCCTTGACGCCCAATCGAATCAGGATGTCCCTTTCCATTCGATTGTTTCCGCAGTGCAGGTCGAGCGGAGCGCGTCGTATGCTCCGCTGTTTCAGGTGATGTGCAATGTGCAACGCTGGGAGTTCCAGCAGGAACAAAATATCACGCCCGATCTGAAGAGCGAGTTCCTGCCAAACGATTCGCGGACATCGAAATTCGATCTGATGCTGGATGTGAGTGATCTGGCCGGCGAACTCGGTTGCGTGTGGACCTACAGCACGGATCTTTTCGATCGCAACACCATCGATCGGATGAGTCGTCACTGGGTAAGCATTCTCCGTCGTCTCGTCGAAGCCGACGCGGGGGGTGGTGCCCACTCGATGGATCATAAAGCGGTTGATCTCGCCATCACGACCGAACACGAACGGCGGACTTTGCTTGCCTGCGCGCGCAATGACGAAGTGTATGAGGACGTGGGGCCGGTGCACGAGCGGATTGCGGCGCAGGCGCGTGCGACGCCGGATGCCACGGCGGTCGTCTTTGGCAACGAACAGGTGAGCTATGCGCAGCTGAACGCGCGGGCTAACCGTCTGGCGCAGCATCTGGTGAAGCTGGGGGTGGGGCCGGAGGTTCGGGTGGGGATTGCGGTGGAGCGGTCGGTAGAGATGGTGACGGGCCTGCTGGCGATCCTGAAGGCGGGCGGTGCGTATGTGCCGCTGGACCCGGGCTACCCGGCGGAGCGGCTGGCCTACATGATGGAGGACAGCGGGATCGGGCTGCTGCTCACGCAGTCGCATCTGGT
>NZ_CAAJGM010000246.1 GCF_900996235.1 Paraburkholderia sp. BCC1885
AGAACGGCAAGCGGCTACCCCAGAAGGATGACCAGTTTACGGTCACGTCCCAGTTGCAGAATCGCGATGGCTGGATGCTTCATCCCCAGGATTCGGAGCTACGGAAGCTTCAACCCGGCAAGCTGAGATCGATCCCCGTCCGGTTCCTGTTCAACGATCCGGATTTGAACCTGCGTGCCGAGTACTCGTGCTTCGACCGCGATACTGGACGGCCCGTGTGCGTGGGCAACGGCGAGACCTGCCGTCGCGCCGGTAATGCCGGGATCGAAGAGATGCCGTGCCCGTCGCCGGACGGCTGCGCGTTCGGTCAGGGCGGTGCCTGCAAGCCGTATGGCCGGCTCAACGTGCGGATCGGCAGCGAAGACGAGATGGGCAGTTTCATCTTCCGCACGACCTCGTATAACTCGATCCGCACGCTCGCCGCTCGCCTGCATTACTTCAGCGCGGTATCGGGCAACCTGCTCGCATGCTTGCCACTGGAACTGAAGCTGCGCGGGAAGTCCACGACACAAAGCTACCGCTCAGCGATCTACTACACGGATCTCGGCGTGCGGTCAGGCAGCACGCTTGAAGCGGCGATCACCGAGGCGCATGAGCTGGATGCACGCCGGAAATCGACGGGCTTCGACCAGACCGCACTTGATGCCGCTGCGCGCATCGGATTCAGTAACGGTGCGTTCGAGGATAGCATCGAGGAAAGTGCTGCCGTCGCCGAGGAGTTCTATCCGGAAGCGGAATCCGGTCGTCGGGAGACGGCCGACGACGCAACGGTCACCACGACATCGCCTCGTCCGACGCTGCGCAACAAGCTGGAGAGCAAGGCAGCGTTACTCGGCGGGACCGCCGCATGACAGCGAGTTCCCGCTGGGCGCTATCGCTCGCAGTTGGTGCGACAGGCACCGCACTCTGCCTGTCGGTACTCGCTGGCTGGCAGCGTGGCGGCACGTTGGCCGAGCGGTGCGCGTGGGTCGCGATCGGCATGGTGCTCGTCACAAGCGCGCACCTGCTGCCAGCGTTGCTCAGGGATACATCAATCCCTGTTCGCATCGCGGGTACCCTGCTCTGGCTCGCGTGCATGGCGGCCGCCTGTTACGGGCATACGACCTTCTTCCTGCTCGCTCAGCAGCACGCGGGAGAACGCAGGGCGGCGTCAGTGCCGACCACGAGCATCTCCGAACCCGTTCGCAGCATGACGGTCGTGATGGTGGAGCGCGCCGCCGTGACACATCAGCTCGCCCTTGCGCAAATGCACCGTTGTCCGCATGACTGTTCGACTCTAGAAGCGCGGCGCGTCACGCTCGCCGCGAAACTGGAAGCGCTCGATGCCGAAGCCGATGACATCCGCCGCCGTGATGCTGCGGACGATCGGGTCACGGCTTCGCAAGAGTCGCTACGCGCTGATCCAGTCACGTCGCGACTCGCCGCGTTACTCGGGACGACGGTCACCCGGATCGATCTGGGGTCGGCACTGATGTTCGCCGCCGTGCTGGAAGGCATCGCGTGCCTGTTGTGGACGGTCGCGCTTCCGTCATCTCCCATACCTGCCCGGGAATCCGTCCTGACTTCGCATGAAGTCATGCCACAGACGGAACCGGCTAGAAGCGCGCCTCCAGCCATGGAGTCAGCGGTAACGACTACCAGCTCTGGCCAAGCTTCCGAATCGGTCGGCAGTAAAACTGAAACTGGAAGTCGCGCATATCGCTCCGATCCGCACACCGGACCGATGGACGACATCTTATCCCGCCTCGCGCAGGAAATCGAAGCTGGTCGTGTTCGACCAACTGTCGCCGGGATTCGCCAGCACCTCGGCTGCTCTCAGACGAGGGCCGCTGCGTTGCGCAAACGACTGATTACTTCATCGCCATAACCGGACGCGCTCCGCATCCGGCTTTCCCTTCAACTTGCGATCACCGATCCGGTCCTCCGGAGGCCCGTGCTCGTCCCTTATCTGGAGCAATCCATGCACGAAACGAATTTTATCTATCGCCCACCGCGTCCTGGTGCTGTGACTAAGGGACTCGGCATCGTCGCCTGCGTCACTACAATCAGCCTCATCGCATGGACCTTTGAGCAACGCCGTAAACGCGAACTGGCACGGGCCCTCGCTTCGATGCCCGGTGCTGCAAACATCCTGCCGGCTCTTGGAGTCCACTCGGAGATGGTTCTCAAGCAGCTTGGCGTAGGCGTCCGGGCGAAATCGGAACGCCGCCAGTCGTAACTTCACGGCTTGTTCAAGACCGGCGCGCGCCGCCAGCTTTCCCTTCATTTCTCGCACGCTTCCGGTTCAGTCCGGAGGTACGTGCTCGTCCACTTCCACGAGAAAACGATGCATCAACCTAAACGACTCAAACCCTTGTTTCATCCGGGCAAGCTGCTCATCTCGCCCGCGGCCTTCATCGCACTGCGTGTGAACGGTGTTCCCGTAATCAGCGTCATGCTCCGTCACATCGCCGGTGATTGGGGCGTCATGTCCGACGAGGACAAACGCGACAACGACGCGTCGATCTCGACGGGCCTGCGGCTGATCTCGATCTACCGCCTGCCGGACCGGACCCGCATCGTGGTCATCACGGAATGGGATCGCTCGAACACTACGATCGAACGTCTCGATAATGTCGTGTCTGGTAGCGACACTCGCCAGGCTCAGCCGGCAAACCGTCACTATCCAGTCTGGCCCACCGTCAACTCTGCGGGGGAGAGCCACGCATGAGCCACTCAGAACGAAAAGGCGCTCGATTTCGGATCGGCAAGCCTGCTATTACACCTGCGGCACAGGCGGCCCTTGACGAGTCCGGAATACAGGCGGTCCTGTTGCTCGCGCGGCACGTGAACTGCGACTGGGGCTATCTATCGGTCGAGGATCTTGCTGCGAACGAGCTTGCCTTGCTGACCGGCAAGCGTCTGCTGTCGAGTTACGATCTGCCAGACGGGCCACGCAGGGTTTGGATCATAACGGAGGCCGATCGCTCCGTGACCACGATTTTGTTGCCGGAAGAATATTGATTCAGCACCGACAAACCGCCGAACCCAACGAGCCGTAGTCGGTTGGGTTCGGCCCACGGCGACCATTCGCATGAGATGTGTGTATGCCCGTTGCTCGGTTTGCACCGGTGTTGACGTGAGCGTTCTCGTCGTGACTCAAATCACTGCAACCGCTACGAAAAGGTGCTCAAGCCGTCTAGAAGGCAGCGCGTTGCCCTTGAGTCAAAACCTTTCTGAATCGTCGAGCTGCCCGGCTGGACGAGGATCAAGAAGGCTTTTAAGTTCTTGATCACCTGCTTGCCCCGTGAGAGTCGTTTGCACCCACGTTGTCAGAGCACCTTTATCAATGGGCTGAAGTTTCAGTCGTCCCGTGCCAATGGCGAATGCAAATTCTGCTACGGCTTCTCCCTGCTGCTTCGTTCGAGATGCAAACAGTTTCTTGATAAATAGAAGCATGTACCCACTCTCGGTCGGCAATGACGAGTAGTCAAGCTCCGAAGGGTACGCCTGCCGAAGAATGGCAGCTTGAATGATTCCATCGTTGTATCGATTGAAGTTTTGCGGGTCGAGCACAACTTGCTGAAACGCGTCCGAAGCCAAGCGATGGGCATCGGAGTGAAGCTCTTCCGTCCTTGCCCGCTGCAATATCGCACCTAACGTGGCAAGCACCATTGGGGCATGTTGCGCACCTTCGGTATAGTCACAAGTCCAGAAAACGAAATCCGGGCGGAGTTTCAAACGATGACTACCTGGAACAAGCGTAGGCAGCAGCGAGTCCTCGAACAGTCCCGCCTCGCGGCGTGGATTCCATCGATATTGCAGGACGTGGGCTCGTGCGTCGCGTGATCGGATCGCTTCGTCCTCATCGCGAAGAGATTGCTGTAGCGCGGCCCCAATAGCCAAAGTGTGATGACACTCGAAGGAGTTAGTTTTATCTTTGGTTTGGGATAGATTGCGTTTCAGGAACGACGCGTCTGAACTTGATTCACAAAGCTGAACTCCGACAAGATAGGTCTTGGCACCGAAGTGCGTCGCACGTAAATCACGTGACACGCCAAGAAGTCGCGAGCCTTTGCTTACAACCGCTGCGACGATCAGAAGCGCGCGTTCAATTTGAAGGGGCGTGATCGTCGACTCCAAATCAGAACTCGCGCGTATGCCCCAAGGCAGATCAATCGACAGCTTCGTTAGGTAGGCAGCACATTTCTCCGCCATCCGTTTACTGGCCGGGTCGTCCTGGAATACGATCCCTTGTATGGAAGCTGGGACTTTGGCTCGTAGCTGTTTGTATAGCCATTCCTCGAACGGCGGCGATTCGACCAGCACTTGACCATCCACGAATAGGGTACGCCGCTCGCCACCGTCGTCTAAACCGTTCACCGAGAGGAGCGGAAAATTGCAGAAGTCTTTCGCAAATTTCGCGGCCTTTTCGCACCGGTGAGCGTCGAGCGCCAGTGTGATCTTCTTCGGGGGAATCTGTTCGGGCTGGAATCGTTCCCCGTAAACGCGCAAAGGTCGGATACCCGCTACGGATGTCGTGCTGTCTTTCCAATCATCCGGCCGCGCGACCGCGCACAGCGCAAGCGCGGAGTCTCGAGCATCACCAAACGTCAACAACGTTAAGACATCATTGTCAGTACAGCGAGTGTGGGAAATCCACTTCCTCTGAAGCGACATGGACGACGAGGCTGAAATAATGCAGAAGAACGTCTTATGAGGTGGGACATCAAGGTCTAGCATCCCCTGGTGAGAGTGAAAGCTGAGGATCTGCGGTGTTCTCTTTCCCGACCGATACCGCATTTCTCGGAGAGAGTATGCGATAGAGGCTATGGCCATCGAGTCGACGAAGATGACCTTTAGATCGTCGATTTTCAGTCGAGGCAGTATTGCAAGAGCCAGGAAGTCGACCGACGCGCTTGTAGATAAAGCCTCTTCCGCTCTCAAAAAATGACTCGATCTATCACCAGACGGCTTCAGAAATTCGAATCCGGAAGGTGCTCGAACCACGGCGCTCCCGTCAGCGAAAACTGCTTTGACGCCGCGATCGAGAATGCTCGGGAATACTTCTTCCAAATTTTCCCGCGTGCATAGCTTTTCTGTTGTGACAGCAGATTCAATGCAGATTACTTCCACTGGCCGGCATGTGATATCGACGATCAAAAGGTGTAGGCTGGTCTTCCCCTTAAAGCGATTCAGGCTGTGCTTGACCTTAGTACTCGACAGCATCTCTATCGCCGTCGGACTGTCGCTGTCCAGACAGACGACCAATACGCCGTCTGGATAGAGTATGCCTTGGGCTACTTCACTTAGCGCCGCGGCGAAATCGGCAGACGACGACGCACCCGGCGGCTTGAAGATCACTTCCAACGTCGTGTCCAAGGCGTGTTCCCAACGAAATGAGAATAGGACGCTCATTGGTCCCCTCGCGACAAAGGGATTGCAATGGTGTACGAAGTACCCGGCGTGACAGGGAGTTCGGGGCGCTTTTCGTACCAGTGCTGTGGGGCAAACTTGCTGGTCCCCGGTTTTGAGAAGTCCTGATGCAAAAAAAGGCGCCCAGTCCTTAGCGACATAAATGCGCCAAGTCCTTTTAGAGCCTCCAGCGAGGAGTCGAGCCCTTGGCCGAATCCGCTGGAGCGCTTCGTGGTCGCGTGCATCTCAAAGCACGCTTTCACGTAGTTGGTTTCCTCTTCGACCGAAATATGGTTCACATCGGTCGAGCTTGCGTGTTTGGCCGCCCATCGTCTGGCGAGGCCTGGCCCAGTGTCATAGACAGTAACCTCAAGCACACGCGTGGGGAGGAGGGGCACGTCTCTCGATTCGCTGCGCGGCTGCATATGCTCGAAGCGCCGCATGTTCTCATCCGCGGATGGACGATAGAATTTTTTCTGCGATGTAGATAATGCCAGATACCGGCCCAAAGGCCCGCTGTCGTCGCCCGATTCGGTTGGGCGAGCGCGATACTCATATGTTCGCATGAATATCCCTCGGACGTTCCCGAAGGGATAAACGAGGTCACGCTCATCGAAGCGAGCATGATCGTGGGTGTTGGCAAAGAGTTCCTCAACCAAGGTGCCGAGGTATTCGAATTTCTCTCCCGAAATGGCACGTAGTGCGAGCGGCTCGAACGATTCGATCATCTGTCGAGTCAGGGTCTGAAAGCCTTCGGCTTTGCGAAGTGTTCCTTCGTCTCGCTGGCTATACAGAGGGAGTAAAAACTCATTTGCCGCCCCTTGGAAACAACACAGGTGCGCCGCGCGACTTCCGTTGGTATCTCGGTATCTCGACGACTGCATAGCCAGGAGAGTCGGTATTAGATATTTTCGAATCTCGGCCGATGTAGCAGAAAACTTCAGTGCTCCAACCGCACTTGCTGCGAAGTACAGGGCCGCGCATCCGTGCGGCTCAAAGGCAAGCTTTGTAAGTACAGTGCTCGGCGGCGACCCAATAATCTTGAGTTGGCGAGATGAACTGGTGCGTGACCATTTGGCGAACCACTGTATGAGCAAACCGCTCATTCCAAATCGACCACCATCCTGAAATCGCGACGGCACCGAAACGGTCGCAGAGCTTTCGTGTGACAACGATTCAACCAACTCGAAAAGATCGTTATAGCTGAGATCCCGCGGGATGGATAACATACAGTCCTCGTTGATGAACGTTGGCACAAGCTAACAGCGAAAAGAACATGCGAAGAGGATCTTACCGGGACAAATTCTCAATTCGCATAGGTATAAGACAGTTAGTCAAACTTGTGTGCTGCTGTCTTTGGCCTTCCATCGCGGCCGACGCTTGAAGTCGAGTGGTAGCGTCGCGGTCGTTTGATGAGTGCTTTAACGGTCAGCGCTGAGTCGAATTTGTCTTATCCAATTTCGATGGGCTGTGATCGGCCAAGACAGGACCATTGGGCGTCGTCCGAGCGATCGCTGTAAGCCGGCCAACCAATATAGACGCTGCGTATACCGATGACCGATGATGGCTGAACTCTGCCTGCCGTCTCTCACTGATACCTGCTATACCCACGTCACCAACTGGCTAGCCCCGCGCCTTCAGCGTCGCGCAAGACGACCGGCCAAACGTTCAACAATCTCAATCACCATCGCGCGATCGTTGCCACTGAGCTTCGCCAGAAGCTGACCGACGTACTTCCCTTGATCGCTGCTACGCGTGCTGGCTCCGGTTAGCAGATCGGCAGCATCGCAACCAAAGATCTCGGCCAGTTCTACCAGCCGCGCCACCGTCGGCATCACGAGCCCGCGTTCCATGCGCGAAACCGCCTCGTTGCCGATCCCAAGCAACTCTGCAACCTGCTCCTGTGTCTGGCCGCTCTCCAGTCGATGTTTTGCGATCGACCGGCCGATCAGGCCAGCAAGCTCATCCAGATCTACCTGCGTCATGTGCTCTCCCATTCGACCTGAATGGTTGAACACTCCACCTTTTAAATTAAGGACTTTGAAGGTTGATACTAAACTTTATACGATGAATTGCCGTTAACTTTTACTGCGGTACCGATCGGTGCATTACCGAAAACCTTACAAATCTAACAGGAACTACAAAGCATGAAGAACCGCCGCTACAACTGCATTTCCCATTTTGCACTGGCGTCCGTTCTGGCCATCCTGCTTTCTGCATGTGGCAACAGCACGCCAAGCGAATCCAATGCCAAAGCAGTCATTCAATCGCAGCTCGACGGCTGCCCATACCTCTCGCTAGAGGATTTCAAGAGGACCAATGGCATTCCCGGCGATGACCCGAACAGCTACCGGGTCGATGTTGCATACACGCTCAGGTTTAAGCCGTCCGACGACGAACGGGACAGCATGAAGCAATGGGGGACGCTGATGAAGCAGCAGGCAGCCCTGAACCAGCAGGAAGAGCAGGATCTCAACGCCGCATCGGCGAAATACACCTCCGGCACGGATGAATCCGCCGCTGCCATAAAAGAAGTCGAAGACAAATACAAGGACCGCCAGGACGATCTGAAGCAGCAGTTGAGCCAGACGCTGGACGCCCGGAGTTTCCTCAACAGCCTGCCGGACAAGTGCTCCAACTTACCGCGCTCGTTCTGGATGAATTTCTTTGCGAGCGACCAGGACATCAAGGACATGGTCAGAGGTGGCGTGGAGAAGTCCTACACCGACACGATCTCGATGGCCAGGACCGACAACGGCTGGCAGGCCGCCCGGTAACCCAGTCATTCAACCCTATCGCCTGCCGCGTGTTCGGCGGCGGGCGCTCATCCGGGTTCCCCTCGGAGCCCATTACTTCAACAGGAAAAACCAAAATGAAGAACAAACGCGCATCGGGGATCGCGCAGCTTGTACTGTGCGTTGCCGCGACCGCCGTGCTTACCGCATGTGGTGGCGGCTCGTCGGGCGGTTCCGCGCCTGGCTCGACGGCGTCATCCTCTGCCAGTTCTCTGGGTGGGACGGTCGCAATCGGTAACGCACTGGTCGGCGCGCCCGTCACCGTGACGGACGCTACCGGCAAGGCAGTCACGGCCACTTCCGGGAGTAACGGTACCTACACCGTCTCGATTACCGGTATGACTGCGCCATTCGTGATTACCGCGACTGACCCATCCGGCGCGACCGGCACCCTCTATTCGGTTGTCGCGAGTATTACGACCAGTAACGGCGCGCCGGTCACGGCCAACGTGACGCCGCTGACCACGGCGGTCGCGGCGCTGCTGACGGCAGGCGGCAACCCGCTTGCCTTGACGCAGAGCGGCGGTCTTTCGGCCGTCACCTCTTCAGCCGTTGCCACGGCGGTCACTACCCTAGATACGGCACTTGCGCCGGTCCTTGCGGCAAACGGGCTGTCGGCCAAGGCATTCGATCCGATTGGCGGCACATTTACTCCGAACCAGACCGGGGCGGACGGCGTAATCGATTCGGTCGCAGTCACGCCTTCGGCGTCTGGTAGCGGAATGCAGATCACGAGTCTTGCCGATCCCGATACGGCCATCCAGCTCAATTCCTCCACGACCGTTTCGACCGCGCTCGCAGCGCCGTCCCAGCCGGCGAACTACCTCGCGAATCTGGTTGCTGAACTCGGCCAGTGCATGTCCGACGTGCAGAGCGGCGCGACCGACACGAGCGACACCGCCTGTACGTCGGCGATCGACGCCAGTTACCTGAACGATGGTCAGGGGACGGGCGTCGCGGGTTTCGCAGTGCGCCACACGCTCTTCACGAAGGGTACGACGCTACAGGGCGTGAAAACCGTGGCGTTCCTGCCGGCGGGTACGCTGCCCGCCATCAGCAATCCTGCGGCACTCGTCTATTTCCTGGTGACCGATCCGAATGGGACGCCGGACTTTGCGAGCGATATCGTGCAGCAGTTACCCAACGGTAGCTGGAGCATCATCGGCAATCAGCAGCAGTACAACGTCGCTATCGGGTCGTTCCTGGGTCGCATGCAGTTCACGGATAGCGCTGATGCAGGCAACGGGCGATACGAGTCGGGGCTGAATATCCAAATCCCGGCGAACGTCACGGTCAGCGGCACCTCGACCAAAGTCGGGTCGGCCCTGGTACAGGGACCGGGGCTGCCGGCGAGCGGGCTCTATCTGCTCAACACGGCCTTTGTTCCGGCAAGCCTGACGATCCCGACGACGGCGCTCACTGCACCGTGGACAGGGTGCGGAGCCTGCGCGCAGTCGAACAGCACGACCACCCAGTACAAGTGGGACTGGACATCGCTGTCCGGCAGCAGCACGTTCTCGCCGACCACGGCAGACTATGCTTCGCAGCCAGCTAACGTGTCAGCCATCAAGGTGTTCGGCGAATATACGGTGACGCTTTACTCGATGAATGGCACGCAGATCGGGCAGGCGCAGTCGGTGATCAATGTTGCACCCAACATCGCGGCATTGGCAGGTGCAACGGTGCCGTGGCCGACGCTCGGTAGCGACGTGGTGAGCGCCTTCCTCTCTCCGGGCGGCGCGCAGACGACGGCTGCGGTATCTGCGCTGAATCTGGACTGGACCGTTCCCACGGCGAGCAACGCGTACCCGAACTTCTGGGCGTCGGTTGGCGTCGTCACGGCCGCAACCGCCAACGGTCCCGAAGAAGCTGTTCTGAACACGAGCTGGAACGTACCCACAGTAAGCGGCGCAACGTATTCGGAGAGTTTCAACCCGTCGCCCGACAGCGTCACCAACGAAGCCTTGAGCGCTGAAGCCGCACGTAATGCCCAATTGGGCTGGGCGGCCGACGGGGAGTTCTATACGAGCACCTGGCAATACAACAACTAACTGATGGTACGAAGCCGTGACTCAGGGTAACACCCTGGTCACGGCTTCGCGTTTGTCGGCAAGATGGAGCCACCGGACTTTTCGGGGCTCCTTTTTTTTGCTCTTTGTAAATTTGCGGGGAGTGGAGGTCACTTCCCGACCCACTACTGTCCTTCGACCCTGCGCCACGCCAATGGCTGCGTCGAAGCTAGAGCGGCCGCACACGTCCTGCTCACCACCCCGGAATCCCGGCTAACGTCGTAAGCGTGCCCGCGAACACCGCGATGGCCGTCCAGAGGGCTGCATTTGCGTTCAGCGCCCCGCTTCGCTGATATGCTTTCTCTATCGCGATGCGCCTTTTCGATTCCTCTCCTGCGATGTACGACGCGTAATTCATGGGGTCTATCGTCCCGCGCCACGGCGACTTGGTTTCGGGGATGATCTCAACTTTGCTTGCTCTGTACCAGAGCAAGGACGCGCGCAGGCCCACGAGTAGAGTCGTGAAGGCAAGCACGGTGGTTATCGGCTCTTTCATGTGGTTTTTATGCATACGAAACCTACAACGATGCCATCGATCGAAGAAAAGCAAAAGCCCCACATATGGTGGGGCTTCGACGTGGTCCACGTTGCGTGGCCATCTCTAACCGACCCAGCAAAGCTAAACGCCCGGATCAGATGAGGCTGTGTAGAAGGGATGTCGCGAGATAAGCGTGTCTGGATCAAGTACCCAGAGCGCGGGAGTTTCGTAGCCGAGAGTTCTCCGTCCGCAAACGTAGACATTTGATCCGCTACCGTCAGGTCGTTTCCAGTCGACCCCCAAGTAGCGGGAATTCAAATGCTCATATACTTTTAGAACTTGCGGAGCCCCTCCAATGTGCGCCGTTCTGGAGAGAAATGGATTCGACTCAACATCGCGCAGCATGTCCCGAATAACTTCAAAGGGCTCCCAGTCAAACTTAAAGTCACTTACTTGATGAGGGGCCTTGCCACGCGACTGAAGCAGCAGTGCCAGACGTCGCCGTGCGTCATCTTCATACTCGGTGTCGCCTGAGAATATCCATGACTGGCCGCACCACTTCTTAACAGGCTCAGCGACAAACCGGCTCTCGTCCGCAACCGTTCGCGCCTGTTCTTGTCTTCCTTTGGGCGGATGATGCAGCTTGGGGACGTGAAAGTGAATCCTCCAGATCAAGAATTCCTTTCGAACCCACGAGTAGCCTCCAAAGAGAAACTTCGCAGACGGGATGCCTTCGTCACCCGATGCATCATGCACGGTTTCGAGCAAGTCTTCGAAAACCTTCAATACATGAGACTTGAGGACCGTTATATCTTGAGCTCGCGTCGCACTTTTCTCGTAAGTTGAGATCGCGTTTGCAACTTGGTGCATTAGAGGATATGCCCACTCTGTGCTGCCTGCGAAACAGATGAAGGCGTCTGATCTTGGAAGCGTAATTACTTTTTGACCGCAATCCATTTTTTTCGCGCCGTTCAGGCGGCTGTCAGTCACGATGACCAGTTCTTTGCAATTCTTTAGCGTTCGAACCCATGCGGCCGTGATCGTCATAAATCGGATGCTCTCAGTGAAGAACCGGATGTCGGAATTTTCGGCGTGAAGTTGCTCGGAAAAGCATCATACGACGAATGACCATGCGCACGAACTGACGAACGATGAGTGACTAGCAGAACTGAGCGGCTTCCAACTGCAGAACGGTCGTTCGTGCGTCTGCTCGCGCGTGTCCCCGAACGTCCAGACTTGACCGTGAGCAGCCCGTTATTGGGGCAGAAATCAATACCTTGCGATCCTTCGACGACAACCATGCGAGCGATTACCGTTCTCTACGTACCGGTCATCCGTCACATAGCAGAGACTGCTCTGCGGCAGCAATCGAATTGAACTCTGAGGAGGCGTGCTTCGCGACTACGAAGCAGCAGACGAAACGGACTTATCGTTTTCTGCCGTATCAGCATCGGATCTACCGGCTAGGTCGCCCTGCAAACGGGCATCTACCAATACAATCCAGAGCTTGTTTTGTCGCGATCGCCCGATGCAGAGACTCGGAGGAAACTATGAAGCGCAGCGAGTTATACGAAAAGGTCTGGTCGGCGCCGATGACCAGGCTAGCCAAGCAGTTGGGAATATCGGACGTGGGTCTAGCCAAAGCTTGCCGTCGTCATGATGTGCCTGCTCCTCCTCGGGGTTACTGGGCCAAACTCGCAGCTGGGCACAAGCCTCCGCGAACTCCGCTGCCAAACCCCAAACTTGATGTCGAGGTGCATTTCACAACCCTTGACCCCAACCAACTGGCGCGTCAAAGAGCCATTGAGAGTCGGCGCGCGGAGTTGCTATCAACATCGGATGCATCGGCGAAAGAACGTGCACCGATTGTATTCGCAACTGACCTCAAAGGCGCGCATCCGTTAGTTGGAGCTACACGCCGGTACTGCGATCGCCTTCCACGATTGATCGAGCGTGCCAAGCGCAACTGGGGTAAGAGCCGGATAGATACAAAGCCAGAGGACCGCCCACCGCCTGAGCAGCATGGCCGATATCATTTAATCCACCAAGGATGCCTCGACATAAACGCGTCACTTGCATCCATGGATTGGATTCTGCGATTCCACGCGACGCTTTTGCGCAGCCTGTCAGACGGCGGCATGAAGATCGTGAGGCTGGAGAATACCGAAGCAACCTACGCTCGACACCGCAGTGGACCGGCAATCGAAATGAGACTGGGAGATGAGACTTTCTCGCTCAAGTTTTCCGAGGGCTACCGCCGTATTAGGCTCTTCCCGGCCGAGGTAGCGGAGAAAAGGAAGGAATCGTCATGGGCGAGCGAGTATGAAACGAAACCCTCCGGAAATTTCACCTTCAGCATTCAGGGGACGGAGTATCAGGCTAGCAAAACGTGGCAGGGCACGCATGAAAAGCTGCAAGGGCTTCTCGACGAGATCGTGCGAACGGCATTGCTGTTGCCCGCGCTGCAAATGCGGTTGAGAAAAGAGCGAAAAGCTAGCGAGGCCGATCAACAACGCGCAGCGGAGGCGCGAGCGCGAGAGCAGCGACGAAGCGAAGCCCACGCGGAACAGCTGAAGCAGGCTTTTCTCATGATGGAGGCGGACGCACGTGTTCAGCAGTTAAAGAGCTTTCTGGATCGGCTAGAACAGAGAGCCGACGATCTTCAGCCTCCCTATGACGACCGGTTGAAAATATGGCTAAAAGTTGTCAGGAATGAACTCGCCGCTCGAAATCCGGTAGACGAAATTTTGTCTCGATGCGTTGCTGTTCCATCGTGGACGACCTGGCCACCGGCGTGGTGGCCGATCGATATCAAGCTCGATATCGTCGATTGACTTGGCGCAAGCGGACACTCGATATGGGTTCGGGAATGGCTCTTCCTGGCCGATCACTGTCTCATGCGAACGGCATGGGCTCCGCGAATCTCTACGGTCGCAATCGGCAGCACTACATTGGCGCCCGTGTCGAAGCGAGTGATGCCCGTCAGGTAATCCCGTATATCTTGGCGCGTCGCGTGAATGCCTGTAAGCGGCTCGGCTGGGCCGTGTCCTCACGCGCGCGCGAGCAAGGCATGATGGTGATGGCGTGTTGGAGTCCGTGTAGATCAAGGGAGATCGTGTCCACGATCGGCGATCGTGGACACGATCTA
>NZ_CAAJGM010000247.1 GCF_900996235.1 Paraburkholderia sp. BCC1885
CACTGCGTGAGCGCGTCCGTCTCGCTGCCTGTGCCTGCCCGGTAGAACGGCACCGTTTCGGGCGACAGCGCATCGAGCGTCGCGAGCCGGTCGGTGATGACCAGCGTGTGCGATCTGCCGTCCTGCGCCTGCTGCCAGAATCCATATAGGCCTTCGGATTCAAGCAGCCGGTGCACGAAGTTCCAGTCATCCTCGTCCTGCCGGCAGTACGAGCGCGCGGGCAGCGGTTTCGACAGCGCGAACTGGAATAACCCCTGGGCCTGGGGATGCGTGTTGAAAACGTCGGTGATGATGTCGTCGGCGCTCCTGTCCTGCCAGATGCGCTGGTCGCGGCGGAACTTCAGGAAGTGCATCCAGGAGGCGAAGCCGAGCTGGTAGCTCGTCAGGCCGCTGTTGGAACCCAAACGCCGGGCGGTGTGCACGTAGCCGTTGTGCGGCAGGTAGGATTTGTCGGTCTGCTGGATCCACAGCGTCACGCGCTGGGCGATCAGCGTCTTGAGTTCGACGCTGCCGCTGGTGGACACCACGTCGACAGTGAATTCGAAGTGGCGGCCCAGGCGCGAGCGGCCCACCACCCGCTGCGGGACCAGCGTGTTCGCGCCCAGCGGCGTGTCCAGTTTGAGCAGACGGTCACTCTGCGACAGGCCACCCGTGATTGTGCTGATTAAGTCCTGCGCTCCCATGACGCCCCGCCTTTCTTATTCAATACGCGCCCCCGCGTTATCGCGGCGATTTTACAAAACATTTCGGGAGGGAAGCAAATTAATATCGGAATTAAAATGTTAAATCTTATGCATATTTTAATTTGCGCGAATTAATGCGTTTTGCATTCTCGGAAAATGTTTCTTGTTTTATTGATTGGCTCGTAGTGGCAGGAAATATTTTCCCCGCCAAGCATGGGCGCGGCATAGTATGAAAGCTAAAGCGTCAAACCTCCCGCACCTCTTCAACGGTGCGTGACTCTACGGTGCCTTCCCCTCGACAAATTCGGCAAACACTTACGAAAGTGCGGCGCGCCCTTCTTCATCGAGCGATGCCGGCAACAATAGGCCCATTTAATCGACATTAAAAAGCCCACAAGTTTATCAACTTATGGGCCTCGATTTCTCAGGTTATGCGACTACCTACCGTAGGGCGCCAGAGTTAATGCGACGGCGTAGACAAAAAATCAAAGACTTACGCGAAGTCGCGCCACAGAGCTCCTCTCGGGTGTGACGGAATTCTTGAGACTGGCCTACATTTGCGCCAAAGTAGTAGCGTTTTCGTGCGCCCCCCAATTTGACGCCGCAAAATCCGGCGATTTCAGCACACAGGGAAGGTCTGTGAGGGTCGGGGGTGCCTATGAAAGTCGCGCGTCTGGCGGCTTAGCATGAACGGAGCGCGAGCACTGAAAGCCGGATCCGGGCCGGCGCACCCTCCACGATTGTCCGTCGCTTGCTCTGCTCAGGTAATTCCTAGTCGCCGACGCCCACCCGTTTCATTCACGACATCGAACACCATCATGAAACCGACCCGCCTTTGCCTCGCCTGCGGCAATCCTTTCCATCCGCTCTTGCAGGTCCGTAATCAGCGGTATTGCTCAGCAGCGGGATGCCAGCGCGAACGGCGACGGCGCTGGCAACGGGAGCGCCTGCAAAGTGACGCCGACTATCGCGACAACCAGGCACGGGCGCAGGCGAGATGGAGAGCCCGTAATCCGGACTACTGGCGTCATTACCGCTCGACGCATCCGGCGTATCGCGAGCGCAATTGCGCAATGCAACGAAATCGCAACGCGCAGCGAAGTTCCAGTCCAGTTGCAAACATGGACGCGTCTCCGCCGCTGCGGCCGCTCGCATCCGGCTTCTACATACTGCGCCGCGCTGTGGAAACCGGCATTGCAAAGATGAACGCGTGCACCGTCCATATCGCGGTGCTATCGGCACCGAACGGGCCACCCATACGTGATTGCAAAGAGATGATGTGATCGACTTCCGCACCGGGCCTGCTACCTTTGCCTTGTACCCGCTCTCAATCAGACGCCGAAGCGCATACGATGCACTGGCGTGTAAGGTCAGACCTCCGTTGCCCGGCGCCTTGCCGAACGCGTAGGTTGCGTGAGCGAGGATTCGACGCTGGCTGGAGCAGGATTGTGTCACTCGTTCACACAGGCGATGCCGTTGCCGCGCAGGCACCCTCGATACAGGCGGCTGAATACGTTCGGATGTCGACCGAGCACCAGCAATATTCCACCGAAAACCAGCGCGACCGGATCCGCGAATACGCAGCACGCCGGGGCCTGAATATCGTTCGAACCTACGCGGACGATGGCAAGAGTGGTCTTCGTATCGACGGACGACACGCGCTGCAGCAGTTGATCCATGATGTCGAGAGCGGCGGCGCAGATTTTCAGGTGATCCTCGTCTATGACGTGAGTCGCTGGGGGCGATTCCAGAACGCGGATGAAAGCGCCTACTACGAATACATCTGCACGCGTGCGGGCATACAGGTGGCGTACTGCGCCGAACAGTTTGAAAACGACGGTTCGCCGGTCTCGACTATCGTCAAAGGCGTAAAGCGTGCGATGGCCGGTGAATACAGCCGCGAGCTGTCAGCCAAGGTGTTTGCCGGCCAGTGCAGACTGATCGAACTCGGTTTCCGGCAGGGAGGACCGGCGGGGTATGGTCTACGTCGCGTACTCATCGATCAGCACGGGATCATGAAAGCGGAACTTCAGCGGGGCGAGCACAAGAGCCTGCAAACCGATAGGGTCATCCTGATGCCAGGGCCCGAGAGCGAAATACAGATCGTAAAACTGATCTATAACTGGTTCATCGATGAATCGTTAAACGAGTACGAAATTGCGGCTCGACTGAATGGCATACGGGTTCGCACAAATCTCGATCGGGAATGGACGCGGGCGACCGTACGGGAGGTACTGACCAACGAGAAATACATCGGCAACAACGTCTATAACCGCGTATCGTTCAAACTCAAGAATATGCGCGTTGTGAACATGCCGGATATGTGGATCCGGAAGGAAGGAGCATTTCAGTCTATCGTTCCAAGCGAAGTGTTTTACACAGCGCAGGGCATCATGCGGGCGCGCGCCCGACGCTATTCGAATGAAGAGCTGATTCAGCGCCTGCGCAACCTTTACCGTGACCGTGGGTTCCTTTCCGGTCTGGTTATTGACGAGACGGATGGCATGCCATCAAGCTCCGTCTACACGTACAGGTTCGGCAGCCTGATACGCGCGTACCAGACGGTGGGCTTCACACCCGGGCGCGACTATCGCTATCTCGAGACCAACCGTTTCCTCCGTCAACTGCATCCCGAAATCGTTGCGCAGACGGAGAAGAAAATCGCAGATCTCGGCAGCGCAGTACTCCGCGACCCCGCCACCGACATGCTCACCGTCAATAACGAGTTCACGGCTTGCCTTGTTCTCGCCCGCTGCCAGACGCACGACAATGGTCGCAGTCACTGGAAGGTCCGGTTTGACACCAGTCTGCTGCCGGATATCACTGTAGCCGTCCGGCTCGATCACGCGAACTCGGGGGCACTCGACTATTACCTGCTACCGCGACTGGATTTCGGTCAGCCCCGCATCAGCCTTGCCGACCAGAACGGGATTGAGTTCGAGAGCTACCGCTTCGATACGCTGGACTATCTGTACGGCATGGCCGAGCGCGCCCAGCTTCGGAGAGTAGCATGAGCCCGCAGCATGCCCCGGGCGAGGTCCGGATGATTCCGGTCGATCAGATCGAAGTCATCAACCCGCGCGAGCGTAACGGTCACGTCTTCGATGAAATCGTCGGCAACATAGGGGCGATCGGCCTGAAAAAGCCGATCAAGGTCACCCCGCGTGCTACTGCAGATGGTGTCGAGAAGTTCCTGCTCGTATGCGGCGAAGGACGCCTTAAGGCTTTCCGGTCGCTGGGCGAAACGACTATCCCTGCGTTGGTCGTCGACGTCAGCGACGAAGACGCGTTCATCATGAGCCTCGCCGAGAACATCGCGCGGCGCCAGTGCCGACCACTCGAACTCCTCACCGGCATCCAGCAGTTGCAGGAGCAAGGCTATGCCCCAAAATTGATCGCGGAAAAAACCGGGCTGACCCAATCCTATGTCCAGGGCATCCTGACGCTACTGCATCACGGTGAAGAGCGCCTGGTCATTGCAGTTGAGAAGGGACGGATTCCACTTAACGCCGCGCTCACGATTGTCGGCGCCGGTGACGACGACACAGCGATACAAGCCGCTCTGCAGGAGGCTTAAGAGTCCGGCAAATTGCGAGGCAAACAACTGATGGATGCACGCCGCATCATCGAGCGAAGAAAGACCCTTGGGCGTTCGGCAGCTCGCAATATGTCGAGGAAGTTCGCGGATGTGACGACGTCGAGTTTGGTGCGGACGTACCAGCATGAAGTCGAACGCCAGAAGTCGATGGTGCGAAAGGCCGAGTTTGCGCAGCAACGGCTGATGTTCGTCGTTGGCGCACTCCGGCAAATGTTCGCGGATGAAAACTTCGTCAATCTGTTGCGCGCGGAAGAGCTCGCGACATTGCCCAAATATCTTGCCGAGCGAGTATGGCCGGGCGGGAGCATCGCATGACTGGCGTGACGCTCGGTTTCATTCCCGAACCTCTGTCCGTTGCGGTAGTGTGCATCTTGCCGTCGCGCAAGACGCCGGCAAATATCATCGATTCCCGCAAGTTCAAACAGATCAAGGCCTCGATCGAGGAAATCGGACTGATTGAGCCGCTGTCCGTCACGGCCGCCCACCAGAGCACGGGACAACACCTGCTTCTTGACGGTCATCTGCGCCTCATTGCGATGCAGCAACTCGGATTGGTCGAGGCACCTTGTCTGGTTGCGACCGACGACGAAAGCTATACCTACAACAATCGTGTAAATCGGCTGTCCACAATCCAGGAGCACTATATGATCCGGCGTGTCGTCGAGCGCGGCGTATCGCCGGAGAGGCTGGCAAAGGCTCTCGCCATGGACGTGTCCCAGATTCTCAAGAAGCTTTCACTGTTAGACGGTATATGCCCTGAGGCTGCCGAACTCCTGGGCGATCGTCAGTTCTCGGTGGAACTGGTCCGCGCAGTTCGAAAAATGAAGCCGACGCGGCAGGTGGAATGCGTCGAACTGATGATAGCGGCGAACAACGTAACCGTCCCGTACGCCGAGGCGCTCCTCGTCGCGACGCCTGCCGCGCGACTGGTCGACGGCAAAAAGCCACCGAAGCTGATGGGCGTCACCCCTGAGCAGATGGCGAAGATGGAACGCGAGATGAGCAACCTGCAGGGGCAATACAAACTTGTCGAGCAAACCTACGGGCAGGACGTACTGAATCTGGTGCTGGCAAAGGGATATCTCGCCAAACTTCTGGAAAACGAACTGGTAGCTCAATACTTGCGGCAGCGGCAACCAGACCTGCTGGCTGAGTTCGAAACAATTGTCGAAACGATTTCGCTTGAACAGCAGCAATTCAGTGTCGTCGCCTAGCTGATTGCGTCATTGCCAGTGCGTTTGCCTTGTCATACCTACCCGCAAGTCGTTGGCTCCTCACCGCCATGAGAAGCCCATAGTATTGGATTGGGCGGCGTGGGACGAGTTGTCCACGACAGGCAGCAGTCGGCCAGTTTCGGAAGATCGACCGCACCTGACAGATCATTGACAATCGCAAATATTGGGCAGCGCTTGTCATCCGTCGTTGTCACCTAGAATTTTGGTTCTCCCTTTCGCCTCGCCCTCCCCGTCATTACTTTAACCTTCGAATCACCCGATCAACCTAACGTGACCGTTCTCATCTCCGACCTTGACGCGTGCAAAGACGCTTCGTATCCGCCGCAGAACAGATGCGTTTTGTATCTGGCGTCGTTGAAACAAGCCAGACCGCCATTGTCTCGGGGTCTCAGCCGGTGGACGACAACCTGACAATGACATGGGTGAAATGCGCGCCTAAGAAAAGCGACAGGCGGTAAGCAGATCAAGTGCCTCCCTCAGCAACGCCACGGATGCATTGATGTCCGATGCCGGGCCATCGACCCTGCCGGTCATCGACAGGTAGGCGAAATGAACGGCCGGTGAGTGTTTCGCCAAAGTCACCAGATGCGGTCCGCTCGGGCCGCGCACGGCACCCAGCCAATTCTGGACAGTTCTTTCGCTCGCGCCTGTCCACCGGGAGAGTTTCTTGATCGACTGTCGGGAGCCTCCGAATTCTTCTTTGAGCGCCATGGCGATCGCCATGGGATATTCGGCGCCAATCTCCTCTTTCTTCCCGCGCAAATTCTTGCGTGTTGTCGGCAACATTTTTCGCGCCTCCAAAACTATATTCCCTGAACGCAAGCGACGAAACAGGGCCGCCTGTCTCCTCGTGACTGAGCGTCCAGCGACAAGAGCCGCCCCCTGGCGGTTCACGGGAGGCAGGGTGGAACGAACATCGCGCAATAAATCCCCGCAAGACACCGGTGGCCGAGGCCGCGCGGCGGCCTATGTGCGGATGTCGACGGAGCATCAACAATACTCAACCGAAAATCAGAAGGACGTCATTCTCACGTTCGCCGAAAGCAGAAACCTCGAAGTTGTCCGCGTCTACGCGGATGAAGGCAAAAGCGGGCTGCGCCTCGACGGAAGAGACTCACTGAAGGCGTTGCTGCGAGACGCAGAGTCGGGGGCTGCGGACTTCTCGGTAATCCTCGTCTACGACGTCAGCCGCTGGGGACGCTTTCAAGACCCCGACGAGAGCGCGAGCTATGAAATCCGCTGCAAGCACGCAGGCGTGAAGGTACTTTACTGCGCGGAGCAATTTGAGAATGACGGCAGTCCTGTTTCGAGCATCATCAAGAGCGTCAAGCGAACGATGGCGGGAGAATACAGCCGGGAGCTCAGCGTCAAGGTTCACGCGGGCCAATGCCGGCACATCCGCAATGGCTTCCGGCAGGGCGGACCGGCAGGCTATGGCCTGCGTCGCGTTCGAGTGGACCAGGCCGGCGTTGTCAAGGGCGAGCTCATCCGCGGAGAGCACAAAGCCATTCAGACCGACCGGGTCATCCTCGTTCCAGGGCCAGCCGACGAGCTGGCGACTGTGCGGGGCATCTATCGCCAGTTCGTCGAGGAGGGGTGTTCGGAGTCAGAGATCGCCGCGGCGCTGAACGAGGTGGGCATTCGGACCGACCGCGGCGTCCCATGGACTCGCGGGACCGTTCATCAAATTCTCATTAACGACAAATACGTTGGGGACAACGTTTGGAACCGCGTGTCGTTCAAGCTCAAACAGGAGCGTATCCGCAATCCCCCAGCGTCATGGATCAGGGCGGACAACGCGTTCGAGCCGATCGTCAGCCGCATCATTTTCGAGGCCGCTCGCCAAATCATACTGGCCCGATCTTACCGCCTCACCGATGCTGACATGTTGAACGCCTTGCGCAGGCTGCTGCTGCGCAACGGCTATCTCTCGGGCATTGTTATTGACGAGGCGCCGGGCTGTCCGTCGAGCAGCGCCTACGCGAGCCGGTTCGGCAGCTTGCTTCGAACATACGACCTGATCGGCTACAAGCCCTTTCGAGACTACCGCTATGTCGAGATTAACCGGCGGCTGCGCGAGCTTCATCCAGAGATCGTCTCGCTCGCCGAGCGGGCGATGTCCGACACGGGCGCGCGGGTCGAGAGGGATCGCGCGTCCGGGCTGCTGTGGGTCAACGAAGAGTTCAAGGTCTCGCTGGCCGTTTCGCGTTGCAGGCCGACCGAAGCGGGCACGAATCGCTGGGTCATTCGATTTGACACTGCGTTGCGCCCCGACATCACAGTCGCGGTCCGGATGGAGCTCGATGCGAAGTCGATCCGCGACTATTACCTTTTGCCTGCCATCGACGTCACGTCGGATATCGTTCGTCTGGGCGACCACAACGATTTCGGGTTCGAGGCGTATCGGTACGATGACCTGGGCATGCTGTGCCATTTGGCGCGCCGGGTTCCACTAAAGGGAGTCAGCTATGAATGACCGCGTCGACAAGATTGTCTCTGCGCTGTCGCGCAGCGACGAGATAGCCCTGATCCCAGCAGCGCGCCTTAGGGTGCTGAATCCAAGAACGCGAAATCCGTATTCTTTCTCGCAACTCGTCGAAAATATCGCGTCCGTAGGACTCAAACGGCCTATCACGGTCGCGCATGGCGGCCGCGACGCCGGGGGCGAGTGGCATGAGGTGTTGTGCGGGCAAGGACGCCTTGAAGCGCTCAAGGCGCTTGGCGAGACGATGATCCCTTGCTCAATTGTCGAGGCCAGCGAGATTGACCGCTTCCTTATCACGTTGACGGAGAATATCGCGCGCCGACGCCACTCGACGTCCGAGCTGTTGAGCGGCCTTCAGGTCCTCCGCGCGAAGGGTTACACGACCGAAGAGATCTCCAGGAAAACCAATCTGGACAATTCCTACATCAGCAGCATCCTGCAATTACTGGAGAAGGGCGAGCAGCGGCTGATACAGGCCGTGGAAAAGCATGTCATGCCCTTGTGGCTCGCCGTCGAAGTCGCCCGCGCGTCGGGCGACGAGGTTCAGACTGCGATGGTTGCCGCTTACGAGTCCAAGACGTTGACCGGAGATCAGTTGCTTCGGGTGCGGCAGCTTCTTAGCAAGCGGGAGTCGTCGGGGAAATTGATGCATGGGCGCGCGGTTCCCCGTGAAAAGCCGACACCGCAAAAGCTGCTGCGCATATACAAGACCGAGGTTCGCCGCCAAAAAATGGTTGTGCAGAATGCCAATCTGCAAGAACAGCGGCTATTGCTGATCACTTCGGCGCTGAGGCGCTTTCTGTCCGACGAGCATTTCAGGACGCTCTTGCGGGCCGAGGGTATCAAGGACATTCCCGAGGCGGTCGCCTCGCGCATACCGCCGGAGCTTATGCCATGAGCAATGTCAGACACGGATTCGAAGGCAAAGTCATCGAGGTTGCCGTAGAACGAATCATCGCAAGTTCTCAAATTTCCAAGGGTCTGTTGGCGACCTCGAAATACAAGACGATCCTCAGTTCGATTGCCGAACTAGGCGTCATCGAGCCTCTCGCTGTGTTTCGCTCCCACCGACGGCTCGGCGACTACGATTTGCTGGACGGGAAGCTGCGCTTGCAGGCGCTGAAGGATCTGGGCCGGGAAACCGCTCCGTGCATGGTGTCGACCGATGACGAAGGCTTCACGTTCAACCGGCACATCACGCGCGTCTCGGCGGTTCAGGAGCACAAGATGATTAGGGCCGCGCTGGACAAGGGGGCGTCAGAGAAGCGAATTGCGGAAGTGCTTCGAATGGACATCCGGAGAATTCGGGAGCGAGCGCATCTTCTTGACGGCATTGCCCCAGAAGCTGCGACTATCCTGAAGAACCGGCAGGCAGTACCGCGGGTATTTTCGGTTTTGAAGAAAATGAAGCCATACCGGCAAATCGAAGCGGCCGAAATGATGGTCGCGGCAAACAAGTTCACCGCGACCTACGCGGACTTGATCCTGATCGCCACGCGCGCCGAGGCCTTGGCCGACGACGCAAAGCGAAAAAAGAAAGAGGAAATATCAGCCGAGGATCTCGCGAAGATGGAAAGCGAGATGGAGCGTCTTCGACAAGACTGTCAGGCAGTTGAGGACGAAATCGGCGACACCATGCTGTCGCTGGTTGTCGCCAAAAGCTTTATGGCCCGTTTGCTTCGCAACGAGAACATCCACGGCCACTTGAGGCGCCATCACGGCGATCTGCTCGCAAGCCTTGTATCGACTATGGACGCAATCGCCGCCGACAATCGAGTCACTGAGCGAGAGTGAGTCTGGATTTGCCATATGGCCCAAAAAAGCTGTCGGTAAGGCGAAGCTGGCTGTATCCCGCTGGACAGGCCCAGAAAACGAAATTCGACAGCAAATCCCCAGATCACTGACCGTTCGCGCCGGGGGCGACCAAGAGAATATCTTGACACTCCAGTCGGATGAGCTATGCATAAGCGTGGACACAAGGGGAACGCGCCATGCCATCTCTCCCGCCCGGCCGCCAGCCATTGCATCCGCCGCAGCGCGCCGTCCAGTACATCAGGATGTCAACTGACCAGCAACAGTGCTCGCCGATATTCCAGAGGCAGGCGATTGCTGAATACGCGTCGCAACACTCCATTCGCGTAATCAGGGACTACGAAGATGCCGGTATCAGTGGCCTGACGCTTCGCGCGCGGCCAGCGCTCAACCAGTTGCTTATCGATGTCGCGGACCCGCAACGTCGGTTCTCCCTTGTTCTTGTCTATGATGTAAGTCGATGGGGACGGTTTCAGGATGTCGATGAATCAGCTTTTTACGAATACCTGTGCCGGCGGCACGGGGTGAAAGTCGTCTATGTGGCTGAGCCATTTGAGGTCGACCAGAGTCCGATGTCACCCGTCATGAAAACGCTCAAGCGCGTAATGGCCGGCGAGTACAGCAGGGAACTGTCGCGTAAGGTCTTCCTCGGACACTGTGTACTTGCGGAGCGCGGCTATCACGTCTGCGGCCGCCCTCCTTACGGGTATCAGCGCGTGCTGCACGAAGAGAAGCGCGGCACGATACGCCCACTCGAGAAATACGAATACAAAAGCATCAGAACCGACCGCATCACGTTGATGCCCGGGCCTGCGACGCAGGTCGGTATCGTCAGAAAGATATTCGAATGGTACGCATCGGGAAAGGCGGACTGCAGGCAAATCGCCAGAAGACTGAATGACTTCGGTCTGGTCAACGGCGATAGCCGCCCCTGGTTGGAGAGATTCATCGCGCAAATTCTGCATAACCCGGCATATATGGGTGTCTGCGTCTACAGTCGTACGTCATCAAAACTGGCGGGTGGCTGGCACAGGGTCCCGGAAGAGCAGTGGATAACCGTTCCAGACGCATTCCCGGCCATCGTCGACCGTAAGACCTTTACAGAGGCGCAGAAGCGTTTCGCCAGCTACCGGCGACGACCAAGCCGTGATGAGCTTCTCGATGGTCTCCGGTCGGTCGTGCTGAAGTACGGCAAGGTTAATCAGCACATGCTGAGGCATTACCGCCGGGCGCCGTCGGTGCAAGCTGTGATGGCGCAGTTTGGGAGCCTGAATGCGGCCTATCGCGAAATTGGCTACGCACCGAACCTGAACCCTGAGCGCGAGCAGAACCGGGACATAGAACATCGTGCGGAAGCACTCGTTGCGCGCGCGACAGGAGACGTGCTCACAGAGCGAGGTCACCGCACGACATATGAAAAGCATTCGCTGACGCTCTGCATCGACAGTTCGCTCACGTTCCAGATTGTTGCGCGAGGGCCGTGGATGGTCGACGGCAAAACGCCGTACTGGACCGCGCGCTGGCCGGACGAATTCAACATCGACTTCCTCGTTTATTGCCGGATGCCACGAGGTAGTCCGCGGTTCCACGACTTCTTTGTCATCCCCGCCGGTTGCATTGAGCCGGGCAAGTTTACGACGCTCGTTGGTCCCAACGCCGCGGACTTTAGCCTGCTTCGTCACCCTGACCTTCGGCTGCTGCTCGACCTGACTGAAGCCGTCGACCTGACACAGGTCGGGAGCTTTTGGGAGCGGGTATGAAACATGGTAACGGAGGAGGCGCTAGTGGGCCCGACGGAACTATATCGGCTGCTTCGCAATATCACCGGCTGCCAAGGCTTGACCGGATGCGGGAAGTGATTCGAGCACAAAGCATTCGCGCAGGGCGGACTGCAGACACGATGGCGCACGTCGCTGAAGAGAACTGGCGTTTGCGACGACTACTCGGAGAGTTGCTTCGTGACACTGGTTTCATTGCCGTGATCGACCAGGCGGGAATCACGCAAATTCCGCGTATGCTCATTTCTCGAATCGTCCATGCGACCCAAGATAGCGGTCCTTTTACAAAGTTGGAGACTGGTGCCAAAGCGGTGGCTGCTGCACAAGAGCAGGCAGAACAGGCCTCCCGCGCACCAGCTAACTTACCAGGACGCACGTCAGAGTGCCTCGCCCGTATGGGTTGCTTCCGACGGCGCCAGGTGCTAGCCCTCATGCATCAGACCTGCTGTTTCAGTGAAGATTTCGCGTTGGCACTCCTCGCTGTAACGCCAGCGAAAGAACTGATTCTCAAAAACCAGCGCGTGGAACGCGACCAGCGCTATGTTGCGAGCCTCGGGCGATACGAAAGCAAGCTGCACTTGGCCCTTCGCATCGTCGGCCTGCTGGGTCCCGCGCATCCCCTGATGCTCGTGGAGCGAACGCTTCACCTTGCACTCGGACGTCTGCTTCTTTCGCAGCCGGCAATTCGGACATGGCTCGAGCACAGGACCCCTGAGTACATCGATTTGCTTGTCAAGGCGGGAGTGAGCGAAGGACCAGGACGTGCGTCGCGGCGACCCATTCGGGTGGCCAGATAGGAGCACGAGACGAATCAGCGCTGAGCTTACGCGCAGGGCGATTCAACGCATCCGCGCCGTGCTGTCGTCCGCTACAGCCTCGCGACTCAGAACCGTCGCATTCATCGGGAGGTTGCTGATAACCGTCGGGCTCGCCCTGGACGAGCTCATATTCCGAGCCAAGACGGTAGAGCCGTAAATACCCGACTCGATGACGAGCTTCAGCACAACAAATATTGACATCTGGATGGCGCGTACTTTCGGCGCCCCCCGATTCGGAGCAAGACCAATGCCGTTGATGGTGTAAGGAAAACGTCCGAAACGTAAGCGGCTCGGCTGGGCCGTGTCCTCACGCGCGCGCGAGCAAGGCATGATGGTGATGGCGTGTTGGAGTCCGTGTAGATCAAGGGAGATCGTGTCCACGATCGGCGATCGTGGACACGATCTA